>NZ_FOCV01000095.1 GCF_900110205.1 Rhizobium tibeticum | reverse complement strand
GCATCGTGCTCTTGAGAAGTCGAGCCATGTCGACCACGTCGCTCGTGTGGAGGCAGACGGCATTTTCCGCGGCGCATCGGATTTCGGACGTATCTTCAAGGATCACCATCCTGTCTTCCGGCGCAGCGGAAACGATTTCTGCGATGACCGCGTTTGCGAGCGTCGTCTTGCCTGAGCCAGTCCCGCCGGCGATGACAATGTTCAGCCGGTTGGTGATGGCGCTCCGGATGATAGAAGCCTGCGCTTCCGTCATGATCTTTGCGGTTACGTAGTCGTCGAGCGGAATAAGCCGCGAAGCGCGCCGGCGGATCGTAAAGGTCGGCGAATTGACGACGGGTGGCAAAATCCCTTCGAAGCGGTGGCCGCCGATCGGCAGCTCACCGGAGATGATTGGTCGTTCTCCGTCGGCTTCGGACTGGAGAGCGTGCGCGACCGATCCGATAACAGTCTCGGCGGCGGTCGCCTGCATTTCGCCGGCCGGCGCGACGCCGTGACCCAAGCGTTCGATAAAAAGCTTGCCGTCCGGATTGAGCATGATCTCGACGACCGTCGGATCTTCAAGGGCAATGCAAAGGTGTTCGCCAAGTGCGTCCCGGAGTTTGCGGACAAGGCGAGAGTGCGACTGAAGCATGGGGAAGCTTGTCTCCTCATTTGAGTGCAGGAGGAGACAGACCCCAGTGGCCGCGCGAAGTCCATGTGCAATGTTGCACCTCGCGAGTCGCCGGTGATTTCGTCATTTTCGGCTCGAATCAGGAACTGGTCAGATTTCATTTCAGCAATCTGTGCTCTTGACTCACAAGAAAATAAGTCCGTCGAGAGCGACGGACTTTGAGCTAACATAAGGATTTACCGAGCTTATCAGGCAATCGAACATAAATGCGCAAAGTCGACTTAAGACTTTGTTAACCATTAACTTCTTGCAAGAATCGCGGTATTCCGCAATCGTCACGCTGAAAACACCGAAATCGTAATTTATCCGTGATGAAAGTTTTGAGCGTGAGCAAGCCGCTGAGATCCACAAGGGTAGTCCCGCAGAAAACCGTCGACGAGACGATCGGCGCCCATGCCTCTTTGATCAGCTCGCAACTGCAGTCGATCAGCGAAGCGATTTTCCCGCCGACCGCCAGCAAGACACTTCGCCGTTTCACATCTGGCGAGGCTGCCAAGCTCATTGGTGTATCCGATTCGACGCTGAGGAAAATGAGCCTGGCAGGGGATGGTCCGCAGCCTGAGCTGACCAGCAATGGCCGCAGGCTCTATTCGCTCGGCCAGATCAACGAGCTGCGCGAGCGGCTCGCCTCGACGTCCCGTGGCCGTAGTTCCCACGACTTCCTGCCGAGACGTGGTCCCGACGATCACCTGCAGGTCGTTGCCGTTACCAACTTCAAGGGCGGATCGGGCAAGACAACCACCTCGGTCCATCTGTCCCAATACCTCGCTCTTCAGGGATACCGCGTTTTGGCTCTGGATCTCGACCCACAGGCGAGCCTTTCGGCACTTCTTGGGATCCTGCCGGAAACGCATGTCGGACACAACGAAACGCTTTATGCAGCGATCCGATATGACGACGAGCGCCGCTCGCTCATGGATGTGATCCGTCAGACCTACTTCAACGGCCTGGATCTGGTCCCGGGTAATCTGGAGCTCATGGAGTTCGAGCACACGACACCGCGTGCTCTCACCGGCGCGAGCAAATCCGAACAGGAAATCTTCTTCCTTCGGATCGCAAGCGCTCTCGGCGAAGTCGCCGATGATTACGACGTCGTCGTGATCGATTGCCCGCCACAGCTTGGATACCTTACGCTCAGTGGCCTGTGTGCGGCGACATCCATGGTGGTGACGGTCCATCCGCAGATGCTCGACATCGCATCGATGAGCCAATTCCTGCTGATGACACATGACCTCCTGGCGGTCGTGCGAGAGGCCGGCGGTGAGCTGCGCTATGACTTCTTTAAGTATCTGCTGACACGCTTCGAGCCGCAGGACGCACCGCAGACCAAGGTCGCGGCTCTGCTGAGAAACCTGTTTGACGACAGCGTCATGACCAATCCGATGGTGAAGTCGGCTGCGGTCTCCGATGCCGGCCTCACTAAGCAGACGCTCTACGAGATCGGACGCGAAAACCTGACACGTTCGACCTACGATCGCGCCATGGAGTCGCTCGACGCCGTCAATCTCGAAATCGAAAATGAGATTCGATCTGCATGGGGTCGCAAGAAGAGATGATCGCTCTCCCCTTTCAAGCGCAAGAGTTGGGAGCTCCCAACTCCATGTACCCTCCACCTATAGCCGCGCGCGTTTCCATCGCGCGCGGATGGCTTTCGGGATCGATCATGGCTTGGCGAGACGAAGCTAAAGCCCCTGCCCCGAGTTTGTTGGGAGCTCCCAACTTTCGAGATGACGGCGACACGTTGCGTCTGTCAGATGACTATGGGAGTGGCCGATGAGCCGGAAGGACACCGTCAATTCGCTCTTCATGCGGAAGGTCGAACCGGCCGCAGCGAGCCCGGCAGTCAGCAAAAGCCCGGAGCGTGTGCGCACCGGTGCTATCTCGGCAATGGGTACGTCCCTGCAGGAGATGAGTGAAGGCGCGCGCTCTGCCGCCCGCCTTCAGGAGCAGCTCGCCGCTGGGCACATGGTCATCGAGATCGAGCCCTCCGCGATTTCCGATTCGTCTGTTGGTGACCGCATCCCGATCGACGTCGATCCCGGTTTCGACGAACTCGTTTCTAGCATTCAGCAATACGGCCAGCAGGTCCCGGTTCTGGTCCGTCCGCAAGCCGATCATTCCGGTCGCTATGAAATCGCCTACGGCCGGCGCCGTCTACGAGCGGCAGCCAAACTGTCAGTGAAGGTCAGGGCGGTCGTTCAGGCGCTGAGCGATGAAGAGCTGGTCATTGCCCAGGGCAAGGAAAACCTTGACCGGCAAGACCTCTCTTTCATCGAGAAAGCGCTCTTCGCTCTGCGGCTCGAAGATGCTGGCTACAAGCGCGAAACAATCATTGCCGCGCTCTCCACCGACAAATCCGACCTCAGCCGCTACATCGCGGTCGCTCGCTCGCTCCCTTCGGATATTATTCAGGCTATCGGTCCGGCGCCGAAGGCTGGCCGTGCCCGTTGGATGGCTCTGGCCGACACTTTGCCAGCATCACGAAGGAAGCTGGACAGCGCAATTGGTGAGCCGGAATTCGCAACGCTGCCATCCGACGAGCGCTTCGCAAAGGCGCTCGCTGCTGCGGTCCCACAGAAGAAGAAAGCCGCGTCAGGTGAGCAGTGGAAGAATGCAAAGGGTCAGAAGGCCGCAACCATCGAGCGCCTCGGCAAGACAACGCGTCTTACTTTCGATGAGCGCGTGGTTCCGGATTTCGCAGCTTTCGTGACCGAGCGGCTTGAAGAACTCCATGCCGAGTTTGAAAAAACGCGGAATGGCTAACCGGCATGACAGTGCCAGATGACTTGATACGGAGAAGACAGGAAACCAGGTAAAGAAAAAGGCCCCCGAATGTCCATCCGGAAGCCCATTTCTCTCGTTTAGCACCCAGAGAATCGCACTTCCCGGAATCACTGTCAAGAGTCGATGGACGCCATCTCGGCGGGACGATGATCTTTGCCTTCTTGAAAGGTGAATGACATGCAGACGGAAAGTGTGACGACGCCTTTTGGGCGGCGGCCGATGACGCTTGCCTTAGTGAAACGCCAGCTCGCTACGGCCGATATCAAGCCCGGAAAGACAGCAGAAAAGTGGAAGGTGTTTCGCGACGCTTCAGAGGCGAGGGCTCTTCTCGGTATTCAGGACCGCGCGCTCGCCGTTCTTGACGCTTTGTTGACCTTCTATCCGGAGAGCGAACTCTCGCAGGAAAAGGCCATGATCGTGTTTCCGTCGAACTCGCAGCTGAGCGTTCGGGCGCACGGGATCACCGGGACGACCTTGCGCCGGCATCTGGCAGCACTCGTCGAAGCTGGGCTGATCTCGCGCAAGGACAGCGCCAATGGAAAGCGCTACGCACGCAAGGACAAGCAAGGGGGCATTGAGGACGCCTATGGCTTCGACCTGGCGCCACTTCTGGCGCGCGCAGAAGAGCTCGCCCTCATGGCTCAGGATGTCGCCGATCGCCGTGCACATTTCCGCCGAGTGAAGGAGACCCTGTCGATCTGCCGGCGCGACGTCCGCAAGCTCATCTCCGCGGCGATCGAAGAGGGCGCACCGGGCGACTGGGAGAGCGTCGAAATGGTCTATATTGCCCTCGTCAGCCGGATTCCGCGCACGCCTACGGTCGCCGATCTGGAAACCATCCTCGACGAGATGCAGCTTCTTCAGTCAGAAGTCGTCAATCTCCTGGACTTGCACGAAGAATCCGAAAAAATGGACACCAATGACATCCGTTTTGAACGCCACAAACAGAATTCAAATACCGAATCCATCAATGAACTTGAACCTAGCTCTGGAAAAGAGCAGGGGGCAAAGCCGAGTGAAATCGGCGGTCAACAGCGCGAGCCGCTGAAGGCCTTCCCATTGGGATTGGTTCTGAAAGCGTGCCCAGAGGTCGCAAATTACGGCCCCGGTGGTGCGGTTGGGAGCTGGCGCGACCTGATGGCGGCTGCCGTCGTGGTTCGATCCATGTTGGGGGTCAGCCCATCGGCCTACCAGGATGCCTGCGAGGTCATGGGGCCGGAAAATGCGGCGGTCGCGGTCGCCTGCATGCTTGAGCGGGCAGGGCACATCAACTCGGCCGGCGGCTATCTCAGGGATTTGACGAAACGGGCGGCGCGTGGCGAGTTTTCGCTCGGGCCAATGCTGATGGCACTTTTGAAGGTCAACGATCGGGAGGAACGCCGGGTGAGTTAGCGAAGCGAAGCGCCGCGATATTCAAGTTGCGATTAGGCCTTTCTTGTCAGGTTTTTTCGATCGTTCGCAAGCAGACCAATGGAGGCCAGACACGCGTCGGATGCGATTTCCCGGAGCAGATTGAAGGACGCTGTTGCAGCGCGCGATGATGGGGTAAGCAAAACAATAGCACCAGGCTCAAACTTTAAGATCGAAGGCCTCACTATGACACGCCAACTTTCCCTTCCGCGCGACCGAATTTCGGTGCTTCTGCTTGAGGGCATCAGCCAGAGTGCCGTGGATTATTTCTCGTCCAGCGGTTCATCAACCTCGTCCATCTGCCCAAGGCGCTCGACGATGCAGACCTCAAAGGCCATATCGCGGATGCGCACATCATTGGCATCCGTTCCCGAACGCAACTGACCGAAGAGATTTTCGACGCCGCCAAGAAGCTGATCGCCGTTGGCTGTTTCTCCGTTGGCACGAATCAGGTCGATCTAGAAGCAGCGCGCCGGCGCGGAATTCCGGTCTTCAACGCGCCCTACTCGAACACGCGCTCAGTCGCAGAGCTCGTCATTGGCGAGATCATCATGCTGACTCGGCAGATATTCCCCCGTTCGGCATCCGCCCATCAGGGCGGCTGGGAGAAGTCCGCTGTCGGCAGCCGTGAAGTCCGTGGCAAACCCTTGGCATCGTCGGCTATGGCAATATCGGCTCGCAGCTCAGCGCGCTTGCCGAAAGCATGGGCATGGTGGTGCGCTATTTCGATCTCTCCGACAGGCTGCGCCGGGGCAATTCGGAATCGATGGCTTCGCTCGGCGAGCTTCTCGAAATTTCCGATTATGTGACGATGCATGTCCCCGAAACGCCTTCGACCCATAACATGATCGCCGAAACCGAGCTGCGCCGCATGAAGAAGGGCGCCATCTTCATCAACAATTCCCGCGGCACAGTGGTCGATCTCGATGCGCTTGCGAGAGTCCTGAAAGAAGGCCATCTGGCGGGGGCCGCCGTCGACGTATTCCCTAAGGAGCCGGCATCGAACAACGAGCGCTTCGAAACGCCGTTGCAGGGCTTGAGCAATGTCATTCTGACGCCGCATATCGGCGGCTCCACGGAAGAAGCCCAAGAGCGCATCGGCGGAGAGGTTTCAAGGAAGCTGGTCGAGTATTCCGACATCGGCTCAACAATGGGCGCCGTCAACTTTCCGCAGGTTCAACTGCCCGAGCACCCGAACGGCACGCGTTTCATCCACGTCCATGAAAACCGTCCCGGGATGCTCATCCAACTCAACGAGATCTTCTCGTCGCGCGGGCTGAACATCGTCGCTGAGTTCCTCCAGACCCATGGCATACGGGCTACGTGGTGGTCGAAGCCGAGGGCATTTCCGCACATGCCGACGAGATCCTTCAAGCGCTGCGTGAAATTCCGGGCACGATACGTACGCGATTGGTCTACTGATACCAGGCTAAGAGCACCAAGGAATGGCATGTGGTTCGGGCGCCTGGGAACGTGCTTCACGTTCTCAATGCCTGCATCGCAATAGAGGTGTTATCTCGCTGGAGCGAGCGATGGGTGTTTCAGGTCTGCCAAACTCCTGTACATGGCCGAGACAGCGGCCAGGGACTCGTGAGGGTCGTGTTTTTCGCGGAAGAGATTGATCACAGCCGCCGCGGCAAGCTCTGTCCTCCGGCATCTCTTTCGTGATGCCACTTTCAGCAATCCACACTTTGAAAACAGCGTGGACGACCTACAACTCTGCTGGCCCGAACGTCTGCTCGAAAAACTCGCGCTTAATCTCCTCATCGGTTGTGCGGCGGGGATGTGGGGATGAGGTATAGCCATTCAAGAGCTAAAGTCGTAAGTGCGCCTGCGCGCCAAACACGGTGCAGCATGATGTGCTTGTTTATAGCGACGCTATCTGCTCAAGAGAGCAATCGCGCGGCCCTCCCACTGCGCCGCGTTGCATGGTTGTAGTAGCTGGATGCTTGCTGCACGGATCGATGCCGCGATTGCTCCATCGCTTCGGGAAGAGGGATGCCGCGGTTCGCGGCTTCGGTCAGGTAACCCGAGCGCAGCCCATGCGCGGAAAACGCCGCAGGCTCCAAGCCAGCCATCGCCGCCCGCTGCTTCAGGACCGCATTGATCGACTGCGGATCGAGCGCCCGGCGAGAAACCGTCCCCCATCGCCCGATCGCCCGAAACACGCTGCCGCTCTCGATCTTCGCCGCTGCCATCCAGGCATTGAGTGCCTCGACCGGCCGTCCCGTCAGATAGACCACCTCGTCCTGCTCACCTGAGGTCGTCTTCGTGCGGCCGAGATGGATGGCCAGTGAGGGGAGGGGAGGGCCATCCGGTCTTTCGATCGGTGGTTCGACGCTCAGCTGCTCGTATCTCAGGCGGGCGATCTCGCTGCGCCGGCGGCCACCGGAGGCAAAGGCGACCATCAGGATCGCCCGATCGCGGAGATCCCGCAGACTGTCCGTCGCGCAGGTCGCTAGAAGCTTCGTCAGGACATCGCTTGTGACGGCCTTGGCGCTCTTGCGACGGCGCGGCCGGGCACCGGCGCGCACGGCGAGACGAATGGCTGCCTTCAGGGGAGGGGAGGCGAAGGCGCCGTCCAGTCCACGCCATTTCGTCAGTGTTGACCAACTTGCCAGTCGCCGTCGTACGGTTGCAGGCGC
>NZ_FOCV01000093.1 GCF_900110205.1 Rhizobium tibeticum | reverse complement strand
TACCGCGCTTCAGATCCATCGGGTTCATGCCGGCTGCAACGGCCTTGCCGCCTTCGCGAACGATCGCCTGGGCGAGAACCGTTGCAGTCGTGGTGCCGTCGCCGGCAACGTCGCTAGTCTTCGAAGCAACTTCGCGGACCATCTGGGCGCCCATGTTTTCGAACTTGTCCTCCAGTTCGATTTCCTTGGCGACCGAAACGCCGTCCTTGGTGATGCGCGGCGCGCCGAAGGACTTGTCGAGGATGACGTTGCGGCCCTTCGGGCCGAGCGTTACCTTCACCGCGTCAGCGAGAATGTCGACGCCCTTGAGCATCTTTTCGCGCGCGGTGCGGCCAAACTTGAGTTCTTTAGCTGCCATTTTGAAGGCTCCTTGTTTCGAAATTCCGGACAGATCCGGCTTAGTTAAAAGATTATCGGCCGATCAGCCGATGATGCCCATGATGTCGGCTTCCTTCATGATCAGAAGGTCTTCGCCGTTGATCTTGACTTCAGTGCCGGACCACTTGCCGAACAGGACGCGGTCGCCAGCCTTGACGTCGGGAGCGACGACCTTGCCGGACTCGTCACGAGCGCCGGAGCCGACGGCGACGATTTCGCCTTCCTGCGGCTTTTCCTTGGCGGTATCGGGAATGATGATGCCGCCCTTGGACTTTTCGTCAGACTCGACGCGGCGGACGGCAATGCGGTCGTGCAGCGGTCGGAAATTGATGTTTGCCATTTCTGGTCCCTCGATCAAATGTCATTGCGGATCTAAGCGATCCGATGGCTAGCTGTTAGCACCATGTTCTGCCGCCGAACGGGTGGACTCTCGATGCAACCGTCATCCTTTCCGTTCATCTATCGGCGGTCCGACGATCATCACGGCAGGATCGGCAGAGAGAAGGCAGCTGGCGGCCGACCTGACGTCTTCCACGGTTACCACTTGGATGAGCTGTTTCCGCCGCTCGATATAGTCGATGCCCAGACCATCCAACTGGTTTGCGACCAGAGTATCGGCGATCGCGCTGGATGAGTTCAGAGCGTTGATAGCATACCCGCCGATGATATTTTTCTTCGCCGCTTCGAGCTCCTCTTCGCTAACGCCTTCCTCGGCTATCCGCCTCACCTCCGTGCGAATGAGGGAAAGCGCCTCTGCGGCGCGGTTAGGGCGGGTTGAGGTTTCAATGATAAGTGCCGAGGCGTGTTCATTGTTAACGAGGCTAGATCGGATGCCGTAAGCAAGTCCTCGCTTTTCGCGCACCTCGTTCCAGAGCCTCGACGTTAACGAGCCTCCACCAAGGATGTGGTTCATCAAATAGGCTGCGAAGAACTGCGGGTCTTTGGGGTTGATCCCGGGATAAGCCAAGCGCATCCGATCCTGAGGTAAGGCATAGGGAATCCGAATTTCCTGCCCTAGCTGCGGCGCCGCGTCCGCGACGTCCATCAGAAGAGCGTCGGAAGGCAAAGAGCCGAATATTTGATCCAGGTCGTGCTTGAGCGCTTCGGCGTCGATCGCTCCCGCCACGGCGATCGTAAGGTTGCCACGCGCGAAAAGGTGAGTATGAAGCGCCTTTAGATCGGAGGCCGTGACAGCCGCAAGCGACTGCTTAGTACCTTCTTTCCGCCGGGAATACGGATGATCGCCATAAATCGCCTTCCTCCATGCAATCGTTGCGGCGGTCGACGGATCCTTTGCTTCTGCAGTGATATTGGATGTAAGCTGCGCGCGAATCCGATCCACGGCCGCTTGGTCGAAGCGCGGCTGCTCGATGGCCCGCTTTAAAAGAGCAAATGCATTATCCTTACTGTCGGCAAGTACACGCAGAGATCCGTACACCGTATCCGGCCCGACACCGAAATGCACCTCGGCGCCGGCATCATCCAGCTGCTGCTGAAAGGCATCGCTGTCCAGCTCGCCGGCGCCTTCGTCCAACAATGCGCTCATGAGCCTGACGGCGCCTTCCTTGCCAGAAGGATCCTGCGTGCTGCCTCCGCGGAACGCAAAACTGATAGCGATGAGTGGGTGGGTATAATCCTCCACCAGCCAAGCCTTGACCTCGCTAGATGTATTGATCTCCTGGACGGTGATGGCCGCCTGAGCCGGCATCGCCGAGGCGAAGGTCAGCAGTACAAGTAAGACTTGAATATAATTGGCCGCCGCGCCTCTCAATTGATTTACCATCGTCATCTCCTATCTCCTGATTTTGTGGATGGGCTTTCGCGCGGCAGCAGATACCCCGCTACTGATCGATCCAGATTGAGATATTTCTTGGCAACCGCCTGCACCTCGGCAGTGGTTACCGCGCGGATCCTCTCCGGCCATTTCTGTACATCCGCAGCTGTGCTGCCGGTGGCTAGTGCCTCCCCGAAGATCTGGGCCATTTCCACCGGGCTGTCGCGTGCGAAGATCGTCGAGCGCACAAGGCGGTTTTTGGCCTTCTCGAGCTCGACCTCCGTAACGCCGGCCTCGATGATTTTCCGAATCTCAGCGTCTATTGCGTCTTCCAAGTCATCAATTTTCGCCTCGCTCAGCGGCGAGCCATAAACTGTGAAGCTCGTCGCATCGAGTGATCTTCCTCCAAAAGATGCGCTGGCAGAAGAGGCAATTGCCCGTTTCATCACTAGTTCCTGATAGAAGCGGCTGCGCGTTCCTCCAAGTATCTCCGAAAGAAGATCCAGAGATTCGCCTTCGCCTGGCTCACCCGTTCTGTAGGAAGGCACCACCCAAGACTTCTGAAAGCTCGGTATGGTCACGCGCGGGTCGGTGAGCACGACTGTTCGTTTGGTGTTCTGCTCCGGCTCCTGTGGCCGAACTCGCGGCGCCAGTTCCCGGCCGCGCGGTATCCGCCCGTATATCTCCATCGCCATCTTGCCCACACTGGCGACGTCCACGTCGCCCGCTATTACTAGTATGGCGTTGTTTGGGGCGTAGTATCGATCGTAGAATGCCATGGCGTCCCCGCCATTGAGCCTTTCCATTTCGTGCATCCAGCCAATCACAGGGAAACGATACGGATGGTTCTGATAGAGCGTCGCCTGCATCTCTTCGTCGAGAAGCGCCTCGGGACTTGCTTCGATCCTCGAGCGCCGCTCCTCGAGAATAACATCGCGCTCCGGCACGATCACCGCGTCTGAGAGTTTGAGATGGCGCATGCGGTCAGCTTCAAATTCCATCATCGTCAAGAGTGAGTCCGGCGTTACCGTCTGGAAATAGGCAGTGTAGTCGGACGAAGTGAAAGCGTTCTCGTCGCCGCCGAGCTCAGCGACCTTCGCGCTAAACTCGCCGGCCGGGTGCTCGTTCGTGCCCTTAAACATCAGATGCTCCAAGAAATGAGCGATGCCGGACTTGCCGGGTACCTCATCGGCATTGCCGACCTTATACCAGACCATTTGTGTGACTGTCGGCGCCCGATGATCGGGTATGACGACGACCTCCATGCCGTTGCTCAGCACAAAATTTTCGATCCCTGATTCGCTTCGCGGAGCGTTGAAGGCCGCCGCTTCCCAGGTCATCAGAGCGCTGGACGCGACCATGCTCAGGAAAAATGCACGAGTACGCGTAAGTGCCCTGACCGTGCGCCATTTTGCGGACATCCAGGAAGTCATCGGATTTGAGCGACGTGGAGTTGACAATCATGCGAAGACAACCATCGCAACAGTCCCTGCGAAAGCTTGACCGAATATTCCTTAGCGAGGACGGCCACTTAGTTCTGCTGCCTGTGGTACATCCCTCCGGAGGATGACCAGACGCAGGAATCTGACTAGTAAGCTTAGCTGACATTCGATATCTCCGCGCGAGTTCGTGACACTTCTGCGAAGGACTGCCGCAAGATGCGTGCCAAAAAAATCCTTTTGAAACAATAACAATCGATCGAACCGGCTGTGTCGCATGTCAGACATTGTCGGACATGCGAGAAAAAGAGCCGCAGTCCAATCAGCTGGATATCAATGAGAAGCTCCGCGCTCGCCGCCACTCACATACATCCGTCCTCATTGGATGGATACGGATTGATTGATCGCGCTTACTCGATAGTGGAGGTTTTACGCACAAAAGAGAGCGTGAGGCAGAGCGGCGCAGAGAGTTTGTCGAGCTCCGGCAGCGTATCAAGCGTTTTACGGGCAAGTCGACGCCAAGTGAACACTGTTGGGACGTTAGGCCATAAAGTCGTGCGACCGCGGAAACCATCACTCTTGGCTCATAGCTTTCTGGGATAAACTGAGCCTTCTGCTCGCGGCTTCAAAAGCGGGAGCGTTGAGATCGTTCGTCATATGTCTTAGCCCTCTTTCCAGGCTATCATCAATCGCAGGTCAAAACGCCGCTTACATTCTTCTTGCCAGACCGGCCGATGAAATCGGCTTCAGACTGCTGACAAACACCCTGGCCTGGCTGTGGGTTTTGTGATTCAGTGGGAGATGTTGAAGAAACCTTTCCCTTCCCAGACGGCTCGCGAGATGGTGACGCTCGACAGCCTGGTGCCGAAGGATCACCTGCTTCGCAAGATTGATGCGGTGATCGACTTCTCCTTCATCCATGATCGTGTTGCCGGGCCGACAATAGCCGACCGCCGCTCGGTCCGACCTTGATGTTCAAGGCGCTGTTCATCGGTTACCTGTTCGGCATCCGCTCGGAGCGTCAGCTGGCGCGCGAGATCGAGGTCAACGTCGCCTATCGCTGCTTTCTGCAGATGAAGCTGACGGATGGGTGTCTGACGCCTCGACGCTGTCGCAGAACCGGTGGCGTCGTTTCCACGACACGCGCGTCGCCCAGGACATCTTTGATCATATCGTCGAGCAGGCGATCGCCCACAAGCTGGTCGACGGCACGGTGCTCTATACGGATTCGACGCATTTGGAGGCGAATGCCACAAGGGCAAATATGATCTTGCGATGATCGAAAAGTCGCGCTCCGATTACTGCGCCGACCTCGACCGGGCGATTGAGGCCGAGCGCGCACTGCACGGCCAGAAGCCCTTGAAGGAAAAGTCGCGCGAGCCGCAGGTGAAGGAAACCAAGGTGTCGCGCACCGATCCCGACAGCGGCTACATGGTGCGCGACGGCAAGCCGAAGGCCTTCTTATATCTCGATCACCGCACGGTGGACGGTAAGCTTGCCATCATCACCGATACCCATGTGACGCTGCCAATGTCCACGACAGTATCGTCTATCGCGACCGGCTGGACCGCCAGCGTGAGCGGTTCGGCTTCGCGGTCGGCGCAGTTGGCCTGGATGCCGGCTATGCGACGTCCGGTATCGCCAAGGGTCTTGAAGATCGCACCATCCTCGGGGTCACCGGCTATCGCAATCCGCCCCCGCCAAAAGACGGCATGATGCGCAAGTCGAAGTTCGTCTACGAGCCTCAGACAGACGGCTATCGCTGCCCCGAGGGCCAACTGCTCGCCTATGCCACCACCGACCGCAACGGTTATCGCCACTACCGCTCGAACCCGGCCATCTGCCGCATCTGCCCGTTGCTGGCCTCTTGCACCAATAACGCCGCGGCGACACGCACCATCACCCGCCATGTCTGGGCCGATGCCCGCGAGCGTACCGATGCCCACCGCCTGACGCCTTGGGGCAAGGCAATCTACAAGCGCCGCAAGGAGACGGTCGAACGCTCGTTCGCCGATCCAAGCAGCTTCACGGGCACCGCTATGCCCGCTTCCGAAGTCTCACCCGCGTCGCATGCCACTGCCTGCTGGCCGCCGCCGCCCAAAACATCAAGAAGATCGCAATGGCCCTAACAAAAGGTACGAAACTGGCCTAGCGTGATCGCTCAGGGGCACCGCCGCGAATGGCTCTTAGGCCATGCGCGCGTCGGTCTCTCTGAAGGCCCACGTCCTTGCAAGAGACCCGAACAGCCTGTACCGTCTCGGATTGCCGTTTTCCAAGCGGATCGGTCTACGGCCAGCACTGGCGATCAAGCTGAACCCCGCTGCGCCCGCTCCCAAGTGCGACGGCCACCGGCAAGTAGCGGAGACGACAGCGCCCGCCTGGGTAGAGGGACGCTGGTTCAGTACGGGCACTCAGGATCAATCGAACGTGAAGTCCCACGCGGTAAATCCCAGGCAAGCCAGGCTGTCCACGCTGAACACACCGCCTAATTTAGGTGGCGAAGACTTGCGCGTGGTTATCGGAGGTGACATAGGCCAGATTCGCGACTCTGGTCATGCGGTCGTAATATTCGTAGGCGATAATGTCGCCAGCCGTCTCGCCTGAGATCGCACCCGCGACGGCAGAGGCAGAGGTGAAAGGTTGATCAGTGATCACCACGACGTGCTTGCCGTTCACACCTGAGGCCGCACCGCTGTAGAAGCTGCTCACGGGTAGCCAGACTGGCTAGCGTTGTTGATGATGTTCGCGCCAAAACCATCGGTGTCGGGGCTCACCGCATCGAAGGCAAACACGAAAGTGTCGTGGTCGGCAACGCCGGTCAGATAATCCCGGCCGTCACCGGCGTAGAGGACATCGTCGCCGGGACCACCGTAGAGCTTGTCATTATCCTCACCGGCAGTGCGCGGTTTGTCGCGGCCGTTGCAACTATCTTCTGTAGCAGCTTTTTCACCTTGTTGCCGCATAGTCGCCATCGCCGAAGTTATAAATCATCCATGGTCATCAGATGTTGATGGACTCTTGGAATGAGAGCACCGTGACGGTCCGTGATCAGCGCGAGCTTGTCGACAATGATATGCCGTGCGGCACACCGTATGCCACCGCTTTTCCGCGGACATGACGCTTTGGCTTCGATGGCACCGGCCGTCGGAGAGGCTTGCTTCTCTCCAATTCCGAGCTTCCATCATGGTTGATCCTGTGCCAAAGGCCCACGGCCAGAGCCTGGCTAAATCGTGCAATCGGCCCCTTTGGGATGGTCGAAAACGCCACGAGGCCTTCTCGCTTCAGCCGGAGCTCAGGATGTAACGACGATTTGAAGTGAGGGCGGGACGAGCGTTCATTGAATAGAGCGCAGTAAACTTATTGATGTCGGCCGCATCCACCTCCACCGGTTCCTTCGCTATTATCCAATCGACGATTTCGCTGCAAGGCGGTGTGGTGAGCGATCCCTCATAGGCCCAATACGTGAGCGAGACGGGCAGCATTTTGCTCGGCTCGACGTCGGGAAGGGCGGTTTCTTCACCGGTGTTTTGCGGGAAGGCCGCAGCCAAGGTCGAGAAAGCCGCGTTGGTTCCTCCCGGGACAAGGAAAACGCCAAGTACGCCCAAACCACCCGTTTCGGCATGTTTATGGACGAAATGCGCTTCCATCGGAAAATGCTTGCCTTCGACCAGATGTTCACTCGGAGCATGGAAATGGAACTGCACCAGCTCATAGAACTGATCACCGCGGCGAAGCGTTCCTCCGGGCGCCGCATTCACCTGGATCGTGTGCCCATTATTCAGGATAGTCCCGCCGGTCTTCCAGTCGAGCGCGAGGTCCGGGATGTCGGCTTTGATAGCGCCCCTGATGTCGAGGGGCGATTGCTGCGAACCGGACGAGCATGCACGGTTCTCCTCGGTCAAAGATCCCCAGTCTTCTGGACCAGCGTCACCACCATAGCTCCAGTGCACCCCTTCCGCAGCGTAAGCGGTCTTGACGCAAAGCGGGCAAGCAGCAAGCATTGCCAAACGTTTGATGAAGTCACGTCTTTCCATATTCGTTCCCTGTTAATGAGCCGCGCGCATAGCG
>NZ_FOCV01000090.1 GCF_900110205.1 Rhizobium tibeticum | reverse complement strand
AAGCACCAACTACACCCGCAACGCATTGGAGACACTCTTCCAGTATCTGGCAAAGGACCCCGAGGTGAAGGAGGTCTCGATCCTCGCGCATTCGATGGGCAACTGGCTGGCGCTGGAATCCTTGCGCCAGATGGCCATCCGCAACGGCCGCCTACCGGAGAAGTTCAAGAACGTCATGCTGGCCGCTCCCGACGTCGACGTCGACGTGTTCCGCCAGCAGATCGCCGACATGGGCAAGCAGCACCCGCAGTTCACCCTGTTTGTCTCCCGTGATGACAAGGCGCTGGCCTTCTCGCGCCGGGTCTGGGGCGACGTCTCCCGGCTGGGTGCCATCGATCCGGAGCGGGCCCCGTACAAGAAAGAGCTCGAGGACAACAAGATCATCGTCATCGACCTCACCAAGATCAAATCCGGCGACAGCATGAACCACGGCAAATTCGCGGAGTCGCCGGAGATCGTGCAGCTCATTGGCCAGCGTATCTCCGAGGGGCAGACGTTGACCGACAATCACGTCGGACTTGGCGACCAGATCTTGGTGGCGACCACCGGGGCTGCGACGGCCGCTGGGAACGTTGCCGGTCTGGTTCTCGCCGCGCCGGTTGCTGTGGTCGATCAGGACACGCGTGACAACTACGCGACCCATGTCGGAGGCCTCGCGGGCGCAAACAACACACAGCCTGCTGTGGTCAAGGACTGCGATCAGACCAGACCGACGCCGAGCTGCAAACGTTGATTTCGCGGGCGCCGCACACGATCTCGCAGCGTCGAACGATAAGGGCCGGCGCGATCGCTTTCGCGTCAACCTTACCAAGGCATCCGGGCTTTAAAGGCCCCTCCCTGCTTCATTCAAAGGATTAAAGCATCACAAAGGCAGTCCCACGGAGACGTGAGATCGAGCCGTGTGGTCTCGAAATCCGCGAGATTGCGGGTTGCTAGAGCGTTTCATGTTTTGACGGAAGCGTAGCCAGCATTTGAGAAGTAGTTGGCGCATTCCTCTGGCTTGATGGTGTCGGCGAGTAAGCCCAGATGGCGCCAGGTTTCCTCGATGGTTCGCTTTTGGGCCTGGCGCATCCAGTGCTTGATCTTGGCGAAGGCCTGCTCGATCGGATTAAGGTCGGGGGAATATTTCGGCAGGAACCAGAGTCTGGCGCCGACTGCCCTGATGGCATCGCGGATGGCCTTGGCTTTGTGAGAGCCGAGATTGTCGAGGATGACGATGTCGCCAGGCTTGAGAGTCGGGATCAACTGCTGGCGGACATAGGCGCGGAAGCATTCGCCATTGATGGGACCGTCGAAGACGCAGGGCGCAGTGAGCTTGTCGCAGCGTAGGGCGCCAAGGAAGGTCAGGGTGCGCCAGCGGCCGTGCGGGGCAAAGCCGCGCAATCTTTTGCCCCTCGGCCCCCAGCCGCGTAACGGCGCCATGTTGGTGCGGATCCAGGTCTCGTCGATAAAGACGAGCCGCTTCGGATCGAAGCGGTCTTGCCAGGCTTTCCAGCGGGCTCTGCGCCGGGCAATGTCGGCGCGGCCCTGCTCAAGGGCGAACAGCGTTTTTTTTAAAGCTCAAGCCCTCGCGGCGCATGAACTGCCAGATGGCATTGTGGGAGACGGTCACGCCGCGGGCGGCTAACTCATCCTTCAGCCGATGTAGCGTCAGATGTGATGTCTGCTCGATCTGCTCGACGATGAAGGCGCGGTGCGGCTCCAGCACACGTCGGCGATGGCCGCCCATCTTGCCAGGCGACACACTGCCGGTGGCCCGATAACGCTGCGACCACTTCACCACGGATGAGACAGCTATGTCGAACCGCTCCGCCACCACCCGGCAGCTCTGACCGTCCACAACCGCTGCGACGACTCGCTCGCGAAGATCATTCGAATAGGGTCGCGTCATAGATGCTGGCCTCCATTCCAGCATCCATGATGAATCACAAATCTGCTGATTTGGGAATCCCGCACCGATTCCGATAAGCAATGATCCGCTCTAGGCGGCCACCGTTTACCAGGGCAATCGCGGCAAATCATTGCATCGGGATTCCGCGTCCCTTACGAGCGGCATCGCCCATAATCTCCCGTAGGCGAGTGCGGCTTCTTCGGTCAATCCGAATACCCGATCAGCAAAACGACGACGCCACTCTTGCAACCCCTCTTCAAGCCGATCGGCGCGCTGATCCGGTCTTATCTTCTGGATCCCGAAGGCGATCTCGGCGATCGTCACTGTTGGCAGTGCTAATTCCGCATCGAATCGAACCAGCCAAGCAATCACTGCCTCGTTGGGTGCGTTCTTCAAGGTCTCAGAAACGACGTTGGTGTCGAGAAAGATCAAAGCTCGACGCCCTGATGGCGATGGCGATGGCGATTTTCACTGACTACAGCTTCCAGATCAATGTCTGTGCCGGTTTGCGCCCTAAGACGCGAATAGAAGCTCGAAGCAAGCTCGCGCCCTGCCTCACGGATCTCATAGGATTCGAGCGCACGTTCGACCACCTCGGCAATCGAACTGCTTCAGGCCCGCAATATCTTGAGAATGGGATAGAATTCCAAGAACGGCGCGAAGGCCTGAACGGCTACTCCACTCTAAAAAGCAGTTCTTGCGGTCCTTCTACGCAATACCAAAAACCACCGTCTATTGAATCTATCTTCAACTTATGAGATTACAACCTTAAGGAATACGTATCAGTTTTTTCGACTTTAACGCAGAGTAAGTATGGCGCTTTTCGGGTGGACCAAAGCATCTCAACGTGAGGTGTCGAACGATTCTTGGCCGTTTTGGCTGTACTCGTTGCTGGTCGTCTGCGTGGTCGCGGTCTACATTACAGTCGATCTTAGCGGCGATACGCTTCACAATGGCGATATCGACGATCAACTCCGCGGTCTTTTCGTTCGATTGCTCCTGAGCTCATCAGGCTGGTACGATCTCAGTTTGCCGATGGTCCGCGGTCCGGAAATATACATCTCACCATGGTCGCGCCTGATCGATGCACCTTATGCGACCATCGCATTCGCCCTACACTATTTTTTCGGACAAGAGCGATCGATCGATATCGCGTTCAAGGTGTGGCCGCCGATCTTGGGTGTCATCTTTAGCATCTTAATCGTCAGCGTATTGAAGCGGCTTTATCCCTCGAAAGCGGATCTTCCAGTCAAAACACTGCTGGGGCTGCTCATTGTCATGCCATATGCCTTTTGGGAATTCAGTCCGGGTCGTATCGATCATCATAACCTCCAGATCGTCCTGCTGTTACTTGTCGTATATGGCATAAGTCGCTTCGACATGGTCGGTGGAGCCACTGTGGGCGTGGGCGTGTCGGTTTCGACGGCTGTCGGTCTTGAAACGCTGCCGATTTCTGCCCTGACTTTGATAGCACTCAGTTGCACTTGGGTGTTCGATGTTCGCGGCAGTCGGACAATGCTGGGTTCGACGGGGATCGCTTGCTTGGTCATGTCGCCAATGTTAATGCTCGTCCTAATCCCACCCGCTCACTACTGGACAATGTCTGCCGACGCCTTTTCGATGCCCGACATACAGGCATTGTCGGGATTTGGTGTCAAGCGAAGTGAAGATTTGACCCCGTGGGCGAAACGAAGAACTGACCCCTTCATTGATTTGCTGTTTCGTTTGTCTCAAGCGCCGTTCCGGCCTTCTGCAGAAGGCCGGAACGGCGCTTTTCGCGAAGCCTGTAGCTATCACCTCGGATGGTGATCACTGTCGAATGGTGCAGCAGCCGGTCCAATATCGCGGTGGCGACGACAGGGTCTCCGAAGACGCTTCCCCACTCTCCGACCGATCGATTTGAGGTAATCAGGATCGATCCCTTCTCGTAGCGGCGAGAGACCAGTTGGAAGAACAGGTGCGCCGCGTTCGCTTCGAAGGGCAGATATCCCAGCTCGTCGATGATCAGCAGTTTCGGCCGCGATAGGATTGTCAACTGCTTGTCCAATGAGCCATCGTTATGGGCCTTGGCGAGCATCGCAACCAGAGTGGCCGCCGTGACGAATTGAACGTTGTAGTTTTGGCGGATCGCTTCTCGGCCAAGACTGACAGCAAGGTGCGTCTTACCGGTGCCGGGAGGTCCGAGGAATAGGACGGTGTCGCCGTGAGCAATCCAGCGGCAGGTTGACAGATCCCTGATCTGTCCTCGATCCAGCGATGGCTGTGCCTCGAAGTCGAAGCCATCGAGTTCGCGTACGAAGGGGAACTGCGCCAACTTGCTCGACATCGAGATGCGCCGTTCATCGCGCCGGGCAATCTCTCGTGACACCAGGAACGCCAGAGCTTCGCGCAAGGTCATCTTCGAGCGGGCCGCCTCGTCCAGCAACGTGTCGAGTTGGTCGCGGATCGCCGTCAGCTTGAGCCGATCGAGTGTCGCGATGAGTAAATCGTGATCGACGGTCGTCATCACCAGCCACCTCCAACAACAGCCTCGTATTCCGCAAGTGGTCGCAGCAAGGCGGCTGGTGCCAGCTCAACTGGAGCGGTGCGAACCAGTCCTTCGCTACCTGCGACGCCAACAAAGTGAGCCCGGTCCACAATCCGTTGTCGCCGTCCCTGGCAGAGAGGATGATCGGCCACGACCTGGCCAGCGTGACGGATAATTACACGGCCCGCCAGCACAACGACTTGGACGCTCTCGCCGATGAGACGCCAGGGTGCGGAATAGCTGTTTGTGTCGAGATCGATGGCGCAGTCCGCCTGCACCTTGCGCACGAGGTCGCGTAGTTGTCCAAACGGTGCGCGGCCGGATAGCGGCCGAAGGGCATCGGCCTCCGCAGCAAAGCGTTCAATGGGTGCTTCACCAGTCGTGCCGTGTTCGCGTCGGTCCGCGACCTCTCGTATCCATCGGTCAAGGTGCGCCTCGAATGAAGCCCAGTTCTCAAACCGGCGACCAGCGATGGCATTCTTCTTGACGTAGCCTACCCCGCGCTCGTCCTTCCCCTTTGTTCGGGCCCGGTAGGGAGCGCAAGCGCGTGGCGCGAAGCCCCAGTAACGGGCAAACGCCCATAGTCGCGCATTGAAGCGAACCTCCCGGCTAACCGCATCGTGATGTTCGACAAGCGCCTTCGCATTATCCAGCAAAACCTCAACGGGAACGCCGCCAAATCGAAGAAACGCGCCTTCCATCCCCTCGAACCAATCGGTCTGCCCCTCTCTCAATGAGGCACGAATATGAATGCGTCTGGAATAGCTCAACGTGGCGACAAAGACGTTTACCCGAACCCGCTCGTCACCGATCCAGACACGCGTCTGCCCGAAGTCGATCTGCAACTGACGACCCGGCGGCGTTTCAAACCGGACTGTCGCACGCTTCTGCGCCCTGAGTTCCCGCCGCCATTCCCGGACTCGAAGCTCTACCGAACGCAAACCGATGGTAATGCCGTGCTCGCTGACTAATTCCTGCCGGATCACATCAGCATTGCCGTCATGCCTAAAGAAGCGCTCACGAAGCCAATCATCAAGGCCATCAAATGCACTCCGCCGAACCGGCTTCTTGAAAGGTACCGCTCCACCCTCACGAAGATATCGGCGGACAGTGTTGCGAGCACAGCCAAATTCCTTCGATAGACGCTTGGCACCCCAACCAAGCTCGTGCAGCCGCAACATGGCCATCACCTCATCTGCCTGAAGCATATCTTCGCCCTGCATCGTTCCCCACGATGCAGGATGCGCTGAAATCGCACTCGTCATCCATCTCTCCTCGTTCTGACACGAGGGGGCAGTTCTTCATTTCGTTAGGGGGTCAGTTTCTCATTTCGCCTGACATTTGGCTTAGTATCGGTTTTGGTGTCCATAGGCCTGGGAGAACGCTACAACCGGATGGTGCGCGGAATCCTTCTCCTCTTTCTCGGTGCAGCCGTTCTTACTTGTATCCTCTTGCAGTATCCCCTGATGGCTTCTGGTCCGTTCTCCATGATAACCGGCCCAAGCCGTCTTTACTGGTTCGACCGGATCCAGCAGGAAATGACGTCTCTGCAGTTCTTTCGCACCGAAGATCACATCGCCATCGCGCTGCTGGCAACCATGAGCTTGACGCTCCTCCTCGCAGCCCCCTGCGCGCGCCGGAGCATTAGCGAAGGACGGCCGCAACTACCAATTATCTACCTGCTCGCCTGTGGGCTGCTTCTTTTAGTCTTTTTGTCGAACCGCTTTTTGAGAATTTCGGTCGGCGTCGTTCCCCTGCTCGTGCCGCTCGCCATTCGAGAGTTGGCCGCCCGCTGGCGATCCCTATCCGAAAAAGATGCGAAGGTTTCGGCGGTCATCGGCTGCTTTGCAACCCTGCCTCTCGCATTGATTCTCCTCACTCCGAAATCTCCAGACGCCCCCGAAAGCTATGACGCGTTCGACCATCTCTTGTGGAATTCCTGTGAACATCACGATCTCACTGCCATCAGTTTGCTCGGACGGTCGAAGATGATGACCCCGCCAGCCCTCGGTCTCCACATCATTCTGAACGGACCAGGAAACGTCAGCGTTTCGAGTATCCCATTCCACCGCTCAGCACCTGCGATCAGTCGATTTCTAAGGACGTTCATGACTTCAGACGGTTCGGAGCGGTCCGCGCTTCTGGCAGACTTCGACTATCTCGCCTTATGCCGGATACCTAGAGGATTGCCGGGCGAGAGTCAGATGCCGTTACTACAGAGCCTATTGGCAGGCGAAGAGGTTGAAGGATTGGAACCGATGGTTCCGGCCCGTCCTACCGATCTGATGTTATTTCGAGTCAACCATTCCTAGTGAAACCGAAACGAACCGGTTCAAGCTCGTAGGGTCAATCCTGTGGTGCGCGGGATTAACAACCGCTCGCACAGGAAGTAGCGTAGCGAAACCTGTCGCAGTTCTATTCTGTCTTAGTATGCCGCCCGCCGGACACGTCCTCGTCGGAATCTATCGCCCCACGCGGTACGCGAACCCAAACCACAGCCGACGTTGCCTGTGAGGCTTCGAACTGTTGCCGGTCGGCGTCGCATAGCCGCTGGCGCCCCCGGCCAGAGGGGAGGAAGCGACCGTACGGTCGTTGCCTTGGTATCGTGTTGTAGCGAACTTCGGGCACGATTGTTGAACTAGACGTCAACAGGTTTTAAATCAGACATGTTTCAACTTTAAATCAGACGCAATTCCGGTTAAGAATAGCCGCAATGGCCGATCAAAAGCAAATCATTCAACGCAGGGCGCGCCCAATCATCGAAACGGCGTTGGCCGATACACGGGTGGTTCTCGTTGCCGGACCGCGCCAAGCGGGCAAAACAACGCTTGTCCAGCAGTTCGCTGGGCGCAATCGCAGCTACATCACTCTTGATGACGCCGGGGCATTGAATGCAGCAAAAACGGATCCTGTCGGGTTCATTCGGGGCATTGATAAAGCGGTCATCGACGAAATCCAACGTGCGCCTGAGCTCATTCTCGCAATCAAGGAAAGCGTTGATCGCGATGACGCCCCCGGCCGGTTCCTGCTAACAGGGTCTGCGAACCTTGCAACGATCCCGGCAGTTGCCGACTCATTAGCCGGGCGGATGGCTGTCGTCCCGCTCTTACCCTTCGCTCAGGCAGAAATCCGGTCGACGCCAGGCGTCTTCCTGGATCGTCTGTTCGCGGGTGAGACTCCCGTGGCCGATGAAGAAACCATCTATGGCGACGGGCTGATGCAAACCGTGCTGAAAGGCGGATATCCGGAAGCACTGCGCCGTCCGACATCAGCCCGCCGCGCGGCTTGGTTGGAAGATTACACTAGATTGATCCTCGATCGAGACGTACGCGATATTGCTAAGGTCGATCAACTCGACCGTCTGCCACGTCTACTCGATGTCTTGGCCGAACATGCGGGCCAGCTCGTCAACCATAGCAGCTTCGGCTCAGCACTGGGATTGTCGAGCGTGACAGCGCAACGATATGTCTCCATTCTGGAGCGTTTGTTTCTCATCAAGCAAATTAATCCGTGGTCCAATAATCGATTAAGCAGGATCCTGAAAACTCCGAAATTGCACTTCATCGACACAGGCCTACTCGCTGCCATGCGTCAGGACGACGAAGATATCCTCCATCAGAACAAATCGCGATTTGGTCCGTTACTGGAGAGTTTCGTCGTGTCTGAGTTGATGAAACTAGCATCATGGTCCGACCGACGCGTTTCGTTTTCACATTACCGTACCAAAGATCAGGATGAGGTCGATGTCATCATCGAAGACCGGCGTGGGCGAATAATTGGGATCGAAGTCAAAGCGTCTGCCACTGTCAAAAGTGACGATTTTCGCGGTCTCCGACAATTGGAAGCTGCCGTCGGTGAGCGTTTTGTTCGTGGCTTGGTCCTGCATGACCATAACCGCGTAACGCCGTTTGGTGAAAAGCTTCAGGCGGCACCGGTTTCTGTCCTTTGGACAATGTAAATGCGGGCGCGGCGTGTGATCCCGCCTTTCTGTCTGGACCGCGCTGCATCTCCTTGACGAGTTTGCAGCACTTGGTCATCTCGCTCCGACCAAAAAGCTTACGGACCAAAAGTGGTCGAATGCCGTTCTTGAACGCAAAAGCGCGCGCGGATAAGGACACGATCGTTGGCCGTCTGACATCGGAAAGGCGGCTTACTTACGCCGCCTCCCCTTCGTCCGTCTGATCCGGCTGCAGGTAGTGCAGGTAGCTGACGGCGCGCTGCGCATGGCCGGCGGCGACAAAGATCGCCCGCTTGTCGCCTTTAAGAACCTTGAGCCAGGCGGCAAGGTAGCTTGCATGATCGGGCCGCGGCTCGAGTTCGGGAACGATGCCGAGATCGGCGCAGAGGAAGCAGCTGCCGAGTTCGGCGATCAGTTCCTCGCGGGCGCGGTCGCTTTGGTCCTTGGCATAGCGGCTGAGATCGCGATCCAGTCGGTGTGGCGCCGCCGTCCAGTGGGTCAGTTCGTG
>NZ_FOCV01000111.1 GCF_900110205.1 Rhizobium tibeticum | reverse complement strand
TCTAACCATCGATAAGTAGCAAGTATCGATGGTAGTTGATCTGGAGTCGCAAATCATCGATGTCGGTCGTCCTGGATGACCGGAAAGGTCCGGTTTTCCGGCTTTTTGGGCAGATCTTGGCGAGGTTCGGCGGAACCGTCTCTGCTCTGCAGGCCCCTCCGAGCAACCCTCCCCTGCCGATGAGCTGCAGATTCCTCCATCATCTTTTCGCTCAAACGGGCCTTCATGCCCCTCCCCTCCTCCGATCTCCTTATTTTCCGGCATTTCCGCCGCAGATGGCCGCCAGAGCGCGTTTCGCGCTGGTTACGGCCCGATGCACGTACGACGTCGCTTTTCGAGTCTGGCGGAGCTGCATTTGGGTCATAAAACACGCTTGCAACTGTTCATTTTCTCACGCATGTTTTATCTGTACAAACCACCTCGAAATGAGCCCCTGAAAAGCCGGATGGCAAAGAGACAAACAGTTAAAGTCCCCCAACTTCCTAAGCGGCTCATCGGTTACGCCCGTGTCTCGACAGACGACCAGGTCCACGACGCCCAGATGGACGAGCTGCGCGCCGCTGGCTGCGATCGAATCTTCCAAGAACTTGGTTCCGGCGCATCTCGCGCTCGGCCGGTTTTAACACGGCTACTCGGCGAGCTCACCGAGGGAGACGTCCTCGTCGTCGTCCGTCTCGACCGGCTGGCCAGATCCGTGAGCCATCTGCTGCAGGTCATCGAGGATCTCGAGCAACGGGGAGTTCATTTTCGATCGATCCGAGATCCGATCGATACCTCGACGCCGCAAGGCATGTTTTCCCTCCAGGTTCTCGGCGCCGTGGCGCAGCTCGAACGGGCATTGATCGCAGAGCGTACCAAGGCGGGTATCAAAGCTGCGAAAGCCAGAGGAAAGCTTCCTGGAAATCCCGGTCTGCGAGAGCGCCGGCCGGAAGCGATCAAGGCGGTTTCGAAAGCACGCGAGAAACTGTATCTCGACGAGCTCATTGCGTCCGCGCAGACGTGGCTGCCGACGGTGCGGCAGCTCCGGCCTCAGCACAGCTGGGACAATGTCGTTCGGGTTCTCAAACGCCGCGGTCACGACTGGACCGTCGAGCGCCTGCGTCGCGCCGTTCATCGCATGGTCCGCGAAAAGCTCGCGGAGAAAGAACTCCTCACCCGGTCGCCGCGCCGCGCCCCTGAGGACCATTTGATGAAGCTGGTGGCGGCGATCGCGATTGCCGATCCCGATCTATCGCTGCGAGACATTGCCGCTCAACTGGACCAGATGGGAGAACGGCCGGTGCGCGGCGGCAAGAAATGGCAGCCGTCCTCCGTCCGGCACCTGCTGGAGGAAGCCCACCGGTTTGGCCTTATCCGCCGCTGAGGGCACGGTTCATCAGGCGACCGATCGCGCGGTTCTTTTTCCTGCGGCTGTTCGCCGGGGTTGTCTTCCAGGCTTGGCTATTGAGGATCTGCAGCGCCAGACGACGGTAATCGCCATCGCTCCGCAGTTTCAGCCCAGCGCTTTCAGCCTGAGCCGCGGCCGCCGGTTCTTCCGCCGCCTGCTGGCCCTCCCCTCTCCTGAACTTCCTGAAGGCTTCATGCAGGAAGGGCGGGACAGTTCCGACCGCACGAGGCTCGAGCAGGGCTGCGAGCTCAGCCATGGCTTCGATGGAGGCGGCCCGCCAGGCGAGAGGCAGTGTGGATAGCGGCGCGGATGCCCTTGGTGATGGCGGCAGCCTCCCATACGGGAGCGAAATCCCGAGGTAGGCAATATAGGGCGATCCGTGCGGTTGTGCGGCCCAGAGAAAGCGGCAAGCGGCCATCACCTCATCGAGCTGCACTCCCTTTCCGTCGATCGCACGACCGATCGCCGACATCGATTCCAGCATCCTGCTCTGTCGTGGCTGCCGTCGCCCTCGTTCCGAGATCACCGTCGCACACCAGGGACAGACCAGCCTGGCGCCATCCGACAGAAACTGAAACTGGAATAGCCCGACTCGAAAACAACGCTGACAGGCGCTCTGCAGGCCAACCCCATGCTTGAGGCATGCGACCGCTTCCACATGCGCCCAACTTCTCCGGCAATAGTGATCGCCGCCCTGTTCGGCATCATCGTCCAAGCAAACCGCACAAACCCCTCTTTGCAGCGGATTCCTGACGTAGCAGTCTTCAGGCCTCTCGAGATTGGATAGCGCCAGCCGCTGGAGATCGCGTTCCTTGAGCCTGCAGGCACGCGCCCAGCGCCACGTCATGTCTTGATCTGGCCGGAAATCCCGGGCCTCAAAGCTATCTCGCATCGAGACCGACCGCCCGCCTAGCCATGCCAAGATTTTTGGTGGCGTGCTGGAATAGCGGGAGGCGATGCGGCACTGCCAGGATGTGAGTAGCTCGTCCTTACATGGACGGGGCGCGACCGGAAGCAGCCGCACGTGTCTCACCGAGCCACCTGTCGCCTGAGTTGGCGCTCCGCATGCTGTGTCATGGCAACCAGCGGCAAGACCAGATCCTCGCCTTCGAAGCTTTCCAGGGTCATTGCCTCTTTGCCGCAACGGACCGCCTCTGCCGCTGCAGTCTCGATCAACCGAAATATCCGCACCGTGACGCCGTCCGTGAGTTCGAGAATGCGCCGACGAACCGGCGCAGACCCGAGATCCGACGGGCGCCTTAGCGGAAGGATAGTGCCGAGGCTCGCCAGGAGTTGCGCAAAATGCTGGTCATTGACCCACCTCTTCAGGTGAAACGTCTCGAACCGCTCCGCCAGTTGCGGATCCGTCAACAGCGCCTGCCGCGCAAGGTCCGTTCCTGCACAGATCAGCGGCACCTTCAAATCGTTCGCCAGGAACCTGATAACATTGAGGAAGATCCGCTGCTGCCGGTAGGTGCCGGTCAGCATCGCGTGGATCTCGTCGATGATCAGCATACGGACGCTCATGCCGCGCCCATCGGTCCAGGTGCGACGCCGAGAAGGGCCGCAACAATGCCGATGATGAAGCCGGCAATGACGCCGGCAACGATCTGCAGGCCGCCGGCGACCAGCGGCTGGCGTGCCGACGCCTCGTGGCCGACCATCAGCACGACGGCAATCGCCACCAGCATGATCGCGATCACGCGGTAGAGGGTCTCTGAGCGCAGCCGGGTAGCCCAGCCTGCCCCGAACCAGGCGCCGAGTAGGCTGCCGGCCAGGAGGTTGACGATGATGGGCCAGTGCGCAAGCACGTCGGCGAACGGAACGGCGGCCGTGCGAAACGGCAGGGCTGTGGCGACGACGACTAGGCTCATCGCCTTGTTGAGGATGACCGCCTCAAGCCCGGGAAAGCCAAACAGGCCGATGAGAAGCGGTCGTCGGAACTCCGCTCCGCCAAGACCGATCAGACCGCCGAGAGCGCCGATGACCCCGCCACCGAGAAAGGCGGCCGGCTTGCTATGCGCAAGTGTCGTGTTGGCAGTGTCGGTCATGATCGATATATTTCTCCGAATATTCCGTTGGTTTTATGCTGACAAACACATCGAGCTGCAAGTGGCGTGACCACGCCGGCGCTACCCTTGCGGCAAACCTGGCGAAAAATCCGCTGAACTTGGCAAGGTCCACCGATCTTCGCCCGTGCCAAATCGTTAAAAAACAGTTAATTACAGTCCGTTTATCCTCAACGACTGACA
>NZ_FOCV01000131.1 GCF_900110205.1 Rhizobium tibeticum | reverse complement strand
ATGAGCCACACCGCATGGCTTCAAAGCGGCCACCAAGCGGAACCCAAACGCGCTGCAAGCACAAGAAAACCAGCCGTTTATGGACGGAAACTAACTAAGACTCGTCCGCTTAAGGTCAGCGTCGTCAATTTCCATTCGGGCGCTTTCGCACCTCCGGCGCATAAAGCGCCTGCCGGCTCGATCATCGATTGTAGATAGGGCAATTAGCTGCGGTTGCCGCTCTTGAAAGGAATTGAACCAGCGACCTGTTGATACTAGATTGTGCTGCGCCGAGATAGAAAAAGCGGATTTTGCTCCAGAACCCCGGATTGCCCGCTTTGGCATGAATCAGCTTCGGATCTTGACGAGTGCTTCAGCGACAGCTGCGGCATCGAATTAGGTGGCCGGCCCCGTGGTTTCGCTGAGCTTGCTGATCTGCGCGATGATATCGCCAGTGACAGCATCGCCCCGGATGACGGGCCGCTACTGCTTTTGCGATAAGCCCGTCCCGATCAGGAAGCTGATGCGCCAAACCATGGTATCGAAGGTCGTTAATCCTGTGGTGGAAATCAGAAAGCGCCGTGGCCGAAATCCAGAATCCGCAGGGCGTAATGTGCTTGCCCGCGTTTCAATGCGCACGTAACAAGCTAGGCGGTCGACGCGTACGACGACAAGTCGCCGGCGCCAAGATCCTTGAGAAGCTTCAGCACCCGGCCTCTCACGTGAGGCGCCGGATCCGTGCATCTGTGCGTCGTTGAGCTGATCTTCTGTCGAAACGCGGGCGTATCCCACAAGAAAACCGGAGCAACGCTTGATCGTTGCTCCGGCCCATTCTCTCTCCTCAGCGGGCGAACCTATCTCCTTTGGCTGAGCGCTGATGGCTTCGATCTCGACCTTCGCGACTTTAGGCAGTGCCTTGACTTAGTGTGCTGCCGGCAGACGAAAGAGCACGCTGCTTGATGGGGTCATCTCGCGCCCGGAACAGGATGAAGATCGTCGTCGCGCTCGCGGCTTCGCCGTGCCGCCATTTGCGCCTCGATCGTCTTCAGCTCCGGGTTATGGTCCTGCTGTGGCTGCCTCGCCCGCATCGGCTGCGATTCCGCCTCCTGGATCGGCCGCTCTCGCACCAGGCGGGAAAAGTCCGACCGGCAGTGAAGGTGATTTCCTTGGCCATCCTGGGAGATCCCGGCAAACCGGCACATCAGCGGCCCGGCCCACCATGGTGGGGCAAACCCGTAGGTCTTCAGCGCTGGACGGCCCTAGTTGTCAGGATCTCCTCGAGAGCGACTTGAACGATATGGGTGCCGCACCGTCGCTCTCAGCATAGAAGTTTTGATCTGATGTGGTGGACGGCCGTCGCGCCTGGCACCGCAAAGTGCCAAAGCGCAGCTGGTCGTTTACCAGGGTCTTTTACCCGCTCCGGAGCGCGACACGGGCGGCACTCCCACTTCCTTGAGCAACCGGGTCGCGCCGCCGATCTTGTCCATGGTCCAGAGGATGAAGCGACTATCGACATGAATGCTGCGGGTGCGGTCCGCGATGGGGCCGCCCAATCCGAGATAACGCCCTCGAGGACACCGTCGAAGACGAGACCCACGAACTCGCCGCGCCCGTTCAGTGTCGCCGGACCGCTATTGCTGTTTGTTATGTCGACCGTGGATATGTAGTTGACCGGCAACGTCCCCAGCGCCGGCGCGACATAGGGGCCATAATCCTTAGCCCGGATTGCAGCAATGGCGGCATCCGGCGCATCAATAGCTATGTGCTGGTCGATTCTGCTTGGCGCTTGGACGACGCTGAAACAGGAGAATTGCGGCGTACCTACTCGCCCGAGAGGGTGGGCGAAAAAATCCGGTTCCGAGGCGCGAAAGCCGTAGGCGGGAGGGTACTTGCGACCAGAGGCTTTCACCTTCCCCGGACTTGCAAATCAAGAGTCACACCGCAACGTTTCCTTGGCGGCGCACCGGTCGATTTGCTCCTGCGCCGCCCGGAAAGTGGAGTGACGGGGCAGTTCAGAATCACATCGCTTTTGCTCGGCGCCCCGTTGACAAGACGTCGCCAGGTATCTCAATCTCGGTCACTGGCCAATCGACCGACCTTAGCTCGGGAGTTAAGGGCGACGCATTCCTCTTTTCACTGCTTTATGGGCCATCGAAATCATTCCGTACCAATAATTGCCAGGTCAGACCTCATAATCGATGCGACTGCATCACCCGGAGTGGTCGTGTCCCGCCGAGTGGTGTAGTTCGGTGGTAGCGAAGCCGCTCGGGAGCGCGTTCTCAACAGCGCTGTAGCGAGCGAGCGGCGGTCATCGA
>NZ_FOCV01000089.1 GCF_900110205.1 Rhizobium tibeticum | reverse complement strand
AAGAAGTGCGGCCTCAAGATCGAAGACATGGTCAAAAGCCGCTGGGTCTATCGCAAGCTACGCAACTTCCGCGCTGGCATCGAGGCCGGCATCTCCTGCCTCAAACGCGCCTACGGCTTGGGGCGCTGCACCTGGCGCGGCCTCGACCACTTCAAGGCTTATGTCTGGTCCTCGGTGGTCGCTTACAATCTCGCCTTCTTCGCCCGCCTCAGGCCGACCTGACACCCCTCATCCGGCAGCGTTCAGAGCACACCCGGCGAGCGGTGGCCGATACTCATGACCCCATTGCCACCAGATCGCGCTTCGCGCCATAACCTGCAGGGTTCTGTGCCATCTCCCGTCCCAACAAACATCCTTCAGTGAACAACCTTGAAAACCCCAGAAAAACAGGCGTTTATGGACGGGCACTAGCTAAGCTAGGACGTTTCCTCCTGAAATTCGCTGCGCGAGGCTTCCTGCAAGAGTATCTCCCGCATCCAGACATTCCCGGGATCCTTGTGATGGAGGGCTGGCCACTGGACAGCCTCAGTGAACCACAGGGGTCGCAGCGGGTGCTTGACGATCCGCAGGGGTATCGTTTGTTCGAAATACTTGACGAGGCGGAATGGGATAATGGCTATACGGTTGGTGCCCGGCAGCAACGGCGGAATCAAAGTAAAACCGGGCACGACAAGTTCGACACGTCTCTTGAACCCGTGCTCAAGCAATAGCCATTGTTCGAAAGAGGGCTTCAACGCACGTCCGAACTGGGCGGCAACATGCCCCATCGACATATATGTCTCGAAAGAGAGATCCCCCAGCAACTGCTCATTCCTCGGGCAGCCGACGCACACCAGTGCCTCGGCAAACAGCTTCGTCTTGGGGTGCGCACTCGACATGAATAAGTCCGGAAGAATTAAAAAATCGACGTCACCGCGCCGGAGAAGCTCATAAGGATCATCATCGAGAGGCAGCAACTCGAAGCTGACGCCGGGAGCCTCCCGGGCCAAGCGCTCCACAACCCTCTCAAAGAATACAAGTGTCATAAAGTCAGAAAGAATGATCCTGAAACGGCGATCCGAGTGGGCTGGGTTGATCGGATCCCAGGCAATGACGGAGAGCTGAATGTGGAGCAAGGCGTCGCGCACCGCTGGGGCGAGCGCCTCGGCACGCGGTGTTGGGACAAGTTCGCGACCCTGCATCGAAAACAGCTCGTCGCCGAAATAGGTGCGCAGTCGCGCGATAGCCGCGCTCATGGCCGGCTGACTGAGCTTGACCCTGCGTGCGGCGGCCGTGAGTTTGCGCTCGGTCATCAGTGCGTCGAGCGCGACGAGGAGGTTTAGATCTAGGCCTCTAAAACGCATGTGCGGTGTCCATACGCCGATGATTGTTTCCAAACAATCAATTTTACCAATTTTGCTGAGTCCTATTAGAGAGCCCTGAAGTTAACGAAATCAAGGTTCGGCAAGGGAATTTTTTCTCAGGACCTCTCTTTAAACGTTGTATGTTGAAGCGCTCTCTGGTCGTGTCCCCGAAGAAAATATCGTCTCGCGGCGCCAGCTTCGTCGCTCAAAGTTATTGGCCTTCCTCAAAAGCTTCCGCCGATCGCCATCGGCATCGGCATCGAAGCTTGTGGCGCCTCACACCACCGGGCACGAGTGTTGCAATCACTTGGCCACGAAGTCGGACTTCTTCCGCCCACACGTCACGCCCTTACGTCAAACGGAATAAGAATGACGCCGCCGATGAGCCGACCAACGACGTGAAGCCGGCCGCCATTCAAATCAAAAACCGGCTACCATTCCGATTTGAAGCCGGCCACCGTTCCAATCAAAATCCGGCTGGTTTTAGGCACTGAACATTTCCCCTGGGTCAACTTTGGCATCAAATACCTCACGACAAACGTGGAGATTTTGACGACGGCAAAAAGGAGACTTACCATGAGACAGTTACGACAAATGCTGCGGCATGCCGGAAGCGCGACCAGCTCCCGCGAGATTGCGGTCGTATTGGGAATTGCACGAAGTACGGTGCAGGATAACCTGCAGCGCGTAGGCAGCAATCGCCCTTGCTGGGCGAACTCACTGACGATGCTCTGGAGAACAAACTCTTCGCTCGCAACGGCATCAAACAGGGCACGAGACGACGCGTCGAACCCCATTACGCGGAAACCAACGTCGGGCGCCAACGTGCTCGGCCGCCGTGGCGCTGTCGGCGTTCGGGTTGGAGACGTTGCGAGACTTGCCCGACATCGAACGGGGCTGCCCAGGCGGCAGGCACTCGTGCCGGAAACGATGCGAGATGGAGAAGAGCGTGCTGGTGCAGGACTGAGGACCGCCAGATCGGCTTGCGGCGTTTCCCTGCGCCTTGGAACCCGTCGGGCCTATCCTGGATTGAGGTGTTTAGCTCAGACGAGGCTCTTCCCTGGGCGCCGAATCCGGCGATCAGGCCAGCGTTGTCACGGTATCTTGGCTCAGCGGCTCTCAGGGAGTAGTAATGGTGAGCAAGTTCGACCGTCATCGTTGCTGTCACCGTCTTTTTGACGAGTATGCCTTGAAATGGCGGGGAACCCGAACACGTTCCGCGGCGGCAACGGTCTGCAGCCTTATTTATGGCAGGCTCTCGTCGGTGGGGCGACAGACGGTCTGACCGGCAATGCGTTGTATGAATTCATCCTGAACCGTCGTGTCGTTTGGCACTTAATCGCGAGATTCCCATCCCAACGATATCAATTAGTTAAGCGGGCGCCAAATTCGAGAACGGGCATTTAAATTAAAATAGCGCTTCAATGCTTCCACTCAAACTCAGATTCAACTGCGGCGCGTATGATGGTCAAGCACGTTCAGAGTCGGTCCTAAGATTTCAAAGAAAACAGAACCTATCTTTTTTCGAGGGTGCGTTAAGTGCGAAAACTGGCTTCACGATTCTCACATTCAAGTGCCAAACTTCACCAAGCGGGGGCATTCTCACCTTTAAGTGCCAAGCGACATCAGCTCTCGAGCAGTCGCCTCATCATGTGTCGGATATGGTCTTGTGCGCCGAAGAAGATGGCAGCAACGATAATCATCCGACGATCCACTACCGGCAAAAACCAAACTGCGGCCTTGTCTCGACGTAAATAACGGATGTCCGTATAAATATCGGAGCGCAATGTTCCGATGTGCGGCGTCTCCGTCAGCCGCTGGATAGACAAGCGGAGCTCGCGGATTCGGCCGGCCGCACGCTCCAAGGCCTCGTCCGGGTGATCGCCGAGATCGCTATAAGCGGCGGAGAGATGATCAAATATAAGTTCAAAATCGCGCTCCCCCTCGGCGGAGTATTCAAGACTCCACACGAAGAGCTCGCCGTTTCCGCGCGATCATATTGTCGACCGCACCTGCCATTGCATCATCCGACAGAGTCGGTCCATTCAACCTCCGGTGAATCAGGTCCCGGAGCGCATCTGTCTCTGCGGCCTCAGCCTCCGTCTTTTGCCGGAGAAGCTCCAGGCCTTGCTGGAGAACCGAACTCAGGCTTGAATACCGCCCATTGTCCACAAGCGACCTCGCAAAGGTATCTTGCTGCTCAGTCAGCGAGATAGATGATTTTACGCTCATGTTAGCTCCTTTCGTACCAAAGATTGCTACCCAGTCGCATATGTCAAGGGATTTCTCGATTGCCTGGCCCGAGGCTTTGTCGCTGGAGGCAACCGATAGTCCCTTTCTCGGCGAGCACCTGAGATACACCTGCGAAATTTGGGCGCATTGCATAATACGTTTTGATTGAAATGGCCCCCGTCCATCTGACGAAAGAATGCAATGGAAATCCACCGGCCGATCAGTGTCGGGGAAATGCAGCTCAACTTAATGTTCCATTTTTGAGTGAGTATGCAACGATCTTGCATGCGCAAAGGTATCAAAAGCGTTCCGATGCTGCGTCAACTTGCGAACAGTCGGATGACGGACACCCGTACCCCTCACATCAACGGAAAGACGCGCAGCGCCTGGTGGAGTAGCCCACGGTCGTCATTCCCGCGGCATCCGCCGTCCGGTCCTCGCCACGCGCGATCGAGCCAGTTCGCCATTTGATGCCTCCGTTAGGCCCGATGCGGCCGTCCGTGCTGCTGCGGTGATTTCGCGCCGCAGCCAGCCATGCTCTCGGTCGCGGTGGCAACGCTCGTGCCAAATAAGCGCCACTTCGTAGGGAGATAGTTCCAAAGGCGGCTCGACAACTGCGAGTGGCAGCATGGAGGCGATTCGGATGGCAACGCGGCTAGGTACAACTAGCACCAAGTCGGTCGCCGCGATAATAACTGCCGCCGTCAGTACGTTGGAAACCACGATTGGATCACAATCAGCCACGCTCAGTTCGGTCAATCCATCATAGACCTGGTGGAAGCGGTCGTTGGGCTCCGAGGCAATGGCTACGTGGCGCAAGGCCGCGAAACTTTCTAACGTCCACTCCTGTTCCAGGACCGGGTGGTCGCGGCGAATGAGGCAGCTAAAGCGGTCGGCATAGAGCCTGCGCCGCAAGTAGCCAGGCGGAGCAGCGCCAATCTGCCCGACCGCCAGATCGATCTCGCCTTGCTCCAGGCGCCGCAGTGCGTTGGCCAAGACCGCGTCGTTGACCATGTCGAGATGAGGGGCACCCTCACGCAGCCGCGGCAGGAGGCGCGGCAACAGAACTAACGCTTGGTGGTCGGGAATGGCCATCGTTACTTTCCATCGCCATTCCCTTGGAGCGACGCTGCAGTTCACCGTTTGGCGAATCGCATCCAACACCGAAGGCAATTTTTCAGCCAAGCGCTCAGCCATCAGCGTTGGAACCAAACCGCGCGAGCCGCGAACCAGTAGATCGTCATTGAACATGCCCCGCAGCCTTGACAACGCTCGGCTCATCGCCGGTTGACTCCGGCCAACATGCTGGGCCGCGTGGGTTATGTTGCGGTATTGTAGTAAGGCCCCGAGATCCACCAGTAGGTTTAGGTCGATGGACGCCAAGTTCGGCATCTGCGGTCGCTGTGCGTCGTCGCTGCCATCGACGGTCGGGCGCGTCGTACGCGGCCGCTTCCAAACGGGCTGATCCATGGGTCTCTCCTCGGGAGCTGGTGCCCTCGCGCCACATCTTTAAAGTCGAGGCCGTTGTAACTTTAACGAGCGCCGGAGGCTTTCTTGGCAACGCCATTAAGTTGGAGCGTAGGCGAATTTTAGTGGAGTCCTGGGGCACTGCCTCTGCTCAGCGGTGCATGGCCGAGAACCCCTTGAGTGAGGCATACGATAGTCTGGTCTGCAGTGATCGCGCTCGCAGGGAATGGCCTGGCGATTGGGGTTGAGCCATATTTGCGGAACGGCTCCGAAGCCCCAAATAATCCTCTGTGAGCCCAACCCACCTTAATTAGTCGTAAGGCCTACCTTGATACATCTGAGGCCGGGATTGCCAAACATATCTTCTTTGCAACCGTGCCTGTTAAGGTGTGATTGGGTTTCCATCCTTGCCTCCGAACATACTCGGCGTTCTTCTAAAGGCATTCGGCAAGTCTGGGAAATTGACTTTTCGCATGATTGCCATCCATGCTGTGGATGGATGCGTGACACCTCGGAATTGCCCGATCCAGACTGCGCAGGATAGAAACCGCCAGTATACCATGGTCGCGTCGCACTTTCTCTCGCGTGGCAGCTTAACCCTGGTGCACCTTACGCGGCGGTCTCGACCATACCCGGAGCGCATGATGCCATATGAACTTTGCATGGAGAGGGCGGCCGAGTGGACCGGAGCAACGCCAACGATATACGCAGCAATTCGAGCACAGAACTGTACCGCATCGTGATCCTTTTCACGATTGAGTGCCTCATGAAGCGATTCGTTGGGGAGCAGAATGCGAGTACTCACCCGCTCACGATAAGGGGGTGACTACGGTTCGGGTTTGGCGCCTTCGTCAGGACGTCGCTTCATCATCTTGGCCAAGAGGGCGTTTCGCCAAGTTGAGCCAGAACGAGGAGATCGAAAATATGCATCTTGAAGCGTGGATGCGTGGCAAGCCAAGCACCGTACTATCCTTGTGTCGTAGATTGGAATGGATCCCCGCTCAGGCAGAGTCATGTCTTGATCAACCCCCCGGCAAGCAACGGCACTCTGAGCTCTGATGCCGACGCTAACACGTCCTGTGACTCAACCGTCCTTGGTGTCGAGCACGGTCATTTGAATTGTAGTGCCATAGTGTCTGCAGGTGTAGAGCATCATCGCCGCAGCCCTTTTAACGTCTTTCCGTCTTTCCTGCAGTGGCTGAAGTTGTTGCGTGCATGGCATTTGTCCGCGCAATGGATAATCTCCTCGTCGCGCTCGATGCTGTGATGACTGATCGAAGTATAGCCCAGCGATCAGGATGAGACGAGTCTCGCCCTGATTGTCGCCACGCAAATCGAAGCGTTACCGCAGCTGCGCGCAGCATCAACCTCAGCCAACCCGCCATGAGTGCAGGCATCGCGCGGCTCCGCACCTACTTCGGCGACGAACTGTTCATCACGCGGGCCGCGAATTTATTACAACGCCTCATGCGGCGGGGCTCGCTTTCGCCGTTCGCGAGGCCCTGCTGCACATCCAATTCTCCATCGTTTCCTCGGATCCGACCCATCGAAATCCGAGCGCCGTTTCAGAATCATCCTACCGACTTTTGTGTTCTTTGTCGTAGCACAAGTGGCTCAGTAGGCTCACGGCGTCAGCTTTGAGTTGCTGCCTCGCCACGACGATCTAGGCGAGCTTCTTCGTTGCGGCCGCGTCGATTCTAGTGTGGGTCGGCCGCCTCACGAACAAGCAGCTGGCGCGGCAGCTTTGCTTGGAGAATCAATACGCTCGCGCTGTCTTCGGTGTGAGGCGGGTAGATGATCATACATAGGCCAGCCTACGCCGGCACCGATACGATCCCGTCGATCCGTAGGACACTGCAAATATCCGCGATTTCAGTAACGCCTCAAACACGCTTCACAATATACAAACCTCCGACCGACCTTCTCGGCGTGTCCTCGCGGAATGCGATCACTCCTGCGGCGTCTAGGTCGCGATTTTGAATTGGTGCCCCAACTTTCGCAGACGCGAAAGCTGAAAGCAGCCGTGTGCTCCATGAAGGACGCGCGCGAAGTAACTCAAACGAGCAATTCAGCCGAACGCCCAGTCGGGCGGCGCTGCTGTGAATGGCTCTTCTCGATTATGACTCGCGCGCGATACTGTTGTTGTGGAAGCCGGATTAAAAGCGATATGTAATGCCAGCGCCGATTAGGAAGGGGTCGATCTTCGCTTTACCAGTCACGTCGTTTCCGCCGACAGTAGCCTCGAAATCTGGTCTTAAGAAGATCTTCTTCGCGTCGACGTTGAGTCCCCAATGACTATCGATCATATAGTCGAAACCAACCTGCAAGGCCACACCAAATGCGTTGTTGACGTGAAGCCTCTCGGCAGTTTTGCCTGATTGATTGTAGAAATTTGTATAATTCACACCGGCGCCCACATAGGGCCGAAAGGCCCCAAAATCGGTGAAATGGTATTGCAACGTTAATGTCGGTGGTAGCAGCCAAGTCTCGCCGACCTCACCTAAACCGGCAATTGAGCCGCCACCGCGAACCTTGGCATAGGTCGTGCCCAAAATGAGCTCAGCCGCGATATTGTCATTGAAGAAATAGGAGATGTCGAACTCTGGGAAGGCCGTATCAGAGTAAGAGAGGTCGGAGCCTGCTAATCGATCAACGCGGCCAGAGTCGCTTGTGATAGCGCCAAGCGCGCGCAGGCGCAGCTGCCAAGGGCTGGGGCTGGCTGCAATCGCGGGCGCATGGGGTACGCTGACTAAGTCGGACGCCTCAGCCACAAAAGCCGTAGCGACAGTCCCTGCGACGATAATGGCGTAGGCGGTTTTGATGATCGTCATGTTTGTCTCCGTTTGGTATCGTCCACGAGGTGGCACGAGCGGCGTCGATAGCGAAAGTACGACTTGTATTTGGGATAGCGGTTGAGAACTGTGAGCAGCCGGAGGCTAATATCAATCGGCCGCTAATTCGTCGCAGGCATGCTTACTGGTCTCATTCATCGTTCCTAGGTCCACATTCATGACTCCTGGCTTCAGTGGGATTTTCAACGAAAGCAGCGAAAGCTTCTCGCATTGCGCGGCTCCTGGGTGTTGACTGACAAAACTGCACTAACTTTTGACGGCGGTAGACGTTCAGAACGCCCCGGGGTGCGCTCACAAACGACCAAGCATGTACCGTGCCAAAAAAGAAAATCGTTTTACCGCAACGTATTGCGCGACCTCTTCTATGTCGCAGCCTCGACACATTGTCGGAGATCGTATAACGCGATTGGCTATCAATTGGCCTCGCCAGCCATGCCTCCGTAAGCGGTGCATTGACCCCGTCTGGCGATAGCGAGACATCGAGCTTATTCATATGCGCACAAGGAATGAGCTTGGTATGAATTGCTATGTCTGAAGCTATGTCCGAACATAGGACGTTCCATATGATCGAAGCCGTTGCGGGTCGTCTGGAGGGCGCGCCGCGCGAGGTTCGACGCTGGTCAGATGAGTTCAAGGCTCAGGCGGTAGCCGAAAGCATGGAGCCGGGTGCGAGCGTTTCGGCGGTGGCAAGGCGCATAGGGATCGACCCCTCGCAGTTGTTCACATGGCGCCGCAATGCCCGTCAGAAAGCGGCGGCGGCTGTCGATACGGCTCGGGGCGAAAGCTCTACCGCGGACATCATGATCGGCGACGCAGTGATCCGCGTGAATGTCGGGATCGACGAGCCCCATCTCGTCAGGCTGATCCGCGCGGTGCGGTCTGCATGATCCCCGCTGGTGCAAAGGTCTTTTTGGCCAGTCATCCCGTCGATTTCCGCAAAGGTCCAGATAGCCTTTTGGCGCTGGTGCGTGATGCTGGAAGCGACCCCTTCAATGGCTCACTCTACGTTTTTCGGGCAAAGCGCGCAGACAAAATCAAGATCGCCTGGTGGGATGGCTCAGGCGTGTGTCTGTATTCGAACGATCTGCGTTCATATTGCATCTCTCTTTCGCATTCAGTTGAAGGTTTTGGCGTGTCTGGCATTTTCCTTACGGGCGGCGACGCGATCGACG
>NZ_FOCV01000162.1 GCF_900110205.1 Rhizobium tibeticum | reverse complement strand
GCGCTCTCAAACCACCATCCACCACAACGATGTCCACACTGCCGTATCAGGTTCCAAATGACCCCAAAATCAATTCTGCCAAAGTAGTGCTAGGCCGTGAACCCATAAACGGCCAGAAATGACCGGCGCACGGATAGCTTAGTTCGTGGGCAAAGAGGTGCCAATCGCCGTAACGCAGTGATCGCTATTTCGGCGGCCCTATTCGGTGGATCGCCGACCCCGAACTGATCGTCAGAGGCCGGCAAGATAGTGAGCCATGGCAGCGATGTCGTCGGCCGAAAAATTGCGCACCAAGGCCGTCATGCGGGGCATGTTCGGGCGCTTGTTATCGTGAAAGTCGGAGAGGGTTTTGATCAGGTAGTCCAGCTTCTGATTTGCGACGCGCGGAGTGTTGGCGTATCCGACGAAACCCTCCCGGTGGCACGAGGTGCACTTCTTCTCGACGTCGAGCGCATGGAAGCGGGTAATGCTCGCTGCGTCGGCCGACTCGCGGTAGGCGGGCCAGGGCAGTGCGGAGAAGTAGGCCGCAAGCGCCTTCATGTCGTCGCCGGAAAGGTTCTTCGCGATCCGGCCCATGAGGTCGTCGGTGCGCGCTCCATTGCGATATTCCTGCAAAGCTATCAGCAAAGAGGACTCGTGCTGGCCGGCGATGATCGGCGTGTTCTTAACAGTCGGCAGACCTTTCCTACCGTGACACATCTGGCAAAGCTTGGCCTTGTGGGAGATCGCCGTCGGCGGTGGCGCAGCATTGTTCTGCGCTCCAGCCGGCAGCGGACCGAGGGCCACGAGAGCGGCGATGACGAACGGAGCGAGCGCGTTGCTGCAAGGCATGCGAGGCCTCCAGATCGGGCTTAAGCTGAAGTGTGATGCTAATCTTATCAGGAGATGCAACCATTGGCGAGCGGAGCCCGTCGCCTCCATCCGACTATGGCTGCGTTTTTATGAGTTCACGCCCTAGCCAGAGCCTATGAGGCTTGGCCTAAGTCAACTGAAGGGAAGCCCTCGTGGGTTTGAGCATGGGCGAAAGCTTCCCTTCTTGTCCCACTCACCGTAAGCGCGAA
>NZ_FOCV01000087.1 GCF_900110205.1 Rhizobium tibeticum | reverse complement strand
GCGACTTCAGGTTGGCGCGCGACAGCGCCAGGCGCTCCTGGAAGAAGCGCAGGTCGATGTAGGAATTGACCAGGTCCTGCAGATAGGTGAGCTTGGCAACATCAGCGCTGGAATAGGCGGCATCGAGGCTCGCCTGGGCGCTTTCCTTCGAACGGCGGTACTGGCCGAACAGGTCGAGCAGCCAGGAGACGTTGGCTTCGCCGCCGCTGATGTTGGTGGCGCCGCTCGCCGTGCGGCGCTCGCCCATGCTGCCGCTGGTGGTGTGGCTGGCGCCGACCAACAGGCTCGGCAGCGAGCCGGCCCCGGCCACGGTGACACCGCCGGCAGCCGCATTGATGCGCTCCAGCGCCTGCTGAACCGTAAGGTTCTCGTTCAGCCCCTCAACCACCAGACCGTTCAGCCGGGTGTCGCGATAGGCCGTCCACCAGGCCGCCGTCGACACGTCGCCGATGTTCTTGGCGCCGCCCTCGCTGAACTTCGCCGGAAGCGGCATCTCCGGGGGAACATGGTCCGGGCCACTCACACAGCCCGCGAGTAGAAGCAGAAGCGCCGGAGAGGCGAAGCGAAAAGATGCCATTAAAAATCTTCCTGTAACTCGACCAAATCTATTCTTGTCAGAAGCCTTCATGCTTCGCTATCGGCCGCGCTTCGCTCATACGAGAAACACCATCCCGAAGCAGTTGGCGGCAATGTATCAACGAGTCTCATCTTCTCACAGTGCATTTATATCACACTCACGCTTCATTTTTTTGCGTCCGCGAGAAGATCCGGCGGATGACGACGAAGAATGAGGGGACGAAGAAGATGCCGAGCGCGGTTGCTGCGAGCATGCCGCCGAGCACGCCGATGCCAATTGCGTTCTGCGCCGCGGAGCCCGCCCCGGTTGCAATCGCCAGCGGCACAACACCCAGAATGAACGCAAGCGAGGTCATAATAATCGGGCGCAGGCGCAAGCGCGCTGCCTCGAGAGTCGCCTCGAGCAGTCCCATTCCTGTTTCCATTCGGTCCTTCGCAAACTCCACGATCAGGATCGCGTTCTTCGCCGCTAGACCTATGGTCGTCAGCAAGCCGACCTTGAAGTAGACGTCGTTTGCCTGACCGAAGAGCGTTGCTGCGGCGAGGGCGCCGAGTACGCCGACCGGCACCGCCATGATGACCGAGAACGGGATCGACCAGCTTTCGTAAAGCGCCGCCAGGCAGAGGAAGACGACAAGCACGGAGATCGCATAGAGCATCGGTGCCTGCGAACCGGACAAGCGCTCCTGATAAGAGATACCCTGCCAGGCCACGGTGTAACCGCCACCAAGCTGTGCCGTCAAAGCTTCCATTTCGTTCATGGCGTCGCCGGAGCTCACGCCCGGCGCCGATGCACCCTCGAGCGGGATGGCGCTCACCGCGTTGAAGCGCGCCAGCGTCGGGGCGCCCTTGACCCATTCAGTGCGGGTGAAGGCCGAGAACGGAACCATCTCGCCGCTCGAGTTGCGCGCGTACCAATGGTCCAGATCGTTCGGCTGCATGCGGAAGGGGGCATCGCCCTGCACATAGACCGGCTTGATCTCGCCGTTTAACGTGAAGTCGTTGACGTCGCGGCCTGTAAAGATGACCGAGAGCATCGAGTTGACCGCGGCGATATCGACGCCCATCGCGCCGATCTTCTCCTGGTCGATGACAATCTTCATCTGCGGCTCGACGTCCTTGTTGTTGCTGCGCAGCGCCACGACCTTGCCGCTGGAGTTTGCAGCCTGGATCAAGCGCTTCGAGGCAGCGTCAAGAGCGTCGGTGCCATGACCACCAGTATCGACGAGATACATGGAGAAGCCGCTCGAGACGCCGAGACCCTGGATGGCCGGTGGCAACAACGCGAAAACCTGCGCTTCACGGAAGGTGAAGAAGGTCTTGAGGGCGCGCGTCACGACGGCTTGCGCATGCAGGTTGGGGGCCGTGCGGAGCGAGAAGTCCTTGAGTTTCGTGAAGACGATCGCGCTGTTCTGACCGGAGCCGTTGAAGCCGAAGCCAAGGGCACCAAAGACGGAATCGACGGCATCCTTCTCGTTCTCGCGGTAGTATTTCTCCACCTTCTCGACGACGGCCTGGGTCTGCTGTGTGGTCGACCCGGGAGGCGTGGTGACGATGGTCAGCAGAACGCCCTGATCTTCCTGCGGCAGGAAAGAGCTCGGCAGGCGGTTGAACAGATAGGCGCAACCGACGCCGATGAGAAGAAAGACGAGCATGACGCGGATCGGCCGTTTGAGCAGGTGGCCGATGGTTCTGACATAGCCGTTGGTGGAACGCGTGAAGTTGCGGTTGAACCAATCGCCGATCCGGTGCTTCCGGTGTTCGGCAACGGGCTTCAGCATGGTCGCGCAGAGCGCGGGGGTCAGCACGATCGCAACCACGGCCGAGAGCAGCATCGCAGACACGATCGTCACGGAGAACTGGCGGTAGATAATGCCGGTCGAGCCGCCGAAGAACGCCATCGGGATGAAGACGGCGGTCAGCACGAGCGCAATGCCGACGATGGCGCCGGTGATTTCGCCCATCGACTTCTCGGTCGCTTCGAGCGGTGAGAGCTTCTCTTCCGTCATGATGCGCTCGACGTTTTCGACAACGACGATCGCATCGTCGACGAGAAGACCGATTGCGAGCACCATGGCAAACATCGTCAGTGTGTTGATCGAATACCCGGCTAACGCGAGGATGCCGAAAGTGCCAAGCAGAACCACCGGCACGGCAATCGTCGGAATGAGCGTTGCCCGGAGGTTCTGCAGGAAGACCAGCAGAACAATGAAGACGAGGACAATGGCTTCGATCAGCGTGTGAACGACCTTTTCGATCGACAGCTCGACGAACGGGGTCGTGTCGTAGGGATAGGTGATCTCCACGCCCTCAGGCAGGCCACGACCGATGGTGTCGAGGGCAGAGCGCACGCGGGCGGCTGTATCGATTGCGTTGGCGCCGATGGCGAGGTTGACCGCAAAGCCGCTCGACGGCTGGCTGTTGTAGCGCGACGAGCCACCGTAGCTTTCCTGGCCGATCTCGATGCGCGCTACGTCGCTGAGGCGGACGGTGGAGCCGTCCTTCTCGACCTTCAGGATGATGTGCTCGAAGTCGGAAACGGTGGTCAGCTGGCTCTGCGCGGTGATGGTGACGTTGAGCTGCTGGCCGTCGACGGCCGGCTGGGCGCCGAGCGAGCCGACCGAAACTTGAGTGTTCTGCGCCTCGATTGCGGAGGTAACGTCGCCGGTCGTCAGCTGGTATTTCAAGAGCTTGTACGGATCGAGCCAGACGCGCATGGCGTAGCCGGAGCCGAAGATATTGATGCTGCCGACGCCTTCCAGGCGCTGGATCTGATCTTCAATGGACGTCGACATGATGTTGCCGAGGTCAACCGAGTTGCGCTTGCCGTCGGTCGAAACCAGCGAACCGACGAGCAGAATGCTCGAGGTCGAGCGGGTGACGCTGATGCCGGCGTCGATGACGTCGCCGGGCAGCTTGGACTGGACGAGCTGGAGCTTGTTCTGGACTTGCACCTGGGCGATGTCTGGGTCGACGCTGGTGCCGAACGTCAGCGAGATGCTGGCCGACCCGGTCGACGAGGTCGACGTCATATAGGTCAGGTCGTCGAGGCCGGTCATGCCATCTTCGATGATGGTCGTCACCGATTTTTCGACGGTTTCGGCGCTCGCGCCGCGATAGGTCGCATTGATGCGCACCGTGGTCGGCGCGATGTCAGGATATTGCGAAATCGACAGCGTGAAGATTGCGAGCAAGCCCGCGAGCATGATCGTGATCGCGATGACCCAAGCAAAGATCGGGCGTCGGATGAAAAACTTGGCCATTGGCTTACTGTTCCTGTGCGGCTCTGATCACGGTTCGTCGCGATTACTTCGCGACGGGCTTTTGCGCTTCACCGGATGCGGCCTGATCAGCGGGCACAACGATGCCCTTTTCATTGATTTTCATCGGCATTGGCTTGACGGGCATGCCTGCGGCAATCGACTGCAGGCCGCTGACGATCAACTGGTCGCCGTCCTTGATACCCTCGGTAACGAGCCAAGCATTGTTGGAGGGCGATGCATTCTCGAAGATGCGGGTTTCGACCTTGCCGTCGGCCGAGACGAACTGCGCCGTCAACTCACCATTTGCATTCCGGCTGGTGGCAAGCTGCGGCAGCGCATAGCCGACCTCTGCACCGAGTTCTAGCGTGGCGCGGACATACATGCCGGGCAGGATGATGTGATCAGGATTCGGAAAGCGGACGCGGATGATGAAGGTGCCGGTCGTCTCGCTGACGACGGACTTCGACATGTCGAGGGTGCCCTTCTGATCATATTCCTTGCCGTTTTCCAGGATCAGGCGGAAGGCGGCGTTGCCGGCATTGCCCTTGACTTCGCCACTGCGGATCGCGTCGCGAAGCCGCAGCAGGTTGGTGCTCGATTCCGTCAGGAGGATATAGACGGGATCGAGCTGGCGCACAGTGGTGAGCGCCGTCGTCTGGTTGGCCGCGACGACGTTGCCGACATTGTATGCCGTCTGGTCGATCACGCCGTCGAAGGGCGCGGTGATCTTCGTGTGGTCGACATCGATTTCGGCGGCGGTCAGGGCCGCCTTTGCGGATTCGACCTCGGCCTGCGCCTGCAAAAGATTGGTGCGCGCCGTCTCAAGCTCGATCTGCGTTGCGCCGGAACCGACAAGGCGCTGATAACGATCGAAATTGCTTTGCGCGCTTGGAACGCTTGCTTCTGCCTTGGCAATGGCGGCGCGCGCCTGCGCAGCGGTTGCCAGATAAGGCGCGTCTTCGATCTGATAGAGAACGTCGCCCTTCTTGACTTCGCCACCTTCCTTGAAAGGGATCTCGCGAATGATGCCGCTAACCTGTGGGCGAATGTCGGCGATCTGCGAAGCTTCGGCGCGGCCGGGCAGGATCGTGGTGACGGGGAAGGTGGCCTTCGTCAGGGATATGACGCCAACCGGGGCGGCCTGTTGAGCGGCTGCGCCAGCGGTGCCGGCCGCGCCCTGCTTGTTACCGCTATCGCTGCATGCGACGAGCAAGCCGCCGATAGCAAGAGCGGACGAAACGAGGAAAATGCGCCGTATCATAATGAATTCCTTGTGCGGTGGCGTCCGAACCAATGACCTTCATCAACGATGAAGACCGATCATCGATCCAGAATCGAATGCCACTGATCCGAATTTAAGAAAGACTTTACGAAGTGACGTAAGTTATGAATCGTCACTTAGCAAGCGCAATTTTGCAGTGCGGCATCCACGAAAATGACGATCTGCCTTGCGCGGTGGACAAGTGTGTCCTTATCATCACGGGCGATCAGAACAGGGTGCAGGACGCTCGCAAGGACATCGGCGACGGTGTTGGCGGCATCTTCCGGGCTGTTGCAATGATAGCGTCCCTTGGCGATACCTTCGCGTATGATTTCGTCGAGCTTCTGAACGATGCGCTCTCTATATCGATTGCCGGCCTCGAGCTTGGCTTGCACCGTCATCAGGACCATTTCGAAGATATATGGGTTCTGCTGGATGTCCTGCAGATGGCTGTCGAGCAGGCGCAACACAAAGCGCAGCAGCTGCTCGTTTGGCGGCAGTTCGTCGCCAAAGGTGGCAAAGCGATCTGCGACGTCGCCGAGGTGGCGTTCGGCAATGGCGTCGACAAGCGCGGTTTTCGAACGGAAATGCTTGAAGACGTTGGCCGGCGACATACCGAGCGAGGCGGCAATGTCGGCGATGGAAACGGCGACGAAACCGCGTTGGCGGAACAACAATTCTGCCATAGACAGAATGTCTTCACGGGTCTCTTCGGCCTTGCGTCTTGGCCTGCGTGCCATCCATTCCCCCGCCGGCTCGAGGTCGGCACCCAGTTTTGCAGATGCTAGCGCCAACGACTGAAGGCCTGCAAGCCCATGTTGCAGGCTTCCTGCCCGGCGATATTAAGAGACGTATGCTGACAGATTTTTACGGATGCGCTCGACCGGGGTTGCGCCGCTGTCGTCGGGAACAAAGCGTTGCGCCGTGATGCTTTCGTAGGCCTTGATGTAGACGTCGGAGGTCTGCTCAATCAGCTCGACGGGGATCTCCGGGATCTCGTCCTTGTAGGGGTCGCAGCGCTCCGCGACCCAGGCACGAACAAAGTCCTTGTCGAAGCTTGTCGGGCGTGTTCCTGCCTCGAAGCTTGCCTGATAGCTGTCGGCATGCCAGTAGCGGCTGCTGTCCGGTGTATGAATTTCATCCGCGAGAATGATGTTGCCACTCTCGTCCGTGCCGAACTCGTATTTGGTGTCGACGAGGATGAGTCCCCGCTTGGCCGCAAGGTCCTGGCCGCGCTCGAAGAGAGCCAGGGCGTATCGCGACAGCGTATCCCATTGCTCCTTGGTCAAGAGTCGTCGCTCGACGATCTCTGCCGGCGTCAGCGGTTCGTCGTGGCCACCATCGAATTCCTTGCTGGTCGGCGTGATAACCGGCGTCGGAAGCTTCTGATTGTCGCGCATGCCGTCCGGCAGTCGCATGCCGTACATCTCGCGCTCGCCCTTCTTATAAAGAGTGAGGATCGATGTCCCCGTCGTGCCGGCGAGATAGCTGCGGACGACGATTTCGACCGGTAGGATATCGAGTCGCTTGCCGATGACAACGTTCGGATCCGGATAGTCGAGAATGTGATTGGGGCAGATGTCCTTCGTCGCCTCGAACCAGTAGCGAGCCGTCTGCGTCAGCACCTGACCCTTGTAGGGAATGCAGGTAAGAATGCGGTCGAAGGCGCTCAGTCTGTCGGTGCTGATGATGATGCGCCGCCCGTCCGGAAGATCGTAATTCTCGCGAACCTTACCGCGATAGTAATTGGGGAGCTCTGGGAAATGGGCTTCGGAGAGGATTCGCACGGGCTCGACCATCCTTGTGCATTGATCGTGTACTTTCCCCTGCTCTAGTTCCATCGCCGGGGATGTCAAGCAAACCCGCTACTAAAGCCAGAAGAGATAGATGAGAAGTAGTGTCAGACCATAGCTCACCACCGTCAGCGGTGCGCCGGCCTTCAGGAAGTCGCTGAAGCGGTAGCTTCCGATGCCCATGGCCAGCGTATTGTTATGGTGGCCGAACGGCGTCAGAAAATCCAGCGAGGCGCCTGCGGCGACGGCAATCAGATAGGCGGATGGAGACTGATGCCCGGTTGCTGCGAAGGCGACGGCGATGGGGCTCATGACGATCGCGACGGTCGCGTTGTTGACAAAGGGCGTCAGGAGCATTGACAGAAAGAGAACGAGCGCCACCCCCGTGGTCGGTTCGGCCAGCGACACCATGGAACCGAGCGCCGCGGCGATGACTTGGGCGGTGCCCGTTGTAGCGACGGCGGAACCTATCGGGATCATCGCGCCAAGCATGATGATAATTGGCCAGTTGAGGTCGGCCATTGCCTGGCGAATGTTCAGGTAATTAAGGAGTGCCAGGGCAAGCACGACGCCCGCAAACGCAATATCAGGTGTGACGAGTTCGAAGGCCGTCGCCACGACGCCTGCAGCGAAAATGACAAAGGGCTGCCAGGACGATGCCGACATTCGGGACGGCGGCTGCGACGCCAGCGGGAGACACTCGCACTCCTCGAGCGCATCGGCGATCGCCTTTTGCTCGCCCTCCAACACCAGAATGTCGCCGATCGACAACTGCAGATCGGCAAAGCGCCCCTCGATCCGCGGTGAGCGCATCGAGAGGGCGCAAACCGTGACGTCGCGGCTGCTGAATACCTCCAGAGAATGCAGTCGCGAGCCAACCAGCGTGCTCTCCGGCATCACGACCGCCTCGACGGAGTCGAGATCGGCAATGGCTGCCTTCGCACGTCGCTGCGGAAGCAGCGTTCCGGACGTTTGAAGCCCATTAAACACCGTATCGTCCGCTTCGGCTAACAGCAGGTCGTCCGCCTCGACGACCAATTTCTCGGGCGTACCGAACACGAACTTGTCATTGCGAACGAGCGTATGAGGCTGCAGCGCGAACCGATCAGGCAGATCCGAGAGGTGCGCCCCGATCAGCGAGGAGCCCGCAGGGATACGTCGCTCCGTGATCCAGCGTCTCGGTGGCGAGGCACGTTCTGCCGAAAGCGCCTCGTCGATTTCGTTCGGAAACAGGCGCGGTGCGAGCCATGCCGTCAGCACGATGCCGACGGTGGCGACCGGAAGGCCGACATAGGCGAAATCGAAAAGGCGAAAGCCGGTGCCGCTTGCCTCCGTCCAGGCATTGCTGACTAGCATGTTCGCGGGCGTGCCGATTAGCGATACGATCCCACCCAAGAGGGCAGCAAAGGAGATGGGCATGATCAATTGCCGTTTTGGTATCGCGAGCGCGGCACTCACGCGCAGCGTTGCGGGTAGGGCGATCGAAAAGGCGCCGATGTCATTCATGAAGATGGAGATGAAGCCGGCTGCTCCCGACAAGGTGGCGATGACCGCGGTATTTGAAAATCTGGCCCGTACGAAAAAATCCGCGAGCTGACCGAAAAGTTGCGCCCGCGCAAGGACCTGCACAATGAGCAGGATCTCCACGACGGTGACGACCACTGGACTGGCAAAGCCGGAGAAAACCTGCTCTGCGGAATAAAGATGGAGAGCATAACCGGCGAGCAGACCGGTAATCGCGACCACCTCGATGCGGAAGCGCTCCAACGAAAACAGAACGAGCATCGCGAGCAGGAGGATCAGCAAGGATGCTTGATCGAACGTCATGGTTTGCCCCGAACCTCAATCCACGGCGAGAATGTAGCGGTTCGGCCTGCGCTGTACAGAGCGAAATATCGCATTCCGCGCTCCACGCTGATGATGCGCTCAGACAGCAGGCCGGCGCCAGGTGCCGGTCTCGGTGATCTCCAGCATCGGGGTGGAGAGCACACCAACTGTTCTTTCCCGCCATTGCGAACCGGCAGCATCGAGGGTCTCGCACCAGCGGCGTGACTGTAGCATCGCCGCACCGATTGCAACAGGCTCGACCCCGCACCCGGCAAGAAGCCGCAGGCCCGAAACGATCGAGGTTCCGCTGGAGATGACGTCATCGACCAGCGCCACACGTCGCCCCTGCAGCAGCGGCAGCATACGCGGATCCATATAAAGACGCTTCTGTTGGGTGGGGGTGGTAATCGACGAGAGCGCCACCGACAGGTCATCGCGGTACCAGAACTTCCGAGAGGTCCCGAGCGGCGCATATCGCGTATGCCCCACAGACCGTCCGAGAACTCTTCGAATGATGGAAAGTAGTTGATTTTCGGCGTGGACGGCGGCGTTTTGTCCAATTTCCAGCTTTTCCGTTTTCGGGTGCGATGGTGGCGTTCATGGGCATAGTGGCGTTTATTTTGGGTTGAGAACAACGCAAAATGGGGCGTTTTATGTCCGCAACGCGGCGATCAGGCCCGGCACACCGATGATGGAGATGGCCCTCTTGATGTTGTAGGCGAGCGCCGTCAGGCTGAACTCCCCGCGGACGTTTTCCAGCCGCCGCATCAGGAACGCGCCCTGGTTCATCCATTGCTTGATCGTGCCGAACGGATGCTCGACGCTCTCGCG
>NZ_FOCV01000086.1 GCF_900110205.1 Rhizobium tibeticum | reverse complement strand
ATCCGCGCTTGACCAGCTGGGTCGAGGAGACGATCGAACAGACACTGACCTTCTTCCGATTGCCACGCCAGCATCACAAGCACTTGAAATCGACCAACATGCTCGAACGCCTTAACGAGGAAATCAGACGCAGGACCTACGTGGTGCGGATCTTTCCAAATGCACAGAGCTGCTTGCGCCTCGTCAGAGCGCTCGCAGTTGAAACCCACGAAAATTGGATGGAGGCCAACCGTTACATCAACATGGACGATCTACGGGAGCACAAAAAGCTCGCTATGCGCCAAGCCGCATGACCGCTCAATTTGCTGAACTTGACGCACATAACCTGGGCTCGGATCCCTGGTGAGGCATCAGCCGCTCTTTCACCTCCGGGCCATGTCGGCTCCATTGCCATTTCTCCCTCATCGCGCCTGTGGCTTCGTACCTGATGCGCCAGATCGGCGTCTCCCTCCCAGCCTTGGAAATCTTACAGCGGTTCTACGTCAATACCCTCCGGGACGGAGATGGCACTTCGGTTGCCGCTACGGCTCCCATCAGGAGCCCTGTCGTAGTTGGAATAGCAGTTTCCGGAGTAGCCCCGATGCGATGGATAGCCGCAGTCACGCCGCTATATTCAGGTGCTTTCAGCTACGGGGAGGGATGATGGAAGATGCCGTGAACCGAATTTCAAGACCGGTTCCTTAAACCACCCGGACACTCTTCCATGTAGTTGATTTGACGCGGTTTTCGGAGCCGGCGCCTCTGCTGCTGTCTCGCTATCGCGGTTAACTCCGGCCATGCAGCGTTTAAAGCCGTTCTGGCGCAGCCGGGTTCTATCGGCTCAGCGGATTACGACGGAAAGGAAGCTCCCTTGCCGACCTGCCTGCCGGGTGCGCGCGAGGGTGTTCTTTAGAGTGTTAAATTAGTGACTTATTAACCATATTAATTAGAATTGTCCCTATCTCGGCGAAATGCTTCGCAAATTCGCCATGAAAGCCGCATGATTAAAGTCTCGTTAGGTTGGTGGGACTAGGGGTGTCTGGCCCAGATCGGGGGCAGATTTCTTAACCATAACGGTCTTGAGCGGCGTGGGACATATGAAAAGAGACTACGGGGCGGGGTCATTCGCAACGGGAATGCGATGGGTTGGGCTGTCGCTCGTCTGCGCAACGGTGACGGCTTGTGGCACGGCGCCGACTCCGACAAAACGCACTCACGGCAAGGAATATTTCTCGGAGAAGGAATACGGCGTTAGGGCCAGTCCGCGCGTCGCCACCGGCAACAATATCCCGAAGGGCGGCGGCCGTTATATCGTTGGAAACCCATATGTGGTGAAGGGTAAGTGGTATTACCCCAAGGAAGATTTTTCGTACAGCAAGGTCGGAATTGCTTCATGGTACGGCTCGGCCTTTCATGGTCGCCTGACGGCAAACGGCGAAGTTTATGACCAGATGCACCTTTCCGCCGCGCATCCGACGTTTCCTCTGCCGAGCTACGCACGTGTGACGAATACGGAAAATGGTTCGTCAATTATCGTTCGTGTCAACGATCGTGGCCCCTATCACGAAGGGCGCATCATCGACCTGTCCAACAAGACGGCGGATATGCTTGACCTGCAGCATAGTGGTACCGGAAAAGTCCGCGTCCAATATGTCGGCCGTGCCCGTATGGATGGTCACGACATGCCCTACCTGATGGCCTCCTATGTGCCGAAGGGCAGCCGCATCCCGGGCATCAACCCGGGCGGCGGGCAGATCGCCACCGGCGTCATGGTTGCCTCCAACAGCAAGCGCATAACCGCAGACCAACTCCAGAGCTTCGGGGGCTTCACGCCTGAACCGGAGAGTGTCCCGGTGCCGGTCTCGGCGACGTCCTATGCCGGCTCGACCCCGAGCGCCAGCTACAATGCCGCGCCCGTTCCGACACCGATGCGCTCTCCATCCTTTGGCGGCGTCGCACCGCTGGCGGAGCCGACGGCCGGGCAGATGGTCGTTCTGCCGGAATTTGGTCCTTTGCCATATGAACGTCCCTATGGAGGGCAGCGTTCGCTCGCAATGGGGTATCAGGAAGAGGGTGCCAAGACCGTTACCGTCGAACTCGCTTTCGATGCAGTGATGGTTCGCAACGACGGGCTCACGCAGGACTCCATCCTGGCATCGTTCAAGCGGCAGAAGGCGGCCGCCGTGCACGGCGAGTAACGGCGGCCATTGCGTCGCTCTCGGTCCGCCGTTAGCATCGTCAAGGTCGCCCGAGCTGTGGGGTTTTCGGTGTTGAAGCGTTTAGTTCGCCTCTGTGTTTGTCTTCTGCCTTTTGCAACGGGTGCCGTTGCCGCGACAAGTGATACCAACGCGTCATTTGCTACCAAGGCAGCGCAAGCCTACATGATCGAGGCGTCCACCGGCACCGTGCTTCTTGCCAAGAACGAGAATCAGACCTTCTCGCCAGCGTCGCTCGCGAAGCTGATGACGGTGGATCTCGTCTTCGATGCGCTCTCAAGGAACCAGATCACACTCGATACGCAATATCCCGTTTCCGAATACGCTTGGCGAACGGGCGGCGCGCCGTCGCGCACGGCGACAATGTTTGCTGCGCTCAAGTCGAATGTCCGCGTCGAGGATCTCATCAAGGGCGTCGCCATTCAGGGCGCCAATGACAGCTGCATCATTCTCGCCGAAGGAATGAGCGGTGGTGAGCCCGCCTTTGCGGCGGCCATGACGCGGCGCGCCAAAACGCTCGGCATGGAGCGGTCTATCTTCGGGAATTCGACCGGGCTGCCTGACGGCAAGAGCAAGACGACTGCGCTTGACATGGTGACGCTGGCCGCGGAACTGCGAAAGTCCTACCCGAACCTCTATCCCTATTTCGCGCAGCCCGATTTCGAATGGAACAGGATCTTCCAGCGCAACCGTAACCCGTTGCTCGGTTTTGGCATGGGGGTTGATGGCCTGGCGATCGGCTTTGCCGAGGGAGAAGGGTATTCCATCGTCGCTTCAGCCGAACGCGACGGCAGGCGGCTCATTATGGCACTGGGCGGCATTGCCTCCGACAAGGAGCGCACCGAAGAGGCCAAACGCGTGCTCGAATGGGGGCTCACCGCGTTCGAGAGCCGTCAGATTTTCGCGGACGCTGAGGTGATTGGCCAGGCCAGCGTCTACGGTGGGACGTCGCGCAGTGTCGATCTCGTGGCGAAAACACCGGTGAGCGTCTATATCCCGATCAACAATCCAGAGCGGTTATCGGCGCGCATCGTCTATCGTTGGCCGTTGATGGCCCCTGTGGAGGCAGGTCATGAAATAGGGACGCTGCGCATCTTTGCGGCTGGCCGCCTGTTGCGTGAAGTGCCGCTTTATACGAAGGAGACCGTCGCGGTCGGCTCTTTGAGCAGCCGCGCCGTCGATGCTCTGATGGAGCTCGGCGAAACGTTGCTGTTCTCCTGGCTGTGGGATAAGCCCGAACCCACGTGATCGCCATGTTCGCCGTTCAGGGTGAGAGTTGTCGCCGGGCGGTTTCGCTTTTCGCCGCCTTCCGGTAGATGTACAGCAGTGGTGCAGGCGAGCGCCGTAATGCAGGAAGTAGTCATTGCCATCCGGTACTGGATTGTTCGTAACGTTTGAAGGCGGGGAGGGTGCGGGAAAGTCGACGCAAATCCGTCGCCTTGCCGAGGCTCTTCGTGGTCGCGGCTACGAGGTGCTGCTGACGCGAGAACCGGGCGGGTCGCCAGGTGCGGAAGCCGTGCGTCATGTACTTTTGTCGGGTGCTGCCGAAGCCTTCGGAACACGCATGGAGGCAATCCTTTTTGCAGCAGCACGCAATGATCACGTAGAGGAAGTCATTCGGCCGGCTCTCATGAGTGGCAAGGTCGTTCTTTGCGATCGTTTCATGGATTCTTCCCGCGTCTATCAGGGTGTGACCGGAAATCTCGAATCGGAATTCATCGAGGCGCTGCAGCGCGCCGCCGTCAACGGCATCGTCCCGGATTGCACGCTGATCCTCGATCTGCCGGCACGGGCAGGTCTGGAGCGTGCCCGCAGGCGCGGTGCGGCTGGCGATGTGAGCCCCGATCGCTTCGAGAAGGAAGAGCTGGAAACCCACGAGAAGCGCCGGGAAGCCTTTCTCGATATCGCTGCCCGGGAGCCCAACCGTTGCCGCGTGATCGATGCGATGCAGACCGAGGAAGCCATCGCCGCGGAGATTGTCGAGATCATCTGGCAACGTCTGTCGCATCCTGCTGCGGCCAAGGTGGCGGAAGCAGCTCATGAGTGATGAACGGCCGGGATTACTCGACGGCGCCATTTGGCCAGCCGAGAACATGAAGCTATTTGGTCATGAAGACGCCGAGGCATTCCTCGCGCAGTCATACCGCTCGGGCAAAGGCCACCACGCAATCCTGCTCGAGGGGCCACCGGGTATCGGCAAGGCAACGCTGGCATTCCGCTTTGCAAACCATGTCTTGACCCATCCCAATCCGGCTAGTGCGCCGGAGCTGCTGGCGGATCCCGATCCGGCCTCGCCGGTGAGCCGCCAGATCGCCTCGGGCGCATCGCATAACCTGCTTCACCTGGCGCGGCCCGTTGATGAGAAGACGGGGAAGGTCAAATCTGCCATCACGGTCGATGAGGTGAGGCGGGCAGGGCGCTTCTTCTCGCAAACGTCGGGCACCGGCAATTGGCGCATCGTCATTATCGACCCGGCCGATGACATGAACCGCAATGCCGCGAATGCGATTCTGAAAATCCTTGAAGAACCGCCGAAGCGCGCCCTGTTCCTGCTCATTTCGCATGCGCCCGGCAAGCTGCTGCCGACAATTCGCTCGCGCTGCCTGCCACTGAAGCTTGCGCCGCTTGAAGACGGCGCCCTCGGCGCGGCGCTCGCGCATCTCGGCATCGAGGCCGGCGATCCCGACCTGTTTGCGGCTGCGAACGGCAGCGTGGGCGAAGCGCTGAAGCTGGTGAACTATGGCGGCGGTGAGATCATCGAGGCTTACAACGAGGTTCTGCAAGCGCAAGGAGCGTCTGCCCGCAGGGCGATGCATCGGCTGGCGGATGCGCTTTCCGGCAAGGATAGCGATACGATCTTTGATTTCTTCACCAGCCATGTCGCCGAAGATCTGATGCGCAAGGCACGGGCCGCTGCGATTGCGGGCCAGGTTGCTGCAGCCGAGCGGCTCGCCCGCCTGCATTCCGACATAGGCGAACGACTAAGCGTTTCGGACGCCTACAATCTGGATCGCAAGCAGACGATCCTCAGCATCCTCGGAGACATCAAGCAGCCCGGTCCTTGATCAGGTTACGAGCAGCTTCCATGCGACAACGGCAAGCGTCAGCGCGAGTACAATGCGGATGGTCCGTTCATGGAGCTTCGGTGCGATCAGGCTGCCGGCGATGATCCCGGGGATCGAGCCCACCAGAAGGGCAAAGAGCATTCCCCAGTCGATCTCGCCGATCATCCAGTAGCCCATGCCACCGATCAGCGTCAGCGGCACTGCGTGGACGATGTCGGAGCCGACGATCTCGCGAACATCAAGGCGCGGGTAAAGCACGAGCAGCACCGTCACGCCAAGCGCTCCTGCTCCCACCGATGTCAGGGTCACGAGGATCCCGAGCACCAGGCCAAGCACGGTCGTCCAAATGGCGATCGTGATCGGCTTGGGCGATGAGCGCTCCCCAATGGAGCGAAGCGCAAGTGCCAGGACCTGCTTGCGAAAGACCAGCATGAATGCGGTCATGACAAGCAGCCAGCCAAGGGCTGTTGTGATCGTGTGGGCGACGTCGACACTCTTGCGGTCGACACCTGCCATCAGCCAGAGCATCAGCAGGGCGGCCGGAACGCTGCCGGCAGCAAGACAGCCGACCACATGCCAATTCACCCTGCCGTGCATGCCGTGCACTGCCGTTCCGGCCGTCTTGGTGACGGCGGCGTAGAGCAGATCAGTTCCGACGGCTGTGGCTGGATGAATGCCGAAGACAAGCACCAGCAAGGGCGTCATTAGTGATCCGCCGCCGACGCCTGTGATGCCGACAAGAGCGCCGACGAAAAGCCCCGAGAGCGAATAGAGGGGGTCGAAACTGGAAAGGGCTGTCAAACGGTCAACCTCGAGCCTGCGCGTGAATGATGCTGCGGAGTGCTGGAGATGTCACGTTACTGATGCCCCGTCTTTGAGTTTTCTTTGGGTAGAATGCGCCTAAAATCGAGTCAAGTGCAGGACGCCCGCGATCGGCAAATCGCCGATGCTTTCGAAACTTGGTGTTTCGCTTCGCCATGACATGCGCTAAGAGCGGCTGACAAATTTTATAGAGTAAGCCGGACAAGAATGGCCGCCATGACAGACAAGACACCCTTCTACATCACTACCGCGATTTCCTACCCGAACGGCAAGCCGCATATCGGCCATGCCTACGAGCTGATCGCGACGGATGCCATGGCGCGCTACCAGCGCCTCGACGGCAAGGATGTCTTTTTTCTGACCGGCACCGACGAGCATGGCCAGAAGATGCAGCAGACGGCGCGCGCCGAAGGCATCTCGGCGCAGGAGCTTGCCGATCGCAACTCCGGCGAATTCGAGTCGATGGCAAAACTTCTTAATGCGTCGAATGACGATTTCATTCGCACGACGCAGGAGCGTCATCACGAGACTTCGCGTGACATCTGGAACCTGATGGCCGAGAACGGCGACATCTACAAGGATTCTTATGCAGGCTGGTACGCGGTTCGCGACGAGGCTTACTATCAGGAAAACGAAACCGAACTGCGCGCCGATGGCGTACGCTACGGACCGCAAGGCACGCCTGTGGAGTGGGTGGAAGAGGCAAGCTACTTCTTCAAGCTTTCGGAGTATCAGGACAAGCTGCTGGCGCACTATGAAGCCAACCCGGATTTCATCGGACCGGCCGAGCGCCGCAACGAGGTCATCTCTTTCGTCAAGTCAGGGCTCAAGGATCTCTCGATCTCGCGCACGACCTTCGATTGGGGCATCAAGGTACCGGACGATCCGTCACATGTCATGTATGTCTGGGTCGACGCCCTGACCAACTACATCACCGCGACCGGATACATTGAAGACAAGAATGGCCCCCGGGCGAAGTACTGGCCGGCGGACGTTCACATTATCGGCAAGGACATCATCCGCTTCCACGCGGTCTACTGGCCGGCCTTTCTGATGTCGGCGAAGCTGCCGCTGCCGAAGCGCGTCTTCGCGCACGGTTTCTTGCTCAATAAGGGCGAGAAGATGTCGAAGTCGCTCGGCAACGTCGTCGATCCGGTCAATCTCGTGAATCATTTCGGCCTCGATCAGGTGCGCTACTTCTTCCTGCGCGAAGTTTCCTTCGGCCAGGACGGCAGCTACAGCGAAGAGGCGATCGGCACCCGCATCAATTCCGACCTCGCCAACGGCATCGGAAACCTCGCCAGCCGTTCGCTGTCGATGATCGTCAAGAATTGCGACGGCAAGATCCCGGAATGCGGTCCGCTGACGGATGAAGATAAGACCATGCTGGCGCAGGCCGACGCGCTGCTCGCTTCGACCCGCGACGATATGGGCAAGCAGCTCATCCATCGCGCGCTGGCCTCGATCATAGCAGTCGTTTCGGAGACCGATCGCTATTTCGCAGGTCAGGAACCCTGGGCGCTGAAGAAAACAGATCCGGCCCGCATGGGCACCGTGCTCTACGTGACCGCGGAGGTCGTTCGCCAGATCGCGATCCTGCTGCAGCCCTTTATGCCGGGATCTGCCGGCAAGCTTCTGGACCTCGTCGCGGCGCCTGCGGACAGGCGCGACTTCGGGGCACTCGGCGAAGCAGGTCGCCTTGTCGCCGGCACGCCGCTCGAAGCACCGAAGCCGGTCTTCCCGCGTTACATCGCGCCGGAAGCGTGAGGACGTCATGCTGATCGATACGCATTGCCATCTTGATTTCGCCGACTTCGAGGAGGAGCGCGACGAGATCGTCAAGCGCGCTCACGATGCTGGCGTCAAGCAGATGGTGACGATTTCGACACGGGTGCGAAAGCTCGACGGGCTGCTCGCCATCACTGAGAAATATCCGTCGGTCTTCTGCTCCGTAGGCACCCATCCGAACAACGCCGGCGACGAGCTCGATATCCAGGCGGACGATCTCGTGCGGTTCGCCAACGCCCATGAGAAGATCGTGGCGATCGGTGAAGCCGGTCTCGACTATTTCTACGACACGCAGAAACCGGAAGACCAGAAGACCGGATTGCGGCGCCACATCGACGCATCGCGCGAGACGCAGCTGCCGCTGGTCATCCATAGCCGCAGCGCCGACGAAGACATGGCGGCGATCCTGACCGAGGAAACGGGCAGGGGGGTGTTCCCCTTCATCCTTCATTGCTTCTCGTCGGGCGCCGAACTCGCAAGGGTCGGCGTTGAACTCGGCGGCTACGTCTCCTTTTCCGGCATCCTGACCTTCCCGAAGTCGGAGGAGCTTCGCGACGTTGCCAGGACGATCCCGCACGATCGCCTGCTTGTCGAGACGGATGCGCCCTACCTCGCGCCGAAGCGCTGGCGCGGCAAGCGCAATGAGCCGTCCTATGTCGTGAACACGGCCGAGGTTCTGGCCGAGACGCTCGGCCTCAGCTATGCCGAGATGGCGCGGATCACGACGGAAAACGCATTCCGCATTTTCTCAAAGATGCCGAGGATCTGACAGCGTGGGTTACAGACGGCGTTTCACCATTCTCGGCTGTTCGTCGTCGCCCGGCGTTCCGCGCATCACCGGCGATTGGGGGGCCTGCGATCCAACCAATCCGAAAAACCGGCGTACCCGCGCGGCGTTCATGGTACAGCAATTTGACGACAATGGTGGCGTCACGACCGTCGTCGTCGACACAGGGCCGGACTTTCGCGAGCAGATGATCGCCGCGCGCGTCACTCATATCGACGCCGTCCTCTATACGCATGCGCATGCTGACCACATTCATGGCCTCGACGATCTACGCGGCTATTTCTACGGCGCGCAGCAGCGGGTTCCGATCCACGCGACGCCGGATACCATGGACCGCATTCGACAGGGTTTCGGCTATTGCATCGAAACGCCGCCCGGCAGTAACTATCCGCCGATCGTCGAAGCGAACGTTATCGAAAGCCTCGACGTGCCGCTGCGGATCAGCGGCGCGGGTGGAACCATCTCCATTTGGCCGCACCTGCAGCAGCACGGTGACATTCACTCGCTCGGCATTCGTGTTGGCGATGTCGCTTATTGCAGTGATATCAGTGACTTTCCACCTGAAACTGTCGAAAAGCTTCAGGAACTCGACGTTCTCATCATCGATGCCTTGCAATACCGTTATCACCCGAGCCACCTATCACTCGAGCAGTCGCTCGACTGGATCGATCGCCTGAGGCCGAAGCGGGCGATCCTGACCCATATGCATACGCCGCTCGACTACGACACGGTTATGGCCGAAACGCCGGATCATGTCGTTCCGGCTTACGACCAGATGAGCTTCGATGTCGAACTGGCGGAACTCGCAAGCGCCTGACGCCCTGCGGGATTTCACATCAACTGGCGTGGCAGCGTCCATCATACGACCGCGATCATGGTGACATCTCGAACCAGATGCTCGAGGACAGCGCCTTCGAATGGAAGGCGAAATCCGCGGTACCGTCCGGGCCACACAAACGCAACGCCAGAATGGCCTTCAAACGATGATCCCATAACAAACAGGCCATCTTCAGCAAACGCAACAAACACAGAACTGCCAGAAGTTCCATAATCTATCTTATCCGATTTATGGATGTAGCCGGGGTGGGTTCAAGGATGAAGTGCGACTTGCAATAGATAACAACAGTTTATCCCTTGCAAGGAATGGCCCATGAAGCGCACGTACTCCCAGATCGATATAGAGGAACGCCGGAAGATCGCTCGATGGCGAATGGCTGGTATCAGCGTTGACGTCATCGCCGAGAAACTCGGACGGCACCGTTCGACGATTTTCCGCGAGATCAGACGCAATGCGTTCGAGGATAAGCAGTATCCCGAGCTGAGCGGCTACTTCTGCGTGACGGCTCACGAGATTGCGTGCGAGCGTCGCGCCAAGCTGCGCAAACTCGCCCGGTTCTCGCATCTGCGTCAGTCGGTCATCGATCGCATCATACACGGCTGGTCGC
>NZ_FOCV01000085.1 GCF_900110205.1 Rhizobium tibeticum | reverse complement strand
GGTCTTCTTGGCCTCGGCCTCCGGCACGCCCTTGATCCACATCGGTGCGGCCATGCAGTTCATCAGCACGGTCATGTGTGGGAAGAGATTGAAGTGCTGGAACACCATGCCGACATTCTTGCGAACTTCAGCCACGTTGCGCATTTTACTGTTCAACCTGATCCCGGTGACGGCGATCTCACCCTCCTGATGTGCTTCAAGCCGGTTGAAGCAGCGGATCAATGTCGACTTGCCAGATCCTGAGGGACCGCAGATGACGATGCGTTCGCCCTTGCGGACAGTGAGGTTGATATCCGTCAGCACCTTAAAGCTGCCGAACCACTTGGAGACGTTCGTCGCTTCAATAATCTTGTCCGCATTCATTGCCGCCTGCTCCTCGATGCGAAAGCGACCGACGAGACTGCTGCTGCAATCCGTATGATGAACTTGGTCACGTGACGTTCGCTTTGCTCTGCTTTATTGCCTCATGGCCTACTCCCGCAGTACAATCAGCTAAATAGTCTGGATCGATCGGTCCGCTTACCTGTTGCGCCGCTCCCGAGCCGCATCTATCTCGACCGAGCGCGACTTGCAACGGACGTTTTACATTTGATTGCCTGCAGCACACGTATCACATTTGTGCGGCTCCAGTGAGTCCGCGCATAGGAGTGGCCTTACATTGTTTCGCTGCCCCAGCTTGTTAGAGTTGATGGTTTGCGATTTCCCTCGCAACGGTTTCGTCTAAGGGTGTGTCATAAGTCATCAAGATGTAGCCTAATATGCAATAGAAACCGACCGTCGCCATGAGGTCAAATACGGCTTGTCTTCCCATGGCCGCAGAGATCGCGCGTTCGAGAATTGACGGCAGGTGGGATCCATCAAAAAGTGCATCAACCGCTCGGGCGATAAGCCCGTCCTCGCCGTCGGGCGCGCCACGCATTGCCTCGATGCGAGCATCCGGAATACCCAGAGCTCGTGCGCGGTTGACATGATGGGCCCATTCATAAGCCGACCCCATCCGATGAGCAGACCGCAGGATAACGAGTTCGGACCGGACGGCCCCTAGAGCGCTGTCTTTGACGATATGTTGCCGTAGCGGAGCCCATGCCTTGAGCAATGCTGGATGATGGGCCATAGTGCGATAGACGTTCAGCGCGCCGGCAAAGCCAGCCTTCATATCCTCGATCTCGGCGGGCCATTGTTCGTCGGTTATGGGCGGGCAGGAAGTTGTCGTATTTGGAGTCATGACAGATCGTAGCCTCAACTCTTAACGGCGGCATCGATCGATTCCGCGAGTCGTTCTACGATCAGATCAATTTGCTTTGCTTGAATGATATAGGGGGGGGCCAGCAGCACATGGTCGCCATTGACCCCGTCGATGGTTCCACCCATCGGGTAGCACATCAGGCCTCGCTTCATTGCTTCCTTCTTGATCCTGGAATGGATTTTGCGCGCAGGATCAAAAGGCTGCTGTGTGTCCTTATCCGCTACAATCTCAACTCCGCGGAAAAGGCCTCGCCCGCGAATGTCACCAACGTATGGCGATTGTCCCAGTGCAGCATCAAGACCAGCTTGAAGACATTCGCCCATCTTGATAACGTTTTCCATTATCTCCGGCCGCCTCACGATCTCGACGACTTTGTTAGCCGCCGCGGCTGCGACAGGATGACCGATGTAGGTGTGACCGTGTTGAAACAGGCCGGAACCCTCCGCAAATGCACGATAGATTTTCTCAGACAACATCAACGCGCCGATCGGCTGAAAGCCTCCGCCCATGCCCTTCGCAATGGTTACCAGATCAGGGACTATTCCTTCCTGCTCGCATGCGAACATCGTACCCGTGCGTCCCATGCCGCACATCACTTCATCGAGAATGAGTAAGATGCCGTACTTGTCGCAGACTTGCCGAACCCGCTTGAAGTAGTCAGCGACGGGGCCGACTGCACCAAGTGTTGCACCGACTACCGGTTCCGCCACGAAAGCCATGACCTTGCCCGTCCCAAGCTCGATGATCTTCGCCTCCAGCTCGGCGGCAAGACGCTCGGCATAGTCCTCAGGAGTTTCTCCCACCGGCATGTCGCGATATGCATAGCAGGGCGAAACGTGATGCGTTTCTGGCAGGATCGGCTTGAACTGAGCGCGGCGCCAGGCATTCCCGCCAGTTGCCAATGCACCAATTGTATTTCCATGATAGCTCTGTCGACGCGCGATGATATGGCGACGCTGGGGCTGGCCAACCTCAACAAAATACTGGCGAGCCATCTTCAGAGCGGACTCGACAGCTTCAGAACCACCTGAAACCAAGTAGACATAATCCAGCCCGTTGGGTGCCAGCTCTACCAGCTGTTCGGCGAGCTGCTCGGCCACGTCAGTGGTGAAAAACGATGTGTGGGCGTAGGTAATCCGTCCCATCTGCGCCTTCATCGCTTCCAAGACTTCCGGATGATTGTGGCCGAGGCAACTCACCGCGGCCCCACCCGACCCGTCTATGTAGATGCGGCCTTCGCTATCGGTAATGTAGATGCCTTCTCCTGCTACGGCCCTTGGCAGAGTTGTACCGATCGTTCGATGGAGGATTTTGGTCATTGTCAGGTCTCGGCTTTCGATCTAACCGGCCGTTCCGGCTTCTTTCTATTGATTTGCAGGTTTCGCCGAAAAATGCAACAAGTGTTTTAGAAGATATTTTCTGCTTCATTTGTTTTCATGCTCAATATGGGTATGGTTGCCAAGTCCCCCGAAGACCAATGGATGATAGCATTTGACTTTTTCGCCTGCGAAAGGGATGTTCCGGATGGATTATGTCAGCTTAGATGAGGCAAATGTTGCAAAAGGGCCCCCTGCACGGTCACATCATTGAACGATTTGACGACATGTCTATTCAGTTGCAACAGGCGGCTCGTCACATCCTGGAACATCCTCAGGAAGTGGCGCTCGTGTCGATGCGTGAGTTGTCCCGCAACGCCGGCGTGCAACCCTCTACGATGACGCGGCTGGCTAAGTTCCTTGGATTTTCCGGATACGAAGATTTCCGCGGTCAGCACGCCGACGTCATTCGGGTGGGTGCCGATGGGTTCGCCGCCCGGGCCTTGCAGCGAGACGGGGGCGGCACGGATGGGGAAGGACTGGCGCAACGAATGCTCCAAAGCCTCTCCGCTCAGGTCGCTCGGCTATGCGAACCCGATTCGCTCTTGCGGCTCAGCACGGTGGCCGACCGCTTGGGCAAAGCCCGGAGAATCTATGTTCTTGGTTTGCGCTCTTGCCATTCGGTGGCCTGGCATTTCCATTATGTCATGACGTTGCTCGGGGAAAAGACCGTTCATCTTGATGGGCCGGCCGGCACAAGCGGCGATGCGCTTATTCGCGCCACCGCAGACGATGTTTTGCTTGCGATATCGATAAGCCCTTATTCACTTCACACACTCGAGCTTGCCGAGGCCGCCCGCGAAAAAGGAGTGGAAATAGTTACGATTACGGACAGCGAGGTTTCCCCTCTGGTGACCATCGCCGAACACGTGGTGCTCTTCTCTACGGAAAGCCAGACTTTCTTCCATACGTTGGTCCCTGCCCTCGCCGTCTCGGAAGTTCTCTGCGGCCTTTTGGCAAGTCATGATCGCACCGGAGCTCTCGAAGAGCTTAAGCGCGCCGACCGCCACCTTTCATCGATGAATACGTACGCGACGTCCATTCCACGGCGGAAGATTTGAGCCAAATTTGTTGATGGTTTTTTCAAATGTGTAAATCAGAAAAGGACATCCGATGCCCCTCATCAAGGCGGGCCGGACGCTCAGTCCCGCGTCCGCTTATGTACGCTGTAGGCCCCTAGTTGCGGATTCCGTTGCTGCAACCGGAGCGCTCGCGTCCCGGTGATGATTTAGCCTCACCAAAATCAAACCTGATTCTTGTCCCTGGCGGCGACGCCAGCACGGCTTGGTCAGGGCTCCGACCAATGACGCCAGACGCACGCCGTGATCGGCCCGACGAAAATCACCGGCCTGTTTCTCAACACTGGCCACGGCACGCTTGGCTGGGCAATGAGTTCCGGTGCGGCGCGCGTCATTGCCGATCTCGTTTCCGGCCGCACGCCAGAAATCGATGCCACTGACCTGGCAATGAGCCGTTACGCCTGAACGAACGCCACATCAATCATCCATGGCGAACCAAGCTGTGATCGAAGAAGTTTCCACCACCGACGCTCCTGGCGGTGTCGGCCCCTATTCCCAAGCGGTCAAGGTCGGCGGCCTGTTGTTCGTCTTCGGACAGCTGCCGATCGATCCGGCAACGAGCGAATTCAACTCGGCCAATGCCGTTGAACAGTATCCATACGCGGAAGGCCGCGGAATTGGATCGCGCGCAGGCGCACTTGCTGATGTATGTGAGGCTGTCGCTCAGGCGATGTACTGATCCGGGGCCTTTTCGGCCTCACGCAGCCTTTTCCACGTCCACGGGAGCAGTTCGTGAAGGCGGGAGACGGGGAGATCGGCGATGCGGGCGAACACATCGGCAAGCCATGCCTTTGGGTCGACGTCGTTGAGACGGCAGGTCGTGATGAAGGTGAGCATGATGGCGGCACAATCGGCCCCGCGCTGGGAGCCGGCGAAGGTCCAATTGCGGCGCCCGAGGCAATACCTCTCAGCGCGCGCTCTGCGGCGTTGTTCGTGAGACAAATCCGGCCATCTTCCAGGAAACGGGCAAAGCCATCCCAGCGTTTCAGCATGTAATCAATCGGTTCGATCACCTCGGACGATCTGCTGAGCGTGGCGCGTTCCCGCTTCAGCCACTCGTGCATGTCATCGAACAGCGGCTTGCTCTTCTCCTGCCGCGCGGCCAGTCGTTCTTCGGCGCTCAATCCATTGATCTGCTGCTCAATCTCGAACAGCGCGTCGAACCGTTGGACGGCCTCCAAGGCGATCGGCGAGATCGGCTTGCCTCTGCGTTTGTGATCGCGGGCACTTTTCTGGATATCGGCCAGTTCAAAGAGTTTGCGCCGCGCATGCGCATGGCAAAAGGCAAAGGTGATCGGCACCGCTTTCTTTTCGGCAACACTGAGCGGCTCGAAGCCATTGTAGCAATCGCTCTGCAGAATGCCGCCATACCCGGCCAGATGTTTCTGCGGGCCGGTTACTCGAAACATAGTACATTGCCGCCGGCGCGTCGGTCATTGCATACGCAAGTCCATATTTGCCCGGTCGTGCATTTGCCTTTGGCCTGGATGGGAATGGTTGTATTGCAACTATCCTCCAACGATCCCGCGGCGATTATACAGGATGTCGCCAGCACTTACGGTGACGACGGCCGGTGTTGCTCGCTCGTATTGCGGAAAGCGCACATAGTCCGGTTTTTCAGGGTCCACATCAAACCACCTCCAACCGCGGCGTCCACAGCACATTGCCTGGGCGGGTGGGAGAATGGTGAACTGCTTGGCGCCGTAGATCTGGAAGAAGAGGTTATGGCTGAGAAGGGTGTCGAAGTGGAGCGGGGTAACAGTGCCTGCAGGGCCCATGAAAAACTGCAAGTAGCGCCACCAATGTCGACGATACGACGGACTAACAAATTTTACGGGAAAGGGCTGACAGTCCCCCGCCAAACTTTCCACCATACCAAGCAGGGGAATGTCGTGGCAGTATGGAGCCGCTCTCGCTCTCGATGATACTCCCTCCCCCCTGGCGGCTGCTCCATAACGAACCGCGCGTAATCTGCGAGCAGCCAAGAAGAAACCTTGATCTCACTGCTGTTAAGCGTCTTGACTGGCACAGCAAGTGATCCAGCGACACGATGGAAATACTGCGGAGACCAGCGCTGGCACGCGCTCCAAGACGCACAGCCGCCACGTAGGAGAACCGGCCGCATGGAATCTCGATAATGAGTAGCAAATTCCCTGTTAGATAGCGCTGTCACGGTAGGAACCGACGACCAGCCCGAGTCTTCCAGCGTCGACGATGAGCTATCTCCTGGCGCTTGCGGGGATGTTTCCAGTTTGAGTTCCGTCATTTTTGATCTCACTTATTACGTGAATACGTTAAGCAACCGCCTTGGGTTCCGGCGCGAGCGCGGCTGGTCTGGCTAGTCGGCTATCGAGCCATCGCCGCCCTTTGCGCATTGCCTGCGCGCGGACTTGCGGCCAGTCTTGGGTTGTGTCCAGTGCATCGTGTCGCCGTGGAGTCTTGAAAAGACGATGCATCAAAACGTTTTCGTGTCGCTACAAATTCCGGTTGGTAGAACATTTACAGGATCATAAAGTGGAGTTCCCACCTACTCAACTACCGGTGTTGGTAGTTGCCGAAGTGAAGCTGCCCGCCAGTATGTGTCGGGTAGGTGCGGGCAGCAGGCCAAAGCTCTGGCTATCGTCAGCTTCGATAGGGTTTAATCTTATATTTAACACGCTGATCGTGGCGCGTTTCGACCTACTTTGCTGTATGTCTTGTTGCGGCACACCGGTATGCAGGTGCCGCTGCCGAGCCGCGTCAGACGAGGCCTTACGCCTCGCGACAAACAAGATGATAAGCTTTCTCATCCAGATTGTGTCGCCCCATAGATTGAGTTTGGCCTCAGGCTGTTTTCCTGTTTAAGGTTTCTTTCACTAGCTCCCCCCGTGCGTGACTATTCGCAAACCTTCTTGTGTCCGAAGCAGGTCAATAATGTCAGAAACCCGACCAAAGCGTCGCCTGGGCCGGCCGCAGATACGGAGAAACCGTGCACTGCGGACGGTGGGCCCGTTCGGCACGCAACTTGCTTTGATGATTTGGTCATGGGGATATCAGCGGTTCCCCACGGAATTCAGTGATCATGGACCAATTTCTCAACTTTAATACATATACGCTGGCGATCCTTTATGGATCGCAGGACGATATGACTCCCTTGCCGCTTGGATTCGCGATTGATCTCATCCCCCCTTCTGAGGTCGGCCGCATCCGACAACAGAAGCTCAAGACGCCTGAAAGACCGTGCCATATGCTGGTGACCGACCTCATGACCGGCTTGCGATCTCAGTCGAGTTACCTCTCAGAAAGCGGCGCAGCGCCTGCCGGAGATCCAGCCCGCGCCAGCGGGACATCGTGTGCCGTCAAGCGTTCTTCGATAAAGGGGTTGCGCTTATCATTGTTCGTGAAAGAAACCCCGCGTTTGCTGGCTCTCAGCATTTATCGGCTCGACTAGGAATATCGGAATGGATTTGCCCGTCGTAAGTGCAATCAAGAACAGCTACGAGCTGTACCCGCGACAAATGAAGGTCGCTGCACGTTGGTTGCTCGACCACCCAACGGAGGTCGCACTGCTGTCGATGAGGGAGCAGGCGCGCCGAGCACGAGTGCCTCCGGCAACGCTAATGCGGCTTGCAAAACGCCTTGGCTTCGAAGGGTTCGACAAGTTGAAGGAGGTATTTGCGGACAGTGTCAGGGGGCGGCCAGAATGCTTTGCGGACCTTGAAGACGAATTATTGGCACGACGGCAGGCCGTGGGCGATGGTGCCTTAATCAGGGATACAATCGATGTTTTGAATGGCCATCTAAGGAACCTCGCACAGCCCTCCGCGATTGCCGCGCTCGCAGAAGCGGCAGATCTCATGCTGGGGTCGCGGCATATTTTTTGTATCGGCCTCCGCTCGAGTTTTCCTGTAGCCTATCTGATGCACTATGTCGGCTCATTACTCGGCTCTCCCACGATATTAATCGACGGAATAGGCGGTACGTCCAATGATGTGCTAGGGTCTGTCGGTCCAGAAGACGCTTTGCTGGCGGTTACAGTCAGGCCGTACACTCGCTTCACGGTGGAGGCCGCCGAGTTCGCCGTTTCTCGCGGTGCGAAACTCATCGCGTTGACCGACAGCGAAGTGTCTCCCATCGCTAAGCTTGCCCAAATTGTAATTAGCGTTCGGACCGAAACACCTTGGATCTTTCACACTATGACTCCCGCATTCGCGGTGGTGGAATGTCTCGTGGAACTGATCGCGGCTAAACGCGGCAGCTGCGCGCTTCAAGCTTTGGCAGCCAACGAAGCACAACTCGACGCATTGCGTACTTATGTGCTGTAGATACCGCGCTTGCGCGAATTCTGATTAACCGGGAGCCGCAAATTCAAAGCGCTCACCTTTGCTGGCCACGAGGTTCAGGGTTCGATAGGTTCATGTGCGGTCAGCGCAGCTTAGGAATTTCTCCAACTCCCGACCGGCCGTAATGGTCCCTTAAATTGCGGATGTTTGTCAAGCATTTGGCAGATCCTGGGTCATGGTCGGTTCCGAGTTCGGCAACAACGCGGCCCACAACCGGCCCGCTTCCTTTAAACTAGGTGTTTGATCCCAGGTTTTGATGGTGCATTATTTTCCTTTGCATGGAGGGAGGCACTAGTCACCTGGACTTAAGTAAGTATCATTGTATATTCCCCTATCGGAGAGACGGGGCATTGTTGATGGCTGGGCGACAGGCGGATTTGGTCGTATTGAGCGGCGAGGATCGGTCTTTTCTCGAAGCTCAGGTTCGGCGGCACAAAGCGCCACGTTCGCTTTCTGATCGATGCCGGATGGTCCTGCTCTGCGCTGAAGGATTGCAGAGTAAGGAAGTTGCCGAACGCCTCGGTGTCCACGAGCACACGGTTGGCAAATGGCGGCGGCGGTTCGTTCAGAACGGCATTGAAGAGCTAACCGACGAGTATCGCGAAGGTCGCCCACGCACAGTGTCCGATATGCAGGTTGCTCAGGTCATCGAGCGCACTCTGAACAGCACCCCGAAGGATGCCACCCATTGGTCAATCCGCTCCATGGCAAGTGCGACCGGGCTTTCGCACACGACCATCCGTCGGATATGGGCCGCGTTTGGGCTGCAGCCGCACCGGTCTGAAACGTTCAAGCTGTTGACCGATCCTCTGTTCGTCGACAAGGGGCAGGACATTGTCGGTCTTTACATGTCGCCGCCAAATCGAGCTGTCGTGCTTTGCGTTGACGAAAAATCGCAAATCCAGGCACTGGATCGCGAGCAGCCTGTCTTGCCCATGGTGCCGGGCGTGCCTGAGCGTCGCACTCACACCTATGTCCGCAATGGCACAACGTCCCTGTTCGCGGCGCTCGACGTTGCCACCGGTGCGGTGATCGGCAAATGCTACAATCGTCACCGGGCAACCGAGTTTCTGGACTTCCTCAAGCGGATCGACGCCGTGATGCCCTAGGGACCGGACATACATCTCGTGATGGACAACTATGCAACCCACAAAACGCCGAAGATCGTGTGACCTTCCTACACCTGCGACGACCTCAGACCGAGCTGCTATGCTGCCACGGCCGGAGCCCTGTAGGTCCCACCCCTTGCCATGAGCGCCCAGACGATGCGGGCCATCTTGTTGGCAAGAGCGACGACCACAAGCATTGGCGGCTTGCGGGCAAGCATGCGCCCAAGCCACGATCCTTCACGAACGCCTCGCCGACGAGCATGACGCACGACAGCGCTCGCTCCGATGATAAGCAGGCGACGCAAGGTACGCTCGCCCATCTTCGATGTTGCACCGCTTCTGTTTACCGCCGGTTGAGCGTTGCAACGGCGTCAGGCCCAGCCAAGCGGCGAAGTCGCGACCCTTTCGGAAGGTTGCGGCGCAAGGCGCCAGCGCAATCAGAGCCGTTGCCGTTATCGGACCAACGCCGGGGATTGTCGCCAACCGCCGCACGTCTTCATCCTCCCGGGCACGCCGTGCAATCTCAGCATCAAGGTGCTTGATCCTTTCCTCCAGCGATCTCAGCGTATCGACCAGCATGGTGAGAGCCAGGTGGGCTGCTTCTGGCAGGTCGCCCTCAGGATCCTTTACCTTTTCCATCAGCTTGGCGATGTGAGAAGGGCCCTGGGCGACGACCAGCCCATATTCTGTGAGATGGCCGCGCAAGGCGTTGATCGTCTGGGTGCGCTGCCGAACCAACAGATCACGAGCCCGGAATACGGCCGCACTCGCCTGCTCCTCCTCACTCTTCACGGCGACAAAGCGCATGGTCGGCCGCTGCGCGGCCTCGCAGATCGCCTCGGCATCGGCGGCATCGTTCTTCTGCCGCTTCACGAAAGGCTTCACATAGGATGGTGGGATCAGACGAACCGTGTGGCCGAGCTTGCCGATCTCGCGCGCCCAATGATGCGCCCCAGCACAGGCCTCCATGGCGACCAAACAGGCCGGCTGCCCAGCGAAAAACGCAAGCACCTTGTCGCGTCGCAGTTGCTTGCGGAAAACAATGGCGCCAGCCGCATCCGCTCCATGAGCCTGAAATACATTCTTCGCCAAGTCTAACCCGATCGTGTTA
>NZ_FOCV01000092.1 GCF_900110205.1 Rhizobium tibeticum | reverse complement strand
TCTCGTCGTCTGGACCGATATCATCTTCCCGAATGGCTCGACTCTGCAGATCGGCGGTATGGCCGGGACCGACTCGGAGGGCTATGGCGGTTTCAACGACAAGGTCGACAACCACTACCTCCGGACCTTCGGCTCGGCCGCGCTCGTCGCGCTCATCGGGACGGGAATAGACATGTCGATGCCTGAGAGTTCAACTCTTGCCACGCAGGACACGGCCTCAGACGCGGCGCGTCGAAATTTCGCCGAGACTTTCGGACGAGTCGCCGAGCAGACCATCTCGAAGAATCTCAATGTCCAGCCGACGATAAAGATCAGACCCGGCTACCGGTTCAATTTGCTCGTAGATCAGGACATCATTTTCCCGGGCAGCTACGGGGGGTAAAGTCCGAACGGGGCTCACACGAATGAGGAGATAGTCGATGGTCGACAGGATGTCAGAACGTGCGAAAGACGATCTCGACCGCGTAATACAACAGCTTTACGCCATCGCGCCCGAAGTCGATAAGCTTGCTACTGACTGCGGGAAAGCGCTGCAGTCAAATGTCGATGCCGTCGGCGACTACATCTCAAAGCGGACTGAGAAGGCATTTTCTGATATTCGAGAGGCGATTGCGCACCTCTATGCCGCAGGACATGCGGTCATGGAGGAGCGAGACAGCTTTTTTCGAAGGCCGAAGATACGACGATAATCCGATTGCGTATCAGCTGGCAGTTCCCTTGGCGCAGCACTAGTGCTTTCCAGCCAAGAGAGTTTTGGCTTCGTCAGTCAATATCAAAGCCGGGGTCCCGTTAAACGCGACCTCGCGAACAAGGTCTGCTCCAACCTTTCGATAGTCTTGGTCGCGACCCGACGGTCGCCGATAAGCCAAACTCGACCCACACGTCTTTGATGCCTAAATTTCGCAATCGGCATCCAAGGTATCAAGCGAAGTCTTCGTGATGGATGTTGCTTCAGGTTTCATCATGCCGGTCCGTGTTTCCTAAGTATTCACGTAGGGGTCAGCCTGCTCACCTTCAAGGTGGTGGCCGTTCCGTGTAAAGCCCCCGGATGCTAGACCAGTAAGTCGCGGGGAAAGAGCATGCCGTTTTATAGAGTGACCTCTCACACGTTGCTCATCGAAGCTGACAATCCCGCAGAGGCCGCGATGAACGCTTACCGTATGTTCGAAGATCGAACGCCCACCAACTTTGAGGTTGTCGGTCCAGACACGGAGGTCAACGAGGTTCATCTCACCTCGGAGCAACAAGAGCAGGCAATCACAATTGCATTTACCAAGCGATCTGCGTCTTAGAAGTTCGAGCTGCCGTGGCTGCGCGGCGAATGCAGTGAGCACGCGACGCAAGGATCATTCCCTCTTGCAAAACTGCAGTGGAAGTGACACCGGCCAATCGCTAAAATAATTCTCAAGACAGTACGCGCTGTGTTGCTCGATTCTCACGCGCGCAAACCTGTTGGCGAGCACCGCGGGCAGTGCGGGGACGTTGGGAGAAACTATGGATCACGAGAGAAATGACATTACCGCGGATATCGACTTGCGGCCGATTGTCGGACTGCTCTCGAACGAGTCCGAGCAAGTTATCGAGATCCTGACAGTTGGCGCGATCAAGAAACATCGCACGCTTGTGGACCGCGCAGAAAGACTGTTCCAAATCGCCCAAGCAGGTGACAGAGACGACGGCAAAGAGCCGAGTGAGGCGCATGTAGCCTATCTGGAGGCGACGATCGAAATGCACGCGCAGATGTCTGCGCTCACAACACTTCTCAACATACTGGGCCGAACGCCGAAGGTTTGATCAGATCAAGCCCCGTCGGATTGCCAAGGCCACGAGCTGCGTGTTGTTGCAGAGGTCATAACGGCGCCTGGCCTCGGAGAGCGAAATGCGGACGGTATTGTATTTGACGTGCTCAATTTCGGCCGTGTCTTCCACCGTTTTGCCAAGTGACAGCCATCGCGTGTAAGTCGCCTCTTTCGGAGAAAGATAGAACGGCTCCTGGAACGAGGGAGTTACCTTCAGCTGCTCAATACGGGCATGTAGCTGCCCAACCGCAGAAGATGCGGCGATCGGATCGATTTCGTCCCAGGCGCTCAAAACCGCTTTCGGTGAGACGAAGCTGAGTACTGAAATGCCACCATTAGAAATCGCAATCGGCATGGTAACGCCTGATCGGATCCCGAAATGCGATGCCGTTTCATAAAAGGTCTGGTCTTCCTCCGGCATTGTCTCGTTTTCTTGCGCACCTGACCAGATAAAGGCGCGCCGGAATTGCTGGGCTCGCTTCATGATTGGATGTCGCCGCTCCAGGTCCAGCTTCCTGCTACGTTTCAGCCAATCGGGAGACAGATTTGATATCACGTAAAAGTCGCCTGGCAGCAGTTTCGCGTAGTCGTAGCCTGTAAATTCAAACCGTTCTGCCAAATCTGCGAAGGCGGTCTTCAGCGTTGCATCATCATGTGCGACAGCGCCGATCTCTAAAAGCCCAGCGACGAGTTGGTTCATCTAAATCCCCTCCATTCAGTGCTGGTCCCTCGGTAGCGCGCCTCATAGCGACACCAACGGAACCTGGACGATCCTGCCCAACCTCTCTGGTAGATGTTGCCGCGTGCGCCAACTCATCTTGAGGTTGATTCATTTGTTTGCGCATGTCGATCACTCGCTATGCGTTTATGCGAAATTTATCCAACCTGAATTCGATAATCGGTGATTGAGTGATTTGGCACGATGTAATATGAAGTGCAGCGAAACGAAACGAAATCAGAACTGGTAATCGATTGTTTCAGAACGGGAAATTATTTCTGCCACCACCGAACGACGGCAGTGATTGGAAGGAATTGTTCAAGAAACTGGCTGCTGCGGGCGCAGGCAGGGCACTCGGTGAAGACGGATTTCCAGCAGGGCCATGGACGCCAGAGCTGCTTGCCGAGGCGATCTCACAGATCGATTCAAACCGCGCTGGGGTTGATCTGAGGACGGTTCAGCTTTGGTTTCAGGAAAACGACCGGGGAATTAGCGCGGCGAACATTCGTTGGCTTGCCAGGGTTTTTGGGTGTGATGATCCGGAAGCCACGGCCGCGTGGCAGGTCGAGCTAAGCGCGGCTCAGGCGCGGCTGCAGGCAAAGAGACGAGAGGCAAGAAAGGCAGACGACCGTGCGCCAGAACGTCCAGATACTTCGCGAGAACCCAAAGTTGATGACGAGCAGTCGTCATCGGTCGAGTCTACACGGGATGCCGAACCCGATCCCGATCGCAAGAAGCAGCCCTTCAGCTTAGCGCGAAGATCGGAGATGCTCTTCAGCGGCGGTTCGCCGCTAAACCTGCCCGCAGCGGTGTTTGCCGGCGCATCCGCCCTTGGCTTTCTGTCCTATATATTGGGGATACACAGCGCCGTTTACCTTCGCGCGGATAACGTTGCGAAAGAGGTGGGATTTCTCTGGGCGCCGAACTGGACGCTCCTATTCATGGTGCTCTTGCCGCTGTTTTTCTCGCTGGTCACCGAACTGCTCGCATTCTGGACAAAGGAGGGGCGCACGAAGCTGTGGACAATGAGCGACACGACAACAAGCGACGACGGTTGGTCCCGTAATGTGCAGAGGTCCTCCTTTTCATATTGGGCAGTGTTCGTGATCTGTGTGTTGTTCGCCGGTATTCTTCAATGGATTGGCGTCTGCCTGATCCCATTGCTGGAAGGCGGCGCAGACTACGCGACAAGTTGGGGCACGCTGGCAATTGTGCGACCGGAAGTCATTTCGGTCCCAGTGTCGATCGGGTTCACTGCACTCGCTTACCTCTACATGTGCCTCTGCTTTTACCTATTTTTCGCCGGGCTCATATTGCTCCACACGATGATCCACGATCTCAGGAGAATTGGCCTGGATGCAACGGTCCTTCCGCAACGTGGCTCTCGAGGCGAGGTCTATGAGCTTTGCTTAAGATTAATGCGTGGGATATTTCGTTGCACAATTCTAGGCATTCTGGTCGCGTTGTGCATGAAGGCTCAGAGCTCCTATCTGACATCGAACGCCAAAAACATTCTCGACTGGTTGGCCGGGGATTTGTCTTCAGCGCTGGCTGGACGCGATGGTGCCAGCAATGGGTTCCACTATCGGATGCCTACCCATTACAGCAGCCTGCTTGTTGCACTTTCGACCGTCGTTGTTTTTGTCTACGGTTCAATCTGCCTGCGAGGTATTGGCACGCAATTTCATAAACCTCTGTGGAACATGGCGGCGGTCGTGACACAGCTGTTTGCCACGTATCTGCTGGTTGACGCGTTCGTGGGGTTCTCAATTGTCTTGGGCATCGGTGTGTGCGTGGCCGTGTTCAGCCTGGTTGACCCCAGCCTAGGCAGTCGGCGATCCAATGGAATAGAAAGCAGACAAATTGTATCTTAGCTGGCTTGATCGGTGGGATGAACAGCGGGCGCGACGCGGTGAGGACGGGAAGGAAACTACTAGTTTCGCCCTTGATGCAGACCGTGCCTTTCCAGGTGAGGAGATCGACAGTATCCGCGATTTTTGTGCCCGCGCAGATAACGCTTCGAGTGATCCAACGTTTTTTGAGGAGCCGAAGGTCGCCGACCGAGACTTCGAAGTGAAAGATAGTTGGGTTAGGTTTCGGTCGGACATTTCTACCGACGTCGCGGAAAACAATGTTGTTTGGGCGAAAATCACCACGAGTGGCTCTCTCGACAAGGCACTGGTGATTTTTCACCATTGGAACGCTCGCACCAGAAACGCTCAAATTGCCGGCTTTTTGTCACGGTGCGGGATCACGGTCATCGAGATCGCGATGCCTTATCACTTCGAGCGTAGCCGTCCGGGCTCATTGCACGCGGATTACATGCTGAGCGCCAACCTTGGTCGAACGATCCAAGCCCTGAGGCAGGCGGTCTATGATGGAAGAAAACTCATCCGCTGGCTGAAAAGTGAGAGCTATGGAGAAGTCACCGTCCTCGGCATGAGCCTCGGTTCCTGGGTCGCAGGATTGATTGCCGCACATGATCCAAATGTTTCGAAGGCTTCGCTGTTTCTGACCGGTGGGAGCCTTGCCGATATGGTTTGGACCGGTCGCGCTACACGAACTATCCGAAGCAGCCTCGAGCCAGAGATCGCGTTGGCTGATCTCAGACGAGCATGGAGCCCACTCAGTCTCGAGAACTATGTGCATCGTCTGGCTCGGCCAGATCTTGATCTTCAAGTGGTGCTGGCCAAGAGAGACACGGTTGTGTTGCCGGAGCTCTCGGAAAGCTTGTTACTCGGTCTGAAAAACGCTGGCAGCCGGCCGCAGATCCTGAAGTTAAACTGTGGGCACTATTCCCTTGGGAAGCTACCATACATTTTATACGCCGGTTTGAGCTTAAAGCGGTTTCTGTCTTGAGTTGACCGGGTCCCCGGCAACGGAAATGTCAGCGCTACAATCGGGTGCTTGGCATGCCATAACTGAAATGCCTTTACGAACTTGACGAACTTATCCATCTTTGCCATATAAGTGCTTCTGTATGGAGGAAATGTTATGGCATCTCCCAAGGCAAAACCCAGCATCAAAGACGGCTCGGCCCGTAGGGATGGACCTGGTCGGTCCGTGGCTTTTTTCTTGGCGACAGGCGCCGGTGCGCTGCCGGAAGGTATGAGCGGCTTCAAAATCAAAGTTCCGGATAGTGCAACCAAAGTCCTGTCCGACGAGCCGAAGCGCGTGCAGGCGCTGCTGCAGCAATATGGACAGGCGATTTCAAGGAGTCGAACCGCCGGCAGGCGTGTGAGCTTCCGCGTTGACGTCGATCCAGAAGGCGAGATGGTCGTAACCCCGGTCGAAGACGCCGCAATGGCCGTCCCTGTGCTGCCTGAGGAGGACAGCACCGCAGATGCTGGCCTTGAGCAAGCTCTTGCCGCAGCCCGGGCACGCGGACGCTCGAAAGCAGCAGAAATCCTCGGGCAAGCCGATATGCTCAGCGCTGACGACTTTGCTCGCCTGCTCGGCACCACGCGGGTGACAGTCAATACCAAGCGGCAAAACGGTCAGGTGCTCGGACTCGACGGCGCCAAACGTGGGTATCGCTTCCCCGATTGGCAGCTCGATTCCGATGGCAAGCCATTTGCTGTACTCCCTATCCTTCACGAGAGCCTCGGTGGGGCCTGGGCAGTCTACCGCTTCCTGGTCCAGCCGCATGGAGAACTGGATGGTCTGACGGGTCGTGAAGCTCTGGAGCGTGGGCGAACTAAACAGGCGATCGCGGCAGCGGAAAGCGTTGGGCGAGATTTCCGGTAAATGGGAAATGCACTGCCGCCCGCCGGCTTCGAAACAGCACGCCTGCATCTACACGTCGTAGCGTCCGGCTCACGGTTCGGCCGCATCTACCTCGATAGATACCCTGATCCGCTCGGTTTCGGAAAGACACCGAGCCGCTTCAGCGACCCGCGGCGCCGCAAGTCCGCCAATCGCTTTGGCGTCCTCTACATGGGCGACACCATCAAAGTATGCTTTCTCGAAGCCGTACTGCGAGATCAACGCGATGGCTTGATCGGCGATCTCCCCATTGCCGAGTCAGCGCTTCACAACCGACAATACGCGCAGATCGAGGTGATCGATCCACTGACGATGGTTGATCTGCGCGACGACGGAGCGATCAAGATGGGTGTGCCGACGGATGTGGCAAAATCCTCCAAGCAATCCCTTGCTCGCGAATGGGCTGTCGCATTCCATGAACATCGAGATCAAGTCGACGGCATCATTTATCCGTCGAGGCTAAACGGGCACACGAATCTTGCGGTGTTCGATCGAGCCATCGGGAAGCTGAGGGCTGTCGGCGCAACAAGGCTGATACGGGCACCGGGTCTCGCGAATGTGCTCGATGACCTGAACGTTGCGATTGTCGATCCCTGATTCATCGCCACGTTCATCGTTGCTCGATAAGTCATTTCTGACCGCCGATCCTCGACAGATCGATCCTGATACCCGCCACTCCGATGTCCTTTGCGTTTGAGGGCTCGGCCTCGCTTTCAGCCGGCGCGGCATCATCAGCTGGCTCCGCCTCCACCGCCTTCGCCTTGTCGCTCGTGTCGGCGATAGCACCACCCGGGTCTTGAGCTTGAAACACGCCTTGGCCCTCGAACTGGCCTGTGTTCCAGGCGTAGACCGCATCGTCGAAGATTTGCGGAAAGACCTCAGCGCTTGTGGGGTTGCCATACCATTTTCTTACGATCCGAAGGATCTTGGCGAACATCGTAGATCCCTTGCGGAGGTTCTCGCAGGGCTCGACCAGATCGGACTTTATCTCTGAGGTATCCTTCACGCCGACACCGGCTGGAAACTGCGTCACCCCCACCCGGACCACTGCTTGGCCGACATACTGCCGAACGATGCCCATAGCCTCGTCTGGGGTTTTCGGCTTGGGAACGAGGATAATACGTCCGCCCGATTTGACGGTGACAGCAAGTGGGTCGCCGGAGCCCACCGCCGACACGAACCGCTCGACGACGGCAGGCTTGAGCGCCGGATCGGCACACTGTTTGATAAAGGCAGGGTCCATGACGATGGCTCCAAAGATCAGGTGTTGAAGGACACAATGAGGGGCTTGTCGAACAGCCGTGCCCAAGCCTCGGCGCTGGCGCGCTGTATGCCGATGATTGCCGTCCCTTTCGTCCACCAGTCGTTTCCGACGGCGACGACGAGGTCTGGATCGTGGAACATCGACTGCAAAACAGGCCAGATGATCAACTGCTCGTAGCAGATGAGTGGGGCCAGGCGCTGGCCGCCAACGGAAACGATCGGATTTGCGAAGAAGTCCGCTCGGGCTCCGCCGCTCTTTCCAATCAGTGGCAACCAGGGCTGCCACATCGAGCCAGGCACTGGCATGCGTTGCCGATAGAGGATCTCAGTTTCGGTGGCCGAGACGCGAACCAGCACGTTGTCATATCCTTCCGCATCGACGACAGCCGCGCCGGCGATGAGGCTCAGATCGGCCCCCGAAAGCTGCTGCCGCCACAGGCGTTCGACCGACGGCGTCCAAAACCCGAGAGCGCTTTCAGGCAAGAGCACGTAGGCGGTGTCGGGCCGACGCCGTAA
>NZ_FOCV01000083.1 GCF_900110205.1 Rhizobium tibeticum | reverse complement strand
TGATCGGGCCGCGGCTCGAGTTCGGGAACGATGCCGAGATCGGCGCAGAGGAAGCAGCTGCCGAGTTCGGCGATCAGTTCCTCGCGGGCGCGGTCGCTTTGGTCCTTGGCATAGCGGCTGAGATCGCGATCCAGTCGGTGTGGCGCCGCCGTCCAGTGGGTCAGTTCGTGACTGAGGATCGCGACATAGGAGGCCGCGTCGCGGAAGGCTTCGAAGGCGGGCATCTGGATGTGATCGCGAGCTGGGGCATAGTATGCCGTCGATCCGCCGTGCCGGATCAGTGCGCCGGTGTTGGCAAAGAAGCGGTCGGCATGGCCGATACGGACCATCGGATCCGGAACGGGTGTGAGCTGATTGAAGCGCGCGTCCAGGCCGGCAATCTGCTCGGCATTGAAGACCGTGTAGGCCTCGAGAAACGGGATATCGTGCTCGACCGCTTCGCCAGTATCGGTGGTTTCGGTGCGGATGAAGGAACTGGCAAAGACGACCGTGGTGCCGGTCTCGCCCTTGCGAACTGCCGCCCCCAGTTCGAGGGCCTGGCGAAACGTCATCCAGATCGGCGAGGTAAAGCCGCGGGCGATCGCTTCGGACCACAGAAGCAGGACGTTGATGCCGGAATAGGGTTGGCCGTTGTGGCGCAGAGGCCGGGTGATCCGGTCGGTCGCCTGGGCTGAGCTCCAGGGTTTCATCCAGGGTCGCACGCCCTGTTCGAGCTCGGCGATGATCTTGTCGGTGATGCGGCTGTAGATATCGGCTCGTTGGTGGGTTTGTTGCCTGCTCATGTTGAAACCTCCGTTTTGAGGTCGCGACCATCGCGACCTGCTACGGCGGTCCGAATGCCGGGCGTCAGGCGCAGGCCCGCACCCGATAGGGCCGCAACGGACGTGGAGGACGGCAAAGCCGTTGCGGGGCGGCGCGGGCCCGGCAGGAACCTAAAGCCGGGGCAGGACGCAATGGTCGCTTGCAAGGCGGGGATTGTTCGACGTTGGGCAACACCCGCCAAATCCACTGGCAGGCAAACGATATCTGCGGAGAGATTGGCCGGCCGCGAAATCGACGATGCCTCGCGCGAGGCGGTCGGATCTTCGTTGTGCCAGGCAGCCCGCGGCCCTCTACCGTCGTGAAGGCGTAGCCAATGAGGGAACCACCGACGAGCTGCGCCAGGGCTTATCGTCTATCTGATCAGCCACGGCAGGCCAATTGCCGAAGTGCTCGCACCAGACCGCAAAGACATCATGGCCGAGTTCGAGCAGAACTTTGAAGGCATGACCATCGATGACGTCGCGCTTGACGCGCTATACGCTACTGGCTGCTCGGGAGCAAATCGTCGAAACCATTACCGGCGCCATGCCGGCAGCGCATCGCGAGTTTCTCGTCGGATTCAAGAAGGGCACGCCGGATTGGGAAAAGCTTGGACTGCCTGACGCGGCAGAACTTCCCGCAGTGAAATTCAAGCAAATCAATCTCGACAAGCTACCCAGGGAAGTGCGCGCGAAGCATGTGGATAGCCTTTCCAAGGTTCTTGGTATCGAGGATGGCCGCGGTTGAAGCTTTTCTCAGGCGGGTCGCAAATCAGGTGCTCAAAATCTGCAGGATTTCCTTTGGTGCGTGCGCGCGCGCCAAGCCCGTGGGGCTACGCAGAAGGTCTGAATGCAAGGGTGTGGTGGTTCGAGTTGTAGGCGGTGCATTGACCCCGTCTAGCGCTAGCGGGTGATCGGGTTTATTCGTGTGAGCTCAGGGAATGAGATTGGTGTGAATTGCTATGTCTGAACCTATGTCCGAACATAGAACGTTCCATATGTTCGAAGCCATTGCGGCGGGTTTAGGGGGCGCGCCGCGAGAGATTCAACGCTGGTCAGATGAGTTCAAGGCTCAGGCGGTAGCCGAAAGCATGGAGCCGGGTGCCATGGTGCACGCTGGCAGCGATGTTAATCCCGATCTGGGGAAGATCCTTCGAGCGGTTCGCAAGGCATGATCGCCTCCGGTGTGGTGGCTTACGGGTCGTGCCAGCCAGTTGACTTTCGCAAGGGACTGCGTCGTTGACGGGGCTGGTGCGGGATGGCGGCCGGGATCCGTTCAATGGCGCGAATGGTCCATGCCCGCGCAATGATCTCCGCCTTCGGGGAACCGGCCCAGGAGAAGGTCGAGATCCTGAAGAGCGCGCGCGTCACCATCGTGCCGAGCAAGGCGGCCTGAACGGGTCCCCCGTGTCCTCGCGACTGGGCATCGCATCTTCATTGAGAAGTCTCTGTGTGTTCCGGGCTTGCACTCCTCGCTTTCCTTTAGGAAGCGCCAACGCCTATGGCTTAGAAGGCTCAGCTTTCTCCGATAGTACCGCCAGGTCCCCAGCAAGGCGCACCGGCACACCCATCCGCTCGTGCAAAATGCTCATCACACCGAGATCGCCGTTATCGAGTTCTCGGAAGAACACGTAGTGATGTTCGTAGCGGCTGAAATGCGCCTCGCGTTTGACATCAGCGGGAACCGCAAGCCGTTGCGGAAGCTTCCGCCATATCGCCTTTTCCTCGCACAACCGCTGCAAATGAGTATGCCAGCCGATGATGTAAGTCACCGCCTGCTTCTCACCCCATTTCTCAACGGTATCACGCCAAATTTTGTCCTGCGCCGCGTCCGCGCGCGGGTAAAACCGATACGCAACCATATCAACGGCGCTGGTTGCGACGGATTACATCCTCGGCCGTGAGTGTGACAAATTCACTGTCATCGGCGCGCATGGCAGGAGCCAGTTCCTTTTGCAGCGACTCCCATGCCTCATCCCGCGTCTGCAAGTCGCGGCGGATTAGCGCACGAATATACTCGCTGGCATTCTCGTAGAGGCCATCCTCACCAATCTGCTGCTGAATATGGGCCTGCAACTGGCCGCCGACCTTCACATGGATGCTTCCCGAAGCCATTTGGCATATCCTTTCGTCCTCTCTTCATGTTGGGTCGCGTAGCATATATTGTCAATATTCATCACCACGCTTCTATGGGAACGCGGTGTGAACCGTAAGCTGGCGGTCCTATGGTGATGGCCTCAAGCTCAATGCCTCAAGGAACGCCACGAGGCGCGACCGACGCAGAACAACTGCGGCTAGACAAATTTTGCGAAAGACCCAGTCGCTACCACGAGAGGCCGTTTAACAAATTCGCAAGTCTGGTAGTGGAGACCGATCGCTCACGCCCCGTAGTTTGGGATGATCGATCAAAAGCCTCTATCTGCGTTTCAACAGAGCCACCTCCCGGCAATTCTGTTTTGATCGTGAATGCGTCGTCTGAAATTTGGCCGCGGTTCTGCACGATTGTCTCATGGAGAGCGACGTGCACACCGTTCTCTGGCGTTATCTGCAGCTCCATGTGTGCAGCTTTCTTCATCTCGCCATAGAACGTCTTTTCGAACGTCGCTTGCAGACGATCGTTGTTGTTTAGCGTTTTTAAGAGCGCATTTTTGAAAAGATGCGCTCGCCTGGAACGATGATGACTGCACGAAATTTACTGCGGAGAGGCGCCTTCCTGCAAAACCGCCTCATCGGCAAGAATGGCGGCGGCCTCTTCGAGCAAGACGTCTTTTGCCTTCTTGCGGGCGTTTTCAATGGCAATATCAGCACTCAGGCTGCGCTCGTTTGCCTGCAGGCCATCATCTCCGCCAGGATCTTCGGCATCGCTTAGTTGCGCCCGAGACTTGAGGCGATCATCTCGAGCAGTAGCTTCTTTGCGACGTTCGGCTTCATTGAGGGAGACGACCCCTTTCTCGCGCTGCGCCTTCAGATCGGCAATGTCCTCTAAAACGCGTTGGAAATCCGGATCTCTCTGCACCCGAGCATCATGGCGGCTTTGCAAAGTCGGCAGCAGCGTCATTATATTACCGGTGGGCGCATAGTTCGCAGGCTTGACCTGGGTCCACGGCAGGGCATTCTCATAACTCATCTCACCAAAGCTCGTCGGATCCGCAAATCCCGGCAAGCTGATATCAGGCGTCACGCCGCGCAGCTGTGTCGTACCGCCATTGACGCGAAAAAACTGGGCAATCGTCACTTTCAGCTCACCGAATTCGGGTTTGCTGTTGCGAACCATCTGGTCAAGATTGACGACAGTTTGAACGGTGCCCTTACCGAAACTGGGTTCGCCGACGATCACGCCTCGACCGTAATCTTGGATAGCCGCGGCAAAAATCTCCGAAGCCGACGCCGACCCGCGATTGATCAGAACACCCACCGGGCCTGTCCAGACAGGCGCTGGAAAATCAGCGCTTTTTACCGCGACCTTACCGTCGCTACCGCGTTGCTGGACGACCGGGCCATTGCCGATGAACAGACCGGTCAAATCAATCGCCTCGTTCAATGAACCGCCGCCATTGTTGCGCACGTCAATGAGAACGCTGTCGACCTTTTCTTGCTTCAGTTCGCCGAGAAGCTTGGCGACATCGCGGCTTGCACTTTTGTAGTCCTTGTCTCCTTTGCGCCGGGCTTCAAAATCCTCATAGAATGCCGGCAGAGTTATCACACCGATTTTGCGCGTGGCTTCGCCCACTTTCATGGACAGCACGGCCTTCCTGGCAGCCTGTTTTTCGAGGTTGATTTTATCGCGCACCAGGCTGACAACGCGATGGGTGCCATCTGCTCCGGCATCCGCCGGCAGGATGTCCAAGCGCACGACGGAGCCTTTCTTCCCTCGTATCATTTGCACGACTTCATCAAGGCGTGTGCCCACCACTTCCTTTATCGCCCCATCCCTGCCTTGACCAACGCCGGTAATGCGGTCTCCGACCGAGAGCTTGCCGGACAACTGCGCCGGCCCGCCAGGCACGAGCTCACGGACCGTCGTGTAATCGTCGCGTTCCTGCAGTACCGCACCGATACCGACCAGCGAAAGCTTCATCGAGATATTGAAGTCGGCCGAAGCGGTCGGGCCGAAATAGTCCGTGTGCGGGTCGATAGATGCTGTATAGGCGTCCATGAACGACTGGAAAACGTCGTCGCTTTTATACTTGTAAGCGCGCTCGAGAGCGTTTGCGTAACGTTTGTCCAGCGTTTGGCGAACAGCCGCGTCGGTTTTGCCGCCCAGTTTCAACCGCAACCAGTCACTTTTGGCGCGCTTGCGCCAAAGTTCATTGCTCTCGGATTCCGACTGCGGCCAAGGCGCTTTATCGCGCAGGACGGAATAATCTTCCTGTGCACCGAAATCGAAGTCCTGCTTAAGCACGTCTCGCGCGTAGTTCATGCGGTCGACAACGCGCTTTTCATACACGTTGAAGATCGCAAACGGGATCTTCAAGTCCTCCCGTTCGATGGCATCGTCGATCTCGCTGCGGTCAGACATGAACCTGTCGATGTCCGCTTGCAGGAAGAACACGCGGTCCGGATCGAGCGATTTGATGAACCGGTTCATGATCCTGGCCGACAAGGCGTCGTCAAGTGGAACGGGCTTGTAGCTAAAGCGCGACAGAAATTTTGCACTCAACTGAGCGGCTTGTGCCTGTTGCTTTACCGGCGCCAAAACAGGCGGTGATGCGACTTCAGCATTTGCCGACTGTACGATTGCAAGAAGTGCACCGAGGAAAACGTATGGTATGCGCATTCAGCGTTGATCCAATTCTTAATGCCGAGCGTCGATGTGCGATCTAGGTGGAGCAATTATGGTTTTTTGGCAACCAGGTGCATCATCCGCGCCAATTCTACAGCCGAAAAATCCGTTCAAACGACAGCGAACAAAGACCCGCGCAACTTTCTCGCCGCCATCAAGCTGGCTGCAACACGCTCTGGATTCAGGTCGTAATGCCCTAGACTACGGCGCGCCGGCCCTTAGTCGACCTCTCTGCATTTCGCTAGAATATCGTCGACAACGGAGGCGAGCGGCGCAGTGGCGTCAATGGTCGTCGCGTTCTTGGGAATGTCTTCTTCCGTCGCATGCAGTCGCACAATCACTTCTCGTTGGGCTGGTTTTCCGCCAAACTCGTCTTCAGGTCTCCTGGCAAGCCGCCCCTTCAACGTGTCCAAATCGACATCGAGAACGAAAACCCCGTCAAACAGATCAATAAAGCGATGGAAATTCCTTGAGCCGCCGCAGAAGAAGGAGATCGGCTGGCTTTGATCGGCCACCAGGAATTTGACTTTGTCGACATACCAAAGGTGGTGTTCATGCCCAAAGGTCACATCCAGAATGTTCTGCTTATGCGCAGAGCCATCCAGCGGTTTACCCGTCTGGGGATCTCCTTGATAAGACAACTCACGGTCACCGTGGATGGCGTGGTAACAGCGCTGCTGCAGTTCGATAGCAACTGAGGTCTTGCCAGTCCCGGAAACGCCTTCGATCAAATAGCTCCCGACGCCCATTTCGCTCTCGTTCGATGAACCGCACGCTCTTGGCAACGGCCAGGTACCCATGTCGCCTTTTGCACGGTGCAGAAGTCTGGGACGTTAAGGTCCGCTTTGGGGCCGATAGCGGCCTGCCCAAGTCCAATCAAGGGTGCAAGCAAGTTTCGTTTTGAATATGACTCACTCGGACATTCGATGATAATGCACTTGATGTCTTAGTATTCCGATGACGCTGAATTGGTCTCCCACCATCGCAAAATGTCACAACCCATCCGAGGCTCCGAAAATCGAAGCTCGAAACGACAGCGGCCATTACCGGCTATGATGCCGCTTTTCCCCGTGCGGCACCCAGCCTCCTTCGAAAGAAGGTGCTAATTTTAAGATAGGCGATTGCATTGGGGTGCGCTAGAATCGCTCCGGACCGCTGATCTGCCAGTCCGGTGACAACTTGATGAAACAAAGACTCGCCGCAATCCTGGCGTCCGATATGGCAGGCTATAGTCGGCTAATGGAGGCCGACGAAGCAGGCACGATCGCCCGCCTCAAAACGCACCGAATCGAATTGATCGATCCCGCCATCGCAAAGAACGAGGGCCGGATCATCAAGACGACGGGCGACGGCATGCTGGTGGAATTCCAGAGCGTCACGGACGCGGTGAAATGCGCCGTAGAAATCCAGCAGCGCATGAGGCGGCGCAATTCGGATGTGTCTCAGGATCGGCGGATCGAATTCAGGATTGGCATCAATCTCGGCGATATCATTTTCGACGACGACGACATCTTTGGCGATGGCGTGAATATCGCCGCCCGGATCGAGCAGCTGGCCGATGTGGGGGGAATCTGCGTGACGGCTGCGGTGGCGACGCAGATTGCTGACCGTCTCGATGTCCCCATCGAGGACCTGGGCGAGAAGACGCTAAAGAACATCAGCCGTCCCGTGCATCTTTATCGGTTGGGGCTAGAGGGTTCCGTCCTGCCGACCCCGCCGGAGGAAAAGGACGCGAAGCGAGCCCTCTCCAAGCCCTCGATCGTCGTGCTGCCGTTCGACAACATGAGCGGCGATCCCGAGCAGGAGTTTTTCGCGGACGGCTTGACCGAGGACATCATCACCGAGCTGTCGCGCCGCCACGAACTCTTCGTCATCTCGCGCAATTCCAGTTTCGTCTACAAGAATCAGCCCGTGAACGCGCGCGAAGTGGCCGAGAAGCTTGGGGCCCAGTATCTGGTGGAAGGCAGCGTCCGGAAGATCGGCGACAGAGTGCGGGTGACGGTCCAGCTCATCGACGCGGCCAACGATGCCCATGTCTGGGCCGATAGATACGACCGAAGACTGGACGACATTTTCGCCATTCAGGACGAGGTGACGGCGGCGATAGCGGCCACTCTGCCAGGGCGTCTCGAGGCCGCCCAACGAGACCAGCTCGCCCGCACGAAGCCGGCGAACATGGCCGCCTACGAGTGTGCTCTGACAGCCAAGGTGCTGCACCACCGGGGCACCATCGCTGACAATAAGCAGGCCCAGGCTCTGATAGACAGGGCACTCTCACTCGACCCCGGATATGCGCATGCCCATGCCTGGCGGGCCTGCATCCTCGGGCAGGCGTGGGTGCTCGGCTGGTGCGAGGACAAGGATGCAGTCTGGGCCGAGATCGTTGCCGAGCTGGAACGGGCGCTGGGGCTCGACGACAACGATGCCGACGTGCATCGCATCCTCGCCGCCGTGAACGTGAACAACAACGAGCTAATGACGGCCCGCTATCACCAGGAGCGTGCCCTTTCGCTCAATCCCAATTACGACCTGGTGGTGGTCCAGCAGGGCGAGCTGCTGACGTGGCTTGGTCGGCCGGAAGAAGGGGTCGAGTGGATTCGCAAAGCAATGCGGCTCAATCCCCATCACCCGGAACGATTCTGGAGTCATCTCGGGAAGGCGTATTTCGCCGCGCGGCAATACGGTGAAGCAATCGAGGCATTCATGCACCTTTCGGTGATGGATCACGTCCAGCACGCCTTCGTCGCCGCCTGCTACGGTTGGCTCGGCGACGACGTTGCTGGTTCTGCGCATTTGAAGAAGGTCAGAGCGCTCGCCCCCGACTTCGGCCTCGAGTCCTTCCTCGCCACCTTGCACTACGCTCAAGAATCCGACATGCAGCACATCCGCGACGGGCTTGTCAAAGCGGGTGCAGACGACGGCTTGCCAGCGAACGACATCGGGGTGCAATAAAGCCTCCTGCTCCCGCCTCGTCCTCGAGACTATCAGGCTCAACCTGGCGGGTTGTACACCACGCCGTAAGCGGTGCTTGACGGGTCCGCCGCTTGAGCTACACTCCAACCCATCATGTTTCTGACGCTGACCACGGATGAATTGGCAGCTGTTATTGAGGCAAGTCGAGAAGGGTCGGCGCTGAGAGGTGCCGGCCTTTTTCTTTGCCTTTGTCGCGCCGATTGGTTGCGGCAGTGGAAAAGCGCGCTCAACTTTGAATTATGCCTTTAAAGGGCACGACACGGCATGCATATTTCCCCGGGAACTACGGTCTTATCAGGTCATCGCTACAACCAATTGGCAACATTTGATACATCGATGAACGTAGTTTTCTGCGTTGACGACGGACAATCCCATCACCATGCTGATTTGAACAAATCTTTTGGGGGATTTATCTATGAGCATCGTAGAGACACTAGAAAGAGATCAGCCTCGCTTCCATTGGGGCGGAACACAAAGCTGGAACGCCGCTCCGGAGACCTTGCGTGAGATAGAAGGATCAGTGTCCAAAGGCATGCGCACTCTAGAAACCGGGTGCGGCGCATCTACGATTGTCTTTGCCTCAAAAGGAGCCCACCACACCGTTATCAGCCCAACTCATGACGAACACAAACGAGTTCTGAGCTATCTTCGTGAAATTGGCATAGATAATCCGCATCTCGAATTCGCAGCAGGTTTTTCGGACGACGTTTTACCGAGGATCTCTAATCACCCCGAACGTTTGGCGGAGTGGGACGCATGGTTCGCGAACAATCTGGGAGTGGGAGCAACATCAGAGATATCCAGCTCTTCCGACCATGTCGAATTATGGAAGGACGGCGCGGAGCGTATTTTCGACTACATATTTATAGATGGCGCTCACTCGTTCCCATATCCTGTCATTGATTGGCACTACGCCACGAGAGTACTGAAGGTTGGCGGTCATCTTTTGCTGGATGATATTCCTATACCTGCCGTAGCATGTGTTTATCGATATATGATTTCTGATCCTAGCTGGAGACTCATAAATATTCTTGACAACAGAGTTGCGGCCTTTGAGCTTGTCGCCGAGCCAGCACCTGAGGACTACACGCTCCAGCGTTACAATAGGCGTCCTGATTTCGGTTTTTTACCGCTTCACCAACGATCTTACATGTTGATCGCAACGGAAGTTAGGCGGATGAGGCGGGAACTCGGAAACCGGATGCCCGGCTTGCGACAACATTGGCGGCGCCTCCACCAATAGTCCAATGACGTATGACGATCGGAACTGAATGCAACGCAATTTTGGTGTTCGTGTCCTGCCATTTCGCGAGGACATCCGCCACTTGCGTCAGAGTTAGCCCTAGCCGACGGCGCCATGAGCCGCGGCATCACACTCGGCTGGAAACCCGAGTTCGAACGGAAATAAACATGCGCCACAGGCGGGGCATCGACCTAGCGCCGCCTGCCGACTTCGCAGTCAATCTGGAGCGCGAAACACTCGGATCGTTGCCGGAGATGTACGTCCTTGTGGCCGCGCCCCTTGTGTCTGAAGAGCGCGCCAATCGACCGATGGGAACTTGGCCGGCGGTTGGGGAAGCGAGCGCCCCTTGCCAATTTGGCAAAGAGATTGAAATGTTCCGGCTGCGGGAACCATGCCGGCAATAGAGGCCACGCTCGAGGAGATGTTACAGGACTTCGCGTTCTCGGCACGGGCGATGTGGGAACCCTAAGCAACTAGTTTCCACGGTATAACGGCGCTCCGTCTCTCTATTTCGAACCGGATACCATGGGGCCGGTCTTCGTATCTGCTCGTTGGGGTCTGCAGCCACCTTGGATTAAACCTGAACGTATCAGGTTGATCGCTGTGGTCCGTCGACATTTAAATCTTCTCCGTAGAAACCGATCAACAGCTCTGATGTTCCGGGCGTAGCGCGATTTTCGCTAAGCTAAAGCTTGTCGCACCTAAATCGCCTCATACCCTGCGGCCTTGAAGTAGTTTCGACATTCTTCAACGGAGAACAGTGCACAGATGTCACTGAGG
>NZ_FOCV01000074.1 GCF_900110205.1 Rhizobium tibeticum | reverse complement strand
ACGGTTATCACGCTGACTGTCAGTATAAATGTCCATACCCACAGTCAGCTACGTTTCCGGACATCTCTCAAGGCGGCCTTCCGCGTATGCGTACCGAACGTCGAGAGTTCCTCTGCTCTAGAGAGCAGAAGTTCGGGCGTACCAGCCATAAGGGCATCCGCGCTGCTAATGCTTCGCAGAGTCGGCGCATTCTAAATTAGCGCTCCCTGTGTCGATACTCCCTTCCTAAGTAGGTGTACGCGGACGACGTTGCTGTTTAAAAGTGCCGAGCCGCCGCTAGAACTCCAATCCGACCGCAGGCAGGAATCCACCTAAGAGCGGGGCGTTGCGGCCATATAGACCGCACCGTCAGAGGTGGCCATCCTGATGAACTAGTGACCGGTCATGCATCAATTTTCAAACCAGACCATCATTCAAGGCAGTCCACCTCCGACATCCTTGCACTTTCAATGCTCAACAACCTAACCACTCGGTGCAGGTCACCATGGAACGGCAGAACTCATACCGCGGCCTTTTGGAGATTCCTGGCCTATTCCCTCTCATCCTTGCTGCGAACCTATCCCGTCTAGCCGGACGCATGTTCGTCCTCACATTGGTTTTGTTCGTGCTGGCGCAGTTTTCGTCACCGGGCCTGGCAGGGTGGGCTACATTTGCAGGTATCGTTCCAGGCTTGATGGTAAGCCCTGTTGCGGGCGTTCTGCTTGATCGCGTAGGGCCTACAATTGCGATCAGGATCGACATGATCGCCAGCGCTGTCTTTATCGCCGCGATCAGTTTCGCTGGATGGGCCGGTTGGTCCAGTCCGCCGGTCTTGTTTATCCTGGTGATGCTGTTCTCGCTCGCAGGCCCTTTGGGCGCTGGGGGAACCCGCACTCTGCTGCCGCGACTCGTTCCACCACACGCGCTTAATCGGGCCATTGCGCTCGACTCCGCGTTCTATGCCATCGTCGATGTCGTTGGGCCCGCGATGGCGGGCATGGTCGTCGCCTGGCTTGGGCCGGAAGCTGCGATGTCTATGATCGCCGCGGCCTATGCAGGAGCCGCGATTTGCTTGTCCCACGTCCAATGCTTCCCAGGATTGGCTTCCACACAGACATCTTTCTTGCGCCAAACGATGGAAGGCATTCAGATGGTGGCGCGGCAGCCGACGCTACGCGGACTGGCCGTCTCCTATTCGCTGTATGAGATCACATGGGGCGTCCTCTACGTGGTGGTTCCGGTGTCCGTGGCCGATCACTACGCCACAGCGGCGGGCAGTTCAGTAACCGGGCTTTTGTGGGCTGCGATGGGTATCGCCGGAGGTGTCGGTGCGCTCCTCGCTGGCCATATGCGCACTACTGGACGCGAGCGCCATGTCATGGCCGCCGGTATGGTCGCAACCGCCTTTGCAGCATGGCCGGTTGCGGCGGAGTTCGGATTCGGCGGTCTGGCAATCGGTCTCGTGCTCGCCGGCGTGATGTCCGGCCCTATCAGTGTCGCGCTACTGACCTTGCGCCAACGGCGCACCGATCCGCAACAGCTTGGCCGCGTAATGTCCATTTCGATAAGCCTGAACATCGCAGGCTTCCCGCTGGGCTCGGCCCTTGCTGGGATGGTGATCCCAGAGTCGTTGTCGGCCACATTCGTTTTGGCTGGCATCGCCTCTGTCGTTGCAGCGATCGCAACCGCGTCTATCCCTCCAGATACAGCGCCGGCGGACTGAAGTTCCGTTGCTGTAATGTCGCACTTCTGCTGCGCGGCGACATCGCTTGACACTTCATGAGAGGTTGGGCAATGGCAAATGCGACTGGCCGACCGACGGCACCATTGTCCCGGACGATTGACGACGAGCCGCTCCCCGATCGTCGCACCACCGACTTCGAAGAGGTGGTCGTCACGGTGTCGCGTACCGGCGGCTTCACCTTGCGCAAGGTCTTCTAAACCGTGCCTTCTCGTCTGATCGGACACCGGCTGCGGGTGCGTCTGTTCGACGATCGCCTCGACGTCTTCATCGGGGGCACGCATCTGATGACATGCCCCGAGGACGTGGCCATGCACACGGCCGGCACGACCAGGTCGTCAATTACGGACACGTCATTCATTCCCTGCGCAAAAATCCGATGGCGCTTCTCAACCTCGGGTATAACGACAAGCTCTTTCCCCAGCTGGAATATCTCAGGGCCTTCGACGTTCTCATCGAGCAATTGCCGACAGGCAGCTTGCAAGGTCAACGACGAACTGCTGGCGCTGGCCCATGATCGTGGCTGCGAGCGTGAATTGGCCGAGGGGGAAACTCGCCAGAACGCTCGACGCCGGCGGCCTGCCTGACCTAATAGCCGCCCTGAGAGCGCTCTTCGCCCCGGACCCGGCCCCGGTTGCGATCGTTCATGTGCAACTCGCATCGCTCCATGGATATGAAGCCCTGATTGGGGCGGCCCACGCGAGAAGGCGCATGAAGAGCATCCACACAAGACGAAGCACGCCTCGGTATCATGCTCACGAAATCCCGCCAACGACGATCAAGGCGCTCTGGCCGCAATTTGCGAGCAGGCTGATCGGGAAGGATGGCCCGCCGCACGCTTCCTGTCAGCCATCGCTGAACACGAAGTGGCCGAGCGGGCGCATCGCAGGATCGAAAGACACCTCGCCGAGGTGCATTGCCACCCGGAAAAGACGCTCGACAGCTTTGCCTTCGACGCCGTGCCATTCGACGTCGGTTGTGGGCTCATCTATGTGCGGTTGAAGGTCTTTGTTCGGAACCTGACACACTGAGGCGCAAGTATTCCGCCGTCGCGGTGCGAAACACATGGCTTTTGCCCCCTTGCTCTCACGGTTGGCACGCCAATTGCAGCGGACACAATGAAGACAGTGATAAGCCGCAGACTCCGGCTGAGGAGGTCTAAATGAAATTTACTCGAACGCTCCAAATCAATGCGACAGACGCTGCGCTGTTGAGTGTTCTTTTACCAATTGAAGCCTCGCCACGGCCGTCTCGGGTGCCGCTGTCATTCGTCCAGCGGCGTCTTTGGTTCCCCTCGCGTCTCCCTGGTGGCAGCCAAGTCTGTCACATCCAGATGGGATTTCGGCTTCGCGGCGGACTGAAGGAGGCAGCCCTTCAGTCGGCTTTGGACGGGCTAGTGGCGCGTCATGAGGTGCTGCGCACGACCTTCGGGGTGCACAACGGCGAGCCGTTCCAGCGGCTCGGGCCGGCGGACGTTGGCCTAGCGTTGAAACAGGACGATCTGACTTCGGCAGCGGATGTGGAGGCGAATCTCGCGGAACTGATGAGGCATGAAGCGAAGGCGACGTTCGACCTGGACGCCGGCCCGCTGATCCGCGGACGGCTCGTGCGCTTGGCAGTGGACGACCACGTGCTGCTGATCACCATGCACAACATGGTCTCGGATGACCAATCACGGAAGATCCTGACGCGGGAGTTCAGCGAGCTCTACGCGGCGGCCTGGGAGGGTCGCCCGACTCAGCTGACGCCGTTGCCGGTGCAGTATGCGGACTACGTTATTTGGCAGCGCCGTTGGCTGGCGGGCGAGGTGTTGGAGCGCCCGTCGGACTACTGGGGCCGAACGCTGGCGGGCGTGCCAACAGTGCTGAAGCTGCCGACGGACCGGACGCGTCCGGTGCGGCACGACTACAGTGGGAGTTACGTCGAGTTCGTCTTACACGAGCCGCTGACCGCGCACCTCAAGGCGCAGAGCCAACGTCGTGGGACCACGCTATTTGTTACTCTGCTGGCGGGTTGGGCGCTCGTGTTGGCACGGTTGTCGGGTCAGGACGAGTTAGTCATCGACACGCCGAGCGCCAACCGCACGCGTTTCGAAGTCGCGGGGTTGATCGGCCCCTTCGTCAACACTCTGACGCTGCGGATCGATTTGGCGGGCGATCCGACGCTGGAGGCATTGCTCGAACAGGTGAGTGCCGCCGCACTTAGGGCGCAGGCATACCAGGACCTGCCGTTTGAGCAGGTGTTCGAACGCGCCAATCCGCCCCCCAAGCAGGCTCACACCGCGATCTTCCAGGCTTTATCTGAATGGCAAAACAATGCTGCGGCGTCAGCGGAGCTGCCGGGGCTGAAACTTGAATACGTTGGAGTTCGTGAAGGTGTCACGCAACATGACCTTGCGCTTGTGTTTGCTGAGGTAGGCGAGGCGATTCATGGAAGGCTGACCTACGCGACGTCGCTGTTTGACCGGAGCACGGTCGAGCAATTCGCGAGCTATTTGCAACAGACCCTGAGCCAGATGGAGGTTGACTTTGAGCAGCGCGTCTGGTCGGTGCCACTTCTATCGGAGAAGGAAGGTGACCGTCTCCTGGCAGAGCCGAACCAGACGGGAGTGGCCCATCCCCAGGGCCGCTGCATTCACGGGATGCTTGAGGCGCAGCCGCAGCGGGATCCGGACGCGATGGCAGTTGACAGCGAGGATCAGAGCCTGAGCTATTGTGATCTGAACGCGCGGACCTTCGTGGCGCCTCGAGTTCGCCCACTTCAATCATCCGCCGCTAACTCGGACGCGCCGCCCCGTACCGCTACCATGAATTTCATCGAGGGGACGCGCGACGTAACCGAGGCTGAGCTACAAGCTAACAACATCACGCGGTACCATGTCACCAAATTCTATCGTGAACAAATCACCAACAGTGGCTTTTACGATCATCTTAGACACATCGTCGAGCCCTCATTCGAAGAGTTCGAGAGTCCCGGCAATCTGGACACGAGCGGCGAGCACGACAACACGGTTGCGCCAGGATTCCAGCACAAGTACGCCCAGACCGGGTTGTTATTGGTAACGGACCGTTGCGCTTCATATTGCCGTTATTGCTTTCGCAAACGCATTGTTGGTAAAAACTCTGATGAAATCGCAACTGATCTCTCCCGGGTTGCGCAATATATTGGCAGCCATCCTGAGATGACGAACGTACTGCTATCAGGGGGCGACCCGTTCGTGCTCAGCACGGCCAAGCTCGACAAAATCATTGATCATCTGCTGCCGATCCCACATCTGGAATCGATTCGATTCGGTACAAAAATGGTCGCCTACGAGCCCAAGAGGTTTGAGGATCTCGCTCTGTTGGCTCTGTTCCAACGGATCCATGAAGCGCGTAAGACCACAGTCGTCGTCACACATTTCGACCACATCGGTGAAATCTCGGCCGATGCAGAACGCAACATTCTGTCGTTGCGTGCGCGTGGCGTGCAGTTTCTCAACCAATCCGTGCTTCTCGGAAAGGTAAACGATAATTCCGAGATTTTGGCTAAAACCTTCGCCAAATGTCATCAAATTGGTGTTCGCCCTTATTATCTCTTTCAGGGCAGGCCAGTGAAAGGCGCATCGCACTTTCAGGTTTCACTGCGGCGCGGAATAGAGATTGCGCACGGTATCCACCAACGTCTCAGTGGCATTCAAAAGACATTCAAATACATCATGTCCCATTACACTGGAAAGATCGAGATCCTCGACCTTGGAGCCGATCGCCGCGTCTATATGCGATATCACCAAAACAAAGCTCCGGAAAAGATCGGAAAGATTTTTTCCCGGCCGCACCTCGAGGGCGCCTGCTGGTTGGATGATTTACCCGAAGAATGAGATCAAAATGATGCTGATTAACCACACAGATCGAGTGGAGCACAAAGGCCCCGCCGTTTCCATGCTGGCCTGCCGTGTGGGCCGCGGAAGGCAGGCGATCTGTTCCCCTCGAACCAATGAACGTGACAGTTGCAAACATCCACAAGGAGTAGTCTCATGCGGGTAGCCATCGTCAGTAACTATGATTGGACGGGCGTGATCAATCGGTTCGGCCAGCCTTGTCCGGAGCAATACCGCCGCGACGAGACAGTTGAAAGGGTGGTGGCGGCACTGCAAGAGGGCGGTCACGAGACGCTGCTGTGCGAAGGCGATAAGGGACTGCTTACTACGCTCGAGCGGTTCATGCCACCCGATCCGCAGGCTGGCCCTTCGGGAATCGTCTTCAACATGGCGGAGGGAATTCAGGGCGAGTACCGTTACACCCACGTTCCGGCCATGCTCGAGATGGCCGGTGTCCCATACACTGGATCGAGCCCGCTGGGGCATGGTCTGACGAACGACAAGGTCATCACCAAAAGGCTCATCCGCGATCATGGCGTGCCGACGCCGAACTTTCGCGTGATGCGGCGCGGTACCGAGAGTACCGGCGACCTGCGATTTCCAGTGGTAGTGAAGCCGTGCGTCGAAGAGTGCAGCCTTGGATTGCAGCTCGTACATGAACCTGCTCAGTTGAGGCAGGCTGTGGAAGTGATCGTTAGGCAGTATTCGCAGGATGCGCTCGTGGAAGAATATATCGAGGGGCGGGAAGTATGCGTAGCGCTGCTTGGAAACGGAGCGCTCGAGGTGTTGCCTCTGGTGGAGCAAGACTTCGGCGGCCGGGCAACGCGTCTTATGACTTGGGAAGCGAAATGCGTGGCGGCCGCGGCGGTGCCGAAGATCTGCCCGGCCCAAATCGAGAGCGGGCTCGAGACGATGCTGCGGGATATTTCGATTGCGACCTTCCGTGCTTGCCAGTGCCGGGATTATGCCCGCGTCGACCTCCGTATCGATCGCTCCGGGAAGCCCTTCGTCCTGGAGATCAACTCCATGCCGGGGCTCGGTATGCTCGCCTCTTACGTGCTGGCTGCGACGACGGCGGGATACAGCTTCTCGAGCTTGGTCAATCGCATCCTTGATGTCGCCCACAAGCGGTGTTTCGGAATCGACATCCCCTAGGCCGAACACATCGAATTCCGGTTTCGGAAAGTCGCGGACATTTCATTGGATCGCGGAACGTGATTTCACTATATCCGGGACTCCAACCCGGACTTACCGGAGTAGTGATCCGTTAATCCGCATCGAATCGCGGCGGGGTTTATTCGGGGCGCGCACCGCTGATCTGCCAATGATGGCGAGCTACCAGCACAGGCGGTGTATGCGCGAGATGGCAGGGGAATGCGGGTAGTGATGGGGTGGACGCCCGCTCGACGGCATCGATGTGCCAGAATGGTGGTGTTTGCACCTGGCGCGACAGAGCTGCTTGAGTGGCTCAGCATTTTTCCGCATTCCTTTACCCACAGCGCCAACAGCGTTCCTTATGGTCCGCCTGCCGTTGCCGGCAGCACTATGGGCTTACCCTGTTCCGCATAAGTCTTCGAGCGGGGCGGACCCTTCCTCTTCGCCGGCGGCTGGTCGTCCATGGTGGCCCAGTTTTCAAAGACCACTCCACACCGCGTACCGTTTTGGTTCAAGCCTGTCAGCACGTTTGGCTTGTCAAAGATCACGACGTTTATCGGAAGTTCACATGCGTTGGTCGTACCCACTCATCCCTTGCTCCTCTCCGCCTTCGTGCTGGCAGATTCCGCCTTGCCTCGCGGCTCGACGTACCGGATATCCGGCGGCTACGTTGTCCCCAGAGCTTCACACCGAGCCGTTACCGGCTCCGCATGTCCGGGTAGGGAACGGCTGATGGAACAGCCGGTTCCTTCAGGCAATATCTCCTCCTGTGAAACAGAAACTCACGCGACTTGCAGGTCGCACAAATACATTCTTCGCCAAGTCTAACCCGATCGTGTTAACTTCCATTGTGAACGCTCCCTCTCTAACGGTGGCTGTGTTACCGGCAGCCGCGTGGAGGCGGACTGCTGGATTTCCACCTCGACAGCTTTCATGAAATCTGGAGGCAAGCTGACGCTGAAATAGCTCTCGAGACGAGATTGTAGATGGTCCCGCTCAACTCCCGAAAGCACGGTCGTGATTTCATGTGGATTTGCTTCAATGCCGCGCGCGGCGAACTTTGTCGAAATAATCTCAGACTCAATGATTTCCGTTTCCGCAAGGGTGCGTCAAAATCAAAGATGATCAGCTGCGGCCGGGGACGAGCCAAGGCCGTGGTCGAGGGTGCCGCGGTCATTTCGGATCACCGGGGCGAATGACGGGCAATGTTTCAAGCCCCTCGTGACGATGGACGACGACGTCGATCCCATCCAACATCACGACATCGTATGAGGGCGCGGCAGCAACGAATATCGGCTTCCCATACTGTTCCCAGTCAAGAACGATATGCTGCGCCGTGCCCCGGCTGGCGGTAAACGTTATGCCCGACAAACTGCCTGCCGCGGCGACGTGCCGATGACCACAAAGCATGTGGCGAACCGATCCATTCCGCCTGGCGATGGAAAAGAACCGATCGATCTCCTTCATGCCGCCCATTGCAAAGCAGGGCACATGCAGGTCCCCAGGCGTATGATGCATCGCGACCAGCACGGCGCGACCATCGGCATGGACAAGCTGCTGTTCGAGCCATTCAAACCGGCCACCGTCGAGGCAACCGAAATGGCTTATCGCGTCCTTGGTGTCGAGCAGGACCACGCGCCAATCGTCGAGATCGATTGCCGCTTGAACGAAGCCTTCCCCGCCGAACACGGCTGCGAAACGCAGTGCGATCATCATGGTTGCCGATCGTCAAATAGACGGGCAGCCGAACCTCCGACAAAATCTCGCGCAAGAGCGCGTAAGCGGCCGGGTCGCCCGTATCGGCAAGATCGCCGGTTATCAGGATCAGTCTCGCATCCCCGTGTATACGTGAGACGTGGTCCAGGGTATCCCGCAATCGCTGCGCCGGATCGATGCCGTAGAGCATCTTGTCAGGTGAAACCAAATGGGGGTCGGTTATGTGAATGATTTTCTGCATTGCTCGACACTTACAAGGGCCCGACTCCTGATGGAGCCGGGCAAGAAAAAGGTTGCGAAACGGTCAGTTGAGGAGGCTGTTCGTCGTTGAGATCATTTCCTTCAGGCCTTCATCCGGGGACAAAGCGCCGCGCTGGACCTGATCGATGATTTTACGCTGCGCTCGCCAGATTTCGGCACCTTTGCCACCCGGATAACCGTACCATGGCGCGCTCAGCGGCACTTGGGCGAAAGCCGTCGCGTAGATCGGATTGCTGGCGTAGAACGCCTGGAGAGCTTCGCCGGACTGCTTGTTGGTGGGCATATACCCCGTTGCTTTTGCCACGTCGGCTTGTGATTGAGCACTGGTGACAAACTTCACATAGTCCCACGCGGCTTTCTGATGTGCCGGGTCTTGTGCCGTAATGGTCACGACGTTACCGCCGGTCGGCAAGGTGCCATTGGCCGCGCCGATTGGAAATGGCGCCGTTCGCATCGTGAACCGGTTGCCGACGGTTTGCGCGAAGTTTGCAGCAGCAGATGGTGAAGCGACGAAGAAGCCAAGCTTTCCAGCAAAGAACTGCTGCCGGTAAGGCTTGACGTCGGTAGCGACCGTCATGTGCGTTTCCGCGGTCAGGCGCTGTAGAAGCTTGAGCGATTGAAGGCCAACTTCGTTGTCAAAACCCGTGCCAGTGCGAGCATCGTTCAAGATCTTGCCGCCCAAACTCTGGACCGTCGCCTGCCAGAACCAGTCTCCGGCATTCCCGCCGGCGGAAAAATCCATGCCGTCGATCCCGTCTCCGAGCGCTCGGATCCTGGGCAAGCTTGATGATGCCGTCCCAGTCTTTGGGGAAGTGTTCAGGGTCATGGCCTGAGCGCTTCACGAGATCCGCATTGTAGAAGATAACCGGTGTCGAGGCATTGAAGGGGAGGCCGTACTGGGTCTCGCCAACTCTGCCGAGGTTGAGCAGCGCCTTATCGAAATTCGAGGAGGCCCAATCGGATCCCTCAGTTGTAATGAACGGCCCGAGGTCGACGGCGAGCTGGCGCTTGGCCAGCGTGTCCACCATCGATTCCAGCTCGCCAAACCCGGAGAAATAGACGTCAGGGAGATCACCGGTCAGGGCGCCGCGCGTCACCACCAGGTTCGCTTCCGCATAGCTTGGCGGTGAAAGGCGAAACTTGATCTTTACCCCCGGGTGCTCCTTCATGAAAGATTGCGCGAGCGGTTCCGGAAAGTTGCGAGCTCAGGGAAGGGATACAAAACATCAAGGGTGATGTCCTGAGCTGCAGCAGGCGCGCCCCACCCGAGGGCGGCGAAGCCCAAGGCGATTGCGGTGTGGATGCTGCTCCAGAAGCGAACGCCAAGTGGTGTGATCTTGGGATCGGCTGCCTTCAGCTTTTCGCAGGCAGCTGCCATCTCTGGAGGAGTGGTTGGCACCGCGATCTGGTATTTGTCGAGGATGTCCTTGCGATAGAAGAGCTGGATGTTCTCGAACGCGTGGGGAATTGCCCAGACTTCGCCGCCTTCTCCTGGCGCGATCTGACCATCTTCCATCTTCCAGGTCAGCGCCGAACGCAGCGCCGGGAAGAAGTCATTGTAGTCGTAGGACGCATCGGTGAGCTTCGGATCGTTGAGATACTTGTCCAGCGGCTCAATAGAACCGCTTGGCGCGAGATCCCATGCCGGCTGGATTCCGGTTCCAAAGACGTCCCACGCGGGAGATTTTGTCGTAAGCTGGATCGTCAGCTTACTCCAGTAGGAGTCGTCCGGATAGAGCTCGGGCGTTACCTTGATCCCCGTCAGTTTCTCGAATTCCGGAAGTTCCGCGCTGAGGGCGTCAGCATACGGATGAATATCGTAGGCCCACGTGATCGTGGTGCCCTCGAACTGTCGCCAATTCACTTCGGCCGCGGCAGCAGAGTTTGCTACCGCGACAGACGTCGCAAGGAGCGCAGACCCCACAAAGCAGCCCTTGGCTGCATGGCGCGCGTTTCTGTGAAAAATGCTTATCGTCGATTGCATGCTTTTCCTCCCTTCGGAAATACCGATCGTTCGAGATCCACCACTCCGTATCCCTGGTGAACCACGAGAAAGGAAATACGCGATGATCGACAATGGCGGTGGCAAAGCAGAGGGCTTTATGGGTAAAATTGAGTAAGGCGAGCCGGACTCTCATAAGGTTTTGATGTCGGAATCTTGCCGCACAGGGCAGCAGGTTTTACCAGTGCACGATCTGGCGGGGACAGGTCGCGCCCGTCCTGGGCGGGAGGCACGGTTATGATCGTCGGTATTGCAACGCTTCTCACCTTCCAACTCATCGGCGAAATCCTCGCCTATGAGATGGGTGGTCTCGTACCGGGTCCGGTCCTGGGGATGGCCCTTATAGCGATCGCTCTTTTGACGTTAGGGAAGTGGCAGCGCGTACAGACTGCTCAAAGCCAGACGATCGCCACGTCGAAAGGAATTTTGGCGAATCTCGGGATTCTATTCGTTCCCGCTGGCGTGGGCGTCGTGAAGCACATTGACCTTTTGGTCACTCACGGGCTCGCCTTGCTCGCGCTCATTGTCGTGTCGACGGTGATCACCCTCGCCGTCATGGTGTGGTCATTCGTCCTTGCAAAGCGGATTTTCGGAGGTGCGTCTGATGAGTGACGGTTTGTGGGTGTACCTCGCGACCTCGTCGCTGCTTTGGCTAAGCGGTACCCTGGTGATATGGATCTTCGCAACGTTCCTTGCCGGACTGAGGTCCAGCAATCCGCTGTTCAATCCGACCCTGATATCGATTGTAATTATCGCAGTGATCCTTTACCTGACCGGCATCGACTACCATCGATACTTCGAAGGTGCGCAGTTCATTCACTTTCTCTTGGGGCCAGCGACGGTCGCACTGGGGATACCGCTCTACGAAAAGTTCGCACTCGTGAGGCGGAATCTGTTGCCGATGATCGTCGCGTTGACGATCGGAAGCCTGACGGCGGTAGGATCCACGATCCTGCTGAGCGAGATGTTCGGATTTCCTGAGTTCATTGCGGCTTCGCTCGCGCCGAAGTCCACGACCGCGGCAGTAGCCATGGCGATATCCGAAAGTTTGGCCGGCGATCCGTCCTTGACTGCTGCGGTGGTCGTTCTCACCGGAATCTGCGGAGCGGTCGTTGTTACCCCGATGATGAATGCGATGGGCGTGCGGGATTACGGCGCCCGGGGTTTCGCGGTCGGATTGGCATCACATGGCATAGGTACTGCGCGAGCCTATTCGGTGAATCCAGTTGCAGGGTTGTTTTCGGGCATCGCCATGGGCTTAAATGCGATAGTCACCTCCATAGTCGTCCACATCTTCCTATGAGGACCTATAGTGGCCTGATGTACCGCGGAAGCCACACGCGCTTACGACTGGCCTAAGAGAACCTCCTTGGCGCCTTGCCAGCTTCTCGCACAAGGGTGCAGAGGCCGGTTAGCACATATCCAGAGCACGTCCACTTTACTCGGGGTCATATCCGCACGATTTGAAGTAGTTGGCGCATTCTTGCGGCTCGAATAGCGTGACGATCTGGCCGACGGTATTCCATAAGCCCTCAACTGTTCGCTCGGCTTTGGCGCGCAAAACAGCCTTGAGCTTTGCAAAAGCCTTCTCGATGGGGTTGAAGTCTGGACTGTAGGGTGGGAGATAGAGCAAACGACATCCCGCACCTTCGATTGCGTGACGCACGCCCTCCGCCTTGTGTGCGGGCAGATTGTCCATGATGACGATATCGCCCGGTGCCAAGGTTGGAATGAGAACCTGTTGCACATAGGCCTGGAATGCTGCCCCGTTCATCGCACCATCCAAGACCATGGGCGCGGTCATGCCGGATAGCCTGAGCGCTCCGGTAAAGGTCGTCGTCTTCCAGTGCCCGTGGGGGATTGGTGAACGGCATCGATCTCCGCAAGGGGCTCGTCCGCGAAGCCGTGACATCTTCGTGCTCAGGCCTGGGTGAGTAGGCCGGAGGGATTTCACCTGCCGGCCTCTCGCAGAACGGTGCGTGAACCTCTCGATTCACACCGCTCCCATCAGGTAAACGTATTCGTTCCAAATACTTGCCAGTGCACGAACAGCCTCGGATTTTCCCGCGCCAGTTTTCTCAGAAAGAGGTTGGCTCGGGTCTTATGAGACTGAAAGCGCTTGAACTTTCGCATGATCCAAGCCCTGAGCTTCTGATTGACGTAGTCAACCAGCGTGGACAGTGCCGAACGACTGAACCGGCCGTAGTATGCTATCCACCCGCGAAGGAGGGGATTGAGCTGTTTGGCTAATTCAGTCAGCGTCCCCGACG
>NZ_FOCV01000088.1 GCF_900110205.1 Rhizobium tibeticum | reverse complement strand
GCCGAAAGGCTGGAAGCGTGACTGTCCCTCGATCAGCGTCTGCATATTAGTGATCCGTTCTCTCAACGGGCGCGGCATCTTTCATGCCACCTCCTTGATTATGCAGCTTCCTCGATACGCTGGACGCGCACCTTGTCGATGTTGCGGCCGTCCAGTTTGACGACCTCGAAGGCGAGTTCGCCCGCTGTAAAGCCTTCTCCTTCGTGCGGAAGATGGCCGAGATGCCAGAGAATGAAGCCGGCGAGCGTCGAATATCTGTCCGTCTCGTCGATGAGATCTGCGTCGAGCAGCCTGGAGGCATGACGAATGTCGATCCAGCCGTCGACAGTCAACGAGCCGTCCTCGCCGCGTTCGATCGTGAGTTTTTCCTCGTCCTCATCAGGGAATTCGCCGGCAATCGCCTCCAGGAGGTCGGTCGGCGTCACCATGCCTTCAAGATCGCCGTATTCATCGAGCACGATGGCGACGGTTTGGCTGGATTGGCGCAATTGCTCCATCAGCTTCAGTGCGCTGATACTCTCGTGCACCACCAGCGGCTGGCGAATGGAGCGCTCAGCGTTGATCGCGCCATCGACGATGATGTCGCGCAACAGGTCGCGAGCGCTGGCGATGCCGATGAAATTGTCCAGACTGCCACGGGCAACCGGGAAACGCGAATGGCCGAGGTCGAGGATACGGTGCCGGAGTTCGGCCCGCGGCGCGTCGAGGTCGAGCCAGTCGATGTCCATGCGCGGCGTCATCACCGACTTGGCCGACCGCTCCGCAAGCGTTAGCACGCCCTGAATCATGTCTTTCTCTTCGGTGGAGAAGACCTGGTCTTCTGCGATCTGCTCGGCGATCAGGTCGGCAGTTGGGCCAAGTGTGACCTGCGGGCGTTTGCCGCCCAGCAGGTTCAGAACGGCGTCGGCGGTGCGCTCGCGAATATTGGTGGGCGTGATCAGCCGCTCGCGATTGTGCCGCGCCAGTTGGTTCAACGCCTCGATGGTGACCGAGAATCCGATGGCCGCATAGAGATAGCCCTTTGGTAGGTAAACGCCGAATCCTTCGACGATCAGGGAGAAGCCGATCATCATCAGGAAGCCGAGGCAGAGGATGACGACGGTCGGGTGCTTGCCGACGAAGGCCGTCAGCGGCTTGGAGAGCAGCACCATGACGCCGACCGCGATGATGACGGCAATCATCATGACGGGCAGATGCTGCACCATGCCGACGGCGGTGATGACGCTGTCGAGGGAGAAGACCGCGTCCAGCACGACGATCTGTACAATCACCTGCCAGAAAACGGCGTGGACCAACCGTTTCTCGCCGCTAGCGACATGCCCCTCGAGCCGTTCGTGCAGCTCCATCGTACCTTTGAAAAGCAGGAAGAGCCCGCCGATGATGAGGATGATATCGCGGCCGAAGAAGCCGTAGTCGGAAATTGTAAACAGTGGCGTCGTCAGCGTCACCACCCAGGCGATGGAGGCGAGCAACGCCAAGCGGATGAGCAGCGCGAGCGCAAGGCCGATCAGCCGCGCTTGATCCCGCTGATGCGGCGGCAGCTTGTCGGCCAGAATGGCGATAAAAACAAGGTTGTCGATGCCGAGGACGATCTCAAGCACGATCAGGGTAGCAAGGCCGACCCAAGCGGAAGGGTCGGATATCCAGTCGAGGAACATCAGTGATTCAATGCGGCCATATCAGTTGGACGACCGCTCCTTTTTGCATGAAAATGGGGGTGAGCGCAGCACGCCGGGCCTCGTTCCCTGCAATCATTGATGAAGAGAGCCGCTTTGCCTGCGGCTGGATGCCTCGCCCCGACGCGATCGCCGTCGCTTCTTCCACAGTGGTCGCCGCCATCGTCTGCCGGAATATCACGGCTCGAACGGGCGGAACCGGTACTGGAGGGGTCACTGTCAGGCATGTCGCAATTTTGGAGAGGAACAGGAGCGCGCGCAAGAGGCCCGCGAGCAAAATCGCCTATAGTCTTGGTGTGACAGTATCTTGTAGGAACAGGGGAACCGCCCGAACTTGCGGTCCGGGCGGCTCTTGAAAGTTCAGGCCGCCAGGATGGTGATGCCGTGGGCGTTGGCCGCGGCCTTCATGCGTTCCATCGTTTCCGCGGAGGGTGTCGCCTTCGGCGGTTCCTGCGAGCCGGCAGCCTCAAGGAATTCCGCCATATCGCGGTCGACGATGGCCGAGAAGACAGCCGTCTGCGGGCCGGGATTGGAATAGGCGTGCGCCCGGTTCGCCGCGATGCGGACGATGTTGCCCGCGGTGGCTTCGAACTCTTCCAGGCCGTTCTCCGTCGCACGGCGGATGGTCAGTCGGCCTTCGATGATCCGGAAGACCTCGGGGCTCGCGTGACGGTGCAGTGGCGTCCGGCTGCCCGGCGGCACTGTAATGTCGAAGATGTTGAGCCAGGCTCCCTGCAGACGAGCGCGTCGCTCGATCCGATCGCCCAGCACGAAGAAAACCTTCGCGCTCGCCCGGGCAGGCGCTTTCACAAATGAGTTGGACATCATGTCTCGCTTTTCTTTTTTTGGCGGCGAGCCCGTTAGACCTTTCCGAAGCCCTTGGCAACCCGCAGCCGCCGATCGTCGCTGTCGCGATCTGTCCCGGCGCATATGGGTTTTGGCGTTTGCCGCTTCAAGCGGCGGCGCTCTCTTGTGTGTCGCTCTGCGCGGTGAGAATGCGCCTGGCGATGACGCGCTCGATCAGAGCCGGCGGAAAATGGTCGGCGCTGCCGAGGTCGCCCGCGCCGCCTCCCGGCAGCTGAAATTGCTGTTCATCTTGTCGGAGTTCGACATGAACTGCGCTGCGCTGCGCGGTTGCGGATGTCGTAGGCGGGGATGAGGACGGTGGATGGCCCCTTGTCGAGCGTCGCGGTTCCCAGGCGCTGCTTCAGCTTTGTCTCAAGCACATCTGCCTTGTCGCTCGGATCGTTGAGGCCGAACGGATTGAAGACATCGGAAAGCCAGGGCTTCCGGAAAATATCAGCGCCTTCGTTCTCGTAGAGGCTGAGCAGATCGGTCGGCGTGCAAGTCAGAACTGCGTGATGACGCTGATGCCGATCCCTTCCGCCCGATCGAGCGTCATCAGCCCGGGGATCGCCTCTTCGAGCGTTATCCGGCGGCCGATCAGCTTCTGCGGCGCGATCTTGCCTGACGTCAGCATCGACAGCATCGCATCGTAGCGCCAGGCCTGCATGCCGTGGCTGCCGTAGATCTCCAGTTCGTGGCCGATCACCTGCGCCATCGGGATCTGCGGTGCCGCATATTCGCCGAGCATCAGGCCGACCTGCACATGCCGTCCGCGGCGGCGCAGATTCTTGATCGAGTTGAAGCAGGTCACGGGGTGGCCGAGCGCGTCAATCGAGACGTGCGCGCCGCCCTTGGTGATTTCACGCACCGCTTCCGGCACATCGGCTACGCTGCTTGCGTTGATCGTCGCCACCGCGCCGCATTCGCGGGCGAAGGCAAGCTTCTCGTCGGAAAGATCGATGCCGACCGCGTTCGCTCCGAGCGCCGTCGCGATCATGATTGCCGAAAGGCCCACCCCGCCGCAGCCGTGCACGGCGATCCACTCCCCCGGGCCGGTGCGCGCGTGATCGACGACTGCGCGAAACGATGTCGCAAAGCGGCAGCCGAGGCTTGCCGCGGTCGCGTCGTCGATACTATCAGGCAACTGCACGAGGTTGGTATCGGCATAGTCGATCGCTACGTATTCCGCGAACGAGCCCCAATGCGTGAAGCCCGGCTGGAACTGGTTCGGACAGACCTGCTGGTTGCCGGAATGGCATTCGCTGCAATGGCCGCAGCCGGAAACGAAAGGCACGGTCACCCGGTCGCCGATCTTGAAGCTCATGACGCCCTTGCCTGTTGCGACCACCTTGCCGGCCAGTTCGTGGCCCGGCACATGCGGCAGCTTGATATCCGGATCGTGGCCCATCCAGCCATGCCAGTCGCTGCGGCAAAGCCCGGTCGCGCCGACGGCAATGACCACACCATCCTCGCTGGGCGTCGGATCGGGCAGGGTGCGGATTTCGGGAGCCTTCTCGAAGGCGTCGTAGAACATGGCTTTCATCGATTTCACTCCGCATCGCTTCCGGTGCATGATGGCACGACGCCGATATAGCTTCCAATCGCGCCATCCATGATTTTCAGTGATATACCCATCGATGGCGCTTAGGGCTCGCGCATGAATATTACTCCCTGCGAAGCCTCTCCGCCATTTTCTTGCGTAGGATTCCGGGGTGTGGATTTCCACTTGACCGGGTCTTCGCGTGGGGATTTTGCTCTTCGAACTTTTCAAGGAGAATGCCATGGCCGTCGACACATCGCCCCGTTCAACCACCTGGACTTACGTCGAGGGAGAGTGGCTTACTGGCAACCCGCCGCTCATCGGGCCGACCTCGCACGCCATGTGGCTGGCCTCGACGGTCTTCGACGGCGCACGTTGGTTCGATGGCATCGCGCCGGACCTCGACCTGCATTGCCAGCGCGTCAACCGCTCGGCGATCAGTTTGGGCCTTAAGCCTGTGAAAACAGCCGAGGAGATCGAAGCGCTCGCCTGGGACGGCCTCAAGAAGTTCGACGGCAAGACGCCGATCTACATCAAGCCGATGTATTGGGGCGAGCACGGGTCGGCCGGCAGCGTCGTCACCGTCGACGGCGAGTCCACGCGCTTTGCGCTTTGCCTCTTCGAAGCGCCGCTCGGCAACAACGCGCCGAATTCGCTCACCGTTTCGCCCTATCGCCGCCCGTCGCCGGAAACGGCGATGACGGATGCCAAGGCCGGTTCGCTCTATCCGAACAGCGGCCGCGCCATCGCCGAGGCGAAAAGCCGCGGGTTCGACAATGCGCTGATGCGCGACATGAATGGCAACGTCGCCGAGACGGCCTCCTCCAACGTCTTCATGGTCAAGGACGGCATCGTCTCGACGCCGATTGCCAACCGCACCTTTCTTGCCGGCATCACCCGCGCCCGTGTCATCGGCCTCCTGCGCAAGGCGGGCTTCGAGGTGCGCGAAGTGACGCTCTCGGTCGAGGATTTCATGAATGCCGACGAGATCTTCACGACGGGCAACTATTCCAAAGTCGTCGGCATCAACCGCCTCGATGGCCGCGATTTCCAGCAAGGGCCGGTCACCCGCAAGGCGTTCGAACTCTACATGGACTGGGCCTTCGGCCGCAGCGAAAGTGACAGCTAAGCCGCCATTTCTCACGTGAGTACAACGGCCGCGCTGGAAGCCCTGGCGCGTTCTGGCGTCGAGCTTATTTGCGGTCCGGCATACCGGCGTTGCGCGGCCGCACCAGAAAGGAATAGGCGGCGCCGGCAATCAGCAGCACTGATGTGCCGAGAAACACGGCCTGCATGCCGATATGGCCGCCGACAAATCCTCCTAGTACCGGCCCGGCAACCTGCCCGACATATTGCGATGAGACCGACAGGCCGAGAATGCTGCCCGCGGCACTATCCGGCACGCTATGGCGGATGACCGTGGAAATGCAGGGCAGCAGCCCGCCGAGTGCCATGCCCATCAGGAAGCGTAGGATGATCAGCTGCCAGGAGTTCGTCACGAATGCCTGCGGGATCAGCAACAGGCCGGCAACCGCGAGCGCACCTGCAATGACAGGCCAGTGGCCGATGCGGTCGGCGAGCTTGCCGAGGCGGGACGCCGACAGGATGCTGCCGAGTGCTGCCGCTGACATGACGATGCCTGCGATCATCGTCACCTTGCCCGGATTTTCTGTGAGCTGCGCGACATAGACGGTGATGATCGGTTCGATCGACATGTTGGCGAGCATCAGCAGCAGGCCGGTTGCCAGCATCGCGATTACGGGGCGCTTGTCTGATATCGAGGCCCAACCGCCGCTCGCCTTCGCAGCCTGCTTGCGGGCAGGGGACTTCTCTTCCTTGATCAGGAAGGTTGTCGCGAGGAACGCCAGAAAGATCATCCCGCCCGCGGCCAGGAACGTGTTGCGAATGCCGATCAGCGGCGGCAGCGCGCCGCCGATCAGCGGACCGACGAGGTTGCCCGCCATGATACCGGAGGCGAGCACGCCAAGCGCCCATGCGGATCGATCCTTCGGCGTTTGCGTGGCAACCAGCACCATCGAGCCGGACGAATAACCGCCCGCAAGACCCACGAACAGGCGCAACGCCACCAGTTGCCAGACGCTGTCGGCCATGCCCATCAGCGAAATCGCAACCGTCATTCCGGCGCTGGCGCGCACCAGCATGAGCTTGCGTCCATAGATGTCGCCGAGCCGGCCCCAGAGCGGTGCCACGAAGGCGGCGGCCAGGAAGGTCGCGCCATAGGCGATGCCGGACCACTGCACGATCGCCGCGCGATCGCTGACACCGAGTTCCTCGACATAGATTGGCAGAAACGGCAGCAACAGCGTCATCGCGACGATCGTCGTGAAGGAGCCGAGCAGCGAAATGACCAGATTGCGCTGCCAGTAGATCGAGCCGCTATCGACGACGGCTGCGTCCCATTTGGTATCGGTCATTTCAGCGCCTTTGCATTGATCGTATAGGTCAGTTCAGCCGCGCCGGAGGCAAGGACATGTCCTTTTGCGGCGGCAAGAAAATCGGCGCGGGTAAAGGCGTCGGGAAGCGTAAGCCGGTCGGTATCGAGCGCATAAACCGTTACCCGATAGCGGTGGATGCGGAGATCGTTCCAGGGTGGGCACGCGCCCATATAGCCCCCGTAAGGACCATCCTTCAAGAAGGCTGCGAAACCATTCTGCCCGCGCCGGCCGTGCTTCGTATTCTCCAGCGGCAATCCTCCCTGCGGCTGGCCGTCGCCGTCGGCGCCTTCCGCAAGCCGGGTCACTGCGGTCGGGATGTTTGCCAGCATCCAATGCGTGAACTCCATACGCGCTGCGTCCCTCGCGATCACCGTTCCGTTCTTGTTGAGCAGCGACAGGTCCCGCGGCACATCAGGATCGGTCATCACAAGTGCGTACGAGCGCGTGCCCGCCGGACCCTTCGACCAGGAAAGGGCGGGGCTCCTATTATTGCCGGCGGCTTCCTTGCCGCCCGCCGCGATGCAGGAGGCATTCTCCGCCGGCAGTGTGCCTCCCTTGCCGCTCTTCTCGAAGGTGACCTGCAAATCCGCGGCCAGGATTGGCATCGCGCTGAGGACAAGAATGAGGGTGGTTGCCGTTATCGTTCTGCGCATGAGCTGCCTCCTGTTCGATGAGACAGCTCTAGCAATCGCGGCGATTGCTCGATGCGCAGAAACGCTCAAAGAATGGTCGGAAAAGCTCAAACGTCCGCGGCGTGTGTCGCACGCTGTCTGGCCCGCATGCGTTCGGCAAAGCGTCGCGGTGAACGATAGCCGGCCGCAAGTGCTGCCTCGCGAAGCGAAAAGCCTTGCTCCGACAGCAGTGCCGCGACAAGATCCACGCGCACTTCGGCGAGCAGGTCGCGCAGCGATGTTGCCTCCTCGGCAAGCCGTCGCCTCAGCGTCGCATTGCTGGTGCCGAGTTCGGCGGCGATGGCGTCGGCGGTCCAGGCCCTGTCCGGCTGCCAGCGGATGAGTGAGCGCACGGCGTCGCTGGTCGTCGTCGGCTTTGCCGGCAGAACGCCGCGCATGCCAAGCACCATCAGCACTTCCATCACCCGATGTTCGATCAGCGCGGGCGGCAGTGTTCCAGCCGCCATGCCTTCGCCAGCATGGTGAATTGCGCCAGCAAGTGCCGTGTCGAGCGGCAGATCGATTGGCCGAACTGCACGTTGAGGCGGGAACGAACGGGCCGCCCGCGCCACAAGTTCATCGGGAAAGCCGATAAAGATCGCGCGGTAGACGCCGCTTGCGGGATCGGGGTCATTGACCACATCGCCTTGCCAACCGCCGGGAAGAACCAGAACAGTGCCCGCGCCAAAGCGCATCTGCCGTCCCATGGTCACGAGTTCCTTCGACCCCTCGACGATCGCCACGATCGAAGCACGCGGAAAGGCGCAGCCGGCGATGCGCTCGCGCTGGCGCGTCACGAAGGTAAAGAGCGCGGAGGACCGCTCCGCCACCTTCGGCAAGACCAGCGGGCGGTTATCCTTGGCGGCAAGCTTCTGCAGCCGCTCCAATATGTGTTGCGCTTCGAGCATGAGATTGTCCTCCATCGACCGTGGCGATGATCTTCAACCATCGCCGCAGACTTTCCAAGCCGCATGTGGGGCGGCAGTTGCAGCAATGACAGCGAGATGGTATAAATCTGATTGCAAAATGCAATCGGATTTATACGGCACTTGCTGCTAGCCGAAAGGATTGTGCTATGGATCCCACCACAATATCGCGCGAGCGGACCGTTCGCGGCCTCTACGATGCCTATCTGCAGGGCCGCAAGGATATTGCGGCCGAGATGCTGACAGAGGACTTCACCTTCTCCAGCCCGCGCGACGACCACATCGATCGCACTACCTATTTCGACCGCTGCTGGCCCGACCCGGTGCCGTTTCGCGATATGGAGATCGAATACCTCGAGATCGTCGATGATGAGGCCGTGGTCCGATACCGGGCGGAAAAGCATGACGGCGGCGCATTCCGCAACATGGAGGTCCTGCACTTCAGGGGTGACCGGATCGCCTCGGTGGACGTCTATTTCGGTCGCAACGACTAGAGCATGTCTCCCGAAAGTCGAACCGGGCCAGAGACATGTCGGCCTCTACGGCGGTAAAAAAATGAAGGATTGCAGAAAACGGAGTTTTTCAACATCGGGTAATGGTCGAGAGCTCTTCTCCCGATGCCTGTTAAGATCAGGCCCCGTCATAGAAAGAGGAGACTGACCATGGAGTATTTTGCTGGATTGGACGTCTCGATGGACGAGACGCACATCTGTGTTCTGGACCGTGACGGCGCGATTGCCCATCAAGGCAAAGCCGCATCGACACCAGCCGCTATCGAAGTGGAGCTGGCCAAGGCGCCGATTTGCAGCCGCGTCGTGTTTGAGACCGGGCGAATGGCGCCGACGCTTTATCATGGTTTGGTCGAACGCGGCGTTCCCGTAGTGTGCATCGAAAGCCGTCAGGCTCACCAGGCGCTGAAGTCGCTTGCGACACACAAGACCGATCGCAACGATGCTCGTGGTCTCGCCCATCTTGCCCGGACCGGCTTCTTCAAGGTCGTGCATGTGAAGTCTTTGCCTGCGCATGCGGTTCGTTCACTGCTGATTGCCAGGAAGAAACTGGTTGGTCAGCGGGTCACGCTGGAGAACCAGATCC
>NZ_FOCV01000005.1 GCF_900110205.1 Rhizobium tibeticum | reverse complement strand
CTAATGCGACGCCGCCATGAACCGGTGGCAGTAGTAGGTCGGTGGTTACGGCAAGTGTTACAGGGGTATTTGAACTACCATGCGGTTCCTGGCAATCTAAGAAGACTGGGTGGGTTCCGCTGGGAAGTTGGTCGCGCTTGGCGACACGCTCTGATGCGTCGAAGCCAGCGAAACCGATTGTCTTGGGATCGTTTCCAAAGGCTGCTTCGCAAGTACCTGCCACCATGTCGGCTGGTGCATCCGCATCCAGATGCCCGGCTCACCGTCAAGACATCCGATAGGAGCCGTATGCGGTAGTGCCGCACGTACGGATCTGGCCGGGGGGCGATGGGCAACCATCGTCCCTACCGGGACCGGCTTTAATGAGTAGCGTGCTTATTCCTTTGGCAACTGCCGCCGGTTCCTGAAACGGGAAAGAAAGGCGGCCAGCGCTTTCACGACGACAGCCACGTCGCTTCCGTTCGCGATCCGAAACTCTGCACGAGTGGATCCATCCGGTTCCGCCACTCGCGGGGTGCCTTGGGCGTGAAGGCCTTCGAGCCGACTTCAAGGGCGAGTTCAAGCTCGGCGATGGCCGCTACTGTTACCCGCTGACGGTCACCGACCAGGCTCCACGTTATCTGCTTGCCTGCGAAGCCTTCGAATCGACAAGGGAGGTGGGTGTCTTCGAGGCGTTCCGCCGATTGTTTGCCGAGCATGGCCTGCCAAGCGCGATCCGCAGCGACAACGGCCTGCCGTTCGCCAGCCCCAACGGCCTCTACAATCTGTCGAGGCTGTCGGTGTGATGGCTGCGGCTCGGCATCGCGCTGGAGCGCATCAGGCCGGGCCATCCGCAAGAGAATGGCCGGCATGAGCGCATGTACTTGACGCTGAAGAAAGAGGCGACCAGGCCACCCGGCAGAAACATCCTGCAGCAACAGGCCCGCTTCGATGCGTTCGTCAGCGAATTCAATCAGGAGCGGCCGCGTGAAGCGCTGGCGATGAAGGTGCCGGTCGATCTCTACACGCCATCGGCGCGCCGATATAACGGGCTGCCGGAGATCGACTATCCCTTCCACGATCGAGATGCGCTGGTGACCCATTGCGGCCGCATCTGCATCTACCGCAAGAAGATCAACATCTCGAGCGTGCTGGCCGGACAGAAACTGGGAATCACGGAAACCGACGACGGCATTTGGCTCGTCAGCTTCATGCACTATGATCTCGGATATATCGACCTGGAGCAGAGGACCTTGCAAACCATCGACAACCCGTTCGGCACGAGGTTGTCACCCATGTCTTAGGGACGCTCTGTTACCTATGTCTTCGGTATGGACAAGAGAGGAAATGGCGCACCCGACAGGATTCGAACCTGTGACCTTTGGAATCGGAATCCAACACTCTATCCAGCTGAGCTACGGGTGCATGCCGCAGGCGTTTGAATCGCCTGTCCGATGCGTGGTTCTTAGCCTAGCTTCTCGCTGGCTTCAATCTACAAAATGAAAAGTCCGCCGTTCTTGTACGCGGCGGACTTTTATATCTCACGTCTGGCGGTCAGACCTGCATGGCGCCGGGGCCGGGGATGGCCTTGGGCGGCACCTTGCCGAGGATGATCATGCCGAGCACTTCATCCTTGGTGACGTCCTCGGTGCGGGCATGGCCGACCACCTGGCCGTTCTTCATCACCGAGACGCGGTCGGCAAGGTCGAAGACGTCGTGGATGTCGTGGCTGATCAGGAAGATGCCGATGCCTTCCTTCTTCAACTGCTTGATCAGTTCACCGACCTGCGCCGTTTCCTGGGGACCAAGGGCGGCCGTCGGCTCGTCCATGATCAGGATGCGGGCGTTGAAGAGGATCGCGCGGGCGATCGCCACCGACTGCCGCTGGCCGCCGGAGAGCGCCTTCACCGGCTCCTTGAAGCGGCGGAAGTTCGGGTTGAGACGTCCCATCACTTCACGGGCCGAGGCCTCCATGGCGACGTCATCGAGCGTGCCCCACTTCGTGCGGATCTCGCGGCCGAGGTAGAGGTTGGCGGCGGCGTCGACGTTATCGGCGACGGCGAGCGTCTGATAGATCGTCTCGATGCCGTACTTCTTCGCATCGCGCGGATTGCGGATGTCGGCCGGCTCGCCGTTGATGAGGATTTCGCCGCTGTCGCGCTTGTAGGCGCCCGAGAGGATCTTGATCAACGTCGACTTGCCGGCGCCGTTATGGCCGAGAAGCGCGACGACTTCGCCGGGGTAGAGGTCGACCGAAGCGTTGTCCACGGCGTGGATGCCGCCGAAGGAGATCGAGATGTTCTTGAGTTCCACAAGAGGAGCGTTCTGGCTCTGGGGAGTGCGTTGATCAGTCATATCTAGGACTCCTCTTACTTGGCACGCGAACGATAGACAGTGTCGAGCCAGACGGCGACGACGAGCACCGCACCGACGACGACGCTCTGCAGCGGCGTGTCGACATGGGCCAATACCATCCCTGACTGCAGCGACTGCATCACGAGCGCGCCGAGCATGGCGCCGGCAATCGTGCCGGTACCGCCTGCAAGCGATGTGCCGCCGATAACGGCTGCAGCGATGGTATATAGCTCGTCGAGCGTACCTTGAGCATTGGTGGCGGCGTTGAGGCGCGCCGTCGAGATGGCTGCCGCGACGGCGGCGAGAATGCCCATCAGCGCGAAGATGCGCACGGTGACCCAGCGGGTCTTGATGCCGGCAAGTTCCGCCGCCTCAGGGTTGCCGCCGATCGCGAAGACATAACGGCCGAAGCGCAGGCGGGTGGCGATGAAGGTCATGATGATGCCGACGACAATGGCAATCAGAACCGGAACGGCAATGCCGTAGGGAATATCCAGGCCGGTTTCGGGCCACGGAATGCTGTTCGCTTCGGCGTATCTTTTGGCGATATTGATCGGCCAGTAGTAGCTGTTGGCGATCCAGACGGCACCGAGGATCAACGCGCAGGAGAGTGCCGACAGGAAGTACTCGGCCCAGACGGGACGTCGCGGGAAGCCGAAACGCTTGCGCTGGCGACGGGAGTTGACGATGCTGCCGATGACGAAGAGGCAGGCGAGCACGCCGACGATCCAGCTCCAGGTCGCGCCGATCGAGCCTTCCGCACCGCCGCCCATGACGCGAAAGGTCTGGTCCATCGGAGCGACCGTCTGGCCGCTGGTGACGAGCCAGGTTGCGCCGCGCCAGACAAGCAGGCCGCCGAGCGTCACGATGAAGGAGGGAACGTTCAGGAAGGCGATGATGAGGCCCTGGAAGGTGCCGATCAGGGCGCCGGCGATGAGGCCGACGATTAGGGTGATGATCCAGGTAAACGGGCTGTCGAAACCGATGAACTCGGGCAGGATTTTTGCCTGCGTGACACCCATGATCATGGCGCAGAGGCCAAGTACGGAGCCGACGGAAAGGTCGATGTTGCGCGTCACGATGATGAGAACCATGCCGGTCGTCATGATCGCGATGTCGGTTGTCTGAACCGAAAGGTTCCAGAGATTTCTCGGCGTCAGAAACAGGCCGCCGGTAATGATGTGAAAGCCGATCCAGATGATGAGCAGCGCGCCGATCATACCGAGAAGGCGCGTGTCGATTTCGGTCGCGCGGAAGAAGCGGCTGACGAGGTTGCCCTCAGCCATGCTCGGTCCGCTTGAAGTTGTGGATTTTACCATTTCGGCCATGGGTTTGCCGTTCCCCCACTGTTTGGACGTTGATCCACTCGGCATCACGTCGATGCCCGTGGTTTCGCCCCGTTCTTGTATTGACCATCGCCGTGCGTCCGGAATTTCGGTCGCTCTGTCCCGCGACATGAAACCGGCAGGGAATCAAGGCCGCGATGGTTGGGTGAGGCGGATAGACCATCGAGCGACGGTTCAAATCCGCATCCGGCGCCGCAACGGTTTCAGCCGTTGCGGCGCCGGCAATCTATGCCTTGCGCACGTCGATTAGTCGCAAGCCTTGACGCTGCCGGCCTTGACGCCCTGGCAAGCTTCAGCCTTGGAGATCCAGCCGGCGTCGATGACGACGTTCAGGTTGTCCTTGGTGATCGGCAGCGGCTTCAGGAAGACCGATTCCATGGCGACCTTCTTGGCGCCGCCGTCGAAAGTCTGGACCCCTTCGATTTCGGTCATCTTCTTGCCGCCTGCGAGGTCGAGGGCGATTTCAGCGGCGCGCTTGCCGAGTTCACGCGAGTCCTTCCAGACGGAGACCGTCTGCGTGCCAAGCGCGACGCGGTTCAGCGCTGCCTTGTCGGCGTCCTGACCGGAAACCGGTACGGAGCCGGCGAGGCCCTGGGCGTCGAGGGCTGCAATCGCACCACCGGCGGTGCCGTCGTTCGAAGCAACAACAGCGTCAACCTTGTTGTTGTTCGCAGTCAGGAACTGCTCCATGTTGCGCTGTGCATTTTCCGGAAGCCAGCCGTCGGTGTAGGCTTCGCCGACATTCTTGATCTTGCCGGCATCGACGGCGGCCTTCAGCACTTCCATCTGGCCCGAGAACAGGAAGTTCGCATTTGGGTCGGACGAGGAGCCCTTGATAAAGACGTAATTACCTTCCGGCTTGACCTTGAACACGCCTTCCGCCTGGAGACGGCCGACTTCCTTGTTGTCGAAGGTGATGTAGAAGGCAGCCGGGTTTTCGATCAGGCGGTCGTAGCCGACGACCGGAATGCCTTCAGCGGCAGCCTTTTCGATGGCCGGGCCGATTGCGTCGGAGTCCTGAGCGAGGATGATGAGTGCGTTCGCGCCCTGCGAAATCAGCGATTCAACGTCGGTCAGCTGCTTTGCTGCAGACGACTGGGCGTCAGCAGAAATGTACTTGGCGCCCTTGGCTTCCAGTGCCTTCTTGATGGCAGCTTCGTCGGTCTTCCAACGTTCTTCCTGGAAGTTCGACCAGGAAACGCCAACGACGAGATCAGCGGCCATGGCGGCAGTGTGGACCGACACGAGGATGGCCGCCCCGGCCATCAGCTTCAAAATTGACTTCATAATTATCCTCCCGAGTGAGTTGCGGCCAGCCCCAGCCAGTGGTTCCTCCGGCCGCCGCGGTTCGCTGACGAGAAGTTCGAATTATTTTCTCGACAGTCGAGAAATTTAGTGTCAGAGATTTTTTCAACTGTCAACACTGCACTACCAGCTTAATTTCCGTTGCTGAAACTGCTGGAGATGAGGTGTGAATAAGGGCGGAATGCGAGGGGAGAGGGCCGGCATATATGCTGACCAAGTCGAGCACGGAATTGGTCCGGCAGCGAAATAGCGTCCTCGTGCTCGCCGCGCTTCGAAGACATGGTGCGCTGGCGCATACAGAGATTTCCGACTCTACGAAGCTTTCCTCTGCAACGATCTCGGCGATCACCGCCGACCTCGAAAAAGCGCAAATCATCGAGAAATCCGAGCAGCAGGCAACCACGGGGAGGGGGCGCCCGCGCGTGTTGTTTCGGCAGCGGCGCGATTGCGGCTACCTTGTCGTCGTGATCATCTCGTCGGATGGCGTCCAGTATTCGCTGGTCGACTATTCCGGTAGGCTCATCGACCGGTTCAGCGAGGAACGATCCCATGATCCTGCCGGAGCCGAGCGTTTCGTTGCCTCCATCAGGGAGGGGCTTTCACGCATTCTTGCCCGCTCAAAGCTTCCCCAGGAAAAAGTGCTGCTGATATCGATCAGCAGCAAAGGTCTCGTACACCCCACCGAACCGGCATTGGTCTGGTCGCCGATTTTCGGCAGCAAACAGATCGACTTCGGTTCGGTGTTGCGGCCGGACTGGCAGGCCAAGATCATTCTCGGCAACGAGACGCAGCTGGTTGCGGCGGCGCTCGGCGCGCATGAGGAGAATACCAGGCCCGCGGAATTCCGCTCGCTGGCGGCGTTGTCGCTCGGACATAGCGTCGGCCTCGGCATCGTCCGGCGCACAGGGCAGGGGGAGCGTGAGATCTCGGCGCCGAATTTCGGCCATATGCTGCACATGGCCAATGGCGGCCTCTGCCGCTGTGGCAGTAAGGGATGCATCGAGGCCTATGCCGGCTTCTACGCCATTCTACGAATGGCCTTCGAGGTGCCGCTCGACACGATCCCAGCCAAGTTCGTGCCGGTGGCCGAGCTCGACAAGATCGCTGCACAAGCGCGCCAAGGACATCGCATGTCTGCCTTTGCGTTCAGGCAGGCTGGCGTCGCGCTCGGAAACGGGCTTTCGCGTATGTTGAGCCTGACGGAACGTATGCCGATCGCGATCACGGGACCGGGAACGCGCTATTATGACCTGTTGCGGCAGGGGGTCGAGGAGGGCCTTGGCCAGGCGCATGTCGTGCGTATGGAGGGAATGCCCGAGATCCGGGTGGTGCCCGATGAACCGAACCTCGTCTTCGAGGGGCATCTGGACAGAGCATTGTCGGTGATCGACCAGGATATCGTCATGTCCGGTATCCAGGGAGCCGACTAAGGCAGGTGCCGCGCAGCTGCGATCGAAACGAGAAATGGCCGGGCAGGGGCCCGGCCATCTCACAGGTGGCTTTCGGTCGGGAGAGGGCCGTCAGTCGATCTTGATGAGTTTGCCTTCCTTGACGGACTGCACGGCAGCATCGGCAAGCGCCAGCGCTGCCAGGCCATCGGCGCCGGAAGGCGCAATTTTTGTGCCCTTCTCGATCGCGGCGATGAAGCTCGCGATCTCGTTGGCATAGGCTTCGGTGTAGCGGGTCATGAAGAAGTCGTGCAGCGGCGGGCGCGTGTAGCCGTCGCCGTTGGCGACCTCGATCGAGACCGGGCGCTGGTTCTCGGCTGCGACCATACCCTTGGAGCCGTGCACCTCGATGCGTTGGTCATAGCCATATGTGGCGCGGCGCGAGTTGGAGATGATCGCCTGCTTGCCGGATTTGGTCTGCAGGATCACCGAAACGCTGTCGTAGTCGCCGGCTTCGCCGATGGCCTTGTCGACGAGGACCGCGGCGGTGGCGCTGACTGCGACCGGCTCTTCGCCGAGCAGGAAGCGGGCCATGTCGAAATCATGGATGGTCATGTCGCGGAAGATGCCGCCCGAACGCTTGATATAGTCGACCGGCGGGGCGCCCGGATCGCGCGACGTGATCGTCACCATTTCGACCTCGCCGATGCGGCCATCATCGATGGTTTTGCGAACGGCCATGAAATGCGGATCGAAACGACGGTTGAAGCCAACCATCAGCTTGGCCTTGGTTTCGTCAACGACCTTGATGCAAGCCTTGACGCGGGCAACGTTAAGATCGATCGGTTTTTCACAGAAGATCGCCTTGCCGGCGCGCGCGAAGCGCTCGATCAGATCGGCATGGGTGTCGGTCGGCGTGCAGATGACGACGGCGTCGATATCCTTGGCGGCTTCGATCGCCTCGATTGTGCGGACCTCACAGCCGTAGGCCGATGCGATCGCCTCGGCGGCCTGCGGAAAGGCGTCGGCGACGGCGACGAGCTTGGCGTTGGCATCGCCGCTGACGGCCTTCGCATGAACCTTGCCAATGCGGCCGGCACCGAGAAGACCAAATCTGACAGTCATGAGAACCTCCCTTGAATTCGGAACAAATGAACCGAATTTTGCTGATTGTGGAATTTTCATTCCATTTAATGGGTGCCGCGTCAAGCCCGCGGCTCTTTCACATTTGTAGAATCCATCCTAAAGACATGTGATCGAAATACGGCGCGGGACAAATATGCAACTTATCGATCCGAACCATCCGGCCTATCGCCCGCTCTGGGCACGCATTCTGATTGTGGCCGTTTGCTTCGGCTGGGCGCTGGTCGAAATCATTACCGGAGATCCATTCTGGGCGGTCCTGTCGGGCGGCGCCGGCGTCTACGCGGCCTATATGCTGTTTTGGAACTACAAGCCGCAGTCGGCGGAGACCGCCACGCCATCTTCCGATGACGAGGAAGACAAGAAGGACGCGGAGTAGTCAGCGGCCAAGGCGCCGCAAGGCCTGGTCGATCAGCAGATTCGCGATCGTCATCCGTTTCGTGGCGTTGTCACGAAATGGCGGATCAACGCGATCGGGGTGATTCTTCTTGGCAAAGGCGCGGCGCTTCTCGCTCAGGCTTTGGACCGTATCGCGCGCCGAAATATCTAGTTCGGCAGCAACGTTTTCCGGTGTGACACGCACGAGATAGTCGGGCATCACAGGCTCGGGCTCTGGTTCAGGAGGTGGCGGCTGCTCAGCCACGGTCTTAGGAGGGGCGAATTCGAGTGTCTCGACATACGCCTGGTCGGGTCGCGCTGACGACGCCGAGACCCCTTCCATGACGTCGAAGGCGAGGCCGGTGTTGAGGCCGCTCACACGGGCGGCAGCAGGTGCATCCTGTTCGGCAGTCTCATCGTCCTCCGCTTTCAGGCGGTCGAGCACGGACTGGAACACGGATTGGCCAAACAGCATGATTGCCACCTCCTTTGGAGGCGGGCATTAAATGCGAGCAAGGTGGTGCAAAGCTTGTCAGCTCGCAGCCGCCTTCTTGCTCTCGGCAAGCACCAGGTCATAGAGCAGCCGTGCGCTTGGGGGCAGAGCCCGCTCCTTGACCGTGATCAGGCTGTAGGGCCTGACGTTGATGTCGAAATCGATCGGCAGCACCCCCACATCCGATGCCTTCGACTTGTGGGTCGCCAGGAATTGCGCGACGTCAAGCGCGATTGGAGCGATCGCATCCGTCTGGCAAACCGTGGCACAGGTGAGCAGCAGGGAAGACGTGTTGACGATATTTTCCGGAAGCGGCACGCCGCGAGAGAGGAACAGGTCCTCGATCGTGCGGCGCAGCAGCGTCCCGGGTGGCTGAAACACCCAGTCGTATTGGGGAAGGTCTTCCAGGGTGGCGACCTTTTTCTTCTTCAGGAGCGGGTGGCCGCCCCGCACGATCAGGCAGGCCTTCTCCACGCCGATCTCCTGGACCTGGAACAGGCGTGGATTGAGATCGTCGGGAATGCGGCTGATGATGAAGTCATGCCGCGCGGCGAGCAGTTCGCGGGTAAGCACGTTGCTCGTTTCGACCTGTATGGTGACCTCTATGCCGGGCAGGGCGCTTCTGACGCGCTTAATCGCCGGTACGACGAGGCTCATGGCTGGCGCGGTGACCGCGCCGATGAACACGGCGCCGCCCTTTCCGGTCTTCAGTTCGGCAATCTCCCGGCCGGCCTCGCGCAGCTCCAGCATGATCTTTCGCGCCCGTCGGGCAAGTGCCAGTCCGAAGGTCGTCAGCACGACGCCGCGTGCGACGCGTTCGTAGAGTGGCGTCTTAACGATCGACTCCATTTCCGACAGGATTCGCGATGCCGCCGGCTGCGAAATGTTCAGTACCTCAGCAGCGGCGGAAATCTGCCCGCTATCTTCGATTGCGACGAGCATCCGTAGGTGATTCAGCTTGAGCCCCGATCTCAAAAGGGCGTCATCGCCGAAAATATCCGTTTGAATGTCCACATGGGCATGCGTCTGCGGGTCTGAAATGAACGTCATGGTTGCGGCCTCCCAACCGCGTTCCATCAAAAGTAATACTTTTTAACGATATACCAAAATTGTTATGCACTTTACCAGTTATTCTATTTGACAGTTATGGGAATCCATACCAGTTTGCCGCCGTGTGCTGGTTGGCACTCAACACGTGTGAGAGCGTGGAGGAGACCTACTTCGTTTCTCACCATCTGAAGTATGATCCAAGACGGAACCTGCCACAGTTTCGGGGCGGGCGATTTTTCGTCCGCGCGTTTATTAACTAAGGGAGAGAGAGATATGAAATCCATTATCTCATTGATGGCAGCGGCGGCCTTCGGCGTCGCGTCGTTCGTTATGCCGGCTTTGGCTGCCGACAAGGGGACTGTCGGTATCGCAATGCCTACCAAGTCGTCCGCACGCTGGATCGACGACGGTAACAACATCGTCAAGCAGCTTCAGGAAGCCGGTTACAGCACCGACCTGCAGTACGCTGACGACGACATTCCGAACCAGCTGTCTCAGATTGAGAACATGGTCACGAAGGGCGTAAAGGTTCTCGTCATCGCCGCTATCGACGGCACGACGCTTTCCGACGTTCTCCAGAAGGCTCATGACGCCGGTATCAAGGTCATCGCTTACGACCGCCTGATCCGCGACTCGGCCAACGTCGACTACTATGCGACGTTCGACAACTTCAAGGTCGGCGTTCTGCAGGCAACCTCCATCGTTGACGCCCTCGGCCTCAAGGATGGCAAGGGCCCGTTCAACATCGAGCTCTTCGGCGGTTCGCCGGACGACAACAACGCCTTCTTCTTCTATGACGGCGCTATGTCTGTCCTGCAGCCTTACATCGACAGCGGCAAGCTCGTCGTGAAGTCCGGCCAGACCGGCATGGACAAGGTCGGTACGCTGCGTTGGGACGCGGCAACGGCCCAGGCTCGTATGGACAACCTGCTCTCGGCTAACTACACCGACGCGAAGGTCAATGCAGTTCTGTCGCCTTACGACGGTCTGTCCATCGGCATCATCTCGTCGCTGAAGGGCGTTGGCTACGGCACCCCGGACCAGCCGCTGCCGGTCGTTTCCGGCCAGGACGCTGAAGTTCCGTCGGTCAAGTCGATCATCGCTGGCGAGCAGCACTCCACGATCTTCAAGGACACCCGTGACCTCGCAAAGGTTACCGTCGGCATGGTCAACGCTCTGATGGAAGGCAAGGAGCCTGAAGTCAACGACACCAAGACCTACGACAACGGTGTCAAGGTTGTTCCGTCCTACCTGCTGACCCCCGTTGCAGTTGACAAGACCAACTACGAGAAGATCCTCGTCGAAGGCGGTTACTACAAGGCTGACCAGCTGAAGTAATAATTGTACCAAGTTGGCCGGAGCCCGCTGCTTGCAGGTTCCGGTCTTCAATTTTATGATCGCCGAGCCCCTTTTGGCTGCTGGCGCTGGATTATGACCATGGACAATACAATCCTCGAAATGCGGAACATCACCAAGACGTTCCCAGGCGTGAAGGCGCTTGAGAATGTGAACCTCAAGGTTCGACAGGGTGAGATCCACGCATTGGTGGGTGAAAACGGGGCCGGAAAGTCGACCCTGATGAAAGTTCTCTCCGGCGTCTACCCGGCCGGAACCTACGACGGCGACATTGTCTACGAAGGCGACGTCCGTCATTTCAAGGCACTCAAGGATTCCGAAGAAATCGGCATCGTCATCATTCACCAGGAACTGGCGCTGGTGCCGCTCCTGTCGATCGCCGAAAACATCTTCCTCGGCAACGAAGTCGCCCAGAACGGCATCATCAAGTGGCAGGAAGCCTTCAAGCGCACGAAAGAGCTGCTGAGCAAGGTTGGCCTCAAGGAGTCGCCGGAAACGCTCGTCACCGACATCGGCGTCGGCAAGCAGCAGCTGGTCGAAATCGCCAAGGCACTGTCGAAGAGCGTCAAGCTGCTGATCCTCGACGAGCCGACGGCGTCTCTCAATGAAAGGGATTCCGACGCGCTGCTCGAACTTCTGATCGAGTTCCGCAACCAGGGCCTGACCTCGATCATCATCACGCACAAGCTGAACGAAGTGCGCAAGGTCGCCGACCAGATCACGGTTCTGCGCGACGGCATGACGGTCAAGACGCTCGACTGTCAGACCGAAGAGATCAGCGAAGACATTATCATCAAGAACATGGTGGGCCGCGAGCTCGCCGATCGTTACCCGCCGCGCTCTGTGCCGATCGGCGAGACGATCCTCGAGGTGAAGAACTGGAACGCTTATCACCAGCATCATCGTGACCGCCAGGTCCTGCACGATATCAACGTCACCGTCCGCAAGGGCGAAGTGGTTGGCATCGCCGGTCTGATGGGCGCCGGCCGCACCGAATTCGCCATGAGCCTGTTCGGCAAGTCCTACGGACACAAGATCCATGGCGACGTCTTCATGCACGGCAAGGAAGTCGATGTCAGCACCGTTCGCAAGGCGATCGATGCCGGTCTCGCCTACGTGACCGAAGACCGCAAGCATCTCGGCCTCGTGCTCGGCGAGAACATCGTTCACAACACGACGCTCGCCAATCTGGCCGGCGTGTCGAGCGCCACGGTTATCGACAGTATCAAGGAATCGAAAGTCGCATCGGACTACCGCTCGAAGCTGCGCATCCGCAGCTCCAGCATCTTCCAGGAAGCGGTCAATCTCTCGGGCGGCAACCAGCAGAAGGTCGTGCTGTCGAAGTGGCTGTTCTCCGATCCCGACGTTTTGATCCTCGACGAGCCCACACGCGGTATCGATGTCGGTGCAAAATACGAAATCTATTCTATCATCAACCAGCTCGCCGCCGACGGCAAAGGCGTTCTGATGATCTCATCGGAAATGCCGGAACTGCTTGGCACGTGCGACCGCATCTACGTCATGAATGAAGGACGTATCGTTGCGGAACTGCCAAAGGGAGAGGCGAGCCAAGAAACCATCATGCGCGCTATTATGCGCTCAGGGGAGAAGAAACAATGACTCCGGTCAACCCTTCAGCCACCGAGGAAAGCAACGTCGTTTCCGTTGCGGACTATATCCGAAGCAACATTCGTGAATACGGCATGCTCATCGCGCTCGTCGCGATCATGGTATTCTTCCAATTCTATACGGGCGGCATCCTCTTCAAGCCCGTCAACCTGACGAACCTCGTTCTGCAGAACTCGTTCATCGTCATCATGGCGCTCGGCATGCTGCTCGTCATCGTGGCCGGACATATTGACCTTTCTGTCGGCTCGATCGTCGCCTTCGTCGGCGCGATAGCGGCCATCCTGACCGTCAATTTGCAAATGAACTATGTGCTGGCCGGCATTCTCTGCCTGATCATCGGGGGTGTTATCGGTGCCGCTCAGGGTTACTGGATCGCGTATCACCGTATCCCGGCCTTCATCGTGACGCTCGCCGGCATGCTCGTGTTCCGCGGACTGACGCTTTTCGTGCTCGGCGGCAAGAACATTGGCCCGTTCCCGAAAGACTTCCAGGTCATCAGCACGGGCTTCCTGCCAGGCAATATGATCGATATCGCGGGCATCCCGCTGCATTCGACCTCGCTGATCCTGACCGTCATCATCCCGGTCGTGCTGTTCTTCCTTGCCTGGCGCCGCCGCAAGGTGAACGAGAGCCACGGCATCGATGTCGAGCCGTATGGTTTCTTCGTTGCACAGAACCTCATCATCGCGCTGGCGATCCTGTTCCTCGGCTTCCAGCTCTCGACCTACAAGGGCCTGCCGAACGTTCTCGTTGTCATGCTCGTGCTGATCGCCGCCTACACCTTCGTGACGCGCCGCACCACGATTGGCCGCCGTGTCTACGCAATGGGCGGCAACGAAAAGGCCACCAAGCTTTCCGGTATCAACACCGAGCGGCTGAGCTTCTACACCTTCGTCAACATGGGTGTTCTTGCTGGTCTCGCCGGCATGATCGTAGCGGCTCGCCTGAACTCGGCGACCCCGAAGGCAGGCGTCGGCTTCGAACTCGACGTTATCGCAGCGTGCTTCATCGGCGGTGCCTCGGCGTCCGGCGGCGTTGGCAAGATCACCGGTGCTGTCATCGGCGCTTTCATCATGGGTGTCATGAACAACGGCATGTCGATCGTCGGCCTCGGCATCGACTTCCAGCAGATGGTCAAGGGACTGGTGCTTCTGGCTGCCGTCTTCTTCGACGTCTACAACAAGAACAAGGGCTAAGCGCTCCGGCGCCGCCCACGCATTCGCAGTCATGTGAACTTACCAATCCGGTTCATTCCAGAGCCGGATTGGCGGAGCATTTTCCGCGCTATCGAAAAAAGGATGAAGACCGTGCTCATTTCGCAGATCAAGGGTTCGAACGGAGAGATCATCGTCGCCGTGCGCGAGCCGGGCGGTACCGCGAAAGCCGTCAAGAACGCCGGCAGCGTCTACGCGCTGGCCATCGAAGCAGCAAACGGCGGCAAATCGCTGGTTTCCGTGATCGAGGCGCATGGCCTCGGCGATGCGGTTGATCTCGAAAAGGCGTATGCCGAAGGCAAGTTTCTGCCGCCGATGACGCATCCTGATGCTGCGCACCTGCATCTGACGGGCACCGGTCTTACGCATCTGGGTTCGGCCGCGACGCGCGACTCGATGCACAAGAAGACCTCCGAGGCGGCTGAAGCGACGCTCACCGACTCGATGAAGATGTTCAAGATGGGCCTTGAGAACGGCAAGCCGAAAGCCGGCGAGAAGGGCGTTCAGCCCGAGTGGTTCTACAAGGGCAACGGCTACGGCTCGGCCGCTCCCGGCACGGCGCTTGTCTCGCCTTCCTTCGCGCTCGACGGCGGCGAAGAGCCTGAAATGGCCGGCATCTATGTGATTGCGGAAGACGGCACGCCGTTCCGCACCGGTTTCGCACTGTCCAACGAATTCTCCGATCACGTCACCGAGCGCATCAACTACCTCTACCTCGCGCATTCCAAGCTGCGTCCGGCAAGCTTCGGCCCGGAAATCCGCATCGGGGCGGCACCGGACGACATCCGCGGCACCTCGCGGATCAAGCGCGGCGACCAGGTGATCTTCGAGAAGCCCTTCCTTTCGGGCGAGGCGAACATGTCGCACACCTTCGCCAACCTCGAATATCACCACTTCAAATACGGCCTGTTCCGCGTGCCGGGCGACGTTCACGTCCATATGTTCGGCACTGCGACGCTCTCCTTTGCGGAAGGCATCAAGGCGGAAGAGGGCGACGTCTTCGAAATCGAAGTCGCCGAATTCGGCCTGCCGCTGCGCAACCCGCTGAAGATTGCTGCCGAAGAAGAGTTTGCCGTCAAGCAGCTCTGATTTCGAAAAGGCCCGGCCGCTTTGCGTCCGGACCGTTTTTCATAGAACGGTGAAGGAGGCCTCATCAGCCCATGACCATTTATCAAAACCTAATTGCCGGCGAATGGGTCGGCTCGGACGCGACCAAGAACATCAATCCGTCGGATACCAACGAGGTTGTCGGCCTCTATGCCGACGGTACGGTCGAAGACACCAAGAATGCCATTGCCGCCGCCAAGGCCGCCTTCCCGGCATGGTCGCGCTCCGGCATCTGGGAACGTCACGTCATCCTCAAAAAGGCCGGCGACGAGATCATGGCGCGCAAGGACGAGCTCGGCGCCCTGCTTGCCCGCGAAGAGGGCAAGACGCTGCCCGAAGCGATCGGCGAGACGATCCGCGCTTCGCAGATTTTCGAGTTCTTCGCCGGTGAAGCGCTGCGGCTTGCAGGCGAGATCATTCCGTCGGTCCGTCCGAATATCGGCGTCGAGATCACCCGTGATCCGCTCGGCGTCATTGGCATCATCACGCCCTGGAACTTCCCAATTGCGATTCCCGCCTGGAAGATTGCGCCGGCGCTCTGCTACGGCAACACCATCGTCTTCAAGCCGGCCGAACTCGTGCCGGGCTGCTCCTGGGCGATCGTCGACATCCTGCATCGTGCGGGCCTGCCGAAGGGCGTGCTGAACTTGGTCATGGGCAAGGGTTCGGTGGTCGGCCAGGCGATGCTCGACAGTCCAGATGTCGCAGGCATCACCTTTACCGGTTCGACCGGCACGGGACGCCGCGTCGCGGCCGCCTCGATTGAGCATAACCGCAAGTTCCAGCTCGAAATGGGCGGCAAGAACCCGATGGTCGTTCTCGATGATGCCGACCTCAACGTCGCCGTCGAGGCAGCCGCCAATTCTGGCTTCTTCTCCACCGGCCAGCGCTGCACAGCGTCGTCGCGCCTGATCGTCACCGAAGGCATCCACGACAAGTTCGTCGCCGCGCTAACGGAGAAGCTGCAGACGCTGGTCGTCGACAACGCGTTGAAATCAGGCACCCACATCGGCCCGGTTGTCGATGAAAGGCAGCTCAAGACCGATACCGACTACATCGAGATCGGCAAACAAGAAGGCGCCAAGCTCGCATTCGGCGGCGAACTCATCACCCGCGAGACGCCCGGCTTCTATCTGCAGCCGACACTCTTTACGGAAGCCACGAACCAGATGCGCATCTCGCGCGAGGAAATCTTCGGACCCGTTGTCTCCGTCATCCGCGTTAAGGATTATGAAGAGGCGCTGGCGACCGCCAACGACACGCCGTTCGGCCTGTCGGCCGGGATTGCCACGACCAGCCTGAAGCATGCGACGCATTTCAAGCGCAACTCCGAAGCTGGGATGGTGATGGTCAACCTGCCGACCGCAGGCGTCGATTTCCACGTTCCGTTCGGCGGCCGCAAGGGTTCGTCCTATGGCCCGCGCGAGCAGGGTAAGTACGCCGCCGAGTTCTACACGACCGTCAAGACCGCTTACACGCTGGCCTAACGATCGCCCAGAACGATCCGAGCCGCCATGCGGCGGCTCGGCTAATCTTGCAATACTGAGTTCGCCCGAGGCGAGCCGCTCAGCTCTGGCTCTGCATCTGTCCCTGATCTTCCACCTTGACAACGACAGAGAGCTTTTCTCCCGGCGTGCCGATGCGCATCCCCGAAACCGGCGCTGCATCGCGGTAGCAGAGGCCGGAGGCGACACGCACATATCGCGCGTCGGGGCAGATATTGTTGGCGGGGTCGAAGCCGACCCAGCCGAGGCCGGGGACATGCGCTTCGCCCCAGGCGTGAGTCGCCGCCTGCTCGACCTTCTCTTCCATCATCAGGTAACCGGAGACGTAGCGGGCCGGCACGCCGAGGCTCCGCGCCGCGGCGACAAAGATATGGGCGTGGTCCTGACAGACGCCGCTTTTCTTCTCCAGCGCTTGTTCCGCTGTCGTTTCCGTGTCGCTCGTCCCAGGCCGGTAGGCCACCATTTCATGAATCCCGGACATCAGCGCATGCATGCGAGCGAGCTCGTTTTCGCCGCTCACGCCTTTGATCAGCTCCTTGACAAGCTTGCCGGGCTTCGTCCTCGGCGTCTCGCGCAGGAACAGCCAGAGCGGGCAGAACCCGCGGTGAGGGCCCAGGACGCCGTTTTGATCTGCTGTTTCGATTTCGCCTTCGGCGACGATGCGTGTCGTCCGCTGCTCACCGTCGAGAGAGACCAGGTTGACGTGGTTGCCGAACTGATCGTCATACTCGACTTCAGGCTTGGCGCCTTCGACATGTAGCGACCAGTTGAGGACCGTTTGCCCAACCACGGTCGGCGGGGTCAGTCGCAGCCGCTGCAGCGAGAAGGTTGACGGTTCTTCGTAGTGATATTCGGTGACGTGGCTGATCTTAAGTTTCATGTGATGCCCGCCTATACGTAGAACCGGTAGCCGTCGGAAATTTCCATGCCGAGCTGGTTGTTGCGCGTGACGAAATCCTCGAGAAACTCATGGAGGCCCTGATCCATGATCTCCTTGATGGCGCGTGTCTGGAGCGTCTTGCGGATGGCGTCTGCCGTGTCGTGCGCGGGCAGCCGCTCGCCGTAGTCCTTGGCGAGATAGCCGAGTTCGCTGACGATCTTCTCGTAGCAATAGGCGAGCGAGCGCGGCATCTGGCCATTGAGGATCAGGAAGTCGGCGATGTTCATGGCGCGATACTCCCCGTCATAGGCCCAGCTATAGGAGCGGTGGGCGGAGACCGACCGCAGGATCGATTCCCACTGGATATTGTCGATCGACGTGCCGACGGCAGAGACCGAGGGCAGCAGCACATAGTACTTCACGTCGAGAATACGGCTCGTATTGTCGGCGCGCTCGATGAAGGTGCCGATGCGCGCGAAGTTATAGAGCTCGTTTCTGAGCATGGAACCATGGAAGGCGCCGCGGATTAGTCCGGCGCGATGCTTGATGGCATCGATTGCTTCAGGCAGTTCCGCCGGCTTCAGCCTCTTGGAGAGCAGGGCCTTGAGTTCGATCCAGAACTCGTTGGTCGCCTCCCAGGTTTCGCGGGTCAGCGCCGTGCGCACCATACGGGCGTTGTTTCGCCCGTAGTCGACGCAGGACATGACGCTCGAGGGATTGGTGCGATCGCGCAGCAGGTAGTCGATGGCATCAGCGCTTGTCAGCTTGCTGTGGCCTTCGTCGTAGGTCTCGCGCACGCCCGCACTTTGCAGGACGCCATCCCAATCGTCGTCTCCGGTCCCGCTTCGCGTCAGCGACATGCGAAGACCGGCATCGATGAGGCGCGCGATGTTCTCGGCGCGCTCGAAGTAACGGAACATCCAGTAGAGTCCGTTTGCGGTTCTTCCGAGCATCAGTCCTCCAATACCCAGGTATCTTTTGTGCCGCCACCCTGGCTGGAGTTGACCACCAGTGAGCCCTGTTTCAGGGCTACACGGGTCAGGCCGCCGGGGATGATCTGCACCTTGTCGGAGACGAGAACATAGGGGCGCAGGTCCACATGGCGCGGCGCAATTCCCTTGTTGACGAGGATTGGCACGGTCGAAAGCGAAAGCGTCGGCTGTGCAATGTAGTTGGCGGGCTTCGCCTTCAACTTCTCGCCAAAGTCGGCGCGTTCCTTCTTCGAAGCTGTCGGGCCGACGAGCATGCCATAACCGCCTGAACCGTGTACTTCCTTGACGACGAGTTCTTCCAGATGCTCGAGCACGTATCTAAGGCTTTGCGGCTCGGAACAGCGCCAGGTCGGCACGTTTTCCAGGATCGGCTTGCGCCCAGTGTAGAACTCTACGATCTCGGGCATATAGGAATAGATCGCCTTGTCGTCCGATATGCCGGTGCCGGGTGCATTGGCGATGGTGATGTTACCGGAGCGGTAGACATCCATGATCCCCGGGATGCCGAGCGCGGAATCCGGTCGGAAGGTGAGGGGATCGAGGAAGTCGTCGTCGACGCGGCGGTAGAGCACGTCGATCGCCTCGTAGCCGCGCGTTGTGCGCATCTTCACCTTGCCGTCGATGACGCGCAAATCCGAGCCTTCGACAAGCTCGACGCCCATCGTGTCGGCCAGGAACGAGTGCTCGTAATAGGCCGAATTGTAGATCCCGGGGGTCAAAACGGCGACGCGCGGCTTGCCCTTGCAGCCCGGAGGCGCAAGCGATGCCAGGCTCTGGCGCAGCAGGTAGGGATAGTCCTCGACCGGCCGGACCTTGTTGGTGTGGAACAGTTCCGGGAACATCTGCATCATCGTTTCCCGGTTTTCCAGCATGTAGCTGACACCGGAAGGCGTGCGGGCGTTGTCCTCCAGCACGTAGAACTCATCCTCGCCGGTGCGCACGATATCGGTGCCGACGATGTGGGTGTAGACCCCTCCGGGCGGCCGGAAGCCGATCATCTCGGGCAGGAAGGTATCGTTCCTCTCGATCAGCTCACGCGGAATGCGCCCGGCGCGAATGATTTCCTGTTTGTGGTAGATGTCATCGAGAAAGGCGTTGAGGGCGATGACCCGCTGCTCGATGCCCTGAGCGAGCTTGCGCCATTCGCGGCCGGAAATGATGCGGGGGATGATGTCGAAGGGGATGAGCTTTTCGGAGGAGTCTGCGTGCCCGTAGACCGCAAAGGTAATGCCAGTCTTGCGGAAGATGTTTTCCGCGTCCTGCGATTTGGCAATCAGATGCGTTCGATCTTGGCTATTGTACCACTCAAAGTATTTTTCATATGGCGGACGCGGACTTTCGTCCCCGGTGATCATTTCATCAAATGCCAAAGGTGTGGCTCCCCTTTTTTGTTCATTTGAATACAATGCAAATAGCAATGCAAGAACCATGCACAGTTTGAAGGCGAGATTCGTAAAAACCTTCCGACAGCAAAAACAGTCGAAAAACTGGGCATTTATCAAAAGCAGGCGTCGGCGCTCCTGTCCTCAATCCTCAGCGTTCGCTCAAAATGTGAGCAGTTGATCATTTTCAAATCGGCATCCGATTCAATTTCGGGCGCAGGGGTCGGATGGAGGCTGCGCCCAGCATCAACGAAACTTCAGGTAAGGATCAGCGGTTCGCCTTTGACGGGCAGCCCAACGTTCGGCTATCCCCACCGCAATCCATTGCCCCGGGATCAATTTATGTCGCTCGATCGCTTTGCACCCGCCATTTTCGTTCTCCTCTGGTCGACCGGCTGGGTCGTGGCGAAATACGCCGCCCTCCACTCGGAGCCCTTTACCTTCCTTGCGGTGCGTTACGCGTTGTCGGCGCTGGCGTTTTTCAGCCTTTGCCTGGTAATGCGCGCGGCGTGGCCGGGCAGGGCGGTTGCTTTCAAGGCGGTCTATTCCGGTGTGTTCCTGCATGGCTTCTATCTCGCCGGCCTATGGTGGGCGATCGCGAATGGCGTGCCGGCGGGGATATCAGGCATCATTGCCGCCCTGCAGCCGCTTCTGACGGCAATGGCTGCGCCGCTGCTCGTCGGTGAGCGCCTGCAGGGCGTCCAGAGGCTTGGTTTGTTGCTCGGTTTCCTCGGCATCGCAATGGCGATATCGCCGAAGCTCTTCGATCCTGCCACCGCTGATCTGGCGCATGCGGCGCTGCCGTTGGCAATCAACCTTATCGCCATGTGTTCCGTCACTTACGGAACGCTCTATCAAAAGAAGCATCTGCAGACCGGCAACCTTCTACCGATCGCCACGCTGCAATATGTCGGTGCGCTGATCGTCACCTTGCCGCTGATGCTTACTTTCGAGCGCATGCATTTCGATGCGTCGGCGCAGGCCATCGCGGCGCTTATCTGGTCGGTATTCGGGCTCTCGATGGGCGGCGTCGGACTGCTGCTCTATCTCATTCGTCGCGGTCAGGTCTCGCGGGCGGCTTCGCTCATTTATCTGATGCCGCCAACGGTGGCGCTCGAGGCCTTTATCGCTTTCGGCGAGCCGCTGACGCTGCCCCTGATCCTCGGCACTATCGTGGTCGTTGCCGGCGTCTATCTGACAAACCGACCGGCGAGCGTGCCTTCACGAGATATGGCCGCGTTGAGGCGCGCCTAGATTTCGCCGCCTGAAAAGGCGATCAGGTTTCCATCCGGATCCCGCACGATGAAGGTGCGTGCACCCCATGGCTCGGTCCGTAGAGACTGATGAAACGCGACGCCCGCCGCCTGAAATTCCAGGAACAGCGGTTTCGGATCGTCGAGGGTCAGGGTTGCGGAAAGGGCATCGACCTCTCGGGCTCTGAAGCCGGCGTTGAAAGCGGGCACGCCGACCTTTCGCAGATTCAAGCAGGCGCCATCTCGAAAGACCTGGGCATAAAATGGCGGCTCTCCATAGGAAAATGCGACGTGAAAGCCGAGCTGCTGGACATAAAACCGGAATGCGGCATCGAGGTCGGCGACGAAGAGTTGCGGCTGCGCGGATATGATAAGCGAGCCGTTGCTATTGAGGACTGGCGTGTCTGTCATGGCTTCGATCCCTTTGATCAGCGCCGGCCAATTCGCAAAGCCATGCTTTCTGGCAACAAGCTCCTGGGCGTCGCTGAGCTTGAAATCTGCTTCCAGTATCTCTCGATCGCTTTGGTCTCGATATCCGGGCAGAATCCACCTGATTTGCGCCGCCACGGGATGGTACCGTTGGCGATGCCATCGCAGGTAGGTCTTGGCTTGCTTTCGAAGGTTTTCGATATTGGGCATGGGCGCGCACTACATTTGACTTTGTCGTAGGCGGGCAATGCCCCTCCGGCCTGAGGCCGACGCGCCCTACAGCAGCACCCTCATCCTAACGCAGCTGACCGGTTGCTACAAGGTAGGATTGAAATCATGGGGAATCGATCTGGCGCCGCAAGAGGCGCATTTTGAAGGGCGGGATTTCTCCCGCCCTCTCTTTTTAATCAGGCGCGTTCGCGGCGCTGACCACCGTTGCCACCGCGCGAAGGGCCACCGCGGCGGTTGCCGCCGTTGCCTTCACGACGTTCGCCACGCTCGCCACCGCCGGCATTGGCCTGCGCGCCGCGGTCTTCACCGTACTTGCGGGCCGGACGACCATGGGCGTTGCGTGCGCCACCGCCGGGATGATGACGGTTTGCATCACTGCCATTGGCATGGTTGCCATGCTGCGGGCGCTGTGGCTTGCGGGCCGGACGGAAGTCGGACGTCGTGGCCAGATCATTGTCGGGACCGACGGCAGGCGTAGGCTCGCCACGGCGCTGGCCGCGGAAGTCCTCGTTGCGCTGGGACTGGGGCTGGCGCTCCGGACGCGGACGACGCTCGCGCCGTTCCTCGTTGTCGGCGCGCACTTCGCCGCCTTCGCCTTCGCGACGCGGACGACGCTCCGGACGACCGCCCGAGCGGTTATGTTCGCCGCGGCCTTCGCCGCCGCGACCTTCACCGCCACGACCCTGGCCACGGTTGCCGCCATTGCCGTTGCCATTGCCGCGGCGTGGGGTCGCGTTCATGTTGGCAGGGGCTTCGCCGCTGGCAACGGCGATGTTAATGCTCATCAGGCGCTCGATGTCGCGCAGCAGGCGCGACTCGTCAGGCGCGCAGAAGGCAATCGCGATGCCGTCGCGACCGGCACGGGCCGTGCGGCCGATACGGTGGACATAGGCTTCGGCTACTTCCGGCAGGTCGTAGTTGTAGACGTGGCTGACGGCCGGAATGTCGATGCCGCGGGCAGCGACGTCGGTGGCGATCAACGTCTTGATGTCGCCGTCCTTGAAGGCCTTGAGGGCGCGCTCGCGCTGGCCCTGGCTCTTGTTGCCGTGGATCGAGGCAACGGAATAGCCGACATGCTCGAGGTGCTTCATCAGCTTCTCGGCGCCGTGCTTGGTGCGCAGGAATACGATGGCGCGGCCATCTGGGTTTTCGGAGAGCGACTTCTTCAGGAGATCGGTCTTGTCGTTCTTGCCGTTGACGAAGTGAACATACTGTTCGACCTTGTCGGCAGCCTTGCCGGGAGGCGTGACTTCGACCTTGACCGGATCGGTCAGGAAGTCGGCAGCGAGATCGGCGATCGCCTTCGGCATGGTGGCCGAAAACAGCATGGTCTGGCGCTTCTTCGGCACCATCTTGGAGATCTTGCGCAGGTCGTGCACGAAGCCGAGGTCGAGCATCTGGTCGGCTTCGTCGAGCACAAGGTAGCGCACGGCGGTGAGGCCGATGGCGCGACGGTTGACGAGGTCGAGCAGGCGGCCCGGCGTGGCGACGAGAATGTCCGTGCCCTTTTCAAGCTGCAGCTGCTGCTTGTTGATCGACACGCCGCCGACGACGACGTTGATGCGCAGATGAGACTTGCGCAGGAAGTTCTTCAGGTTCTGGGCGATCTGGTTCACCAGCTCGCGGGTCGGCGCCAGGATCAGCGTACGGGTCGTGCGGTTGTCCGGGCGACGTTCTTCGGGGATGAGCTTTTCGATCAACGGTAGGCCGAAGGCGGCCGTCTTGCCGGTGCCGGTCTGGGCGAGGCCGATGAGATCACGGCCTTGAAGGAGAAGCGGGATTGCCTTTTCCTGGATAGGGGTCGGCGTTTCGATGCCGAGCTGGAAAAGTGTAGCGACGATCGGCTTGGATACACCAAGCGATTCAAAATTGGTCAAGTCATAACCTTTTTAGGGCGCGCCAAAACAAATCCGCCGGATCGCAGAGTGCGGCCCGGTGTCATTCTGGCGTCAAGAACCCCGCGTGAAGTGGGAACTTGTCTTGTTGGAAAAAGCTTTCCAGCGCTTCTGCCGCGTCTTGGGATGCGGCCTGTATGAAATGCGCTTTTGTCCTTCTTCCTGCATCCTATTTGCTGGCAGGGGCACGCTCACGCGGCGGCCGGAAGGTGAAAGCTGGCCTGCATTTGGTCTAGTTCGGGCCAAAAGTCAAGAGCACCGGTTCAGGGAGCGGCGGCCGCAAAGGCCCGGCCACGCCCCCAAGCCAGCGCCGATCTCAGTAGCAGACCCTTGTCCGGTAAGCTTCGCCCCAACCGCTGCGTCGCCATTCGACATGGCAGCGAGGCGCGTAGTAGTACCGCGAATAGTAGGGCCTGTAGGGGCTCCGATAGGCCGAATAAGGCCTGTAGTACGGTCTGTAGCCGTAACCGTAGTAAGGCCTATAATATGAGTTGTAGTAGGGCCTGTAGTATGGCCTGTAGTACGCGCCGGGGTAGTAGCCGTAATACGGGTAGGGGCGCGCAACCTGCGACAGCAGAATGCCGCCGACGGCCCCGGCGGCGACACCGCCCCAGAAGTCACTGTTGGCATTTGCGGGTGTTGCCGGGATCAGGGATGCACCAGTCAGGGTCAATGCCATTAAGCCCGCCGCCACGCTTTTATGAAGTACGGACATGGTCGTCTCCTTTCGCAGACGAAGCTTGTTCTTGAAGCCGTCAGGCGAAACCGTTCGGGTATACGGGCCAACTGAACGGGTCCATTCTAGAAACGAGTGAAACTATACCACAATTCCGGGATGTTTACTCGATTTGGCCCGCCGCCACGGATGATCGCTGATCGACCGTGTTCGGCGAAAGCGCGGATTGCTCGCGCTGATCGAGGCCGGCGACAATTATGGTTAAAGCCTTGTTAAAGAGCGTCCGTTTATAGTCGATCGATGCACAAGCGTTTCCTGACTGAGGACCAATTTTGACATCGAGCGGGGACCTTCTCGAACTGGCCTGCCGCCGGATCGCGGATCTGGAGCGTCCTGCCTATGTCAAGAACAGTGAGCTTCGCTACGTGGCCGTCAACGAGGCCTATGCGTCCTTCTTTGGAAAGGAAATCTCCGATTTCATCGGGCGCAGGAGTCGCGAACTCGTTGATACGCCGGAAGAGGAGATCCGCGAGGACAAGGAACGTCGTGCTCTTGTCTTTGCAAGCGAGGAAAGTGCCGTTTGCTTCGACGCCGGTGCTGTCGGGCATGAGCGGGTGCGAATAGAGAGCTTTTCGCCGTCCGAAGACCGTGTCTACATACTGGGTCTTTTCGAAAGAAAGGCCCCGCGTCATGGCGGCGATAGCCGTTCGGCGTCGGCCTTGGCACGCAGCCAGGCTCTGACAGAGGATCTCCAAAACATCCTTCGCGCTCTTCCCGTCGGCGTCATGATCCTCGACGACAAGCGCGATGTTCTCTACACCAATGACGAGTTCTACGATGTCTGGGATCTACCGCGCGACCACCGCTTTGACGGCTGGGCCTTCATCGACGTGATCCGTCACAGTCACGAGCTCGGACGCTACGGCGCCAGGTTGACACCTGAACAGATCCTTGCGCGGCGTGAGGCGCATTTCCAGGCGGCAGAGAGGCAACAGCAGCCGGTGGAACTCGGCTGGGTCGGCGGCAAGCGAGTGCTTTTCGATGGCCGAAATCTCTCCAATGGCCGGGTTCTGCTTTCCTATGCTGATGTGACTGCTGTGCGTGAGCGCGAAAAGGAAGTCCACGAAACGCGCGCAGCGCTCGAGCATCTGGGCGATCTGATGCACGACGCGACACGTGCGATGTCCCAGGGCCTTTTGATCGTGCAGGACGGGATCATCCTGCTCGCCAGCGACCCACTCAGCGACATCCTCGCCATTCCGTCCGAATACCTGGCTGTCGGTCGGGGATGGATCGACCTCTTCAGGTTCTGCGCTCAACGTGGGGATTTTCACGGTCAGGAGGATGAAATCCTCACGACTTGGCGTGACAACATCGCGGCCAAGAAACCGATCTCGACGCCATTCCATATCGCCGGAGAGCGTTGGGTCAACCTGGATGCTACCATCAGTGAGCGCCAGCATTGGATTGCATTGTTCACCGACGTTACCGAAGCAAAGGAGCGCGAAGCCGAGCTCGAGCAGCTCCTGTCACGGGCCGAAGCCGCCGATCGCGTCAAATCGGAGTTCCTGGCGAACATGAGCCATGAGATCCGGACACCCATGAACGGTGTTCTCGGCATGGCTGAATTGCTGGCGAAGACCAATCTCGATACGCGTCAGAAGACGTTCATCGATATCATCGTCAAATCAGGCCATGCGCTAGTGACGATCATCAACGACATTCTTGATTTCTCCAAGATCGATGCCGGCCAAATGACGCTCCAGCGCACGACGTTCGATCTGGTCGAGGCGATCGAGGATGTTGCGACCCTCCTGTCGTCACCGGCAGCCGAAAAAAACATCGAGCTGCTGGTGCGCGCGGCGCCTGATTTGCCGTCGGCCGTGATCGGCGATGCGGCGCGCTTCCGGCAGATCATCGCCAATCTCGTCGGCAATGCCGTGAAGTTCACGGAGCGTGGTCACGTCCTTGTGGACGTCGGCTTCACACCGGGCGCGCAAGACGAGTTCATGGCGAACATCCGGGTTAAGGATACCGGCATCGGCATTCCGGGCGACAAGCTCGAGTCCATTTTTGACAAGTTTTCGCAGGTCGACGCATCCTCCAGGCGTCGCCACGAGGGAACCGGACTTGGCCTTGCCATCACGGCAGGACTGGTCGACTTGTTCGGCGGCAACCTCGAGGTGGACAGTCAGCCGGGGGAAGGCTCGGTCTTTACCGTGAACCTGCCTTTCGTCGTGGCCGCGGCGCGCCTGGCAAAGCCGCTGCCCGTCAACGTCAGGGGTGCGCGTGTTCTCATCGTCGACGACAATGCGGTCAACCGACAGATTTTGACCGAGCAATTGGCGCTTTGGGGCTTCGATGGCGCGGCGGCCGAAGACGGACCCGCGGCATTTGCAATCCTCGAGGCTGCGGATGAGCTTGGCATAAGGATCGATGCGGTCGTGCTCGACGACCAGATACCGGGCATGAATGGGGCCGGGATCGCGCGGAAACTGCGCATCGACAGGCGCTTCGAGCGTCTGCCGATCATCTTTCTCACATCGATGGACATTTCCGGGGCCGAAAAAGAGTTCGCAGCGCTTAACGGCCAAGCCCATCTGATGAAGCCGGCGCGGGCCAGCGTGCTGAGGAACACCATCGTTGACGCCGTGCGTACGAGCCGGGCGAAGCAGGTTCCCGCGGCTGTCGCCATGCCGCCCAGCGTTCAGGAGGCACCGCCGGCGCTCCCCAAGGTCCAGCCTTGCGAACGTGCACCGAGCGAGTTCATCGATGTGCTGGTTGCGGAAGACAACGAGGTCAACCAGATCGTCTTCACGCAGATATTGCAGGCAAGCGGCCGCAACTTTCTCGTTGTCGGCAACGGTTGGGAGGCCGTCGAGGCCTTTGACCGTTATACCCCACGCATCATCGTGATGGATGTCTCGATGCCCGTGATGAACGGCCATGACGCGACACGCGCAATACGCAATCGCGAGCGCGGACAAGGCCATCGCGTGCCAATTATCGGAGTGACGGCGCATGCGCTGGAGGCCGACCGCGACATCTGCCTGGAGGCAGGCATGGACGACTACATGTCAAAGCCGATCAGCCCGGAACTGCTCGAAGAGAAGCTGGAGCTCTGGTTGGGCCGAAGCGAGCAACAGGCTGGGCGCTCGGCGAGCTAGGATTTGATTCCGCACAGCATCTCGCGCTTTCCGGCAAAGCCGCTTCGACGCTCCACCACAAAGCCTGCCGCAATCAGGTTGCGCCGGACAAAGCCGGCCGCGGCATAGGTCGCAAAGGTTCCGTTCGGCTTCGTCTTGTCGCAGACGAGGCGCATCAATTCTGCAGACCACATGTCGGCATTGCGCGACGGGGCGAAGCCATCGAGATACCAGGCGTCGAAGCCGGCCTCGGTGGCCGCAACACCTTCAAGAGCGCGGCCGCAGACGACGCTGAGGGATGTCTGGTCATCAAGCCTCAGGGATACCGTTGCCTGCGGCATTTCTGGCCAGGCTGCCGCCAGGGCTTGCCGTTCGGCATCGATCTCGGTCCAATGAGAAAGCGCACGGTCGATTTCCTCGCGCTGCATCGGATAAAGCTCGAACGACATGAAGTGGAGTTGCTGCCCCGTGCGCCGATTGAGCTTCCACTGGCGCCATGTTTCGGCAAAGTTCAAACCGGTGCCGAAGCCGAGCTCGCCGATCAGGAAGTCGCCGTGAACCTGCCAGCGTTGCGGCAGGCCGTTGCCGGCAAGGGAGACATGCCCGCATTCCAACCTGCCATCAGTCTGGCAATAAAAATGGTCGCCAAAGGCCGGTGAATAGGGCATATCGCCGTCGCGCCACTCAAGCGGCGGGTGTGCGCCAGCGATTTTTTCAGGATCCGTATCTGTCATGACCAAAGCCGATAGTCCGGCCTTGCCTTCCGGTCAATCATCGACTGCCCTGCTGATCGTCGGCGGCGGGATCATGGGGCTGTGGGCGGCAGTTCACGCGGAGCGTCTCGGCATCGATGCGTTGCTCGTCGACGCCGATCGGCTCGGCCACGGCGCAAGCGGTGGCCTGCTCGGCGCGCTCATGGCGCATATGCCCGACAAGTGGAACGCCAAGAAGCAATTTCAGTTCGATGCGCTGGTTTCGCTGGAAGCGGAGATTGCAGCGTTGGAACAGCAGACGGGCCTTTCCACCGGCTATCGCCGCTCAGGGCGTCTCATTCCGTTGCCGAAGCCGCATTTGCGTAAGATCGCGCTTGGCCATTCCCGGGATGCTGAGGACCACTGGATGGCGGGCGAGCGGCGCTTCCACTGGCATGTGCTCGACAGGCCTCCCCAAGAGAATTGGCTCGACGGCGCGGCTGGCGAAAGTGGCTTCGTCCTCGACACGCTTGCCGCCAGAGTTGCCCCGCTCTCTCTCATCGCTGTACTCGCTGCATTCCTGCGGGACGCGCGGCATGTCCGCGTTGCCGAGCACGTTTCAATCGATGGTCTCGATCTTCAGCACAAGGTCGCAAAGACCAGCATGGGCGACGTTACTTTCAGCCAATGCATTGTGGCCGCGGGCCACCAATCCTTTCCCTTGCTCGAGCGTTGCACCGGGGGTCTTTCAAGGCCGCTCGGCCAGCCCGTCAAAGGCCAGGCGGCATTGCTGAAAGTCGACGTGGACCCGTCCATGCCGACGATCTTCCGCGATGGGCTGTATATTGTTGCCCATGAGGGCGGTCATGTCGCCATCGGCAGCACGAGCGAGGTTCGCTTCGACGAGCCGTTCTCGACCGATCGACAGCTGGACGCGCTGATTGAGGCAGCCGCACAACTGGTGCCGGCATTGCAAGGCGCGCCCATTCTTGAACGATGGGCCGGTCTGCGGCCGAAGGCGATCGACCGTGATCCGATGGTTGGCGCGCATCCGGATCATGACAGCCTTGTCGCCTTGACCGGCGGCTTCAAGGTCAGCTTCGGTCTGGCGCACCATCTGGCGGCGGTCGCGGTCCACCTGGCCGCCGGTCGTCAGCCGCCCTTTGCGCTGCCCGAAAGCTTCCTGCTTGCCAATCACATCCGCGTAGCTTCACGCTAAACGTGAATTAGCGTTTCCTGCCTTTCGTCAATCTGTCACGCAAATCACCTATCTGCTAGCGCAATCGCGGCGCCGACGGAGGGCTGCGCCGTTTGTCTACGGAGGAAATTCGATGCGCTATGCCATTTGCTTCACGCCCGCCGCGAGCGACCCGCTCTCATATGTGGCCGCAAATTGGTTGGGTCGGAACGTGTTTTCCGGCGAGACGGTCGAGCCGACCGCAATACGCGGCCTGAGCATTCACGAGATCGCTTTCCACACGGCGATGCCACGCCGCTATGGTTTTCACGGTGTCCTGAAGGCACCCTTCCGCCTTGCCGCCGATGTGACGGAGGCGCAACTTTTGCGTGATCTTATGCGCTTCTGCGGCACACTGACGCCGTTTCACATCAATCGTCTGGAGGTGGCCCGCCTCGGTGCGTTCTACAGTCTCGTTCCCTCGCTGCCCTGCGAACACGCCCACTACCTTGCCAATGCCGTTGTTCAGCAGTTCGATCGATTCCGCGCGCCGTTGAGCGAGGCGGAAATCGAGCGGACCGATCCGGGTGGTCTATCTGCGGCGCAGTTCGCCAATCTGCACCGCTGGGGAAGCCCCTATGTGATGGACGAATTTCGTTTTCACATGCCGCTGACCGGCCCCGTCAGCCAATGCGACATGCCACGGGTCGAGCAGGCGCTTCGCGGCGTCTTCGAGCCGGTACTTGCCGATCGCGTGAAGGTCGCCAACGTTGCCTTGATGATCGAGGAAGGGAATAGCGGGCCGTTTCGCGTGCATTCGCTACATCCGATGGGCAAGGTCAGCGCTCGGCGGGATCGTGTTCCTGCGTTAGCCTAAGGGTTTGTGCCGCAAAGGCGAAACTCTGTTGCGTACTTTCCGTCTCGACATTCCGTCCCCGGATGTTACCGTTTCGCCGACTTTCAGGAAGGTGATTTCATGGTATCCGAGACCTATCCGCGCAATCTCATCGGCTATGGACGCAATACGCCCGATCCGAAGTGGCCGGGCGATGCCCGCGTCGCCGTCCAGTTCGTCATCAATTACGAAGAGGGTGGCGAGAGCTGCATTCTAGACGGCGATCCGGCCTCCGAAAACCTTCTGTCGGAAATCGTCGGCGCTGCACCCTGGCAGAGCCAACGCAACCTCAACATGGAGTCGATCTATGAATATGGCTCGCGCGCCGGTTTCTGGCGATTGTGGCGCCTGTTCACGGAACTCAAGGTTCAGGCGACCGTTTATGGCGTGACGCTCGCCATGGCGCGCAATCCCGAGGCCGTCGCGGCCATGAAGGAAGCCGGCTGGGAAATCGCCAGCCATGGCTACCGCTGGCTGGAATACAAGGATTTCCAGGAAGACGTCGAGCGCAAGCATATTCAGGAAGCCGTGCGCCTGCACACGGCGCTGACCGGCGAGCGTCCCTACGGCATGTATCAGGGCAAGCCCTCGGACAACACGCTGCGTCTCGTCATGGAAGAGGGAGGGTTCCTCTATTCTTCTGACTCATATGCCGACGACCTGCCGTTTTGGGTGAAAGGCATCGATGACAAGCCGTTCCTCATCATTCCCTATACGCTCGAAACCAACGACATGCGGTTTGCCACGCCACAGGGCTTCAATTCGGGCGACCAGTTTTTCACCTACCTCAAGGATGCCTTTGATACGCTTTATGAAGAAGGCAAGGCAGGCAGCCCCAAGATGATGTCGGTGGGCCTGCACTGCCGACTTGTTGGTCGCCCGGGCCGCGCGGCGGCGCTGAAGCGGTTCATGGAATACGTGCTGAAGCATGACAAGGTGTGGATCCCGCGGCGCATCGAGATCGCGCAGCATTGGCATGCCCACCACAAGCCGGAGACGATCTGATGCTTTCGCGGGACGAGTTCGTATCACGTTATGGCGGCGTCTTTGAGCATTCGCCGTTCGTTGCCGAGCGCGCCTATGACGACGGTTTCATCGGTGATGAACTGACCGTGGATCGTGTGCACACGGCGCTCGTCGCCATCTTTCGTGCAGCAAGCCCGGAAGAGCGGCTCGGCGTGCTGCGCGCTCATCCCGATCTTGCCGGGCGCCTCGCGATCGCAGGCGAGCTGACGGAAGACAGCAAAAAGGAACAGGCCGGCGCCGGGCTCGATCGCCTGAGCGCCGAGGAGCACGCACGGTTCACCGAACTCAACGCCGCCTATGTCGAAAAATTCGGCTTTCCGTTCATCATCGCCGTAAAGGGGCTGAACAAGGACGATATTCTCGCGGCCTTCGAAAAGCGCATCGACAACGGCCGCGACGAGGAATTCACCACCGCCACGGCTGAGGTCGAGCGCATTGCGCTGCTGCGCCTCGAAACGATGTTGCCGGGGCGTTGAGACACCCCAGTCGTACGGCTTTTCTCTTTTGCCTCCGTGACTTATAGTTGCGTCATGAAGCCCTCAGAAGTGCTGGAGAAGAACAGGCAGGCGATCCGCGAAGCGACGAAGCGCTTCAACGCGACGAACCCGCGTGTCTTCGGCTCCGTGGCGCGCGGCGAGGATCGGCCGGATAGCGATCTAGATATCTTGGTCGACACCTTGCCAGGCACGACATTGTTCGATCTTGGCGGGTTGCTGGAGGAATTGACGGAGACACTTGGTGTGAAGGTGGATCTGGTCACGCCAGGGGGTCTTCCGGACAAGATACGGGAACGCGTTCTCTCGGAAGCGATCGTCGTATGAGCACAGAACGGCTCGTGGAAAATGTCGATCGTATGCAGCAAGCTGCCGAGCAGGCATGCGCGCTGACGGAGGGCATGACCGAGAACGCTTTTCTGGCCGATCTTAGAACCCAACTCGCCGTGACCATGTCCCTCGTCCTCTTAGGCGAGGCCGCAGTTCGGATCGGCGTTAGCCATCCCGATTTCGTCCGCGATCACGCTGAACTTCCCTGGGCAAAGATAAAGGGAATGCGCAATCTGATCGTGCACGACTACTATCGCGCGGACCTTTCGGCCATTTGGGGCACCGTGCGAAGTGATTTGACCGACCTGATCTCGCAGCTTCAATCGATACGCCATTGGCGCATCCAAGGCGAATAAACCTGTGAACCAACGTCTCGACATTTTTCCCCTCACCAAATCTGCCTTCGCGCCCTTCGGCGACGTGATCGAAGCCGATCCGGCAACGCTGCGCTATATCAACAACGGCACGACGGAGCGCTTCCATGCGCTGTCCGCGGCCGAAGCAGTGGGCGAGGGCGCGCGCGTCATCATCAACCTCTTCCGCGGTCAGCCGCGCGCCTTTCCCTACGAAGTCGGCATGATGGAGCGGCATCCGTTCGGCAGCCAGAGCTTTTCGCCGATCTCCGGCCGCCCCTACCTCGTTGTCGTGTCCGAGGACGAAGGCAGGCCCGGTCGCCCTCGGGTGTTCCTGGCCCGAGGCGATCAGGGCGTGAACTATCGCCGCAATGTCTGGCATCATCCGCTGATGTCTCTCGGCGCCGCCAGCGACTTCCTCGTCGTAGACCGTGAGGGACCCGGTAACAATCTGGAAGAATACTTCTTCGAAACCCCGTTCATCATCAGCGAGCCGATCCTATGACCGGACTGACCACACACGTTCTCGATACTGCCGCCGGCAAACCGGCCGTAGGGCTGCGGATCGATCTCTTCCATCTGGATGGGGACTTCCGTCGCCACATCAAGACGGTCAGTACAAATTCCGATGGCCGCGTCGATGGCGGACCTATCTTGATCGGCGACAGCTTTAAGGCGGGAACCTACGAACTGCTCTTCCACGCTGGCGACTACCTGCGCGCGGCGGGTATCGCCCTGCCGCATCCGGCGTTTCTGGATCTCGTGCCCATCCGTTTCGGCATCGCCGACGTGAGCGCGCATTATCACGTGCCGCTGTTGATCTCGCCCTATGGCTATTCGACCTATCGCGGCAGCTAGACCATGCGTTTTGCCGCCATTGCAGACATCCATGGCAATCATCTCGCGCTGGAAGCGGTGCTTGCCGACATCGCGGCGCTGGGGATTGGCGATATCGTCAATCTCGGCGATTGCTTCAGCGGGCCGCTGACAGCGGGGCGAACCGCCGAGCGCCTGCGGGCGCTCGACATGTTGACCGTGCGCGGCAATCACGATCGCTATCTGATTGAACAGGCGCGAAATGCCATGCATGCCTCCGACGCGGCTGCTTTCAGTCAGCTGAACGAGGACGACCTGCAATGGCTGCGCAGCCTGCCGACAAGTGCGGTCTACCGTGACGAAATCTATCTTTGCCACGCGACGCCGGCGAACGACAACATCTACTGGCTGGAGTCCGTGTCCGTCGAAGGTCACGTGTTCCTGAAGCCGCTCGGGGAGATCGAGGCGCTGGCGAAAGGCACGGATTTCCCGCTGATCCTCTGCGGCCACAGCCATATCCCGCGAATGGTTCGCCTCAGCGACAACAGGCTCATCGTCAATCCCGGTAGCGTCGGCTGCCCCGCCTATGACGATGACGCGCCACACTACCACAAGGTCGAGACCGGCCACACCCTGGCGTCCTATTGCATCCTAGAGAAGGGCGAGGCTGGCTGGCTGCCGGACTTCCGAGCCGTTGCCTACGACCATATGGCCATGTCCTGCCTCGCAAAAGAAAACGCCCGCCCGGATTGGGCAGGCGCGCTTGCGACAGGCTGGATGCCGTAACCTATTGCCTTCCAGCGATGATTGACGAGTTGACGTCGTTGATGTCGCGCTTGCCGCAGAGAGCCATGGTGACATCCATTTCCTTGCGCAGGATGTTGAGGGTGAGTGTAACGCCATCCTTACCCATGGCGCCGAGGCCGTAGAGGAAGGGGCGGCCGATATAGGTGCCCTTGGCGCCAAGGGCAATCGCCTTCAGCACGTCCTGGCCGGAGCGAATGCCGCCGTCCAGATGCACCTCGATCTTGTGGCCGACGGCGTCGACGATATCAGGCAGCATGCTGATCGAAGAGGGAGCGCCATCGAGCTGACGGCCGCCATGGTTGGAGACGATGATGGCATCGGCGCCAGTTTCAGCTGCCGCCTTCGCATCCTCGACGTCGCAGATGCCCTTGATGATCAGCGGGCCGCCCCATTGTTCCTTGATCCAGGCAACGTTGGCCCAGGAAAGCTGCGGGTCGAACTGCTCTGCCGTCCAGGACGAGAGCGAGGAGAGGTCCGAAACGTTCTTGGCGTGCCCGACGATGTTGCCGAAGGTGCGGCGCTTCGTCTGCAGCATGTCCAGGCACCAGAAGGGGCGTGTCGCCATCTGCCAGATGTGCTTCGGCGTGAACTTCGGCGGTGCCGAAAGGCCGTTGCGCAGGTCCTTATGGCGCTGGCCGAGAATCTGCAGGTCGGCGGTCAGGACGAGGGCAGAACACTTCGCCGCCTTGGCGCGGTTGATCAGGTTGAGCACGAAGTCCTTGTCGCGCATCACGTAGAGCTGGAACCAGAAGGGCTTCGTGGTGACCGAGGCGACATCTTCGATCGAGCAGATGCTCATCGTCGACAGCGTGAAGGGAACGCCGAATTCCTCGGCGGCGCGGGCGGCCAGCATTTCGCCGTCGGCATGCTGCATGCCGGTCATGCCGGTCGGGGCAAGGGCCACCGGCATTGCCACCTTCTGGCCGATCATCGTCGTCTCCAGCGTGCGGTTCGTCATGTCGACGAGCACGCGCTGGCGCAGCTTGATCTTGGAGAAATCGCTCTCGTTCGCCTGGTAGGTCGACTCTGTCCAGGCACCGGAATCCGCATAGTCGAAAAACATCTTCGGGACGCGGCGCTGGGCGAGACTTTTCAGGTCGGCGATCGTGAGAGGAGTGGCCATGGATAAGACTTTCACATCGGAATAACGCCATGGCCCTTAACACGATATCCGAGGCTTTGTGTATCTCTTTCGTTGCCTATGGAACAAGAATCAGACTGCCTGCGGCACGTCCCTCTTCGAGGAATTGCTGGGCTAGCGCAGCCTCCTCCAAAGCGTATTCGCGGGCGATCGTTGCAGCGATGCCGGATGCCAGCATTGCGACCACCGCCTCGGCTGCCGCCAGGTAGCTGGCGGTATCCGTGATGTAGGCCATGATGCTCGGATGCGTCAGCCATTTGCCCGGACGGAGCTCGTCCACTGAGACGGGCGGGATCGGTCCGCCGGCCTGTCCGATGGTTGCCACGACGCCGAGCGGACGGACGGCCCGAATGGACTTTGCGAGCATGCTGCCGCCGATGCCGTCATAGACAACGTCAACGCCTCTGTTGTCTGTCACCGTCTTCACGGCGCCGACGACATCGGCATCGCGGCCGACGATCAGGTGATCGGCGCCATATGCGCGGGCAAGCTCTGCCTTTTCCTGCGAGCTGACGGTTCCGATGACGGTGGCGCCAAGATGCTTGGCCCACGGCACGAGGATGCTTCCGAGACCTCCGGCGGCGGCATGGACGAGGACGGTGGTTTCGGGCTCGACGCGGTAGGTCTTGGTCAGCAGCATATAGGCCGTCAGCCCCTTCAGCATGGAGGCAGCGGCAACCTGTGAGGGCACGCTATCAGGCAGGCGGATGGCGCGCGCCGCGGGAAGCAGTCGTGTCGCGGCATAGGCGCCGACAGGCGCGCCAGCGTAGACAACGCGGTCGCCGGCCTTCAGGTCGGTGACCTCTGTTCCGACTGCTTCCACGACGCCGGAACCTTCGACGCCGAGCACGGCGGGGTAGGCAGGCAACGGGTAGAGCCCGCGCCGGTGGTAGATGTCGAGGAAGTTCATGCCGACCGCATCATGGCGTATCCGGATTTCAGTTGCGCCCGGATCCTGCGGCGTCTGTTCAAAAACCTGCAATTGCTCGATGCCGCCCGGCGCGAGAAGTGTAACGACCCTGTCCATGAAAGCGCACTCCGATTGCTGTTGCAGCCATCATTGCGCGTGGCGTCATGATCGAAAATTCCCTATTGATTGTCACTCAATGGGAAAAAATGAACAATGATCGATTGGGAAAGCCTTCGCTACTTTGCCGCCTTGGCGCGGGCCGGCACATTGCTCGGGGCTGCTCGTGCTCTCGGAGTCGAGCATGCGACGGTTTCCAGGCGGGTTGCCGGGCTCGAGGAGCAGACGGGCGTGAAGCTGGTCGACCGGCGCGGGCGCCGCATTCTGCTGACGCCGGAAGGCGAGCGGGTGGCGGCGATGGCCGAGCGCATGGGCGAGGAGGCCCTTGCGGTCGAGAGGCTGGGGCTTGCTGCCGGTGCGACGCTTGCCGGGGAGGTCAGGATCAGCGCGCCGCCAACGCTCGCTGCGGCATTGCTGCCGGCCGCACTGGTCGCGTTGCGCGGTCGGCATCCCGATATCGGCATCACGATCGTCGGCGAGACACGCTATGCCTCACTCGACCGGCGGGAGGCCGATATTGCCGTTCGCATGACGAAGCCCGAGCAGGGCAACTTCGTCATCAGCAAGCTCGGAGATGTCGCTTTCGGTTTTTATGCCACGGCTGCTTATCTTGCGGCGACGCCGCAGGAGCAAAGGACCTTCATCGCCTATGACGAAACGATGGCGAGCGCGCCGCAATCGATGCGGCTTGCCGAGGCAGCGGAGGGCCGCAAGGTGGCGCTCCGGGCAACGACGCTGGAGTTTCAGCTCGCCGCAGCGCGTGCAGGCGGCGGCATCGGCATGCTGCCGAATTTCATGCTGGCCGGCCTGGATGATCTTGTCGAAGCGATCCCTCAACCGCGCCCGCTGACGCGAGAACTGTGGCTCGTCGTCCATGCCGACATCCGCAGCGTGCCGATCGTGCGGGTTGTCATGGACGCGTTGAAGTCGATTTCGTGGTCGGGCTGATACGCCGCAGCTATCCATCAGCCCGTTCGTCCGGCATTACCAAGGGCGATAGCGCAAGGAGACGACATCGCCTTCCAGGTGCTCGACGGATATGAGCGACAAACGCGTTGCCGGCTCTGTGGGGCGGTCGAACGTGGTCGGCATGTTTCCGCTGCCGTCGGCGACAGGCGTGTCGCCAACGGAGGCGGGCGAGCGGTTGCTGACCTCGATCGGGCCTAGGGGCCACCCAACGGTTCGGTGCCGGTTCTTGAAAGCAGCGCAGAAACTCAAATGGTGCTCTTGGCCGCGACGCCAGCCACGTATGTCTCGACGATCGCGCGGTCGTCCCCCATCGTCTGCAGCAGGAACAGCTCTTCCGGCAGCGTCTTCACCACTTCCATCTTCAGTGCCATGGCCGGGGTGGCGGCAGCATTGAGGACGACGATATCGGCGTCCGAGCCGACATCGAGCGTGCCGATCCGGTCGGCGAGCGACAGCGATTGGGCGTTGCCGAGCGTCATGTGGTAATAGCTTTCGAGCGGGTTCAGGCGTTCGCCAAGCAATTGCTGGATCTTGTAAGCCTCGTCCATCGTGCGCAGCATGGAATAGCTGGAACCGCCGCCGATATCGGTCGCGACGCCGATGCGCACCGACTTGTCACGACGCGCAAGCGCCTTCAGCGGGAAGAGGCCGGAGCCGAGGAAGAGGTTCGAGGTCGGGCAGTGCACGGCGACCGAGCCTGTCTCGCTCATCGCATCGGCCTCGCGATCCGAGAGATGAATGCAGTGGCCGAAGAGCGTCCTGTCACCAAGCAGGCCGTAGCGCGCATAGATATCGGTATAATCGATCGCCTCGGGATAGAGCTCGCAGGTGAACTTGATTTCGTCGTGATTTTCCGAGAGGTGCGTCTGGATGTGCAGGTCGGGAAACTCGCGGGCGAGTGCCTGGGTGGCTTCCATCTGGGCCGGCGTCGAGGTGATCGCGAAGCGCGGCGTGATGGCGACGTGACAGCGGCCCTTGCCATGCCATTCGGCGATGATCTGGCGGGTCTCGTCGTAGCCCATCTGAGGCGTGTCCAGCAATCCCTGCGGGGCGTTGCGGTCCATCATCACCTTGCCGCCGACCATTCGCATGTTGCGTCTCAGTGCCTCGGCAAAGAACGCATCGGCGGAGGTCTTGTGGACGGAGCAGTAGGCGACCGCCGTCGTCGTTCCGTGGCGGACGAGCTCGTCGTAGAAATGCGTGGCGATGCGCGCGGCATGGGCGCTTTCGACGAAGCGGCATTCCTCCGGGAAGGTATAGGTGTTCAGCCATTCCAGCAGGTTTGCCGCATAGGAGGCAATCACCTGCATCTGCGGGAAATGAAGATGCGTATCGATGAAACCCGGCATGATCAGATGCGGCCGATGATCAACGGCCACGACGTCGGCGGGGGCCTTTGCGCTCACCTTGTCGTAAGCGCCACGGGCAACGATGAGACCATCCTTGATCAGCAGCCCGCCGTCACTCTCGTAGAGGTAGCTTCCGGTGTCGCCAAGCTCTTGCGGCGCACGCAGAAAGGTGAGCAGCCGGCCGCGGAGAAGTGTGTGTGTCATGGCGTTCTGCCCTTCTGTCGATTGTCCGAACGTGGCGGTTTTCGCGTCACGGTGCCGGCTGGGCCGCGATTGCCGCCGGCGTGGCGGCGCAGCCGTACATCGTCTTGTCCTCGAACGCCAGAACCGCATTGAGCGGGTAGTGGCGATCGGACATGCCGTCGGAGCAATCCCCCTTGGTCAGCGTCAGCTTGAAGGGAGCCGGTCCACCGGGGACCGTCCAGCTGGCTCTTTCCTTCTCGACCAATGGGCCTGGGTTGACGCTTTTCACGTCTTCAGCGCCGGGGCGGCTGAAGGTGATGCTGTCGGAGCGGATCCTGATCGCCCAGAAGGGTTCGGTGCCGAGGGCGTTCAGATCGCCGGAAAAATCGCCTTCGGGTGCCGCCGAGCGACCCTCCGGCGCCGCGGCATCCACGCCGCTCTGGCCGCAGGCGGTCAGCGTGGAAGCGAGAAGCAGGGCGCGAAGGGCGGCTGAGGTCATTCCTGTTTGCCTTCGACTGCGCTTTCGAACCAGGCAACGAGCAGTTTGCGCTCGTCCGAGGTGATGTCGGTGACGTTGCCGGGCGGCATGGCATGGCTGCGGCCGGCCTGTATATAGATCTCGCGGGCGTGAGCGGCAATTTCCGCATCGGTTTCCAGGATCACGTTGTTCGGCGGCCGCGCCAGTCCTTCATAGACCGGCTCGGCAGCATGGCACATGGAACAGCGTGTGCCGACAAGCTGCTTGACCGCGGGAAAATGCCGGTCACCGGCGAATTGCTGGAAGGCGGGCGCGACAGCCTGCGCATCCTTCTCGCCGGTCAGCACCTTCGGCACCGTCGACAGCCACATGATCAGGATGAAGAGGATGAGGGTGACGATCCAGGTCCAGGTCGGGCGTCCCTTGCGGGCATGCGTCGTGTTGAACCAGTGGCGGATAGTGACGCCCATCAGGAAGACGAGGGCAGCGATCACCCAGTTGTAGGCGGTGCCAAACGCCAGCGGATAGTGGTTCGACAGCATGAAGAAGATGACGGGCAGCGTCAGGTAGTTGTTGTGGAGCGAGCGCTGCTTGGCGATCGCGCCGTACTTCGCATCGGGCGTGCGCCCGGCGATCAGGTCGGCGACGACGATCTTCTGGTTCGGGATGATGATCATGAAGACGTTGGCCGACATGATCGTTGCCGTGAAGGCGCCGAGATGCAGGAAGGCGGCGCGGCCGGTGAAGAGCTGCGTGTAGCCCCAGCCCATGAAGACGATCACGGCGTAAAGCACGACCATCAGGCCCCAGGTGTTCTTGCCGAGCGGCGACTTGCACAGCAGGTCGTAGACGATCCAGCCGACGGCCAACGAGGCGAGCGAGATCAGGATCGCCACCGGGGCGCTGATGTCGAGCACATGGCGGTCGATGAGGAAGAGGTCGGCGCCGCCGTAATAGACGATGCAGAGCATCAGAAAGCCGGATAGCCAGGTAAAGTAGCTTTCGTACTTGAACCAGGTCAGGTGCTCCGGCATCTGCGCCGGGGCCACGAGATACTTTTGGATATGATAGAAGCCGCCGCCGTGAACCTGCCATTCCTCGCCATAGGCGCCCGGCGGAAGATGCGGCCGCTTCACCAAACCGAGATCGAGTGCAATGAAATAAAAGGACGAGCCGATCCAGGCAATCGCGGTGATGACGTGGAACCAGCGGGCCGCAAAGGCCAGCCATTCCCACGCTATGGCGTATTCATACATGGAGTTCCCCTGTTCTTCAGTCTCGCCACATTGCAGAAAGTCGCGCGCGGAGGAAAGGGGATAAGGCGCCAGCCTGGCTGCAACATGTACACCGCAGCGTCGCCCACGGTAACGAATTTTTGAAGATGCTTCATGCGAGTGGACTGCGCACGCGACGCTTTCAGCGCCTGAGGCGATGATTTCATGTTCGGCCATCAGGTCGAGCTCGGAACCTCCGCGGGCCCCGCATGTTTTTTTTGAGGATCCAAAGAACGCTCCCCCTCCCGTCGCCGGCGGCTTGAGATGTGCATTCCGCCGTTACCTCGCCCTCGGACGGAGACGACAGCCTGTCCTGATAGGGGCTGCAATATGCAAACCATATCAATGATGTTGGGCGGACTGCGAGGACCGCGAAGCTCACCGACCTCGCTAGCGCCAGGATCGTCCTCCCGCGGGATGCGTTCCTGTACATTCAATGCGAGCGAACCAAAAGAATGTATGCCAAGCCAAGATGTCGACGCTTTTGCATTGGATGCTCCCTCACGGCGGTGATCTCGCGATCATGGAGCCCGTTTGCGGACTGCTGTCCGCAAACCACGCGGAATGGTTAGGCGTCCTTGAATGGGCGGTCTGTCGAGGCCGCTTTGCAGCATGAAAAGTGGCTTGAAATGTCACGGTTCGATTACAATTTCATTTTTGAGGCCGTCGGGATGAGGTGAAAACCGCTTCATTCCGGCGGCGCATTCATCAACGGAGAAGATGCCAATGCGCAGCATTCTTGTGTGTGTGATGATTGCATTCGCGTCCTGTGTTCAGGCCCATGATGCGCCTTCAGGCTGGAGCTACGAGCCCTTCTGTTGCAACGGCGACAGCGAAACCGGAGACTGCCAGATGATCCCGCCAAAGAGCGTCGCGATTACGCCGCATGGCTATCGGGTGACGTTGTTGCCAGGCGATCACAGGCTTGTCACGCATGCGCATGTCTTCCTCCTTCCCATGGGCAAGGCAATGCGCTCCGGTGACGGCGACTACCATCTCTGCCTGTTCCCGAACGAGGATACGCCACGCTGCTTCTATGCGCCGCAGATGGGCTATTAGCTTCCATTGGTCGCGGCGACGTTCATTTCCTCGAGAATCCAGTTTCGGAATGCTTTGATTTTAGGAACGTTGCGGCGGCTTTCCGGGTAGGCCAGCCAGTAGTCCCAATCATTGTCGCTGCAGAGGATTGGAAAGGGCTGGAGCAGCCGACCGGCGGCAAGGTCATCGCGATAGAATGCCGGCGTCAGGATCGCCACGCCCTGTCCCGCAAGCGCAGCACTCGCCTCGAAGGATTGCGCGCCGAGCCGGCTGCGCGGTCTGCCCGCAAGGTCGGGATCGGCGACACCGGCCGCCTCGAACCATGACGTCCACCACGAGTCGCCGGCATCGATCAGTCGCAGCTTGAGGAGATCGCTCGGCTGGTGGATGCCGCCGGCACTGGCCGCAAGTTCGGGGCTCAGCATCGGAGTGAAATCGATCGCCAGCAGCCGGTGGGACACAAGGCCCGGCCACTCGCCCTTGCCGCTGCGGATCGCGATGTCGGCGGGCTCCCTGGCAAAATCGATCAGCGAGTCCGATGTGATCAGGCGTACGGCGGTGGCGGGATATTTGAGGTGAAACGAGCCGAGATGACGCGCCAGCCATTGCGAGGCGAAGGTCGGCGTGGAGTGAATGAGCAGCGTTTCCTCGGCTGCTCCGCGAACCGAGGCCATCGCTTCATGCAACATGGCGAAGGCTTCCGTTACTTTGGGCGCCAGCCGTTCGCCGGCGTCGGTCAGCCTGATATGGCGCGGGCGCCGCATGAAGAGGGGCTCGCCGATGTTCTCCTCCAGCAGCTTCACCTGGTAGCTGACGGCCGTCTGCGTCATGCCGAGTTCGTCGCCGGCCTTGGTGAAACTGCCAAGCCGCGCGACGGCCTCAAATACGCGCAGCGCGTTCAGGGGAAACTGCTTCGACAGCTTCATGGATAAGTTCTCTTTATGCATCCAGACGAGCGTTCGATTGGAATTTCAGCATTTATTGGCGCAATCTGCAACCCAACGGATCAGATTGTTGAGGTGATGTTATGGATTGCGCCGCTATCGAACAGGACAGACAGGCAAAGGCTGCCGGGACCTCAACTTGGCTGTCCGACTTTGGCCGCAGACTGCTGCGTCGGCTTTCGGGATGGGACAGGCTGGAATTCGAGGGAATGCCGGATCGCATCAAGCGCGACCTCGGTTTCATGGACGGGCGCGAGCCGCGCTACAACAGCGAGTTCCGGCGGTAAGCCGTGAGATTGGAGTGGCAGTGCCCCGAGGTGCTGCCACTTCAGCCTATGCCTTCTTCATTCTCTCCACGGCCATCAACACCCGCTCGGGCGTTGCCGGTGAATCGAGTTGCGGGCAGACCTTGTAGTTGGCAACACTGGCAACGGCCATGGAAAGCGCCTCCAGCACTGAGATCGCCAGCATGAGCGGCGGTTCGCCGACGGCCTTGGAGCGGCCGATCGTGTGTTCAGTATTCTCCGACCATTCGGCAAGACGCACGTTGAAAATCTTCGGGCGATCGGAGGCGAGGGGGATCTTGTAGGTCGAAGGCGCGTGCGTGCGCAGCCGGCCCTTGTCGTCCCACCACAGTTCCTCCGTTGTCAGCCAGCCCATGCCCTGAACAAATGCGCCCTCCACCTGGCCGATATCGATCGCCGGGTTCAGCGAGCGGCCCACATCGTGCAGGATATCGGTGCGTTCGACGAGGTATTCGCCGGTGAGTGTATCAATCGAGACCTCCGAACAGGCTGCGCCATAGGAATAGTAGTAGAACGGCGTGCCGCGGCCGGCGGCACGATCCCAATGGATCTTCGGGGTTTTATAGAATCCGGCGGCGGAAAGCTGGACGCGGGCCAAATAGGCCTGCTTGATGAAATCGGGGAAGGGGAACTCCTTGTCGCCAACCCTGACGCGATTGGGCAGGAAGACAACGTCCGTCGGAGGTACGCCCCATTTTTCGGCGGCAAAGGCAACCAGCCGTTCCTTGATCTGGCGGGCGGCATCGTAGGCCGCCATGCCGTTCAGGTCCGATCCGGAGGATGCCGCGGTGGCAGACGTGTTGGGCACCTTGCCGGTCGTCGTTGCCGTGATCTTCACATGCTCGATATCGACCTGAAAGCTGTCGGCGAGCACCTGCGCGACCTTGGTGTATAGCCCCTGGCCCATCTCGGTGCCGCCGTGGTTCAGGTGGATTGAACCATCCTGATAGACGTGGACGAGCGCGCCGGCCTGGTTGAACGCTGTCATGGTGAAGGAGATGCCGAACTTCACTGGCGTCAGGGCAATGCCTTTGCGAATGTAGCGGCTGTCGCGGTTGAACGCGATGATGGCGTTGCGGCGCGCTTGGTACTCGGCGCTTTCTTCCAGTTCGCTGACGATGCGTTCGAGGATGCTGTCTTCGACCTCTTGATGGTAGGGGGTCAACGTGCGGCCGGAGCCAGGCTGGCCGTAGAAGTTCAGCTTGCGGACGTCGAGCGGGTCCTTGCCGATCGCATAGGCGATCTCTTCGATGAAGCGTTCAGCCCCGAGCATGCCCTGTGGCCCGCCAAAACCGCGGAAGGCGGTGTTGGAAACGGTGTGGGTCTTCAGCGGCTTCGATGTCAGATGGACATGCGGATAGAAATAGCTGGAATCTGCGTGGAACAGCGCCCGGTCCGTGACAGGGCCGGAAAGATCCGAGGAGAAGCCGCAGCGCGCGGCATAGGTGGCGTCGACTGCGTGGATGCGGCCTTCGTCATCGAAGCCGATCTCGTAGTCGACAAGGAAGTCGTGGCGCTTGCCGGTTGCGGCCATGTCCTCATCGCGATCAGGACGGAACTTGATGGCGCGCTTCAGCTTCTTGGCGGCAATCGCCGCCAGGGCGGCAAACTGGTTGCCCTGCGTCTCCTTGCCGCCGAAACCGCCGCCCATGCGGCGCACGTTCACCGTCACCGCGTTCGACGCGATATCGAGGACGTGGCCCACAATATGCTGGATCTCGCTCGGATGCTGGGTGGACGACCAGATGGCGACCTCGTCGTCCTCGCCGGGGATGGCGACGGCAATGTGGCTTTCGAGATAGAAGTGCTCCTGGCCGCCGATCCGCATCTGACCCTTCAACCGGCGCGGGGCGTTCTCCATCTCGCCCTTGGCATCGCCGCGCTGCAAGGTCATCGGCGTGATGACGAGCGGGCCTCCATTTTCAAGCGCGCCGTCAATATCGCTCCAGTGCGGCAGGTCGCGATATTCGATCTTTGCCTTGCGGGCGGCGCGGCGGGCAATCTCGCGCGTTTCGGCAATGACGGCGAAGATCGGCTGGTTGTGAAATTCGACCTTGTGTTCGGCCAGCAGCGGCTCGTCGTGGCTGCCGTTCGAACTGACGTCATTGACGCCGGGCACGTCCTTGCCGGTGAAAACCCAGATGACACCCGCTGTCGCCTTCACCTCGGAAAGGTCCATGCTGATGATCTCGGCGTGTGCCCGCTCGGACAGGCCGAGTGCGCCATGCAGCAGATCGGCAGGCTCGGGCAGGTCGTCGATGTAGTCGGCGGTGCCGGTAACGTGCTTGTGTGCTGAATCGTGACGCAGCGAGCCATGCATCGCGCCTGATATGATAAACTTTGGGTCGGGGAGAGTTGACTTGTCCATTTATGCCACCTCCTCGAAACGCCTCAATTCCGCCGGCGTGCCTGAGGTTTCCAGATAGAAACGGGTCAGAAGGTTCTTGGCGGTCAACTGACGGTATTCGGCCGTTGCGCGCCAGTCGGTCAGCGGCTGGAAGTCGGCGTCGAACTCGGCCCGGACGGCTTCGATCGTCGTCTCGCTCCAAGGCTTGCCCATGAGCGCATTCTCGACGCTGCGGGCACGCTTCGGTGTTGCGGCCATGCCGCCAAAGGCGATGCGGATGTCGTTGACGTCTCCCTCCGTATCCAGTGTCAGGTAGAAGGCGCCGAGAACCGCCGTGATGTCCTCGTCGCGGCGCTTGGTGATCTTGTAGACGGCAAACTGGGTCGCCTCGGCGGGATAGGGCACGAAGATGCTCTCGACGAACTCGCCCGGTCGGCGATCCTGCTTGCCATAATCGATGAAGAAATCTTCCAGCCGCAGCATGCGCGTTCCGGCCAGAGAACGCAGCTTCACCGTGGCGCCGAGGGCAATCAGTGGCGGTGGCATATCGCCGATCGGCGAACCGTTCGCGATGTTGCCGCCGATCGTGCCCATGTTGCGCACCTGATCCCCGCCGATGCGCTCGATGAGGCGGCCGAGGGTCGGCACCTTGCTGGCGATGGTTTCGAAGGCGCGGCTGTAGGTCACGCCGGCGCCGATCGTGAAGCCGCCGTCGCCAGCGGTGATCGACTGCAGATCGGTCAGATGGTTTATGAAGACGACCGGGTTCAAGGCGCGCATCTGCTTGGTCACCCAGAGGCCCACATCGGTCGATCCCGCGACGATGGTGGCGCTCGGCTCTTCGGACAGCACACGCGCCAGCGCCTCCAGCGATCCCGGCAGGATCAGCCGGCCCTCCAGCGTCGTGATCAAGATCGTCTCGCTGTTTCGCATCGCCCAGAGGCGCGAGATGATATCGGAGCGGGTCTTTTCGAGCGGGTCGAAGAGTGCGCTCGGGCGCGTGCGGCTTACCTGCTCGGCGGCTTTCACGATCGGCTCGTAACCGGTGCAACGACAGAGATTGCCTTGTAGGGCTTTTTCGATGTCGGCGCGAACCGGCTTGTCGTTGGAAAGCCAGAGGCCATACATCGACATGATGAAACCCGGCGTGCAGAAGCCGCATTGCGAGCCGTGGCAATCCACCATTGCCTGCTGTACCGGATGCAGCGAACCGTCCCTGGCGGCCAGATGCTCGACGGTGACGACATGGGTGGCGTTCAAAGACCCCATGAAACGAATGCAGGCGTTGACGGGTTCATAATGCAGCTTGCCGTCGATCAGCCGTCCCACAAGGACGGTACAGGCGCCGCAATCGCCCTCCGCGCATCCTTCCTTCGTGCCGGTCAGCCGGCGCTTCAACCGGAGATAATCGAGAAGCGTCTCGGTCGGCCGGACGTCGCCAAGCGTGACGTCCTCGCCATTGAGGATGAAGCGGATGCTGTCGTTCATATCGTTCCTTGGTTTTTATCTTTATTTTGAATGGTTATGCCGCGGTCCAGCCACCGTCAATCGAGATGTGGGTGCCGGTCACCTGCCGGGCTTCGTCGCTTGCGAGGTAGAGAGCCAGCGCCCCAATCTCTTCCGCCTTGACGAATTCATGCGTCGGCTGGGCCTTGAGGATCACTTCGGTCTTGACTTGCTCCTCGGTCATGCCGCGTGCCTTGGCCGTATCCGGTATCTGTTTCTCGACGAGCGGCGTCAGCACATAGCCCGGGCAGATGGCATTCACGGTCACGCCAAATTCGGCAAGTTCCAGCGCCGCCGTCTTCGTCAGGCCCAATATACCATGCTTTGCCGCGACATAGGCGGATTTGAACGGAGAGGCGACCAAGCCGTGCGCGGAGGCGATGTTGATGATGCGTCCCTTTTTCCTCGCCTTCATCAGCGGGATCGCGGCACGCATGGTGTGAAACGAGCTGGACAGATTGATCGCGATGATCTGGTCCCACTTTTCGATCGGGAAATCCTCGATCTTCTCGACATGCTGGATGCCGGCATTGTTGACCAGCACATCGACGGAACCACAGGTCTTCGCGGCAGTTTCGATCAGGTCGGCGATTTCGGCTGGCTTCGTCATGTCGGCCGGATGATGGATCACCTTCGCCTTCGAGGCCGATTCAAGCTTCTCGACTATCGCCTTGATTTCCTCGGGCTTTCCGAAACCGTTGATGACGACGTTGTCGCCCTTGCCGGCAAAGGCTGTCGCGATCGCAAGGCCGATGCCGCTGGTGGATCCGGTGACGACGATTGTTCTGGCCATTCTCTTCTCCTCAAGCCGTTTTGCGACGCAATCGAGGTGAGGTTATGCGCAAAGCATCTCTGCTGGCAATTGCGCTATCGGCAATTCTCTTGTGTCGAAGAGGTGGCTAGGTTCTTTCATCGCCCGCCCTCCTGTCTTATTGATTTTTCCCGATAATCACGATCAGCGGGAGGACTGGCATGAGCGGATATGTTCTGGCAATCGATCAGGGGACGACATCGACGCGGGCGATCGTCTTCGATGGCCAAATGCAGATCGCCGGTGCGGGCCAGAAGGAGTTCCGCCAGATCTACCCTCGATCCGGTTGGGTGGAGCACGATCCGGAGGAAATCTGGGATTCCGTCGTCTCGACCATCAAAATGGCGATCCGTGAGGCCAGGATCCAGGCAAAAGACATCGCGGCGCTCGGCATTACCAATCAGCGCGAGACCGTCGTCGTCTGGGAACGCGAAAGCGGCAAACCGATCCACAACGCAATCGTCTGGCAGGACCGCCGCACGGCAAGTTATTGCGACAAGTTGAAAAGACAGGATCTCGAAAAGACGTTCACCAAGAAGACCGGCCTTCTTCTTGATCCGTATTTCTCTGGCACCAAGCTGTCGTGGCTGCTCGCCAACGTCAAAGGTGCGCGGGCCCGTGCCGCCAAGGGCGAATTGTGCTTCGGTACCGTCGATGCCTTCCTGATCTGGCGGCTGACCGGCGGCAAGGTGTTCGCGACTGATGCGACGAACGCCTCCCGCACGCTGATGTACAACATTTCCGACAATTGCTGGGACAGGGCTCTGCTCGATATCCTGCGTGTTCCGGCGGCGATGCTGCCTGAGGTGAAGGACTGCGCCGACGATTTCGGCATGACCGAGAAAGCCATCCTTGGCGCGGAGATTCCCATCCTCGGCGTCGCCGGCGATCAGCATGCGGCGACCATCGGGCAGGCCTGCTTCGAGCCCGGTATGATGAAATCGACCTACGGCACCGGCTGCTTCGCGCTGCTCAACACGGGCAGCGACATCGTGGGTTCGAAGAACCGGCTGCTGACGACGATCGCCTATCGGCTGAACGGCGAAACGACCTATGCGCTGGAAGGCTCGATCTTCATCGCGGGCGCTGCCGTGCAATGGCTTCGCGACGGGCTCGGCATCATCGATAGGGCGTCTCGCACCGGCGAGCTTGCCGATGCTGCCGATCCGACGCAGGAGGTCTATCTGGTTCCCGCCTTCACCGGTCTTGGCGCGCCGCATTGGGATGCGAATGCGCGTGGGGCGATCTTCGGCCTGACGCGCAACAGCGGCCCGAAGGAATTCGCCCGCGCTGCCCTCGAGGCGGTCTGCTACCAGTCCCGCGATCTGCTTGACGCCATGCACAAGGACTGGAAGGGCGGCGTGGAGAGCACCGTTCTTCGCGTCGATGGTGGCATGGTCGCCTCCGACTGGACGATGCAGCGGCTGGCAGACATTCTCGACGCGCCCGTCGACCGGCCGGTCATCCTCGAAACCACGGCGCTCGGAGCGGCCTGGCTTGCCGGCAGCAGGGCCGGTGTCTGGCCGGATCGTGAAGGCTTCGCCAAGAGCTGGAAGCGCAACCATCGCTTTGAACCCGCCATGGACGAGAAGACTCGCGCGGCGAAGCTCAAGGGCTGGCGCAGCGCCGTCAAGCGCACGCTTGCGGATGCCTGAGCGCGCCGTCGATCTCAGCAAACGTCCGCAAATGCTGGAAGCAATTGCCTATTCCTTTATTTCGGTGGCCGCCCGGCTCATGCGATGATCGAGGAAGGTCAAACGGTTCTCCCTGATGGCCTGCAGGGCGGACATGTCGTTGCCCGCTATCTTCAGGTGCGGCAGATGCTCCCTGTAGACGAGTTCGAATATTGCGGCGCGCGTGCTCGGATCGACAGGATTTGCTTCGTGGACGGGGAGGTCCGCATGGATCGAGGGACGGCCCGTGGCTTGGTCTATGCGCGTGAAGTAGACGGGCTTGGCGTTGATCCGCGTTGTCGTTGCCGCCATATCCGCGCAGATTTCCAGTGCCTGCAGGATGGTGAACCTCTCCTGTTTTCCGGGCAGGACGAAACGGTGAATGATGTCCATCGAGCGGCCGCTGTCACTCAGATTGGCGATGATGGCAAGATCGCCGAGTCGGATCATGATGGTTTGAGTTTCGTGGACGGTGACGAAGTCGAAGTCCTCGCGATAGCGATCGTCGTCAATCGCAAGGATGACCACCGAGCCCAGCACTTCTGGCGCAATGCGTGCGCCGGTATAGGGGGATCTGGCGATGCAATGGATGTGATGGAGTGTCGCCCAATCGGTGTCCTTGTCTTCCACGACGGCGTCCACCCGGTGATCCGGCTTGATCGCGATGGCGCCGTCCTTGATCAGGAATTTCAGGAAGATCCAGCAAAGCCAGGCAAACAGCACACGGTGCCCGTCATCGTCAAGGTGTCGCAGAAGTTTTGCGTATCCGCCTTCCGTCAATCGTCGCACCGGCTGCTCCAGCTTCCGTCCAAGCAGCGAATTGCAGTCCTTGCAGCAGGGGATCGTGTGGCGATCGTATCGCCGACCATGGTATTCGTGGGGCAGAGTGAGCTCCTTGTCGTAAAGGTCATACTTCCGCAGAATCCATTTGGGCAGGACGTGTTCCCGGTTGACCACCTTGCTCTCGAGGGCTTCGCAACAGATTAGGCACCGTGTCCTTTTGTTGATGAGATCGATGAAGGTGTCGGTGTCGATGTAGACCTTGGGGTCATTCAAATACGGTGAGGGCGTCATGTCCTTGTCTCCCGACCGATCGATGCGGATAATATGCACCGAGTTTCCGGTCGCGTCGCGCCAAACTGCGGCGCTCTTGGACTTGCCTGTTTAGCCGCGGAGGAGTTGGCATGGTTGCAGTCACGGTGGAGTTGCGGAATGTCGAGGGCACGCAGGCGGCGATGGGATGGGCAGGTTCGCACACCGTCGTTGTCGATCGTCCCGAGGGTAAGGCCGGCGGGCAGGGGCTCGGATTCAATGGCGCGCAGCTTCTGGCATTGGCGCTCGGCGGTTGCTTCTGCAACGACCTGCGCTACGCCGCTGACGAGATGGGCGTCTCACTTGGGAAGATCGCAGTCTCGGTCATCCTCGAGCTCGAGGGCAAGCCGATCATAGCGAAATCGGCGGTGATGAAAGTCGCTTGCCATGGGCAAGACGGCACGAGTGCCGAGCAGGTGGTCGAGCGGGCGAAGGCGATCTCTATGGTCAGCAATTCGCTGCGCCGCGGCGTGGCAGTTTCGATCGAGCGCGCCGCCTAGCTCCTGAGATTGCGGTCATTCAGGCGGGCACGGCCTGCTGTTGGCGCCGCGTCGGCGGCGTGTAGAGCCAGCCGGCACAGCTGCGATCGGCGATTGCCCTGATCGCAAGCGATAGGCCGATCGCAAAGACCACCACCAGCGGCGCGGTGATGTAGCCGCTTGCCGCATTGCTTCCAACGATCGTGGCAACCAGGGCGACCACCAGTGACACGATCATCACATGGGTCACGTAGACCGGCAGCGTGTTGCGCCCGAAATAGGCGAAGGCGTGGCGCACCGATTGCAAACGCGACATCAGTACGGCCGTCCCGCATAGCCACGCAAGACCGGCGATCGAGGAGACCAGCGCCCAGCTACCTTTCTCGATGGCCTGCAGTCTCCAGCGCAGCACGTAGAGCGCGGCGAAGATGAGCAAGCCCGCACAAGCCGTCAGCAGCGGACGCTTTGTGATCGCGTCGACCACCGGCTTCCCGTACCAGCAGCCGAATAGGAAAAAGACGAAATACTGCAGTACGTTGCGGTGGGTGAAGAGATCGATCGACAGGTGCTCGCCGAAGGTCAGGATCGAGATCAGTGCGGCAATTGCGATTGTGGTCGGGTGGCGGATGGGGCAGAGAAGCTTCGTCGCGACCATGAAGATGGCGAGCGCCCAGATGAACCAGATGCCGGTGTTTGGCGCCCACCACATTTCGAGCAATTGATAGGGGTCGCTTCCTTCGGTCGGCACCAGAACGTTCGTCTGCACGTAACGGAAGAACAGCCAGCGCGCGGTGTTCCAGATCGCGAAGAGATAGACGAGCAGCCAGATCTTGCGGCGCAGGAAGTCGCCCCACGAGGCACGCATCGCCGAGGCAGCCAGGAAGCCTGAAACCGTAAAGAACAATGGCATCCGGATCGGCGTCATGATGCTGCTAAGGCGCGCATAGAGGTCAGGGGCCATGTCGTGGACGTCGTGGTAGGAGGGTGTGGTAGATCACCACAAGAATGATGGACATACCCTTGGCGATATCCAGCCAATCGATGCGGGTTTTCTGCTGCAATGACCGCCCTCCGATTTGTGCAGTGCAGCGAAATAGATAGGCAAAATACGTCAAAAACGAGGGGTGCGGCGTAATTTGCACCGCGAGCGTGCATTCGCGGAGAGCCAGATGCCGCCAAATCGCTGCGTCAGCGATGCAACCACGGCGTCGCGGTGCTCCAGAAGATAATGTCGGCGCCGAGATAGTCACCGGCAAAGGCAATGAACTCGTCCTTGGTGAACGGCTTCTTCGTCTTCGGATTCTTGTCGGTCAAGGTTGGCTCCTGAACCGCGCGCGGACGCGGCAAGAACGCCGTCGTCGAGGCAGGCGAGGAGCGCAAAGGCGGCAAGCAGGCGGAAAGCGGGTTTCACGATTGTCTCGGACGTATGACGTTTGAGATTGCGGAGCAATTCCGACGAAAGGTGGCGGCCTGATGGCGCGGCCGAATGCTAGCCACAGTTGGCAGGCGACACCCACCGTGCTTCGATCACGACCCTCGGTTCGGCAAATGACCGGTTGAGATGGCGGCCAGCAATGGTTATGTGATGCCAACCGCAAGCGGTCCCCAGCTAACAACAAGGCGCATCCTGGCATGATCCCCGATTTCCTCGTCACCCATTCCGGTGGCTTCCATGCCGATGAAGTGCTGTCCAGCGTCATCCTGACCCGGCTTTTCCCGCAAGCCCGCCTGATCCGCAGCAGGGCGTCGGAGTGGATCACGCCGGGCGCGGACCGCATCATCTATGACGTCGGCGGCGGGTATGACGCCGCAGCGCGCATTTTCGATCACCATCAGCGTGGTGCGCCCCTGCGCGAGGATGGGCAGCCCTACAGCTCGTTCGGTCTGATCTGGAAGCACTACGGCCGCGACTACCTCGTCGCTGCCGGTGTTCCTGAGGCCCACATCGAGGCGGTGCATGCCGCCTTCGATCTAAGCTTCGTGCTGCCGGTCGATCTCACGGACAACGGTGTACTCAGCCCGTCCGGCCCACTGGCCGGGCTGACGCTGCCGGCCCTGCTGGAAACCTTGAAGCCGGCCTTCGACGAGACGGATCCGGAAGCCGAAGATCGCGGATTCCAAAACGCCGTCGCCATTGCCCGCAGTTTCGTCGAGGCGAAGATTGCCAAAGGCGTTGCCAAATTGCGGGCCGAAGCGCTGGTCTTTCAGGCAATCGAGCGTGCCGGTCAAGCGCGCGTTCTGGAACTTCCGACAGGAATGCCTTTCCGTCCCGCCATCGTGAAGGCAGGCGCCGACCACCTGCTGTTTGTCGTTCATCCGCGGGAAAAGGATTGGTGCTTGACCGGCATTCGACGGGCCGAAGAGGGGTTCGAGCTGCGGGCAGACCTGCCCGCAAGCTGGGCCGGCCTGACCAATGGCGATCTTGAGGCCGCTTGCGGCGTGGAGGGCGCAACGTTCTGCCATAACGGCCGCTTCGTCGCCGCCGCCAAGACCCGCCAGGCCGCGTTGGCCATGGCGGAGTTGGCAGTGCAGGAGGTCGTTGCCGTCGGGTCAGGCCGAACGAATGGGGCTGAGGTAGCGTAGCGCTTACCAGTCCCGGCAGTGTTCAGCCGGGACAGCACCGTAGCCGACGGCCGTCTGTTTTGCCTTACGCCGCATTCGCCACGCCTGGCGCTGCCGGCGAACGCTTAGCATCTCCTTCTGCGCGCTGTAATTTTTTGCTGCGTCCTGTCGGATGTCGCGCTACTCCTTCGTCATTCAGGAAGAGGAGTAAGACATGCTTTATGCAATCCTTTGTTATGCGAATGAAGAGACGGTGTTCTCCTGGACCAGCGAGGAGGAGGAGGCCGTGATGGCGAAGCTCTATGCCGTCCAGGCACCATTGGCCGAGCGCGGCAAGCTTGGTCCTGTGGGCCGGCTGATGCCGACGACCGCGGCCACCACCGTGCGCAAGGGCAAGGAAGAGCCGCTTGTCCTCGACGGTCCCTTTGCGGAGACGAAGGAAGCGCTCCTCGGTTTTTACGTGGTTGATTTCGATACTCTGGAGGAGGCGGTCGCGTTCTCGAAGGAGCTGTCTGCGGTCAATCCGGGTTCCACCTCTTATGAAATTCGGCCGTTCTACGTGTTCCGGCCGGGAGCTTCTTCGACATGACAGACATTGCCTGGATCGACGTGACGCTTGCTTCGGCCCGACCGAAGGCGCTTGGTGCGCTGCTCAGATACTTCCGCGATCTCGATATCGCGGAGGAGGCCTTTCAGGAGGCCTGCCTGCGCGCCATCCGCACCTGGCCGGACAAGGGACCGCCGCGCGATCCGACGGCATGGCTGATCTTCGTCGGCCGCAACAGCGGCATCGACGCTGTGCGCAAGCGCTCGAAGACACAGGCGCTTCCCGATGAGGAACTGATTTCCGATACCGGCGACGCCGAAAACGACATTGCCGAACGGCTGGACGATTCCAACTATCGCGACGATATCCTGCGGCTGCTCTTCATCTGCTGCCACCCGGATCTGCCGGCCACGCAGCAGATCGCTTTGGCGCTGCGCATCGTCTCGGGACTTAGCGTGCAGCAGATCGCGCGTGCCTTCCTCGTCAGCGAAAGCGCCATGGAGCAGCGGATCACGCGAGCCAAGGCGCGTGTTGCCAAGGCCGGCGTTCCCTTCGAGACGCCGGATGCGCAGGAACGTGCCGAACGGCTCTCAATCGTCAGCACGATGATCTATCTGATCTTCAACGAGGGCTACAGCCAAGCCGATCCGAAGCACGAGGCCTGCGCTTTCAGCGACGAGGCGATCCGCCTCGCGCGCCTTTTGCTGCGCATCTTTCCCGGCGAGCCAGAGCTGATGGGCCTGCTTGCGCTGATGCTGCTGCAGATTTCGCGGCGTCGGGCCCGCTTTAACCGCGAAAACGATATCGTACTGCTCGAGGATCAGGACCGCTCGCTCTGGAATCGCGAGCTGATCAACGAGGCGCTGGCGTTGCTCGACAAGGCGATCCGTCATCGCCAGCCCGGACCCTACCAGCTGCAGGCAGCGATCGCAGCGCTGCATTCTCGTGCCAAGCGCGCCGAGGATACCGATTGGGAAGAGATCGAGCTGCTTTATCGTGCGCTGGAGCGTGTCCAGCCGTCGCCGGTGATCACGCTCAACCGCGCCGTCGCGGTTTCCAAGCTCAGCGGCCCGCAAGAGGCGCTGGCACTTGTCGAAACACTCGGCGACAAGCTCGACGGCTATTTCTACTACCACGGTCTGCGAGGCGGCCTTTTGAAGCAACTCGGTCGCACCCGTGAGGCGCACGAGGCCTTCGATCGCGCCATTGCGCTTGCTCATTCCGCAGCGGAAGCTGCCCACATCCGCCAGCAGATCGACAGCCTCGTCCACGGGGCGGCGCAACCGATCGCGAAATAATTCTCAAAAGTCATATCCGGTTGTCGGAACCGGAAACCCTCCCACGTCCTTGTAACAACCTGATCAAAAACAGGTTTCGCTCAACAGGAGGAATGCTGAAATGACCGCAGAAGCCCAACACGAACTGGTTCTCGTCCGGCAATTCGATGCCCCGCGCGAGAAGATCTTCAGGGCCTGGACCGATCCTGTGCTGATGAAGGAATGGTTCGTTCCGCGTCCCTGGAGCATTGCAGACGCAAAACTCGACGTGCGTCCCGGCGGCTCGAACCTCATCGTCATGCGCAGCCCCGACGGCCGGGAGTTTGCGAACCGCGGGGTCTATCTGGAGATCGTCGAAAACGAGAAGATCGTTTTCACCGATGCATTCACCAGTGCCTGGGTGCCATCCGAAAAGCCGTTCTTCGTCGGCATCGTCCTGCTCGAAGACCTCGGCAACGGGCGGACGAAATACACCGCAAAGGCCCGACACTGGACGGCGGCCGACAAGGAACAGCACGAGCAGATGGGCTTCCACGAAGGCTGGGGCAAATGCGCCGACCAACTCGCCGAGTTGCTTGCCAGGAGCTGAAACGGGAATCGAAACAGGGGGATAGAGGTATGTCTGCATTCATTGAATCACATGCGGGGCTTCCGCGTTGGCAAACCGTGACCGGCACTGTGATGAGCGGGTTGATCGTTGCCTTCCTCGTTTTCGACGGGGCGATCAAGCTGGTGCCGATCGCGCCGGTCACCGAGACGATGACTGCGCTCGGTTATTCGGGTGATCCGATGCTTGCCCGGGGTCTCGGTATCGTGACGCTGTTGTGCGCACTTCTTTATGCAATCCCGCGGACGTCGGTGCTCGGGGCAATCCTTCTTACGGGTTTGCTCGGCGGCGCGATCGCGACGCATCTGCGGGTGGGAAGCCCGATCTTTTCGCACCTGCTGTTCGGGGTCTATCTCGGGCTGATTGCCTGGGGTGGCCTTTATCTCAGATACGAAGTCCTTCGGAAAATGATTCCATTCAAGGTCTGAAGTCGTTGATTTCAGAGTCGGAATTCCGCCGCGGCCGAGGTCGCGGCGATGCTGTCTATCGATATTCTCGAACGATCGGTTCCAGAATTTGTATTTGCGTTAGGGCTGCGCCATCCTTATCTCCATCAGTGAATTCAACGGGATGCGAGTCATGGAACTAGGCCTCTACACCTTTGCCGACGTGAACCCGGTTCCGAGCCGAAGCAAGGGTGAGGAAGGGGCTGAGCGCCTGAAGCATCTGATCGAGGAAATCGAACTCGCCGACCAGGTCGGGCTCGATGTGTTCGGACTGGGCGAGCACCACCGGCCGGACTATGCCGCTTCCGCTCCCGCCGTCGCCTTGGCCGCCGCTGCCGTGAAAACCAAGAATATCAGGCTGACCAGCGCCGTGACCGTGCTCAGTTCGGATGATCCGGTGCGGGTCTTCCAGCAGTTCGCGACACTCGACCTGCTTTCCAATGGGCGTGCCGAGATCATGGCGGGGCGAGGCTCGTTCATCGAATCCTTCCCGCTCTTCGGCTACAATCTGGAAGACTACGACCAGCTGTTTGCGGAAAAGCTCGACCTGCTGGTGGCCCTTTGCGACAACGAGACGGTCAGTTGGTCGGGCGAATTGCGTGCGCCGATCAATGGGCGCGGGGTTTATCCGCGGCCGCTGCAGGATCCCTTGCCTTTATGGATCGCCGTCGGCGGCACGCCGCAATCGCTGGCGCGTGCAGGCGCGATGGGCTTGCCGGTAGCACTGGCTATCATCGGCGGTGAGCCGCGGCGCTTCGCGCCGTTGTTCGATCTCTACCGCGAGGCGGCGCGCCGGGCCGGGCAGGAGGCGTCGAAGCTCAAGACCAGCATCAACGTGCACGGCTTCATTGCGGATACGACGGACGCTGCCGCGGACCAGTTCTACGGTCCGCAGGCTGAGGTCATGAACCGGATTGGCCGCGAGCGCGGCTGGGGACCGACGAACCGGGCGCATTTCGACATGTCGCGCGGACCCGACGGCGCGCTCTTCGTGGGAGAGCCGGAACTGGTGGCGCAGAAGATCATCGCGCATCACCGACTATTCAAGAATGACCGCTTTCTGCTGCAGATGGCCATCGGCCTGATGCCGCACGACCAGATCATGCGCGGCATCGAGTTGTACGGCACGAAAGTCGCGCCGATCGTCAGAAAGGCATTGACTGAAAGCGACGAAGAGGCGAAAGCCACCGCCTGAAGCTGGAGCATGATGCCGTAAAGGATGAATTGGATTCCGAACGCAGTCGTGCTCTCATCCTGATCGAGAGCCGGCCGACCGGCCGAAAAAGGCCGGGTAGAGATCCATGATCATTGAAAGCGAAGACGAACTCCTCAAGCTGAAGGAAATCGGCCGCATCTGCGCCAATGCCTTGCAGGTGATGAGCGCATCGCTTGAACCCGGCATCACGACGCTGGAACTCGATCAGATCGGCCGTAAAGTGCTGGAGGAAGCCGGTGCGCGTTCCGCGCCCGAACTTTGCTACCAGTTTCCCGGTGCGACCTGCATCAGCGTCAACGAGGAAATCGCCCATGGCATTCCGGGCCAGCGCGTCATTCGTCCGGGGGACCTCGTCAATATCGACGTATCGGCGGAAAAGGACGGTTTCTTCTCCGATACCGGTGCGTCCTTCAGCCTTCCGCCGCACAAGTCGAAGATCGAGAAGCTCTGCCGCGACGGCAAGCGGGCGCTGTGGGTCGGCCTCAACCAGGTGAAATCAGGCGAGCCTCTCGCCAGGATCGGCCAGGCGGTCGGCGCCTTTGCCGTGAAGAACCGCTATACCCTTGTCGCCAATCTGGCGAGCCACGGGATCGGCCGCTCGCTACACGAAGAGCCGGCCGAGCTCTCGACCTGGCCGGATCCATCCGAGAAGCGGATGATAACGGAAGGCCTTGTCTTCACGGTCGAGCCTTTCCTCTCGCTCGGCGCAACATGGGCGGAGGGAGGCGACGATGCCTGGACGCTCTACGCGGACCCGGAGGCACCGACCGTGCAATACGAGCACACGATCGTCGCCACGCGGAATGGTCCTGTCATCCTGACGCTGCCGGAAGGCGGCGCCTGAGGCGTTAGGCGCCCGAACGGCTGCCGGCAAGAATTTCGCCGGCCGCGCGCTCGAGGATGCCGGCGATGCGCTTGGCTTCATCCTTCGACCAGGGATAGCGCAGTCGAAGCGCGGATTTCAGCAACATGCGCGCTGCCGCAACTTCGGTTTTGTCCTCCGGAAAGCCGTCATCGTCTCGTTCGCCAACGCGGCTTTCGGGGTCGAAGATCTTGCGGACATGCGCCATCTTCGAAGCAATCCCCTCCAACTTACCGAGCGTCACGTCGATCATCGTGCGGTTCTCCTCGACGAGCCTGCGGCCGCTCTCGGTGATGCTATAGAGCTTCTTTGCGCCCTCGCTCTCGACATCGGCAAGACCGGTTTCTTCCAGGTAAGTCAGCGCCGGATAGATGACGCCGGGGCTTGGCACATAGAAGCCGCCTGAGCGCTCTTCCAAAAGCTTGATCAGCTCGTAGCCGTGGCGGGGTTGTTCCACCAGCAGGGCCAGAATCACCAGTTGCAAGTCGCCCGAGGCGAATTTCCGCCCCATGCGAAAACCGCCGCCGCCCATCATTCCGCCTCTAAAACCTCTCATGGGTCACTCCTTTGATGTATCTTTCACTATGTCGTAAAACATATATCTTAAGATAATCGCTTTCAAGGAGCGAAGCGATGATTTCGTGCAATTGATCGATCGATCAGAAAATCTTGATTGTCGGCGTCATGCTGCAGCGCGATAAGCAGACCATGTTGGCACGCAACGACACCGTCTGCGAAAACCTGTTCCGAACCGGGCTGGCAGGCGCCATCGCCATGGCCGCCGCCATGGGGTTCGGCCGTTTTTCCTACACGCCGATCCTGCCGAGCATGATCAGCGGCGTGCCGCTATCGGCGGCAGATGCGGGCTTTATCGCCTCAGCGAATTTCATCGGTTATCTCGTCGGTGCCGTTTTTGCCGCCTATGGCTGGGCAACAGGACGCGAGCGCAAGGTCGCGCTCCTTGCTCTTGCGGCAACCGCGGTCCTCCTTGCCGCCATGGCCATGACGACATCCGTTCCAGCCTTTGCCGTCATCCGGTTCCTCGCCGGCGTTGCCAGCGCCTTCGCTCTCGTTTTCAGTTCGCAGATCGTGCTCAGCCACGGCGCGATCGCTGGCAACGACCATGTGCAGGCGGCGCATTTCGGTGGTCCAGGCGCCGGTATCGCGCTCTCGTCCGTCATGGTGCTCCTGATCGGGCTGTTTTATCACGGCAGCGCCGAGGCGTGGCGAGCGTCGTGGATCGGTGGTGCCGTCTATTCGGCAGCCAGTCTGATGGCGGTCTGGTGGTTGCTGCCGGCAGGCCCGGCCGCCGCGGCACAGACCGGCAAGGAACCGCGGATCGTCTGGAGCCCACCGATGCTGCTTGTGACGGCATCTTATGGCCTGTTCGGGTTCGGCTATGTGATCACCGGCACGTTTCTGGTCACGATCGCGCGCTTGGATGCTGCCGGGCCGATCGTTGAGTTTCTTTGCTGGTTCATCGCCGGTCTGACCGCTTCGGTGGCGCTCTTCGCCTGGAAGCCGTTCGTCCGCCCGCTCGGACTGGGGAAGGTGTACGTGGCCGCACTGCTGATCGAGGCGGTCGGCGTGCTGGCAACCGTTCTCCTGCCGCATTCGGTAGCGCCGCTCATCGGTGGCGCGCTGTTTGGTGCAACCTTCCTCGCGATTACCGCCTATGGCCTGCAGATCGGCCGCAAACTGTCCCCGGCCAGCCCGCGCCGGATACTCGCGACGATGACGGCAGCATTTGGAGTCGGGCAGATCATCGGCCCCGTTGTCGCGGGGTGGATGGCCGAGCAAACGGGTAGCTTCACGACGCCGACCTATGCCGCGGCCACGGCGCTGCTGGTGTGCGCGGCGCTGGTGACACCGGTCACCAGGACGTTGTCATAGCGCGTTACAAGTGCGTAACAATGGGGTCAGCCCATTGCCGCTGTTTGCGAACTGCCGTAGTTTTCGCCGCAATTGGTCTGTTTAGAGACTCCGAAGACTCCAGTTCAGGAAAGCAACCTCTCCCGTGTTCGTATCCTACTTCCCCAAGCCTAGTCTCTTCTTCATCTCAGCTGTTGCTTGGGCGCTTCTTGCCGTTCTCTTTTGGTATTTCGTGGGTTCCGGCCTCGGTGCGGTGGTTGGCCTGCCGCCCCTGGCGGCAGGTCAGGAGGCGCCGATTGGTGTGTCTGTCTTCTGGTCGGCCCCGTTCCTGTGGTTCTACATCTACTATGTGTTGGCGGTCGCGCTCTTTGCCAGCTTCTGGTTCACCTATAGCCCGCACCGCTGGCAGATGTGGTCGGTGCTGGGCTCCGCACTGATCATATTCAATACCTATTTCTCGGTTCAGGTGAGCGTCGCCATCAATGCTTGGTACGGACCGTTCTACGATCTCATACAGCAGGCTCTCGCGAAAACGGCACCGGTCACCGCAGCGCAGCTCTACCTCGGCATGCTCGGCTTTGCCGGCATCGCCTTCGTGGCGATCACCGTCGGTGTCCTCAATCTCTTCTTCGTCAGCCACTGGATTTTCCGCTGGCGCACGGCGATGAACGAATACTACATGGCGCACTGGCCGAAACTTCGACACATCGAGGGAGCCTCGCAGCGTGTTCAGGAAGACACGATGCGCTTCTCCTCGACGGTTGAAAGCCTCGGCGTCAGCCTCGTCAGCTCGGTCATGACGCTGATTGCCTTCCTGCCCGTGCTGTTCAAGATCGGCTCCAACATCACCGAGCTGCCGCTGATCGGCGAGGTGCCGCATGCGCTCGTCTGGGCAGCGCTCTTCTGGTCGATCTTCGGCACTGTCTTCCTCGGGCTCGTCGGCATCAAGCTGCCGGGGTTGGAGTTCCGCAACCAGCGCGTCGAAGCATCCTACCGCAAGGAACTCGTCTACGGCGAAGACCATGCCGATCGGGCAACGCCGCCGACGGTCGCCGAACTCTTCGCCAATGTGCGCCGCAACTACTTCCGGCTCTATTTCCACTACATGTATTTCAACGTCGCCCGCATTTTCTATCTGCAGGCCGACAACCTGTTCAGCCTGATCGTGCTCGTGCCGTCGATCGTGGCCGGCAAGCTGACGCTCGGCCTGCTGACGCAGATCAACAATGTCTTCGATCAGGTGCGCGGCTCGTTCCAATATCTCGTCAACTCCTGGACGACGATCGTTGAACTCTTGTCGATCTACAAGCGCCTGCGCACCTTCGAATCCGCGATCGAGGGCGAGCCGCTGCCTGATATCGACCAGCGCTACCTGGAGCGCGAGGCAGGCATCATCCACGCCGACGGCTAACGCTGTCGTTGGGTGAAAACAAACGCCGCGCGTCAGGCTGACGCGCGGCGTTTTTCATGGACTGCAAGCACACGCAAGGGTGTAAGGTGCTGCAATGCTCGCTTACATCTGCGTCTGCGCCAGCAACTTGCCGCGCGCCTCGATCATCGGGATCGCCTCGGAATAGCTGACGCAGGCGACATCGGCGCGGCGACAGACATCGCTGACAAGCCGGTCGAGCGCGCGCCAATAAGCGCCGCCGTTCATCTCCACGAAATGAAAGCCGAGCTGCAGCGGGATGCGGTTGCCTGAATACTGCTTGTCGAATGCCTCCTTGAAGGCCGCATAGGAGCGGTCTTCGAATGCCTTCGAATCGGCCTTGTCCTCAGTGCCGTTGGAGTGTCGAACGAACAGGTTGTAGTCCATGCCGATAATCGGCTTCTCGCGCGGGCCTTCAGGGATCAGCGGCAAGCCGAAGCGGACGATGCCGGCTTCCTCGACCGGAATGGCCGGTCCCTTGGTCACCAGGCTTGCGTCATAGGTGAAGCCAGCCGTCTTCTCCGCAGCGATCATGTCTGCGCCCGGCGTTGCCGAGAGGTAGGGTGCACGAAAGCCACGGATGCCGTGGTCGACCAAGTCCTGCCAGCCGTTCGGCTCTTCGAGATCGACGCTCTTGAAGGCGTTCTTCAGCGTGGCATGGAAGGTCGCGAATTCCTTCGACCAGTCGGCCTCGCTCCACTGCCGCCCGTCGAAATGGCCGCAGGCATGGCTCGAAATGTCGTGGCCCTCAAGGTGGGCGTGCCAGATATTGCCGAGCCGCTCGCGGATTTCGTCGTCGCTCTGGGCGAAGCCGACATTCGACTTGCCCTGTTTCTGGTGCGGTGCCTGATAGGCCTTTTTGGCCGCCTGGTTCATCAGGAAGGTGCAGGAAAGGAAATAGGTGAAATGCGCGCCGTTCTTCGCCGCCATCTCACGGCTTTTCTGCCAGAGCGCATTGTCGTGCGCACCGTCGAACGAGATCATCACCAGCTGCTTCGGCTGGTCGTTGGCGCCCGCTGCGCCGGGAATGAACAAGGAAAGAGCGAGGGAGGCTTTGAAAAACGAATGAAACATGGACACCGCGACAATTTGCGGCTTTCCTGTTACAGAAATGCGGCAAAGCTGCGGTGACACTGGCGTTTTTCGGCGGCTGCGGCTAAGTCTCGGAAAACGCACAGGAGATCGCCATGACATTGCTAATCGTCGGGATCATCATTTTCCTCGGGCTTCATCTGATCCGCGTCATTGCGCCCGGCCTTCGGCAGTCCATGATCGACAGCCTCGGCGAGCGCGGCTGGAAGATCGCTTACTCCATTGTCAGTATCCTCTCGCTGATCTTGCTGATCTACGGCTTTGGTCAGGCCCGCCAGGTGACTGGCATGATCTACACCACGCCGGTATGGATGGCGCACGTCACCCTGACGCTGATGCTGCTCGCCATCATCTGTCTCGTCGCCTCGCTGCTACCGGCGGGGCATATCGCGGTCAAGACCAAGCATCCTATGGTGCTGTCGGTGAAGATCTGGGCTTTCTCACACCTTTTGGCCAACGGCGAGACTTCCTCGGTGCTGCTGTTCGGTGCCTTCCTCGCATGGGGCGTGATCCTGCGCATTGCGCTGAAGCGCCGCGAGCGCGCCGGCGAGCTCACCCTTCGTCCATTCGTCTCGGGAAAGTATGACCTCTATGCCGTGATCATCGGCGTCGTTGCCTGGGCACTCATCACGTTCAAGCTGCACGAGCTGTTGATTGGCGTGGCTCCGATCGTTAACTGACGAATCTTTCCAATCCCCCTTACAACTGCTGAAAAATGGGGTAGAAGGCCCACAATGTGCGTGCAACCCGCATGACGAAGCATATCCGCGGCCGGAGACGAGAATGGCATTCAACGACGACAGCTTCATTCGTGAAGTCAATGAGGAACTGCGTTCCGACCAAGTGAAGGGCGCATGGCGCAGGTTCGGCCGCTACCTCATTGCGCTTGCCGTCCTGATCGTCCTCGGTACCGTCGGCTACAAGGTCTATGAGTATTGGGACGACAACCAGTCCTCCGACACGGGCGACCAGTTCATTGCTGCCATGAAGCTCGCTGACGAGAACAAGAACGACGAGGCGCTGGCCGCGCTCAACAAGCTGGAAAAGGAAGGTCACGGAGCTTACCCGATCCTGGCGCGGATGCGCGCAGCCACCGTGCTGGCGCAGAAGGGCGATACATCAGGTGCCGTTGCCGCCTTCGACGTGATCGGCAAGGACAACGCAGCCCCACAGGCCGTTCGCGATGCCGCCAAGATGCGTGCTGGCTGGCTGCTGATCGAAGGTGGCACCTACGATCAGGTTTCCGCCCATGTCGAGGAAATGGCTGTTCCCGGCAACGCCTTCCGTCACTCCGCCCGCGAGGCACTCGGCCTTGCCGCCTATAAGGCCGGCAACATGACGCAGGCGCGCCAATGGTTCCAGGCGATCGCCGATGATGCGCAGAGCCCGCGCAATGTTGCCAATCGTGCCCAGATGATGCTTGATAACATCACCGCATCCGGCAAGGCGCCCGCCGCACAGGGCTGAATGTAAGGAATTTCAATGAGCTTTACGGTCGCCATCGTCGGTCGCCCGAATGTTGGCAAGTCGACGCTTTTCAACCGCTTGGTTGGAAAGAAGCTGGCCCTCGTCGATGACACGCCGGGTGTCACCCGCGACCGCCGCCCTGGCGATGCGCGGCTCATCGACCTGCGCTTTACCATCGTCGACACCGCTGGCCTTGAGGAGGCCCACGAAGAGAGCCTGCAGGGACGGATGCGCGCGCAGACCGAGGCGGCGATCGACGAAGCCGATCTCTCTCTGTTTGTCGTCGACGCCAAGACCGGTCTGACGCCTGTCGATACGGCGCTCGCCGAAATGCTGCGCCGTCGCGGCAAACCGGTGATACTGGTCGCCAACAAGTCCGAAGCGCGCGGCTCCGACGCTGGTTTCTATGATGCCTACTCGCTGGGCCTCGGGGAGCCCACGCCGATTTCGGCCGAACACGGACAGGGTATGCTCGACCTGCGCGACGCGATCGTTGCGGCGCTTGGCGAGGAGCGTGCGTTTCCACCGAAGGAAGATGTCGCCGTCACTGATGTCGATATCCCGCAGTCGACCGGCGCCGACGACGAGGAAGAGGAAGAGCCGGCTTACGACGACAGCAAGCCGCTGCGCGTGGCCATCGTCGGCCGCCCGAATGCCGGCAAGTCGACGCTGATCAATCGCTTCCTCGGCGAAGACCGACTGCTGACCGGGCCGGAAGCCGGCATCACGCGCGATTCCATCTCCGTCGAGTGGGACTGGCGCGGCCGCATGATCAAGATGTTCGACACGGCAGGAATGCGCCGCAAGGCAAAGGTTATCGAGAAGCTGGAAAAGCTTTCGGTCGCCGATGCGCTGCGCGCCATCCGCTTTGCCGAACTCGTCGTCGTCGTCTTCGACGCGACGATCCCGTTCGAGAAACAGGATCTGCACATCGTCGATCTGGTGCTGCGTGAGGGCCGTGCTGCCGTGCTCGCCTTCAACAAGTGGGACATGATCGAGGATCCGCAGGCGGTTTTGGCCGATCTGCGCGAAAAGACCGACCGGCTGCTGCCGCAGGCGCGCGGCATCCGCGCTGTCCCGATCTCCGGCCAGACGGGGCGTGGTCTCGACAAGCTGATGCAGTCGATCATCGATACGGACAAGGTCTGGAACAAACGCATTTCGACGGCGCGCCTCAATCGCTGGCTGGAACAGCAGCAGGTGCAGCACCCGCCGCCGGCCGTCTCCGGCCGCCGCATCAAGCTCAAGTACATGACGCAGGTGAAGGCGCGCCCGCCGGCCTTCATGATTTCCTGCACGCGTTCGGACGCGTTGCCGGAATCCTATACCCGTTATCTGATCAATGGCCTGCGTGCTGATTTCGACATGCCGAGCGTGCCGATCCGCATCCACTACCGCTCGCCTGACAATCCGTACGAGTCGAAGAAGAGACGGACCTAGTCGGCAGCGGAGTTTAGGCCGTTTTGCGTTGCAGCGCGTCGCGCAGTGCGATGACGTCGGCCCCTAGCCGCTTCAATTCTGCGAATTCCCTGCCTGACGCCTCGGCGATGCAGCGGGGGATGGCAGCCGCACGTTGTCTGAGGTCCCGGCCTTGCCCGGTCAGGCGGATAATGACCACGCGCTCATCGTTCTTGCCACGCTCGCGCTTGATGTAGCCTATCGCTTCCAGGCGCTTAAGAAGCGGGGTGAGGGTGCTCGACTCAAGCAGCAGCTTCTCACCAATGCCGCCGACGGTCTGACCGTCTTCCTTCCAGAGAGTGACCATCACCAGATATTGCGGGTATGTCAGGTCCAGGGCGTCGAGCAGCGGCTTGTAGACGCGGTTCATAGCGTGGTTCGCGGTGTAAAGCGCGAAGCAGACGAAATCGTCGAGGTTCAGATCGTCGCCCATGTCTGTGATCTCCAAAATTACGCAATAATATATCGCGCGATAAATAATCGCAATGAAGTTTTTCGCATGGAAGCTATGCCAAATTTTATATCGTACAATAAATAATCGCACGATAAGTAAATGCATGTTCGCGACGAACCGCAACCGAAAGGACAGAACGATGTCGACCGTAAAGACCGCACTCTGCGCAGCAACCATCCTGGCAGCCACCACCTTCGGCGCCGCTGCCGATCCGGTACTGGAGCCGACGACCCAAAAGTTCATCGACGCGCTGGCCGGGGCCAAGCCGATCTATACGCTGTCTCCGTCCGACGCCCGTGGCGTGCTTGCTGGCGCGCAGAAGGGCGACGTCAAGACGCTTGCGGCGAAGGAAGAAAATGTGACGATCAAGGCCGGTCCGACTGCCAGCATCAAGTTGCGCATCGTTCGTCCGGAAGGGGCGAAGGGCAAGCTTCCTGTCGTGATGTATTTCCACGGCGGCGGTTGGGTTCTCGGCGATGCCGACACGCATGACCGCCTCGTGCGCGAAATCGCCAATGGTGCCAAGGCCGCCGTCGTCTTCGTTGACTACGCGCGCTCGCCGGAGGCGCGCTATCCGATCGCGCTTGAGCAGGCCTACGCCGCCACGAAATATGTCGCCGAGCATGAGACGCAATTCAATGTCGACGCAAGCCGCCTGGCGGTGGCCGGCGATAGCGTGGGCGGCAACATGACGGCGGCAGTCACCTTGCTTGCCAAGGAGCGCGGCGGCCCGGGCGATCGATCAACAGGTTCTCTTCTATCCGGTGACCGACGCCAACTTCGAGACCGGCTCCTACAACCAGTTCGCCAATGGTCCGTGGCTGACGAAGGAAGCGATGAAGTGGTTCTGGAACGCGTATCTGCCCGATGAAGCCAAGCGCAAGGAACCGACTGCTTCACCGCTGCAGGCATCGCTCGATCAGCTGAACGGCCTGCCGCCGGCACTGATCATCACCGATGAGAACGACGTGCTGCGCGACGAAGGTGAGGCCTATGGCCGGAAGCTGAGCCAGGCCGGCGTGAAGGTGACCTCGATCCGCTATAACGGGACGATCCACGATTTCGTGCTTCTCAACGCCATTGCCGAGACACCGGCGGTGCGCAGCGCGATTTCCGTCGCCAACCAGACGCTGCGCGACGCGATCAGGAAATAAGTGGATCAGGTTCCAGACGAGACAGGCCCGGCGGTTTCGCCGGGCTTTTTCGTTCTTGGCAGCGACTTGGCGGCAAATTGCCAAGCCTTTTTCCATTTTGGCGTGATGACGCCATTGGCGGCGCGAATGTTGTTGATGAACTGCGTGGTCGCAGCTTCCCACGAATATTGCAGGGCCAGATCGCGGGCCTTTTCGCGCGAGGCAGACAGAGCCGCCAAGCAGGCTGTCCTCAGCTCGTTGTCGAGTGCGCCGACCTCGTTATCCTCGCCGATGATGTCGAGCGGGCCGGTCACGGGATAGGCAGCGACGGGAACACCGGAGGCGAGCGCCTCCAAAATCGTATTGCCGAACGTATCGGTCAGCGACGGGAAGACGAAGACGTCCGCCTGGGCATAAGCCCCTGCCAGTTCCTCGCCGACCTTCAGACCGGTGAAAAGTACATTCGGGTAGCGCTTCTCGAGTTCGGCGCGGGCGGGTCCGTCACCGACCACGACCTTCGTTCCGGGCAGATTGAGATCCAGAAAGGCCGGAAGGTTCTTTTCCAACGCCACCCGGCCCACCGTCATGAAGATTGGGCGGGCCAGACCGAACGGCGCCTCCTCCAGTGGCATCGGGCGGAACTGGTTCGCGTCGATGCCTCGGCTCCATGGCATCAGGTTTCGGATGCCCTTCTCGGAGAGTTCACGCGCAAGACTGGGGGTTGCGACCATGCAGCCGGCGCCGGAATTGTGGAACCAGCGCACGAAAGCGTAAAGCCAGCTCTTCGGCACGGGCAGGCGCGCCGAGACATATTCCGGAAAGCGGGTGTGATAGCTGGTGGAAAACGGCATGCGGTTCCTCAGGCACCAGCGCCGCGCCGTGAGACCCAGGGGGCCTTCCGTCGCGATGTGAACGTAGGACGGCATGTGTTTTTCGATCTCGCGCGCGACGCGGCGATAATTGGCGATCGAAAGACGAATTTCGGGATAGGTGGGGCAGGGGATGCTGTGAAAGCCCTGCGGCGTCACCATCGCCACTTCGATTCCCATCTTCGCCAGTTCGCGATTGGTGTTCTCGATCGAGCGAACGACGCCATTGACCTGCGGATGCCAGGCATCGCTGACAATAACGAGCCGTTCCGCCACGCCCAACCGAGACACGGCCCGGCCTTCGTCGCTTCCAACATCCGACATCCCTTGCAGCACGCCCCAATTCCATCCATGCCGCACCCGCAATGGCGCCGGCTCAATTCCGGGCGGGCCCGGAGACTCGATTCCCGCGCTTCTCATTCTGGCGGTCGTCGATGATGGAAATATTACAGTCGCATTGCGCCGACAGACTGCGATCTTTTGCGGGGCTCGTTGCTGCTCAGCTCGTCGTCAAGCCGAGCTTTTCGCGTGCGACGAGGGCGCCGTGTTCGCTGACCACGCGAGCGGCGACCTTTGCCGCAAATGCCGCAGCCCCCGGCGCGTCCTTGGTCTCGAGATAGTGCGCGAGAAATGCGCCATTGAAACTGTCGCCGGCACTTGTCGTGTCGACGACCTGCTCGACCTTTTCGGCGGCAACGAAGCTCTCCACGCCATCGAAACTCAGCGTGGCACCCTCGGCACCATTCTTGACGACGACGTCGCTCGCCCCGAGCGTCCGATATCGCTTTATCGTTGCCGATATCGAGACGTCGCCGAAGTGAACGGCCTCGTCATCGAAGCTCGGCAATACGAGGGAGGCGGCGCGCGCGCCTTCGCTGATCGTCGCATGCATCACGTCGTAGCTTGACCAGAGACGTGGGCGGATGTTGGGGTCGAAGGCGACAAGCTTGCCGGCCGCCTTGGCGCGACGGACCTCGGCCAGCAACGTGTCGGCGTCATTGCGTGACAGGATTGCAAGCGTGATGCCAGAGAAGTAGATGACGTCGCAGGCCTCGATCGCCTCACGCAGGAGCTCTGCGTCGGCCGCGAGTTGGCGGGCCGCGGAGTTGTCTCGCCAATAGCTGAAGGAGCGTTCGCCATCCTTCAGGCTGATCATGTAGAGGCCGGGCGCCTTGCCCTTTATGCGCCCTATAAACTCGGTACCGATGTCGGCTTCCTTGAAGAAGGCGATCATCTCATCGGACATAGCGTCGTCGCCGAGCGCGGTAAAATACTCCACCGACCAATCGGCCGGCAGGCAGGCGCGGGCGTACCAGGCGGTGTTCAGCGTATCGCCGGCAAAGCCCTTGCGCAGCAGACCGGCGCCGGCCTGCGAAAGCTCCACCATGCATTCACCGATCGATAAAAAACGCCCGCTCACAGAAAGCCTCCCTGAATTTCCCGCTTCGCTGATACGCGCAGAGCACCTTCCTGACAAGCTACGAACTGGCTGCGGCCGCATCCTTCGGGGAAATTGCCTGAACCGAACAGGACGCGCATATTGCCGACTGGCAGGTTCTCCCGGAGCAAACCGATGCGCGCGGTTACAAGATTTCCTCTGGCTGTGTCGATTGGCGCTGCAGCAATCGTGTCGGCGACGTTGGCTTATGGGCACGGCGGTGGCGGAAAGGGGCGCAAGATGGACTGCGCGACGCTTGCCGTCATGGAGCGCAATGTGACGGGCGGAAAGCTGCCGAGCAAAGACATCAAGAAGCGCGAAAAGATCAGGCGCAAGATGCAGAAGCATGGCTGCGCGGCAGATCCCGGCTGAAGGTTGTTTTTTGTCTCTCCCGCTTTAGTGTGGGCACCATCGGATGATGCAGGAGAGGAACGGCTGATGTCGGTTGCGGACAAGACGGCGGACTGGTGGCGGGGTGCTGTGATTTATCAGGTTTATCCGCGTTCCTTTCAGGATACGAACGGAGATGGCTTAGGCGACCTGAAGGGCATTACCCGGCGATTGCCCTATATCGCCAGCCTCGGTGTCGATGCCATCTGGTTGTCGCCGTTCTTCAAGTCGCCCATGGCCGATATGGGCTACGATGTTTCGGACTATTGCGATGTCGATCCGATTTTCGGCACGCTTGCCGATTTCGACGAGATGATGACGGCGGCTCACGGGTTCGGCATCAAGGTCGTCATCGACCAGGTGATCTCCCATACGTCGGACGTTCATCCCTGGTTCGTCGAGAGCCGCTCGAGCCGGACCAATCCCAAGGCGGACTGGTATGTCTGGGCCGATCCGAAACCCGACGGCACGGCGCCCAACAACTGGCTCTCGATCTTTGGCGGGCCGGGATGGGAATGGGATGGCGTGCGCCGGCAGTATTACCAGCACAACTTCCTGACCTCGCAGCCGGATCTCAACTTCCACAGCGCGCAGGTTCAGGATGCCGTGCTTGCCACGGTGAAGTTCTGGCTCGACCGCGGCGTCGACGGCTTTCGCCTTGATACGGTCAATTATTACTTCTGCGACAAGCTGCTTCGCGACAACCCTGCGCACGCGCCCGACGAGAGCGATGCCGGCCTTGATGCACCCGATACGAACCCCTACGGCATGCAGAACCACCTCTATGACAAGACGCAGCCGGAGAATATCGGCTTCCTCCAGCGGTTCCGGGCCCTGCTTAACCGTTACGAGGCGCGCACGGCGGTCGGCGAGGTTGGCGACGGCGCCCGCTCGTTGAAGACAGTAGCCGCCTATACGAGCGGCGGCGACAAACTGCATATGTGCTACACCTTCGATCTGCTCGGGCCGGATTTCACCGCCACGCATATCCGCAGCTGCGTCGACGCCTTCCAGAAATCGGTTGCGGATGGATGGGTCTGCTGGGCCTTTTCGAACCACGACGTCAACCGCCATGTCAGCCGCTTTGCCAAGACCGAAGCGGAGCGGCCTGTCGTCGCCAAGCTCGCCATGTCGGTGCTGGCAACATTGCGCGGCTCGATCTGCCTCTATCAAGGCGAGGAGCTGGGGCTTCCGGAGGCCGAGCTTGCTTTCGAGGATCTGCGTGACCCCTACGGCATCCGCTTCTGGCCGGCCTTCAAGGGACGCGACGGGTGCCGCACGCCGATGCCCTGGGAGGCTGCCAAGGCGCATGCCGGCTTCACGGGTGCGCAGCGGTCGTGGCTGCCCGTGCCTTACGAGCAGGCAGCTCTTTCGGTCGATACGCAGGAAAACGACCCGCATTCGGTGCTGCATCACTACAGACAGACGCTCGAATTCCGCAAAGGCCATCCAGCCTTGCTCGACGGGACGATGGAATTCATCGGGACCAATCAGGACCTTCTGGCCTTCACGCGACAGAAGGGAAGCGAGAAGCTGCTCTTCGTCTTCAACCTGACGCGCAAGCCGGCACAGTTCGTGCCACCGGCGAGAATGGTGATCGGAGAACGCCTGGCGATGCCGGGTTTCGACGCGGTGATCGGAACCGGACCGATCAAGCTGGCAGCGCTGGATGCGTTCTGCGCGCGGGTAGCGGGCTAGGCACTCACCCGATCAACGCGAACGTGTCGACATCCACCATTCCACGGTCTGAGATCTTCAGGTGCGGGATGACCGGCAGCGGCAGGAAGGCGACCTGCAGGAAGGGTTCTTCCAGCGTCGTTCCGAGCGCATAGGCGGCTTGGCGTAGATGGCGGAGCGTGTCGCGCACCGTCTCGTAGGGCTCAAGGCTCATCAGCCCGGCAACGGGTAGGGCGATCTCGCCGGTGATCTTGCCGTCCTCGACGACCACGAAGCCGCCCTTGATTTCGCTGAGACGGTTGGCAGCGAGCGCCATGTCATCCTCGCTGACGCCGACGACGCAGATGTTGTGGCTGTCATGGCCGACGGTTGAAGCGATCGCGCCCTTGTTGAGGCCGAAGCCCTGGACGAAGCCGTTGGCATGGTTGCCGTTCTTGCCGTGCCGCTCGATGACGGCGACCTTGATGATGTCGTTGCCAAGATCGACATCGGTCTGGTTGCCCTTCACCGGAAGCCGGTAGCGGCGATGCTCGGTGATGATCTTGCCGGGGGTGACGCCGATGACAGGCGTTTCGCCATCGGCTACCGGGACGCCGAAATGGGCGGCGTTGACGGGCCGGGCTTTGACGCTGTCGAGGCCGACCGGCTCCACCGGCTTTCGCGCTGCAAAAAGCTGCGCTGTCACCTGGCGTCCGGCTGCAAAGACGATGTCGGCGCGGCAGTTTGCCAGGCTGTCGATGACCACGAGGTCGGCGCGCCAACCGGGTGCGACGAGGCCGCGATCGCGCAGCCCGAAGGCACGCGCAGCAGAAATCGATGCGGCGCGGTAGATGGCCAGCGGCTCGACGCCGTTCTTGATGGCGGTGCGGATCATGTAGTCGATATGGCCGTGCTCGGCGATGTCGAGCGGATTGCGGTCGTCGGTGCAGAGCGCGAGATACGGCGACAGGCGCTCGGTGATGATCGGCATCAGCGCCACGAGGTCTTTCGACACGGAGCCTTCGCGCACGAGGATGTGCATGCCCTTGCGGATCTTTTCCAGCGCTTCGGCAGCGCTCGTGCATTCGTGTTCCGTGCGGATGCCAGCAGCGAGATAGCCGTTCAGGTCGTTGCCCGAGAGCAGGGGCGCGTGGCCGTCGATATGCTCGCCCTGGAAGGCATCGAGCTTGGCCATGCAGATGGGATCCTTGTGGATCACACCGGGGAAGTTCATGAACTCGGCAAGGCCGATGACCTTCGGGTGACTGCGAAATGGAAGGAGCCGCTCGATCGGCAGATCGGCGCCCGATGTTTCCAGATGCGTGGCGGGAACGCAGGAGGAAAGCTGGACGCGGATGTCCATGATCGTCTCGAGGGAGGAATCCAGGAAGTACTGGATGCCTTCGGTGCCAAGGACATTGGCGATCTCATGCGGATCGCAGATGGCGGTGGTAACGCCATAGGGCAGGACGCAGCGGTCGAACTCATGCGGCGTCACCAGCGAGGACTCGATATGAAGATGCGTGTCGATGAAACCAGGCACGACGATCTTGCCTGAAATATCGATTTCGGTTTCGCCAGCATAGTTGCCGCATGTGCCGACGATGCGGTCCTGGGCGATGGCGATATCCGATGCGACAAGTTCGCCGGTCACGAGATCGAAGAAGCGTCCGCCTTTCAGCACGATATCGGCAGGCAGGCGTCCCGTTCCCTGGTCGATGAGGCGTTCGAGCTTGGCGGTCATGGGCATCCTCGTGCTGGCGTTTGTGCAGTTATAGCCGATGTGCGCGACAAAGCGAGATTGGCTTGCTGCAGTGGGATGCCCGTTCCACAAATGAAACCGGGCGCCCAAATGGACGCCCGGCAAAAAATCGAAGCGATCGAACGACTTACTCAGCCGGCACGATCTTGCCGCCTTCCCACTTGTAGAGCGCGAAGCTCTGCGAGGTCAGGTCGCCGGTTTCGCCGTAGGTCAGCTTGCCGATTGCCGTGGAGATCGGCTCGCCGCCCTTCAGCGCCTTGGCGACTGCTTCGGAATCTTCGGCGCTGCCGGCCTTCTCGATGCCTGCCTTCAGGACTTCGACTGCGGCGTAGGCGTTGAGCGTGAAGGCTTCAGCCGGAATGCTCTTGGCGGCAAGCGCGTCGGACGCGGCCTTGGAGTCCGGGCTCTTGGTCGCGTCCACCGCATTGGTGAAGATCGTGCCGCCGGCCGCATCGGTGCCGATGTTCCAGAACTCGCTGTTCGAGAGGCCGTCGCCGCCGATGATGACGGCGTTGACGGAGAGGTCATGCAGCTGGCGGGCCAAAAGGCCGCCTTCCGGGTGATAGCCGCCGAAATAGACGACATCGACCTTCTCGGCCTTCAGGCGAGTGGTCAGCGCGCTGAAGTCCTTGTCGCCTGGCGTCAGCGAGTCGTCGAAAACTTCCTTCATGCCGCCGGCGTTCAGCGTGGCCTTGAAGGCGTCTGCCAGACCCTTGCCGTAAGCGCCCTTGTCGTTGATGATCGCGACCCGCTTGTCCTTGAAGTTCTTCAGGACGTAGTTGGCAGAGACTTCGGCCTGCTGGTCGTCACGACCGCAGGTACGCAGGACGTTGGCGAGGCCGCGCTTGGTCAGGTCCGGGGCGGTTGCAGTCGGGGTGACCATCAGCACGCCGTTCTCGGCGAGAACGTCGGATGCCGGGATCGCGACACCTGAGGTGACCGGGCCGACGACGAAGCGGATACCGTCGCCGACGATCTGGTTTGCAGCGGAAACGCCCTGCTTGGGCTCTCCGGCATCGTCTGCATATTTGAGGATGACTTTTTCGCCGAGGATGCCGCCCTTCTTGTTGATCTCGTCAACAGCGGCCTGCGCGCCATTCTTCACTTGATCGCCATAGGCAGCGACCGGACCGGTCAGCGGCGCGATAAGGCCGATGGTGATGTCTGCATGGGCGAGCGGCGCAAAGGCAAGGGAGGCGACGAGGGTCGCGCCCGACAAAGTCTTCAGACTCATTTTCTTTCTCCTTGGGTGGGTTTCAAACCCGCGATTTGGGTACCGCAGCGGCGAACCCAGATCGTACAACAACCCTTGCGGGATGCGCCAAGAGACGATGAGCAGCTGCGCGGCCGAGGCACCCGCCTTCCATGTTTGGCTTCGGCGAGTGCGCAGCAAGTTTCTTAGGAATTTCACGGCAATTAAGCAAGAAGATAGCAAATCGATCGCCACTTTTGACGAATTCTGTAATGGGCTGCGCCGCAATCACGACTTTCACACGAAAATCCGCGAATCCGACTTTTGCGCTGCGCCGTCTATTTTGCGGCAAGCGCTCTGGCTAGAAAGGCAAGAGTCATGTCGCTGACCTGCCTGTGGATCGACTGTCGATCGGCGCCGGCTCCATCCCGGCAGACGATGCTTTCACCAGGCGCCTCTTCCTCGATCAGTGCGGCTGCGCCCGGCTTGCAGAGTTGCATGAAGCTGAAATGCAGTGCGCCGGCAACCAGAGTAAATTGCGTCGTTGCAAAAGGCAGATGCCCGGCCAGATAGTAGGAGTCCTTGTTGGTCGCTGCGATGCCAGCTCTTTGCGCCGTCTGCGGATCAATGTCCTCGCCGGCGCTAAGGACAAGCACGGGTATCTGCACTGCAGCGAGGCTCTGTGGGGTGAAACCGCGCCCAGGGCCGAGGTCGAGGGTCACGATTGCGCCGAGCCTGCTGTCGCTGAGATCCGCGCCGAGGGCTGCGGTGGCTGCCGGATCGCGGCCAACGCCGAGTGCGGCGAAGATCTTGCAATAGATGGCGCCGAACTGCGCCAAGCAGTCCGTCATCACACCGTCGGCGTCGAAGCGGCCGCCGGCGAGTTCGACGACGGTCCATCCGCCAAGTGAATGGCCGATGGCGGCGATGCGGTTGGCTGCAATGGGGCCGGTGAGTGTTGTGTCACCAAGGACGGCATCGATTGCCCGGCTGATGTCGGTGGGGCGCTTCCAGAGCGTCACGGTGTCCGCCGGCGCCATGTCGAAGGTGGTCGTGCCGGGGTGATCTGGGGCGGCCACGACATAACCTCGGTCGACGAGTTCGCTGGCGAGCCAGGCGAGGTTGCGCCAGCTTCCGCCGTAGCCATGCGAGAGAATGACCAGAGGGTGTGGGCCGGGCGCGGGGTCGGCATCCCGGATGACGGGGAGGCCGACGAAGGCAGGCGTCTCGCCAAGCTGGGTCGGTTCAGTGTCGGCACCTGTGGGATACCAGAGGCTGAGATGCAAAGGATGATCGCTCTCGGTGCCCGGGATGGTCATTTCGCGAAAGCCCGACGCAGCAGAGGCTGCATAGGCAGAGAATGTGACGACGAGCAACAGACAGAAAAGCGCACGCAATCTCGTGAACATGGCAATGATCTCCGATCGAAAGGAACGGGTCCTTTCTGGCGGAAAAATGCAGTGGCGGAGACCCGCAACGCGATTCAGGTCTTGGCTTTATAGAGATTTGTCATTCGGTGCATGACGAGCAAGGCGGCGGTCGGTCATCACGTGTTTGTGCTCATCGCGTTTGATGCCTCTCCCCCTGGAAGGGGAGAGGATTGAATGCGGCATTCTATCGTTGCCGATATCAGATATTGTTTTGCAGAATTTCGCGCAGTTTTGCGAAGAGTTCGTCGATGTGGTGTTTCTCGATGATCAGCGGCGGCGAGAGCGCGATGATGTCGCCGGTGGTACGGATCAGCAGGCCCTTCTCGTAGGCTTTCAGGAAGGCCGTGAAGGCGCGCTTGGTCGGCTCGCCGGCAATCGGGTCCAGTTCGATGGCGCCGATCAGGCCGGTGTTCCTGATGTCGATCACGTTCGGGCAATCCCTCAGGGAGTGCAGCGCGTCGGCCCAGTAGTCGGAGAGTTCGCCAGCCCGGGTCAGCAGACCTTCCTCCTTGTAGGTGTCGAGCGTGGCAAGCGCTGCCGCCGAAGCGATCGGATTGCCGGAGTAGGTGTAGCCATGCATGAACTCGATCATGTGCTCCGGGCCGTTCATGAACGCGTCATGGATCTCTGCGGTCACGAAGACGGCGCCCATCGGAATGACGCCGTTGGTCAGGCCTTTTGCGGTGGTGATCATATCAGGCTTGACGTCGTAATACTGGGCAGCGAACGGCGCGCCCAGGCGGCCGAAGCCGGTAATGACTTCGTCGAAGATCAAAAGAATACCGTGCTTGGTGCAGATCTCGCGGAGTTTTTGCAGGTAGCGCTTCGGCGGGATCAGGACCCCGGTCGAGCCGGCGATCGGCTCGACGATGACGGCCGCGATGGTGGAGGCGTCATGCAGCGTGACGATACGCTCGAGCTCGGTCGCGAGATCGCCGCCATGCTCCGGCTGGCCGCGCGTGAAGGCGTTTTTGCCCGGCTGGTGGGTGTGCGGCATGTGGTCGACGCCCGTCAGCAGCGTGCCGAACATCTTGCGGTTGGAGACGATGCCACCGACTGAGATGCCGCCGAAGTTGACACCGTGATAGCCGCGCTCGCGGCCGATCAGGCGGAACCGCGAGCCATCGCCCTTCACGCGATGATAGGCGAGGGCGACCTTGAGGGCAGTCTCGACCGATTCCGATCCCGAATTTGTATACAGGACGTGGTCCATGCCTTCGGGTGCGATGTCGACAAGGCGGTTGGCCAGCTCGAAGGCCTTGGGATGGCCGAGCTGGAAGGCCGGCGCATAGTCGAGCTCGCCGGCCTGTTCGCGGATCGCCTCGGTGATCTTCGCCCGGCAGTGGCCGGCATTCACGCACCAGAGGCCGGCGGTGCCGTCGAGCACCTGACGGCCATCATGGGTCGTGTAGTACATGTCCTTGGCGCCGACGAACAGACGCGGCTCCTTCTTGAACTGACGGTTCGCAGTGAAGGGCATCCAAAAGGCCCGAAGGTCGTTTGGCGTGGTATTGAGGCGGTTGGACATGCTGTTCTCCATGGCCGTTTCGGAGGCCGTTCCCGGTATTGCTGAGGCAGTTTTTTACTGCCCGGTCAAATTATCAGCGCCTGTCGGGGCGTCAAGCCGCGGACATTGCCGCCTGGGCGTCGCCCACGATCAAATGTCACCAACCTGGCTTTCCCATTGCGGCCGCATCGGTGAGCACCATTTCAAAAAAATAGACCGGCATTCCTGTCGGTCTAAAACTATACTCAGGTGCTGAAATGAAATGCCGCACTATTCCGGGATACATCCCCTCGGCAGCGCGACTTATAGGCTGACATTATGTCAGCGCGTCCTTACGCCGCAGACTTTGCGCGGCTCTGAACGGCATAAATGTCGGTGAGGGCTTCAAGGATCCTGAGAACCGGCTCGGAATTGCTGGAATAGTAAATGGTCTGGGCGTCACGGCGCGTCTTTACCAGCTTCTGCGCGCGCAGCTTGGACAGGTGCTGCGAGAGAGCGGACTGGCTCAAACCGACCTGCTGCGCGAGCGCGCCGACCGGGATTTCCCCCTTAACGAGGTTGCACAGAATGAGGAGTCTCTTCGGATTTGCCATGGCCGACAACAAGGCAGCTGCAACGTTTGCGTTGGCGGTTAAATCGATTGTGTCCATACCTTCTTCCCGATGTGAAACTAATTTCAAAAACGCATGTTCCCGCTCAATGCCGGACGCCGGAAACTATCAATACCGCGTCAAGATTGTATATAGCTAAATTTCAGGTATTGCGGATTTTATGTTAGATATATGTGAATAAATGTCCTCAACCCCTTGCGCGACGGCGTCAAACTCGCAACGCAAGAGAAAGTCTCCCGAAATCAGATCGAAACCGGCGCAATCGACTCCACAAATGCGCCAATCACCGTTGCCAGCCTTCAGGCCGGCTGCGATCGTCGCGGCGAAATCGGGGCGCTTACCTAGCAATTCTTGCACTATCGCGTCGGCTTGCGCCGCCACGGCCTCGCTGCCGCAGGATCGAATCGTCAGGTCGTCGCCTTCCAGAACATAGGCGCGACCAAATCCGCCATTGAGGCTTGCCGACTGCGGCACAAGCCGGAAGAAGCGGAAGTCCGGGAAATCGATGTAGAGCTTTGCCTTGGCATGGCGGTTGAGGAAGCGGCTGCGAATTCGCGCATGGACCTCGCTGTCGCGCTCGACCGGCTCTGCAAGGCATTGGGTTGTCAGGCGGGCATGGGCAAGCGGATCGCCCTTGCCGGGCTCACCCGTCAGGAGCGAGGCGCGACGATCGGCGTCGAGCGCACGCGTATGCGTCGACAGACCCGAGACGAGAATGACGGGAACGCCATCGATGTCGGTGCCGAGCAGGACGCGGCTCGCAAAGGGGAAGCCGGTCCCGGGGTCGAGAACGGCAATTGCGGCGTAGCGGGCGGAGCGGAGAAGCGTGCGAGCGAGCTTGCGGGCTTCTCCGTCCGTTTCCCTGAGAACGGATGCTTGATCTTTCATGTCCACTTTCTGGCGGAAGCGGACGGCGGGATCAAGCCTGTTCTTTGCGCCGGTGCTGGGTCAAGCCTTCGACGATATCCTGCGCCGAGATGGTGCCAACGATGGCGCCGTTTTCCACGACGCCGATGCTGCCAGGTTGGCGCGACAGCGCATCGAGAATGTCGATCAGTGGCGTCTCGGCACGCGCCGTGCCGCTGACGCTGGCGCCGGCCGCTGCATGACCGAGCCCGGGCTGCATCACGTCCTGCGCGGTCAGCATGCTGATCGGGTTCATGTGCTGGACGAAATCGGCGACGTACTGGTCGGCCGGGTTCTTGACGATTTCCTGCGGCGTGCCGCACTGGATGATGCGCCCGCCCTCCATGATGGCGATGCGGTTGCCGATGCGGAACGCCTCGTCGAGATCGTGACTGACAAACAGGATGGTCTTCTTCAGCCGCCGCTGGAACTCGAGAAGCTCATCTTGCAGGCGCGTGCGGATCAGCGGATCGAGCGCCGAGAACGGCTCGTCCATCAAAAGGATCGGCGCACCCGTCGCAAAGGCACGCGCCAGGCCGACACGCTGCTGCATGCCGCCGGACAGCTCGTTGACCTTGCGGTCGGCCCATTTCGTCAGGTTGACGAGCTCGAGCTGTTCGCCCACGCGCTTCTTACGCTCGGCTTCCGCCATACCCGCAAGCTCAAGGCCGAAGCCGACATTCTCCGCTACGGTGCGCCACGGCAGCAGCGCGAACTGCTGGAAGACCATCGAAACGGTATGCATGCGCAAGTCGCGCAAGCCCTTCGCAGTGGTCTTGTAGGGATTACAAGGCCCATTCGATGTTGCCACCGATACCTCGCCGCGCACGACCGGCGCCAGCCCGTTCACGGCACGCAGCAGGGTCGACTTACCCGAGCCCGAAAGTCCCATGAGGACCAGAATCTCGCCTTCCTGAACCGAGAGCGAGGCATCCGCCACGCCGAGAACGAGGCCAGTCGCAGCACCGATCTCGTCGCGGTTCTTGCCCTGATCGGCCAAGGCGAGGGCGTTTTCCGGCTTGTCGCCGAAGACGATGCTGACGTTGTCGAAGCGGACCGCGGTCATACGCCTTCTCCTTCACCTGTCGCACGGAACATGCGGTCGAGAATAATCGCAAGGATGACGATACAGAGACCCGCTTGGAAGCCCATGGCGACGTTGACCGTATTGAGCGCGCGCACCACCGGCTTTCCGAGACCATCGGCGCCGACGAGCGCGGCGATAACCACCATCGAGAGAGAAAGCATGATCGTCTGCGTGAGGCCGGCCATGATCTGCGGCATGGCGAAGGGAAGCTCGACCTTGCGCAGCACCTGCATTGGCGTCGCGCCGAACGATTCCGCGGCCTCCACGAGCGAGGAGGGCGTCGAGATGATGCCGAGGCGCGTCAGACGGATCGGGGCGGGGATCGCGAAAATGACGGTTGCGATCAGGCCCGGAACCATGCCGAGGCCGAAGAGAATGAGCGCTGGGATGAGGTACACGAAGGTCGGAATCGTCTGCATCAGGTCGAGGACCGGCCGCATGATGGAAAACACCCAGGCGCGTCGGGCCCCGGCGATACCGAGCGGAATGCCGATCGCCATGCTGACGAAGGTCGACGCCAGGACGAGCGCCAGCGTTTCCGTCGTCTCCTTCCAGTAACCCTGGTTCATGATCAGCAGCAAGCCGAGCAGGGTGAAGACCGCGACGCCGATCGAGCGGCGCAGCCAATAGGCGATCCCAACGATCGCAGCCAGCACGATGAGCGGATGCGGGGCTTGCAGAATGAAGAGCAACGCATTGATAACGTGCGATAAAAAGAATGCAAGCTGGTCGAAAAACCACTCGCCGCTCGATGTCAGCCAATCGACGGTCGATTTGGCGAACGGGCCAATAGGAATTTTATAGTCGGTGATCCAATTCAAGGAGCGCGCCTATCCGAAAGAGCAAAGATCGAGGTGAAACAAGAAGGGGCGGCGAGGGCCGCCCCGTTCATCAGTTTCAAAGGCCAAGGCCCGACTTCACGGCGGCAAGGGCGTCCTTGCCGTCCTTCGTCGTGACGCCTGCGAGCCAGGGATCGACTGCGTTCGGATTTGCCTTCAGCCACTCGGTCGCGGCGACCTGCGGATCCTCACCATCGTTGAGGATCTTGCCCATGATCTGGTTTTCCATTTCCAGATTGAACTTCAGGTTCGAGATGAACTTGCCGACGTTGGGGCATTCGGCGGTGTAGCCGGCACGGGTGTTGGTGTAGACCGTCGCGCCACCGAAGTTCGGACCGAAGGTGCTGTCGCCGCCCGTCAGATAGCTCATCTTGAAGTTTTCGTTCATCGGATGGGGCGCCCAACCGAGGAATACGACCGGCTTGCCTTCCTTCTCGGCGCGGGCGACTTGCGCCAGCATGCCTTGTTCGGAGGACTCGACGAGTTCAAGGCCGCCCATTCCCATCTCGTTCTTTTCGATCAGGGTCATGACGAGGCGGTTGCCGTCGTTGCCCGGCTCGATCCCGTAGATCTTGCCGTCGAGCTCGTCCTTGTGCTTGCCGATGTCGCCGAAATCCTTGATGCCGAGTTCAACGCCCTTGGCATTGGTTGCCAGCGTGTACTTGGCGCCCTCGAGGTTGACGCCGAGGGAATCGACAGTCTTTTCATCGAGGTAGGGCTGGACGTCCTTCTTCTGGGCCGGCATCCAGTTGCCGAGGAACACGTCGATGTCCTTGTTCTTCATCGACTGATAGGTGACCGGAACCGAGAGAACCTTGACATCCGGCTCGTAGCCGAGGTTCTTCAGAATGACTGCGGCGGTGGCGGTGGTGGCGGTGATGTCCGTCCAGCCGACGTCTGAAAGACGCACGGCCGAGCAGCTATCGGGATCTGCGGCGAATGCTGCTGTTGCGACAGAGAGGGCGGCAACTGCGGTGGCGGTGGTCAGTTTGAATGCGCTTGTCGTTTTCATTTTTGACTCCCAGTCTTGCGTTCCCAAGCCAATCACCAATAGCCGAGTTTTACAAGCGACCCGAGCGCGTTTGCGCCGCATTGCAGTACCCGATTGCGACGTAGGGCATTTTTCGCGGAATGCCGGGTTTTCAAGGGTTTTGACGGTTTCTGGCCTCGATTTTCCTGTGATTATCAAAATGAGGGACTTTTCTTCGCAGTTTCGAGCTTCCAAGAAGCGAAGGACGGAGAAAACGATGGCAAAACTCTATTTTAACTACTCGACCATGAATGCCGGCAAGTCGACGATGCTGCTGCAGGCCTCCTATAATTACGAGGAGCGCGGCATGCGTGTCGTTTTGCTGATTGCGGCCTTCGACGAGCGCGTCGGAAAGGGGATTATCGGCTCCCGCATCGGGCTCAAGGCGAGCGCGGTCGCCTTCGAACCGGAAGCGGACTTGCAGGCCTTGATCGGCGACCTCAGCAAGGAGGGGGAGCCAATCGCTTGCGTCTTCGTCGACGAAGCTCACTTCATGACGCGCGCGCATGTCTGGCAGCTCGCCCGGATCGTCGACCGCATGAACATTCCAGTCATGGTCTATGGGCTCAGGACCGATTTTCAAGGGAAGCTGTTTCCCGCGTCTGAGGAGCTTCTCGCGATCGCTGACGAGATGCGCGAGGTCCGGACCATCTGCCATTGCGGGCGCAAGGCGACGATGGTGGTGCGCCTCGACGCAGAAGGAAAGGTGCTGCGCGAAGGCGCACAGATCGACGTCGGCGGCAACGAAAAGTACGTGTCCCTGTGCCGGCGCCATTGGGATGACGCCATGAACGGGGAATGGCTCGCCGAAGCGCTATGATCGTTCCTCAAATCGATTCCGGTTCGGCGGCTTATGCGCTAGTTTCGCCCTAACCGATTCATTTCGCCATAACGGATTGATGGAGGCGTCCCGGTGCGCAAGCCTTTTTCCTTCGACACGCAGCTGCAAGCCGCGCGAGCGCTCGTGGAACAGTTGCGTCTTGAAGCCAGGGTCTGCGTCGACTTCATCAGCGAGTTTGCACGCCATGGGGCCGCGGTCGACGATGAGCGCTTTCTTGTCGAGAACGGCCGCTTCCAGGCGTTTGTCGCAAACGGCGCGAGCCTGACCAATCTCCTCGCGGAACTCGTTTGCGTCCTCGATACGCTGACGATCAAGGTTTCGTCGGATCTCGACAGCTTCCGTGGCCTGACCGCGGGCGAAAAATTCATCGGTCGCTTTTCGCGCCAGCGCATGTGGCGTCGCCATAGCGCGCGGGTGCGCGCTGCTCCTGTCGTGGAACGGCTGCGCGACCTGCTGGTGAAGTCGGATGCCACCACGGGTGTCATCGCGAGCTACCGCGCGATCGGCATCGACTTTCATAAGTTGGGGGAGCATGGGCTGATCGGTGTCGTCGAGCAGCGCCGTCGGCTTGTCGACAAGATCGATATCGCGCGCCTGCGCATCCGTGAATTGAATGCCAGGGCGCTCACGACGCAGGGCAGGATTGGCCTTTACGGAAGCAGGGCCGAATGGGAGCGCATGGAAGAAGAGCGGCGCGCCCTGAAGGCGGACGCTGGCCGCGTTGCCGACGAAGAACGCGCAATGCGCGAGGATAGCCAGCGCCGCGAACGCTTCATCAATCTCTTCCAGGTTTTCGTCGATGCGCTAAATAGCCAGGTCGGCCAGTGCAACGCCCTCAGCCGCAAGATGGTGATCGACACCGAAGAGCGACTGCTGATCTATCAGGCACAGGTGGACACCGACATTCCGGGTTCGAAAGTCCAGATTTCAGCCGAACTCTTTCCCGCCATTGCCGGTCCGATCGAACTGTTTGAGCGTAACATGCTGGTGCCGCAGGAACTGGAGCATCGCAAGCGGATGGCGGACGCCGTCTTCGCGAGCAAGTTCGGGGCCTTCCAGCAGGAGCCGGAGGAAAGCTCCGGCGGGCCGATCATCGATACGACGAAAATCTCCAAGCGTCTGCGCTTGCGCTTCTTGCGCTCTTAGCCTCTCGGCGAAGAAACAATAATATCAGCATGATATTGTCCTTCCCGGAGCGAGCGCATATGTCAGTGCGCAGACAACGTTCGCCCATCACGGCAAGGAGAAGACGATGCTCGACCGGATCGCCGGTTTTTTCAGGCTGATCGGCCGGACCATCGCACGCTTTGCGCGGATCTTCTTCGCCTGGGCTTTCTGGCCATTTATCGCCGCCCGTGGCTGGTATGTACAGCGCACATGGATGGTCCGGTTGCCAATCCTTGGCTTGATCGGGCTGCTTGCTGTTCTCTATTGCTATTTCATCTGGCAGACACAGGTCTGGTCCGGATTCAACCCTGCTTTCGTCAACGAGTACCGACTTTCGGAGCGCAAGGTTCCTGCCGGTCAGGAACTGCCGACAACAGGCGGGTCGGCGACCAAGACCTGCCAGCGCTCGGCCATCGTCGATGTCGCGGCCGATCTGACGGACTTCAACGTCAATCAGAATGCGTGGATCTCCTCCATGCTCCTCTATCGTCTCGGCTTCTTCGGCGTCGACTGGGATCACACGCCGTTCCTCGACAACAAGGCGTCGTTTCAGCGTGGCGTGAACCAGGCGGTTCGTCGCACCTCGGTCGAACTCGTCGATACGCTTGGCCGCGTGCGGGGCACGTCGGGGATCAACAACGATCTGCAAAGGGCGCGCGGCAATCTGCAGTTCGACGAGTACAGCTGGTATTTCGGACTTGATCCGTTCGGGCCGAAGACGCCGTCACCAAGCTACTATCGCTCCGCTCTCGAAAGCCTGCGCAAATTCAATGCCGATCTAGCCGCCTGCAACGCGATCTTCGATGGACGCGCGGACAACCTGATCCAGTTCATCGACCGCATCGCCAACGATCTCGGTAGCACCTCTGATGTGCTCGCCGACCGCTCGCAGAACCATCATCGCGGCTGGTTCGATACACGCGCCGACGACCGCTTCTGGTTCGCCTACGGTCAGCTTTATGCCTACTACGCGATCCTTGCGGCCGCACAATCCGACTTTTCTCAAGTCGTCGCGGAGCGCAATCTGGGCGCAATCTTTAGCGCAACGATGAGGCAGTTCCAGGCGGCGTTGCAGATCCAGCCGGCAATTATTTCCAACGGCCGGGAAGACGGCTGGATCATGCCGAGCCATCTGGCGACGATGGGCTTCTACATTCTTCGCGTCCGGTCGAATCTCGTCGAGATTCGCTCCGTACTCGATCGCTGAGCACCTTGTTCAGATGATCAGTTTCATCCGGATCGCCTTGGCGACAAGCTGCGTCCGGTTCACGCAGTCGAGCTTTTTGATGGCGCTTGTCATATAGGCGTTCACGGTGTGATCGGATAGCGAAAGGATTTGGCCGATCTCGATCGACGTTTTTCCCTGTGCCGTCCAGCGGACGACCTCCCGTTCGCGGGCAGAAAGGGGCGGGTGTTCCATGAGCTTCGATTGCTTCGTGCGGTGATACGCGTCGAGCAAATGGAGGGTCACCATCGTGAGTTCGTTGAGCTCCGTCTGCCCGAGCGGTGGGCGCTCGCCCGCCAGCCAGAACAGGATTCGCTCACCGTCGCGTGTATAGGCGGGCACCGCGACGCCCGTCGGTATGCCGAAGGCGCGCAGAAGCTTGCTCAACTCATCCGGGAAAATACTGTCGCAGGCATTGTCGGAAAGGTTCCAGGAACGCGGCAGCGCCGACTCGCCCATTCCCGTCGACAGCGTCGGAAGGCGCATGATGCGGGCGCGGTCAAACTGGTTGAAGTATGCAGATGGAAGCGAGGTTTCGATGACAAGGGTTTTGAAAAGAATGCTTTCGGGAGCGGGGGGCATGCATCAAGGTTATATGCCGGAAACCGTAAGCGCGTGCTGCCCCAACGAGAGCTTGTGCGAATTCGGCCCTGGTGTTGGCCGCTGAAATCTCCGTGACGAGAGACAGCTGCCGTTCCGAGGTCGTCATGTAAGACATGAATGCGTCCCTGCTTACCTTCATATCAGCGCCATAGAATATGCAAACTGATATATTTGCTAGTGCGAAACAGCGCGGCGCGCAGTGATTAATTGCAATTGTATTACTTTAACCACAGGGATCGGCCTATGGTTGTTTTCGTGCCCGCTGGAAACGCAACCCAAGGAGACGGCGTGGCCCATTCCATCCATGCGAAGGCGACGTGAGCGCCCGCGCGGGCCGAAGTTTCGGGCGCCCGCGGCCAGGCGCCAGGACTTTCGAATCATTTCGGGATCAGATCGTGTCCGTCATCTCGCTTTTTGGTCAGTTCGAAAGGATGATGCACTCGATGAGTTCGAGTGATTTCATGTTTTGTCCTCGCAATGGATAGGTTCGATGTCTGACGGATAGCGGCTTGGACGAGCGTCGGGCAACGAGCGCACTATTCACAGTCGCGGCATATTTCGCTATCCCGTTGAAACATATGCGGCGCCGATCGAGCGCAGAGAAGAGTGGGGAAACGGGGATGGCAGCATACAAATCCGACATCGAGATCGCGCGCGCGGCGGAGAAGAAGCCGATCTTCGAAATCGGTGCAAAGCTCGGCATCCCGGCCGAACAACTGGCGCCATACGGGCATGACAAGGCCAAGCTCAGTGCCCAATTCATTGCCGCGCAGGCAGACAAGCCCGATGGCAAGCTGATCCTCGTCACAGCAATCAATCCGACACCGGCAGGCGAGGGCAAGACGACGACCACCGTCGGCCTCGGCGATGGGCTGAACCGGATCGGCAAGAAGGCCATCGTCTGCATCCGCGAGGCTTCGCTCGGACCATGCTTCGGGGTGAAGGGCGGCGCTGCGGGCGGCGGCTATGCGCAGGTCATTCCGATGGAGGACATCAACCTGCATTTCACCGGCGATTTCCACGCCATCACCTCCGCCCATAACCTGCTCGCCGCGATGATCGACAATCACATCTACTGGGGCAACGAACAGGATATCGATCTCAGGCGCGTCACGTGGCGGCGCGTGATGGACATGAACGACCGTGCGCTGCGCGAGATGGTCTCCTCGCTGGGCGGCGTCGCCAACGGCTTTCCCAGGCAGAACGGCTTCGACATCACGGTGGCTTCCGAGGTGATGGCCATTCTCTGCCTCGCCAGGGATCTCAATGATCTGGAGGAGCGTCTCGGCAATATCATCGTCGGCTACCGCCGCGACAAAACGGCCGTCTATGCCCGCGACTTGAAGGCGGACGGCGCGATGGCGGTTCTCCTGAAGGACGCCATGCAGCCCAACCTCGTCCAGACATTGGAAAACAATCCGGCCTTCGTGCATGGAGGCCCCTTTGCCAATATTGCGCATGGCTGCAACTCGGTGATCGCCACCAAGACGGCGTTGAAGCTCGGCGACTACGTCGTGACGGAAGCCGGTTTCGGTGCGGATCTCGGTGCCGAGAAATTCTTCGATATCAAATGCCGCAAAGCCGGATTGAAGCCCGATGCCGCCGTCATTGTTGCGACGGTGCGCGCGCTCAAGATGAATGGCGGGGTGAGGAAGGACGATCTCGGAACGGAGAATGTCGCCGCGCTGAAGAAGGGCTGCTCCAACCTTGGCCGCCATATCGCCAATGTTCGCAAGTTCGGCGTTCCCGTCGTCGTCGCCATCAATCATTTTGTCTCGGATACGGATGCGGAAGTCGCAGCCGTGAGGGAGTATGTCTCCCGCCTCGGGGCGGAGGCGATCCTGTGCCGGCACTGGGCCGAGGGTTCTGCCGGCATCGAGGAGCTTGCCTACAAGGTGGTCGAGCTTGCGGAATCGGGACAGTCGAGATTCGAGCCGCTCTATCCCGACGATGTCTCCCTGTTCGAGAAGATCGAGATCGTGGCCTCGAAGATCTATCACGCGGGTGAGGTGACGGCGGACAAGGCTGTGAGAGACCAGCTGCTGACCTGGGAGGAGCAGGGTTACGGGCACCTGCCGGTCTGCATGGCCAAGACACAATACTCCTTTTCGACCGATCCGAACCTGCGCGGCGCGCCGGAAGGACATATCGTGCCGGTGCGCGAAGTCCGCCTCTCGGCGGGAGCCGGCTTCGTGGTCGCAATCACCGGCGAAATCATGACCATGCCAGGTCTGCCGAGATCGCCCTCGGCGGAGCGCATCTACCTCAATGACCAGGGCTATATCGAGGGGTTGTTCTGAACCTTTCAGCAACGCAAGGAGTTGATGCGGTTCACCCGGCTTGGATTGGAAACGACGATGTCGCTCTGTGGCTTTACTCGACGCTGTGCTTTCGCAGCGGCAGCGGTCCTTTTGCTCATCGCCAACAGCGCGATGGCCGACGAGCAGGCTGGCGAAAGCATGGCCGATTTCATGAAACGTCATCCCGATTGCATGGAATTTAGCGATCAGTGTTCGACCTGCGCTGTGGTCGATGGCAAAGCCGCTTGCTCGACGCCGACGATCGCCTGCATGAAGAAACCCTATGTCTGCACGCGGCGCGCGGGTAATTGAACCGGGAGATCGGCCTTTAGGTGGCGACGCCAGCTACGGCATCAGCCCGAAAATCGGAATCGATTTTCGGAAAGCACGTGCGCCCATTCGAACGCACGGCGCTCTAATGGCAGTAGCGATATCCTCCGTTCCGCTCCAACACGTCGAGGTGGAAGTGCGTTTCGTGGGCTGCGTCACTGTCAGGATCCAGCACCGTCGTGAAGTAGAGGCAGCCGGCGGCGCTGATCATCCGCTGGAAGGCGCCGATCAGCGTTGGATCCTCCCGGCGCGGCTGAACGGCGACCTCCTTGCCTTTTTCGAAGCTGAAGCTTGCAATGTCGATCGCATTGCCGCGCGCGTGCTCGGAAACCTTGCCGGTTTCCGCGCCATTGCGCAGGCGGCAGATATAGGAGGAAGCCTGATTGACGGCGACGATGCGGCCTTGGTCCTTTGCGGCGACGCTTGCCGCCGGGATGACGCTTTCCTTCATCCAGCGGGCCAAGGCGAGAGCGACAGGACAGCGAAACACCGCCTCCGGCTTCAATTTTATTCCCGGCAAAGCCTCGGAAACCTTGATCGGTTTGTCGATTCCGCAGCCGTTGCCATCGTCGATGCGCGCGATGTCCTTGAAGACAACGCCGAGGATCTGAAGCTCCCTTTCACATTCCGAATGCTCGGCATCGCTCTCTGCGGCGATCGTCAGATGCTGCTCTTCCAGCGTCTGCTGCGAGGGAAGTTTCGGCCCCTGCTTTTCCGGCTGGTTGGAAAAATCGGGAGGCCCCTGTTTGGCGGGCGGTGTGTCAGCATCGCTTCGCTCCGGTTTCGGTTCAGGGATCGGGGGAAGTTGCGGGGTGGGGGCCGCCGTATTGGATTGACCTGGACGGACCGCAGGAAGTGGGCCCTCGTCCGGCAGACGAGCGCCGGTCAAAAGCCCAATGCAGCCCAGTGTCGCTAGAATCACGATGATTTTCTTCACGCATCCACCCGTTGTATGTTGACCCGGGAGGGGAACGTGCGGATGCGGTTTTCGTTGCAATTTCGCAACGTTGATCGCTACGGTGAAAATATGAGTTATTAAATCAAGATGGCTGCCTACCGATATATTGACAATTAAACTCATGTTTTTTATGCGGCAAAAAGAAGGCGAAAAACGTCGCCAGAAAGCCTAGCCAGCCCATCGAAAACGCAACCGCGTCACGACCAGCCAGCCCGGTGAATATTTTCTCAAGGGGTTGATTTCATGATCGTCCGGCACTCGCGCTCGGTTCTACTCGCCTGCACAACGCTCGCCATTGTTTTGCCTTCCGCCATCGCTTTTGCGCAAAGCGCGCCTTCGACTGCCCAGACGGGCGAAGAGCAGAAGGCCAAGAACGAGGGCGATACCTTCCTCTCGCCAATCATCGTGAAGGGCAGCCGGCAGGCGGCCAACGATCCCTACAACAAGGCCGGTCCTTCCAGCACGGTCACCGCGGACCAGATCAACCTCCAGTCCGGTCAGGGCACTGATGATCTGCTGCGCAGTGTTCCGGGAACGTCGACGGCCAACAACCCCCAGAACCCGGGGGTGGCCGTGAATATTCGCGGCTTCGAAGGCTCCGGCCGCGTCAACATGTCGATCGATGGCGTTCGCCAGAATTTCCGCTTCACCGGCCACGAGGCGCAAGGATTTACCTATGTGGATCCAGCCTTCCTGGCAGGCATCGACGTGACCCGCGGTGCAGTCACCGGTATCGGCGGCGGTGCACTGGCCGGGACAGTCAATTTCCGAACCTACGAGATCGACGATCTGATCCAGGACGACAAGAACTACGGTGGTATCGTCTCAGCGACGGTCGGAACCAACGAACTTGGTTGGTCCGAATCGGCCATTGGCGCCTATCGGTTCAATGATGTCTTTGCCGTCCTCGGCGGTATCAGCAAGAGCGATCCGGGCAACTACGAAAACGGCGACGGCGTTACCGTGCCTTTCACCGAACAGGATCTGCTTTCCGGCATGCTGAAGGCTGAGATTACGCCAAATGCGGAAAACACGATCAAACTCGGCGGCATCACCTACGACAACAACTTCTTGGCGAATTCCTATTTCCAGAACGTCAAGAACAAGACGTTTGCCGCGAGCTACGCCTATACGCCCGGCGACAACGAGCTGATCGATTTCAAGACGGACTTTTACTACAACCGCCTTGAGATGAAATATGACACGAACGCCACGGGCGGCGGTGCGGCCGCCGGTCGCCGGATTACCGATACCGGGATTGGCTTTGACGTCTCCAACACCTCCAAATTCGACATTGGCGACGTCGCCGTCTCGACGAACTATGGTGTCGAGTATTTCCACGACGATTACGACGTGATCAACAGCCGGACGCAGCCCTTGGGTGGGGTCAACGGTAGCGGCAAGAGCGGCATCCTCGGCGTCTTCGACACAACCACGTTGACCTACGGCATGGCGGATCTGACGCTTGGCCTGCGCTATGATCATTTCAATCTTGACGGTTCGGGTTCTGTTGTCGCAGGCAATCCGCTGGGCATGCCGGCCGGTCCTTATAGCGTCGATAAGTCCGACGGGCGCCTGAACCCCAGTGTCACCTTTGCGCTGAATCCGACCGAGTGGTTCCAGCCCTATGTGACATATGCTGAGACCCAGCGCGCGCCGACCATCAATGAAACCTTCGCTGGCGGCTCACATCCCGGTTCTACCGGCCAGACCTTTTTCCCGAATCCTTTCCTGGAGCCGGAAACCTCCAAGGGCTGGGAAGTCGGCGCCAACATCAAGCTGGATGGCATTCTGGATGCAGGCGACAGCTTCCGCTTCAAAGCCAACTACTTCAACGACAACATCGACAACTACATCACCGGTGCGTTTGCCGGAGGCGGCAGGCAGACCTTCTTCGTCAACAACCCCGGTACGTCGAACGTTCGCGGCATTGAAATCCAGGCGGCGTACGACGCGGGCTTCGTCTTCGGCGATCTTGCCTATACCCATACCGACACCGATCTGCCGTCGCAGGTCAACGGCTTCGGTGTGCAGAGCTATCTTCCGGAAAACATCTTCAGCGGTACGCTGGGTGGGCGCTTCCTTGAAGATCAACGCCTGACACTCGGCACGCGCCTCTACGCTGCCGGAAAGGCTGACATCGGGCAAATCAATGCAACGAATGCCGGGCGCCCACGATTCATGAGTGGCTATGGCGTTGTCGACCTCTTTGCCAATTACAAGTGGGAAAATGGGCTGGAGTTGACGGCGAGCGTGACGAACGTCTTCGACAAGACCTACACGCCGGCTTCCAGCACGATCCAGAGCACAGCGATCGATACCGGTCGCGGTCGTACCTTCATGGTGACAGCGAAGGCCAGATTCTGAACCGGTGGCATAAAGATATGAAGGGCGGCCATCGGGCCGCCCTTTTTTCATTCCCGGATTCGGCTCTTGCGCTCGATCCGATCTCACGCTAACAATTTCGCCCATGAACACGTCCTTGAACATTGCAGTTTGGTGGTGGGCTCGCTGAGGCGGCCTCGACCAATCGTGTCCAAAGACGACGAGTGAGCCGCCCGGAAAACGCCAGGCGGCTTTTTTGTTTTTAAGACTGCCTGTCATCCGGGCCCCGATAACGGAGTGGAACAATGGTAACGATCCTTCGGGATGACGGAGCGGAAATCTACGAGACGCGGGGCGGGATTACCGTCACCCGGCAGCGGCGGGCGATCCCCTATGCCGATGCGGTCTCCTCTTATATCGACAAGCTCGACGAGCGCCGCGGCGCCGTGTTTTCGTCGAACTACGAATATCCGGGCCGTTACACCCGCTGGGACACTGCCGTCGTCGATCCGCCACTCGGGATTTCTTGCCATGGCCGCGACGTTTGGATCGAGGCCTACAACGAGCGCGGTGAGGTGATCCTCTCCTTCATTACCGAGCGCCTGAAGACGGTCTCCGATCTGGTGCTCGGCGCCTCCACGGCGCGGCGCCTCGATTTGACGGTGAAGACCCCGGAGCGCGCTTTTACCGAGGAAGAACGCTCGAAGATCCCGACGATCTTCACGGTGCTGCGCGCTGTCACCGATCTCTTCTATTCGCAGGCGGATGCGAACCTCGGCTTTTATGGCGCCTTCGGCTACGACCTTGCCTTCCAGTTCGATGCAATCGACCTGAAGCTGACGCGCCCGTCCGACCAGCGCGACATGGTTCTCTATCTGCCGGATGAAATCCTCGTCGTCGACAACTACTCTGCCAAGGCCTGGATCGACCGTTACGATTTCGAAAAGAGCGGGCTTTCGACCGAGGGCAAGGCGGGCGACATTCCGGCCGAGCCGTTCCAGCGCACCGACGCCATTCCGCCGAAGAGCGACCACCGTCCCGGCGAGTATGCCGAGTTGGTGGTGAAGGCCAAGGAGAGCTTCCGCAAAGGTGATCTCTTCGAGGTGGTGCCCGGCCAGAAGTTCATGGAGCGCTGCGACAGCAAGCCGTCCGACATTTCCAAGCGCCTGAAGGCGATCAACCCGTCGCCCTATTCCTTCTTCATCAATCTTGGAAACCAGGAGTATCTGGTCGGCGCCTCGCCTGAAATGTTCGTGCGTGTGTCCGGCCGACGCATCGAGACCTGCCCGATCTCGGGCACGATCAAGCGTGGCGAGGACCCGATCGCCGATAGTGAGCAGATCCTGAAGCTTTTGAATTCCAAGAAGGACGAATCCGAGCTGACGATGTGCTCGGACGTCGACCGCAATGACAAGAGCCGCGTTTGCGAACCCGGCTCGGTGAAGGTCATCGGCCGCCGCCAGATCGAGATGTATTCGCGCCTGATCCACACCGTCGACCACATCGAGGGCCGGCTGCGCGACGACATGGACGCTTTTGACGGCTTCCTCAGCCACGCCTGGGCCGTGACGGTAACCGGCGCGCCGAAGCTCTGGGCGATGCGCTTCATTGAAAGCCATGAAAAGAGCCCGCGTGCCTGGTACGGCGGGGCGATCGGCATGGTCGGCTTCAACGGCGACATGAACACGGGCCTGACGCTGCGCACGGTTCGGATCAAGGACGGGATCGCGGAGGTCAGGGCAGGAGCGACCTTGCTCAACGATTCCGATCCGCACGAAGAAGAAGCCGAAACCGAACTGAAGGCCTCCGCCATGCTTTCCGCCATCCGCGATGCCAAGGCCGGCAACTCCGGCAGGGTCAGCCGCGACGTCGCTGCCGTCGGCAAGGGCGTCAATATCCTGCTTGTTGATCACGAGGACAGCTTCGTACATACGCTGGCCAACTACTTCCGCCAGACCGGCGCGACCGTTTCGACGGTTCGCACGCCGGTGCCGGACGAGATCTTCGACCGGCTGGATCCGGATCTGGTCGTGCTGTCGCCGGGTCCCGGCAATCCGAAGGATTTCGATTGCAAGGCGACGATCAAGAAGGCGCGGGCGCGCAACCTTCCGATCTTCGGCGTCTGCCTCGGACTGCAGGCGCTGGCTGAGGCCTACGGCGGAGAACTCCGCCATCTGGCGCTGCCGATGCACGGCAAGCCGTCGCGCATTCGTGTGCTGGAGCCGGGCATCGTCTTTTCCGGCCTCGGCAAGGAGGTGACGGTCGGCCGCTATCACTCGATCTTCGCCGATCCCTCGACCTTGCCGCGTGATTTTATCATCACGGCGGAAAGCGAAGACGGCACGATCATGGGCATCGAGCACGACAAGGAACCGATTGCGGCCGTGCAGTTCCACCCGGAATCGATCATGACGCTTGGCGGCGATGCCGGCATGCGGATGATCGAGAACGTCGTCGCCCATCTGTCCCGCAAGGCAAAGACAAAGGCGGCCTGAGACGACGCGTCAGGCGAGGCCGTCTCGGCCTCCTTGGAGATAATCGGCGGCATGGCCAATGTGGTGGCCATACCGCCCGGGCCCGCGGAAATATTTCCGTGTCATGTCAGGATTTTCTACTCCAAATTGCCACAGTAGCTGTTAAGCATCCACTGCTCTCTCAGCTGAAGATCCTGAAATCATTCGCGATCGTCATCGCACTGATCGCTGCGGCAACTTCGGCCGGCATCGTTTTGCCAAGGCCGATCTGGCGCGACGATCCGACGCCGGGAGACGTCCGCCACCGCATCCTCGTCCTCAGCAATCCGATCCATAGCGACATCGCCGTGCCGGTTGACGCCGACATTCTTGCGGGCTTCGGCTTCCTTCGTGACGGCGCGCTTGATCTGGACGACCCGAACCTTCGCTACATCATCTTTACAACGATCATGCCGCATTTGCTCATGAAGCCGTCTCCGGACAATCTGCGGTGAACAGCGATCTTGCGCGGCTGCCGCCGTGGCGGCGCGGACGATTTTGTGCCGCCCACGCTCCTCGCCTCGCATCGGCTTGACGGTGTGCAGTTCTCACACCAGCGACGAGAGCCGGCAGGTTCTGATTGACATCCTGCAACAAATCAGAACATTTCGGGAACGATGAATGAGGAATAACGTCGTGGCCAATGCTGAGAAATTTATCGTGCTCCCGTACCGTAAGAACCGGGGCAATCTGGTGCCGGGCGAGATGCGCCAGGCATCGAACGCTGTCAGCGCCGAGAAGATTGCCACCTCCATGGCCTCGCGTTTCGTCGGCGTCGCGGCCTATGCCGTGATGGTCGACGAGGAGACCGGCGATATGTCGTCGCCGCGGTTGCTTGTCCGGCACGGTGACATCGCCGATATCAACCCCTGATAAGCTCGCGTCATGATGGAAACCTCGCTCTACCTGCCGGTGAAAGGCTTTCTGGAGGCTGCGGGCTATGTCGTCAAAGGCGAGATCGGCGGATGCGATCTCGTCGGCTTGAGCGAGGGTGAGCCGCCTGTCGTCGTGGTGTGTGAGCTGAAGCTCAGCTTCAATCTTGAACTTGTCCTACAGGCCGTCGATCGAGCCGCGATGAGCGATGAAGTGTGGATCGCCGCACGCGTTTCCGCCAAGGGGCGGGGGCGCGAGGCCGACAAGCGCTATCGCGATCTTTGCCGTCGGCTGGGGATCGGCATGCTCGGTGTTGCCGATACCGGGCAAGTCAGCGTCATCGTCAGTTCCGTCTCGCCGATGCCGCGCACCAATCCGAAGCGCCGGTCGCGGCTCGTCAAGGAACATCAGCGCCGGCGTGGAGATCCGGTGGTTGGCGGTGGCTCGCGGGCACCGATCATGACGGCCTATCGCCAGCGGGCGCTGATTTGCGCCGCTGTACTCAGCCAGGGGCTCGTGCGGCCGCGCGACATGAAGGCGCTGGCACCGGATGCAGGCAAGATCCTGCTCGGCAATGTGTATGGTTGGTTCGAACGGCGGGAGAAGGGTGTCTATGCCCTGACGCCAGCCGGCGAAGCGGCACTCCTCCGTTGGCCGCAATCCATCAGTTTCACAGCCGAAAGTGCGGCAGTATCGACGTCCTCAAGTCCGGCCGAGAGTCGTTAGCGACCGGTCGCGCCCGGCATTCGCGGCGACCGGTCAGGATCGCCGTTTGCGACGGCGACCCGTCGAAATCTTTCTTACGGATCCTGTTTGACAAAATGGGTATCATCACACATATGAGCTTCATGGGCCGCCTGTGCGATTTTCGCGCGGGCGGTTTTGCGTTTGAATGGGCTGGTTTCTGCAATTCATTCGCATCCGCACCGATGTCTGCGCAGGGGATGAAGATGAACGAAAAGGGCAGTCTTACGGTTCGGCGGCTGGCGCTTTGGGGTATCCCGATGTCGCTCGGCGTCATGGGCTTGAAGATGGTCGCATGGTGGGCGACAGGCTCGGTGGCGTTGCTGTCGGATGGGCTGGAATCGACGGTGAACGTCGTTGCCGCTTTCGTCGCCTTCTTCGTCATCCGCTATGCGCAGAAACCGGCCGACCACGATCATCCCTTCGGCCATCACAAGGCGGAATATTTTTCAGCGGTGACCGAGGGCGCACTGATCGTCGTGGCGGCGCTGCTGATCGTCAATGAGGCGATCGGGCATCTCTCCGATCCGCGGATGCTGGATGCACCGGCCCTCGGCCTGGCGATCAACTTTGTCGCCGGCGTGATCAATGCCGTCTGGGCGCAACTCCTGATCAGGACCGGACGCAAATACCGATCGGCGGCGCTGACGGCGGATGGTCAGCACATCATGTCCGACGTCGTCACCTCCGTCGGCGTTCTCGCCGGCCTGCTGCTGGCGCTGGCCACCGGCTACGCGATCTTCGACCCAGTACTCGCCATTCTGGTCGCCATCAACATTCTCTACCAGGGCTGGAAGGTGATCTGGCATTCGATCGGGGGCCTGATGGATCAGGCGGTCACACCCGATGAGGAAGAGGCGATCATGCAGGCGATCGCCACGCACGCCACGGGCTCCATCGGCGTGCACGACCTGAAGACGCGCCGCGCCGGCACTGTCACCTTCGTCGATTTTCACCTTGTCGTGCCGGCCGCCCTGTCTGTAAGGCAGGCGCACGATATCTGCGACCGCCTTGAAGATGCCATCCGCGCAGCGCATCCGGGCTCCAGCATCGCCATTCACGTTGAGCCTGAGGGCGAAAAAGCCCATGGCATCCGCGTCAAAGTCATCAAGGAGGCTTGAATGCCCACCACAGACGTATCCAACCTATCCATGCTGGGCAGCCAGACAGAATCTCCGAAAACACCTGAGGAAGCGGTGCTGGAGAGGGTGCCGTCGAGCCACGCCGGCACCGACTATGTCGTCCGCTTCACTGCGCCGGAGTTCACGTCGCTTTGCCCGATGACGGGGCAGCCCGATTTCGCCCACATCGTGATCGACTACATTCCGAACGACTGGCTGGTGGAATCGAAGTCGCTGAAGCTGTTCCTGCATGCCTTCCGCAACCACGGCGCCTTCCACGAGGATTGCTCGATCTATATCGCCAAGCGGCTGGTCGAGCTGCTCGATCCGAAGTGGCTCAGGATCGGCGCCTACTGGTATCCGCGCGGTGGCATTCCGATCGACGTGTTCTGGCAGACCGGAAAGCCACCGGAGAACGTGTGGCTGCCCGACCAGGGCGTCGCGACCTATCGCGGTCGCGGCTGAGGCGTTCGTTTGACCAACACAGCACCGTTATCCCGCCGCCAAACGGATGGCGGCTGGGGTGATTTGGCTGAACGTCCCCCGGAATTCAAACCTTGTGGTGGTCGGGCGCGAGTGTGAACTTGGCGCGATCCATACGGATTTGGCGCTTCTCGCTTCGAAAATGGGCGGCTCGCATAAGATTGCGCGCCTTCACGAGCTCGAGACGCAAGCGCATGAAATGCTTGCGCAGCTTGCTCTGTGGCCTGAATGCATCGTCTTCGGATGTCCGAAGGAAGGGCGCCGCCCTGACCGTGCTGTCGCCGATAAAACGCAGCTGGACCACCGGAGCGGGTTCGATCTGAAGGGCCGCAACCCAGGATCGATGCCAGAAATGCGCGTCGACCAGCGCATACTTCCTCGTATCCTCAAGCATTCTGGTGGCTGCTCGCGGGCCGATGACATAGCCAGCCAGGCCGAGCCGATTTTGAAAGACGCGCGTCGCCTTGTGGCCGGTGCGATCGTCGATCCAAAGCGGCGACTTTGCCACGATATGGGGCTGAGGGACGAATTCCAGATCGTAGACGCAATTCCAATCGTCATCTCGGTCGCGGATCGTCGTTATCACGTCGCCAATATCACTCGAAAGGACGGCATCGTCTTCCAGTATGATTGTCTTTTCGTTTCGCTCTACGACGGCGTTCCATGCCATTCTATGCGAGGTGAAGCAGGCTATGTCCTGGCGAAGCGTCGGACTTGGCCAGGTGTTCGCGGCTCCCTGGCAGTCTTCGGGCGATAGGTCGCTTGCTTCAAACGCATCAAGAAAACGATACTCCAATCCAAGTCTCGCCATCTGTTGAGACTGAAAATGCCTTCTCTCGTGCTCTGACCTGCGACTGATAATAAGGATGTTCACTAAGCTCTTGCCTGCTAAACCGCCATAACGCTTCCGACCTTATCGAGAACTCCGCCTCTCTCGTCAAGGTTGATCTGTCGGTTGCTGATATACGTCCGACAACGGATGGGAGCATCTTCGTGCGCCGCGACCGACAGATCGGCATCAAGCGAAGGCAACCAGACCGCGTCAGACGTTGAAGCTGTCGTCATTGCCGAAGTCGGATTGATCGTTGTCGGAAGAGGCGTCATCGTTGGTGTCGTAGTCTGCTTGTTGCAGACCGGCAGCGTCGTTGTCGTCGCTGTTATCGTTACTTGTGGTGTTGGCTGCTGCCTGCTGCTTGTCGCCGTCGTTGCCAAAGTAGTTGTTGATGACGGTCTCTTCGGTCGGCGCGTTGCCGAAGGGATTGTTGCCGGCAAGCGGTGAACCCCAGCCAAGCGACGACATGTGGCTGCCGAAGATCCCGCTCAGCGAGTTGGCAAGCAGCATGCCGCCTGCAACGCCTGCCGCGGTGCCGAGCGCTCCCTGCAGGAAGCTGCCGCCTGCGGAGGGCGCCGCCTGCGGGCTCCAGGGTCCGGTCGGTTGCTGCGACATGGCGCGCGGGGCAGTGTCGAAGCCGCGATCCTGCTGGATCTGCTGGCGCGGGGCGCTTCCCCATGGGCCTGAGGAAGGCGGGGGAGACGCCGGCTGCTGCGGGCTCTGGCTGCTGCCGAAGATCGAGCTTAAGAAGCCGCCGCCCTGTTCAGCCTTGTGATATTCGCTCTGGTCGGCTTCGAGCAGACGAATGCGCTCTTCCAACTGCTTGATGTGATTGGCCGCCGCTTCGAGGCCCTTTTCCTGCACGATCACAGCTTGCGCCAGATAATAGGTGGCATACGGTTGCTCGCGCGTTCCCTGATCGATCAGCGCTTCGGCATCATGGTCACGCGGCGTTGCCGACGCGGTGCGAACGCGCTCGAAAAGGGCGGTCAACAATTGGCGTTCTTCAGGTGACATGGCCGGTCTCCTCTGTTGCTGGCGATTTGCGCCTAGGGATGACGTAGGAACGGATTTCGACTTTTCAAAGCCGCGCCAAGTTACATTTCGGTAAGCCGCCGGGCTACCTAACCATATCTTCATCCGTTCCGTGGCTTGTCTTTTTCCCGCATTGTTTTACGCATGGAGTCGCACTATGTGCGGGGAACCCGAATTCGACGTAAGAGAGGTTCGAATGTACGAAGAAGAAGAACAGGACGACAAGACGAAGGAACTGCCGCTCGGCAAGGAAACGGAGGCGAACCTTTTCAAGTCGCGTTCGATCTTCATCTACGGGCCGATCACGCAGGAACTCGCGCAGAAGGTCTGCACGCAGCTTGTGGCGCTTTCCGCGGCCAATGACGAGGACATTCGCATCTACGTCAACTCGCCTGGCGGTCATGTCGAATCCGGCGATTCGATCCATGACATGATCAAGTTCATCAAGCCGAAGGTCTGGATGATCGGAACGGGCTGGGTCGCGTCGGCCGGCGCGCTGATCTATGTCGCGGCGCCGAAGGAACAGCGCATTTGCCTGCCGAACACGCGCTTCCTGCTGCACCAACCGTCCGGCGGCACGCGTGGCATGGCATCCGACATTGAAATCCAGGCTCGCGAGATCATCAAGATGAACGAGCGACTGAACAGGATCATGTCCGAGGCCACGGGCCAGCCCTACGAGAAGATCGCTGCCGATACCGACCGCGACTACTGGCTGTCTGCGGAAGAAGCCAAGGCTTATGGCCTCGTTTCTCGCATTGTAACGTCGCAGTCCGACATCTGATTTCGTGCTATGAGAAGCGCCCTTGCTTGCTGGATGGCGGGTGAGGGCGCTTTTTTTGTTTGCCGAGCCGAGGTAAGCGGGGTTTCGACATGCCCGATCTACACTATGAGCATCCGCGCCTGGCAGCCCTTTATGATCTTGCCTGCGGTTGGTCGCAGGATCGCGATTTCTATCTCTCGCTGGCGGACGGCTGGCCGAAGTCAATTCTCGATCTTGGCTGCGGCACCGGGCTGATCTGCGATGCCTACGCGGCAGGTGGCCATGACGTGACCGGCGCCGATCCTTCAGCACGGATGCTCGAAATCGCAAGACGCAAACCGAATGGCTGCAGCATCGAATGGGTAGAGTGTTGCTCCCAGGACTTTCGATCTGAAAAACGCTTCGATCTGATCTGATCATCATGACCGGTCATGCCTTTCAGGTCTTACTCGATGAGAACGCCATCCTCGCAACCCTTGCCGTCATGCGCGAGCATCTGGCGGCGGGCGGCCGGATCGTCTTTGAGTCTCGCAATCCCGCAATAGACTGGAAAGCACGTTGGGACGGCGGTGTGTTCGAGGTCATTCACGACGGGCTTGTCGTTCGCAAGACGCGCGACGTGGTCTCTTACGACGAAGGGCGGGCCCATTTCGAAACCCGCTATCATTTCCCCGAAGAGACGCTTGTCTCAGAAAGCGAGCTGCTGTTTCTGTCGCGCAACGATATCGAGCGGCACCTGGAGGCTTCCGGGCTGCGCGCCGACGCCGTTTACGGCGATTGGGACCGCCAGCCTTTCGACGAGCGAAACGCCGAGGAGATGATCTTCGTCGTCCGGCGCGCGTCGTAAACTCAGGAAGCAAGGCGCCCGCTGTCAAGCGACGGCGGGCCGCCAGGCAATAACGCCTTCCGTGCGCGCACGGACATCCGGCAACGCCAGGCAGGTTGCGACCGCCTCATAGCCCGGCGCCCCGGGATAGGGATGCACGGTCATCGGTGGGCTACGGTTGGCCGGACAAAAGATGATTGCTTCATTCGGTGTCACAGCGCCGAGATCCAGGATCATCTTCGAACGCGTCAGCATGAAAAGAGTGCGCGCGGTTGCGGGACGATTGCGTAGGTAGGAAATCAAGGCTTCCTGCGTGGCCTGATCCAATCCCTGCTCGATCATGTCGATGATGAGCATTCCCTGCTGCTCCGCCTCCAATTCGGCGAGAAGCGCTTTCAAGGCGAGTGAGGCGGTGGCGCCCTCATCGATAAGCCAGTCGAGGGCTTGCAGGAAGCGCGCCTTCGATGCCGGATCGATATCCAATCGCGCATCGATATCGGCGCTCGTCGCGGCTGCGCGATCAAGGCCCAGGAAGCGGGCATCCGGCAACGCGTCAGCAATGGCATGGGCGAGCCGCGTCTTGCCGCTTCCAAGCGGACCGACGATGTAGTTCAGAGCCTTGAGGTCTCGCAGTTCAAAACGTTCACCGCCCCATGGCCAAGGCAGTTCAATGACTGCAAGAACCGGAGACCTTGGCATGATCGAGGCAAGTTGGGCAGGGGACGGGGCGTGGCCCGCGGCGATGGCCCTGCGGAAGGTCGCGACGCGGCCGATCGTTTCGACGAGCCGTTGCACACCGCTTTCGAGCGATGCCTGGTGCAAGGCGAGTACGTGTTCGAGGCCGCCGCGATCACCCTTCAGAACCTGCGCTATCTGTGTGAGGCTGAGGCCGAGTGCACGAAATGCCACAATCTCGCCAGCGCGGGCCATCTCATCTGGCCCGTATGCGCGCCAGCCGGAAGATGTGCGCAAGGGGTCGAGGAGGCCGCGTTGCTCATAGATCCGCAGCGCCTAGATGGAGATACCTAGCCGCGCTGCCGCCTCGGACGGGCTCAAAAAGTCTGCGGAATTGCTCACGACTCACCTCGTTGGTTGATTGTCGCCCTGCTTATCGGGGCAACCCTAGGGGACAGGTCAACAGCATTTCGAATATTGGGAGCGTCTCTTTTGCAAGACGGCTCGATGGTGCAGGAGAACGGAACTTGGCCGTCGCGGGCTTGTGTTCTTTCCACGTCTAATGCTCCATGCGGCAGTTGCATTCAGTTCGAGTCCCGCCATGCTTAAAGACTTCTCCGTGCAAACCCTGTTCATGGGCGTTCTCACCACTTTCGTGGGATTTGCCAGCTCCTTCGCGGTCGTGCTGCATGGCCTGCAGAGTGTCGGCGCGACGGATGCGCAGGCCGCGTCGGGCCTTATGGCGCTGTCGATCTCGCTGGGGCTTTGCGCGATCGTGCTCAGCACCGTGACGCGTGTGCCCATCAGTATCGCATGGTCCACTCCGGGTGGGGCGCTTCTTGCAAGTACCGGTGTGGTCGAAGGTGGGTTCAATGCGGCGGTCGGAGCGTTTCTTATCTGTGCGTTGCTGATCGTTATTGCCGGCCTGTTCAAGCCGCTCGGCCGGGCAGTTGCAGCTATTCCCGCGCCCCTTGCCAATGCGATGCTTGCTGGGGTGCTGATCGGGTTGTGCTTTGCGCCGGTCAGGGCGATCGGGTTCAATCCGCTACTTGGCTTGCCGATCGTACTGGCGTGGATCGTCGTCGGCGCGTTCAAGCGGCTCTGGGCGGTGCCGGCGGCTCTAGCGGCTTTCGTGCTGGTGGTAGCCTTCGGCGTGGACATTCCCCAAGGAGCGCTCGGTTCGATCGAACAGGCGCTGCGGCCCCCTGTCGCGTTCGTGGCTCCTGTCTTCAATCTGCCGGCTTTCATTTCCATCGCCCTGCCGCTCTTCATCGTGACCATGGCGTCGCAGAACATTCCCGGCATTGCGGTCTTGAAGGTGAATGGCTACGCGCCAAAGCCCGGGCCGCTGTTTTCCGTGACCGGCCTGTTCTCGATACTGTCGGCGCCGTTTGGAGGCCATGCGGTGAACCTTGCTGCGATTACCGCGGCGATGTGCGCTGGCCAGGACGCGCATCCCGATCCGGCGCGGCGCTATTGGGCGGTCCTGGTCTCAGGCATCTCCTATGTCATTCTCGGGCTGCTTGCCGGCGCAGTGACCACCTTCGTGGCGCTCGCGCCGCCGATCCTGATCCAGGCTGTGGCCGGTCTGGCGCTGGTCGGCGCCTTCTCGGGCTCGGCAATGGCCGCCTTCCAGGCGCCGGAATCGCGGGAGGCGGCAGCCATCACGTTTCTGGTGACCGCATCCGGTGTTTCCTTTGCCGGTATCTCGGGCGCATTCTGGGGATTGCTCGGCGGAGGGCTGATGCTGGCATTGTCACGTTTTGTGCAAGCGGCGAAAAAATAGACGGAGGGATTGCCAGTTTTTTGTACCCCGGCTATAAGCGCGACCATGAAGAGCACGGGCATCATGATTTCTGAGCAGATTGCACGCGGGCGCATCGCGCTCCGCGACAATGCGCGCGCCCTTACCTCGCTTCTTCTCCTCGGCCTTACGCGCGGTTGCCGGGTCCGTTGAGGAGCGCCCGGCGGCCGAAAGCCCGCCCAGGCCATCGCTCCTCGTGACCAATCCCGAAAGCTGATCAACCGGATGCATTCGCACCGGATTCGTCATCGCCAAGCCAGACCCGATACGCTATGACGCGGCTGGCCAGATGACGGGAAGAGGAAGAAAAGACATGGACACGAACACCGGCTCCCAGACCAAAGGCATGCCCGACGCGGCGATCAAATACCGCCCTTATCCGCAGGTGAACATCCCGGACCGCACATGGCCGTCCAAGACGCTGACCAAGGCGCCAATCTGGTGTTCGGTTGACTTGCGCGACGGCAACCAGGCACTGGTCGACCCGATGGGCCACGACCGCAAGGCCCGGATGTTCCAACTGCTGCTCGACATGGGTTTCAAGGAAATCGAGATCGGTTTCCCGTCGGCGTCGCAGACCGATTTCGACTTCGCGCGCTGGTGCGTCGAGCAGGGCAACGTGCCGGACGACGTATCGCTGCAGGTGCTGGTGCAGTGTCGTCCGGAGCTGATCACTCGCACCTTTGAAGCGCTGGAAGGCGCGAACCGTCCGATCGTTCATTTCTACAATTCGACCAGCGAATTGCAGCGTCGCGTCGTGTTCGCCAAGGACGTCCAGGGCATCAAGCAGATTGCAGTCGATGCTGCCAAGATGATCTCCGACATGGCGGCGAAGGCCGGCGGCGGCTATCGTTTCGAATATTCGCCGGAGAGCTTCACCGGCACCGAACTCGACGTGGCTTTAGACATCTGCAACGCCGTCATCGAGGTGATGAAGCCGACGCCTGACAACAAGCTGATCATCAACCTGCCGTCCACCGTCGAAATGGCCACTCCAAACGTCTATGCCGACCAGATCGAGTGGATGTGCCGCAATCTCGACAATCGCGAGAACCTGATCATTTCGTTGCATCCGCACAACGACCGCGGCACCGGTATCGCCGCTGCCGAGTTGGCACTGCTGGCGGGTGCAGACCGTGTCGAAGGCACGCTGTTCGGCAATGGCGAGCGCACCGGCAACGTCGATGTCGTCACCATGGCGCTGAACATGTTCACACAGGGCGTCGATCCGCAGATCGACTGCTCCAATATCGTGCGCATGAAGGAAGTGTTCGAGTATTCGAACCAGATGCCGATCGGCGAGCGCCACCCTTATGTCGGCGAACTGGTCTATACCGCCTTCTCCGGCTCCCATCAGGATGCGATCAACAAGGGTATGAAGGCGATCAAGGTCGCCAATCACCCGGTCTGGGAAGTGCCCTACCTGCCGATCGATCCGCAGGATGTCGGCCGTTCCTACGAGGCGATCATCCGCATCAACTCGCAGTCCGGCAAGGGCGGCATCGCCTATATCCTGCAGCAGGACTACGGGCTCAACCTGCCCCGCAACCTGCAGGTGGAATTCCGCGAGGACATCCAGCGGATCACCGACGAAGAGGGCAAGGAGCTGCCGTCACGGAAGATTTATGACCGCTTTATCGAGCGCTACGTGACCCAGCCCAAGGGCCGCATCAAGTTCGTCGACCACCACACCTACGCCGATCCGGAGCACAAGGGGCAGCGCATCGTCGCTGCCGAGATTACCGACAATGGTGAGACGAAGCGCATCGAAGGCAGGGGCAACGGCCCGGTCGACGGCTTCATCAATGCACTCTCGCACTATCTCGGCATCGAAATGTCGGTCGAGGACTATTCGGAGCATTCGTTGCAGCACGGCTCTAACGCTGCCGCCATCTCCTACGTCGAGACCTCCTATCCGGGCGGCAAGCTTTTCGGCGCGGGCATCAGCACGAACATCGTCGGCGCGTCGCTGGAAGCGATCGTGTCCGCGGCCAACCGCGTGCTCGAGGTCAAGGCCGGAATGGCCTGACAAGATCTGCGCAGCGGTCTCCTCCGCTGCGCCGCTTTCCAGGAACATGCTGAGAACAGCGCGCACCAGTCGCTACCTAGCGGCAACGTGTGGCGGGTTACCTAAACCGTCTCAGATTGACGTGGCGACCTGCATTGCGAGTTGGCCGAGCGAGGCTTCCGACGATGGGCCGACGAGCACATAGGACGTGCCGGCATTGTGCCAGGCGACCACACCGATCTCGTCCTTGATCGTTTCCTTGAAATCGTCGGCCTCGGAGGGCAAGTTGTCCTTGCGGAAGCAGATGGAAGCAAGGTCGCCATCCGAGCTCGTGTAGACGAGCTGACCGACCGGCCGGCCGTCGCCGATGAAGATCCGCGCGCCTTGGAAGGTCCAGCCCTGATCTGACAGGTCGGGCACGCGGAATGCAACGCCGACCGTTGAGGTCAGCCAGGTGGAAATTTCCTCCGCCTGTGTCGACGGCACTTCGAAAATATGACGCGGCTGGCGGGCGATCAGGCGTTGATTGGCGATGACGTCTGTCAACCACTCGCTGGAATCCGAGGCAGCTTCAATCGTTGTCGGCGGCGCCGACTGCACGGTGCCGGTGCTGCCGGCGGCGAAATAACCGATGCCGCACCCGGCGACGAACAGGATGATTGCCGCGGCAAGAGCCTGCGGTCCGGTCGGCGCAAGCTTCAGCGAAGGCCGCGAAAGGCGTGGAGCAACCGGAGCCTTCGGCGGCTGTACGCTCTTGATCGACCGAACGAGCGCAAGGGGAACAGGCTCCTTGAGAATATCGTCGAAACGGTGCTTCCCGAAGTCCGCACCGTGCCGCAGCTTGTCGTAGAGCCGCTTGGCGCCTTCGTCGGTTGCCAAGCGCTGCTCGAGCTCCTGCTTCTGTTCTGGCGTCGCCTCACCATCCAGCAGGGCGGTCAGCTGAGCATCGAGCGGCAGTTTCTTGAAATCGAGCAAATCAGTACCTGTGAGGATCATTGTCCGCGACGCTGGCGAAGTGCAGTTTCGCCGCCGCGAGTTGTGACACGACGATGTTGACGGCAACGCCCATAATATCGGCCGTCTGTTGATAGCTGCGCCCCTCGACGACGACCAGCAGAAACGCGCTGGAGGTGCCTTCTGGCATCTCGGAAACCATGCGGTGGATGACATCGGGATCGATGAGCGAGGCGCGGTCGCGGCTCGCCTCACGGATATCGGTCACATTGGTCTTAGGAGAGGTATGAGCCTTGCGACGACGATGGTCATCGCTCCATTGCTGGCGGGCGAGGGTGTAAACCCAGCTTTCCAGACGGCCTTCGCCGTTCCACTGGTTGCTTTTGGCGATGGCGCGCTGACACGCCGCCTGCACGAGCTCGTCGGCGCTCGCTGCGTCACCTGCAAGGGTCATCGCGAAACGCCGCAGCCGGGGCAGAAGGCCCACCAGATCGCGTCTGATATCGATGGTCGTCACGGGTTGACGCATGGTCTTTCCAAGTAATGCATGGGCGTTCGGGCGCAACGCCCAGCAGGAAATCGATTTATATCGCTTCTGTGTCCTTTATGAAACAAGTACCTGATACTTCGCAAGCATCCGGCGGCGTATCCCACGGGTTCTCAAAGCTTTTCTTCGCTGGCACCGGCGCGGCAAACCTCAATACGTGCGGTAACCGTTTAATGCTTTCAGTAGCGAGCGGTGGGCCCATGTCTGCTCGCCGCCCCGATCCCGGATCTCGACGAGCTGGACGCGCGCTGCCTGCACATCACCCTGTTCCACCAAAGCTTGTCCCATGTATGACCGTGCCAGAACATAGTTCGCGTCGGCCTGCAGCGCCTTGCGGTAATACGACATCCCCAGTTCCATTCTGCCCGCCTTGCGGTTGGCGTAGCCGAGGTAGTTCAGGATGCGCGGATCGTTCTGGTCCCTGGCAAGCTGAAGCACGGTCAGAGCGATGTCGTATTGGCCGGCATAGGCGAATTCGCGGGCTGCCTTGTAGAGGTCGTCGTCGTTGAACGAGCTCTTCTTTGCAACCACGCACTCCTTGCGCTTTGTGTCCCAGACCTTGCCGTTTGTGCATTTCGTCGTCGTCTCGGTCTTTGGCGGCGGCTTCGTTTCGTCGCTCTCGTCGCCAATGGCAAAGGCTGCGGAAGAGACGGCGACGGCAAGGGAACCGGCCAAAGCCAGGCCGCGAAGGCTAAAGGATGCCAAGTGCATGCAACGCTCCGTGAATGGATGGGTCCAGAAATAACGAGTGTACGTGGCGATCGCCAATTGCCAAGGCCGCCGATGCCTTCCGAATTCAAGATATCGTCATTTTGCGTTCCTGAGTGAGCTCGGCGACAAGATGATTCCAAAAATGGCGCTAAGCCTTGAAAATATCTGCACTTTCGTTGCCCATGCTGTCGCCCATGGAGTTGATGCTGAAGCGCTCTCCGGTCAGTTCCCACGCGCCGGGCGAGCCATCGATCGTGAAGAGATTGTAGGCGGCGCGAGGTTTCAGCCCGCCAGGCCCCTGCGATGCCGAGGCGATGCCGACCACGGGGACGGGACCAGTCTGGCCGCGCAGCCAGTGGAGCGTGTTCAAATGGGTATGGCCGTGGAGCACCAGTTCTGCGCCGCCGGTGGAGATCACGGCACCGAAGCGGCGGATGCCGATCATCCGTTTGTAGAAGGACGTCGCGCCACGAATGGGCGGATGATGGATCATCACGACGCGAAACAGGCCGGCCTCGCCAGCGGCACGCAGCATGTTGACGGTATCACGGGCCTGGCGTTCACCGAAGAAGCCGCTGGCAGCGAAAGGGGGCGTTGCGACGGCAGTCGAGCAGCCGACGATGGCGACCTTGCCGCGAACGCGGAGGTAGGGAAAAACGTGGCGGTCTTCCTGCCACTCGGCCGGTGCAAGATCACCGCGCACATTGTCATACCAGGCACGCACCGACTTTTCGTAGGCACCGGGGACGTAGGCGTCATGGTTTCCGGGTACGACGGAATTGTCTGCGGGGTCGCCGAGTTCTTTCAGCCATGCGGCGGCGGCGCGGATCTCCAAGCCGCTCGCGAGGTTCACCAGGTCGCCGGTGACCGCCAGATGATCGGCTTGCTTCGCGCGTATGTCATCGAGCAACAGATCCAGCGTGCTGCCGAAAAGGTGCTTGCGCCTGTTGCGATGCCAGTTCACAAAGCCGGTAATGCGTTTGGAGAAAAGCTCGCGGACGGAAAGGCGAGGGAGGGGGCCGAGATGAATATCGGAGATGTGCGCGAGCTTGAACATGCGACGACACATAGCCCAGTAAGTTTGCAATTCAAACACATCTGCTTGAACGGATTAATGGAATTGGAAAAAGCGTGATCGGTACCATCCGCCTCTGGCAGTCGCGATTCCTGATGCGTATCGTGCATGTCTATTTCGCGATCGCGCGCGGAATGACGATGGGCGTGCGAGCGGCCTGCTTCGATTCGGCGGGCCGCATCTTTCTCGTGCGGCACAGCTACGTGCCCGGCTGGCATATGCCCGGCGGCGGGCTTGAGCGCAATGAGACTGCCGAGGAGGCGCTGATCAAGGAACTTCGTGAGGAGGGGAACCTGCGTATTCTCGGTCGCCCTCAGCTGTTTCACATCTATTTCAACACGGCGGCCAGCCGACGCGACCATGTTCTCTTCTATAAGACACAGGTGGAGCAGACCGCACCGCGCCCCGCGGACAGGGAAATCGTCGAGTGCGGCTTCTTCGCGATCGATGATCTGCCGCCTGGCACCACTGACGCGACGCGTCGTCGCCTGGCTGAACTCGCCGGCGAGGAGGATCCCGCCCACGTCTGGTAGAGCACAGGGCTAGGCCGCTGCCAGTCGGGCGCGGCCATGCGGGCGATCGAGATCGAGCGCCGGGCCGATCGGCACAATTCCGGTCGGATTGATCGTCTTGTGGCTGCGATAGTAGTGGTCCTTGATATGGCGGAAATTCACCGTCTCCTTGACGCCTGCCGTCTGATAGAGGTCGCGCAGGTAGGCCGACAGATTGGGGTAGTCGTCTATGCGGCGGATGTTGCACTTGAAGTGGCCGACATAGACGGCATCGAAGCGAACCAATGTCGTGAACAGCCGCCAATCGGCCTCTGTCAGCCGATCGCCGAAGAGATAACGAGCCTTGGAAAGACGGTCTTCGAGCATATCGAGCGTTTCGAAAAGCCTGACGACATTCTCCCCGTAGGCGTCCTGGGTCGTGGCGAAGCCCGCCTTGTAGACGCCGTTGTTGACGGTATCGTAGACAACGGTATTAACGTCATCGATGTCGGCGCGCAGATCCTGCGGATAAAAATCAACAGTTGAGCCGGTCAGATGATCAAAGGCGCTGTTGAACATCCTGATGATCTCGGAAGACTCGTTGTTGACGATGGTGTTTGCCTTCTTGTCCCACAGGACCGGCACCGTCACGCGGCCGGAATAGTGCGGATCGGCCTTCACGTAGATTTCCGATAGCGTCTTGGCGCCGAAGAGATGGTCGCCGGTGGCGCCGTCACCGATCTTGAACTCCCAGCCGTTCGACAGCATGAGGGGATCAACGATGGAAACGGTGATGAGATCATCGAGTTTCTTGAGTTTGCGAAAGATCAGCGTGCGGTGCGCCCAAGGGCACGCCAGCGAAACATAAAGGTGATAGCGGTCGGCTTCGGCCTTGAAACCGCCTGTACCGGAAGGGCCAGGGGCGCCATCCGCGGTAATCCAGTTTCGAAACTGCGAAGCGGCGCGCTTGAAGTGCCCCTTGGTTTCTTTTGTATCGTACCAGACGTCATGCCAGACGCCGTCAACCAGCATGCCCATGTTGTGATCCTTCAGATTATCCTCGGGCAGAAGATATCGCAGCTCTTGCTTCTTTGCAGGCGACAAAGATTGAACACTGCGTCACGTCGCGTGGTCTTTCGCTAAATTTCCGTTGGACGACCGAAATTTTTCCTGCTATCGGCCATTTCACACTGCTGGAACCCGATTTGATGTTTGCCCCGAGAAACCTACGACGACGCTGATGCTCCCGAACGCCGAAGGGCGTGCTCGAGATCCATCAATTCTGTCTATCCGGTTTCCGTCTCATCATGCACAAGCACGATCTGGTCTACCTCACTGAGGATGCGTCGCACGACGCTGCCATCGAACACATCAACGAAGAAGCATTCGGTCCCGGCCGGCATACGCGGGCCGCAGCCCGAATCCGCGAGCAGGGGCCACACGACCTTTTGCTTTCCTTTATTTGCACCGATGACGGGGAAACGATCGCATCGGTGCGAATGACGCCCGTCCAGGCCGGTTCGGTCAATGGACACCTGCTTGGGCCGCTGGCCGTCCGGCCGTCCCACAAGGGTCGCGGTATCGGCCGGGAACTGGTCCGGATTGCCGTCGACGCAGCGCGGCGCAAGGGGTCGGAGGCGGTCATTCTCATCGGCGACCCGCCTTACTACTGCCCGCTCGGCTTCGAGAAGGTTGCCCACAATGCGCTGACGTTTCCGGGCCCGGTCGATCCGGCGCGCGTGCTGGTGGTGCCGCTCGCAGAGGATGCGCATGCAAGGCTCAAGGGAACTATCGGCTGGCGCAAATAGGTCGCGTGCGGTATTGAGCCTTACGCCTCGGCGCGCGCTTCGCGTGATCTTTCAGTAGCTTGAAGGGCTTTGAGCATGAGCCGCATTTCCATGGACGAGGCGCTGGATCGCGCCGGGACCGGTGCTTTCCAGCGGCGCTTGATCGGCATCTTCGGACTTGTCTGGACGGCGGACGCAATGCAGGTGCTCGCCGTCGGCTTCACCGCAGCCTCGATTGCAGCCACCTTTGGATTGACGGTTCCGCAAGCTCTGCAGACCGGCACGCTGTTCTTTTTCGGCATGCTCATCGGCGCCGCCGCCTTCGGCCGCCTGGCCGACAAGGTCGGACGGCGCCAGGTGTTGATCGCAACGGTTGCCTGCGATGCGCTTTTCGGCACGCTTTCGATCTTCGCTGCCGATTTTACCAGCCTGCTCGTGCTGCGCTTCCTGACCGGCATGGCGGTCGGCGGAACGTTGCCGGTCGATTACGCGATGATGGCCGAGTTCCTGCCCACCAGGAACCGTGGCCGCTGGCTGGTCGCGCTGGAAGGCTTCTGGGCGATCGGAACGCTGATCGTCGCATTGGCTGCCTGGGCTGCGAGCGTTGCCGGGGTGACCGATCCCTGGCGCTATATTTTCGCGGTCACCGCACTGCCGGCGCTGCTGGGCCTGACGCTGCGCTTCTTCGTTCCTGAATCTCCCCTCTACCTCATTCGGACCGGACGGACAGGCGAGGCCAAGATGATCGTCAACAGGATGCTGGCGCTGCACCACAAAGCGCCCCTGCGGTCCGACGACCAGATCGTCGCGACGCCGCAGGTGGCGGAAGGGATCTTCTCAGAAGCGCTTCGTCGCCGAAGCGCACTGATCCTGGCGATCTGGTTCCTGGTTTCCGTTTCCTACTACGGCGTCTTCACCTGGATGCCGGCGAAGCTGGCCGGCGACGGGTTCGGCTTCGTCCGCGGATACGGCTTTCTGGTGTTCGTCGCACTTGCGCAGGTACCGGGCTACGCACTTGCCGCCTATGGCGTCGAGGCTTGGGGGCGCAGGCCGACGCTGATCGGTTTCTGCCTGCTTTCTGCGCTGGGGTGCCTGCTCTTCGTGGTTTCTCCGAGCGACATGCTGGTCGGCGCGTCGCTCTTGGTCATGAGCTTCGCGCTGCTCGGGACGTGGGGCGCGCTCTACGCCTTTACTCCGGAGCTCTACCCCACCGCATCGCGGGCGACGGGCATGGGATCGGCAGGCGCGATGGCGCGCCTCGGCGGGCTGCTTGCTCCGTCCCTGATGGCATTCGTCGTATCAGGTGGATTGGGCCTGGCCATCGGCCTGTTTGCGGGCCTGCTGGTCGTGGCGGCCTTTGCCGCGATGGCGATCGACGCAGAAACGCGCCAGGCAGCGCTCAGCTGATTCCGGCACCGGCAACATGTGCAAAAGCGTGTGCGGGCGGCCCACCCAGGCATCGCCGTCCCACTTCAAATTCAGTTGATCACAGGACTGTCACGCGCGGTCCCTAATTTAGACTTTGGACGCGCTCTAAAGCGGGCCTGTGGTGTCAATATGATGGGGGTAGTTCGATGACCGAACGTATTTCACAGACGCAAATCTTTCCGACGAGCCAGCTTGAGGACGCCGACGGCGATGGCCATAACCGCAGCGACAATCCCACCATGGGGGAGATCATTGGCCGGCGTTTCTCGCGTCGCGGTTTCCTTCAAGGATCGCTCGCCGTTTCGGCCATTGCCGCGACTGTCAGCCCAATCGCGCTGTTGAGCGCGCAAAAGGCTCGCGCGGCAGGCGGCTCCGCCTTCTCCTTCACTGAGGTCGAGGCTGGCGTCGATGCGGACCACCATGTCGCCGAGGGGTACGATGCCGATATTCTCTTGCGCTGGGGCGATGCCCTTTTCTCCGATTCGCCGGTCTTCGACCCGAAGAACCAGTCGGCTGCGGCGCAGAGCCGACAGTTCGGCTACAACAACGATTATGTCGGCTATATCCCGATCGATGGCTCGTCACAGCACGGTATCCTCGTCGTCAATCACGAATACACAAACCCGCATTTGATGTTCCCCGGCCTGGTGACGATCGCCGACGGCAAGATCAAGCAGGCGAAGCTTTCCAAGGAAGAGGTCGATATCGAGATGGCTGCTCACGGCGGCACGATCGTCGAGATCCGAAAAGCCGACGGCAAGTGGCAGGTCGTGCCGGACGGCAAGTACAATCGCCGCATAACCGCAGTGACCGAGACGGAACTGACCGGTCCCGTGGCGGGCCATGAGCGCGTCAAGACATCCGCCGATACGACCGGCACCAAGGTAATCGGCACGTTCAACAACTGCGCCGGCGGCGTCACCCCCTGGGGCACCTACATTATGGCCGAGGAAAATTTCCATGGCTATTTCTCCGGCGAACTGCCGGCCGATCACAAGGAGGCGGCGAACCATAAGCGCTACGGCGTGCCGGAAGGCGCCTATGAGTGGGCAGACTTCTATGACCGTTTCAATGTTGCAAAGGAGCCGAACGAACCCAGTCGCTTCGGCTGGATCGTCGAGGTCGATGTCCTCGATCCGACGTCGACCCCGAAGAAGCGCAGCGCGCTTGGACGCACGAAGCACGAAGGCGCTGCATCGATCGTCGACAAGGATGGCCGCGTCGTCTTCTACCTCGGCGACGACGAGCGTTTCGACTACGTCTACAAGTTCGTGACGTCGGGCACCTACACTGCCAATGACCGCACTGCCAACATGAACCTGCTCGATGAAGGGACGCTGTATGTCGCCAAGTTCACCGAGGACGGGACGCTGCAGTGGTTGCCTATTGTCCACGGCCAGGGGCCGTTGAAAGCGGAAAACGGCTTTGCCAGCCAGGCCGACGTGCTGATCGAGACCCGCCGCGCGGCGGACCTGCTCGGGGCGACGAAGATGGACCGGCCGGAAGACATCGAACCCAATGCCGTCAACGGCAAGGTCTATGTGATGCTCACCAACAACACGAAGCGCAAGCCCGAGCAAGTGGACGCGGCCAATCCACGTGCCGACAACGCCTTCGGCCATATCATCGAGATCACCGAGGATGGCGGTGCCTTCGGGGCAACCTCGGGCAAGTGGGAAGTGCTGCTGAAGTGTGGAGACCCTGCCGTCGCAGACGTCGGCGCTTCCTTCTCGACCGAAACGACGAAGAACGGCTGGTTCGGCATGCCGGATAACTGTTCCATCGATGCTGCCGGCCGCCTCTGGGTCGCGACCGACGGCAATAACAACAAGGCGACAGGCCGCACCGACGGTCTCTGGGCCGTCGACACCGAAGGCGACGCGCGTGCAACGTCCAAGCTCTTCTACCGTGTTCCGGTGGGTGCCGAGCTCTGCGGCCCGCTCTTTTTGCCCGACGACCAGACGGCATTCGTAGCCGTGCAACATCCCGGCGACGGCGGCGACGACTGGTCGGGCCACGGTCGTCCGTCCTACTATGAGGATCTCTCCACCCGCTGGCCGGACTTCAAGGATGACATGCCGGTCCGACCGGCTGTCGTTGCGATCACCAAGGTCGGCGGTGGAAAGATTGCCGTCTGACAGCTGAAAGAGACCAGTGCTCCACCGTTCGTCCGGACGGTGGAGCATCGATGTCTGGCGAAATCGCGTACCGCGTTGCGGCGTCTAATCGAGGCGCTTGCGCAGAAATGTGCGGGTGCGGCCTTTCGGGAATTCAGGCAATTCGCCGAATAGCTCGTAGCCTTGGCGCTGGTATGCCCGCAGCGCCTGCGGATTGAAGGTATCGATCCAGGCACCACGGCAGCCGCGTGCGGCCGCTTCCTCTTCGGCCAACGAAAGGATCTTGCCAGCCAATCCCTTGCCCCGTTCCTTGTCGGGAATGTACAGCAACTGCGTGAAGAGCCAGCCCCAGGCGGTATAGCCGGAAAGGCCTCCGGTGACGTTTCCATCGGTATCACGAATGAGAACCGCGAGCGGCCGGCGTTCGGAAGGGCCAACATCATCGAGATTGAACGCCGAGAGCGCGTCGCCGATCGTCGTGAGATCATCGGCAGCAGGCGAGCCTGTTACCTCAAACTCAGCCATCCGCTAACGCCCTTCGCGCCACCACATGGCGGCGAAGGCCAGCAACAGGATACCGACACCGGCGAAGCCGGCAAACAGCGGCAGCGTGTTGATGCCTTTCAGGACCGTTTCGTTGGTAAGGTGGATCTGCATGCGATCATTGTCGGTAACGCGGATCTGGCCACGAACCGGCAGGATCGGCGGAATGCTGATCGCGCCGCTGGTATCGGAAACGCGGGTGACGAGGCCCTTCGACCTGTCGGCAATGGGCTTCAACGCCTCGCTCGTCGAGATCATCGCCTTGAATTCGGGAGCATCGACCGCGCCGACATGAACGAGCGTCGTCATCTCGCCGTTCCTGATTTCGAAGAGGCCGATCTCGTCCATCTTCTTCTCGGCTTTGAAGAGGCCGGGCTCGGCTTGCGTTAGCGGCAGCGTCTCCGTCTTGCCGGAGGGATAGCGCACCGTCGCGTCGCCGGGGTTGGCGCCGATCGTCTGGCGCGTGATCTCCAGCGTGCGACCGGATGCCCGAGCGGTCAGCGCCTCTTCCTCAAGGGCCGGCTCTTTCATCAGCCAGTGGGCGACGCGGCGATAGAGCGACACATGCGGACCACCGCCCTCGAAGCCACGGGCCCACAGCCAGCCCTGGTCGGAGAGCAGCATGGCGACGCGACCCTGTCCGGCGCGATTGAGAACGAGGAGCGGATGGTTGTCGGCTCCGACCATGACCGTCTGGCCCTGCGGCGGCTCGACATCGACACTGCGGAACCACCGACCCCAATGAGGCGGCTCGTCAGCGGATCCGTCGAGGCCACGGGTGACCGGATGCTTGCGGCCTTCTTCCGAAAGCCTGGGATAGAACGCCTTCTCGATCATCTGGCCGGTCGGGGCGGCCGGCAGCACGGACGACAGGGGCGTCAGCGCAATCGAATCCTGGCCGGCATGTTCGGGGCCGGCTGCGATCAAAAGGGCGCCGCCATTTTCCACATACTGGGCGATATAGTCGTAGTAGAGGATCGGCAGCACGCCACGGTGCTGGTAGCGGTCGAAGATGATCAGGTCGAAGTCCTTGATCTTGTCGACGAACAGCTCGCGGGTCGGGAAGGCGATCAGCGACAGCTCGTTGATCGGCGTGCCGTCCTGCTTTTCGGGCGGGCGCAGGATGGTGAAATGGACAAGATCCACCGACGCATCCGATTTCAGGAGGTTGCGCCAGGCGCGTTCGCCGGCATGCGGCTCGCCGGAGACAAGCAGAACGCGCAGGTTCTCGCGAATGCCGTCAATCACATGGACGGCGCGGTTGTTTGCCTCGGTAACCTCGCCCGGAAGGCCGGTGACCGAAAATTCGAGAACATTGCTGCCGCCGCGTTCGACCTTGAACGAAAACGGCGTGTCGCTACCGGGCGTGGCCTGGAGCGTGGCGATCTCGTTGCCGTTGAGCTTGACCGTGACATTGGCCGTGCCGCCTGGGCTTGGGCCGTCGTCGAAGACGCGCAGCAGCAATTGCTGCTCCTCGTTGACGATGCCGAAGCGTGGTGCCTTGACGACTTCGATACGGCGGTCGAATTCGTTGGCTTTACCCGTGATCAGGCCGTGGATCGGCGCATCGAAGCCAAGTGCCTGGTTTACGCCGGGAACGTCATGGACTTCGCCGTCCGTCAGCATGATCGCGCCGCCGATGCGCGCGGGCGGCACATCCGCGACAGCCGCGGAAAGCGCGTTGAACAGCCGGGTCGAGGGTGCGTCGGAATCGTCCGGTTCCGTCGCCTCGACGTAGCGCGGTTCGACATTGGGGAAGCGAGCAAGACGCTCCTTCAACTGCGCCAGGGCATCGTCGGTCATCTTGATGCGTTCAGGCGTCTCTTGGCTCTGGCTGCGGTCGACGATGACAGGCACGACGGTCGACAGTTGCTCGCGATCTTCCTGCAGCAACAGCGGGTTGGCGAGGGCGGTCAGCAAAGCAAGCGCAGCAAGCGAGCGGATCCAGGCACCGCGCACACGACGCCAGATGGCAAAGGCGGCGGTTGCGACGACAATGACTGCCAGACCCGCCAGGACCGGCCAAGGAATGAAAGGCGAAAAATCAACCGTCATGTCACTGTCCCAACCGTTCCAGGAGAGCAGGAACGTGGACCTGATCCGTCTTGTAGTTGCCGGTCAGCATATACATCATGATGTTGACGCCGCTGCGGTAGGCGTATTCGCGCTGCGTTTCGTCAGGCGGAACCGTCGGCAACATCGCCAGCCCGTTGTCGTCGACGGCCCAGGCACCGGCAAAGTCGTTGCCGGTGATGAGGATCGGCGAAACGCCGTCTGCCGTGCCCGTCGACTTGGCATCCGCGGCCCGGTTTTCCTGTCGCGCTTCGATCCAGAGGGGGCTTCCGGCGTAGCGGCCGGGGAAGCTCGACAGCAGGTAGAAGGATTTGGTCAGCACGTGGTCCGATGGCACTGGTTCCAACGGCGGAATATCGAGATTGGCAAGGATCTGCTGCAGCCGCTCGCCATTGGCGCTGACCGAGCCGCCATTATTGTCGAGTGCGCTGAACTGGTCGCGTGTGTCGAAGAGCACAGTTCCGCCGGAGCGCATATAGGCGTCAATCTTGTTGATCGCCGCTGTCGAAGGCATCGGCGCGGTCGCCGAGACGGGCCAATAGATGATCGGATAGAAGGCGAGCTCATCCTTCGTGAGGTCCAGACCGACAGGTGGAGACGGCTCCAGTGTGGTGCGATAGGTCAGGAAGTCCGTCAGGCCCTCGAGCCCGCGTTCGGAGATACGATCGACGTCCTGTTCGCCGGTAACGACAAAGGCGAGGTGCGTATTGTCGAGCCGCTGGAAGATCTGCTCGTCGCCTGGCTTGGCGTCATCTGCATGCGATTGTCCGGGTTGCAGCAAGAATGCTGCACTGAGTGCAACGGCGACAAGCGCTGCCGTGCGGGCCGCTGGGCGCAGCCGCGAGAAGGCGCCGCTCATGAACATCACGATCAGGCTGTCGGCCAGCAGCAGCAGGAAGGCGATCAGGAACAGGGCAGGCTTTGCAGACCAGGTTTCACCGCCGATCAGTCCCTCGCGCACGATGGTGATCCCCGACGTGTCGAGTGGCCTCAGTTCGGCGTTCTTCGGCAGCACGTTCAGAGCGGTAAATCCTTCCTCGGACCCATATAGGCCAGGCGGGTTGTCAAAGCTGGCAAGCGGTGTGACCTTCGCGTTGGGGATCAGCGGACGCGCCGTGCCGGTCTCGGTCGTCAGCGCGCCCTTGGCAGTCAACAGGCGGAAGGGTGGCAACGCCTCGGCGCTCGAAGCGCCATTCGCTTCGGCGTTGACGCCACCCGAGCGCGACAACTGGACGAGGCGGCGCAGCATTTCGACGAAGTTGCCCGAAATCGGCAGGTTGGACCAGGTGGCCTCGGCGCTGACATGGAAGAGGACGATCCGGCCGGCATTGATCGGCTTCGTGGTCACGAGCGGCGTCCCATCGGCAAGGCTTGCCCAGGTGCGCTCGGCGAGATCAGGCGTCGGCTCAGCGAGAACCTGACGCTTGATGGTGACGTCCGTCGGCTTCGCCATTCCAGCGAACGGGCCGAATCCCGGAAACTCGGCCAGCGGCTGCGGTTCGGCCCAGGACAGCGCGCCGCCAAGCGCACGCTCGCCCTGGCGCAGCGTGACCGGAACCAGCGGGTCGTCGGCGGGAGCGGCGGCAAGGCGCGGCCCGGCAAAGCGGATCAAGGTTCCGCCATTCGCGATCCAGCGCTGCAGCGGCGCGTAGGTTTCCTGGGGCAGGCGGCCGATGTCAGCCATGATGATCACGGACGGATTCTGCGTCAGGAGATCCGGGATCGAGGACGCGAGATCGGGCGTGTTCGGCTCTATCAGATCGGCATAGGGCTGCAGGGCGCGCTGAATGTAATAGAGCGGCGACAGCAGCGGCTGGAACGTATCGCCGACTTCGCCGGACAAAAGGACGACGCGGCGGCGCTTGAAGCCATCATCGAGCAGATGCACGGCGCCTGCCGTGGCGTGGCTGTCAATGCTGACGCGCGCGAAGTCGTTGCGCATTTCAAACGGTGCGGTGAGCGATCCAGTGGCAACGCTCTGCCCCTGTTGGAAGTCGATCGAACCGGCCGCGATCGCGCGACCTTGTGTGTCCTGCGCGGTGATGGGCAGCGAAGCGGCACCCGCGCTGTTAAGGCGCGTGGCCGTCACCGTCATCGCATCCGCGGCATTGTTGGCCGAGGTGATGGCGATCGTCTCAGCCGTGTCGCCGGAAACCAAGCGCAACTGGGCAGGCGAGAGATCGGAAAGTTGGCGGATCGTTGCGTCGCTGTCGCTTGCGGCGGCGCCATCGGTGAGGAAGGCAAGGGTGCCGGGATGGATGCCGTTCAAGGCGGCACGCAGCGCCTCGAACGCGCGCTTCCGGTCGGGCACAAGCGGCTTCGGCTCCGCGGCGTGCAGCTTGTCGCGGGCAACGGACGCCGTTCCTGGAACCGCGTCGTTGGTCGGATCGGCGGTGAAGGCGATGGCAACAGGGGTCCCAGCCGCTTCCGCGTCGTCAATCAGCGCGTCGGCGGTCTTGACGCGCAGATCCCAATCCGGCGACGTCGCCCAGCCATTGTCAACAAAGAGCACGAGCGGACCGCCGGAAGCGATTGAATTCGCGCGTGGATTGAACACAGGGTCGGCGATCGCCAGGATGACGGCCGCGGCAAGCAGCATGCGCAGCAGCGTCAGCCACCAGGGGCTCTGGGCCGGGGTTTCCTCTCGCTTCAGAACCGTCGCGAGAATCTTCAGCGGCGGGAAGACTTCGGTCTTCGGGCGCGGCGGCGTCAATCGCAGCAGCCACCAAATGATCGGCAGGGCGACGAGCGCGCCGAGAATTGCAGGATAGGCGAAAGCGAAGGGAAGGGCGTTCATCGTTGCCCTCCATGCGTCGCGCTGGCCGGCATGCCCGACAGATACATGTGAACGGCGACCAGTGCTTCGGAGGCGAGATGGTCGGTGCGATGGCTGACAAAGGTCCAGCCCATGTGGCGCAGCGCCTGGCCGAGATCGTCCCTGCGGCAGAGATAGGCGCGTGTATAGGCTTCGCGGATATGCTCGGCGCGGCCGGTTGTCAGTTTCGAACCGGTTTCGGGATCGGTGAATTCGGTGCGGCCATCATAGGGGAAGAGTTCTTCGGCCGGGTCGGCGATCTCGATCACGTGGCCGCGCAGACCGCGCCGCGCCAGGGGACCGATGCGCGCCATGACCGCACGCGCATCGTCGAGGAAATCACCGATCAGCACAAGTTCGCTCCAGCCGCGAATCATGGTCGTTTCCGGGAGGCCGCCGCTCAGCGGAGCATGCATCAATGCCGTTGCAAGTCGTTCTGCGGCGTTGCGCGCGGCGATCGGTTCCATGACGCCTGGGCATCCGATGCGCTCGCCGGAGCGCGCGAGAATCTCTGCAAGCGCCAGCATGATGACGAGTGCCCGGCCTTCCTTCGAGGCATTTCCGAAAGTCGATTTGTACATCATCGAGGTAGACATGTCGGCCCAGAGCCAGATCGTATGGGCCGCCTCCCACTCGCGGTCGCGGATGTAGGTGTGGTCGTCGCGCGCGGACCGGCGCCAATCGATGCGCGACAGGCTCTCGCCCTCGGTATAGGGACGGAACTGCCAGAAATTCTCGCCGATGCCGCGTTTGCGGCGGCCATGCCAACCGGCGATCACCGTGTTGGCGATCCGCTTGGCCTCGACCAGACAATCCGGCACCAGGCTTGCCCGCTGCCTTGCGCGCGCAAGGGCGTCGTTGCCCGAAGTCGCATTGACGATCTGTCCGATGGGTGCCACGCAGACGCTTCCTTATCCCTTGGCCTGCTGGACCAGCCCGGCAATGACATCACGAACCGACATGCCTTCTGCGCGCGCCGCGAATGTCAGCGCCATGCGGTGCTGCAGGACGGGTTCGGCGAGCGCGTGGACGTCGTCGACAGACGGTGCGAGGCGGCCTTCGTAGAGGGCGCGGGCGCGGGCGCAGAGCATCATGGCCTGGCCGGCACGTGGGCCGGGACCCCAGGCGACGTTCTTGTCGGTCGAGGCGTTGCCCTGACCCGGACGAGCGGAGCGGACAAGCGCGAGGATGGCGTCGACCACTTTGTCGCTAACCGGCATCTGGCGGATGAGCGTCTGGATTTCGACGAGGCGCTCGGCACTCAGGATTGCTTGCGGCGTCGTTTCGCCGATGCCAGTCGTCTCGAGCAGGATCTGTCGCTCGGCAGCGAGCTCCGGATAGTGGACGTCGACCTGGAGAAGGAAGCGGTCGAGCTGTGCCTCGGGCAAGGGGTAGGTGCCTTCCTGCTCCAGTGGATTTTGAGTGGCAAGGACGTGAAATGGAGCCGGCAGGTCGTAGCGATGACCGGCGACGGTGATGTGATACTCCTGCATGGACTGCAGCAACGCCGACTGCGTGCGTGGCGACGCGCGGTTGATTTCGTCGGCCATGAGGAGCTGGGCGAACACGGGTCCCTTGACGAAACGGAAAGAGCGGCGGCCGCTCTCGTCCTGGTCCATCACCTCCGAGCCAAGAATGTCGGACGGCATCAGATCCGGCGTGAACTGGATGCGGTTGGAGGCGAGACCAAGCACTTCGCCGAGCGTGGTGACGAGTTTGGTCTTGGCGAGACCCGGCACGCCCACCAGCAGGGCATGGCCGCCCGAGAGAAGCGCAAGCAGGGTGTTCTCGACGACGCTTTCCTGGCCGAAGATCACCTTGGAGACTTCGCCCCGGATGGCGGCGATATCTGCAAGTGCCTTCTCGGCCGCGGCGACGATCGCCTTTTCATCAAGCGGGGCTTCGGTCTTCATCATACCCATTAGGCATCTCCAGCGGCTGATATCATTCGTCGCGAATCGGCAGACTTACTTGCAAGCCTCATACCAGATAGAGTTATGGAGATGTTGCGGGCTGACAAGTTGGTTCCGAATGACTATCTCGTGACCTTCTGGAGTTAAACACAAACCGGGACAGAAGAATGGCAGCCGAAGAGATCAAAGCAACGACGGACGCGGCCGGTCTTGCAGCGCTGATTTCACGCGCCGCCGGCGATGCGGGCCGCAAAGCGCGCGGGCTTCCTCCCGTCGATAAATGGAACCCGCCCTTCTGTGGCGATATCGACATGGAAATCCGTGCGGACGGCACGTGGTTCTACATGGGAACGCCGATCGGCCGGGCGCCGCTCGTCAGACTGTTTTCAACGGTCCTGCGAAAGGATGAGGACGGGAAGACGTATCTTGTCACGCCTGTGGAAAAGGTCGGCATCCGGGTCGTCGACGCACCCTTTTTGGCAGTTGAAATGAATGCCGGCGAAAGAGATGGCGAGCCGTTGCTGACGTTCCGGACCAATGTCGGCGACGTGGTCGAGGCCGGAGCGGAGCATCCTCTCCGCTTTGTAATTCACGGCGAAAACAGCCAGTTGAAGCCTTATATTCATGTGCGCGGGCAACTGGAGGCGCTGGTTTCCCGCGCAATCATGTACGAACTCGTCGAATGCGGCGAACGCCTTGAGGTCGATGGCACGACGATGTTCTGCCTGCGCTCCGGTGGCGTGACGTTTCCCGTCATGCCGGCGGACGAACTGGACAAGCTTTCCCGATGAGCAACGTTTTGACCGACCGCCATGCGCTCTATTCCGCGGCCGAATTTCGCCGTCGCGCGCTTCATCAGAGCGGCGGACCGGTGGATATGTCATGGCGCGATCACGGCGATCACGTCCTCAATCCTGATATCGTCGCGCAGGTGGAGTCCTTCAAGCTTCGCGATGCTGCGGTCCTGGTGCCGGTGATCGACGACGGGGACGAGGCGCATGTAATCTTTACGCAGCGCACGGCGACGCTGCGCAAACATTCCGGACAGATCGCGTTTCCGGGCGGCAAGATCGATGCCATCGATGGATCCGCAGAAAGAGCTGCGATCCGCGAAACCGAGGAGGAAATCGGTATCGACGGGTCGTTTGTCGAGACCGTGGCGCGGCTTCCGAACTACCTCGCGTCGACGGGCTTCCGCATTACGCCGGTGCTCGCGGTCGTCCGGCGCGGCTTCGAATTGAAGCTTAACCCCACCGAGGTGGATGACGTCTTCGAAGTGCCGCTGTCCTTCCTCATGAACCCGGCCAATCATAGCCGCGACAGGCGTGTGCTCGACGGTCTCGAACGACAATTCTACCGGATGCCCTATGAAAGCCGGATGATCTGGGGCATTACCGCGGGCATCGTCCGCACCCTCTATGAAAGGCTCTATGCATGACCAACCTTTGCCACGAGGCTTGGTTCAAGGATCCGGCTCTGACGCGCGTGTTCTCGCTTCTCAACGCCGATGGCGCAGAGGCGCGCGTCGTCGGCGGGGCGGTTCGCAACAGCCTGATGGGGCTGCCCGTCAGCGATATCGATGTGGCCACGACACTCACGCCGGAAGAGGTCATCAAACGCGCCGCCGCCGCTGCTATCAAAGCCGTTCCGACAGGCGTTGCACACGGCACCGTGACCCTTGTCATCGACGGCAAGCCCTTCGAAATCACGACGCTGAGGGCCGATGTCGAGACCGACGGACGCCGGGCCAAGGTTGCCTTCAGCTCGGATTGGCAGACTGACGCGGAGCGCCGCGACCTGACGATCAATGCGCTTTACGTCGACTCCAAGGGCGATGTGATCGACCTGGTCGGTGGACTTGCCGATATCGAGAAACGCAACATCCGCTTCATCGGGGACGCCGCGACGCGTGTTGCCGAGGACTATCTGCGTATCCTGCGATTTTTCCGGTTTTTCGCCTATTATGGTTCGGGCCGTCCGGATGGCGAGGGGCTGAGGGCGTGCGCATCGGCTCGCGCCAAGCTGAAGACACTTTCTGCCGAACGGGTCTGGTCGGAACTGCGTAAGCTGCTCAGCGTGGAGGATCCGGGGCGGGCGCTCTTGTGGATGCGACAGGTCGGCGTGCTCAGCGAAATCCTGCCGGAGACGGAGAAGTGGGGGATCGACACCATTCCGACGCTGATCAACACGGAGAGGGCGCTTGGCTGGAAGCCGGACCCGCTTCTGCGCCTCGCCGCCATCGTTCCTTGCGATGCCGATCGCCTGGAGAAGATGGCAACACGCCTCAAGCTCGCAAATGCGGAAGCCGCCTATTTCAAAGCGTGGACCAAAGCGCCTGTTGTCAATGACGAATTGTCTTCGGCCGCGTTTGCCCGGCTGCTCTATCGGCACGGCGCGGACGGGATTGCAACCCGCTTGAAACTTGCCCTGGCAACGGCGCGGGGCAAGGCGGAAGCCGACATAAAGGAGATGGCTCGCTGCGCAAGGCTCGGCAAGCTGCTCGAACTGGCTGAAAACTGGAAAAAACCACAGTTCCCGATCAATGGCGGCGACGTCATGGGCGCCGGCGTGCCGGCCGGGAAGCAGGTCGGTGAGACGCTGTCGGCACTGGAAAACCTCTGGGTCGAGGAAAACTTCACGCCGGACCGGGCGGCGCTGCTCGCCCGGCTGAATGATCTGACAAAATAACTCAGGCCGCCGTCGCCTCGTTGCGGATCCGAGCCTTGATATTCTCGATCATGTTTTCGCGGATGACGGTTTCGCCGTGGGCGTTGCGCATATGCTCGACAGCGCGGCGGACGATTTCGGCATCGTCATTCGCCCGGGTATGCCAGTCGCATCCGGGGACGAGGGTGCCACATTCGAAGAGTCTCATTCTTTCCTCCTTCTTTCGGATTTCAACGACATCACGCGCTGCGTAATGCCTGAATGTTCGAAGCGGTAGGAAGGTTCCGGCCGGCGCGAAGGACCGGCCGGTTTTTCATTTTCTTGTTAATCGGGCATCGCCCAGGCTCTGTAGCAATCGATTGCTGCTTTGCTGTCCTGGATCTTTGCCAGACGATCAAGTTCTTCCGGCGTCTTACCACCGGCCAGCTGAAGCTTCACTTGCTCGATAAAGCACGAAAGTGGCAGATCGGACCCACTCTTCGCCCGAAACCCTTCGGCAATCCGGCTCAAAAACTCCGGCGTATCGATGGGCGGGCGAGGCTCCGAAGCACCCGCTGGTGCTGCAGAGCTGCTTTGTATCGTCATGACAATCCTCCTCCGATTGTTACGCGTACATGCATAAACTTAGTAGTCCAGTCTCCGAATTTAAGCCCTCTTGCCGCGTTTTTTTGTCAGGTCACGGCCAGCGGACGAGCGGGGGTAGGGATGAGAGAATGGACTCTACGTTTCCTCCTGTCTTGAGGCCAAAGATCGTACCTCGATCGTAGAGCAAATTGAACTCAACATAGCGTCCACGGCGAATCAATTGTTCGTCACGATCCGCGTCTGTCCACTGTTTATTGACGTTGGAGCGAACGATGCGTGGATAAACCATGGCAAACGCCCTTCCGACGTCGCGGGTGAAGGCGAAATCGGCGTCCCAGCCGCCGGCCTCCTCACTGGAGTGCAGCCAATCATAGAAGATGCCGCCGATGCCGCGCGGCTCGTTGCGGTGCTTGAGGAAGAAATACTCGTCGCACCACGTCTTGTAGGCGGCGTAGTCGGCGACACCGGAGTGGCTGCGGCAGGCGATCTCCATGGCCTTGTGGAAGAGCTGGCTGTCCTCGTCTTCCTGCGTGCGGCGGCGATCAAGCACCGGCGTCAGGTCGGCGCCGCCCCCAAACCAGAGGCTCGAGGTGACCACCATGCGCGTGTTCATGTGAACGGCCGGCACGTTGGGATTGACCGGATGGGCGATCAGCGAAATGCCCGAGGCCCAGAAGCGAGGGTCCTCCTTGGCGCCCGGCATCTGGGCGCGCAGGTCCGGCGCGAACTCTCCATAGACGGTGGAGGTGTGCACCCCAACCTTCTCGAAGACGCGGCCGTGCATCATCGACATGCGGCCGCCGCCACCTGCACCATTTTCGCGCGACCAGTCCTTCGCCACAAAGCGGCCCGGCTCTCTATCGGAGAGCGGGCCGGAGAGTTCGTCTTCCAGCGCTTCGAACGCGGTGCAGATCGTGTCGCGAAGACTTTCGAACCATGCCCGGGCAGTCGACTTCTTCTCTTCGATATCATCCGGCAGGCCGATCGGAAGTTCGGGTCTTTCCATTTCTGTCTCTCTCCGAGCGGGTCGCCAGTCGACTCGCGCTTGCGTCTTTGCTGCTCTGATAGCAGGTGGGGCAGGGTCCTGCCAGCAGAGAGCAGGTGATTGAGGCTTCCTCAGATTCGACTCGCAAAACGCGATTTTCGATATTACCTTTTTCCGACAGAGGTAGGCTCATGACGAAAATTCCTGGACCTCCGTCGTTCGACGGTCTCAAGCGACGGATTGCTACCCACCGGGCGGAAGGCACGCCCCGCAAGAACGATCGTTTCGTCCGACAAACCTATTGCCTCAATCTCCTCGAGGCCCGTGCCAAGGCGCGCGAATGGTTCGACGAATATCCCAAGGCGGCATATTGGACGGAAGTCGAGAGCTGGCGCCAGCTGGAAGGCGACCAGATCGAATTCACGATGCGTCGGCTGCCGTCGGCCGACTGAGCGGCTTTACTCGGCAGCGCCTTTCAGCCTGCTTTCGATGAGCAGTCCGCTTTCGTCGAGGATCGGGTGTGCGACCGAAACAATGTGGGCGTTGATGCGCTTCAGGTCGCGCAGCATGTCCAGATGCAATGAGCTTGTCTGCAGGCTGTCAGCGCGACCGTCGCGCAGGCGCTCCAGATGTCGTTCCGAGGACTGCTTCTCCATCCGGCGAACCTCGACCTTCACCTCCATCAGCTGCTTGGCAAGGTTGAAGTCGCGAGTAACGAGGATCGTCTGGGCGATGCGCAGATTGTCGATCGTCAGGTGGAAGAGCTTGCGCAGTTCCTCGTAGCCCTCCTCGGAGAACTTCAGGCCCAGCGAAACCTTCTTCGAAACCTGCGGCGTCAGGCCCTTCTCGATGATGTCGCCGATATGTTCGAGGTTGATCGCGTAGTCGATGATGACGATGGAGCGGCGACCATCCTCTTCGCTCAGACCGGCGTGGCCGAGCTTGGACAGGTAGATTTTCACCTCCTGCTGCAGGCTGTCGACCCGTTTTTCCAGCGACGGGATCTCCTTGAGCTTCGCCAGCTCGTTGTTTTCAAAAGCGTTCGAGGCGCGCAACAACATGCGTTCGATCAGATCGCCGACGCCGAGCACTTCCCGTGTCGCGCTGGCAAGGGCGACAACAGGCGTCGAAAGTTCCTGCTGGTCGAGGTATCTCGGTGCGCTGTCGGGCTGCGTGTCGTCAGGCACCAGTCTCAGCATCATCCCCGAGAGGGGGCGCGAGAAGGGCCAGGCAAGCGCCGCGAGGATCAGGTTGAAGCCGAGATGGGCGTCGACCGGCAGTTTTGCCGACGCCAGCGGCAGCGTTCGGCGCCGTAGCCTGCGAGCGGCAATGCGATCAGGCAGCCGATTGCCCGCACGATCAGATTGCCCAGTGTGACGCGCTTGGCAGCTGCCGGCCCGCCGAGCGAGGCAATGACCGGGGGAACGGCGCCGCCGAGATTGGCGCCGAGCACCAGCACGATGACCAGTCCGGCCGACAGGATGCCCGTCGAGGCAAGCGAGAGAATGAGGACGACGGCGGCAAGGCTCGACGACGAGATGAAGGCGATGCCGGCGGCAAAGGCAAGTGCGACCGGCCAGGCATTGTCGAGCAGGGCGATGAAGGCGCCAAGGGCGGGCGACTGCCGCATCGGCTCGGTGGCGCTGCTCAGGAGATGCAGCGACAACAGCATCAGGCCGATGCCGATCAGCGCCGTGCCGCCGCCCTGCCGCGCCGACGAGCCGCTGCGATGAAGGATCATTCCGGCAAGGATCACCAGAGGAGACAGCCACGCGATGCCGGTGGCGACGATCCAGGCGGTCACCGCGGTTCCGACATTGGCGCCGAGCAGGACGACTTGCGCCATGCGCGGCTTCACCAGTTCGCGCTCGACGAAGGAGGCGACCATCAGGGCCGTCGCGGTCGAACTCTGCAGCGCGACGGTGGCGACGAAGCCGGACGCGAAAGAGCGCAAGCCACTACGGGTGCCGGTCGCAAGGCCGCTGCGCAGTCGCGCTCCAAACGCTCGGGAAACGCCGTCCTTTACCTGTGCCAGGCCAAACAGTAGCAAGGCTACCGCGCCGAACAGGTTGATCATGACGATCGTCGATTCCATTCTACCGTTTCTTTGTCTTTATGCGAACAAGCGCCTTCCTGTTCGAATCTATCTTTGCCAAGTGATTGAAAACATGGCCTTCCGCACACTTTTTTAATTGTCCGGCTAAAAACTATACGCCGCTCAGGAAAATTCACAACGCCGTTCGCGACATATTCTGAGGCTCTATCGGCATTTCATGTCACCGGGCCGGACATCAACCCCAGACGGTCTGCCGCATGGCTTCTCCGACGATCATCGCGGCCGAGACGGCAACATTGATCGAGCGTTGACCTGCAACCATCGGAACAAGGATCCGGGCGTCGGCTGCCGCATGCACGTGGTCCGGGACGCCGGCGCTCTCGCGGCCGAAAAGCAGGATGTCGTCGGCTTGAAACGCGAAGTCGGTGTAACGGCCGGACGACTTGGTGGAGGCCAGCACCAGGCGTCGGCCGGTGTTCTTTCGCCAATCTTCGAAGCGATCCCAATTGACGTGGCGGGTGAGGGCGGCTGCGGCGATGTAATCCATGCCGGCCCGCTTGAGGTTGCGGTCCGATATGTCGAAGCCTGCCGGCTCGATGATGTCGACACCAAAGCCGAGGCAGGCGGCAAGACGCAGGATGGTACCGGTATTGCCGGGGATGTCAGGCTGATAGAGGGCTAGTCTGAGGTCTGCCATGGCGCGGTCGTCTTCTTCGGTTTTCGTCGAAGGACACCTATTGCAACTGTGATTTCGGTGCAACAGGACGTATTTTGACCCGGAAATGTCCAATTTCCGGCAGATCGGGGCTGGAAATTTCATCGAATTCGCGCTATCGGTGCATATCTTTTAATCGCCAGCAGGGAGCGCCAAGATGGAAATATTGCCCCGTATGCGCTCTCGACGCGTGAACCCACGAGTGGCGATCTGGCACGCCTAGTGCCATTTCTTTCCTGAATTCCCATTTGTCATCCATTGCGCGGCTGTCGTGGCCTCGCCCCGTGAACGTCCGGTTCCCATATGAGCTCAAGCGCCCCCTTTTGCGCGAGCCGGGAGGCCGGAACTGCGAAGTTTCGGAGCATTTTCATGTTTGGCTGGTTCGAACAGCGACTTAACCCCTTCCCGAGCGAGGAGCCGGTTGCTCCTCCGAAGGGCCTTTTTGCCTTTTGCTGGCACTATACGAAGCCGGCAGCACCGTGGCTTGCCATCATGGCAGTCCTGACGGCGCTGATCGCCGTCGGTGAGGTGGCTCTCTTCCAGTTCCTCGGCGACATCGTGGACTGGCTGACGAATGCCGACAAGGCAACGTTCCTGCAAACGGAGTGGCCGAGGCTTGCATGGATGGGAGCATTGATCCTCATCGGCCTGCCGCTGGCGGCGGGCATCGATTCGCTCATCATGCATCAGGTGCTTCTCGGCAACTACCCGATGATCGCGCGCTGGCAGATGCACCGCTTCCTGCTGCGTCACAGCATGACGTTCTTTGCCAACGAGTTTGCCGGACGCGTTGCGACGAAGGTGATGCAGACCTCGCTTGCGGTGCGTGAAACGACGATGAAGATCCTTGATGTCTTCGTCTATGTCGTGACCTATTTCCTGTCGATGATCATCGTCATCGCTGCTGCCGACTGGCGGCTGATGATCCCGATCCTCGTCTGGCTCGCCGTCTACGTCGCCATCGTGTCCTACTTCGTGCCACGGCTGCGCAGGATCGCGGCGCAGCAGGCGGATGCGCGCTCGATCATGACGGGTCGGGTGGTCGACAGCTACACGAACATCGCGACGGTCAAGCTGTTTTCGCATGCCGGCCGCGAGGAGACGTATGCGCGTAGCGGTATGGAGGAGTTCCTTGGAACCGTTCATGCGCAGATGCGCCGCGTCACGTTGTTTCACATCGCCGTCTACATGAACAACTGCGTGGCGTTGTTCGTGGTGTCGGGCCTGTCCATCTGGTTCTGGCTGAACGGACAGATCTCCGTCGGCGCCATTGCCATCGCAATTGGTCTTGCCATGCGCGTCAACGGCATGTCGCAGTGGATCATGTGGGAGGTCTCGGCGCTGTTCGAGAACATCGGCACGGTCTATGACGGCATGGAGATGATGACGAAGAAACACGACATCGTCGACCAGCCGGGCGCGCCGCAACTGTCTGCGAAGAAGGGTGCAATCCACTACGACCGCATCCGCTTCCATTACGGCAAGGGCAAAGGCGTCATCGACAGTCTCTCTCTCGACATCAAGGCGGGCGAGAAGGTCGGTCTGGTCGGTCGTTCCGGCGCCGGCAAGACCACACTGATGAACCTGCTCTTGCGCTTCTACGATCTGGAGGCTGGCCGCATCACCATCGATGGGCAGGACATCTCGACCGTTTCTCAGGAGAGCCTGCGCGAACTGATCGGCGTCGTGACGCAGGATACCTCCCTGCTGCACCGTTCGATCCGCGACAACATCGCCTATGGCCGCCCCGAGGCGACAGATGCCCAGGTGATCGAAGCTGCCAAGCGGGCCAATGCCTGGGAATTCATCGAAGGGCTTGTCGACATGCAGGGCCGCAAGGGGCTCGACGCACAGGTTGGCGAGCGTGGTGTGAAGCTCTCCGGCGGTCAGCGCCAGCGCATCGCGATCGCCCGCGTCTTCTTGAAGGACGCGCCGATTCTGGTCCTTGACGAGGCGACATCGGCGCTCGACTCCGAGGTCGAAGCGGCGATCCAGGAGAACCTGTTCGCGCTGATGGAAGGCAAGACGGTGATTGCCATCGCACATCGCCTGTCGACCCTGACCGAGATGGACCGTCTGATCGTGCTCGACAAGGGCAGGATCATCCAGGCCGGCGCCCATGTCGAGCTTGTCGAACAAGGCGGCATCTATGCGGACCTCTGGACCCGGCAATCGGGCGGCTTCCTGGCCGATCATTCGGAAGAGGCGGAAGAGGCAGCCGAATAAACCAGAAGCCCTCCCTGCAGATGCGGAGAGGGCTTCTCTTTTTAAGTCTATGGATATGGGTCAGAGGCTGTCTGCCCAGTCTTTCACCCGGTTTCCTTCGACAAGCATGCTATTGGTCGACGCAAGCGTACGCAATGCGAACAGACGCCGCTCTTCCTCACGATCGATCCACGCAGAGATCGCCTCGGCAATAGCTTGGTCGTAGGATATGTCCAACTGTTCAACGAGTGCATCAAGTCGTGCCGCAAGGGGAAGCGGAATACTCGACATGATTGCCTTTCTTGCTTGCATCGCGGCCGTCTCCCGTAAGAATCCATTGTACCCCGAGATTGTGACGAGGTCAGTCTCATTCAACGACGATGCCGTTGTTGTTACCGATTGTTACGAAAATATAGGGTTGCGCCCTGGGGCCGTCGCTTTCCCGCTCCGGCTATTAAGCCTATATCGCAAATATGCTGATAAAACGACTCCTCCGTGCTTTCGAAAATTGGATTAATCCCTTTGCGCCGCGGGAAAACATTCAACCACCGCGCTCCACGTTTGGATTCGTCTGGTTCTATATTGGTCAAGCAAAGGCGCCGTTCGTGGCGATGCTCCTGCTCGGCGGGATGTCGGCGGCGATCGAGGCGGCACTGTTCTGGTTCGTCGGGCGGCTCGTGGATATTCTTTCGACGATCACGCCGGCGGCAGGCTGGAGCGGTCTGCTTGCCGCGCACGGCGCCGAGTTGTTCAGCATGCTCGTCCTTATCGGCATTGTCCGCTTTGTCGTCGCGCTGCTGATCGCACTCGTCGATCAGCAGGTAATCACACCCGGCTTCTACAACCTGGCGCGCTGGCAATCCTATCTACATGTTTCGAGACAATCGCTGTCCTTCTTCCAAAGCGATTTCTCGGGTCGCATCGTCACCAAGGTCTGGTCGGCCGGGCAGGCCACGGGCGACTTGGTGACGTCGCTGATGGAGAGTGTCTGGTTCGTCGGCATCTATGCGGCGACGACGCTGGTGCTCGTCGCAGGGCTCGATTTCTCGCTTGCCGCGGTCGTGCTCTGCTGGCTGTGCGCCTTCGGCGTTCTGGCGCGCTATTTCGTGCCGCGCATCCGGTTTCATTCCCGCGAAACAGCTGAAGCCGCCTCGATGATCAACGGGCGCATGGTGGACGCCTACAGCAATATCCAGACCTTGAAGCTGTTTGCGCGCGATGAGGAGAGCGACCGCTACATGCGGCAAGGCTTCGACTTCTATCAGGAGACGGTGCTGCGGTTTACGCGCTTCATCACCGGCGTACGTGCCTCGATGGCGTTGCTGTCGGGCATCATGATCGTCACGATGGCGGCCCTCAGCGTTCATTTGTGGCTGGCCGGCCTTGTCAGTTCCGGTGCTGTGGCGTTCACGCTTGCACTTGTCTTGCGCCTCAACTTCCTTCTCGGTCGGCTGATGACCCAGTTCAACGGCATCATGCGCAACCTCGGCACGATCCAGAATGCTGCCGAGCTGATTTCGCAGCCGCTCGGACTGGTCGATCGCCCCGACGCACGCGACCTTGTCATCCGACAGCCCGGCATCCGCTTCGAGAACGTCTCCTTCCACTACGGCAGGCAGAGCGGTGTCATCGACAACTTCTCGCTGACGATCGCGCCGGGGGAGAAGGTCGGTATCGTCGGGCGCTCCGGTGCTGGCAAGTCCACACTGGTGAACCTGCTGTTGCGCCTCTACGACCTCGAAGGCGGACAGATATTGGTCGATGGCCAGGACATTGCAGCGGTCAGGCAGGAAACCCTGCGCATGCAGATCGGCGTCGTCAGCCAGGATACGTCGCTGCTGCATCGCTCGGTCCGGGACAATATCCTGTTTGGGCGCCCTGATGCGGGCGAGGCGCGGCTGATGGAGGCGGCACGGCGCGCAGAAGCGCTTGGCTTCATCGAGCGCCTGCAGGACCAGAATGGCCGCAAGGGCTTCGATGCACATGTCGGAGAACGTGGTGTGAAGCTCTCCGGCGGTCAGCGCCAGCGCATCGCGATTGCCCGCATCATGCTGAAGGATGCGCCGATCCTCGTTCTCGACGAAGCCACCTCGGCGCTGGATTCCGAGGTGGAAGAGGCAATCCAATCCAACCTGATCGGCCTGATGCAAGGCAAGACGGTGCTGGCCATCGCGCATCGGCTCTCGACCATTGCCGCCCTCGACCGATTGATCGTCGTCGACGAGGGCGAGATCATAGAAGAGGGAACACACGACAGCCTGCTGAAGCGTGGCGGTCTTTATGCCGAACTCTGGGCGCGGCAATCAGGCGGGTTCCTCGCCACCGATTTCGAGGCGTCGACGCCTCTGTCAACCGTCGACCGCAAACTCGGCCATGAGGCCAAAGTGGTTTGACCCCATATTGTCTTCGATCCGCTCGACCGACTTTAGCCGCAGCGGAGGGCGGGCGAGGACGTGGTCGATGCCGATGCCGAGGCGGCCCGCCCTGATCGGCCAGGTCGCCGGTTCCGGAAAGACGGAGTGAAAGCCGGCCCTGCGCATCAAACGCTGGATGTGTGGGTCGACGATTGCGGAATTGAAGTCTCCGGCAAGAACGAGCGGGCCGTCGATAGCACCTGCCGCCGACCTGAGATCGACGAGTTCGTCTGTCTGGAAGTCATCGAAATAGGGTTTGGCGAGGTGGGCTGCCAGGAAATTGACCTTGGTTCCGTCGAAGTCGATGGCAGAGCGCGTCAGCCGGTTGCGCCAAAGCTCACCCAGGCTGGTGACCTTCTTGTCGACAAACGGTCGCTTCGAGAGGACAAGCGTGTCGCATTCGTTGGTCTCCGCACCGCAGCCTATGTGATAGGGATATGTGCCAGACAGGCGCGCGATGTGCGGGCGAAGCGGTGCGGCCTCCAGGATGTTCACGACATCCGCATTCGAGGCGATGATGAAATCCGCAATGCGGGCTGCATTGGAGACGTTCTCGTGCTCGATATTGAAGGACATCAGCCTGAAAAGCGGTGGCGTCTCGGCCCGTGCCGGGGGTGTCTCAAACTCTCGTAGCATGATCATGCCATGTCCGAGCAGTATCGCGGCGACGGAAAGGAGCACGTAGGCATACCAGTGCCGCCTGAGGAGCAGAAGGACCAGGCAGCCTGCGATCGCAACCAGAGCAAAGTGGATCTGAAAGCTATAGACGAAGGCCAGAAGCCAGACGTGTGTGATATAGCGCAAGGACACCAGCGCCAGTAACAGCGAGAGGAGAACACTCCCTATGCAGTATAAAGTGTCTTTCATCGGCGGGCGCTGGGATAGGGAGATGTTTGTGGCGGTCGCCTAGCACGAGGTTCGAATTGGTGCAATGCACAACTGTGGCAAGCATGTGATTGCCTTCGAAAATCATCTGAAAATTCCCGCGACATTGTGCCCACATGGCCTTGCCAAGGCTGGACATAATTTGCGATCAAGCTTAGAACGCGCCGGATTGGTGGGGAATCTATGGTCGAATTGTGTCGCGACAGATTCGCCGCCGCGAGGGGAAGGCGGAGTTCCGCAAAAATTGCGTAGAGGATGGTTTAAGCCGTGAGCGAACACGAAACGACAAGCGAGATCACGGGCGAGCCCACTCGCCGTGATTTCCTTTATCTCACCACTGGTATGGCGGGCGCTGTCGGCGCCGTTTCGGTCGCTTGGCCGTTTATCGATCAGATGCGTCCGGATGCCTCCACGCTGGCTCTGGCTTCCATCGAAGTCGACGTTTCCAGCCTCGAGCCCGGCATGTCGCTGACTGCCAAGTGGCGCGGCAAGCCGATCTTCATCCGCAACCGTACCCCTGAGGAAGTGAAGGCTGCCGATGAGGTTGCTCTGTCCGATCTGAAGGATCCGGTCGCGCGCAACGCCAACCTGCCTTCAGACGCCCAGGCGACCGGCGTTGACCGTTCCGCCGGCAAGGACAAGGAAAACTGGATCGTCATGATCGGTTCGTGCACCCATCTCGGCTGCATCCCGCTCGGCCAGGCCGGCGAATACAATGGTTGGTTCTGTCCCTGCCATGGCTCGGTCTACGATACGGCCGGCCGCATCCGCAAAGGTCCGGCGCCGCAGAACCTGGCGATCCCGACCTATTCGTTCATTTCCGATAAAGTAATCAAGATCGGTTGAGGGGGACTGATTTATGAGTGGCCATTCCAGCTACGAGCCATCAACCGGCCTAGAGAAGTGGATCGATTCGCGCCTGCCTTTGCCGCGCATGGTCTACGACAGTTTCGTCGCATATCCGGTTCCGCGGAACCTGAACTATGCCTACACCTTCGGCGCCATGCTTGCGGTCATGCTCGTCGTGCAGATCTTAACCGGCGTCGTGCTTGCCATGCACTATGCCGCGGAAACGACGGTTGCGTTCAACTCCGTCGAGAAGATCATGCGTGACGTCAACCATGGCTGGCTGCTGCGCTACATGCACGCCAACGGCGCCTCCTTCTTCTTCGTTGCCGTCTACCTGCACATCGCCCGTGGTCTCTACTACGGCTCCTACAAGGCGCCGCGTGAGATCCTCTGGATCCTCGGCGTCCTCATCTACCTCCTGATGATGGCGACCGGCTTCATGGGCTACGTTCTGCCCTGGGGTCAGATGTCCTTCTGGGGCGCGACCGTTATCACCGGCTTCTTCTCGGCATTTCCGCTGGTCGGCGAGTGGATCCAGCAGTTCCTGCTCGGCGGTTTCGCCGTCGAGAACCCGACGCTGAACCGCTTCTTCTCGCTGCACTACCTGCTGCCCTTCATTATTGCCGGCGTCGTCGTCCTGCATATCTGGGCGCTGCACGTCGTCGGCCAGACGAATCCGACCGGCGTCGAGGTCAAGACCAAGACGGATACCGTTCGCTTCACACCTTACGCGACACTCAAGGATGCGCTTGGTGTGTCGATCTTCCTGCTGGTCTACGCCTACTTCGTCTTCTACATGCCGAACTTCCTTGGCCACCCGGACAACTACATTCCGGCTGATCCGTTGAAGACGCCTGCACACATCGTTCCGGAATGGTACTTCCTGCCGTTCTACGCGATGCTGCGCTCGATCACCTTCAACATCGGACCGATCGACTCCAAGCTCGCCGGCGTTCTGGTCATGTTCGGCGCCATCATCGTGCTGTTCTTCCTGCCCTGGCTCGATACGTCGAAGGTGCGCTCGGCTGTCTATCGCCCGTGGTACAGGGTGTTCTACTGGCTGTTCGTCGCCAATGCCATCGTTCTCGGTTGGCTCGGCTCCCAGCCTGCCGAGGGCCTGTTCACCACCATCTCGCAGATCTGCACGCTGCTATACTTCGCCTTCTTCCTGGTCGCCATGCCGGTTCTCGGCCTCGTCGAGACGCCGCGCCGCTTGCCAAACTCAATTACGGAAGCGGTTCTGGAAAAGCGCAACAAGGCGGCCGCCGCTGAGCCGGTCAAGGCCTGAGCGTGCGACAGGAAGGGAAGAGAAACATGAAAAAGCTTGCTACAAGCCTCCTGTCGCTTGCTGTCGTCGCCTGTTTGAGCGGCGCAGCATTCGCCCAGGAAGCCGCCTCGAACGGCGCCGCGCCGGCCCATCATGCCGAAGGCGAGACGCCGCACTATCCGCTGCTTCATCCCAAGCATGAACACTGGACTTTTGCCGGCCCTATCGGCCACTACGACAAGGGCCAGTTGCAGCGCGGTCTCAAGGTCTACACGGAAGTCTGCGCGGCCTGTCATTCGATGAGCCTTGTGCCCTTCCGAACGCTTGGCGATCTTGGCTACTCGGACGCTCAGGTGAAGGCCTTTGCCGCCAACTACGAGGTTCAGGACGGTCCAAACGCCAGCGGTGACATGTTCACCCGCAAGGCCATTCCGTCGGATTACTTCCCGTCGCCGTTCCCGAACCACGAAGCGGCGGCAGCCGCCAACAATGGCGCGGCGCCCCCGGATTTCTCGCTGATTGCCAAGGCGCGCGGCATCGAACGTGGTTTCCCGCAATTTCTGATCGACATGATCCCGTTCGTCGGCGGTTATCAGGAAGGTGGCCCCGACTACATCTACTCGCTGCTGACCGGCTACGACCAGCAGCCGCCGGCCGGCGTTCAGGTGGCGGAGGGGACGCACTATAACCCCTACTTCGCCAGTGCCGCTGCTCTGGCGATGCCGAAGCCGCTGTCCGACGGCCAGGTGACCTATGACGACGGTGCGCCGGCGACGGTCGACCAGTATGCCAAGGACGTCTCGTCCTTCCTGATGTGGGCCGCCGAGCCGCATCTCGAAGATCGCAAGCGCACCGGCTTCATGGTCATGGTCTTCCTGGTGATCTTCACGGGACTGATCTATCTGACCAAGCGTTCGGTCTATGCAAACAAGGAACACTGAGAGCTTGCTCCAGGTCTAGGGAAAGGCGGCCTTCGAGCCGCCTTTTTTGTTGGTTCCGACAGTGGCAATTGATAGGGTGCGCCGAATGAAGCCCTGCAGAATATGGATACTCCATGAGTGATACGATTTCGGAGCTTGCAGCCAGCATCCGCTCCATCCCGGACTACCCAAAGCCCGGCATTATTTTCCGCGACATCACCACGCTTCTCGGCAATCCGCGCGCCTTCCGCCGCGCCGTCGATGAACTGGTGCAGCCCTATGCGGGCCTGAAGATCGACAAGATTGCCGGAACCGAAGCGCGGGGCTTCATTCTCGGCGGTGCGGTGGCGCATCAGCTTTCGGCGGGGTTCGTACCGATCCGCAAGAAAGGCAAGCTGCCACGCGATACCGTGCGTGTCGCTTATAGCCTGGAATATGGTGTCGACGAAATGGAGATGCACCTGGATGCGGTGCAGCCAGGCGAGAAGGTCATCCTCGTCGATGATCTGATCGCCACTGGAGGAACGGCGGTGGCCGCCACACAGCTGTTGCGGCAAATGGGGGCGCAGGTCGTTTCAGCCTGCTTCGTCATCGACCTGCCGGATCTCGGCGGCCGCAGGAAGCTGGAGGATCTCGGCGTCGACGTTCGAACCCTGGTGGAATTCTCAGGCCACTGAGGCCCGCAATCACTCGAATTCGATGACGGTGCTTTCGAACCGGATGACCGGCGTGCCGTCAGCGATCGCGCCCTCGCAGACGATCATGTTCAACCGACGCCCCGGATGCGACGCCAGGGGCCGGCTCGAAAGAAACGTGACGGAATAAGTCACTTCCTCGCCGGCGAAGACGGGCCGCAGCCACTGAAGCTTCTGAAAGCCGGGGGAGGGTCCAAGCTTGGGCGGCTTGATGCCCTCGCTGGCCAGTCGAGCGCATTCTGCGCTCCAGTAGGCGACGAAGGTCGTCATCCATGCCGCGCAAGTGTGCCATCCCGAAGCGCAGAGACCGCCGAAGAGCGTCGCCTTTGCGGCTTCCGCGTCCAGGTGGAACAGTTGAGGGTCGAAGCGCTCGGCAAAGTGAACGATCCGTTCGGCCGTGAATACATAACTGCCGATTTCGGTCTTCTCGCCGCTGGCGTAGCGTTCTGCCATGATCATGCGGTCTTCTCCAGCGCTTCACGCAGGATAAACATGATCGAATTCTCGGCCAAGCAGACGAGTTTGCCATTCTGGTTCTCAACCTCATGGCGGAACTTCACCATGCCGATGCCGGGCCTGGAGCGCAGCGCACGGGTCTCCATGACTGTCGAATGGCCCGAAAGCGTGTCTCCGGCAAGAACAGGCTTTCGCCATTCCATGAAATCGACGCCGGGCGCGCCTTGAGAGAACGAGTTGATGAGGAAGCTCTCCGCCATCATGCGCATGAACAGTGCGGACGTATGCCAGCCGGATGCTGCCAATCCACCGAGGATGCTGGCGCGGCCGGCCGCCTCGTCGAGATGCATCGGCTGCGGGTCAAACTCGCGGGCGAACGCGATGATCTCCGCTGCCGTTACCGGCCTCGGGCCGAGTGCAAAACGTCGCCCCGGCTGGAAATCTTCGAAGGCAAGTTTCTGATCGGACAAATTTCTCTTCCCCGCTTTGGAGTTTCAAAACGACTACAATAGCATTCGACGCGACTCAACGAACCCCGCGAGATTTTGAACATGCCCGAATTGAAATTGATCCTCGATGAAGCCACACGTGAGGGTATCATTCCGGTCCAGGCTGCTGAGCGGCTTCTGCCGTTTCTGATCGAGCGCGGCGTCAAGGCGGATGGCCAGCCGGTGGAGCAGGAAGCGCAGCCGACAGCGTTCTCAGACACCGAGACGCCGAGTTTCGTGCGCGGCTTTCACGATGTGCTGATTACGATCGGCATCGTCGTGGCGCTGGCAGGGCTGTGGGGCATCGCTTCGGTCTTCGCGGTGTTGCCGGCAATCGTCGTTCTTGCGGAGATCCTTGTTCGACGCCAGAGGCTGGCATTGCCTGCTGTCGTCTTGACCGTCACGCTTGCGCTCTGGACCGCAGTGGTGGCTGCGCGCTGGCTGGAAGGCTCCCCTGCCGTCATTGCCATAGGCGGCAACGTGGCGCTGCAGTACACGCTCGCCTTTCCGGTTGTGTTCGGTCTCTTCTATCTGCTGTATCGCATCCCGCTCGCCCTTGCGCTGACGATCATAGGGGCCGCGGTGGTCGTTCTGCAGCTGGTTTTGCGCACGCTTGGCTGGCTCAGCGGCGATCCCCTCTTCGAGGTCAATCATCCCGTCATCTTGTCGATCATCGCAATCATATGCGCGGTCGGTCTTTTCGCACTGGCCATGAAATTCGATCTGCGCGACCCGCTTCGTCGTACAGTCAATTCCGATATTGCCTTCTGGCTCCATCTCGGCGCAGCACCGGCTTTGCTCTACAGCGTCATTTCGCTTGCCGGTCTGAGCGGCGGTACGCTTGCGGCGCTGCAGACAGTATCGTTTCGTACGCCCGTGGTGGTTGCGACGGTCGTCGCGCTCATGCTGATCGGCCTCGTCATCGACCGGCGCGCATTCGTGACGTCAGGACTGCTGTCGCTGGGCTTTGCGCTCTACGGCATCTTCCGCCAGGGGGACGCGCGTGTCGATACCTACATCTACATCACGCTTCTGACCGTCGGCGCGATCGTGCTCGTCATCGGCACTGGATGGATGCCGCTCCGGCGGCTCGTCATCAGGACGCTGCCGGCTGCCATGCAGGAAAAACTGCCACCGGCATAGGCGGCAGTTTCTCCGTTCGCGTCAGGTATTGAAGCGGAAGTGGATCACGTCGCCGTCCTGGACGACATATTCCTTGCCTTCGTCCCGGCCTTTGCCTGCTTCCTTGGCGCCGACTTCACCCTTGAAGTTGATGTAGTCGTCATAGGCGATCGTGAAGGCGCGGATGAAGCCGCGTTCAAAATCGGTGTGGATCACGCCGGCGGCTGCAGGCGCCTTGGTGCCGCGCACGATCGTCCAGGCGCGGGTTTCCTTGGGGCCTACGGTGAAATAGGTGATCAGGTCGAGCAGGTGGTAGCCGGCGCGGATCAACCGATCAAGACCGGCTTCCTCAAGGCCGAGCGCCGACAGGAACTCCACGGCTTCTTCTTCCGGCAGTTGTGCCACTTCGGATTCGATCGCAGCCGAGATGACGACGCATTCGGCGCCCTGTTCCATCGCCATGGCGGCCACGGCCTTGGTGTGCTCGTTGCCGGTCGAGGCATCGGCTTCGGCGACGTTGCAGACGTAGAGCACCGGATGCGAAGTCAAAAGGTTGAGGCCCTTGAGGATCTCGATCTCCTCGGGCGCCAGCGTCTTGAGAAGCAGGCGTGCAGGCTTGCCCTCGTTCAAGAGCTTGATCACGGCTTCCATGACAGGCAGCTGCGCCAGCGATTCCTTGTCTTTGCTGGCGGCGCGCTTGCGCGTCTGCTCGACGCGGCGCTCAAGGCTTTCGAGGTCGGCGAGCATCAGCTCGGTCTCGATCGTGTCGGCATCGCCGACCGGGTGGATGCGGCCCTCGACGTGGGTGATGTCGTCGTCCTCGAAGCAGCGCAGCACATGCACGACGGCATCGACTTCGCGGATGTTGGCGAGGAACTTGTTGCCGAGGCCTTCACCCTTCGATGCGCCGCGCACGAGGCCGGCGATGTCGACGAAGGAGATGCGGGTCGGGATGATTTCCTTGGAGCCGGCAATCGCTGCGAGCTTCTGCATGCGCGGATCCGGCACCGCGACTTCGCCGGTGTTCGGCTCGATCGTGCAGAAGGGATAGTTCGCCGCCTGCGCCTGCGCCGTCTTGGTCAGCGCGTTGAAGAGGGTCGATTTGCCGACATTCGGCAAACCGACGATACCGCATTTGAAGCCCATGGCCTGAAACCTGCTGTTCTTGAATTCGTTGGTGCTGGCTATGGGATAAAACGCGCCTTGCGGTCAAGCTTTTCGCGCAAGTCTCTTGCATTCGGAGGGGTTGAACGCCCGCCTTTGCAGCGCAATATAGATATCGATGGACTGTTCTCGCCTCTCCATGTCATCAACGGGTGGGTTTCCGATGAGTGACAACGGCATTGCCCTTAAACCGAAGACAAAGTCGAAACCGAAGCTGGATCGGCCGAAGCTCTACAAGGTCATTCTCTTCAACGACGACTATACGCCGCGCGAATTCGTGGTGATGATCCTCAAGGCTGTGTTCCGCATGAGCGAGGAGGTCGGCTACCGGGTGATGATGACGGCGCACAAGCTGGGGTCGAGCGTCGTCGTGGTCTGCACGAAGGATATCGCCGAGACCAAGGTCAAGGAGGCGATGGACTATGCCAAGGAGGCCGGGTTTCCGCTGATGTTGACGGCGGAGCCCGAGGAATAGCTTGGCGATCTCTTAACCAGGCTCCTTAATCTGACATCCGCTGTTTTCAGGCAGAATGTCCGCAGCAGCGGAGGCGTTCATGCAGGGCGAGGCAGCAACATGGCACTACTTTGTGGCGGCGGCGCTTTTTGCCCTTCTTGGCGCGATCGGTCATCTCTGCCGGGCGGTCTTCAACGTTCTGCCTGACCGCGTAACCGACCGGCCCCTGATGGATTTGCCACTGTCGAGTGGTTACAATCTTCCGGATCTGCTCTTCGGGGCCGAATATGACGACAGCGGCTATTATCGTCTCGACAGCCTCAAGAATTTTCGCATTTCCTGCATGCTGAGCGTGGTCGGCGGTCTGCTGGCTATGCTGTTTTCGCCGGGCGTTTCCAATGCCATGGCCTGGCTGATCGATAGGGGTCTTTCGTGGGTCTGGAACCTCTTCCTTTTCAGGCTCCACACGATCGGGCTGCTATGAGCCGGCTGCTGGTCGCCTGATCTGATAGCCGGTCTTGTCCTGGACGAAGCCGCAATTTTCATAGAAGCGCAGTGTTGCCGGATCCTTTGAGCCGGTCAGAAGCATCACCTTATAGCAGCCGGCCTTAAAGGCTGCGTCGGTGGCGTGTTGGATCATGGCTCGTCCATACCCCCGCTGCCTGTAATCGGCCGCGGTGACGACGTTCTCGATCAGCGCATAGGACGCGCCATTCCTGGTCAGGTTGGGGACGACGACCAGCGTCACCGATGCCGCGGCGGTTTCGCCCACGACGCCGATGAAGACTGTCATTCCGGGTTGCGCGCGGATCGCTCCAAACCGCTCTTCGGCGTGCGCGCGGTCCATGGTCGGATCGGCAGGGTTGAGCTCACGATAGAGGGCAAAGAGGTCGGGCAGGTCGCCTGCCTTAGCGGCGCGAATGATGAGCGCGCCGGCAGACATGGTTCAATCGCCCTTGTTGCCGAACATCTTCTTCAGCATTTCGGCCATCGGGCCGGTTGCAGGTATCTTCGGCTGATTGTGATTGCGGGCCTGGTGGATATGAGACTTCGCCGTTGGTTTCTTCTCCGGCTTCGGCTTTTCCTCTTCGGCTTTTGCGCCAAGCGCCAGGGCCAGCTTGTTCATCAGTTGAGAGTCTTCCTTGCGAACCAGCATGTCGGCGTTGTCGGCAAGCGCATCCAGCAGCGGCTCAAGCCATGCCTGATCGGCCTTGGCGAAGTCGCCGAGAACGTGATGCTGCACCAGTTCCTTGACGCCGGGGTGGCCGATGCCAAGGCGCAGGCGGCGATAGTCCTTGCCGCAATGGGCGTCCAACGACTTGATGCCGTTGTGGCCGCCATGGCCACCGCCCGTCTTCAGGCGCGCCTTGCCCGGCGGCAGGTCGAGCTCGTCATAGATCGCGACGAGGTCGCTGGGCTGCAGCTTATAGAAGCGCATGGCCTCGCCGACGGCCTCACCAGATAGGTTCATGTAGGTCTGCGGCTTGATGAGCAGCACCTTCTCGCCGGCGATCTCGCCCTCGGCGATCTCGGCCTTGAATTTCTTCGACCAAGGCGAAAAACGATGGCGGCGGTAGATGGCATCAGCGGCCATGAAGCCGATATTGTGTCGGTTTCCGGCGTACTTGCCGCCGGCATTGCCGAGACCCGCGATGATCAGCATGGCTCGTTCATTCCTTGAAATCTGCCTTATCGTTCACCACCCCGAAACGGCGTCAAAGTCAAGGCGCGGAGGCCGCAAGCGCAGAAAAATCAGTCTGCCGAGCTTAGACCATACTTGGTGAAGATGGTTTGCTGTGTACCATCGGCGATCAGCTTGTCCAACGCGGCCTGCATCTTGGTCAGCAGATCGCTTGGGAAGCTCTTCTCGCAGGCGATCCCCATCGGCTGTGAGGAGAGCACCGTGAGCTTCTCCAAAGGCTGTTGCGCCTTGAGCTTGCCGAAGTAGATCTCGGAGATCGGCATCATGTCGATGCGACCATTGAGCAGCTTGCGCAGTGTGGCGTTGAAGTCGGTGGCGACATCGAGCTTGGTGAAGCCGTTCTCCTTCAGCGTCACCTCTGTATAATCGTCGCGCTGTGTTCCGACGGTATATGGCCTCGCTTCCTCAAGGTTCTTTGCTGTCACACCTGACCCGGACCTGGTGATGAGGATGTTGCGATCGACCAGCAACGGCTCGACCCATCTGAACATAGGGTCGCGTTTGGCGCTGTGAGCGGTCGTGAAAACGCAGCTCATAGGCGTGGTCTGGGCGAGATTGTAGGCTCTCGCCCAAGGCATCATCTCGATCTTGTAGTCGATGCCTGCGTCTTTCATCACCTTTTCGACTTGCTCGACCGAAGCGCCCTTGATTGTCTTTCCATCACGGTAGCTGAAGGGAGGATATTCCTCGGTGGCGAGCATGACGCCGGCTGCCATGGCTTGGCTCGAGGCGCAGATGCTCAAAAGTGTGAAAAGCAGCAGTTTCTTCAATGTGTTGCCTTTTCTGGGTTCAAGAGGCCCGCGCAATGGGCTGTTCAGTCGCAGACAGACGCTCGATCAGAGCCGCAGCTTGCTGCGGGCGATGGAACAGGTATCCCTGGCCGAAGTCGAGGCCCATTTTGTGCAAGGTCTGGCATTCGTCCTCGGTCTCGATGCCCTCGGCAATGACGATGCACCCCATCTTGTGAGACAGCGTTGTGATACTTTCCACCAGCGTACGGCTCTTGTCGCGAACGTCGTCGTTGGCGTCGTTGATCGACTGCGTGAACCACTGGTCGATCTTGATGATGTCGACTGGGAAGCGGTTGAGATAACTCAGCGACGAATAACCCGTGCCGAAGTCGTCGAGGGCAATCCGGCAGCCGAAGCGGCGCATCTCGGCGACAACCGTGCGGATTTGCGGATTGTTGTGCATCAGCACCGCCTCTGTGATTTCCACGACGATGCGCTGGGGGCGGATCCCGTGGCGGCCAAGCAGCGCGGCCAGCCGCGCGGGCAGGGCGGCTTCGAACTGCAGTGGCGAGAAGTTGATGGCGAGATAGCTGTCCTGCATGCCGGGGAGGCGGGAAATGGCCGCAAGATTTGCGATCGCCTTTTCCATGATGACGTTGCCGACGCGAACGATCTTGGCCGTTTCCTCCGCGACATTGATGATTTCCGCCGGTGCCATCAAACCCTTTTGCGGATGGTTGAGGCGCATGAGGGCCTCGAAACCGGCAACGCCGCGGCCGTTCAGGCTGACGATCGGTTGCAGGTAGGCGTCGAACCAGTCCTCGGCGAGACCGGCTTCAATATAGTTCTCGATTTCGGCGCGAGCGCGAGTGTGGTCCATCATGCTGGTATCGAAGAGTTGCGCGCCATTCTTGCCATCTCGCTTCTTCGCGTACATGGCCATATCGGACTTCTGCAACAACTCGGCGGCGTTCGAGGCATGGCGCGGGTAGATGGCGATGCCGACGCTGGCGCTCAGATGCAGATCCGGACCGAACGGCTCGATGAAGATGGAGGCGATCTGCTCGGCCATTGCGCTTGCCCGCCGGGCCGCGTCCTTTGCCGGCAGAAGGATCGCGAATTCGTCACCACCGAGGCGGGCCGCCTGATCCGATGGCGCCAGATGCGTCTTCAGCCGGTCGACAAACTCACGCAGCGCCCTGTCGCCCTCGGCATGGCCGAGATTGTCGTTGATCCATTTGAAGCGGTCGAGATCGACGAACAGGCAGGCGAGTTCCTGGCCGGCGGCGTCTACGTCGAGGATCGTGGCGTCGAGCACGGTTTCGAAGCCCTGGCGGTTCAGCAGGCCGGTCAGATGATCCCGGATGGCTTGCTCGTGGTTGCGTGCTTCGGAGGCCTTCAGCTCCGTGACATCGGTCATGACCGATAGCGAGAGCCGGTCATGGCCCGCCGTGGCTGCTGTCGATTCCAGGATGAGCACATCCATGAGGCTGCCATCGGCGCATATGAACTTTACCGTCACGTCGACTGCGGCGCCGCCGTTAAGGTCGTTCTTGCGCTTGAGGAAGGCTTCGCGCGTATCTGCTGTCACGAGATCTGCGAACCTGCAGCCGATCACGCGCGGGCGGTCATAGCCGGTCGCGACGAGCCAGTAGTCGCTGACGGCGGTTATGCGATCATCCTCATCGAGCGAAAACAGCATGGCCGGCGTCAGGTCGTAGATGTCGACAGCACGGCGATGCGCGAGCTTCAATTCGCATTCCTCGCTTTCGAGCTTCGATTGCATTTCGTTGAAGCCGCGGGCCAGACGGCCCATCTCGTCGTTCGATTGCCAGTTGACGTGATGGCGCGAGCCGAGTTGACGGGTGGCCTCGACGGCTGCCGTCAGGCGCATCAGCGGCCGGATGATAAAGATGCGATTGCCGATCAATGCCGCACTGAAGACGGCAAGCACCGCGAAGATGAAGATCGACATGAAGACGACCTCTTCGTGCTTGAGGCCGGAGAAGAGGCCAATTGCTGGATAGAAGACCGAGATGGTGCCCAGATTCTTCGGGCCGTCGATGGTATTATATATGATCGCGCGCGACACCTGGACGAGATTGCCGTCGTACGATTTCGGTATTGTCGATTGCGTCACATCGAGCTGGCCGGATTGATCCCGGACCTGAACCTTGACGATGGCGCCCTGCGAAACGATCGTTGCGCTGATCTGGGTTACGCTGTCATCATCGAGGTCCCAGAGCGGCTTTGCGAGCGCCTGAGAATTGGCGACAAGAAGAACCGAGATGTGGTCGCGTATTTCCTTGTCTGCGCGCTCGGAAGAAAGAAAAAGGAAAAGCACGAACAGAGGAGCAACGAAGAGGAGCAAAGCTCCGCAAATGATTGCCAAAAAACGATTCTCAACGGAATTGTTCATTGTTCCGTTTGCCCCCAGCCGCACTTTGCGTTCACGGTTTTCTACGCCCGCCGGTCTTCAAAAACCGACCGCCATGCTTCCATGAAATGTATTAAATGTTGCTGAAACGGGCCCCTCGCGCGCGAATGAAAAGGCCCGCTTTCGTCAGAAAGCGGGCCCTATGCTTTACAAATTATGGAAGCGATCAGGCTTCGGCTTCGCCTTCTTCTTCGACCGTTTCGTCAACGCCGCCAGCCGGGGCGATGATCGTTGCGATCGTGAAGTCACGGTCCGCGATAACCGTTGCCACACCCTTCGGCAGGGTGAGGTCGGAGATGTGGATGCTGTCGCCGATCTTCTTGCCGCTCAGGTCAACGTTGAAGAATTCCGGGATCGCATCGGCCGGGCACTGCACTTCGATTTCGTGACGAACGATGTTCAGGACGCCGCCAGCCTTGAGGCCCTGGGACTTTTCTTCGTTGATGAAGTGAACCGGGATTTCAACGGTAACCTGAGTATTGCCGGAAACGCGCAGGAAGTCCACGTGCATCGTGAAGTCGCGGACCGGATCGAGCTGATAGTCCTTCGGCAGAACCTTGTACTTCTTGCCGTCGACTTCGATGGTCGCGATGGTGGTCATGAACCCACCTGCGTGAATGCGCTTCGTCACCTCATTGGTGCTGAGAGCGATAGAAATGGGGGCCTGCTTGTCACCATAGATGACAGCGGGAATCAAACCGTTGCGGCGAAGTTCACGGGCGGACCCCTTACCAACCCGTTCGCGCGCCTCGGCCTTGAGCTCGTAGCTTTCGTGGCTCATGACTTTTCCTTCCGAGGTTATTTGGAGAGCCCCGCGCAGGCCAATGCTTGCCGCGGAACTGGAGGCGGGTTACCCCATCCTCATCCGCGTTGCCTCCAAGGGTGTCTGCGCGGACGCGTGCGCTATAGTATAGATGCACCGGAAACGCAAGCTGCTCCCTTGCCATCGCCAACGGCCAGGATTGCGCCCAAGCTGTCGGCAAGGGAACGAGTTCAGAATTGAAAGCGATCGCGAAGGCTTAACCATATAGCCGGATTTTCCGCGAGATTAACGAATACAGAAAGTCACGGCGGCTATCAGGGGCCAATCACAACCTGGTCCTTCTCATGCTCCGTCTCGTCTCCTGCATTGCCGTCGACCATAGCTGGCCGCACCTGATCTTTGCAACGGTCATCTGCCTTCTCGGCTCTTTGCTGACGGTACGGCTTTTCTCGCGGGTTCGGCGCACCCAAGGGCTCCAGAAATTCAACTGGTTGTTCCTGTCAGGGTTCGTTGGCGGCGCGACGATCTGGACGACGCATTTTATTGCCATGCTCGGTTTCCGGGCGCCGGCGCTCAGCGGCTATGAGCCCGATTTGACGCTGCTGTCGCTTTTCATTGGAATCGCCTCCACGATGATCGGCTTTACCGTGGCCTCGATGCGAAGCCGGGACGCGCTTGTCGAAGCCGGCGGCGCCATCGTCGGACTTGGCGTGGCAGCCATGCACTATGTCGGCATCGCCGGCTACAGGGTGGCCGGCGATATCCAGTGGAACAGCGCCTATGTCATCTGCTCGCTGATTGCTGCGGCCGCGTTCGGCGCCTTCGTGACGAGCCGGGTTGCCCGCCCGACGACACGTTTCAGCCCGGTCGCCGCCGCCCTGCCGCTGATCCTTGCAATCGTTTCGACGCACTTCCTCGGCATGGCGGGCATGACGATTGTCCCCGACGCAACCGTGTCCGTTCCCCGCGAAATTCTCTCCGTCGGCGTGATGACCAGCCTTGTCGGCGCAGTCATGATCATCATCCTGCTTCTCGGCGCCTCCACCTACATCATCGACATGCAGTCGACCGAAGCGGCCGTCGCCCGCTATCGCCATCTGTCGCTACACGATCCGCTGACGAACCTTGCAAACCGGTCAGCGCTGAACGAACATCTGGCGACTGCGACCAAAAACACCCATAACATCGGCTGGAACGTCGCCGTCCTCTGCTTCGACCTTGATCGGTTCAAGGAAATCAACGACGTCCACGGTCATGCCGCTGGCGATGCCGTGCTGCGGGCGATCGGCGAGCGGCTCGCGAAGGTCATGCAGAAGGGACAGTTTGCCGCCCGCGTCGGCGGTGATGAATTCGTGGTCGTGATGCGCGATCATGCCGGCCGTTCGGAGGCCAGGAACGTGGCACAACGCCTGCTCGACGAGATCGAGCGGCCAGTCGATTGGAACGGCCAATCACTCAGCGTCGGATCCAGCATCGGCATTTCCAGTTTCCCTGACAGGGCGCGCACCATCGACGACCTGCTTTCGCAGGCCGATGTCGCCATGTACCGCGCCAAGACGACGGCGGGAAGCAGCATCTGCTTCTACGACCCGTCGATGGACGAGGCGGCGCGGGAACGAAACGCGCTGGCAATCGAGATGCGTGAAGGGCTGAAGAAGGGCGAATTCGAACTGTTCTATCAGCAGCAGAACGATACCGTGACGCGCGAGGTGCTGGGCTTCGAAGTGCTGCTGCGCTGGAAGCATCCGACGCGCGGCCATATCTCGCCAGCGGAATTCATCCCGATCGCCGAGAAGACGGGGTTCATCATGGAACTCGGCGAATGGGTGCTGCGCAGCGCCTGCGTCGAAGCGGCCAGCTGGCCGAACCCGTTGAACATAGCCGTCAACGTGGCGGCCCAGCAGCTCGCCGATAGCCGCCTGCCGCAGGTCGTCCATCAGATCCTGGTGGAAACGGGTCTGGCGGCTGCGCGGCTCGAGCTCGAGATCACGGAATCCGGTATCATTGCCGACCACGGGCATGCGCTGAATGCCATAAGGCGGCTGAAGGCGCTTGGCGTCAAGGTGGCAATGGACGACTACGGCACGGGCTATTCCTCGCTGTCGACGTTGCAGAGTTTCCCATTCGACAAGATCAAGATCGATCGCGCCTTCGTCGACGGCGTCGTCACCAACAAACAGTCGGCTGCGATTGTCCGCTCGACGCTTATTCTGGCGCAGAGCCTTGATATTCCGGTTCTCGCCGAGGGCGTGGAACGGGAGGAGCATGTCGATTTCCTTCGCCGCGAAGGTTGCATGCAGGTGCAGGGCTTCCTGTTCGGAAGGCCGATGCCGCGTGTTGACATCGAGGCCTTCGTCAATCCTGACGGTGCAGGCGTCGTCAAGGGCTCGACAGTTGCCGTGAAGACCGACGCGGCGGCCTGACTGCGGCGCTGCAACACGGCTTGACATCCGTGGTGCGGAAACCTCACATGCTCGCAAAACGCAAGCGGCGGAGGAATTCAGGTATGCGGGTCAATCTCATTGCGGCAACGAGCACGATTGCGCTCGCCTTGGCATCTGCAGCCTATGCCGCCGACATCAACCAGGCCGGGGCAAAGCAGGTCGAGGAAAGCCTGACGAAGCTGCTGCCGAAGAGTGTGGCAAAAGACGGCATCGTGACCGTGAACCCAGCAGGGACACGCTACGAGATCATCTATGATTTCGTGAAGCTCTTGAAGAAGGTCGAGCCGGGCAGCTTTGCAATCACCGGCCTGACGCCTTGGTCGATGTTCGCTACACCACTGGATACCGGCCTGTGGCGCGTCGAAGGGAACAATTCCCTCAATGTTTCCGGGAATTTCAAGGCGCCCGGACAGCCGAAAACCGATTTTACCTATGCCATCGATGCCTTCATCTTCAACGGCATTTTCGATCCGGCGATCAGCTATCTTCGCTCGGGCGACGTCTCCACGAAGGCCGTAAATTTTTCGTCGAAGAGCGAGGCCGAGGAGGTCAGCGCCAGCTTTGATGGCATGACGTACAAGCTGACGTCATCGGATGGCGCAGCGCCCGGCACGACGAACTTCGCCACCAGCGGCTCCGCTGCAGGGTTCCTCGAGACGATCAACAGTCGCGAGGTGCCACCGGTCGAAATTCGCGCCGACGCGATCGATTTCGCAGCCGCCGTCAACGGCCTGCCGGTAAACAAGGTTCGCGATATCATCCTGTTCGCGGTCGATCACGCCGACGAAAAGCAGCTTGCCGCGGCAGACAGCGACAAGCTGAAGGGGATGCTTCGGGATGCCTTCCCTTTGCTCACGAGCTTCAACGAAACGATCGACTTCAACAATTTCACCGTGTCGAGTGCTGCGGGCAACGGTGGTGCGAAGTACGTCAGCTACGACGTCACGCTCGACGGCCCGACCGATGCGACGCGTTTCGGCGTCGGCTTGACGGCGCAGCAGATCAGTTTTGCGAGCGCGATCGTCCCTGCGGCCTATTCCGCCTTCGTGCCACGGGAATTGCAGCTGCAGTTCGCAATTGAGGATATGGATTTCACTGCCTTCGGCGATGAGTTTCTCAAGGTCGATTTCACCGGCGGCGCTTCCTCGGAAGAAAGCGGCAAGAAGGCTGTCGAGCGGCTCTTCAAGGGCGGCGAACTGGTGATGGATTTCCCCAAGATCAGCGCAGTGTCGGGCGTCTATGACGCCGAGATTTCCGGAAAGATCCGCGGTCGCGTCGATACCTCCAAGGATTACTCCATGGATGCGACCGTTCTGGCGCGTGATCTCGACAAGACCATTGCCGCCGTTCAGGAGCTCGCAAAGACCAATGCCGATCTCAATCAGGTCTCGTTCGGCCTGATGATGGCCAAGGGTTTTGCGAAGACTGATCCTGATGGGCGCCAGCGCTGGGATATCAGCGTTGCGCGGAACGGATCCGTCACGATCAATGGCCAGGTCATCAAGGGCGCTGACTGAGTTTGCCGTCCCAGCGTCAAGCGCCGCCGCACCTCTTGCGGCGCATTCGCGGCAGGTTCATTCTGTCTCGCTAGCGTAGGCTCCCGGGCGGGGGCCGGTGCGCGTCCTGGGGGCAGGCCGATGAATTGTGCCGCCTGTGGTTTTGCGATCGAAAGCAGTTTTGCGTTCTGCCCGAAGTGCGGCGCAAGACAACCTGTCGTCTGCGCCTCCTGTGGCGAGGCCTGCCAGCCCGATTTCGCGTTTTGCCCGAAATGTGGAGCAGCCCTCGGGCGAGCCGACGACGTTCGTGCAGCTCCTGGCGAACCGCTGCCGCTTGCGCTCGCGCATACATCGACGCCTGATGATGCCGCTGATCGGCGTCCGCTGACGGTTCTGTTTGCGGATCTCTGTGGTTTTACTGCTCTCAGCGAGAGAACAGATCCCGAGCTCATGCGCTCGCTGCAAAACGAGCTGTTCGAGGAACTGACGCGAGCGGTGGAGGCTTACGGCGGCTTTGTCGACAAGTTTGTGGGGGATGCGCTGCTTGCGCTATTCGGTGCGCCGACGGCGCATGAGGATGATCCCGATCGCGCGCTTTGCGCAGCGCTCGACATGATTGCGGGGGCCGACCGTCTTGGCGCCAAATGGCTGGATCTGGTCGGTGGTGATCCGCTGCAGTTGCATGTCGGTATCAACACCGGACCGGTGGTTAGCGGTGGTTTCGGGGCGGCGGCGGCGCGATCCTACTCCGTGACTGGCGATACAGTGAACACAGCGCAACGGCTGCAAAGCCTAGCCGGTCCGGGCGAGATACTGGTCGGGCCGGTGACATACCGCCTGACGCTGCATGCATTCGCCTTCGAAAATCTCGGTTCGCTGGCCCTTCGCGGGAAGACGGGCAATGTACAGGTGCATCGTCTCCTCGGGCGGATGGAGACGCCCCACACCGCGCGCGGATTGGAAAGCCTTGGACTACACGCCGAACTCATCGGGCGTGACGCAGAACTGTCGCGGATGTCCGATTGCCTGGATTTTGCCTGTGGCGGCAATGCGCAACTCGTCCAGCTCATCGGCGAGGCCGGCATCGGCAAGTCAAGGCTGGTCAGGGAGTTCCTGGAGACCGTCGCCGAAAAAGAGCGATTTCGTCATGTTGTTGTGCGCCGCGCCGTCTGCTCGCCGCTTGGCGAACAGTCCTACGGCACGCTCGCGGCCGTTCTACGAAGCGCCTACGCAATAGCCGAGCGGGAAACCGCAGCCCGGACGGCGGAACTGCTGGCATCAGGATTGATCGACCTAGGCTTCAGCGAGAGCGAGGTTGCCGGTCTGACGCCGCTTTTGTCTTACGTCTTTGGCCTCGGCGATCCCGATGGAGCGCTGCGCCACGTGGAGCCGGAGCAACTGCGCAGGCAGATCTTTTATGCCACGCGCACCATTTTCGAGCGGCGGCTGTCGCTCAGTCCGCTGTTGCTGGTGGTGGAGGATCTTCACTGGGCGGATGCGGCTTCGATCGAGGCGCTTCGCTTTGTGCTGGACAGGTTGGAGCGAACGCGCCTGATGATGCTGACAACAGGGCGATCGGTTGCTGAAGGGGAGGGCTTGGAGTCAAGCCGGATCAACCGTACGCTCATGCGGCTCGCGCCGCTTTCGGTTCAGGATGGCGAGGCGCTGCTGGATCAGTTCTTTGGCGCGGACAGTTCCGTGCCAGCGAAAACGCGCTCACGAATTCTCGCGCGGGCGGGGGGCAACCCGCTGTTCATAGAGGAGATCGTTCGGGCCCTGATCGAGACGGGCGTGCTGCATTCCGAGGGCGGATGTTGGCATGTCGCCAATGCTGAAATAGGAAGCGAGATACCGATGAGCCTGCAAGCGATGCTGCTTGCACGCGTCGACCGTCTGCCGCCCGACGTCAAGCGTTTGGCGCAGGAAGCCGCCGTCATCGGTCCGCGCTTCGATCTGGCGCTGCTTCACGCCGTCGCTTTTGATGCAGCCCGTATCGAGCATGGGCTGGACTATCTCTGCCAGGCGGAGATCGTCGAGGAAACGCCCGGTGCTGCTTCGACAAAGGCGATCTCCTATCGCTTTCCGCAACAGCTATTGCACGATGCCATCTATGGCAATCTCTTGCTGCAGCGCCGCAAGCAGCTGCACGCGCGCATCGGCGCGGCCATCGAGCGGATGCATGATGGCATACCCGCTCGGCTTGAGGACATCGCACAACTCGGCCGTCACTACTGCCGGGCCGACGAGACGGGTAAGGGCGCCCAATATCTCATGGCAGCGGGCGATCTTGCCCGCAAGACCTATGCCAATGACGATGCAATGCGCCTCTACCGCGAGGCGCTTGCGGCGATTTCGGATAAGCCACAGGCCGGTGCGGAATTGCTTGCCCTTCATGAGCGGTTCGCCGATCTCTGCGGACCGGCGGGAGAGCGGGATGCGGCACGTGAACACTATGGGCGCGCACTGACGACCCTGAGGAAAGCTGGTGATCAACCCGGGGCGGCACGGATCCTGCGCAAGCTCGGTCGCCTCAATCTCGCAGCCGGCAGAAGCGATCTTGCGGACGCCGACTATGCACAGGCTGCCTCGCTGCTGAGCGAGAGCGCTGCGCCCATCGAGCTTGCGCATCTGCTGCAGGAACGCGGACATCTTGCCTTCCGCATGGGCGATCAAAGCGCAGCAGCACGCTGGGCCGACGATGCGCTATCCTGCCTCAGCACGGCAGCCTTTGATGACGGGGGTCCCGTCGCCGTGGAAGCAGCACAGGTGCGCGCCGAGGCGCTGAATACGAAAGGCGTGGCACTGGCGCGGCTCGGACAGCATCTCGAGGCCGTGCGCGAAGTCGAGCGAAGCCTGGAGGTTGCCGAAACGGCGGGACTTCTTGGCGCCGCCTGCCGTGCCTATTCCAATCTCGGCGTACTCTACACGATCGTCGATCCAAGGCGTGCCATCGATGTGTGTCGCCAAGGCCTCGACGTTGCTAAGCGCATTTCCGACCTCGGCTTTCAAGCACGGCTTTACGCCAATCTCGCCGTTGCCTGCTGCACCTTCACGGACAACTGCGCCAAGGAGGGAGTGCCGGCGGCGGAGCGGGCGATCGAGATCGACCGGGCGCTCGATCAGCGCGATCACCTGGCGGTGCCGCTCATCGTCCTTGGACAGATCCATCAATGTCACGGCGAACCGGACCTGGCCTGGAATTATTATGAGGAAGCGCTTCAGCTCGCGCGTGAAATCGGCGAACCACAGCTGCTCTTTCCATGCTATGATGGGCTTGCGACATTGAACCTGGAAAAAGACGATATGGCCGAGGCGGAGCGATACTTTTCGCTCGCCCAGGATGTTTGCGTCAGGCATGGGCTGGATCCCGACGCACTGGTCGTGTTGCCCTTCCTGGATTGATTCAGCGCCGACAGGTAAGGTGTTGAATTTTCGCTATTTTTGTTCTTCTGCTCGGCGTCTCGCCGACGCGTCTGTGAGGGAGGCTATCATGTCCGAAAATCAAAGCGAAAGACCGCTGCAGCCCGGCGACCGCGCGCCGAACGTCATTCTCGATGCGATCACGCGTCAGGGCAAGATATCGATCGATGACTTCCGGGGGCAGAAGCCTGTGCTGGTCGGCCTGTTTCGCGGGCTCCACTGTCCATTCTGCCGGCGGCAAATCGCCTCGATGGCGAGCCTTGCGGGTGATCTCCAGCAAAAGGGGGTCGAAAGCCTGACGATCGTCAACACGCCCATCGACCGAGCGCGCCTCTATTTCCGTTACCACCCCTTGCCCAATCTGGTGGCCGCATCCGATCCCGACCGGATATCGCATCGCGCCTTCGGCCTTCCCAATCTCGAGTTCACGCAGTCGGAGACGGTCTGGCCTTATAAGGTCAGTCTCGACACTCTGACCTCGATGCGCGTCGACATCCCCGATCTGCCTCAGCCGATGGCGCCGATGGCGGCTGTCGAATTCCTCGACAATGCCGATGGCTACGAATTCACCGACGACGATAAGCGCATGATCGCAACGGGAGAGGGCCAGTTGGTCGGTGAATTCCTGCTCGACCGCGATGGCGTCGTCAGATGGTGTTTCACTGAAGTCGCGGACGACGGTCGACACATGTTCGGCGTACCGGCCCCCGAAGAAGTCATGTCGGCGGCATCGCACATTGCCGCCTAACACGCGTCGCGAGCTTTCAGCTCCGCTTGTCAGGACCGAATTCCATTTCGACAGACGCGCTTTCGCGCAGGCGGAAGCGCAAGCCGCCTATGAGGGTTGCTGCTTCACCGCCGGCACGCGCCCTGGCTCATGATGCGGAAACCGCTGTTGCTTGCTTCGCAAGCGTTCGGGAAGGTCCGCATCTCAGAGCCGCGCTGGCCGCAGACCGGCCGATACTCGCGTGTGCAGATGCCGCCCGGCTGCGCCGGTCGCGGCGCCGGACGCTGCGGGCGCACCGCAATCCCGGGCTGTCGGGCGCACTGGCCGCGGCTGATGACGGTGAAGTTGGCGGCGCGTGCCTGGCATGCATTGGCGAAGGTCTGGACACGTGCCCCACGTTGGCCGCAGACTGGAGCATATTCCATGGTACACATCCGCGGGCTTGCGGCGCGAGGCGGCGGCGGACGCGATGTTATCGGGGTCGGGCGGCGGCACTGGCCGCGGTTGATGATCGCGAAGCCAGCTGCGCGTGCCTGGCATGCATTGGTGAAGGTCTCGACACGTCCACTGCGCTGGGCGCAGACCGGGGCATGTTCCATGCCGCACATCGCCGGCCTGGGCGGGCGAGGCGGCGGACGCGAATAACTTGGCCCGACGTCGACGGTGCAGGCGGACAGAAGCGGGATGAGCGCCAGCAGAGCGAGCTTTCGCGGCGAGAGGAATCCGGCGAGCGTCATTATTCTTCCCCTACGGCTGGATTTCTTTCTAAATCCTAGCGCAAGTTGCATTTCCGGGGAAGTTCAAACCTCAGCGGTAGTTGCGAATTTCGCAGCGGTTCAGTCGAACAGGCTGGAAACCGACTCTTCCTGGCTGGTGCGGTTGATCGCTTCACCGATCAAACTGCCCGTGCTGACAACGCGGATGTTGTGAGCCGATTGGACAGCCGTCGTCGGCTGGATCGAGTCGGTGATGACGAGCTCGCGAAGCTTGGAGGACGTGACGCGCGTGACGGCGCCGCCCGACAGGACGCCATGGGTGATGTAGGCGGTGACGCTTGTCGCGCCATTCTTCAGGAGGGCTTCCGCCGCGTTGACGAGGGTGCCGCCGGAATCGACGATATCGTCGATCAGGATGCAATCCTTGCCGGTGACGTCGCCGATGACGTTCATGACTTCGGATTCGCCCGGGCGGTCGCGACGCTTGTCGACGATTGCCAGAAGACAGTCGAGGCGCTTGGCGACCGAGCGGGCACGGACGACGCCGCCGACGTCAGGCGAGACGACCATGACGTTGCTGGTGTCGTAGTTCGCCTTGATGTCGCGCGACAGGATCGGCACGGCGTAAAGGTTGTCGGTCGGAATGTCGAAAAAGCCCTGGATCTGACCGGCATGCAGGTCGAGCGTGAGGACGCGGTGCGCGCCAGCCTCGGTGATCAGATTGGCAACCAGTTTCGCCGAGATCGGCGTACGAGGTCCGGGCTTGCGGTCCTGGCGGGCGTAGCCGAAGTAGGGAAGGACTGCCGTGATACGACGTGCCGACGAGCGACGCATGGCGTCGATCATGATCAGCAGTTCCATCAGGTGGTCGTTGGCCGGGAACGAGGTCGACTGAACGAGAAATACGTCCTCGCCGCGAACATTTTCCTGGATTTCCACGAAGATTTCCTGATCGGCAAATCTTCTGACGCTGGCTTTGCCCAATGGCACGTTGAGATAGTTGCAGATCGCTTCGGCGAGATGCCGGTTCGAATTGCCTGCGAAAACCTTCATCTTGGTCCGCCTATTACCTGCTGATAGCCGCGCTTTTTAGCCAGCTTGCTCCTGAATGCAAGGGCTAAGGCGTTATCTGCGCCTATATTTCTAAAAAGCTTGTGGCTTAACCGCCACGAGCGTCGCGCCATGTCGAGAATTCGGTGATGGTTTTCGATGCGATTTGCTGCATGAGCGAAGCGGGAACGCCGGCCCAGGGATCCTGCGCTTGCGAGGGCACGCTTTCCTGTCCCTGTATGCGGTGCAAGCGAGCGCCCCCACCGTCGAGAACGTCCCAGACGTAGACCACAGTGACCTTACCGCTGTCAGAAAAGGCGGAGAGATACCCCTTCAGAATGTAGGCGCTGGAGCTGTCGTTCGAGCTCTTGATCGAAAGCCCGTGCGAGCGGGCCTCGGCCCCGAGCTGGCGCGAAAGCGGCGTGACGGCCTGGACCGGCGCGCCGATGATCGGCAGGAAGCGGACGGTCGTGCCGCGCGCCGAGGGGGAGTTGGTATTCAGCATGGCAGTCTGGTTTTGCTGCCGCGGCGGCTCACGCGGGGGCGTTTCCACCATGTCTTCTTCTTCGGCCTGGGCATTGGACACAGGCTCAGGCAGCGTCTCGGCTTTGATCGGAGCGGCGGCGGCGGGCCGGGGCGGGTCGTTTTCCAGCGCCATGGCCTGGGCTTGCATCGTGGTTGGTGGTGCGCCCGAACCCTGCCGGTAAGCCGTCTGGTTGTAGGCAGGGTGATATCCGTTCGACCGCCGTTCGGAAGCAAAGGCCTGCTGGCGTGGCGTCGCGCCTGCCATGCGCTCGACGTCGCCTTGCGTTACCGGCGAGGAACGGATGCTTCCGGAGGGTTCGCCGATGTCGACCAGGGGAACCAGGGCATCGTTGGTGTTGCAGGCGGATAGGGCAAAGCAGGCAAGGAGCATCGGCGCAGTCGCAACTCGCGTCATCCCTCGTTACATCCTTCCCAGTGCCGGCCCCATGCACTTTATGAAGGCCGGCGCCGGTCTATGTCAATTCCGGATTCTTGGCCAGCAATGGTTTGCGTCAGACGTTGATGAAGTCCAGAAAGTGGCGCGAAAGGGCGCGGGGCACGTCGTCGGTCGTCAGATAGGTCTGCCCGAGGGTCATCGCCGTTCCCGTGTCGGAATCCATGATGATCATGTGCACGAAGAGCGACATGCTCGGCTCGATCGGCTGCGGATTTCCGACGTGGAACATCTGATGCTCCATCCAGGACGGCGAGAAACGGGCGCCCAGAGAGTAGCCGCAGGCATTGAGACGGTGGCGGGAAAGACCTCGTTCATCCATGATTTTCGCGTGCGTATCGAAAACATCGCCGAAGCTACGGCCCGGCTTGAGGACGGTCTCGATCGCCTGGATCGTCTCGAAGCAGGCATTGTAGAGTTCCCGGTGGCGATAGTTCGGTTCGCCGATGACGATGGTACGCATCATTGCCGCATGGTAGTGCGCGTAAGCGCCCGCCCATTCGAGCGTCAGCTGATCGTTCGCATCGAGCTTGCGGCGGCCGGCCTTGTAGCGGCACAGCAGCGCGTCCTCGGCGGAGCCAATGATGAATTCGTTCGCCGGGTAGTCGCCGCCACCGGCAAAGACGGCGCCCTGCATGGCGGCCAGAATGTCGGCTTCGTCCGCACCTGGCTTGGTCAGCGCCAGCGCCGCATCGAGCGCATCGTCGGCCAGGGCGGCCGCGCGTTCGACATACGCGACTTCGGCCGGGCTTTTGATCAATCTCAGGCGGCTGACGAGATAGGAGGCGTCGACAATCTGTCCGAACGACGTCAACTGCGCATCGAGCATCCGGGCAACGCGGCCCGTCATGCCATGGGTATCGTACTCGACGCCGATCCTGGCGCCGAGCAGGTCCATCTCGACCAACAGGTTCCTGAGGTCGACGGTCGGGTCGGCATTCACGCGGTCGACCCAGATTTGGACATTTTCCAAGATAGAGGTGTGCTTGGCCTGGCGCAGGTCGGCGGAGCGCGTGATCAAGGCCATTGTCCCGTCGGCCTTGACGACAAGCGTCTGGAAGAAGCAGTAGCCGAAGGTGTCGTAGCCGGTCAGCCAGTACATGCTTTCCTGCGCAAAGAGCAGCAGCGCGTCCAGCTTTTCTTCGCGCATCCTGTCGGTCAGACGTGCGAGGCGGACGGCGAATTCGGGTCTGTCGAAGTGCAGGGCCATGCCGCTTAAATCTCCCTGATTGCGATTGCAGAAATTTGCCGGCCGTAATCCGGCTCCTTGTTATGTGTGGTCCGGCGATAAGAGAAGAAACGCTCGGTGTCGGGATAAGTGCAGATCCCCAGGGTTTCTGCGCGGACACCGGCGATGCGCAGCCGATCGACAGTCAGCGCCGGCAGGTCGAACATCGCGTGCCCGGGCTTTGCTGAGGACAGGAAGTAGCGCTCGTACGATGGATCCTGTGTGACAAAGCGCTCCACAAATTCCGGGCCGACCTCGTAGCTTGCCTGGCTGATCGATGGCCCGAGGCAGGCAACGATTGCCTCCCGCTTCGCGCCAAGTCGGACCATGGCGGCAATCGTGTTCTCCAATACGCCGGTTAGGACGCCTTTCCAACCGGCATGAGCGGCACCGATGACACCGTTCGTCGCGTCGGCGAAAAGGATGGGCCCGCAGTCGGCTGCCAGAACGCCAAGCGCTATGCCGGGGGTTGCCGTTACCATCGCATCTGCTGCTGGGCGCGATCCGTCATAGTTTTTATCGACGATGACCACATCGGGAGAGTGGACCTGATGCACGGTAGCGAGACGCTCGACAGGCAACTCAAACCAGTTTGCCACACGGCGGCGGTTCTCCTGAACCTTCTCGCGCTCGTCGTTCGAGCCGAGGCCAACATTCAGGCCGCGATAGATGCCGTGCGAAACGCCGCCTTCCCGCGTAAAATAGCCATGGAGAATCGCGTCACCGGTTGTCTCGTTCAGCAGCGTGCTTTGGATCGGTGCCGGAGATGCTGCTTGTGTCATTAAAACTTCCAAGATTGCTTGAACTGCTGATCCGCCATTTTCGGATGGCAAAGCCCGTCGGTTGCGGCGGATGTTGGCCCAGCGGCGCTTCTTCTGTCAATCCGCTGGACGGAAGGGCATCAAATCCACGGCCGGGTGAGAGACCGCCATGACCTTGAAGAGTTCGCCCATGCGCCCTTCGCCTTCGCCGGCCAGTCGATCGACGGCGGTTTGGATAATCTGGCGCGTATGTGCTTCCCGGTCTCGGCCAAGCGCCGCTGCGCGATCGAGAATGCCGAGGCCGACAAGAAAATCGCCCTGGTGAAGCATGCCGTTCAGGTGAACGCCAGCCGAGGTGGCGGCCTGCGCCAGCGCCTGGAAATCGACGTGGCTCGTAAGGTCGGCTTCGCCCGGATGTGCCAGCGGCGGGTCGTACTCATGCATGCGCACCGCCTGCAGCGTATCGCCGTAGCCACTGACGAGGTGCCCGTAGTCGATGGCGACAGCCGTTCCCCCATAGTCCTTCAGCCGATCGCAGATCGCTTCCATCACCGACTGGCGAGCCGACGAGATTTCAAACAGCGTTCCCGGGAGCACATCCTCTTCCGGCCAGGGCAGAAGGTCTCGATCGATCCCTGCCACCCCGACGCCGAAGGCCAGTTCACCGTCTGCGTCGACGCCGACCATGCGCTCGCGGAACCCCGTCGTCGTCTTCACGAACTGACGGATCGGAATGGCATCGAACAATTCGTTCGCCGCGACGAGCGAAAAACCCGGCGTCACGTCGCCGAAACCTTGATGCCAGCTGACCTTGTCGCCATACGACGCGAGCGTTTCCTGCTGGATGTTGCGCAGACGCTCGCTCGTTTCGACGAGGTGCACCGTCATGTCCTCAAAGAGCGGCGGTGCTATGCGGGAAACGACGCGCAGCATATCCGACATCATGGTGCCGCGACCGGGGCCGATCTCGACAAGACGGACACCGCCAGGCGTTCCGTGTCGCTGCCAGGCGTGGACGATGAAGACGCCGATCATCTCGCCAAAAAGCTGGCTCACCTCCGGCGCGGTCACGAAGTCGCCCGAGCGCCCGAAAGGCTCGCGGGTCCTGTAGTAACCGTGTTCGGGATCGGCGAGGCACAGCGAGAAAAAGTCCGTGACGCTGATCGGGCCGTTTGCCTGGATGATCGCCTTGATCTTCTCACCGAGCGCGGTGCTCATCGATACCCTCCTGTCCGGCTGCGTTCAGTGCTGCAAGGCAGCCTGACGGCGCGCCAAAAGCATGGCCCAGATTCCCAGCAGAACCATCGGCGTGGAAAGCACCATGCCCATGGTGAGCCAATTGGTGCCCAGCAGGTAGCCCAGCTGGGCATCCGGTTCGCGGAAGAATTCGACGAAGATACGAGAAAGCGCGTAGCCGCAGACGAAGACGCCGGTGACGAAGCCCGGCGCCTTCAGGGCGCGGAAGCCGTAGATCAGAACGGCGAGAACCAAGAGCAGCACGATGCCCTCCAGCCCAGCCTCATAGAGCTGGCTGGGATGGCGAACAAAGTCGTCGCCGGGGCAGTAGCCGTTGGTCTTTTCAATGTACTGATTGCAGAAAACCATGCCCCACGGCACATCCGTCAGGCGACCCCACAGCTCACCATTGACGAAGTTGGCGATGCGGCCGCAGAACAGGCCGATCGGGACGACCGCCGAGACGATGTCGAACAGGCTCCAGATCGGTATGGCGTTGCGACGTGCGAAAATGATCATCGCGATGGTGGTGCCCGCCAGTCCGCCGTGGAACGACATGCCGCCGTTCCATATCTGGATGGCCCGGATCGGGCTCTCGATCACTGCCGGCATATCATAAAACAGGATGTAGCCGATACGCCCGCCGAGAACGATGCCGAGAGCGACCCAGATGATGAAATCGTCGAGTTGCACCTTGGTGATCGGGGAAACATCGCCTGGCCATAGCTTGTTGTTTGCGGCGATCAGACGGCCATAGTACCAGCCGAGCATGATGCCGGCGACATAGGCAAGTCCGTACCAGTGAATTGAAAGGGGGCCGAGCGAAAAGGCGATCGGGTCGATCTCGGGGAAGGGCATGATCGCCAGGAGATTGGCTGCTGTCGGCAAGGGTTTCCCATTCGCTGGCGTGAGCCCTACGGAGTGGCCGGTCGGACGGACGCAGTTCAGTTCAAGGCGTCCTTTGCGACTTTCTAAAGGCGCGCCAAGCTCGATGTGGGCGGAAGATGGCGCTGGGATCAAAAACGGTCAAGTCGATTGTTGGCGATCGGCTCGCACGGGCAGGCTTATCCAGTGCAAAGCGCTTGCATCCTTAGCGGCGAAGCCCTACCTCATTCTTGAAAGGCCCGAAGGCCGCACGTTGCATGTTGTAAAGGGAGAAGACCGCCATGACGACTGGAGCAAACCGCATCATGGACGAGTTCGCCAAGCTGATGACGGACGCCGCCGGCGCGGCCCAGGGTGTGCGCAAGGAAATCGAGACAGCCTTCAATGCGCAGGCGGAGCGCTGGCTCAATACTCTCGATGTCGTCAAGCGCGAGGAATTCGAGGTCGTGCGTGACATGGCGATCAAGGCGCGCGATGAAAACGACGCCCTCCTTGCCCGGATCGCCGCCCTTGAAGCGAAGCTTGCAGCCAAGGGCAAATAATTCCCGTTGTGACACAGGCCGTGGTGTGACCTTTATGAGACACGCCGCGGCTGCGACTTAAAAACCGGGTGTCGTTATCCACCTGTGGACACTGCCAAAAAGATCAATGGGCAGAGTCATTTAAACCCTCCTTCTGAATGGAAACCCGAAAAGCTTTCCACAGTGCCGTTCCCTAAAACGGCCGTGAGGGGCTGGCGCGTCGCCTAGCCCGTTATACACTGATTTTAAATGATGATTCGAAGCAGTTGATAAGCTCCAGGCAGGTTTGACTGCGTAAAGTCTGGTAGCGGTTCAACGGTCATCAGGGTTGGTGGTTCCGGCTGTTGCGTGTGTTCTCCTTGTGTCTCGTTGACGAAGTTGGTTCGCATTCACTCCGGTCAAGAAGGTGCTGCATGAGCCTCATGGAATTGGAAGTCGAGCGTCAGTCGAACCCGGTCGATATGATCGAGTACGTCGCCGCCAATAACGACTGGTCTTTCGAGCGGTCGGGCGATGACGAGATTGCGATGACGGTTGAAGGGAAGTGGACCGACTACCACGTTTCCTTTTCCTGGATGGAAGAGTTTGAGGCGCTGCACCTAGGCTGCGCCTTCGACGTCAGGGTTCCCGAACAGCGTGTCAACGAAGTCACCAAGCTCCTGGCCGCGATCAATGGTCAGGTGCTGATGGGACACTTCGATCTCTGGCGCCAGGAAGATGTCATCATTTTCCGCCAGTCGTTGCTGCTTGCCGGGGGTGCCGAGCCGACCAATCGACAGGTCGAGGTTCTGCTGGCTAGTGCACTCGACACTTGCGAGGCGTATTATCAGGCCTTCCAGTTCGTGATCTGGTCGGGCATGGAGGCGAACCGCGCGATGGAAGCGGTTCTCTTCGAAACGGTCGGCGAGGCGTAAATGTCATCCGCATCTTCAGGTCCTGTCGTTCTCGTCGGTGCCGGCAACATGGGGGGCGCGATGCTCTCCGGCTGGCTCAAGCGCGGCGTGGCCGGTTCCTCTGTCGTCGTCATCGATCCCGGCCCGTCGGAGCAGATGATGAAGACGATCAACGATGCCGGCGTGACGCACGTCACCTCGGCTCCGGCAGGTTTGACGGCAGGCGTTCTTTTCCTTGCGGTCAAGCCGCAGGTCATGGATGCCGTGCTGCCGCCGGTCAAGGCAACGCTCGGACCGGAGACGGTCGTCGTGTCCGTTGCCGCTGGCAAGACATTGTCGTTCCTTGAAAAGCATCTCGGCGAGGCTGCGATGGTGCGCGCCATGCCGAATACGCCGGCCATGGTCGGTCGTGGCGTTACGGGTGCGTTCGCCAATGCGCGCGTCACAGATGCGCAGCGCGAGCTTGTCCATTCACTGTTGCGTGTCTCCGGTCCGGTCGAGTGGGTTCCAACCGAAGCCGACATCGATGCCGTCACGGCCCTGTCGGGAAGCGGACCGGCTTATGTGTTCTATCTCGTCGAGTGTATGGCAGAGGCAGGCCGTAAACTTGGCTTGCAGGCGGACCTTGCCATGCGTCTTGCACGGGAAACTGTCGCGGGGGCTGGTGAGCTTTTGCACCAGTCCCCCGACGACGCCGCGCGGTTGCGCCAGAACGTGACCTCGCCGGGCGGCACGACGGCTGCCGCGCTTTCCGTCCTTATGGCCGAGGACGCGATGCAGCCGCTTTTCGACAAGGCCCTTGCAGCAGCACGCAAGCGTGCCGAAGAGCTTGCCGGCTGAGGGCATCCAGATCATGGCTGACGAAATCACCTATGCCGACTTCGAGCGTGTCGACATCCGCGTCGGGACGATTGTCGAGGCAAGCCCGTTCCCGCAAGCGCGCAAGCCGGCCTTCAAACTGTTGATCGACTTCGGGGCGGAAATCGGCCTCAAGACATCATCGGCCCAGATCACCGTTCACTATACGCCCGAGACCCTGATCGGTCGGCAGGTTCTCGGTGTGGTCAACTTTCCGCCGCGACAGATCGGCCCAGTTCGCTCAGAAGTCCTGACGCTTGGCTTCGAGGACGAAGCGGGCGCGATCGTTCTTGCGGCACCGGACAAGCCAGTGCCGAACGGCAAGAAGCTGATGTGATCAGTGGATATCGCGCGACAGCGGGTCGGTCAGCGAGAAAGCATGGAATACGGCTTGAAAGCCGGCGCGTTGCGGCGAGCAGAATGCCGGGCCGACGGCAACCTCCACAAATGCCGGATCGAACCAAGCAAGCCGCGCCATTCGCCAGTCCTCCATCCGGTCTGTTCTGTATTGAATGAACAGCGCATCGCCGGTTCGCGTTACGCGCACGCCCATGCGGTCGAATCCGTGGTCGAGCCGAAAGGCTGACCAGTCGGAGTTGCCATTGGTGACGACGACGCTGAAGTGCATTGCTCCATCGGTATATTCGATCCCGCATTTCATCCAATGCGTCGCGTCGGCCCGAACCATCATGCCGGCCTGGTCGTAGAGTTCCTCATAGCGTGCGCAGAAGGATATGTCGGCCGTGAAGTCGCCGTCTCTTCGCTGATGCAGGAAATGCCCGTCGTCGCGGTGGAAGCCGTAGTAGGTTCCTTGCCAGAAGTCCGTCTTCGGTCCAGACCAGACATAAAGGCAGCCGTTGCGCTCTTCAAAGCGAGGCGGCGGGTTCAGCCATGTCATTCGCGCCGTATCGATCATCATCTCTCTTTTCACGCCGGTAGGCGCACGGTCGCCCGCAGACCGCCCAGAGGGCTGTCGCCGAGCGTGACGTTGCCGCCGTGGCTTCGGGCGATATCGCGGGCAATGGCAAGGCCGAGGCCCGTGCCCGAGGCGTCGAGATTGCGCGCTTCATCGAGCCGGAAGAATGGCTTGAAGACATCCTCGCGGTTCTTCTCGGGAATACCCGGACCATCGTCGTCAAAGGTGATCGTCAGCCACTTGGCACTGTGTTTGGCGTTGACGTCGAGGGTGCTGGCGTAGCGGCGAGCATTCGAGGCGAGGTTCGTCACAAGGCGCGCGAAGGCGTTTGGACGCACCGCAATGCCGTCCTCGCCTTCTATGGCGTATGTGAGTGTCTTGCCCTCGTGAAGTTCGAAATCGGTCTCAAGCTTTGCAAAGAGGTCGCTAAGCTTCATTTCGCCGACGTCTTCTTCGACCTCGCTTCGTGCGAAGGCCATGTAAGCCTCGAGCATCGATTGCATGTCATTGATGTCGTCGTTCAGGCCGTGCAGGTCGGGATTGTCGCCGGCCAGCGCCAGTTGCAGCTTGAAGCGGGTCAGAATCGTGCGCAGATCGTGGCTCACTCCGGTCAGCATCGCGGTGCGCTGCTCCATCTGCCGCTCGATGCGCTCGCGCATCAGAATGAAGGCGAGGCCGGCGCGGCGAACCTCGTCTGCACCGCGCGGGTGGAAGTTGTCAGCCTTCTGGCCCTTGCCGAAGCTTTCTGCTGCGTTTGCGAGCGCAAGGATTGGACGGATCTGTCCCCGCAGGAAGAGGATCGATATGCCGATCAGCACCAGCGAAGCGCCGACCATCCAGACGATGAAGATGTGGGTGTTGGAGGCGTAGGTCGAGTTGCGTCTTGCCAGCACGCGAAGGATCTTGCCTTCGAGCTTGATGCGGATCTCGACGAGATTGGAATCGCCCAGCGTGTCGATCCAGAACGGGCGTTTGACCTGGTCGCTGATCTCGTCGCTCAGAATGCCATCAAGGATTGAGAAAAACGGCTTGGTGCGTGGCGGCGGCAGGTCGCCGTCCGGTTCGATCGAGATCTGCAGGCCCAGCTGGTCGCGTGCGATGCGCGTGACCTCGCTGTAATCAGTATCCTGTGGATAGGTCTCGATGATCTGGATAACAGCTGCAATGTCGCGTGTGACCGCAGCAGAGAGGCGTTGCGTCACCATCTGCCAGTGGCGTTCCATGAACAAGGCCGCCACGACCGACTGGAGCAGCAACATCGGGATGATGATGATGAGAAGCGAGCGGACGTAGAGGCCGGTCGGCAGATAGAGCCGTAATCTGCGGATCATCCACCGCCAGCCGCGGGCGGGCGGGCGGTCCTCGCGCCGAAGGGAGTCGAATGTCACCATTTGGTCGCTGGTCCTGGGGTTGCGACTGTCAATCGATGCTCAACCGGTATCCTATACCACGAACCGTCTGCAGCCAGACCGGATTTGCGGGATCGTCCTCGATCTTGCGTCGCAGGCGGTTGATCTGCACATCGATGGTGCGCTCGCCGACATCGACATCGTTGCCGATGAGCTCGTGCCGCGGAATGGTATCGCCGGCGCGCTTGGCAAACAGCAGCATGATTTCCTGCTCGCGATCCGTCAACCGGACCACTTCGGAGGCCTTCTTCAGCTCCTTGCGCGTCAGGGAGAAGGTATATGGTCCGAACATCACCTGTTCGATCTTCGGCGCATCGTTTGAGACATTGCGGCGCAGGATGTTGTTGACGCGCAGCACGAGTTCGCGCGGGTCGAAGGGCTTGGCCAGGTAATCGTCGGCGCCAGCCTCCAGTCCGGCGATGCGACTGCCCGACTCTGCCAGTGCCGTCAGCATGATGATCGGCACGTTCTTGATCGTGCGCAGATCCCTGGTCACGTCGATCCCGGAATCGCCTGGCATCATGACGTCCATGATGATGAGGTCGAAGTCCAGTCCGGCAAGCTTGCGCTGCGCTTCCGCGCCGTCCGCCGCCACCGTCACCCTGAACCCGTTCTCGGTCAAATAGCGGTTCAAAAGGGCACGAATACGCGTGTCGTCGTCCACAACAAGCAAGTGCGCAGCGTCGTCCGAAATCACTGTCTTTGTCGCCATTCAGTCTGCTTTCGCGTTTTGTCTGTTCCGCATACCTCTCAGGAAGGCCTTTATGCCTTCCCGTACCTCAGGAGAAGCCCCGTCGAATGCTCTCTCAATACGGCGCGATTGCGGCTCTGCCAGAGCAAGGGCCAGCTCGCGCCCCATCTTGGTAGGATAGAGCTTGCGCTGCCGCCTGTCTTCAGGCCCTGCAATCTGGCGAACATACCCCGAATCGATGAGTTGTTTGAGCACTCTTGCGAGACTCTGCTTGGTAATCTTCAATGTATCCAGCAGATCGGCAACCGTCATACCGGGGTTGCGGTTAACAAAGTGAACGACGCGGTGGTGCGCCCGCCCGAAACCGATCTCCGCAAGAATGGCGTCGGGATCGGAAACGAAGTCACGATAGGAGAAAAACAGAAGCTCGATGATCTCGAAATCGATGGTTTGCGTGTTTTCCATCGGCAGCTTCAGCGGTTCGGCCTTGCCCACCTTCGGGCTCGTCTGGCGTGCCAACTTGGCAGTTCCTTTCTTGTTGCGCACCGTGCGGGAAGCTGTCGTAAAAATATGTCAGCATTGTTGACGTATCTCTGCGCCGTTGCTAGCTTCCCCAAGCGTTGCGAAGCCGGAAGAGGACGCCATTTCCACTGGAAATTTGGCCTGACTTCGCAAACTTCACTACAATGCGTCATTTTCCCCTGCGTGAGTGGATAAAACGTATTGGGGACAACAATCAACAGCAATGGCGTGCGGGCGCCGGAGGAGTGAGAAATGGCTTCAGTTCCCTTTGATCAATTGGATGGCGAAATCTGGTTCAACGGTGCATTCGTGCCCTGGAAAGACGCAAAGATCCACGTGCTGACCCATGGCCTCCACTACGCAAGCGCGGTATTCGAGGGGGAGCGCGCCTACGGCGGTAGGGTTTTTAAGCTCACGGAACATAACCAGCGCCTGCACACGTCCGCGCAGATCCTCGGCTTCAACGTGCCTTATTCGGTTGCCGAACTGGATGCGGCGACGATCGAGCTCCTGAAGCGCCAGGGCTTTTCCGATGCCTATGTCCGCCCGATCGCTTGGCGCGGTAGCGAGATGATGGGCGTGTCCGCTCAAGCGAACCGCATCAATGTCGCGATCGCCATTTGGCAATGGGGGAGCTACTTCAATCCGGCAGAGAAGCTGAAGGGCATCCGGCTCGACATTGCCGAATATCGCCGGCCCGATCCGAGGACGGCGCCGTGCGCCTCGAAGGCTGCCGGGCTCTACATGATCTGCACCATTTCAAAGCATGCGGCCGAAGCCAAGGGGTATGCCGATGCCATGATGCTCGACTATCGCGGCCAGGTGGCGGAAGCGACGGGGGCAAATATCTTCTTCGTCAAGGATGGCGTCATCCATACGCCGACGCCGGATTGCTTCCTGAACGGCATCACGCGACAGACAGTGATCGCGCTCGCCAAGCGTCGCGGTATCGAGGTGATCGAGCGCGCCATCATGCCGGAGGAGCTTGCGGATTTCAGCGAGTGCTTCCTGACGGGCTCTGCGGCAGAGGTGACGCCGGTCTCGGAAATCGGCCCGCATAAATTCACGCCGGCGACGATCAGCGAAACGTTGATGAACGACTACATCAAAGAGGTATATCCGGCGGCTGCTGCAGCGGCCGAGTGAACTTTACCAGCAGGAGCGGCCGAGTTCCTCACGAGCTCGGCCGTTTTTCGGTGCGCCGTCTACCTTGCGCGAGCGGCTACTGCGCCTACGATCGTCGACAGGATGCCGCCGCCGATCAGGCCGCCGATTCCGTCGGCAATCAGACCGCTCATTGCGGCTTCGCCGCCGACCATGCTGAGAAGCATGCCGCCACCAATGCCACCGATTGCGCCGGCGATCGTGCGGGCAACGGCATTGATTGCAACCTGCTTCAGTGCGCCGCTTGCGACATTGCCGCCGACGGCCCCTGCTATCACTTGTGTGATGATGGGCAATAAGGCTTCCACGATTTCCCTCCTTTTGCGTTTCCTCAAAACGCCACTGCCGGCTGAGCGGTCCGAAAGGATAGCCAGCCATACAGGCGATCCGACGTCCGACCGGGAGCAGGGATATCGTCTGAATTTCAGTATTTTATCATGATTGAATATGGAGTGGAATGGAGAGCAACCCATGCGTGAAAGTTTTCCACGCTGCCCCTTGGAAAAAAAAGGCGCCCGAAGGCGCCTTTTTGCACGTTTTGTGTCAAAGTCAGTCGTAGACGTAAACAATGCGACGGGTAGCGGGATCCACAAGGACCGGCCGATCGTTGATGCGGACATATCGATACTGATAGTCCGGAATTTCCTGGAATGTCACATCGCCAGGCAGCGCTGCACCGACGACGACGTCACCGCGCAGGCGCACGGTCTGAGCCGGATTGGCTTGAACATAGGTGGTGACCATCTCAGGCGGGCTGATGGCCTCGACGGAACCAACCGGTCCCAGCAACTCGTCGCCTGGTGCCGGGTCGGGAGCGACGCTTGCCGTCGTCTCGTAGGTTACAATGGGAACGCCGAGATCGACCTGGTGCTGCTCGACGATGACGCTATTGCCACCCTGTTGAACTTGCAGGTACTCGGCATAGACCCAGCCACGCACGCCGTTGACGTCAACCCGGCACCAGCGGCTTCCCTGGATGCAGCCGTCCAGAATTGCCTCAGAACCGCGCGTCGCTATGCCGAGGGATGGGTACTGCGGACCAGGGCCAGCACGAACGTTCAGGTCGTTGATGGCCGTGGCAGCCATGTCCGCCTGGGCAAGACCGGCGCTTCCAACGACGATCGCGCCAGCCAGGAACAGATTTCGCTTCAGGGTCATCTCGTTTCTCCTTGTCTTATACAGCCAGGTAACGCTTGGCTGATGACGAGGTTCCCCTGCGGTGGGTTTCGCCGGTAAACGATTGTATCGATGTGTTAAATTGCAGCGCGGCTGGTGGCCGAACAAAATCGCGGGCTGCGCGCGGCAAAGTTTCGGACTATAGGGACACTGAGACAGAGACAAGCGAGGCACTCATGGGCATGCTCCAGGCCGGCATTATTCCGGTGACACCCTTTCAGCAGAACTGCACGATCCTCTTCGATCCGGAGACCAAGGAAGGCGTCGTGGTCGATCCCGGTGGTGACGTGCCGGCGATCCTTGAGGCCATCACGGCGAACGCGCTTGACATCAAGGCGATCTGGCTGACGCACGGCCATCTTGACCACGCCGGTGGTGCCAATGAGCTCCGGCAAGCCTTGGGCATCGATATCGTTGGCCCGCACGAGGACGATCTTCCGCTGTTGCAGCGGATTGAGGTGCAGGCGCAGAAGTATGGCCTGCCACCGGGCATGCAGAACGTCGTTCCGGATCGCTGGCTGAAGGATGGCGACAAGGTTTCTTTCGGCACGCACGAGTTCGAGGTGTATCACACACCCGGCCACGCGCCGGGCCATGTCATCTACTTCAATCGCGCGCAAAGCTTCGCCCATCTGGGCGACGTACTCTTCAACGGTTCCATCGGTCGGACGGATCTGCCAGGTGGCAATCACCAGCAACTCATCGACTCCATCCGCGACAAGGTTTTGCCGCTGGGCGATGACGTTGGTTTTATTTGCGGGCACGGGCCGGGCAGCCGGATCGGTGACGAGCGACGCAGCAATCCCTTCCTGCAGCGGATCTGAGCACCAACAAAACAAAAGCGCCGCTGAGGGGCGGCGCTTGGTGTTTGATCATGCGTTCAGACATCAGCCAGCGTTGCAGAAGTGGCTCCGGCCGTCATTGCCGATAAAGGTGCCGCTGCGCGGATCGAACGACCGGTAGCGATAGGAGCAGTAGCGTTCCCACTGCGGAGTCCAAGGCTCGACGTCGGCAGCGACCGGACGATAATAGCGGGGCGGGGGAGCGCGATAGACCGGCACTGCTTCGTATTCCGGCTCATAGACCGGCGGATCGATATAGCGCGGCTCATCATAACGCGGCGCGCTGGCGATGGCAGAGCCGACGATCAGACCCGTTGCAAGGCCGACAGCGCCGCCAACAAGCGCGTCATCGCCGTGGTGATGACGATGCCAATCACCAGCCGAAGCAACGCCGATCGATGATACCGTGAGGGCAGCAGCGGTTGCCGTCATAAGGAGGGTCTTCGCAAGCCTGTTCATTTGTCTTTCCCTGTTTTAACCGATTCCGGTTCTGCACCTTGATGATGGCAAGGTAAGGGCCGCGATCTGAATACAGGCTGAATGACAAAACCCGGCATTGCTGCCGGGCTTCAACTCGAATTGACAGCGTTGGCTGGAGGCTCAGCCTGCGATCTGCAGGTTGACAGCCTTGGGGCCCTTGCCGCGGCGGTCCGGCTCCGTGTCGAAGCTAACCTTCTGATTTTCCGTCAGTCCGGCCAAGCCAGACGCCTGAACGGCAGAAATGTGTACAAAGATGTCGGCGCCGCCCTTGTCCGGCTTGATGAAGCCAAAGCCTTTGTCGGTGTTGAAGAATTTTACAGTGCCAGTCTCGGCCATGCGTCAGGTCCTTTTATCTCCGCCCGCCATCCACACGGGCAGCATCACTGATAATGCCTCCTCGCGGAGACGTTGGCAGGCAATTATTGAAATGTGAGAAAAAGGTCCCCTCGAGCACAACCAAGCTCACCACGGGACTGACGCCCGCTTTCTCGGAACTGGCTGACCGGAATATTAGCGTCTCCGGCGCGCACATTCTTAAAGGACTTCCCATGCTCGCAAAATGCCCGAACACGGTGAGAGTGCTGCGATTATTAAATTTTGGCAAGCAAAAGTTTTTTAACGCGTCTGTGCCGGCGGCTGCCTTCAGGCCGCATTTTTGCGCTCCCGGAGCAAAATTTCATTCGTCAGCAGCCGTGGAGGCACGCTTTATATTGTTGGCAATATAGTTTGGGAGCAGATTTTGCCAAAAATGCAACGTTAACGCGATTGCGCAAAAGCTAAAGTTTTTTTCTTTTCCAGACGTTCAACCCAAATTTGGGCTCGGTTTCAGTCTGCCCGAAGCGCGACGGCGCGCTATTTCGGGCACCACTTCAACCAGAAGCATGGCGGTGAACATCAGTGCGCAGCCGGCGTAGCCGAGCGGCGGCATGGTTTCACCAAGCAGCAAGGCGCCGAGCGAGGCGCCGAAGAGCGCTTCAGAGGACAGGAAGATGGCTGCCTGCGATGGCGTCGTGTAGCGCTGGCCAATGATCTGAAGCGAGAAGGCGACACCCGAGGAGAAGATCCCGACATAGAGGATTTCCGGGGCCGCAGCCCATACCGCCGTAGAGCTGATCGGCTCCGTGACGAGCGCAACGGCGAGCGCGCAGGCGCCGGTCAAGGCAAACTGGGCGGCCGAGAGCGCAAGCGGACGGCCAGTTTCAGATACCGTGGTGCCAGCCAGTGTGATCTGTCCGGCCCAGAAGATTGCGCAAACGACCGTCAGCAGGTCGCCGGTCGTCAGTGCCGACAGCTGTCCGCCCGACAGCAAGTAAATGCCGGATACGGCCATGATCGCACCGGGCCAGATGATCCAGTGCGGAGAGCGGCGCAGGAAGACCACCGCGATCAATGGCACGATCACGACGTAGAGGCCGGTGATGAAGCTGGAATTCGTCACCGTCGTCGTCTGCAGCCCGATCTGCTGGGTGGTGGCGCCGCCAAACAGTGCAAGACCGGTCATGAGGTAGAGCTTGAGGTGGCGCGGCGCGGTCTTGACCGGGCTCTTGCGTGCCTCAAAAAGCATGAACGGAAGAACCGCCAGCGCAGCGATCATGAAGCGCAGGCCAATGAACCAGAACGGACCGATCGCCTTCATTGCCGTCGACTGCGCGACAAAGCCGCCACCCCAGATGGCAGCTGCAAGCAACAAAAGAAGGTTCGCCTGAATGCGCGTCATTTCGTCCTCGATGCGGGGAGAGGGGGTGTCGTCGAGCGTTAGCAGTTGCCTTTCGTTGGGGCAAGGGTGAAGACTGTCGCGAGGCGTCAGCCCATGAGAGCAAAAACAGATGATGACGAAAACGGGTTCATTGCCACGGGAACGCGAGGAAAAGGCTCCGCTTGCGCCTGCAGGGTACTGCGGCAGTTCACTCACGCGAAAGCTTGGCCTCAAGGAAGGGCGAGCGGCACTGCTGCTCGGCGTGCCTGACATTGCTGAGCTTAGAGGCTTTCGCCATTTCTCCTCTGTCGACACGGCTGTCCCGGCAGTGATCGAGCGTCGCTTCGACTATGTGCACGTGTTCGAAACCCGCCTGCCACGTCTGGAAGATACGGCGCAGGCTTTGTCCGGCCTTCTCAGGCCCGACGGGATGCTCTGGATTTCCTGGCCCAAGAAAGCCGCGCGAATGCCGACAACAATCACCGAAGACGTGCTGCGATCGATTTTTCTGCCTTTGGGGCTGGTTGACGTCAAAGTCTGCGCAATAGACGAGACGTGGTCGGGGCTAAAATTCGTGATCCGAAAAGAACTGCGCGCCGGTCTCTAAAGCATGTCTCCCCGGGAACGGCTTCGGGCTAAAGACATGCATGAAAACAAAGACCTAAAGCGCGACAAGCGCACCTCAAAGATCGCGCCGTGCTTTAGGCTTCGCATCAGCCATTGTCCGCCGGTGCTCGCGACACCCTGAGCAATGCACCATCGTCTTCATCCGTGAGGATCAGCAGGGCGCCGTCGGGCGCGACGACCACATCACGCATGCGGCCATAGGAGCCATCGAATAGCCGCTCCTCGGCGACGAAAGCTCCGTTATCGTCGCGCTGCATGCGCGAAAGCAGTTGGAACTTCAGCGCCGCGACAAGAAAATTGCCATCCCATTCGGGGAACATCTTGCCGCGGTAAACGACGAGCGCTCCCGGCGCTATGGACGGGTCCCAATAATAAAGCGGTTGCTCAAGTCCTTCCTTGGCCGTGCCTTCGCCGATCTCGGCGCCGGAATAATCACGGCCATAGGTGATGATCGGCCAGCCGTAGTTCTTGCCGGGCTCGATCTCGTTGATCTCATCACCGCCGCGGGCGCCGTGCTCAACCGTATAGAGCTTGCCGTCGGCGGCATCGAAGGCGATGCCTTGCGCATTGCGATGGCCTTTCGACCAGATTTCCGGAAGCGCCTTGGCGCCGTCCTTGAAAGGATTGTCGTCAGGAATGCTGCCATCAGCGTTGATGTGAATGATGGAGCCGGCGTCGTCCTTCCAGTCCTGGGAGCGATCCCTGTCGCCGCGGTCTCCGACGCTGATGAACAGCGAGCCGTCCCTGGCGAAGGCGATGCGGGAACCGTACTGGATATTGCCACCGGTGAAGCGCGTCATCGCAAAGATGGATTTGACGTCATCGAGCCTGGTTCCGTCCTTTGACAGCGTGGCGCTGAAGGCCTCGGTGCCGGAGCCGCCCTTGGCCCCTATGGCAGCGGTGAGGAATATCTTGCGGCTCGCTGCGAAATCGGGTGCGAGCGCAACATCCATCAGGCCGCCCTGACCGCGGGCACTGACTTTGGGTACGCCGGCAATGGGAAGGGAGAGCTTGCCGTCACGGATTATGCGCAGCCGCCCCGGTCGCTCGGTGACGAGATAGGAGCCGTCGGGAAGAACCTCCACTGCCCAGGGATGCTCGAGCCCGGTCGCAATCGTATCGACCTGAACCTCGACCGTCTTCGTCTTGACCGTATCGGCCGCCAAGCTCGGGGAGGCGGCGGCCAAGACCGCGGCTGCTAGAAAGGAGCCGACGTGAAGCTTTGCAAAGATCGTCATGGTCCGTCCCATTGTCTGTCCCGATCAACGTGGAGCATCGGACACCTGCTTCAACCTCATTCGGCTCGGGATAACGGCTTTGTGTTTGGTTGCGGATCGACGAGTTCCGCTTCGACGATATAGCGCAGCGGGCCGCGTTGCGTCGCGCCGAAAGGCCAGCAGGTCGCAAGCACGAGATGACGACCTTGCGCTGCCGGATCGATCCCGCTTCGATCCCATGGCACGATGCGGCCTTCGCCCGCCTTGAAGGTCAGGACCTTGCCGTCGCGACGTGTGACCTCGATTTCGTCGCCCGGTTTGACATCCTTCAGCCAGCGGAAATGCGTGTCGCGATGGGCGGCGATAACGGAGGTGCCTTCATCGCCGGGTTGGGGCGTATTGGCGAGCCAGGCGGGGCCGAAGGCCAGAGCCTCGCCAGAGGCACCGGACAGGACGATCGCATGCTTGCCGAGGCGCGGTGCAGTCACCTCCGCCTCGGTCGTGAAATCCGCCCAGGGCCAGGGCTTGGCGTCTTCGCCGCGGAGTTCGGCGGCAAAGGCTCGCTTCAGGAGGATCTGTGACAATTGCGCCTTGGCCTTGATGTAGAGTCCATCGGCGACCAGTGCCGTTCCGTAGAGAGCAAGGAGGGCGATGCTGACGGCAATTGCCTTCTCGACGATGGAGAGACTGGGCAGGAGCGATCGGTTGTCGCGCTCGGGGGCTGCATCGTAGGCGGTCGCGGCAGCCGTCGCCATGGCGAGCTCGAGGTAGGTCGGAAGCGGGCCGAACTCGTCCACTTCCTGGTTTCGAACTCCCGATCTTGCGCTGGCGGCCGTCATGGCTTGGCTCCTCTAAAGACGCCGCGCACGCGCCGGCGCCAGACGGCAAGCCCGCTTGCCGCCATCAGTGCAGCGAGAAGCACGACGATGCCGCGGACAATCTTTTCGTCAGCACGTGTTGCCGTTTGCGGCAGCTTTACCGACGCGGACTTCTGGGCAATCAGCCCGGCTGCTTTCGCCGTCGGGGCAGCAGCCATACGCAATGCTGCCAGCTGGGCAAATTCCTGCTGGGGCGTTGTCATCGCGTGATCGGGCGCGCTTTCAGCTGCGGGCTGGACGTCCTCGCCGCCGACCTTCTCGAAATCCCAACCGTCAGGGAGGTTGAGCGGCAGCTTTGCCGAGCCAAGCGGCGCGCCGGCGGGACGCGACGGCGTGACGTCGACTGCGACGAGGCTGGTCACCCGCGAGACGAGGTGATGGGCGAGCGCCACCGTCTCGATGTCCTTGTCGAGCAAGCCTCCGTCCTCGCGTTCGTAGGCGCGGGCTTCAAGGTCGTCGATCTTGCGACGGGCCCAGAGCTTCGAAATTCCCCGGCCGTCAGCGGCATTGGCAATATCCATGTCGACGCGCCAGGGCTGAAGGCCGGTCTTGCCTATGATCTGGAGCTTGCCGGCGGGTGTTTCTTCCGGCAGTTCGGCGGTCAGGACCACCGGCTCGCCAGTATAGAGGTCAGGCATCGGAACCGGGGTGATATCCTTTGCCTTGACGCCTTCGAAGGTTGCTGCGATGTCGGTCATTGCCGGGTTCTGAAGCTTTGCGAAGAGCTCGCCCATGCGGCCAGCGACCTGGTCGGCGGAGCCGATCTGGGTGAACGTGCCTCGGCCCATCTCGGCGGCCTTGGTCATGAAATAGGAGTTCGGCGCCGAGCCGATGCCGACGGTGAAAACGCGAGCCTCGCCACGGTTCTGGCTGATCTCGGCAAACAGCTGCTGTTCATTGCCGATCGCGCCATCGGTCAGGAACACGACCTGGCGAAGCGCGCCGTTGGAAACGGGGCCCTGGTTGCGCAGTGCATCCTGCAATGCGGGCAGCATTTCGGTGCCGCCATCGGCGGTCAATGCGCGAACGTAGGCAATGGCCTTCTCGCGATTGTCGGGCGAGGCTGCAACAAGGCCGTTGAAGTAGTCGGTCATCGTGTCGTCGAAGCGGATGACGTTAAAGCGGTCGTCGACATTGAGCTTCGAGATGGCAAGCGCCAAGCTTTCCTTGGCCTGCTCGATCGATGGGCCGGACATGGAGCCGGAATTGTCGATGACGAAGACGACCTCACGCTTGGCCGCGGGCGAGGATGCATCGGGCGTTGCCGGCGGTGTGACGAAGGCGAGCAGGTAGGCCTTGCCGTTGACGACTTCACGGAAAAGCCCGGCACTTGGCGTCTTGCCGGGCGCGGCCCTCCAGGTGAGTTCGAAGTCCTTGTCTGCCGCAACGCTCTCGCCCTTCAACGAGATCATGCGGTTCTGGTCGCCGTCCTGCTTGATGTCGACGTCGTGGAAGGAGGATTTCACGTCGCCGAGCGCGAAGCCGGCCTTCAGATCGACGGTGAGCGCAACGGGGTTGATCTTGGCGTTGTCGCGCGGATCGAGAACCGGAGCCTCGATCTTCTGGCGATTTTCCACCGGATCATTCGGAATTGCGAAGCCTGCGCCATTGTTGAACTCCACGGTCTGGACGATTGGCGCCGGATTGTAGCGGGGGGCGACCACCATCGGGAAGCGCAGCGAGAACTCGCCGCCGGATTGGTGGACAGCCTGCTGGTATTCGATCTGCACGACAATCGTTTCGCCGGGGCCGATGTTGGCGACCTGGTTGGTGAAGATGTTGGGCCGCTGCTGCTCGAGAAGGGCTGCCTTCTTGCCTTCCGCCTTGGCCTGTTCGTAGATCTCGCGCGCTTCCTGACGCGGCTTGATCTGGCCCTCGATGAAGCGCTCGCCGATCTGCATCTTCAGCACGTCGACGGCGGAATTCTCAGGCAGCGGAAAGACGTAGGTGCCCTCGACCCACCCCTTGCTTGGGTTCTGGAAGCGCTGTGTGACCCTAACGCGCGCGATGGGGCCGGAGACGTCCATCTGCACATCGGTCTTCAGGCGCGGTGCCTCGACGAAGAAGCCGGGCTCCCTGGCGGGAAAGAGGAGGGAGCCGCTGTTGACGTCGTTCGGCCGCACGAGGCCGGCGAGCTGCTCGACCTTCTGCTGGCTTTCTCCGGCGTAGACAGTCGTGACGAGCCCGAACGTCATAAGGATCGACGCGGCGAAAGCCACGAATGCAACCAGCAATGAGATGGATACGCGACTGGCGCGAACGCGCCTTATGACGAACTCGTCTTCCAGAAACATGGTATGCCCTCAATAACCAATGTCGGATGCACCAAAATGCGGCTTCGATCTCGGCGTGCTCGCGACCGAATTGCGGCATGCCGCGGCATTTGTTGCGGCCAATTCGTGGCAAAGCCTGAAAAAGGCGAAGTTTTTGATTTCAGGGCGTAAATCGGGCTCTCTTCAGAAACCGATTCAACTGCTTCGCAAAATGGTGCATCGGGCCGGTTGGGCGATGTCGCGGATCGACAATCGCCTGAGCCGACTGATCACCAAGATTCATTGGCACCATCACGCCTTTGCGCTTGAAATGCCTGCTGACATTGGACATAGAGCTTAGCGCAGAACTCCGGTCCCGGCTTTCTGCCCAAATCAACCGTATAGGACCGATATCATGGCCTTTCTTGCCGATGCTCTTTCCCGTGTGAAGCCTTCAGCCACCATCGCCGTTTCCCAGAAAGCGCGCGAGCTGAAAGCGAAAGGACGCGATGTGATCGGCCTCGGTGCCGGTGAGCCGGACTTCGATACGCCAGACAATATCAAGCAGGCCGCCATCGACGCGATCACCCGTGGCGAAACGAAGTACACGCCGGTATCCGGCATTCCGGAACTGCGCAAGGCGATTGCCGCGAAGTTCAAGCGCGAGAACGGCCTGGAATACTCCTGGGAGCAGACGATCGTCGGCACCGGCGGCAAGCAGATCCTTTTCAACGCCTTCATGGCGACCCTGAACCCGGGCGACGAAGTCGTCATTCCAGCGCCTTACTGGGTGTCCTATCCGGAGATGGTGGCGCTATGCGGCGGTACGCCTGTCATCGTTTCGGCGACGCAGGAAAACAACTTCAAGCTCCAGGCGGCCGATCTCGACAAGGCGATCACGCCGAAGACGAAGTGGTTCGTCTTCAACTCGCCATCCAACCCGTCGGGCGCTGCCTATACGCGTGCCGAACTCAAGGCACTGGCGGACGTGCTGCTCAAGCATCCGCATGTCTGGGTGCTGACCGACGACATGTACGAGCATCTGACCTATGGCGACTTCAAGTTCGTCACGCCTGTCGAAGTCGAGCCGAAGCTCTACGATCGCACGCTGACCATGAACGGCGTCTCCAAGGCCTATGCGATGACCGGCTGGCGTATCGGCTATGCGGCAGGTCCGATCCAGCTCATCAAGGCGATGGACATGATCCAGGGTCAGCAGACCTCGGGTGCGACGTCGATCGCCCAGTGGGCGGCTGTCGAAGCGCTGAACGGCACGCAGGACTTTATCCCCCAGAACAAGAAGATCTTCGAAGGCCGCCGCGACCTCGTCGTGTCGATGCTGAACCAGGCCAAGGGCATCACGTGCCCGTCGCCGGAAGGCGCGTTCTACGTCTATCCGTCCTGCGCCGGCCTGATCGGCAAGACCGCACCCTCTGGCAAGGTTATCGAGACGGACGAGGACTTCGTGTCCGAGTTGCTTGAAAGCGAAGGTGTGGCCGTCGTTCATGGCTCGGCTTTCGGCCTTGGCCCGAACTTCCGCATCTCCTATGCGACCTCCGAAGCGCTGCTTGAGGAAGCCTGCAAGCGCATCCAGCGTTTCTGTGGCGCCTGCAAGTAAGCCAGCAACGAAATCAAAAAAACCGCCGGAGATGAACGGACCCCCGAATGTTGGCCAACAACCTTCGGGGGTTTTTGATGTCCAAGCACAGCGAAGCTTTCAAGCGAAGTGTTGTGGCGTTTTATCAAAAGGGTGAACAAGGCGAGACTTGCGCCTGATCCGGTGGGATCGCTTCAATCAAACCAACGTCCCAAATGCGCCGCACCTGCTCCCTCGGTCATTCGGTGATCGGCGTTGCATGGGACGATTTCCCGGCCCGCGCCTGGGCTTCTTGTTCAAGGCGCATCGCCCTCAGTCGCGCAGTCTTCTCATTTCTGGCGGTAGCGGCGGCGTCGATTTTCAAAGCCTCCTTGGTGCGGGACAACATCTGTGTCTGTGTCAAGCCGAACGCCGCTTCTGCACGTTCGCGGCTTTTGCTCCATGGTTCATGCATGCGGTGGGTCCTCGTTGTCGGGTTGGTTTTCGATAGGGGCTTTGGTGCAGGAAAAAAGAACCGTCGATCAATCTTCTATCTGAAATCCGTCAGTTTCAGGATGATCGAATTTTGTCGTTTGGAACCGTACACGCGTTTGGCGACATCTAGAATTCGGGTTCGAAGCCCGTCAAATCCCGCGAGATAGTCGCGTTCCGATGTGGCTGCCGGGCAAGGTCCCTTCGTCAGCACGTCAATATCCATCGAGAAACGAATCTCGAACATACCATCATGGCCGAGGAAGCGGATGCGCCTGGCGGTTTCGTCATAACTTCTGGCGCGGTTGGGAAATGCGATTGCCATAATGCGCCTCTTGTTCCTCTGTTGGATCGCGTTGTCGGCAACATTGCCGTCGCGCGCTCTGCGGGCCATCACTCACCGGTGCTGACATTCTTGGGCAGGCAGTTTCGATGTCCTGCAAAGACACTCAGCCGCTGCCTGGTGTCGATGCGCGTTGCAGTCGCCGGTATTTCGAGATGGGTCCTGGTTCTCCTGAAGGCGGAAAATTGAAGGCCTTCGTTCTCTTCCTCGTCGAGGCTCAGCCGATAGGTCCCGGCTTCCAAAGCAATCATCCGCGCGTTTGGAACGAACGGGTTTGCGAACCTTGTTTTGAACTTTATGCTGGAGCCGGAAGACATGCTGTCCTCCTTTGTTGGGGCCGGAACGCTGCTGATCGCCCGCACGGGGCAGCGCCCGTTTCAGATGCTGCCGATACCATGGACATGGTGTGCAGGCAGACGAATTGCAAGGTGCGATCTCCTAGCCGTAGCGACAGAACGATCGGACACGTCCCACACAATCAAAGTCCCAATGCCGACAGCATCAGGAATGTTGCGAAGAGGATGAAATGCGTCATGCCTTCGATAGCATTGGTTTCGCCGTCGTTGAGGTTGATGGCCGCCGCAATCAAGGTGATCGCCACCATCACGGTCTGGACCGGTGTCATGGCCATGATGAAGGGCTGGCCGGTGTAGAGGGCGATCGTCTCCATCACCGGAACCGTGAGGATGACAGTCGACAGCGACGCGCCCATGGCGATATTGACGGTCGCCTGCATGCGGTTGCGCAGTGCCGCACGCAGCGCCGTCAGGATTTCAGGTGCTGCGGAAATCGCTGCGACGACGATGGCGGTCAGGGCAACGGGAGCGCCTGTGTCCCGCAGGCCCTGCGTCATGAAGGTGGCCATGAACTCCGCAAGGAGGCCGATGATGACCACGCCGATCAGGATCGTGGCGATCGAGGCGGCCGTGGAATCCTCGGTCGAGTGCTCCTTTGGATCGGTCTTCTTCCGTTCGTTGCGAGGGTAGGCATAGCTGAAGAAGTAGCTGTGCTGGCCGACCTGCATGCGCAGGAAGAGGCCGTAGAGAGCGATCATCGCCAGGATGGTGAAGGCGGAGTAGAAGTGCCACTTATCCGCCGGCACGAATTCAGGGACGATCATCGAGATACCCATGGCAGTAAGAATCATGACGCCATAGGTCTTTCCCGAGTTGTCGTTGTAGGGCTGCTCTCCGTGCTTCAAGCCTCCAAGTAGGGCGGCAAGGCCAAGGATGCCGTTGATGTCGAGCATGAGGGCCGCATAGATCGTGTCGCGAACGAGCGTGGGGGAGCTTTCGCCACTCATCATGATGGCGAGGATGATCACCTCCACGGCAACGGCCGACAGCGTCAGGATCATCGTGCCGTAGGGATCGCCGACCTTGATTGCCAGGATCTCCGCATGGTGGGCGACGCGAACCGAGGCAAAGACGATGGTGGCGACAAGCAGGGCTGCGGCGATGAGCGATATCGCGCGCCCCATCTCGAGAACCGCATGTTCCGACATATAGGCGACAGCCGCGACCATCATCGCCAATACCAAGAGCATTTCGTCTTTCAGTCGCGACACGATATCCACGGAAAGCTCCGATCTTGATTCATCCGGCAAGTCTAAAGCGATGATTTTGCATGGCAAGCAAGCACGAGGAGGGAGCGCGTTTGCAGTCTTGAGAATTTAATGGAATACTACCGCATCGGTCAGCCGGAAGCACATCGCGGCGCCCTCTCGTCTCTTGCAACGCGGCCCGCGCAGAACTGGATGCAATCCGGTCAGTATTCGAGCGCGAAACAAGAAGAAGTGGAGTGAGATGCATGGTCAAGGTGGTCTACGAGGTCGTACCTCACGACGGGGGCTGGGCCTACCGGTTGGGCAGTGTCTATTCGGAAGCATTCCCGACACACTCCGAAGCGCTCGAAGCAGCCCGTATCGTTGCGGCCGAACAGCAGGTTGGCGGTGATTCCGCGGAGATCAGCTGGCAGGATGACAAGGGTAAATGGCATGAGGAGTATGCCGAAGGCGGAGACCGGCCGGAGACCGAGGTGGTCGACGGCACCTGGAAAAGCCATTCCAGCGAAGCCTCGCCTCGCGCATGAGCGTGCGGTTATCGTCCAAGCGATGATCAGCCCGGGCGCTTGCGCGCCGTTGCCTTTACGTAATTCATCAGGCCGTCGACCAGTGCGTCGAATGTGACGCGGTAGCGGCGTGCCGTTTTGATCCCCTCGTGCATGACGACCCAGGTGTCGAGAGGTATCCGGAAAAGCTCAGGCAGGACCGGCAGCAGATCAGGCTCCCGCGCTGCGAGGCCGGTCTGGCAGATTCCAATCCCCAAGCCGGCGCGAATTGCCGAAATCTGCGCAAGCGGGTTATCGCTCTTGAAAGCGAAGGGGAGGCCGTCCGGCAATGGAAAGCGCGCCATCATGGACCGGATATAGGCTGTCTGTCGGTCGAAGCCGACAAGGCGGTGTCCTGCGAGGTCGGCCATCTCCTGCGGCATGCCGTGTTGGGCGAGGTAGCGACGATGGGCGTGAAAGCCGAGCGGTATCTCTCCGATGCGGCAAAAGAGAAGCTGATCCTGCGCCGGCTGTGCCATCCGTACGGCGATATCTGCCTCCCGATTGAGAAGGTCCTCGATGGCGTCCGAGGCCGAGAGCTCGATATTGAGCTCGGGATGGGCCGCCATCAGCGGTGCGAGGATCGGCGGTAGAACCTCGACACCGATGACCTCGCTGGCACTTATCCGGACTGTGCCGGCAACGCGCTCACGATGCCCCGACGCCGTTCGCAGCAGGGCGGCGGATGTCGACGCGAGCGTTTCGGCATAAGGCTTCAGTTCAAGCGCTGCATCCGTCGGCAAAAGACCGTTCGGTGAGCGCACGAAGAGCTGCGAGCCTATTGCGTCCTCCAGCGCATCGATGTGCCGCCCGACCGTCGGCTGCGTCAGGCCCAATTCACGCGCTGCCGCCGAAAGCGATCCGTGGTCCAGCACCGCCAACAGCGTTCGGTAGAAATGCCAGTCGGGTTCCCTGCTCATGCATTTATGTATATCGGCCCTACGAATTTCGTCAATTTCGTTTATGTAGACATACGGGCATGATCGGGTCAGTTGAACAGAACGGAGACCATCGTGACTGAATTCAATGGGCAGGTTGCTTTGGTGCTCGGTGCAACAGGCGGGATCGGAGGCGAGGTCGCTCGCACGCTCGCCGCACGCGGTTGGCGGGTGAGGGCGCTGAACCGGGATGCAGCAAAGGCCCGCGCGAATGCGCCCGACCTCGATTGGGTGCAGGGCGATGCGATGCACGCCAACGATCTCATGACCGCGGCGCAAGGCGCCAGCCTTATTGTCCACGCAGTCAATCCGCCGGGCTATCGCGATTGGGACAAGCTCGTCCTTCCGATGCTCGACAACACCATCGCAGCGGCGCGTTCCCTCGGCGCGCGCATCGTTCTGCCGGGTACCGTCTATAATTTCGGACCGGATGCCTTTCCAGTCCTTCGAGAAGACAGCCCGCAACACCCGGTGACGAAGAAGGGAGCGATCCGCGTCGAAATGGAAAGGCGACTGCAGGTAGCCTCGCAAAGCGGCGTATCGGTCATCATTGTACGCGCCGGCGATTTCTTCGGGCCGGGGGGCGCCAACAGCTGGTTCTCGCAGGGCATGGTCACACCGGGAAAGCCGGTGAACGCCGTCAAGAATCCGGCGCGGCGCGGTGTCGGGCATCAATGGGCCTATCTGCCTGATGTTGCAGAAACGATGGTCCGTCTCGTCGAATGCGCTGACCGCCTGCCATCGTTTGCCGTCTATCACATGGACGGCTTCTGGGACGCCGATGGCTGCCAGATGGTGGCTGCCATCAAGCGGGTGGCCGGCAACGCCATAAAGACGCAGGACTTTCCTTGGTGGATCGTGCCGCTGGCCGCTCCGTTCGTCACCTTCATGCGTGAATTGAAGGAGATGCGTTATCTCTGGCAAGAACCGCTGCGGATGTCGAATGAACGATTGGTCTGCGAGCTCGGCAGCGAGCCGAATACGCCAATCGACGAGGCCGTTCGCGCCGCCTTGGTCTCGCTCGGCTGCCTGCCGACAGCAGGGCCGGCGACCGAGGCAGGCGCTTTGCAAGCAGTCCACTAGGAACCTGTCGAGGGTTGCATGACCAAGGCATCTGCGGATAGCCTTTGATGTCGAGCGTGTCGCCGTTTTTGCGTCACGGCGCGCGTCAGCGAAGCCGCCAATTCAAAGAGCGACCATACAAGGTTGGCTCAAGAGGATGGACAATGACCAAGACCGCGAGTGGAATCAGGCCGACACTGCTCTCAGGCGGCAATCCCCAGATCGCGAAAGCCGAAGGCGATGGGCCCGTACAGGCTTACATCGCCGCCATGCCAGGCTGGAAAAGCGACCTTGGACGCCGTCTGGATGCGCTCATCGGGCAAACCGTGCCCGACGTCCATAAGGCAGTCAAATGGAACTCGCCGTTCTACGGCATCAAGCGTGAGGGCTGGTTCCTGAGCTTTCACTGCTTCACCAAATACATCAAGGTGGCTTTCTTCCGCGGCAGCTCTCTGGAGCCGGTGCCCCAAGGGGTGTCAAAACAGAAGGAGGTGCGTTACCTCGATATCCGTGAAGACGACCAGCTCGATGAGGCTCAGTTCGCCGACTGGGTGAGACAGGCAAGTCGGTTGCCTGGCGAACGAATGTGAGAGCCGGTACGAGCCGTCTCATCGTTGGAGGATTGGCGAAGGGATTGCGGCAAGGTTGGAATTGGAGGAATTGGATACAATGGATGCATCCGAACGCATCGATCAATTGATCGAAGGAATCTCAGATTGGCGCGGCAAGACGTTCGCCAGTGTCCGTAAGACCATTCTCGAGGTCGACCCGGAGATCATCGAGGAATGGAAGTGGATGGGAAGCCCGGTCTGGTCCCGCGACGGAATGATCGCGGTTGCCAACGCGCACAAGGGAAAGGTGAAGCTTACCTTTGCTCATGGGGCGAACATCCCGGATCCTGCCAAGCTCTTCAATGCGGGCCTCGAAGGCAACGCGCGTCGCGCCATCGATTTCCTCGAGGGCGATGACATCAATGAGCCCGCTCTAAAGACACTCGTCCGGGCCGCTATCGATTACAACAAGAACAACTTGAAGAAGAACGCCCCCGCCAAGGCGAAAGCGCGCAAAAGCAAAGAGGCGTAATCCCAACGGTTCTTCTGACGGATTGCCGCATAATGGCGTTTCTTCGCTGAACCGGCCTCGCGCGGTTAGGGCGTGCGACGCCAGGATCCGAGCACGGCGCGCTGGATGGACGGCGCGCCTAAAGCATGTCTTGCGAAGGTGGGATCCGGCTTCAGGCCAAAGACATGCGTGAAAACAAAGAACTAAAGCGCGACAAGCGAATCTCAAAGATCGCGCCGTGCTTTAGCCCTGCTGCAGTTCGGCTAACGCAATGCGCGCCGCAGCGAGTGGACTTTCGGCCAGTTCCGTCGATCCGTCGCCGAGGAACCAGGCGGCTGACAGGCCCGAATAGGCAGCAATCCATTGCAGCAGGCGTTTCGGCTCAAGGCCTGCCTCGGTCGCGACGATGCCAAGCTGCCTTCGCAGACGGCCGGGAGTACTTGTTGTCGGAAGGTCTTCGTTGACAAAGATGTTGGCGTAATCAAAACCGCGTTCGCCGACGAGGCCTTTGGGGTCGATCGCCAGCCACCCGTGCTGTTCGAAATCGAGGATGTTGCTGTGGTGAATGTCGCCGTGCAGGACGACGGGATCGCCGTTGTCGGCAAGCAGTGCTGCGGCAATCAGGTTGCACCGAGCCAGTATGCCGCCATGGACGTCTGCCGCCGGGGCGAGGTCGCGAAACCAGCGGGCAAGCGGAATGAGCTCGGGCCGGGGGTGTTCGCGCGGGGCGTGAAGCTTTGCAACAGTGCTGCAAATGATGCGGGTTGCCGTATCGTCGGCGCCGTCCATTGCCATTGCCAGAAGCGAGCGACGGCCCAGCGCGCGCTCGAGCAGAACGGCCTCGCTGTCGTGCGCGTACACCCTGGCTGCGCCGACGCCGTCCCACCAATGCATCAGGGCGCCGCCAGCCCGCTCGGCCTCATCGCTTGAGATTTTCAGCATCGCGGGTTTGCCGTCCCAGAGAACGGGCAACAGGTGGCTGCAATGGGTAATGATCGGTTCGCCGTCGACGGTCAGTCGCCAGCGCTTGATGTGCGATAAGAACATGGCGGCATGCTAACAGGGCGCTGGAAAAAGAAAATCCCGCCAGACGGCGGGACTCCATTGGCGTTTGCCGGCTCAGGCGGCCTTCACTTGCGTTGGATAGTCTACATATCCCGTGGCACCGCCACCATAAAGCGTTGCCTGGTCGAGTCCGGCGAGGGACACGTTGTCCTTGAGGCGCTGGACGAGGTCGGGATTGGAGATGAACGGTTTGCCGAACGCGACGAGGTCGGCGCGGCCGCTCTCTACGGCGTCGATCGCCATGTCGCGATCATAGCCGTTGTTGACCATCCAGCTCGCCTTGCCACCAGCCTTTTCGTAGGCGTTGCGGAGCGCCTTGTAGTCGAAGGGCTTGTCGCCTTGCTGATAGTTTCGATCGCCTCCGGTCGCGCCCTCGACGATGTGGATGTAGGTGAGGTCATACTTTGCCAGGCCTTCGACTACGTAGGTGAAGATGGACTGTGCATGCGGGTCGGAGGAGTCGTTTGCCGGCGTCACAGGTGAAATGCGGATGCCGGTGCGGCGAGCGCCGATCTCGGCGGTGATCGCATCGACGACCTCAAAGAGGAAACGTGCGCGGTTTTCGACGGAGCCACCGTACTGATCCGTGCGGTCGTTGATGCCGGAGCGCAGGAACTGGTCGATCAGATAACCATTTGCGGCGTGGATCTCGACGCCGTCGAAGCCGGCTTCGATCGCGGCGCGCGCTGCCTTGCGATAGTCTTCAACGATGCCCGGGATTTCCGATGTTTCAAGGGCGCGCGGCTCAGACGTCGGTACGAAGCTTCCTGTACCGTCCGGGTTGACGAGATAGGTCTTGGATTTTGCGGCCGTATTCGTCGAAGACACCGGCTTGCCACCGTTCGGCTGCAGCGTCGTGTGCGAGATACGGCCGACATGCCACATCTGAACAACAATCTTGCTGCCTGCCGCATGCACGGCATCGGTCACTCGCTTCCAGCCGTCGATCGCTTCCTTGGAGTAGAGGCCGGGAACATCCGCGTAGCCCTGGCCCTGATGCGTAATGGCCGTCGCCTCGGTGACGATCAGCCCAGCCCCTGAGCGCTGGCGGTAGTATTCGACGTTGAGGTCGTTCGGAACGGCGCCCGGAGAGCGGTTGCGCGTGAGTGGCGCCATCACGATATGGTTCTTGAGGGTAATGTCGCCAATCTTTGTCGGTTCGAAAAGCTTGCTCATGGGAGTCCTTTCTTGCTGCGGGAAGATCACTCGGCCGAGGCGCACGCGCCTGCCATTCGGCAAAGGGATGGGTGAGGGCTGTTGCAATGCGCCCGATCAACACCGGCAGTCGCAAGCGGTGCGCGTTGCATCTGAGCCCGTGTTGGAAAGTAGTCCGCCAGTCGCTTGGCGCTCATCATGCCTGACGCAGGCGCGCTCAGGCAGGGCAGCGCAGAGGCGACCGGCATCCTACAGATCCTTCGAGAGTTGATTGAGGAAAGCCGCGATGGTCTCCTCGTCGCGCTTGTAGAAGATCCATTGGCCGACGCGTCTTGTCGTCACCAGGCCGGCTCGGCTCAAGGTCCCCAGATGCGCTGAGACGGTCGATTGCGATAGGCCGCAGCGCTCGAACTGACTGGCGCATATGCCCATCTCAAGCGGGTGCTCCTGCGAGGAAAAGTGCTTTTCGGGGCTCTTCAGCCAGTTCAGGATTTCCATCCGTGTCGGATGGGCGATCGCCTTCAGGATTTCGTCTTTTTCCATCGCCGTTCTTCGAACTATAAATCGTTTGTAGGCGATATATGGATTGCTCGCTTTCGATATGCAAGTCACGACGGCGTGAAGTGTTGCATGTCCCGTCCTGACTAAATTTTGGGCAAAAAAAGAGGGCCACCGAAAGATCGGGGCCCTTTAAAGGTGTGAAGGTCTATAAACCTCCAGAGGGGAACAGCTGACGCGGTGGCACTGGGAGAGAAACCACGAAATGCATCAACTGAGTGGGATATGATGCTTTGGGAGGCAGATTTCAATGCATGTTTGCGCATGCCTGCTATGCGCTGCACAAATTTCTGCTGCACTGCGAAAAAAACGGGCAAAAAAAGAGGGCCACCGAAAGATCGGGGCCCTTTATAGGTGTGAAGGTCAAAACCTCCAGAGGGGAACAGCCAATGCGGTGGAACTGGGAGGAAAAGCCACCATGTGCATCAGCTATGTGCGATATGGTGTTTTAATGAGCAAACGGCAACCCCGTTTTATGCATGCCAGACATGCACATATTGCACGGCTTGTATTTCCGAACGAGGCAACTAGAAGTTCCAGTTGCGCGCCTTGCTGACAATGAAGTCGCGGAAAGCCTTCAGCTTCGCGGCATTCTTCATTTCGTCGGGATAGCAGAAGTAGGTATCGAACGACGGCACGTCGGCGTTGATCGGCAGCTGGATGAGGCCAGGGTCGCGTCCGACGATATAGTCGGGCATGCAGGCGATGCCCATCCCGAGCAGGCACGCGCGCTTGATCGAGGTCTGGCTGTTGATCTGCAGATGCGGGATGCGCTTGTTGTCGGACGATCGTCCGGCCACTTCCAGCCAGTTGACATCGAGCAGGTAGCTCGGCGCAGGCTCACCGAACGTGATGATGCGATGGTTGTCGAGAGCTTCGACCGTCTGCGGCTCGCCGTGCCGGTTGATGTACGAGGGGGCCGCATAGACGTGCATATGAACGGTGAACAGCTTGCGCTGGATCAGGTCCGATTGCACCGGCTGGCGCAGGCGGATGGCGCAATCGGCATAACGCATGTTCACATCCACTTCCTCGTTGTCGAGGATCAGCTGAATCTGGACATCCGGATAGAGTTGCATGAACTCCTGGATCTTGTCCGTCAGCCAGCCTTGACCGAGGCCGACCGTCGTGGTCACGCGCAGCTTTCCGGTCGGCGTTTCCGTCGTCTCGGTCAGCTGCATCTTCACCGTTTCGAGCTTCAGCAGCACATCGTGAGCGGTGCGATAGAGCAGTTCGCCCTGTTCCGTCAGGATCAGACCGCGCGCATGGCGGTGGAAAAGCTTGGTGCCGACGTCCTGCTCGAGCGCGCTGACCTGGCGGCTGATCGCGGACTGGGACAGATGCAGTTTATCCGCCGCATGCGTGAACGAACCCGCTTCGGCAGCTGCGTGAAAGATACGCAGCTTGTCCCAATCCAATGGCATTCCCCCACCCCTCATAGCCGATCCTACTCCGCGGCAACGGCGACAGGCATATGGCCCGTCAGATATCGTTCGGCTTCGAGAGCTGCCATGCATCCCAGACCGGCGGCGGTAATCGCCTGGCGGAAGATGTCGTCGGTCACGTCACCGGCGGCATAAACGCCTTCGAGGCTGGTTGCCGTCGAGTCAGGCGCGGTCCAGAGGTAGCCATTGTCCTTCAGCTTCAGCTTGCCCTTGAAAAGCTCGGTGGCCGGCGCGTGGCCGATCGCAACGAAGACGCCGTCGACGGCAACCTCGGTAATCGCACCGGTGCGTGTGTCACGCAGGCGGGCGCCCGTAACGGACGGCGGCATCGGCGGCTTGGCCGGCGTGCCGGTAATTTCGGCCACTTCGGTGTTCCAAAGCACTTTGATGTTTTCCTTCGAGAAAAGTCGTTCCTGCAGGATCTTTTCCGAACGGAAGATGTCGCGGCGGTGCACGACCGTCACCGACTTTGCGATGTTGGAGAGGTAGAGCGCTTCCTCGACGGCGCTGTTGCCACCGCCGACGACGATGACATCCTTGTTGCGGTAGAAGAAGCCGTCGCAGGTCGCGCAGGCCGAGACGCCGAAGCCCTGGAAATGCTGCTCGCTTTCGATACCCAGCCACTTCGCTTTGGCACCGGTTGCGATGATCAGCGTATCAGCAGTCCAGACCTGGCCGCTATCCGTGCGCGCCACGAACGGGCGCTGGTTCATCTCGACTTCGGTGACGATGTCGTTGACGATCTCTGCGCCGACATGTTTTGCCTGCTGCAGCATCTGGTCCATCAGCCACGGTCCTTGGATAGGATCGGCAAAACCGGGATAATTCTCCACGTCAGTCGTAATCATCAGCTGTCCGCCTTGCTCCATCCCGGCAATCAGCACGGGCTTCAGCATTGCACGGGCTGCATAGACGGCAGCCGTGTAGCCGGCAGGGCCGGAGCCGATAATGAGCACCTTGGTATGGCGGGCGGACATGGGTATTTCCTTTTCGACTGTCGGGAGGGCGGCGGCTAAGAGGCGAATGAGGCCGTTTCGCGATCCATCCGCCATTTATGAACGTCCAGTGCTTTTATTCAAGGGCAGCCTTGCGTTACCAACAAGGCTTTCTCGGCGCGGCGTGCAACAATCCATCGCCGAGGTGAAACTTTCTTGCGAATTCCGTCGCTTTATATAGAAGCTGGCGATCATGAATTAAAGGAAGGGCAGGATTGTGCTGCGCGCCGAACTCGATGCCATCGATATAAAGATACTGCGTGAGCTACAGGCCGACGGCCGCATGACCAATGTCGAGCTGGCCGACCGCGTCGGGATTTCGGCGCCGCCATGCCTTCGCCGCGTGCGTAAGCTCGAAGAGACCGGCGTCATCGAGGGCTATCACGCGATGCTGAACAGCCCGAAGCTGGGCTTCGATCTGGTCGCCTTTTGCATGGTTGGTCTGAAGCATCAGTCGGAGGCCAACCTCAAGGCCTTTGCCGCCGCAACGGCGCAATGGCCGCTGGTGCGACAGGCCTGGATGGTGTCCGGCGACAGCGATTTCCTGCTGCATTGCGTTGCCGAGAACCTGACGCGGTTCCAGGACTTCGTGATCGAGGTGCTGACGGCCAACGAGCACGTGGATACGGTGCGCACGATGCTGACGATCCGACAGGTCAAGCGCGCCGGCCTGGTCGAAGTCTGAGCGGCAAAGAGCTGGAAGCGAAGCTCTATGAATGGAACGGCTTATGCCTTATTAGAGGCGTTTTGCTGGGCCGTCCGCTGCGGATGAAGATGCGAAGATTATTCTATGACCAAATTGCCCATTTCCGCGTTCATCATTTGTCAGAACGAAGAGACGTATCTCGGCAATTGCATCGAAAGTCTCGATAAATGTGCGGAAATCGTGGTGGTCGACTCCGGTTCGACGGACGGTACGGTCGCTCTGCTGCAATCCTATATCGACAAGGGCTGGCCAATCCGGCTGTTTCACGAGACGTGGCGCGGTTATGCGGGGCAGAAGCAATTCGCGCTCGATCAGTGTACCCAGCCCTGGCGCTTGAATATTGACGCCGATGAGCGGCTCGATGCGCCGCTGCGGAAACTCTTGCCGGAGCTGGTTGCCGCTGCCGACGATATTGTCGGGTGGCGCGTGGCGCGTCGCCCCTATCTGATCGGTTACGGCTACACGCCCGTGCACGTGCACGAGCGAAAGAACCTGCGGCTCATCCGCAAAGGCAGAGGTGCGTATGATCTCACGCAGACCGTTCACGAAGGTATCGTGCCGACCGGGCGTGTCGGGGATGCGAAGTCCGGCAGTCTCCTTCATTATCGGCCCCTGATCATCGATGAGCAAATCCTGAAAGAGAACAAGTACTCGACGCTCAAAGCCGATCAGCACTTTGCCTTGGGCGAGGGGACAACGTTCGCCAGACTGATTTTCAGCCCGCCGCTCTATTTCCTGCGTCTGTATTTCCACAACGGGCTATGGCGCTGCGGGCCGTCGGGCTTTATCGAGGCAATGACCGGCGCTGTGTACGCCTTTCTCACCCAGGCGAAGCTGTACCAACGGCAGGTCGCAGAGCGGCACCCGAGCTTTGACGACGCAGGAAGGCACTGAGGTCCGATCGCAATGAAAGTGATGCATATTCATTTCGGCAAGGAGGGCGGAGCAGAGCGCTTCTTTGTCAACTTGGTCAATGCCCTCCACGACCGCGGTATCGAGCAGCGTGCGCTCATTCGCCCCGACCGCAGCTGGCGCAAGGACATAGAAAAATGCGGTGAGGTCTATGAGGGTACGTTCCGGCGTATTTCGATCTCCCGGTTTGTCTTGTCGGCGCGCATGCGCGGCATATTGAACGATTTTCAGCCCGACGTGATCATGTCCTGGCAATTGCGCGCGAGCCGCTTCATGCCGCGATACGATAACGCCAGGCGCATTTCGCGGCTCGGAGACTATCCCGAACACCTCGACTACTACCGCAATTCTGAAACGCTCGTCTGTATCACGCCTGATATCGCCAAGCGTGTGCGGGAACTCGGCTGGACGCGGGGTGTCGAGGTGATCGCCAATTTCACGCGTTCGGTCCCGAGCGAGCCAATCGCCAGGGAGGCGCTACAGACGCCCGCAGACGCGTTCGTTGTGATCGGCATGGGCCGCTTCGTAAGGCGGAAGGGGTTTGACGTGCTGATCAAGGCGATTGCGAGAACCCGGGATGCATATCTGTGGCTGCTGGGCGATGGGCCGGAACGCGAGAACCTTGAAAAACTCACCGAAGAGCTCGGCCTGCGCGACCGCGTGCGGTTTGCCGGGTGGCAGACCAATGCCTATGCCTATCTCGCCTCCGCCGATGTCTTCACCGTTACGTCGCTTCACGAGCCACTTGGCAATGTCTGCCTCGAGGGCTGGGGGGCGAAAAAACCCACCATCTCCTCTCGTGCCGAGGGACCGAGCTGGGTGATGACCGATGGCAAGGATGCGTTGATGGTCGATTGCGGCGACGTCGAGGGGCTGGCGAATGCAATTGCGCGCCTTCGCGATGAGCCGGCCTTGCGTGCTGCCTTGATCGGAGGTGGCCAAGACACGCTCACGAACCGGTTTTCCGAGGAGGCCATCACGCAAGCCTACATCCGCTTGTTTGAAACCGGGAAAAGTGAACCGTGAGGGTGATGCACTTCCACTTTGGCAAGGATGGGGGGGCCGAGCGGTTCTTCGTTCACCTCGTCAATGCCCTGGCTCGGCGCAATGTCGAGCAGAGCGCCATCATCCGACCCGGTCGGATCTGGCGCAAGGATATGCCGGCCTCGGTCAGGATCTCCGAAAGCAACTTCCGCAATCTCTCCCTGGATCGGTTTTTGCTGCCGCTGAGAGTTGCTCTCAATGCGCGATGGGTCCGGCCGGATGCAATCATGGCCTGGGCACCTCGCGCGAGCGAGTTGATGCCGAACTACAGAGGTTGCATCAAGATCTCCCGGCTTGGGGATTACCCGACCAATCTCAGATACTTCAAGAACTCCGACATTCTTGTCTGCAACACGCCCGGCATCGCCGAGCACGTGCGCGAGCTAGGATGGACGCGAGGCGTCGAGGTGATTTCGAACTTCACGAGTGCAAAACAGGTTGCCCCGATCGACCGTGCTGCATTCGGCACACCAGCTGATGCGCCTGTTGTGATGTCGATGGGCCGTTTCGTGCCACGCAAGGAATTTGCGCTGCTGACGGAAGCGGTCGCGAAGCTTCCGGGCGTCTATTTGTGGCTCGCCGGAGAAGGCGAGGAACTGGACAACGTCAAGAAGACAGCGGCGGATCTCGGCGTGACGGACCGCGTGCGATTTCTCGGCTGGCAGAAGGATACGCGACCTTTCGTGGCGGCTGCCGATATCTTTGTCATGCCGTCAAACCACGAACCGCTTGGCAATGTCATTCTGGAGGCTTGGGCGCAGGGCAAGCCCGTCGTTTCCAGCCGTTCCGAAGGACCTTCGTGGTTCATGCGGGATGGCGACAATGGGCTTCTGGCCGAAATCGGAGATAGCGATGGTTTTTCGCACGCCATCGAACGGGTGATCAACGACCCTGTTCTGGCCGCAAAGCTTGCGGCAGGCGGACGCGACACGCTGATCAAGCAGTTCTCTGAAGACGTGATTGCCAACGCCTACCTCGAGCTCTTCACCCGCAAACCTTGACGCGTCGCTCAAAGCGATCGATAGACGGCACCGATTTTCTGGGCTTCCCCTTCGATGCTGAAGGCGTTCATCGCATGGACCCGCGCACGGGCCGATGCCCGTTGCCGGCGGCTGTCGTCGTCCATGAACAGGCCCGCAGCTTGAGCCATTGCGTCCTCATTATCGCGCGGGACAATGACGCCTGTTTCGTTGGCGCCGGTTAACAGCAGTTCCGGAAACGCACCGACGTCAGTGGCGACCACCGGGACAGCCGTTGCCATGGCTTCGAGCGGCGTCAGACCAAAACCTTCCCAGCGTTGCGGAGCGACGAAGAGGTCGAGCATCCGATACCAGTCATTGATATTGGTGTGTTCGCCGACGAAGAGAATGCGATCGGCCAAGCCGGCGGCAGCGACGCGCGCCTTCAGTTCCTTCTCGAACTCGACGTGCTGCGTGGTTGCACGTCCGGCAACAATAGCCATCCAGTCTGGTCGGGTCGGCAACAGGGCGATCATGCTGTCGACGAAAAGGTCCGTTCCCTTCTGACGGCGAACGCGGCCGAAGCAGCCGGCGATTTTCTTCGTCGCGTCGAGACCAAGGCCCCGCCTGGCTCCGGCCTTGTCGTCGCTCGGGGAAAAACGGGTCGTGTCTATTCCATGCAGAACGACGGTGTTCGGCACCTCCAGATAATCGGCCGTCTTGCCGCTGGTTGCGATCACCGCGTCCATTTTCGAGATCAGCCATTTCGTCCAGCCGGTATGGCGCCGCTGAGAGGCCGAGGTGAAGACGATCTTCAAGGGCATGCGCAGGACATCGCGCATCACGATGGCCGCAAGCATCTCGATGTTGCGGCGGGCGTGCCATATGCGGAACGGCCGGCTGCGGGGGGCGCGCCAAAGCTTCGGCAGGTCGCGAAAGCGAATGTGCGGCAAAGATGCCGGAAGACCCGGTCCCAGAGCCGCAATCTTCTCGCCGAGTGCGCGCTGGACCGGGATCAACTGAATGATGGTGGAGGTGACGCCTGAGAGCCGTTTTTTGAAGTTCGGCGCAATAATCTCGACGTCACTGACATTGATGATAGCCGGTTGGTCGCGACCTTCCACCGGTTCATCAGCCCCAGGAAATGGAAAGAACTTCGTACGCCTTGGCGCCGCCGGGTGCATTGACCTCGATGGAGTCGCCGACTTCCTTGCCGATCAGCGCACGCGCGATCGGAGAGGAGATGGAGATACGGCCGGCCTTAACGTCGGCTTCCTGGTCGCCGACGATCTGATAGGTCTTCTCTTCTTCGGTGTCCTCGTCGACGAGCTTCACCCTGGCGCCAAACTTGATCTTGTCGCCAGACATCTTGGACAGGTCAATGACTTCGGCGCGTGCGGTCAGGTCTTCAAGTTCGCTGATGCGGCCTTCGTTGTGGCTCTGCGCTTCCTTGGCGGCATGGTATTCGGCGTTTTCGGAAAGGTCGCCATGGGCGCGCGCCTCTGCGATCGCTTCGATGATTCGCGGGCGCTCTTCCTGCTGACGCCAGCGCAGCTCTTCCTGCAGCTTGACGAAACCACCCTGTGTCATCGGTACCTTATCAACCATTTCTCTGTCCTTCACTCCCTGCGTCTGCTTAGCCGCAGACACAAAAGAAAACAGGTCCCGAAGGCGAACTTCGGAACCGTGCAACAATCCTAGTTACTCGGCTTATAGCAGATCGGCACCGGCGATTTCCATAAAATTCGTATTCACTGCGACGACGCGATGCGTCTGTGCATGCCGTCGTCATAACGATGGCAAGAGCCGGATCAAGGGTTTGACTGCTTGATAGCAGGACATGATTCAAGCCGCTAGGGAACGAAATGTGGGTTTGCGGGCAGGTTCGGTGGATCATAGGAACGCGCATCCTTCCGCTCCTTGACCGAAATATGGATCAGCGCATCGTCCGCAATGAAGCGCCGGTCGCTCAAGGGAAAATAAATGCCATTGCGACTGCCGCGCTTGCGCCAGGAATTTTCCGGCACGCGCCGGGGGATGTATTCAAGGATTTTCCAGCCGGCGGTCATGGAACTGTGGAGGGGAGCCATGGGGTCCAACGGCGCGTATTTCCCGCTCTTTCCGAGCACGATGTCGTTGACGGTGCGGGTGCGATAGAGGAGCCCGGCGGGGTTCGTTTCCTTGATCATCCAGGCGAGGGGGATCTTGACCGCTCCGCTCTGCGCTTCCGGATAGCCGCCGCCGATATCGCCGTGCACGCCGGCAAACCACACTTCCTTGAAGTTCTGCTTGACCGGCATCTTTGGGCGGAACGGGCGACCCCAATATTCCTGATCCCGCTCCCAGAGCTCCGGCTGGAACATCGTCCGCCGTTCATCGATCGCGACGGCGTGGCGCACCCATTCGACGCTCGGATTTTTGCGGGTGAAAGGGTGGGTCTTGAATTGCGGATGCCATTTGCCGGCCTCGATCACCGACGCCACTGTGTCGAAGAGGCCCAAAAGCTTGATCGGCGGACGGTCGTTTCTGAGCGTGCGCTCATAAAGACGCATGGCAGCGAAGGCCGACGGCGCATCCTCGCCACCATCTTCCGGGGCGCCGCCGCGCTGCTCTTCCTGCGCGGGAATCCCCTTGTAGGTCCTATAGGCATAGTCGAGCAGATTGAGATGATACCGGCTTGTCAAGCCAAAGGCATGGATGAAGCCTGCCAGGACGCGCCCCGAATAGGCACCGCGGCTGAAGCCGAAGATATAGATACGGTCGCGATCGGGATGTCGCCCGTCGGCATCGGACGGACCGCGATCGTAGTTCTCCACCAGGAAGCGATAGGCTTCCTTGACGTTCTGATCGAGACCCCAGCCGGTCGCGAGCCCGAAAATCTCGTAGGATTTGCGAAGCAGTCTCGACCACGCATTGGGCGCGCCGAACGTGCCGATGCCCGGATCGTAATAGACGATCTGCTCATCGCAGCGTTTCAGGGTGCCGAATAGTCTGAGGACATTCGTCCGGTCTGCCGAAATCTCGTTCGACGTGCCGTCAAACAGAATGACGAGGTTCTTTGCCATGAACCACTCCGGATGTACCGCCGCAACGGTAGCATCCAGGAGATCGGACGGCAACTTCAGGTCGTTTGGCTCAGAAATAGCTCTGCAGCGGACGGACTTCGAGGTTGCCGGCGCGCAGCGCCTTGATCGCCTGGGCGGCTGCCTCGGCGCCGGCCATCGTCGTGTAGTAGGGGACCTTCTGCATCAGCGTTGCGCGGCGCAGCGATTTCGAGTCGGAGATCGCCTTGTTGCCGTCGGTCGTGTTGATCACGAGCTGAACCTGGCGATTGCGGATCGCATCTTCGATGTGCGGACGCCCTTCCAGGACCTTGTTGATTTTCGTCGACTCGATGCCGTTTTCAGCCAGGAAGCGTTGCGTGCCGCCGGTTGCCAGGACCTTGAAGCCTTCGCCGACGAGAACGCGGATGGCCGGCAGAACGCGCGGCTTGTCCTCGTCGCGGACCGAAACGAAGACGGTGCCTTCACGCGGCAGTTCGACGCCGGCGCCGAGCTGCGACTTGGCGAAGGCCAGCGCGAAATCGGTATCGAGGCCAATGACTTCGCCGGTCGAGCGCATTTCCGGACCGAGCAGGGTATCGACACCGGGGAAGCGGGCGAAGGGGAATACGGCCTCCTTGACGGCAATGTGCTTGAGGTTGCGCGGATCGGGCTTTTCGCCGTAGGCGGCAAACGTCGCATCGAGCTTTTCGCCAGCCATGGCGCGCGCCGCGATCTTGGCGATCGGCGCACCGATGGTCTTGGCGACGAAGGGTACCGTGCGCGAGGCGCGCGGGTTTACTTCGAGAACGTAGACGGTGCCGTCCTTGATGGCGAACTGCACGTTCATCAGGCCGACGACGTTAAGCGCCTTGGCCATGGCCTTCGCCTGGCGCTCGAGCTCGTCGACCATCTCGTTCGATAGCGTGCGCGGCGGCAGCGAGCAGGCCGAGTCGCCGGAGTGAATGCCGGCTTCCTCAATATGCTCCATGATGCCGGCGACATAAGCGTCTGTCCCGTCGCAGAGGCAGTCGACGTCGACTTCGATGGCGTTGCTGAGGTAGCTGTCGAACAGCAGCGGGTTCTTACCGAGAAGTGTGTTGATCTGGCCGGTCTTGTCGTTCGGATAGCGCTGCTTGATGTCCTCAGGCACCAGTTCCGGAACCGTGTCGAGCAGGTAGGTCTGCAGCATCGATTCCGAGTGGATGATCTGCATGGCGCGGCCGCCCAGAACGTAGGACGGACGCACGACCAGCGGGAAGCCGATTTCGGTGGCGACGAGGCGGGCCTGCTCGACGGAGTAGGCGATGCCGTTGTTCGGCTGGTTGAGATCGAGCTTCATCAACAGCTTCTGGAAGCGGTCGCGGTCTTCGGCGAGGTCGATCATGTCGGGTGCCGTACCGAGGATCGGAATGCCGTTCTTTTCGAGGGCTTCTGCAAGCTTCAACGGGGTCTGGCCGCCGAACTGGACGATGACGCCAACGACTTCGCCCCTTTCCTGCTCTCCACGCAGGATCTCGATGACATCCTCGGCCGTCAGCGGCTCGAAATAGAGGCGATCGGAGGTATCGTAGTCAGTCGAGACCGTTTCCGGGTTGCAGTTGATCATGATCGCTTCATAGCCGGCATCCCTCAAGGCGAAGGCGGCGTGGCAGCAGCAATAGTCGAATTCGATGCCCTGGCCGATACGGTTTGGACCGCCGCCAAGGATGACGACCTTCTTGCGGTTGGAAACGTCAGCTTCCGAGCGGGCAAGGCCGACGAACGGGGTTTCGTAGGTCGAGTACATGTAGGCCGTCGGCGAGGCGAATTCGGCCGCGCAGGTGTCGATGCGCTTGAAGACCGGTCGCACGTTCAGGCTGTTGCGCAGCTCGGCCACTTCCTTCGGGCGCTTGCCGGACAGCGTTGCCAGGCGGGCGTCGGAAAAACCCATCGCCTTGAGAGCGCGCAGGTTGGTTGCGTCAGCTGGCAGGCCGTGCTCGCGGATGCGAGCTTCCATGTCGACGATCGCCTTGAACTGGGCGATGAACCAGGGGTCGATCTTGCAGCCTTCGTGAACTTCTTGAGGGCTCATCCCCTGACGCAGCGCCTGGGCGACCATGCGCAGGCGATCCGGCGTTGGTGTGCCAATGGCGGCGCGGATGGCGTTCTGGCTGGATTCACCTTCCTCGACATCCGGAATTTCGATCTCGTCGAGGCCAGTCAATCCCGTTTCGAGACCGCGGAGCGCCTTCTGTAGCGATTCCGCGAAGGTGCGGCCGATCGCCATGACCTCGCCAACGGACTTCATCGCGGTGGTGAGCACCGGCGAGGCGCCCGGGAACTTCTCGAAGGCAAAGCGCGGGATCTTGGTGACGACGTAGTCGATCGACGGCTCGAAGGAGGCCGGCGTCGCGCCGCCGGTGATGTCGTTTTCCAGTTCGTCCAGCGTATAGCCGATCGCGAGCTTGGCAGCGACCTTGGCGATTGGGAAGCCGGTCGCCTTGGAGGCGAGGGCCGAGGAGCGCGAGACACGCGGGTTCATCTCGATGACGACGAGGCGGCCGTCCTTCGGGTTGACGGCGAACTGAACGTTCGAGCCGCCGGTCTCGACGCCGATCTCGCGCAGGACGGCGATCGAGGCGTTGCGCATCATCTGATATTCTTTGTCGGTCAGCGTCAGCGCCGGGGCGACGGTGATCGAGTCGCCGGTGTGGACGCCCATTGGGTCGATGTTCTCGATCGAGCAGATGATGATGCAGTTGTCCGCCTTGTCGCGGACGACCTCCATTTCATATTCCTTCCAGCCGAGAACCGATTCCTCGATCAGAACTTCGGTTGTGGGCGAGGCATCCAGCCCGCCGCCGATGATCTCGAAGAATTCCGAGCGGTTGTAGGCAATGCCGCCGCCGGTGCCGCCCATGGTGAAGGACGGGCGAATGATGGCAGGCAGACCGACGGCGTCGATCGCCTGCGCAGCGATCGCCATGGCGTGGCTGATGTAGCGCTGCTTGCGGTCGGTCTCGCCGAGGTTCCACTGGTTTTCGAGCTCGTCGAGCGCCTTGTCGAGGTCGGAGCCGGAGAGGCTCTCCTTCAGCTTGTTGCGCTCGGCTTCATGCGTCTTGCGATCGGCATCCTTGATGTCGGTGGCGTTTGCCAGCATTGAGCGCGGGGTTTCGAGCCCGATGCGGTCCATTGCCTCGCGAAACAGGGCGCGGTCTTCGGCCATATCGATTGCAGCGGGCTTCGCGCCGATCATCTCGACATTGTAACGGTCAAGAACACCCATGCGCTTCAGCGAGAGGGCGGTGTTGAGTGCCGTCTGACCGCCCATGGTCGGCAGCAGCGCGTCCGGACGTTCCTTGGCGATGATCTTTGCGACGACTTCGGGCGTGATCGGCTCGACGTAGGTGGCGTCGGCAAGACCCGGGTCGGTCATGATCGTTGCAGGGTTGGAATTGACGAGGATGACGCGGTAGCCTTCCTCCTTCAGCGCCTTGCACGCCTGGGTGCCGGAGTAGTCGAATTCGCAAGCCTGGCCAATGACGATCGGTCCCGCGCCGATGATGAGGATCGATTTGATATCTTGGCGCTTCGGCATGGCTTTTTCCGTTTCCTAGCTGCGCAGAAAGCCGGCCAGGGTGGGAGGCACCGGCCGGGTCGCGCATGTGATGGTCTTTTCAGGCTAGAAGCGGCTTATAGGCAAATGTATTTGTAAACGGAACCCCATAAATTGCGGAATCGACAGGAATTGGCCGAACGGCAGAAGCCTAGTCGATAGCAGGTACGACACCCGGTACGACAAGGGCTCGGATCTCACCCCGGCGGGCGGGACTGGAGATTGCTTCTACCGCGTCATGAAAGCCGATCCGGCGGGAGACAAGCGGCGCGACCTTGATGGTCCCCGATGCGATGAGATCGGCCGCGCGCCGGTGCGTGAACGGGTTGAGAAACGAGTTCACCAGCTTGATCTCGCGGAAGAGGAGGTCGAAGGGTTCGACCGCAATCTTCATGCCCTGGGGCATGACCCCGAGGATCACGACGGTGCCGCCGCGCCGTGCAAGGCGGGGCGCCTGCTCGATTGTTTCGGCAACACCGGCGCATTCGATGACGACGTCGGCGCCGCCGGGCAGCAAACCGTCTGGCGCAGTCAAGCGTGCCACGATATCGCCTGTCGAAGGATCCGCACTCGCCGTGGCGCCAAGGCTCTCGGCGAGCGTCCGCTTCTCCTCGCTGCGGGTGACGAGGACAACCTTGGTTGCTCCCGCCAGCCGGGCCAACTGCACGATGAGCAAGCCGATCACGCCGCCGCCGAGGACGACGACCGAGGCGCCGGTCCGGATTTCGCCAAGGTCGACGCCGTGGATGCAGCAGGCGAGAGGCTCGCAGAAGGCGCCGTGGAGAGGATCCAGTGCCAAAGGCAGTTCGAAGGCCTGCTGCTGCGGAATGCAGACATATTCGGCAAAACCGCCGTCGCGATGGATGCCGATCGCCTGCAGGTTATGGCACAGATTGACGCGGCCGCGCTGGCATTGCGGGCAGCGAGCGCAGGCGATGTTCGGATCGCCGGTGACGCGCATGCCTTTGCGAAAGCCGCTCACACCCTCGCCGATTTTTTCGATGATGCCGGCAAACTCGTGGCCAAGCGTAACGGGTGGCTTGGAAGGAAACTCTCCGAGGAACAGATGGCGGTCGGTGCCGCAAATGCCGCAGGCCTCCACGCGAACAAGCAATTCGCCGACACCCGGCTCGGGACGCTCTACCTCGCGCAGGGCCAGCTTTCCCGTCGCTTCGAGCCGCACCGCCTTCATCGTTTGTCTCTCCTCCTATGACTTCGTCGCGCAAGGAGGCCTGAATGGCGATGTCTCGTCAAGCGGGCGCGTGCTGTGCTTGGTACGTGCTTCTTTGCCTGGCAATTGGAAACTATGGTCAGGCCGAGTTTTTAGCAGGGCCAGTTCGTGAAAATTAACAAATAGGGTGCTTCTATTTATCATGGCAAACCAGGAGGGTGGTTTGCTTGCAGGGGCGCGCTTGAATTGACAATATCTCAGCGTGATAAAAGGCTTGTGAGCCTCAGAGCGTGGACTTTGGAGTTGCTGTCGCACCTCAAGGTCCGGATGAAGGCGGACGTTTGGCTTTATCTCGCCGTAGCACTCTATGTCGTGATCGGCGTCGTGTTGCTGATCGCCTATGGCCACGCCGAGATGATGTCTTTCGACCTATACTTCGGCCAATGGACCTACCTGTTCCTGTTTTTCATGCCACTTACGGCCGCCATTTTAGACTGCGCATGGATTTTGCTTCGCTTTGATCAGAAACGATCGCTGGCTGCGCGAAGAGCATTTTCGCCTCAGCGTTTGGCCCATCTCTTCTCGGGCATGGCGTTGCTGATGGCGCTGATGATTTTTCAGGGCACGTTCACATCGATCAAGAATCTGCTGCCGATCATTCGCGGCGGCTTCATCTACGATCAACCGCTCGCAAACCTCGATGCCCTGCTGTCGTTCGGGCCCGATCCCTGGAGGGGGCTGCTCTCGATCGCCGGCCACGACGCCATCGTCAAGATCGTCGATTGGAACTACAGCATATTGTGGTTCCTGGTCTGCTTCGCAACGCTCTTCTACGTCGCAACCTCGCCGCGAGCGGCGTCGATACGCGTCCGCTATATCAGCATGTTCATGCTCGTCTGGGTGGTCTGCGGAAATATTCTTGCCGGCATCTTCATATCGGCCGGGCCTGTCTTTTATGGCGCCGTGACCGGCGACGGGCAGCGCTTTGCGGCGCTGCTGAGCGTTCTCAACTCGCCTGATACTCCGACGACCGCGGGCATGTTTCAGCGTTACCTATGGTCGCTTCACGAGCACGGGACATCCGGGCTCGGCTCGGGCATCTCGGCGTTTCCCAGCGTCCATGTGGGCCTGATCGCCTTGAATGCATTCTTCGCGGCCGAGGTCTCACGCAGGCTGGGTATCATCGCCTTTTGCTACACGGCGTTCGTGATAGCGAGCTCCGTCTATCTCGGCTGGCACTACGCCATTGACGGCTACGCGTCGGTGCTTGTCGTCGGGTTCGGCCATTTTACTCTGAAGACGCTGTTTGATCGCCAATCAGGATCGGCCACGGACGCTGCGAAGGATGCCGTCGCAACCGCCTGATTGCTTGGCCGGACGCAAATCCCGAAGGCTGCTTGCGCTGTTAGCCTCCGCTAAAACACGCCTTCTCGGGTAGCTGGAATTTCCCGATCAGCGAGATATATATGAGCCTGTAGCGACCGAAGGTTTAGCCCTGGGGGAACCGTCATGGAATGGAAAGGCCGGCGTCAGTCCGACAACATCGAGGATCGCCGTAGCGACCCTTCCATGGGCGGATTGGGCAGAGGAGGAGGCTTCAGCTTTCCGTCAGGCGGCGGCATGGGCCGGCGCGGCGGTGGCTTGAGCATCGGCACCATCATCTTCCTCGTCGTCATCTACCTTGTCTTAAAGGCCATGGGCATCGACCTGCTGCAGATCATGGATGGCGGCATGACAACAGGCGGACCGGGCTACGAGCAGAGCGAATCGGGAGGCCAGACGCCCGCCAATGACGAAATGACCGCATTCGTGCGAACCGTCCTTGCCGAGACGGAGGACACCTGGAACGGGATCTTCCAGTCCCAGGGCCGCCAGTACGAGGAGCCTCGCCTCGTTCTCTTCTCCGCACAGACGCAATCTGCCTGCGGCTTTGCCTCCGCGGCGACCGGGCCGTTCTACTGCCCGAGCGACCACAAGGTCTATCTCGACACGGCCTTCTTCAACCAGCTCAGCCGCCAATTCGGCGCCTCCGGCGATTTTGCCGAAGCCTATGTGGTTGCACATGAGGTCGGCCATCACGTTCAGAACCTGCTCGGCATCCTGCCGAAGTTCAATCAGGCGCGTCAGCGGATGAGCGAGGCGGACGCCAACAAGATGTCGGTTCGCGTCGAACTGCAGGCCGATTGCTTTGCCGGTATCTGGGGCAAGTTCACCGAGCAGAAGGGCATTCTCGAAGCCGGCGATCTGGAGGAGGCGTTGAACGCAGCCCAGCAGATCGGCGATGACACGCTGCAGAAGCGCAGCCAGGGCTATGTGGTGCCGGAAAGCTTCAACCACGGCACCTCGGAGCAGCGGGCGCGATGGTTCAAGCGCGGCTTCGACAGCGGGCAGTTGTCCGCCTGCGATACGTTCTCAGGGCCGATCTGAAACACAGCCTTCCAGAGGAGAGGCTGATCATCATCATCTTTCACTGTCCATATGTTTGAGCTGGGCGTCGGGATAACGCGGCCCCGCCGCAGCGTCCCTCGGTACGGCCCGCGCGATCGCCGCCATATCCTCGGCCGACAATTGCACGGCGCGCGAGCCGAGCGCTTCGGTCAGGCGGTCGCGCCGGCGCGCTCCGACAAGAGGCACGATGTCGTGGCCCTGGGCTGCCACCCAGGCGATGGCGATCTGAGCGACCGATACCCGCTTTGCGTCCGCGATCTTGCGCAATTCCTCGACGAGCGCGAGGTTCTGATCGACATTGCCGTCCTGAAAGCGCGGGCTCATGCCGCGGAAATCGCCGGCGCCGCTTCCTTGCCCTTTTTGCCAATGTCCGCTGATCAGACCGCGAGAGAGAACGCCGTAAGCGGTGATGGAAATTCCGAGCTCGCGGCAGGTCGGCAGGATCTGGTCCTCAATGCCGCGCGATATCAGCGAATATTCGATCTGCAGGTCGCAGATCGGATGGGTGCTTGCCGCCCGACGAATGGTGTCGGCGCCGACTTCCGACAGCCCGACATGGCGGATGTATCCGGCCTTGATCATGTCGCCGATCGCGCCCACCGTTTCTTCAATCGGAACGTTGGGATCCAGGCGGGCAGGGCGGTAGATATCGATGTAGTCGACGTCGAGACGCTTCAGCGTATAGGCGAGGAAGTTCTTGATTGCCGCCGGACGGGAATCGTAGCCGCTCCAGTTGCCGGCTGGATCGCGCAGCGCGCCGAATTTGACGCTGATCACAACATCGTCCCGCTTTCGACCCTTCAGCGCCTCGCCGATCAGCATTTCATTATGGCCCATGCCATAGAAGTCGCCGGTATCGAGCAGATTGATGCCGACGTCGAGTGCGGCATGGATCGTCGCAATGCTTTCGCCGCGGTCGGATGGCCCATACATGCCGGACATGCCCATGCAGCCGAGGCCGATGGCCGATACCGTGGGTCCGGTTTTTCCCAAGCGATGCGTCTCCATGTCGTTCTCCTTCGTCATGCCTGTGTTGATATTTCGGAGCGGTTCTATCGCGCCTGGCTTCGTGCGATAATCCATGTGAATGCGAACGGGCTGTACGGGAAAATGCACAATGGAAGACCTTCCCCTCAATGATCTGGATGCCTTCGCCGCCATTGCAAGGGAGCGCAGTTTTCGCGCGGCGGCCCGCAAACGCGGTGTCTCTGCGTCTTCGCTCAGCGACTCGCTGCGGCGCCTGGAGGAGCGCGTCGGCGTTCGCCTGTTCAACCGGACGACCCGTAGCGTCACGCCGACGGAGGCGGGGGAGCGGCTGTTGGAACGTCTTACGCCTGCTCTGGGAGAGGTCTCCCTGGCGCTTCAGCAACTCGATACCTTCCGCAATAGCCCAAGCGGGACGCTTCGCCTCAACGTCCCGACGATCGCCGCGCGGCTGTTTCTGCCCGATCTCGCCAACCGGTTTTTGAAGCGCTATCCGCAGATCTCACTCGAGATCGTCGGCGAGGACACGTTCGTCGACGTGCTTGCTGCCGGCTACGACGCCGGCATCCGCTATGACGAGCGGTTGGAGCGCGACATGATCGCGGTGCCGATCGGGCCTCGCAGGCAAAGATATGTCACGGCGGCGGCACCTGATTATCTGGAGCGGCGTGGCGTTCCACGTCACCCGCGTGATCTGCTCGCGCATGATTGCGTCAGGCATCGCTTCCTGAGTGGCGCTTCATTGCCTTGGGAATTCGAGCGGGGCGAGGAGACGCTGGTGATCACGCCGAAGGGGCCGATCATCGCCAACGCGATCGATATGGAGGTTTCGGCTGCGGTCGCCGGGCTTGGCATTATCCGGACCTTCGAGGAGGTCTTGTTGCCAGCCAAGGAGATGGGGGCACTGGTGCCGATCCTCGAAGAATGGGTCACGGAGTTCTCCGGCCCGTTTCTCTACTACGCGAGCCGCAAGCATATGCCGCCTGCACTTCGGGCTTTCGTCGATTTCGTCAAAGCTGAGCAGCGCAAAGCGGGTTAGAATCTGCGTTTGTTCCGGTTCCTAATCAACATAAGTCGTGCGCCTATCAAAAGATTTGAAATGTTCACGGATTGTTTCGCTAATGTACGTGAGCTATGTAACAAGACCGGGGACGAGATCGTCTTTTCAAAAAACAACCTGCTGTAGAGATGTCTGATGCTCGATCCGAAATTCGTTCGTCGCGGCCTCTTCCTCGTCTTCATGATCCTGTTTCTCGACGTGATCGGGATTGCGATCATTATGCCGGTACTTCCCGCCTATCTCGAGCAATTGACCGGGGGATCGGTGAGCGACGCTGCGCTCGACGGCGGCTGGCTGCTCGTCGTCTATGCGGTCATGCAGTTCCTGTTTGCGCCGTTCCTCGGCAATCTCAGCGACCGCTTCGGGCGGCGACCCATCCTGCTTCTGTCGGTGCTGACCTTTGCGATCGACAACTTCATCTGCGCGGTGGCGACGAGCTTCTGGATGCTCTTCATCGGTCGTGCGCTTGCTGGCTTGAGCGGCGGCAGCTTTGCGACCTGCTCGGCCTACATCGCCGATATCAGTACTGATGAGAATCGCGCCAAGAACTTCGGCTTGATCGGCATTGCGTTCGGTGTCGGTTTCACGATCGGTCCTGTCATCGGCGGCTTCCTCGGCGAGTTCGGCCCCCGGGTGCCGTTTCTCGGGGCTGCGGCTCTTTCGTTCGTGAATTTCGTTGCCGCCTACTTCATGCTTCCCGAGACGTTGGAGGCAAGGCATCGTCGGACGTTTGAATGGAAGCGAGCCAATCCGCTTGGCGCCCTGAAGCAGATGCGCACCTATCCCGGTATCGGGCCGATCTGTGCGGTCATGTTCTGCTTCTGGCTGGCGCATGCCGTCTATCCGGCGGTCTGGTCCTTCGTGTCGACCTACCGCTATGGCTGGAGCGAGGGGCAAATCGGCCTGTCGCTCGGCATCTATGGCATCGGAGCAGCCTTCGTCATGGGTGTCATCTTGCCGAAAATCGTGCCGGTGCTTGGCGAGTGGAAGACTGCCGTCCTTGGCCTGTCTTTTTCCGTCGTCGGACTGACGGGCTATGCCTTCGCCTGGGAGGGCTGGATGGTCTACACGGTGATCGTGCTGACGGTGATGGAGAATGTCGCCGATCCACCGCTGCGAAGCATAGCAGCCGGCAAAGTGCCGCCGTCGGCCCAAGGCGAGCTGCAGGGGGCGCTCACAAGCCTCAGCAGCATCACCACGATCATCGGGCCGCTGATCTTTACGCAGCTGTTCGGCTACTTCACGAAGCCCGAGGCGCCGGTGCGCTTCGCCGGAGCGCCGTATCTGCTGTCGGCCATCATCATCCTGATCGCCGCCATGGTTTTTTTGACAAAGGTGCGCACCGTTAAGGCCGCAGACATCGTCGAGCAGCCGGCGGAGTGAGCCATCAGATTTCGTGATACGATGATGAATTTTTCATCATTTGCATAGTTTTGAGTGGTCCTTTGCCGGGCTTTGATCTAAGCCGTCTTGATGTTTCGCCGCAACTTGCGGCCGTCAGCGATTCAATCACAGGAACAGTGTCATGGACACGCCGATCGACGCGCGCAAGCTTGCGCCGAAAACCGATAACCGTTGGGCTGCGCATGTTCGCGCCACGCTGGCGCTCGGAATCCCGCTTATCGGCGCGCAGTTGGCCCAGCTCGGCATCAATACGACCGACGTGATGATCGTCGGCCGCCTCGGCGCCGAAAATCTGGCCGCCATGGTGCTTTCGGCGCAGTTCCTGTTCACCATTCTCGTCTTCGGCTCGGGTTTTGCGATCGCGGTCATCCCGATGGTTGCGCAGGCATACGGCAGGGGTGACGTCGTCAGCGTGCGCCGATCACTGCGCATGGGTCTTTGGGTCGTGCTGGCCTATTGGGTGATCATGCTGCCGGCGTTCTTCAACTCCGAGCGGATCCTGCTGGCCGCCGGGCAGAAGCCCGAAGTGGCGGCACTGGCGCATGGCTACATCCTGATCGGTCAGTTCGGCGTGCTCCCCGGCCTGCTCTACAACGTCATGCGCGCACTCGTCAGTGCGATCGGCAGAGCGGCGGTCGTTCTCAACGTGACGATCGCGATGCTGGTACTCAATGCCTTCTTCGCCTATGCGCTGGTGCTCGGGCATTTCGGTTTTCCGGCAATGGGGCTGGAGGGAGCTGCGATCGTTTCGGTCGTCGTGCAGGCTGCCGGCTTCCTGTTTATCGTTGGCTATGTGCAGAGCAGGGAGGAGACGCGGCGCTACGAGATTTTCGTGCGGTTCTGGCGTCCCGACTGGAAGGCGTTTTGGGAGGTCGTGCGCCTTGGTCTGCCGATCAGCATCACGATCTTGGCTGAAGTCAGCCTCTTTACCGTGGCGTCACTGCTGATGGGGCATATTGGGACAATCGAGCTCGCCGCTCATGGTATTGCGCTGCAATGGGCTTCGATCGCCTTCATGATCCCGCTCGGCTTGTCGCAGGCGGCGACCGTTCGGGTTGGCGTGGCGCACGGGCAAGGTGACTACACCGCCGTCGTTCGAGCCTCGATCGCAGTCGTCGTCATCGCCTGCCTGATCGCGGGTGCCGGGGGCATCTTGTTTGCGGTCGTTCCCGAGTTCCTGGGAAGCTGGTTCCTCGATACCACCCTGCCAGAGGCGCCACAGGTGCTTGCCTATGCCGGGCCGCTGATCGTTGTGGCAGGGCTCTTCCAGCTGGTCGATGGCCTGCAGGTAATCGCCAACGGGCTGCTGCGCGGCCTGAAGGATGCGCGCGTGCCGATGATCATGGCGCTGATTGCCTATTGGCCGATCGGCTTCTTTCTTGCCTGGGCCTTTGCGTTCCCGCTTGGCTTCGGCGGCATCGGCATCTGGTACGGCTTCCTGGTCGGACTGGCGGCGGCAGCCGTGCTGCTCTGCGGACGCTTCTACCTGCTTGTCCGCCGCGAGAAGGACATGGCCGGCGTCTAGCCGGCCAATTCAGATCAAGCCGCGATCGGTTTGTAATTGGCAAGGTCGGCGCGAATGCCGAGCCGTTCGAACAGTGCTTGCGGATCGAAGTTTCGGGCACGATGGGCGGCCTGTACGACGGCCTTGACCCGGTCGATCACCTCCGCACTTTCCCATTGGGCGATCGTCACGAAGTTGAATTCGCCGGATCCTGAAACCTGTTCCAGCACCTGATGGCTGATGAAGCCTTCTTGCGCCTGCAAGACCGCGTGCGTCTTCAGCACGTTCATCAGGAACTCCTCGCGCGCGGCGGCCGGAACAGCAAACTTGTCGATCCGGTAAAACGCTCCGTTCATCCTCATCTCCTTTGCTTCAATGTCACAAAGGCGGGTGTAATTCCTCAACTTAAGTTGAGGTCAACAGGCCGGAAATAAAAAACCGCTCGAGAGCCGGCTTTCAAGTGAGCGAATGGGCGGTCGCTGGGCTCGGGGCGAGCGCGCGCTTCCTCTCACCCCCCAAGCCAGTTTGCCGCCGATAAATTAGTAATTGTACATCGACATCGGATCATTCACGCAGGCGTAGTCCAGGAGACACTGCCTGCCGGTGCCATCACGCAAACTGGCAGTGCTCAGCTTATCCCCAGGCCCGCATCGGGCCGGCGGATAGGCAAAATTGCGGCCCCCGAAGCCGAGGCGTACATAGACCTTCTTGGATTGGCGGATCATCTGCGCGAGCTGAGCACAGCTGTAATCTTTCGCATCGACCTTCACGGGCCCGGCGGCAAGAGATACCGTCGGGAGCAAGCACGCAACTGCCAGAACCACGCATCTCATGGCTGCCTCCCTGACCGAAGCTCAGTAAATCAGTAGTCCCGACGCCATTCAAACGAATATCGTTGCGGTGTCGCATTGATAATCCCGCGGGAGCTGCATGTCGCTCCCCACCACACGTCTTTCATCGTTTCCGCAAGTGACCGAAAGGGAAATCCTGGAAACTCGGAAGGTCAGTATGCCTCCCCTTGTGCTCGCGAACCGCTCACGAGATGGCACTGTCGAGATCGCGGCAATCAGAGATACACGACAAATGGATGCATGCTCCAGTCGAGATGCTCCCCACAGACGAGCATGAGGAAGAAGACAAATCGGAGACGTATGACGGTGGCGCAACCTCTGGTCCATGACCTTACGCGCATCGATGTCCGAATCTGGACCGAAACCGTTCCCGCTCTTGCCGCCGCGCCGCCCAGGTCTCCCAAGGCCCAGATCTGGATCTGCCGCGCCGCCGGAGTTCGGGGCAATGAGGTTCCGGCAAACGTTGACGTTCATCCATTGTCGCGGAGAGGCAGTCAAAGCCGTTTTGGGGTTTCCGAAAAAACGCCGACATCAGAAATACCCCCGGAAACCGGCGTTTTAGGGGGTATTGATCAAGCAAAGGCTTCAGATTCCACCTTTAAGTAAGTGGCTGGTAAGTCAGTGGCTGGGCTCGGAAGCGGGCTTTCGAATCGCGTGAGCAAATAGCGTCTCAGCCCTCGGCGAGGGCTTCCTCGCCCTTCTTCTGGCGCACCAGATTGATGAAGCGGCGAAAGAGGTAGTGGCTGTCCTGTGGGCCTGGGGAGGCTTCCGGATGGTGCTGGACGGAGAAGATCGGCTTGCCGGCGACGCGCAGGCCGCAGTTGGTGCCGTCGAAGAGCGAAACGTGAGTCTCCTCAATGCCATCGGGCAAAGACTTCGTGTCGACCGCGAAGCCGTGGTTCATCGAGACGATCTCGACCTTGCCTGTCGTGTGGTCCTTCACCGGATGGTTGGCACCGTGATGCCCCTGGTGCATCTTCTCGGTCTTGGCACCGAGCGCCAGGCCCAGCATCTGGTGGCCAAGGCAGATGCCGAAGACCGGGATGTCGGTCTTGATCAGCTTCTGGATGACGGGAACGGCATACTCGCCGGTTGCTGCCGGATCACCCGGGCCGTTCGAAAGGAAGATGCCGTCCGGCTGCATGGCCAGCACGTCCTCGGCGCTGCTCGTTGCCGGCATCACCGTGACCTTGCAGTCGAGGCCGGCAAACAGGCGCAGGATGTTGCGCTTGACGCCGTAGTCGAGGCAGACGACGTGGTACTTGGCATTTTCGGGGGCGAGTTCGCCATAGCCCTGGTTCCAGATCCACGGAGTCTGCGCCCACTGCGAGGACTGGCCCGAGGAGGCGATCTTGGCGAGGTCGAGGCCCTCGAGGCCGCTCCAGGCCTTGGCGTCGGCCTTCAGCGTCTCCACGTCGAAGACACCGTTTTGGTCGTGGGCGATGACGGCGTTGGGCGAGCCGTTCTCGCGGATCCAGGCCGTCAGGGCGCGGGTGTCGACGCCGCAGAGGCCGATGATGCCGCGGGCCTTCAGCCAGGCATCGAGATGCTTGGCGGCGCGATAGTTGGACGGTTCGGTGATGTCGGCCTTGAAGATGACGCCCACGGCGCCGTGGCGTGCTGCCGGCGTCAGGTCTTCAATGTCTTCGTCGTTGGTGCCGATATTGCCGATATGCGGGAAGGTGAAGGTGACGATCTGGCCGAGATAGGAGGGATCGGTCATGATCTCCTCATAGCCGGTCAGTGCTGTGTTGAAGACCACTTCGGCCTGTACCTTGCCGGTCGCGCCGATGCCCTTGCCTTCAATGACGGTTCCGTCTGAAAGAACGAGCAGGGCGGTCGGCTTTTCGGTTGTCCAGGGTGCTGTTGCGGTCATCTTCATCCCGTTTCCGGCAGCCACACGTTCTTGGGCAACGTTGGCCGGCCATTTGGTTCGCAAGCGTATGCGCGCGGCAAGGCGCGCGCTCTCAGGCCTGATCACGAATTTTGGTGCAGGTGGCGGTAAATAGCCACGCTATTGCGCGAGGTCAATCTTTGTACCGCACATTCTGCGGGTTTTCTCGCGCTTTCTGCCGCCATTTTCCGCAATTTATTTGATCCCAACCATTCGCGTGGTTTATGAAGCGGCATTCAAACAGGAGTGACCATAATGTTGCGCGATCAACTCGCCGCCGCCCTCAAGGATGCCATGAAGTCCAAGAATGCCGAACGGCTTTCGACCGTTCGCCTGATTCAGGCCGCCGTCAAGGACCGGGATATCGCCAATCGCGGCGCCGGAAAGGAAGAGGCGAGCGACGACGAGATTCTGCAGATCCTCGCCAAGATGGTGAAGCAGCGCGACGAATCGGCGAAGATCTACGAAGAGAACGCACGTCCGGAATTGGCAGCCAAGGAACGCGCCGAAATTGTCGTGCTCCAGGATTTCCTGCCGAAGCAGCTCTCCGACGCAGAGGTTCGCAGCAACATCGCCGCGATCATCGCGCAGATCGGTGCCGCCGGCCCGAAGGATATGGGCAAGGTGATGGCTGTCCTGAAGGAGCGCTATGCCGGCCAGATGGACTTCTCCAAGGCCTCCGGCGCCGTCAAGGAACTGCTGAACTGATCAGCGCGCTCGCCGCTTTTCTGGCGGCAGGCCCCAGCACTGCCTCCGCGGCGGCATCGACAACCGCGAACTTTGCTGCCTGATAGCCCCAGTACTCCATGACAAAGCCGCGCGAGAGCCAGGTATCGCCCTTGTAGGGCGGCTGCGTCCAGCCCACACTTCCCATTTCGGACGCCTGCGTCAGCAGGCGCTTGAGGTGCGTGTTGGAGATCATGAACTGGTCACGGATTTCCTTGAGTGACAGCGGCCCGATGTAGGCCCGGTCCGAGGTGCGATCGAAGTTGCCGATGCGGCTCATCAGGTAGTCCATGATGAGACCGCCGGAATTGGCCCAGTTGAACAGATTGTATGTTGCGCCGGGGTCGCGCACGGCGTCGCTATCGATGATCGCCTTGGAAATCAGCGGCTGCAGCTTGGAGAAGGCTGATGGATCGGCGTTGAACCGGTCCAGCCGGTTGGCGCCGTCCAGACTGTCGAGAATGAGAAGATGAGTGGTGAGCCACCTGAAAAAGTGCTCGTGGGCGGTTTCGGTCGGCTCCAACAGGCGCGTGCGCTTGTCGCTTGTACTTTCGACCGGACGAAGGAACCGGTAGGCGCGCATTTCCTGGATAAAGGCCGCCGCGGTATTGCGGCTAGCAATTTTGTTGGCCACGACGAAGGCGATGAAACGGCCCGAATAGAGGCCGAGTTTCGGTTCGCCGGGGTAGCCGAAATGAAGGGCGAAGCCGGCATGGGCCATCAGCCAGCGCTGTTGCGCGGCTAAGATCGATGCGATGCGCGGGCTCTCGCGATAGATCGACAGCATTTCGCGAGCGCAATGCAACACGGCCACGAAGAAGGCGTCGCTTTCTAGAAAATTTTCAACTTTATGTGGCATGCGACCATCCCGATAGGTCGCTTTCATTAGGCATAGGATGGTGCCTGTCAATGCCTTCCGGCGCCAATAGTGGACGCGGAAATATCAAAATAAAACCGCTGGGTGAAATTAAAGAAGGCAGGAGCTGGGGGTGCTCCTGCCTTCTTGCTCTTTGCTTCCGGTGGCGACGCAGGACCGAGATCCAAGCCAGCGAATATTAGCAAAGACACCCTTGCGAGGCGGCGCCGGGGGTAGGGATGGTGCCTCGCTTGGGGATCGCTTTGTTGAGATGACGGTATTGCGATGCGGCAAGTGATTCAAATTACAAAAAAATAATGATTGGCGACGGAGACTGCCTTATGTGTGTCCTTGGTGCTGAAGGCTGGGGTTTTACGGTGGCAATTCGTCGTTCTGAGCAGATAGGAAGCTATTGTTCTGCAACCAATTTTTGACGAAAGCCAAGAGTTGGCGCGCTCAAGACGCCGGCTTGCATACACGCAAAACGGGGGCCGCGATCCTCAGTGTCGCACCCCCTGTCGCAGGCGTGGTAACGCATTTTTGAACGCTCGTCCGATCATGGTTCTGAAGGCGCGGCAGTCCTGTGAATAGCGCGTCTTTTGGCCAAATGCCGTGGCATGTGCTGATGAACCTGCTTATATGGACCCCTGTTAAGAGGTTCACATGCGCTTTTCCAATTCCTTTCTCGACGAGATACGCGATCGCGTGCCGATTTCGGACGTGATTGGCCGTCGTGTGAGCTGGGACAAGCGCAAGACCAATGTCTCGCGCGCGGACTATTGGGCCTGCTGCCCGTTTCATGGCGAGAAGTCGCCGAGTTTCCACTGCGAGGACCGGAAGGGGCGCTACCACTGCTTCGGCTGCGGCGTGACCGGCGATCACTTCCGATTCCTCACCGATCTGGAGGGGTTGAGCTTCCCGGAGGCCGTGCAGCAGATCGCCGACATGGCGGGCGTCGCCATGCCGATTGCCGATCCGGTCATCGAGAAGCGCGAGAAGGAGCGCACCTCGCTTCTCGATGTGATGGAGCTTGCGACGACGTTCTTTCAGGATCAGCTGCAGACGGCAAACGGCGCGCGGGCGCGCGCTTATCTGCGCGATCGCGGGCTGACGGGACGCACGATCGAGACGTTCCGGCTTGGCTTTGCGCCCGACAGTCGCAATGCACTGAAGGAATTCCTGGCGGGCAAGGGGGTTGCGAAGGACCAGATCGAAGCCTGCGGGCTCGTTGTGCACGGACCCGAGGTGCCGGTCTCCTACGATCGTTTCCGCGACCGCATCATGTTTCCGATCCTGTCGTCGCGCGAGAAGGTCATTGCGTTCGGTGGCCGTGCGATGTCGCCGGACGCTCCAGCCAAGTATCTCAATTCCAATGAGACGGAGCTCTTCCACAAGGGCAATGTACTCTACAATTTCGCGCGCGCCCGGCGCGCGACACAGGGCGCCAACAGCGAGGCCACGATCATCGCCGTCGAAGGCTATATGGATGTGATCGGGCTGCACCAGGCGGGCGTCGAGAATGCCGTGGCGCCGCTCGGCACGGCATTGACCGAGAGCCAACTCGAACTCCTCTGGAAGATGACACCGCAGCCGGTGCTTTGCTTCGATGGCGATGGCGCCGGTATTCGCGCCGCCAATCGCGCGGCCGATCTGGCTTTGCCGCATATCAAGCCGGGGCGCACCGTGCGTTTTGCCCTGCTGCCCGACGGCAAGGATCCGGACGATTTGGTCCGCAACGAAGGCCGCGCGCCCTTCGACAGGGTGATGAGCAAGGCCAAGCCGCTGGCCGAGATGATCTGGAGCCGTGAAATCAATACGGGGCAGTTCGAGACGCCCGAAGCCAAGGCCGAGCTCGAAGCGCGGTTAAAGCAGCTGGTGGCGGTCATCGCCGATGAAAACGTGCGTCGTCACTACCAGCAGGACATGCGCGACCGCCTGAACGGCTTCTTCCAGCCGCAATTCCAGAGCCGCGGCGGCGAACGGCGAAGCTTTGATCGCGGCGCTGGCCAAGGTCGCGGCCGCGGCAACGAGGGGCCGCGCGGCCCGCGCCTGTCCGGCGGCGGCATTTCCGATCGGCTGGCCCGCTCCGGTCTGGTTCGCGGCCATCAGGAAACACCTGCTTTGCGAGAGAGCGTGCTGGCCCTGACGGTCATCAATCATCCAGCCTTGATGCAGGACGAATATGACGAGATCGCCTCGATCGATTACGACAACCGCGAGCTTCAGCGGCTCTGGTCCGTCATGCTCGGGGCAGCGGCTGCCGTCGCCGGGCCGCATCTGACGCGCGAGTATCTGCTGGAGCGCATGGAAGAGCAGGGCTTCGGCCCGCTGTTGCAGGGGCTCGAGCAGCAGATCCGCAATGCCCGCCTGTGGATCGCCACGGCCGAGGCAGCGATGGAGGATGCGCGCGAGGGCTACCGGCAGGCGCTCGCTTTCCACAAACGCGCCAAAGCATTGCGTTTCCAAAAGATCGAGCTCGAACGCGAGATCGCCGAGGCGACCGAGGCCGGCAACGGCGAGGTGATCGACCAGCTGATGCGCGCGCTGCAGGAGGTCCATTTCGAGGGGCTTCGCCTCGAGAACCAGGAAGCGATCATCGATGGTTTCGGTGTGCTCTCCGGCCGCGTCAAGGGAGCGGCGAGCCATTGATGGACCCGGCAGATCGGCAATTTTCCGCTGGCGATGCCTTGTTCGGTGCCGAGCGTTCGCCTCTCGGCATTCTCAACCGTGTCTACGGCTATCGCGCCTTCCGCGGCAAGCAACAGCAGGTGGTCGAGCATGTCGTCTCCGGCGGCGATGCCGTCGTTCTTTTTCCGACGGGGGCCGGAAAGTCGCTGTGCTTCCAGATTCCAGCGCTCTGCCGCGAGGGCGTCGGCATTGTCGTTTCGCCGTTGATTGCGCTGATGCGCGATCAGGTGGAGGCGATGAAGCAGCTCGGTATCAGTGCGGCGGCGCTGAACTCTTCCCTGTCGCGAGAGGCGTTCATGGACGTTCGACGGGCGCTATCGGCGGGCAAGCTCGACCTTCTCTATGTAACGCCGGAACGCATTCTCATGGATGGCTTCCGTGACACCATCGGCAATTCGAAGATCGCGCTCTTTGCCATAGACGAGGCGCATTGTGTGTCCCAATGGGGACATGATTTCCGGCCGGAATATCGCGAACTCGGCAGGCTTGCGGAACACTATCCCGGCGTGCCGCGCATCGCGCTGACGGCGACCGCTGATCCGCATACACGCGACGACATCGCGCAACGGCTTGGCCTGAGCAATGCGAAGGTATTCACCACCAGTTTCGACCGACCGAACATCTCTTACGAAATCGTCGAGCGCGACCAGCCGCGCCAGCAGCTGCTGCGCTTTCTCTCCGGACACAAAGGCAACAGCGGTATCGTCTACTGCCTGTCGCGCGCCAAGGTCGAGGATACGGCCGAGTGGCTGAAGGGACAGGGTACCCGTGCGCTCCCCTATCACGCCGGCATGGACAGGGCGCTTCGTGATGCCAACCAGGATGCCTTTCTGAAAGAGGAAGACCTGTGCCTTGTCGCCACCGTTGCTTTTGGCATGGGGATCGACAAGCCGAACGTGCGTTATGTGGCCCATCTCGATCTGCCGGGTTCGGTCGAGGCCTATTATCAGGAAACCGGCCGCGCCGGGCGCGATGGCCTGCCTTCGGAAGCGTGGATGGCCTACGGCATGGCCGACGTCATCCAGCGCCGACGGATGATCGACGAGGGAGCCGCCGCCGACGAGATCAAGCGTGTCGAGCGCTCCAAGCTCAATGCACTCTTGGCGATCTGCGAGACTGCTTCGTGCCGCCGCCAGGCGATCCTTGCGCATTTTGGCGAGGCCCATGCGGGCAATTGCGGCGGCTGCGATAGCTGTTTGAAGCCGGTCGAAACCTGGGACGGGACGGAGGCGGCGATCAAGGCGCTTGCGGCGATCTACCGGACGGGCGAGCGGTTCGGTACCGGACATGTGGTCGACGTGCTGCTCGGTCATGTCAACGAGAAGACGGAACGCTTCGGCCACACCACGATGCCGGTCTTCGGGGCCGGAAACGATCTGCCGGCCCGCACGTGGCAATCGGTATTTCGGCAACTGCTTGCGATGGGACTGGTGCGCGTCGATCACGAGGCGTTTGGCGCCCTGAAGCTGGAGCCGGAGGCCCGCGCCGTTTTCAAGCGCGAACGACCGGTCTTTTTCCGCAAGGATCGTCCGGCTGCCGAACGTCGCTCCAAACGAGCCGCGCAGGTCGAGCGGCGCTCCGTTCTGTCTGGTGGCGACGGTGTCCTGTTCGACGCTTTGCGCACGCAGCGGACGGCGATTGCACGCTCGCTCGGCGTGCCGCCGTACGTCGTCTTTCCCGATACGACGCTCATCGCTTTCGCGACCGAGCGGCCGCGGAAGCACAAGGAGATGCTCGCCATCTCAGGCGTCGGCCAGTCTAAGCTCGAACGCTACGGCGATGCGTTTCTGGACGTGATCCTCAGCCACGACTAGGCAGCGACGAGTGAGCAGGAAGGATAGCAACGACGCGAACGCTCGTACGATATCGTACATTCGAAACGAACCTTCTGCGAACGCCTATCATAGCGATGCGACCTACGGTGATCCCCCGCGTATACTCATCCAGGTTGCTCGGCGGCGGACCCACCGCGTCTCCCGATGGACGTCGGAAGGGCTGTGGGTCACCGCTGGTGCGCGGCCTTTATCGCGTGCTGGTTGGACAGGCCAGCCGGCTTTCGCGATCTCTGCACGGCCCCGACGGTGCGCCCGAATGGGATCCGATCCAGGCAGTGCTGGCGGATCTGCGCGGCAAGCGGATCGTCGATCTCGGTTGCGGCTCTGCTGGTTTGCCCTTTGTGCCGCCGGGCAGGGTCCAAAACGCGTCCTCGGCTTCGATATCTCGGGGCGAAATGATCGACCGGGCGCGGCGCGACCCCGTCAATCATTCGGTCAGCTACCGGATCGCGAATCTGGAGAGGCCGCAATTGCCGCCGGCTTCGTTCGATCTGGCAATAGCTCTTTGGCATTTCACGATATCGAGGATGTTATCCGCCTGTCTGCCACGATCCACAATGGGCTTGTGCCGGGCGCCGATGTCGTCTTTTTGATCGAGCATCCGATGTCTATGGCGCCGGGCAATCCCGCTTGGGCGGTGGATGGCGAGGGGCGCCGGATCTTGCCGCTTGACGGCTGTTCGCGCCAGGGCAGCGCACCACGGATGGTTCGCCAAGGGTGTCGCCAAATAGGATCGCATGCTGGGGACGACGCTGAACACGCCGATCGCGGCCGGCGTTTCGCTCCGCCACCTCGAGGCGTGGCGGACGAGCGACGAGCCGTTGCGCGCGTCCCGAATGGGCAGAAGAGATGGACCGGCTGATGTTTTTGTTGATCGCCCGCACGGGGGTGACGACGGCAAGACAGGCGCCTGGCTATGTGCTAGTGCAGGGCATTGGGAAACATCACAAGAAGGGCACTCAATGACCTCGCAATTTCTCTCCCACCTCCGTACCGAACTTGCTGCACTGAAAGACGCCGGGCTTTACAAGTCCGAGCGTGTCATCACGTCGAAGCAGGCGGGCGAGATCGCCGTTGCTTCGGGCGAGCGGGTTCTGAATTTCTGCGCCAACAACTACCTCGGGCTCGCCGACAACGAAGAGCTTGCCGAGGCGGGGAAGAAGGCGCTCGACCGCTATGGCTATGGCATGGCCTCAGTGCGCTTCATCTGCGGCACGCAGGAGGAGCACAAGCAGCTCGAGGCGCGCATTTCCTCCTTCCTCGGCATGGAAGACACGATCCTCTATTCCTCCTGTTTCGATGCCAATGGCGGCCTCTTCGAGACCCTGCTCGGCGAGGAGGACGCGATCATCTCGGACGCGTTGAACCATGCCTCGATTATCGACGGCGTGCGCCTCTCGAAGGCTAAGCGCTTCCGCTATGCCAACAACGACATGTCAGCGCTGGAGGAGGAACTGAAGAAGGCGCAAGGCAGTCGCTTCAAGCTGATCGCCACCGATGGTGTCTTCTCGATGGACGGCATCATCGCCAATCTGCAGGGCGTCTGTGATCTGGCCGAGGAGTATGGTGCGATGGTCATGGTCGATGACAGCCACGCCGTCGGCTTCGTCGGCAAGCATGGGCGTGGGTCAGCCGAGCATTGCGGGGTCGAAGGCCGGGTCGACATCATCACCGGCACGCTCGGCAAGGCACTCGGCGGTGCTTCCGGCGGCTATACCGCGGCCAAGGCGGAAACGGTCGAGTGGCTCCGCCAGCGGTCGCGTCCCTATCTGTTTTCGAACACGCTGGCGCCAGTCATTGCCGCTGCATCCCTCAAGGTATTCGATCTCATCGAGAATGGTGCCGCGCTGCGCGAGCGGCTGGCGGAAAATGCGATGCTGTTTCGCTCCGAGATGACGAAGCTTGGCTTCACGCTTGCCGGCGAGGGGCATCCGATTATTCCGGTCATGCTCGGCGATGCCAAGCTGGCGCAGGACATGGCGGCGCTGATGTTGCAAAAGGGCGTCTACGTGATCGGCTTCTCTTTCCCGGTTGTGCCGAAAGGGCAGGCACGCATCCGCACGCAGATGTCGGCCGCGCATTCGCGTGCGGACGTCGAGCGGACGATCGCAGCCTTCGCGCAAGCTGGCCGCGAACTCGGTGTCATCTAAAGGGTTTGGGAGAGTAAGATCATGTCGAACATGATGAAGGCACTGGTCAAGGCGAAGCCGGAGGTCGGGCTTTGGATGGAGCATGTTCCCGTTCCCGAGGTCGGGCCGAACGATGTGCTGATCAAGGTGAAAAAATCCGCGATCTGCGGCACCGATGTGCATATCTGGAACTGGGACCAGTGGGCGCAGAAGACCATTCCGGTACCGATGGTGGTTGGCCACGAATTCTGCGGCGAGATCGCACAGATCGGCTCGGCGGTAACGAAATACCATGTCGGCGAGCGGGTCTCCGGCGAGGGACATATCGTCTGCGGCAAGTGCCGCAACTGCCGCGCAGGCAGAGGCCATCTCTGCCGCAATACGCTGGGCGTCGGCGTCAACCGCCCCGGTTCCTTCGGCGAGTTCGTCTGCATTCCCGAGGCGAACGTGGTGCCAATCCCGGATGATATTCCAGACGAGATAGCCGCGATCTTCGATCCATTCGGCAACGCGGTGCACACGGCGCTGTCCTTCGATCTCGTCGGCGAGGACGTGCTTGTCACCGGCGCTGGCCCGATCGGCATCATGGGGGCGCTGGTCGCCAAGCGATCGGGGGCGCGCAAGGTCGTCATCACCGATATCAACCCGCACCGGCTCGAGCTCGCCCGCAAGCTTGGCATCGACTATGTCGTCGACGCCTCGACGCCGAACCTTGCCGATGTGATGAAGTTGATCGGCATGACCGAGGGCTTCGACGTCGGGCTGGAAATGTCCGGCGCCGCACCGGCGTTCCGCGACATGATCGACAAGATGAACAATGGTGGCAAGATCGCCATCCTCGGCATCGCACCCGCCGGCTTCGAGATCGACTGGAACAAAGTCATCTTCAAGATGCTCAATCTGAAGGGCATCTATGGTCGCGAGATGTTCGAGACCTGGTACAAGATGATAGCCTTCGTGCAGGGCGGGCTGGATTTGTCGCCCGTCATTACGCACCGGATCGGCATCGATGACTTCCGTGAGGGGTTCGAGGCGATGCGCTCCGGCAATTCCGGCAAGGTGGTTATGGATTGGAACTGAGGGGGACTTATGATTTACGAGGGAAGCTGCCATTGCGGCAAAATCGCGTTTGAAGTGGACGGGGAGTTCACCTCCGCCCTTGATTGCAATTGTTCACTTTGCCGGCGGCGCGGAGGACTGCTCGCCTTCGTTGCGCGCGACAAGTTCACGCTGAAAACGCCGCGTGAGAACCTGTCGACCTATACGTTCAATACGCGCACCATTCAGCATCGCTTCTGCGACACATGCGGCATTGCTCCTTTCGCCGAAGCCAAAATGCCGGATGGCGCCGAGATGGCGTGCATCAACGTCCGCTGCATTCCCGCCGTCGATCTTGCAAGTCTAGAGATCCAACCCTGGGATGGGCAGTCTCACTAAGCTTTCGACCCGGATCAAACAACTAGCGGCGGGCAAACGGTTCTTGGCGGCAACTTTGCCGTTCAAGAAGAATGTCCGCTGCTCTTGTCTTCTCGTGGTGACATCCTATTTATGCTTGGCAATCGCTTGAGCGGTTCCGGGCCTGTGGATAAGGATTTTTCCGGGTTTTCTGAGGCTTTTTTGCTAGAAAAGCTTGACGAGAACAAAAAATATGGGAATCACCGTTCGACTTGGAAAGCGGTGAACTGGGTCAAGGGCGGATCGCACAACCATGGCCGGACATATGATGACTTTTAAGCTCTGTCGTCCGTCGCCGGCAATCGTGGTTAATCAGGCATTAAATCTCATCCCGTTAGGTGGGACTAGGTGATTCGAGACGGTCGTTTGCCGCGTATCGGCTGCGTGCGGCCGTTCACTGCGGCGAGTTTGAATAGCGTCAGGAAGGCGACGACATAAATGGCAACCAAGGTCAAAGAGAACGAAGAAGCGGAAGTCGAACGCGACGGCGGCACCGACGGCCCTCTTCTCGATCTTTCCGATGACGCGGTCAAGAAGATGATCAAGGCCGCGAAGAAACGCGGCTATGTGACGATGGACGAGCTGAATGCTGTCCTGCCGTCCGAAGAGGTGACGTCCGAGCAGATCGAAGACACGATGTCGATGCTGTCCGATATGGGCATCAACGTCATCGAGGACGAGGAAGCCGAAGAGGCCGGCGCTACCGGTGGCGACGACGACGATTCCAGCTCCGACGACGAAAGCGAAGGCGGCGAACTGGCCCCGTCTGGCGGTACCGCCCTTGCGACCGCCAAGAAGAAGGAGCCGACCGACCGTACCGACGATCCGGTGCGCATGTACCTGCGCGAGATGGGCTCGGTGGAGCTTCTGTCGCGCGAAGGCGAAATTGCGATCGCCAAGCGCATCGAGGCCGGCCGCGAAACGATGATCGGTGGTCTCTGTGAGAGCCCGCTGACGTTCCAGGCGCTGATCATCTGGCGTGACGAACTGAACGAAGGCACGACGCTGCTTCGCGAGATCATCGATCTCGAAACGACCTATTCCGGTCCGGAAGCCAAGGCTGCGCCGCAGTTCCAGAGCCCTGAGAAGATCGAGGCTGACCGCAAGGCTGCCGAAGAAAAGGAAAAGACGCGCCGCGTCCGTTCCGGCGACGACGACATTACCAATGTCGGCGGCGAGGGCCTGCCTCCTGAGGAAGAGGAAGAGGACGAAGACGAGTCCAACCTGTCGCTCGCCGCCATGGAAGCGGAACTGCGCCCCCAGGTCATGGAAACGCTCGACATCATCGCCGAGACCTACAAGAAGCTGCGCAAGCTTCAGGACCAGCAGGTCGAACAGCGCCTTGCCGCGACCGGGACGCTGTCGTCCGCCCAGGAGCGCCGTTATAAGGAGCTCAAGGATGAGCTCATCAAGGCCGTCAAGTCTCTGTCGCTGAATCAGAACCGCATCGACGCCCTCGTCGAGCAGCTTTACGACATCAACAAGCGCCTCGTTCAGAACGAAGGCCGCCTGCTGCGTCTGGCTGAATCCTACGGCGTCAAGCGCGATAGTTTCCTCGAACAGTATCAGGGCGCCGAGCTCGATCCGAACTGGATGAAGTCGATCGGCAATCTGGCCGCCCGCGGCTGGAAGGAATTCGCCAAGGGCGAAAACACGACGATCCGCGACATCCGCCAGGAGATCCAGAATCTCGCAACGGAAACCGGCATTTCGATCTCGGAATTCCGCCGCATCGTGCACATGGTGCAGAAGGGCGAGCGCGAAGCGCGCATCGCCAAGAAGGAAATGGTCGAAGCGAATCTTCGCCTCGTCATCTCCATTGCCAAGAAGTACACGAACCGCGGTCTGCAGTTCCTCGACCTCATTCAGGAAGGCAACATCGGCCTGATGAAGGCGGTCGACAAGTTCGAATACCGCCGCGGTTACAAGTTCTCGACCTATGCGACGTGGTGGATCCGTCAGGCGATCACCCGCTCGATCGCCGACCAGGCCCGCACGATCCGCATTCCGGTGCACATGATCGAGACGATCAACAAGATCGTCCGCACGTCGCGCCAAATGCTGCACGAGATTGGCCGCGAGCCGACGCCGGAAGAACTGGCCGAAAAGCTCGCAATGCCGCTCGAAAAGGTCCGCAAGGTCCTCAAGATCGCCAAGGAGCCGATCTCGCTCGAAACCCCGGTGGGCGACGAAGAAGATTCACACCTCGGCGATTTCATCGAGGACAAGAACGCGCTGCTGCCGATCGACGCCGCCATCCAGGCGAACCTGCGCGAAACCACGACCCGCGTTCTGGCATCACTGACACCGCGCGAAGAACGCGTTCTGCGTATGCGTTTCGGCATCGGCATGAATACCGACCACACGCTCGAAGAAGTCGGCCAGCAGTTCTCGGTCACCCGCGAGCGTATCCGCCAGATCGAAGCAAAGGCGCTGCGCAAGCTGAAGCATCCGAGCCGCTCCAGAAAGCTCCGCAGCTTCCTCGACAGTTAGGAGTTGGTCTTCGACCAAACGCATCAAAGAGCCGGGCCTTGTGCCCGGCTTTTTGCTTTTGGCGCGCATCTGCGGGCCGTGGTGTTTCTTGTTGTCGAACGGGGACAGGAGTAAGGTATACCCCACGGGGGAAGGGACCGACCACAGCGCATGAGCGAGGTCGCCATAGCCTGTTGCGTGGGCCGAGACCCTCCGTTGGGAGGTGTGCAATGACCACTTACATCGTGCTTATCAATTGGACGGATCAGGGCATTCGCAACGTTCGCGACTCGACAAAGCGCCTGGACGCGGCAAAGAAGCTGCTTGGCGATATGGGCGGTTCCTTCCAAAATTTTTTCCTGACGATGGGCGATCATGACCTTGTCGCCGTATGCGAGGCACCGGACGATGCCGTGATGGCCCGTTTCAACTTGTCTCTTGGAATGGCTGGCAATGTGCGCACGCGGACATTGAAGGCATTTCCGGAGGCCGCCTATCGCGAGATCATAGGTTCGCTGGGCTGATTTGTCGGGCTGCCGGGCCTGCGACTGGCAAATATGTGGATCGTGTCCTGCGCCGACGCATTGCGTGCGTGGAGCGCGAGGCTTTTTTGTTTTATGGCTTGATGATGCCTTCTTAAGAGGCCACATCGGTAGCGTGGCGTAGGGCATCGTTCGTAGGCATGCAGCAGATTTCGGCAAAAAAATGGGGAGCGTTCGGCTGGGGCATCTTTGCCTCCGTGCTGTTGCACCTTGCCGTCGTCGCCTTCTTTCTCGTGAAGCTGCCCGTGCCCCAGCCCCAGCCGGAGGAGGAAACTGTCAGCGTCGACCTCGTGCCGCCGCCGGAGGAAAAGAAGCCCGAGGAAAAGCCGCCGGAGCTGAAGAAGCCGGAAGAGCCCAAGCCGGAGGAGCCGAAGCCGGAGGAGAAGAAGCCGGAGGAGAAGAAGGCGGAAGAAAAGCCGGCCGAGAAGCCGGCGGAACCGCCGAAGGAAGCAAAGGCCGAGCAATCTCCGCCACCTCCGCCACCTCCGCCGCCACCCCCGTCGCAGGAGGCAAAGGCGCGCGAAGAGAAGCCACCGGAAAAACCGCCGGAGACGGCTGCTGCAGAAAATGCCCAATCCAAGGAGCTGTCCGGCAAGTCGCAACCCCTGTCGGTGCTGCGACCGGTGGTCGAATTTGGCGACAAGGATACCGGACCAGAAAAATCCAATGAGGGGGATGCGTCCGTCGCCGGCGTGAAGCCAGATGTGGCGCCTCCTTCAGCCGAGCCCAAGCCGGAACCTCAACAGGATCAAGCGAAGCCAGAGGAAACTGCGCAAGCGGCCAAGGCACCCGAAAGCAAGGAACCGCCAGCCAATCCGGTTCCTGAGGATGTCGAACTCCCGCAGGTCGACCTGGCGGATCATCATGCCGAGAAAAATGGCCCTGCCGCCGGAACTGCGAGCGAAGCCAAGACGAGTTTCCAGCAGGCAAAGCCGCCCGCTGCAGCAAAACCCGAGGTGACGGCTACCACGGCGGTGGACAAGCCGACCGAATTGACGAAGGCGAAGACGCTGTTCTCGCAGAATATGACCAACGATCCGGTGGCGCGAACTGCAATGGGTGATTTGCCGCGCAGCGCTCGTGTCGCCGAACTGTGTAGTTCGGAACTGCGCCAGCAACTGATACACTCACCTTCTGGTTACAGGCCCGAGATGTTGCCGCGCGCTGGGTTGGCGCAAGGGACGGTCCTTGAATTAAACGGGGTTGCGTTCCGCGCCAGTGCCCGTTGGTATGATGTGAGCTTTCGGTGTGAAGTCGATGCCGGTGCCACAAAAGTCGTATCCTTTGCCTACGACGTGGGAAATCCAATTCCAAAAAGCCAATGGAAGAGCCGCAGGCTCCCTAGCTTCTAGGTGCCGTCGCGTGGCATTGAGGAACATCATGGACGTGTCTGATTTTTGAACATTGCTGCGGACCTTGGATCCAGTTCGACGCAAGAATGGGGCCTTAACTTTGTCCCATCGCCACATGTCGGTGGCGCGTGAAAGGACAATGAGATGTCGAACGAGATCGAGCGCTTCTTCGAATTGCAGGATGAGGCAACCAAGGCAGCCTTTGTCGAAAATCGCGGGGACGAGCTCACCGACATCCTGGTCGCCGCGCTTGAGGATGTCTTTGCGATTCTTGCCGACGACGATTTTCGCGAAACGATCCATTGAGTGGTCAGGCTGACCAGTCTTGATGGCTTGACGGGATCGCTGCATCGACCGATTTCTCACCGTTGTTTTCAGTGGCTTGCGCTGGCACTATGCGTTGTTACCTCGGAAGCGCAGACATGGCTCGCAGTCAATTTCGCATGTTCAGGTCGGTCGTTCCCGGCATCGAGGCCGTGGCTGCCGATAGCAACCAAAGCTTCGCGCGCCATACGCATGAGCAGTTCGGCATCGGGCTGGTTTCGTCAGGTGCGCAAAAGTCCCTGAGCGGCCGAGGGATGGTTGAGGCGGGCGCCGGCGATATCATCACGGTCAATCCGAACGAAGTGCATGATGGCACGCCGATTGGTGGCGGCAGATCGTGGCGGATCCTCTACTTCGATCCCGATATGATCGCTACCAATGTCTCCGAGATCACGCAGGGGCGGCGATCGGCTGTCGAGATTTCGCATCCGGTACTGCATGACCAGGCGATTGCGGCGTGCTTCGAGGCAGCCTTTGGGCTGGTGACGAGCGCAGGAGGGCATCGACTGCAGCTTGAGGAAGTCCTTCTTGAACTCGTCGCCCGTGTCGTTGCGGAGGTCGTGCCGAATGAACGGCAGGCTGCTCCTCAGTCGATCCGGACCGCGCAGGAGATGATCGACTGCGATCCAACGGTCGCCATCTCACTGTCCGATCTCGCCTGCGCAAGCCGGCTCAGCCGATTTCAGGTGTTGCGCGGTTTTGCCAAGGCGACCGGCATGACACCACACGCCTATTTGGTCCAGCGCCGCATCCATCTTGCCCGACACTTGATCGCCGGCGGCGCGCCCTTGGCTGAAGCTGCCGTTGCCAGCGGCTTCGTCGACCAAAGCCATATGACGCGGGTATTTGTGCGCAAGTACGGAGTTTCCCCGCGCGCCTACGCGAATGCGGTCGCCTGACTGCGCTGCAATTTCATACAAGATCGCCGTGCGGTTTTCGTCTTTCTTCTGTGCAAACAGGAGAAGATGATGCAGCGACATTTGCAAGGTTACCTCTATCTGACTTTGGCGATGATAACAGTCGGCAGCACGGTCATCGCAAGCCGGGTCATTGCATCAGGCATGCCGCCACTCACGGCAACAGCTCTGCGCTTCGCCACAGCCTTCCCATTCTTCGTGCTGTTGATGTGGATGACCCGGACGCGCTTGCCAGGCTTGCCGCCTCGCGACTGGATCATCCTCGTCGTTCAGGCCGGTGCGGGTAGCGTTGGCTACACAACCTTGCTGATCTCGGGCCTGAGGCTGACCACAGCCGCCGACGCGGGCGTCATCATTGGAACGCTGCCGGTCGTCGCCGCGGCGCTTTCCGTCGCGGTTTTGGGCGAGCGACCACATTCATCGATGCTGTTGGCGATCGCGCTGGCGGCTGCCGGCGTTCTCTTCATTGCTCTTTCGCCCGACGCAGGCAGTGGATCCCTCCTTGGCAACGCGCTGGTTTTCGGAGCGGTGATCTGCGAAAGCCTGTTCATACTCCTGAACAAGAACCTCAGTTCACCGATCCCGGCGCTGACGCAATCCGCGTTGATGACCGGGATCGGCTTCCTTGTCGCTATGGTCGCGGCCCTCTTGGTTGAGGGCGTGCCGAGCGCATTGCCTGCAAGTGCAATGTCGGCGGTGATTTACTATGCACTCGTGCCGACTGTTGCCGGCTTCATTCTCTGGTATGCGGGGGCGGAGCGCGTGAGTGGTGTTGAGGCGTCGCTCTTCACCGCAGTCGCACCGGTCTCAGCGCTGTTGCTGGCCTTCGGGATCCTCGGTGAACCGCTGTCAAAATACCAGATCGGCGGCGTCGGGTGCGTGTTGGCGGCTGTCCTGGGGCTCGGGGCGCTTCAGCGACGGGCGACAATGGCGAGGTAGAACGCGGCCAAGGCACAATACGATGTGCGCAGATCCGCCACGCCTATGAAGCCAGCGCGATTCCAGTTGATCGGCGCATGAAATTCGCCACGTCGGTCCCTATATCTGATGTCTGGCCGAAAGGAGCTGTCGATGTCTGCACAACCGATGAAGATACCTGGTCCCGATCATCCAATCACCGTCAGGAAAAATCCGGCGCGCGTCGTCGTCAAGCTCGGCGGTCAGGTCATTGCCGACAGTCGCAACGCGTTGACGCTGAAGGAAGCGTCCTATCCCGCCGTGCAATACATACCGCGTGCTGATGTCAACATGGCGCTCCTGACCCGAAGTGACCACCATACCTATTGCCCCTATAAGGGGGAGGCCTCGTATTTCAACATCGTTTCGGGTGGCGACACCGCGGGGAACGCGATCTGGACCTATGAAGATCCGTATGCTGCGGTCAGCGAGATCAAGGAGCATCTCGCCTTCTACCCCGATCGGGTGGACTCGATCGAGGAGCTCGCGGGTTAGTGTGGCGCGAAGCCACCGGTGGCTGCTTGAAGCAGCGTTGTTCGATATCGGAACCGTTCTGCCCCATGGCATCTGATTGATCGAGATATCTCGCTGCGGAAGCGTGGCATGCTTGGGAAAAAAGCAAGGACGGTCCGGCAGGGAAACCGGACCCGTCCCCGTAACTGATCGGAGGTCAAACAGATCAGAAAACGCAATACTGGGCGGCGCCCAAGGTTGATCCAGGGCGCCGGGATTTCGAATTAGAACGCGCGCTGCAGGCGGAAGAAGCCCTTGGTCACTTCGTCGGCGTCGTCCGGATCGGTGTAATCGACCGTTGCCTTGGCGTAGAGGTTGTCGACGATCTGATAGTCGACGGTGATGCCGACCTTCCATGCATCGCCCAGACCGTCGAAGGAGTCGCCGTGGAAGGTGTCAAGATCAGGCACATAGTTACCGAAGTACTGGGCGATCGGGGTAATCGTCCATTTGTCGGTGGCCTTGATCGCGTATTCGGCGGCAACCGTCCATTCCGACTGAGAGTAGTAGGAGTTCGGGCCAGACGCATAGACAGCTGCCAGGCCGAGCGTGCCCGGGCCGATATCAGCGAAAAGCATGCCGCGGACAGCACCTTCTTCGTTGTCGGTGTCGTAACCGCCGATAACCTGGTAGCTGATCGCGCCAGCCTTGCCGCCGATGCCGAAGGCAACGCCGACGTTGTTGGGGTTTTCGCCAGGCTTGTAATAGCCGTCTTCAAGCTCGTCTACGCTGATACCGGCGTAGAAATCGCCGTTTTCATACTGGTAGCGAATGGAGTTGTGCAGCGTTTGGAAGCTGGACAGGACGTCTGGCTCGCCCGAAAGGTCGTCATCCCACCAGCTGTAGAACAGACCAGCGCGCAGGCCGGCGATATCAATGTATGCCGAGTCCAAAATGGTACTGGTCGAAGCGTTGTCGCCATTGTTACGGAAAACGATCACGCCGGTCAGCGGACCATATTCCGTGTCGCTCTTGGCGGTGAACTGAACCTGGGCGCGTGTGCGAGCGTTCCAGTCCGACGTACCCTTCTCATCCGGGCCGCCGTCAACCTGGAAACGAATGTAACCATTGACCTTGAGGCAGGTTTCGGTGCCCGGGATGTAGAAGTAGCCTGTGCCGTACGCGTCGCAGACGCGGACGTATTCAACCGGCTCGGGTTCAGCTGCGACGATTGCGTCCGCAGCAAAGACCGGCGTAGACGCAGCAGCAAACGCTGCGGCGGAGGTCAACAAAGCCATCCGTATATTCATTTGAAATCCATTTCCTTTTCGATTGAACCGCCGCCAGGGGAGATGGGGCCGTTCCGGTAGTTTGCCTTTCGGCTGGCGGATCAGCGAACCGCTGAAGCCTTAATTTCATCCTTGATCAAATCTATCAATTCTGCCTGTGACGAAATCCCTGCTTGTGACGGTTCTTTGCTGTATTCTGTTGTTTTTATGTAACAATATCAAACACTTAAGCTCGCGATTCCGCTGCGTCGCAGGTGTGCGGCGCATCGCCTTCGTCATGCTGTTCTCGGGGCTCGTAGGAGCGCGCGTAACGCCACAATGCAACGGCGCCAAAGGAAATCGCACCGCAAGTAGTCCCGCCAAAGGCCAAATTGAAGGGCACGGATTGGAACGCAGTGTTCCAAATTTGGAACGAAATCGCGTTCCATGCGGTTGGCATCACCCCTTGGTAGCGGTAAGCGATAATGATCGCAGGCCTATCGAGCTTACTGAAAGGGGTGCCCCGATGCTGAACGCAGAGGGTGTTTTCCAGGATCTGAACGATTTCGTCTATTTTGCCGCCGTCGTCCGTCACAATGGCTTTTCCGCCGCCGGGCGGTGCTGAACATGCCGAAATCGAAGCTCAGCCGGCACATAACAGCGCTGGAGGCAAGACTCGGCGTCAGGCTACTGGAGCGGACGGTCAATCGATTCCGCGTGACGGAAATCGGACGTGCCTTCTACAATCACTGCGAAAACATGCTGCGCGAGGCAGATCGCGCCGCCAAGGCCATCAACGATGCGACCGGTGAACCGCAGGGGCAGATTCGTATCAGCGTGCCCCACGGATTGCTGGATGGCTCGCTTGGCGCAATCATCCCGGAGTTTCTCAACCGTTACCCCAAGGTTCAGCTGCAGATCCTCAGTACGGATCGACGGGTCGACATCATCAACGAGCGCCTCGATCTCGCGGTTCGCGCGCAATTGGCCGAAGAGACGGATTCCGAACTGACGATGCGCGTGCTCAGCAAGGTGGATCTGATCCTTGTGGCGAACCGGAAAGTTGCGAGTTCACTGCGCTCGATCGAAGGCGTCGAATGCCTCGCCGACGCTGCGACGGTGTCTTTTGCCGGGCCGCTGACGGAGTGGCAGGACTGGGATGTCTGGGAGTTCACTGGACCCGATGGCACCCGATACCGGCATCAGCACAGGCCGCGCATGAGCTGCCGCAGCGTCGCGGCCGTGCTGGAAGCGATATATGCCGGGATAGGGGTCGGGCTTCTGCCCGACCATATCTGCGCCGAGGGAATTCGCGATGGCAGGCTCGTGCGCCTTCTGCCCAATCACCAGATGTCCCAGGCGACGATCTACCTTGTCTTCACCGCAACGCGAGGACTGCCGACAGCAGTTCGCGCGCTCGTCGATTTTCTCGTCGAGCGGTTCCGAAGCCTGCGCATCACCACGCAGTGCCAGGAGGCCGAGACGCAGGCACAGGCGAAGGATCAGACCCGGCTTGTGGAGATGTCCGGCGCGCAGCCTGCGTAGGCTTCGTCGAGCGCCGCGATATCGATCTTCACCATCTGCATCATGGCGGCCTGCGCACGCATAGCCTTTTCTGCGTCCGGATCGTTGAGATAGCGCATCAGCGCGTCGGGTATGATCTGCCAGGAGACGCCGAACCGGTCCTTCAGCCAGCCGCATTGCTGCGCCTTGCCGCCATCGAGCAACCGTTCCCAGTAATAGTCGACCTCTGCCTGATCCTTGCAACGAACGAAGAATGAGACGGCCTCACTGAACTTGAACTGAGGGCCGCCGTTCAGGCCCATGAACTGCTGGCCTTCCAGGTCGAACGTCGCGGCAAATGCCTTCCCATCCGGGCCTCGCTTCACCTGCGGGTCCCCGGCGCCCTTGAATATCGCCCTATAAAAGCTGATGGCGTCGTCGAGCTGGTTATCGAACCAAAGGCAAGGCGTGATCTTCTGCATCGGTTGTCCTCCTGGCGCTTCATCTGTGGCAAGGACGCCGAAAGAGGAGGAGCGCCGACAACGGTCAGCGAATTATTCCCGATTGGAAGTTCGCGGCAGATCTCTTGCCTATCGCCGATCCTGCCTAATCTTAATTTGAAGAGGGCTGTCGGTCCAAGCCAACTCCGTTGGTCCTTGGACGTGCAACAACGCAAAAGAACGCAAAAGGGAGAAAACCATGTCCTATGTCGATGGGTTCGTCGTGGCTGTGCCGCAGAAGAACATTGAGGCGTACAAGGCCTTTTCGGCGACAACAGGTGCGATCTGGAAGTCTTACGGTGCGAAAGAGTATGTGGAATGCATCGCCGACGACGTGCCGTATGGGGAACTGACCTCGTTTCCGCGCGCCGTGCAGGCGGCCGACGACGAAGTCGTGGTTTTTTCCTGGATCGTTTATGGCTCGCGCCAGGAGCGCGATGACATCATGGCGAAGGTGATGGCAGACCCTCGTCTTCAAGGCGACGAGTGGAAGTCGATCTTCGATGGCAAGCGGATGATTTTCGGTGGATTCGTTCCCTTTCTGCAGCTTTGAGCAGCGAGGAAGCTGCCGAGGAAGCTGCATTGACATGAGGGCAGCTCAACGCCACGTCTGGTAAAAGAGACGTTTAGCGGAACCGGCGCCATGCCCCAGAAGATCATCACCGTTTCCACCAGGGGACAGGGCCTTTACGAGGTTACGGCGGAGGCAGCATCCTTCGTTCGCACCAATGGCGCGGCCGAGGGGCTGCTGACCGTTTTCGTGCGCCACACCTCATGCTCATTGCTCATTCAAGAAAACGCCGACCCGGACGTCCGCACCGATCTCGATGCATTCTTTCGCCGACTGGTGCCTCCCGCGTCCGATCCCTCGATGCGCTGGATCGTTCATACGACCGAAGGACCGGACGATATGCCGGCGCATATCAAGGCTGCGTTGACTGAGGTTTCCATCGGCATTCCGGTTGTCGGGGGGCGCCTCGCGCTCGGCACGTGGCAGGGGATTTACCTGTTCGAACACCGCGACCGGCCGCATCGGCGTGAGATCGTGCTGCATCTCGGCGGCTGAACCGGAACTGAACGGCCGGTTCGAAGATCATTCAGTTTCAGAGGGTTATCGTCGCCATAATCCCGAATGGGAGATGTAAGCAACGGTTCAGAGGTTCGTGTCATGACCCATTTCATCGCCAAGGCTTCGTTTGCCGCCATTATCGCATTGGCCTCGGTTCCGTTCGGGGCACCGACCGCCTCGGCTTCGCAATGGGGACGTGCGCCAGTTGTCGATGTCCAATACCGTCCCGCCTATGCCTGCTCGCCCGTGCAAGCTGTCCAGAAGGCACGTTGGACAGGCCTGCGCTACGCGCGCGTCACGACCGTCACGCCGCGGCGCGTGGTCGTTTCCGGCCGCAATTATCGGGGCTGGGACCGGATGGTTTTCGCCAACGTTCGCGGCTGCCCCTTGATCCGCCGTTGATTGGCACCATCCACAATGGCGCCGTCAGCTTGCCTTGGCCACGCCATTTTCACCCTGCTTTGTGCGAATCGCATATGAATGCGCAGATCCGGAAAGGTTGGACCTGACCTTGCCGGTAAGAGTGTATCGAATGGGGAAGGGCTTCGCCGCACCCTAATGGAGAACTTTCGATGATGCAATTTTTGGCCAAGGCGGGCCTTGCGACGCTGCTCGCCGCCGGCACTGTTGCCGGGGCAGCTGCACCGGCATCCGCTCAGGTAGACGTCTACATTGGCAGTGGTCGCCCGCCACCGCCTGCCGGTTACTACCGTCCGCCACCGTCTGACTATGATCGCCCGCAGCGGCGTCAGCGTGGCTGTGACCCGCGGCTCGCAGAAGATATCGCGCGCGACTACGGCTTTCGTCGTGCCCGCGTGGTCGACGTCACGCCCCGCCGCGTGATCGTCGAGGGCTGGACGCGCCGTGGCGCCGATGAAATCAGCTTCGGCAACATCCGCGGCTGCCCGGTCCTGCGCCGCTAACGGTCCCGATCACCCAGACTCTGAAAAAATAGAAGAGCCGCCTTTGCCAACGTCATTGACTCCGGCAAAGGCGGTTTTTTTAGGCTTGAGAAATCGCGTGCGAGGCCGTTTGAGCTGGTCGCTCCACGTCGCCGGTCGCCTCGGTCGATGTTGCAAGCGGCGCCTGGCTGTCAGCCGAAACGACGGCTCGCGGCAGCGGCGTACCACGCTTCTTTTCACGGGCGAGCGTCAGCAGGCCCGAGCAGATAATGAGAACGATGCCGGCAGCCATCGGAAGGTCGATGGTGTCGTCGAAGATCAGATATCCGAATGCGATCGCCCACAACATCTGGCTGTACTGAGGAGGGGCGACCAGGCTTGCCGGTGCCAGCCGGGCGGCTGTCATCAAAAGCACGTTACCGGCCGCGCCAAGCAGGCCATAGCTTGCGATGAACAGCCACTGGCGCGGGGTTGGAACAACCACCTCCGACAGCATCAGGATGCCACTGACGGCGAGCGTGCCGAGCAAGGCTGCGCCGTACAGCGACAGGCGCTTTTCTGCCGGCCCCATCTTTCGCATGACGACGATCGAGATTGCTGCAGCCAGGCCGCCGATCGCCGCCGCAAGATGACCGACCGACAACTCGCGGAAGCCCGGACGGAGCACGACCAGAACGCCGATGAAGCCGACGATGACGGCGGCCCAGCGCTGCCAGCGGACGTCTTCCCCGAGAAAGATGACCGACAGAATGGTCACGAACGACGGCAGAAGGAACAGCAGACAGAAGGCCTCGGCCATCGGCAGCTTTGTGAACGTGATGATCGAAGCGATTGCTCCTATGGCGCCGCAGACGAACCTCAGCAGCCAAAGGGTGCGGTTCGTGCTTCTGACGATATCGACAAAGGTGTCATCCCTGCCTTTGATGAAGGGCAGTGCTGCGCAGCCGAACAGCGCACCGATGAAGGCGATCTGATAGGCCGGCACGTCGCCATGCAATATCTTGATCGATGCATCGCTGAAGGCAAATACGGCATAGGCGCCGAACGCGACGAGAACACCGCGCAGTGGCGAAGAATGGGCTGTCATGTTTCTAGATTCGTCCGCAGGAGAGTGTTTGAACTCTTACGGACCGCCGACGGCAACGCGAGAGCTGATTGCGAATAGCTGCCATGCACAATCGCAAGCCCGGCTGTCATCATTGATCAGCTCGCATATGCCTCCAGGGGACTTTGCGACCGCCGTCGAAGGAAATCCACGAGCAGGGGCTGCTGACCTTTCAGGATCTTTCGCTCCGCATCCGCCAGCGTGAACCATTCGGCCCGATCCACTTCGGGAAATTCCACCATCACGCCGGAGCGCGGCGGCCACTCCATCTGGAAGCGATTGCTGGCCGTTGCTTCCAGATCGATGTCGGCCTCGACTGCCCAGGCAGCAACGATCTTGCCACCGGGTTGCTTGTATTCCCCGAGATGGTGAAAGCTTCCTTCGACGTCGACGCCCAGCTCTTCGCGGGCTTCACGTCTTGCCGCATCAAGTTCATCTTCGTCCTCGTCGACGAGGCCCTTGGGGATCGACCAGGCGCCGATGTCCTTCTTTGCCCAGTAGGGGCCCCCCGGGTGAACCAGGAGGACCTCGTAGCCACCATCATGGAGGCGGTAAATCAGCAGGCCTGCACTTCGCTTCGCCATATCGACTGCATCCTTCTGCTTACGGGCAAGAGCGCTCAGCGCAGCCCGCCCAGCGTTTGTCTCAATTCGGCGTCTGGCGAAGAGCCACGCCGTAGTCGCGGTAAACGCTCAGGCAATCGGTATAGCTAAGCGAGCCGTTCTCGCCGTAAATGACATGGGCGCTGGATGCGCTGGTCGCCGCTTCTTCCGACACGAAGAGGATCGCCTCGCCAAGCGATTTTCCCGTGATCGGCTCCTCGGTGCCGTCTTCCTGCATGATGCCTTCAATGATTGCCGCTATCTGGCGGTGGCTAAAGACCGCCCGTCTGTCTTCCGGTGTCATCGTCCTTACCTCTGCTTGAAATCAATGGATCAATCTGCCCAGCCGAAGCGGCTTCATGACGTCTTGCGCAGCTTTGCCGAGATAGCTGCTGCGCTCGTCGCAATGCCCTAACAATGAGGGGCGGCTGCGTTTTAACTGACCGCCGCCCGATATCGCCGTGCGCGCAAACCGCAGCTGCCGGCCGACTTAATTCGCGATCCGCAATAGGTCGCGACAGGGCACTACATAGAGTCGGATCATCGACCGACAAGATGGTTGCTGATAACTATCGCCATCGAGTGACATGATGGTCCATCCTGCTCCTGACGATTGCGTTTGGCAATCGGGGTGCGTGCCCCTATATCGACGCTCACCACGCAAACGGAAGCGATAACGGATATGTTTCAGGCCGCGACCATAAATTCCGCCAACAAGGCCGATTTCTACAAAGAGCTTTGCCAGCAGCTGAAGGGGCTGCTGCACGGCGAAAGCGATATGATCGCCAATGCCGCGAATACATCGGCTCTGATGTTCGAAATGATGCCGGATCTGAACTGGGCGGGCTTCTACTTCCTGAAATCGGACAAGGAGCTGGTTCTTGGACCATTCCAGGGCAAGGCCGCGTGCGTTCGAATCGCGGTCGGCCGCGGGGTCTGCGGTACGGCTGTGGAAAAGGGGACTTCGATCCTCGTCGAGGACGTAGATGCGTTTCCCGGGCATATCGCCTGTGACGCCGCCTCGCGTTCGGAACTCGTCGTGCCGCTTCAACGCAACGGTAAAATTCTTGGCGTCATCGATCTGGACAGCCCGACCGCGTCGCGCTTCGAGGCCGAGGATCGGGCCGGCGTCGAAGCTCCGGATTTTCGTCGAGGCCAGCTATTAGCCCCAGCTATTAACCTTCGAGTTCGTGAGCATCAGAATTTCGAAGCTGACGTCTCTCACGCAAAAAAAGGACGAGCGCCTGCGCAGACCGTCCCTTCGTTGGTTTCAAACAGGACGCCGAAGCGCTACTGCTGTCGCTTCTTGGCTTCGTCGTCCATCAGCTCATACCACATGGCGTTGAGGACGGCGAAGGCGGCGGCCAGGGGCAGGCCGAGGATCCATGCGAAATACCACATCGTCTTTCTCCTTTAGTAAGCGTGGCCGCTCTTGTCGTTGACGGTCTCTTCATCGACCTTGCCCCAGAGGACTTTGTAGACCCAGGCGGTGTAGGCGACGATCATCGGCAGGAAGATCAGCGACACGACAAGCATGACGAACAGCGTGATGTGGCTCGACGAGGCATCCCATACCGTCAGGCTCGACCTCGGGTCGAGTGAGGAGGGCAGGATGAACGGAAACATCGAGAGACCGACGGTCGAGATGATGCCGAAGATCGAGAGCTTGCTGAAGAGCAGGGTAGCGACTTCCCATTTTGCCCGAAGGGCGAGGAAGGCGGCTGCTGCTCCGAGGAAGCCGAGGACCGGCGCAATCAGCATCCACGAGTGGGTGCCATAGTTCGTCAGCCAGAAGCCATCGTGGGTGGCCGTCTTGAGCAGAGGGTTCGACGGGCCGGCCCGGTTGATCTCGCTGGTGATGCTGTAGCCACTCACACCAAGCGCCAGGAAGATGCCGCCGAGTGCGAAAAGGATGATGACGGCGAGCGCGGCGAGGCTGCCATAGCGTCTTGCCCGTTCGGCGACCGTGCCGCTTGCTTTCAGGACCAGCCAGGAAGCGCCGTGCATGACGAACATGGCGACCGAGAGCAGGCCACAAAGCAGAGCGTAAGGGTTGAGAAGGCCAAAGAACGAGCCCTCGTAGAAGATGCGCATGTCAGCCGGGTCGAAGCGGAACGGCACGCCTTGCAGCACGTTGCCAACGGCGACGCCGAAGATCAGCGACGGTACGAAACCACCGACGAACAGCGCCCAGTCCCAGTTGTTGCGCCAGCGGGCACTCTCGCGCTTGGAGCGATACTTGAAGCCGACCGGGCGCAGGATGAGCGCGAACAGGATCGCGAACATCGCGAGGTAGAAGCCCGAGAACGACACGGCGTAAAGCGGCGGCCAGGCGGCGAAAGTCGCGGCCCCGCCAACGATCAGCCAGACCTGGTTTCCTTCCCAGACAGGGCCGATCGTGTTGATGGCGACGCGGCGCTCCGTATCGGTCTTGGCGACGAAAGGCAACAATGTGCCGACGCCGAGGTCGAAGCCATCCGTGGTGGCAAAGCCGATCAGGAGTACGCCGAGAAGCAGCCACCAGATCAAGCGCAGGATTTCGTAGTCTATCAGCTCGTGCAGGACCATGATGGATTACTCCGCAGCGGGAACGAGGGTTTCGGAAATAAGCTCTGCTTCCGGCTCGTCGTCCGGCTCCGGCCCCTTCTGGATGGCTCTGATCATCAGCGTCATCTCGACGATGATGAGCGTGGTGTAGAGCACGGCAAAGCCGATGATCGTCAGCAGTACCGTGCTTGCGCCGAGGCTCGACACCGCCATTGCCGTCGGCAAAACACCTTCGATGACCCACGGCTGACGGCCGATTTCAGCAACGATCCAACCCGCCTCGATGGCAATCCAGGGAAGCGGGATCGCGAAGACGGCAATCTTCAGGAGGAGCGGGTACCTGTCCAGATGACGCCGTGCCGAGAGCCAGAAGAAGGTGGCCGTCAAGACAATGAAGAACATGCCGAGCCCGACCATGATGCGGAACGACCAGAAGAGCGTCGGTACATGCGGGATCGTGTCCCGTGCGGCTTGGGTGATCTGCGCGTCCGTGGCCTGGCGCGGATCGTCGACGTAGCGCTTCAGAAGAAGAGCGTAGCCGAGCTGGTGTCCCAGTTCCTCGAACGAGGTGCGGACCTGAGGTGCGATACCCTCCGGCGTTGCTGCGGCGCGGATCTGCATCAGCGCGTCGTAGGCCTTGATACCGTCGCGAATGCGGGCTTCCGCCTGCTGCTCGAGCTTGTCGATACCGGGGATCTCCGTCGTCAGCGAGCGTGTGCCGATCAAACCCATGACCCAGGGAATATGGATGGCAAAATGCGTCTCGCGCGCTTCCTGGTCGGGGAAGCCGAAGGCAGTGAAGGCGGCGGGCGCTGGTTCCGTCTCCCACATCGCCTCGATGGCGGCGAGCTTCATCTTCTGGTTTTCGGTCGCGAGGTAGCCGCTTTCGTCACCGAGGACGACGACCGAAAGCGCCGATGCCAGGCCGAACGATGCCGCAACCGTCATTGAACGCTTGGCGATTTCGAGGTGTCGACCCTTCAACAGGTACCAGGCCGAGACGCCGAGCACGAAGATCGATGCACAGACATAACCGGCCGATACGGTGTGGACGAATTTCGCCTGGGCGACCGGATTGAAGACCACGTCGAAGAAACTGGTGATTTCCATGCGCATTGTCTGCGGATTGAGCGCCGAGCCGACCGGGTTCTGCATCCAGCCGTTGGCGACGAGGATCCAGAGAGCCGAGAAGTTGGAGCCGAGTGCCACGCACCATGTCGCGACCAGGTGACCGACCTTCGAAAGCTTGTCCCATCCGAAGAAGAACAGGCCGACGAAGGTTGCTTCAAGGAAGAACGCCATCAGCCCTTCGATGGCCAGCGGTGCGCCAAAAATATCGCCGACATAGTAGCTGTAGTAGCTCCAGTTCATGCCAAACTGGAACTCCATGACGATGCCGGTGGCGACCCCGATTGCAAAGTTGATGCCGAACAGTATGCCCCAGAACTTCGTCATCTGCCGCCAGACCTGGCGGCCCGTCATGACGTAGACGGTTTCCATGATGGCAAGCAGCACGGAGAGCCCGAGCGTCAAAGGCACGAATAAAAAGTGGTAAAGCGCAGTCAGCGCAAATTGGAAGCGCGATAGCGCGACGATGTCTAGTTCCATTGTCTTTCTCCCACGGTCCCACGGGGTACGAAGGGTTCCCGCCAAACCGGATTGCCTGGCGGTCATGCGGTGTGGCTCAGTCCGGTCTCAACCGGTTCAAAGCCTTTTCGAACGCTGCCTCTCCGCGGCGCGAAACGTCGGTGATGCGCCCATCCTCCATGACCGCGATGACGTCCGCGATCGCGGCCTCCCTACGGATATGCGTGGCGATGACGAGCGAGCGTCCCTGCGCTTTCTCCACCAGACGGCTCATGACATCGCGCGCGGTTGCGCCATCGAGGCCTTCCGTCGGCTCATCCAGCAGCCAGAGCGGCGCGTCGCGCAGGAAGAGCCGGGCGAGGGCAAGGCGGCGCGATTGACCGCCCGAGAGCCCCATGCCGCCTTCGCCAAGCGGCGTGTCGAGGCCGCGTGGCAGAGCGACGACTGCGCGCAGGAGACCGGCGGCGGCGAGTGCCCCATGCAGCGCGACGTCGCTTGCATCGGAGCTCGCGAGTTGCAGATTGCCGCGAACGCTATCTTGGAAAAGCTCCGTGCGCTGCGTCAAGAGGGTCGCCTCGACGCATTCGACGGCTCCGTGGCTGGCCTCTATTTCGGCTGCGAGAAGCGAAAGGAGTGTCGATTTGCCGCTACCGCTTGCGCCGATCAATGCGAGTTTTTCGCCGACCTTTAGATCGAGGGTGATGCTGCCTAGCACAGGCATTTCCGCCTCATATCCCGCGGTCACTTCGTTCAGGCAAAAAGCCAGATCGGGAGCCGATGCAGCGTTGCGGTGTGCGCCTTCATCTGCCGACAGGCGCGGCGCGATGCGGCGGGCGGCAAGCAGGGTTCGGCCGAGCTCCATCGCACCACGGCGCAGCGCACCGAAGGGCTCGACTGCGGCGAAGATCATCAGCACCCCGAGCGCGGCGACCGGCGGGCTGATTGTGCCCGCTACGCTCAATGCTGCCCCAGCCATGAGCGAACCGCTGAGCAACGCGGTAGCGATGAGGCCGAAGCCGAATGTGACGCCGGCTTCGACGCGGTTGAGGCGGTCGTCGGCGCAAGCGGCATAGCGGTCGGCTTCGGCGATCGCCGCACGCTGTGCATCCAGGCACCCGGCCATCAGCAAGTCTGTCTGGCCGGCGACGAGATCAACGGTGCGCGCGCGAACGGCCTCGATGCCATAGGCACGGCGGCGAGCATGCTTTGCTGCCCGACGTCCGGCGACGACGGGAATGCCGAGACCGGCGGCAAGCAGCACGATGCCGGCCGCCAGTCCGAAGAGTGGATGCATGAGGCCGAGCGCGATGCTCGCGGCAAGCGCCGTGCAGATCGCAACGCCTGCCGGAACCAGCACGCGCAGATAAAGGGAATCGAGCGCGTCGATGTCGCCCGTCAGGCGGAAGAGCAGGCGGGCGGGCCGGCGTGCAAGCTCCCGGGCGCCACCGGCCACGGACCATCCACGAAACAAGCGTTCGCGCAGAGCCGCGAGCACGCTCAGCGTTGCGTCATGGGTGGTGAGCCGCTCGCCGTAGCGCGAAGCGGTCCGGCCGAGCGCAAGCAGGCGAATGCCGGCCGACGGCATGAAGACGTCAAAGGTGGCGAGCGTTGCTGCCGAAAGCCCGGCGATGCCGGTTGCCGTGATGAACCAGCCGGAGAGGCCGAGCAGAGCAATCCCTGCAGATACCGTGGTCGCCGAAAGCGCGGCCCCGAGGATCAAGCCGCGGCGTTGTTCGGTCACGAAGAGCTTGACGATCGGCTTGAGGTTGGAAAGCGATGCGCTCATTCGGCGGCCTCCCGTGCGGTTTCCAGATCGAGGGCGATCGTCCGGTCCATGCGCGCGGCAAGCCGCGGGTCATGGGTTGCCACAACAAGCGTGCGTCCCCTTGCAAGAGCAAGCAGGCCCTCGGTGATCTCGCTTGCGGTCTCGGCGTCGAGGTGCGCCGTCGGCTCGTCCGCAAGCACGATGCAGGCGTCCATATTGCAGGCGGCGCGGGCGATTGCGAGGCGCAGCGCTTCGCCGCCCGAAAGTCCCATGCCGCCATCGCCGAGCGGGCGTCGAGCGTGACTGCGGGCGAAGCGGGGAAGCTTGGCGAGCTCAAGCGCCCTCGCCACGGCCTGCATCGAAACGCCGGGCCGACCGAGCGAAATGTTGCCCGCGATCGTGCCTGCAAATATGTGCGGCTTCTGGCCGACCCAGGCGATCTTGGCCCACAGGGCGGGGTTGGCTGGCTGTCCGTCGATGGTGATGCTGCCGGTCTCGCAGGCAGCCTGGCCGGCAATCAGGGCGAGCAGGGTCGATTTTCCAGAGCCGCTGGCGCCGAGCAGTGCGACATGCTCGCCGGGACGGATGTTCAGATCGAAGGCGTCGATCGTCATGCCGGTATCCTTGCCGTAGCGGAAGCCGACATTCTGCAGTCGGATGGCGCCAGCTGGCGTGGTTGGCTTGCCTGCGCATGGGTCGGCGTCCTCGGGCAGCATGAGGCCGCCAGTGCTCAGCGCATCGATCGCCTTGATCGCAGCTTCACCGGCGGCCCGGTCATGCCAGACGGCCGAGAGTTCGCGCAGCGGCTCGAAGAAGGCGGGCGCAAGCAGCAGCACGAAGAGGCCGGTCGTCAGGTCGAGCCCGGCTGTCCAGGCGCCGAAGCGGATTTCTCCAAGCAGGGAGAAGCCGATGTAAACGGCGACCAGCGCGACGCCCAGAGCCGCGAAAAGCTCCAGAACGGCCGACGACAGGAAGGCGATCTTCAGCACAGCCATCGTCCGGACCTTCAGCGACACGGCGTCGGCGCTCAGCCTCGTCGCGGTCGCGTCGACGGCACCAAGCGCGCGGATGGTGGCCAGCCCGCGCAGCCGGTCGAGGAGGAAACCGTTGAGGCCGCCGGTCGCTGCCAGCTGTTTTTCGCTTGCCGCCTGCGCGCGCCAGCCGATCAATGCCATGAAGACCGGGATCAGCGGCATGGCGATCAAGAGAATGAGGGCCGCAATCCACGAAATCGGCAAGACACAGGCAAGGATGACCAGCGGCACGGCACTCGCCTTGAAGCGGGCCGGCTGGAAGCGCGAGAGATAGGCAACGATCATCTCGGCCTGCTCGCCGAGAACGCTTGCGGCCTCGCCGGAGCTCGGCTTCGTGCTGTCGATCGGCGAGCGTCGGGCAAGGGCTGCGGCAGCCAGTTCACGCCGCGCTGTCAGTTCGGCGCGCGCGGCGCGAAACGCCATGCGGCCGCCAGCTGCCTCGAGACAGCTTTTCGCTATGCCGAGCAGGGCGATAAAGACGGCGAGCCACAAAACATCGGTGAAGCCGCCGCCGTCGGCAATGCGGCCGACGGCCGTGGCGAGAAGTGCCGCCTGTGGGATCCACATCAGCGATGCCAGGGTCAGGATCGCGGCTGTCTTTCGCAACCCACCATGTCCGGGCACGGTTTTTGCCGGCTTGCCGAAAGCCTGCTTTCCTTTTGCGTCTAAGTAAGCACTCCCCATAGCGCTAACTCTTGTTCGCAGGATTGGGCCGGCGGCTGCGGCCGAGCGAAACGACTCGGTCCTTGGCCTCCAACAGCTTCGTCACTTTCGCTCCGAGCGAGAGTAACGTTGCAAGCCGTTCGGTTTCAAGTTGTTTTACGTCCTCATACCAATGCGTTAGCTGTTCGATCAGCGTGTGCATCTCGCTCATGCGCTCCTGCGCATGACGCTCGGCCTCACTTGCCGGCCGCTGCATGAGGATTTCCCGCAGCACCGAGAGCGTCGGATCGACCTCGCGCTTCTTGCGCTCCTCGGCAAGGGTGCGCAGGATCAGCCAGACGTCATCCGGCGTCGTGAAGAAGTCGCGCCGGTCGTCGGGTCGGTGCTTCAGCAGGACGAGGTTCCAGGTCTGCAGTTCGCGCAGGCTCATCGACACGTTCGATCGCGAAATGCCGAGCGAATCGGCGATTTCCTCGGCGCAGAGCGGCGAAGGCGACACGTAGAGCAGGGCGTAGATCTGGCCGACCGTGCGGTTGATGCCCCAGCGCGAGCCCATTTCACCAAAGTGCAGAACGAAGGATTGAACAAGCGGCGGAAGGTTCATCTCGGTTTCCGTTGTGTCTGTGATTTCAGAAATTTCTGAAACCACTATAACGGGGTCGGCTCTACAGGCAATCGGCCAGTGAGGGCTGCGGCAATTTGGTGTCGCGGTCAGTCATAGCAAGGTTCGCCGCGGCAAAACTTGATCTCGATCACAAGGCGACGGAATGTTTCGCCTGTCCCTGAGGTAGCGGTCGAACGTCGCCGCGATCACCCGAACGAAAGGCCGGCCCTTCGGCGTGATGGCGAAGGTGTTGCCGTCGAAGCGCGTCAGCCCATCCGGTGACACTTTGATTTCAATCAAGAAAACGCTATTGTCCCGCTGTGGCTGTCGTCTATGCTTTTGCGCGGAGCTGAGTTGATGCGCAAAGACATACATAATTCAAACATACCAGTGCGTTGCATGAGTTGTGAGGTCCGCCACAAGGGCATATGCGGCGCGCTCGGCGCCGATGAGTTGCAGGCGCTTTCTGCGCATACGCGCCTCGTCAACCACGAAGCCGGCGATGAGCTGGCTGGCGAGAAGATGCCGGCCGAATCCTACGCCACCGTGATCCGTGGCGTCGTGAAGCTCACGAAGACGCTGGAAGACGGACGCCAACAGATCGTTGGACTGCAATTTGCTCCCGATCTCCTTGGCCGACTGAATGCCGACGAGAATGCCGTGTCGGTGGAGGCGGCATCCGACGTCAACCTCTGTCGCATTCCAAAGGTTGCGCTGGAGCGCATGGTCAAGAGCAACCCCGCGCTTGCAGAACGTCTGATGACGCAGACACTGCGCGAGCTGGATGAAGCGCGCGACTGGATGGTGACGCTGGGGCGCAAGACGGCGGCGGAGAAGGTCGCAAGCTTCTTGCTCCTGATCGCGACGCATCTCGATCCCGAGGCGACCGGCGACCGGCGCCAGTTCGACCTGCCGCTATCGCGGGCGGATATTGCCGACTTCCTCGGGCTGACGATCGAAACCGTTTCCCGTCAGATGTCGAAGCTGAAGGCCGAGGGGATTATCGGGATCGTTGCCAATCGGCATATCCACGTGCCGAAGCTTTCAAAGCTCAAGGCTTTCTGCGGTTCCTGACGTTCGAATGCATGTTGCCGAGGCAGCCCATTTTGTGCAGGAGTCTGGTCCACCTCGTTCCGTAAGAGATACGCATGTCTGCCGAACCCAATCCGCTTGTTGCGCGACTGTCTCCCCCGCCTATCCCGTCCGTCCTTGCTTGGGCTCGTGAATACAAGGGCGGGAAGGGGCCGCTGGTCGACCTTTCGCAGGCCGTGCCCGGCTATCCCGCGCACCCCGATATGCTGCGGCTGTTGGGCCAAGCCGCGTCCTCACCGAAGATGACCGGCTACGGGCCGATCGAGGGCGAGGACGTGCTGCGGGAAGCCTATGGGCGGCATATGTCGGAAGTCTACGGCGCCGCGGTGTCGTCAGACAACATCCATATAACCGCCGGCTGCAATCAGGCCTTCATGTCCGTGGCGATTGCGCTTGCCGGTTCCGGCGATACGGTGGCGCTGACCAATCCGTTCTATTTCAATCAGGAAACGACGCTGTCGATGCTTGGCATCAAGCGTGCCCTCGTCGAGTGCGATGCGCAGAACGGTTTCTTGCCAGACGTCCAGTCCGCCGAAAAGGCTCTGGCGCAAGGTGCGAAGGTGCTGGCGATCGTCACGCCGAACAATCCGACCGGCGCGATCTATCCGCCGGCGCTGCTGCGCGACCTGTTGATGTTGTGCCGCAAGCACCGGGCGTGGCTGATCGTCGACGAGACCTATCGCGACTTTCTGCCCGATGGTTACGGCGCGCCGCATCCGCTGCTGACAATTCCGGGCTGGGAAGACACGCTTATCCTGCTTTACAGCTTTTCGAAGTCCTTCTGCATTCCCGGCCATCGCCTCGGAGCGATCACGGCCGGTGCGAGCGTCGTCGCCGAGATTACCAAGGTGATGGACAATATGCAGATCTGCGCTCCGCGCGCGGCGCAGATCGCCGTTGCCGAGGCGATGCCAATCCTCGCCGGTTGGCGTGCTGGCAACCGTCTGGAAATCGCGCGCCGCGCGGATGCGCTAAAGGCCGTAATGGCAGTCTTGCCCGGTTGGGAGATCGGCGCGATCGGCGCCTACTTCGCCTTCATCCGTCATCCCTTTGAACAGCTCGGTTCATCGGCCGTCGCGGAGCGGCTGGCAAAAGAGACGGGCGTCGTTTGCTTGCCCGGAAGCTATTTTGGAGAAGGGCAGGAGCGTTATCTGAGGCTCGCTTTCGCAAATGCCGATGCGGCTTTGATTGGTCTGCTGGCAGAGCGCCTTCGATAGTAAATCCAAGGCGACAAAGGCCCGCATGAGCGAGCCCTTATCGTTTCTGGCTGGCAGCTCGTCCCCTTGTATTCAGACCACGACAGTCAGCGGCGGTATCCGCTTGTCTGCTGGGCTATCCTGTTCGGAGGCCTCCAGCAGATTGAGCTCCCGCCGCTCCTTCTCCGACACGATCGCAAGGTCGATGACCTTCTGCAGGTTGGCAGCGTGGCGGAAGGTCGGGTCGTCCTGCTTTCCGGTTCTGACCGCTTCCGCAAAGCGCTGGTAGTTGGTGAGAACCGCGGGCACTTCGATGTCGCGCCAAGTGGCGGTCTCGATGTCCTCGCCGAAGCAGCCGCGCAGGTCCGAACCATCGGGACGATGGATCACTTCCAGGCTGCCCTTTTCGCCGTAGATGCGCAGCTTCAATTCGTTGAGGTGGCCGGTCGCCCAACGGGTGGCGTGAATGACGCCGAGCGCACCGTTGGTGAAATCGACCGACATGGTGAAGCTGTCGTTGGCGTCGAGGAGATATTCGCCGATCTGGCCGCCCGGTGCCTTGTTGAAGGTCTTCAGGCGGGCAAAGACATGGTCGATGTCGGTTGCTGCGCCATAGGCGGCGAAGTCGAGGATGTGGATGCCGACATCGCCGAGCACGCCGTTCGAACCGTGACCGGTCGACAGGCGCCATAGCCAGCGCGATTCCGTGCGCCAGTCACCCCAGGCGCGAGAAACCAGCCAGCTCTGCAGGTAGGAGGCTTCGACATGGCGGATCGTGCCGAGCTCGCCGGCCAGCACCATTTCGCGGGCGCGCTGCAGAGGCGCCACATTGCGATAGGTCAGGTTGACCATGTTGACGACGCCTGCAGCTTCCGCGGTTTCCGTCATCTCCAGCGCGTCGGCGTAGTTTTCCGCCAGCGGCTTTTCGCAAAACACATGCTTGCCGGCGGCGATCAGCGCCAGACTGGTCGCGTGGTGGATGCGATCCGGCGTGACGTTGGTGGCGGAATCGAATTCGCCCCATGCGATCGCTTCCTCGAGCGTCTGGAAACGCTTCTCGATGTGGAAGTGATCGGCAAATTCGGCGAGGCGGACCGGGTCCGTATCAACGGCGCCGACAACCTCCACGCCATCAATGGCGAGAAAGTTGGCAACCTGGTTTTTGGCCATAACGCCTGTGCCAAGAACGAGTAGACGCATTGCTATGCTCCTCAGCGGTAACCGGCTTCGCCGGCCTGGTGCAGTCTCGGACCGCGCTCGACGATCGGTTCGAGCGCCTTTTCGACCGGAACGTTCGGGGCATCGGTGATGCTCTTGAGATCGCCCTGCGGGTTATAAGCCCATTTCACGGCGTTGATGAGTACCTTCTGGACGTTGGCATCATGATAGGTCGGATAGGTTTCATGGCCGGGGCGGAAGTAGAAGATGTTGCCCGCGCCACGGCGCCAGGTGAGGCCCGAGCGGAAGACTTCGCCGCCCTGGAACCAGGAAATGAAGACGGTTTCCAGCGGCTCCGGTACCGAGAACTGCTCGCCGTACATTTCCTCGTTTTCCAGCACGAAATTCTCCTCGATACCGGCTGCGATCGGGTGGCGCGGGTTGATGGTCCAGAGGCGTTCGCGCTCGCCGGCCTCGCGCCACTTCAGAGCGCAGGGCGTACCCATCAGGCGCTTGAAGATCTTCGAGAAGTGGCCGGAGTGCAGAACGAGAAGGCCCATGCCTTCCCAGACGCGCTTGGCGACGCGCTCGACGACGACATCGGATACGGCGCCATGGTCTTTGTGGCCCCACCAGGTGAGGACATCGGTTTCGGCGAGGCGCGCTTCGGTCAGGCCGTGTTCAGGCTCCTGCAGCGTCGCCGTCGTCGCGCTGATAGCTGGATCGGTGTTCAGCGCATTGGCAATCGTGGTGTGCATGCCCTCCGGATAGATGCCCCGAACGATGGCATTGGTGGTTTCGTGGATGTTTTCACCCCAGACAATGGTGCGAATAGCCAAGTTACTGCTCCTTCATGCGATGGTGGTCCGAAACCGATGGGAAGCGGTCGGATCCTGTGGTTTGATGGGTGTCAGGCCGCGCCTTTGAGGGGTATCCTCTCGAGCGCGCGTCCGGATTGGTCGAACCGGTGAATGCAGCCCACTAGCGGGGCGACGCCCAGTTTCTGGCCGGGTCGGTGGCTCGATACGCCCGTTTCGCGAACAACGAGCGGTTCGGCGATCCCGATGTCGAGATAGACGAAACTGTCCGAGCCGAGGATTTCCGAATGGATGACGGTTCCCGTCCAGGCGGGCGCCTGCTGGACGATCTCCATGTGTTCGGCCCGCACGCCGATGGTGTGGGCATTGTAGGGTGCCGAGAATTCGCCCGTCAGGAAGTTCATCTTCGGCGAGCCGATGAAGCCGGCGACGAAAACGGAATTCGGCGTCTCGTAAAGCTCGAGCGGCGTGCCGACCTGTTCGACGACGCCGTCGCGCAGCACGCAGATGCGGTCGGCCAGCGTCATTGCTTCGACTTGGTCGTGGGTGACGTAGATCATCGTCGTGCCATGCATGCTGCGATGAAGCTTGGCGATCTCAAGCCGGGTCGCGACACGCAGCGCAGCATCGAGGTTCGACAGCGGTTCGTCGAACAGGAACACCTTCGGGTCGCGGACGATGGCGCGGCCGATCGCCACGCGCTGACGCTGACCGCCCGACAACTGCCGCGGCAGGCGTTCCAGATAAGGCGAGAGCTGCAGCATGCCGGCTGCCTGTTCGACGCGGGTCTTGCATTCCTCCTTGCTGCGGCCCGATAGCTTCATGCCGAAGGCCATGTTCTCGAACACGGTCATGTGCGGGTAAAGCGCATAGGATTGGAACACCATCGCGATGCCACGCTTGGAGGGGGCAAAGCGGTTAACGGCTTCGCCATCGAAGGACAGCGTGCCCGACGAGATCTCCTCCAACCCAGAGATGAGCCGCAGCAGCGTGGACTTGCCGCAGCCCGAAGGGCCGACGAAGACCATGAATTCGCCCTTGCGGATATCAAGCGAGACGCCCTTGATGACGTCGAGCGCACCGAAGCTCTTGCGGATATTGTCGAGTCGAATCTGTGCCATATCTTGCTTTCTTCAACCTTTGACGCCGCCGGCTGTGAGGCCGGAAATAATGCGTCGCTGGAATATCAGGACCAGGACAACGACCGGTACCGTGACGATGACGGATGCCGCCATGATGTTGCCCCAAGGAATTTCAAACTGGCTGCCGCCCGAAAGCAGGGCGATGGCAACCGGCACGGTTCTTTGAGCGTCCGACGAGGTGAATGTTAGGGCGAAGAGGAATTCGTTCCAGGCCGTAATGAAGGCAAGCAGGCCTGTGGTGACCAAAGCAGGCCACATCAGCGGCATGAAAACCTGCGTGATGATGACCCAGGGGGAGGCGCCGTCGACGATCGCCGCTTCCTCGATTTCGATGGGCAGATCGCGCATGAAGGTGGTCAGCACCCAGACAGTGAAGGGCAGGGTGAAGATCATGTAGGAGAAGATCAGCGCGAAAGGCGTGTTGAAAATGCCGATCCAGCGGATCAGCTCGAACAGGCCGGCGAGCACGGCGATCTGCGGGAACATCGAGACCGACAGGATCGTCAGCATCAGCAGTGCCCGGCCGCGGAAATTGACGCGGGCAAGCGCATAGGACGCGGTGACGGCAAGCAGCAGCGAGGCCGCGACGACGAGGCAGGCGACGAGCAGAGAATTGCCGAGGCTGCGAATGAAGCTGCCCGTGGTCAGGACCGTCGTGTAGTTGGTGAGCGAGATCGAAGTCGGCCAGTAGTTCACCTCGAAAAGGGCCGTGCCGGCTTTGAAGCTCGTCAGGATCGCATAGTAGAACGGGAAGACCGCAACGATGACGATGACGGTGACGAGCAGATAGAAGAGCGTGTTCTTGGTCAGGGTCAGCAACATCAGCGTTCGCTCCCACCGAGTTTGACGCGACCGAGCCACATGTAGAGCACGGTAACCGTTGCGATGATCAGGAAGAGCACGGTTGAAGCGGTTGCCCCATAGGCGAACTTGTCGAAATCGAAGAGATTTTCACGCGCCATGACGGACATGGTCTTGGTCTGTGCATTGTTCGGCGTCAGCACATAGATGAGGTCGAAGATGCGCATGGCATCCAGCATGCGGAAGATCACCGCGACCATGATGGCCGGGCGCACCAGCGGCAGCGTCAGCCGCCAGAAGACGCGGATCGGGTTGATGCCGTCGATCTTGGCCGCCTCGTAGATATCGGCGGGGACCATCTGCAGGCCGGCGAGAATGAGCAGCGCCATGAAGGGCGTCGTCTTCCAGATATCGACGATCAGTACCGCGATCATCGCCGTGTCGGGATTGGCGGTCCAGGCGATCTTCTGGCTGATCAGGCCGAGGCCAAGCAGGATGTCGTTCAAGATGCCGAACTGATCATTGAGCATCCAGGCCCACATCTTGGCGGAAACGATGGTCGGGATCGCCCAGGGAATGAGAATGGCGGCACGCACGATGCCGCGGCCTGGAAACTGGGCGTTCAGCACCAAGGCGACGACGAGGCCGAGGACGGTTTCGATGGTCACTGACAGAAACGCGAATTTCATCGTGTTCCAGACGGCGCCCCACCAGGCGGGATCGGCCAGCAGGCCGCTATAGACGGTGCGCCCGCTCTTGAGCGTGATCCAGGAGAGATAATTCTTGAAGCCGACGAACTGCGCGTCGCCGAGGCTGGTGAGCGATGCGTTCGTGAAGCTGAAATAGACCGTTCTGAAAAGAGGCCATCCGGCAACGACTGCCAGAATGAACAGGGTCGGAGCCAGGAACATCCAGGCCGAGCGGACGCGCTCGGCGTGCAAATCCGACGAGGTGCTGGCGGCGCGCGCTCGCGATCCGACGCTTTGAGGCATTGCGGCTTCAGTCATGAGGTCCCCGCTTCTTGAGGCGATTGACGATGGCGTCTTCAGGAGAGGGCAGCGGCGGGGGGCCGCCGCTGCCGGTACTGTCAATCACCAGTTGTCGCCCTTTAGCGACGTCAGATCGGCTTCGAGAAGCTCGAGGTTTTCTGCGGCAGTACCGTTGCCGGAGAGGGAATTGTGAACGGCGGTCCAGAACTTCGAGGACACCTCGTTGTACTTGACCTTGGCCGAAGCGGAGGGACGCGGAACGGCGTTCTGGAAGATCGGCTTCCAGTTCGGCATGAACGGCTGCGCGGCAGCGATGTCCTTGTCGTCGTAGAGCGCCTGCAGCGTCGGCAGGTTCGAGAGCTCGACGGCGCGCTGCTTCTGGCGTTCCGGGGAGGTCAGGAACTTGACGAGCGCGATGGCGGCGTCCTGGTTCTGCGAATACTTGGAGACCGCAAGGTTCCAGCCGCCGAGCGTCGATGACGGGGTGTCGCCTTCCTTGGCGACCGGAAGCGTTGCGACGTCGAACTTGCCCTTGACGGCGCTGTCTGCGCCATTGCCGAGCGCGTAGGCATAGGGCCAGTTGCGCATGAAGACGGCGTTGCCGGTCTGCCAGACACCGCGGGACTCTTCTTCCTGATAGGCGAGGACGCCGGGAGGAGAGATTGTTCCGATCCATCCCTTGGCACGGTCGAGCGCGCCTGCAGCCTTCTCGTTGTTGATGGAGATGGTGCCATCCGCTTCGATGATCTGACCGCCGCCCGACGACTTGACCCATTCCAGCGCGTTGCAGGTCAGACCCTCATAGGCGTTGCCCTGGAAGACAAAGCCGCAGAGATCCTTCTGGCCGGCGCCGCGTTCCTTCTCCTGGATTTCCTTGGCGGTTGCCGCCATTTCGTCCCAGGTCTTCGGCGGCTGCTTGCCGTACTTGTCGAGCAGGTCCTTGCGGTAGAACAGCGCCGGTGCATCGGTGTAGAGCGGCATGGCGACGAGGCGGCCGTTCACGGTCTGCGAGGCGATGATCGACGGGAAGAAATCGCCGACGACATCCTTCGCCGCATCCTTCAGGTCGACGAACTGGTCGGCCAGCTGCGGCGCCCAGATCACGTCCGTCTGATAGACGTCGACGTCCTTGTTGCCGGCGGCGAGCCAGAGGCGATACTGCGAAAACTGCTCGGTCGAGGAGGATGGCATGGTCACGATGCTGACCTTGTTGCCGGTTGCCTTCTCGAAGGCGTCGAGTTGCTTGCGGAACAGCTCCAGGTTCTTGCCGGTGGAGCTGGCCGAGATGCTGATGTTTACGGCAAAGGACGGCTGTGCGACGCCAATCAACGCGGCAGCAATGGCGACCGCTGTGAAACGAAACTTCATATCTTCCTCCCAAAAGAACCAAACATTGAGAAAATTGAAAACGGTTTGGTTGGAAAAAACTGTCAGAAGGTCGATATTGAGTCAAGCGGGCACTCGTGCCAAAGTCGCACAACCGCAATCACATATTGATAACACAGAAAAATCAGAGGGATGGCGTTGATTTCGGTTGTGGGAAAAGAACAGGATCGCCCGCCGAGGAATATCTAGAATTGAAAACGGTTTGGCTGTTTGCGAACTGCGACGCTTAGGCCATAAGGAAGACAGCACCTGCTGGCGTCCAGCCAGGTAGGCCAGGACGAAAGACACAATGTCGTATGAGGCTTAAAGAGTTCGCGAAGCAGGTGGGATTGTCGCCGACAACTGTCAGTCGGGCGCTGAGCGGCTACCCCGAGGTGAGCGAGACCACACGTGCACGTGTTGCCGAAGCTGCGGTCCGGCTGGGCTACAGCCCGAACGTCAACGCAGTGCGGCTGAAGACCGGTAGGGCCGGGGCGATCGGCGTGGTGATGGGGCGGGCCGGCGAATTCCACTTTGCCGAGTTCATGGCCGGTATGGCGGAGCGACTGGTGGCAGAGGAGACCGACATTCTCGTCATCCCGATGGCGGATCCGAACCATGAAGACGAGATGCAGCTTTATCGACGACTCGTGGAAAGTCGACGCGTGGACGCCATCATCGTGCATTCGCCCAAACCCGACGATGAGCGCATTGCGCTACTGCACGAACTCGGCATGCCGTTTCTTGTGCATGGCCGATCCGCCATCGACGTGCCGCATGCCTGGCTCGACATCGACAACGAAGCCGCGATCAAACGAGCAACATCGCATCTGATCGACCTCGGCCATCGGCGTATCGCAATGATCAATGGCCGGCCGGGCGCCACCTACGCCCTTCATCGAGACAGCGGGTTTCGCAAGGCCCTTCAAAGCCACGGTATAGAGCCCGATGCGCAGCTGATCGCGAACGGAAACTTCACCGACGAGCTTGGCTTTCGTTTCGCGCGGTCCTTCCTGGAACAACCGAACCCGCCGACTGCCTTTGTGGCGGGATCCATGATGACGGCGCTCGGCGTCTATCGCGCGGTTCGATCGCTGGGGCTGCAGATCGGCCGAGACGTCTCGGTGATCGCCCACGACGACGTTTTTCCGTACCTGACAGCAGACAACATGGTGCCGTCGCTTTCGGCGACGCGCTCTTCGATGCGTGCGGCCGGATCGCGTTGCGCCGATCTTGTCTTGCAATTGCTCTCGGGGCGGTCCGCGCTGGAGATCCACGAATTGTGGCCTGTCGAACTCATACTGCGGGAATCGACCGGGCCAGCGAGGCCGTCCAAGCCCTGATCCTCCTCGTTTCGGCGCCAGGGCTCCGCACGGCTGAGCTGCCCGGGAGTGTGCGGGTAGAATATCGCGCGTTTCCGCAAAAATCTGGAAAGATGGTTTCCGCAAATAGCGGATTTCGGTCCATGGTTGATTGAGCGGACGGCGCCAAAGCTGCATATTGACGACGGTTGCTGACGCATGTCGACCATCCTCCCGGTCGATGACGCAACTGTTCCCTCTGGAGGTCCTTGACCTCATACTCTCAGCCACCGTGCAAGCGGTGGCTATTTTTTTGCGCGCTGGACACCGCACCGCTGGCCGCAACTCGGAACATTCGATCGTGGCTTGCGCCTTGAAAGCAGAAGAAAAGCTGAAGCGGAACGTCGTTGCACGTTGTCGGCACACAGGTCACTCGAAATGGGCGGCAAGCTTCACGATCGAATTCCTCGGCGATGGCGGCGAGGTGGTTTCCGTCCTGTTGCTGCAACGAGCCAAGGCGGTCCTGTTGGAGATGGCTGCCGCCGATGGGGTGAAGTCAACTCTGATTGACCAGGCGGCCGGGCGCTCGTGCAGCAGGCGATCGCAGCGCCATAGAAGAACAGCTCGACGAGGGACTGGAAGGCACTTTTCCAGCGAGCGATCCGGTTTCAGCAACCGGCGCCACGATCTTGAGGCGGCCGGCAAAACATTGACAGGGCAAGGAGGAGATCGTTTCTTCGCCTCCGCTGCGCTTCTAGGGTTGCCATCAAAGCAAAAAACAGTGCCGGAGCTGCGCAGTCCGGGAACTTTTTTGCCTCCAATCTGTTGAATCCTCTCGTTGCAAACGCGGGCGGGTGATCACGTGCCTCACATCCGAAAGATCGATCGCAAGAGCGGGCAGATGGATGCCCGAGACCGGCTGATTATCGCGCTCTACGCGCAGCTCAAGGCCGAACGCCAGACCCGTGAGACCCTTGAGTGGGTGATCCGCAACGGAGGGCTATCGAAGGATGTGCTCGAAGCCATCGCTGCCGACCCGGTTCCGGTAGTGACGAGCGACGACGTCGCATCCGTTGAGAAGATCATAGCCTTGGACGAAAGGCGCCGGACTAAACTGCAAAACGACAACTGAGGGGAATGTCATGGCAGCTCGGGCAAGCTGGAAAGGCCATTTGAAGGTCGGAGACCTCGTGTGCGGCGTGGGATTATACACTGCCGTCTCCACCTCGGACCGCATCTCGTTCAACATCATCAACCGCAAGACCGGCCATCGCGTGGAGCGCCAGTTCGTTGACAGCGAGAACGGCAAACCGGTTGAACGGGATGACCAGGTCAAGGGGTATCAGTTGGACAACGGCGAATACATTGTCATCGAGGGCGACGAGATCGCCGGCGTCATGCCGCAGAGCGACAAAGTCCTGAACGTGCAGAACTTCGTACCCTACAATGAAATCAACAAGCTCTATTTCGATCGCCCCTACTATCTGGCGCCGGCGGGCGAAGATGACGAGGAGGCTCTCGTACTGATCGCTCGCGCCATGCACGATCAAAAGGTTGCGGCGATCGCAGAGGCCGTGCTGTTTCGCCGTAACCGCACGGTGCTGATCCGGCCGCAGGACGACTATGTCGTCGCGACGACGTTGAGCTTCGACTACGAGGTCCGCAAGCCCGATACCGTCTTCAAGGACATTCCGGATATGAAGTTCGACAACGAAATGCTCGAACTGGCCGGCCATATCATCGGCACGAAAAAGGGCGCCTTCAATCCGCAGGAATATGACGATCGCTACGAGACGGCGCTTTCGGAGCTGGTGAAGGCGAAAATCGAGGGCAGGGAGCTGCCGAGAGCGAAGCCAAAGCCGCGGGGCAAGGTCATCGATCTCATGGACGCCCTGCGCCAGAGCGCCAAGCTGAGTGCTAAGCCACCGGCCAGCAAACGCGCCGCTAGCGGGCAGACGAAGGCGAGCTGACCATGGCTCTGGAGGCCTATCAGGCAAAGCGCAATTTCAAGGTGACGCCGGAGCCGCGAGGAAGCCGGCGTGGCACCAAGTCTGCGGCACCTGCAGCGCTCAGCTTCGTCATTCAGAAACACGATGCGACGAGACTTCACTATGACTTCCGGCTTGAGCTCGATGGCGCGCTGAAGAGCTGGGCCATCACACGCGGGCCAAGCCTCAATCCCGATGAAAAGCGGCTTGCCGTTCACGTCGAGGATCACCCGCTGGACTATGGCGACTTCGAAGGCATCATCCCGAAGGGGCAATATGGTGGCGGCACGGTGCTTGTTTGGGATCGGGGCACATGGACGCCGAATGGCGATCCGCATAAGGGCTACAAGAAGGGCCATCTGGAGTTCGACCTCGACGGTGAGAAACTCAGCGGCCGCTGGCATCTCGTTCGGATGCACGGCAAACCGGCCGAGAGACAGGAAAACTGGCTGCTCATCAAGGCCGAGGACGAGGAAGCGCGCCACAAGGGCGACATTCTCAAACAGCGGCCGGAATCGGTCAAGAGCGGCCGCAAGATCGAAGAGATTGCCAAGCACCCTGACGCCACCTGGAACTCCCGCCCCAAGGGCACGTCAAAGCCGACCTCCGCCAAGCCTGCAGCGACCCCGCCCAAGCCGAAACGCCATGAGTGGCCAAAGGGAGCCGAAAAGGCCGCGATGCCCGCCTTTGTCGAGCCCGAGCTTGCCAAGCTCAAGACCAAACCGCCGTCGGGCGAAGGGTGGATCCACGAAATCAAATTTGACGGATACCGGCTGCAGGTACGGCTTGAGAATGGCAGGGCGACCCTGCTCACGCGCAGCGGCCTCGATTGGACCGAGAAGTTCGGCCAAGAGATTGTCGATGCTTTCGTGGCACTGCCGGCCAAGTCAGCCATCCTGGATGGAGAGATCGTCGTCGAGCGGGAAAACGGCGCCTCCGACTTTTCGTCCCTCCAGAACGATCTCAGTCAAGGGCGTCACGATCGGTTTGTCTTTTACGCCTTTGATCTGCTTTATCTTGACGGATACGGCCTGCAGCAAGCCCGGCTCATCAACCGCAAGGCGTTGCTGTTGGGTCTGCTGGCAGACGCTGACGGAAGGCTCCGCTACAGCGAGCATTTCGCTGAGAAAGGTGCCTTGGTGCTGGACCATGTCCGCCAGCTCGGTCTTGAGGGCATTATTTCGAAATTGGCGGACAGTGAATATGTGTCCGGGCGCACTGGCGAATGGGTCAAATCAAAATGCCTGCAGAGGCAGGAACTGGTCATCGGCGGCTATGTGCCGTCGACCTCGATGAAAAATGCGATCGGCTCGCTTGCCATGGGCGTCAACCGCAGTGGCAAGCTCGAGCATGTCGGCAGGGTAGGAACGGGCTTCAGCGTCAATGTCGCACAAGATCTCTATGACACGTTGTCGGCGATGGAGCAGAGTGAGAATTCGTTTGACGATGAACTCACTGCCGAAGAGCGCCGTGGGCTGGTCTATGTCAGGCCGGAGCTCGTTGCCGAGGTGGAGTTTCAGGCCTGGTCGGCCGACGGCAATTTGCGGCATGCTGCGTTTCGTGGCTTGAGGGAAGACAAGGCGCCAGAGGATGTGATGCCCGAAGCAACAAGTAAGACCGCAAAGGAACTGCCTCAGTCCAGCGTCACGCTCACCCACCCAGATCGCATTTACTGGCCGGAGGAGGGCATCACGAAACAGGGGCTGGCCAGCTATTATGCGGGGGTGTGGCGCTTCATCGAACCCTATGTCACCAAGCGGCCGCTGGCGCTGCTGCGTTGTCCTGATGGTATTGGCGGACAGCGGTTCTTTCAAAAGCATGCCTGGAAGGGCATGAATTCGAGTATCGAACAGATCACCGATCCGAAGGACAGGGGCGGCGAGAAATTGCTGCGCATCATGGACTTCGACGGGATGATTGCGCTTGTCCAGTCCGCGGTGCTGGAGATCCATCCCTGGGGTGCCACGACAGCCAGTTGGGAACGGCCCGACATGATCACGATGGATCTTGACCCGGCTGATGGCGTCAGCTGGACGGATGTGATCGCCGCCGCCCATGAACTGAAGGAGCGTCTGGAAGCGGCCGGTCTCGCGGCCTTCGTCAAGACCTCCGGCGGCAAGGGGCTGCATGTCGTGACGCCGCTGAAACCGAAGGCCAGCTGGACGCAGGTCAAGGCCTTCGCCAAGGCGCTCGCCGACGGTATGTCGAAAGATCAGCCGGATAAATATCTGGCAACCGCCACGAAGGCGAAGCGGAACGGCAAGATCTTCATCGACTATCTGCGCAATGGGCGCGGCAATACGGCTGTCGCCGCCTATTCGACGCGCGCACGCCCCGGCGCTGCCGTCTCCATGCCGCTTGAGTGGAAAGAGTTGACCGAGGAAATCGGCCCGGCCTATTTCACGGTCGACAACGCTCCGGCGCGTCTCAATACCTTGCGAAGCGATCCGTGGGCGGACTTCTTTGCCGCTGCCGTCCCGCTCGAGAAGCAAAAATAACGGACTGCTGGATGCGATGTCTCAGTGAGATTTCGGACGGCCTGTTTCCTTGGCGAGGCTTTTCTTCAGTGCGTCCATGATATTGACGACGTTGCCCGTCGGTTTCGGTGGCTGCCCCTTGGAAGATGGTGGTGTCGCTTTGACGAGGCTTTTCTGCTTCGCACGGATCATTGCCCTCAGCCGTTTCTGGATCGGGTCCTGCACCATGGCCGGTTGCCATTCCTCGGTCCGGTCCTTCACCAGCTTCTTCATCAGGGAGAGCACGGTGTCATCCACCTTGCTGTGGCTGTCCAGTGTCGCTGCCGGCGGGCGAACCTCGTCGCCGAAATGAAGCGTCCACAGAATAATGCCCTTGCCCTGCGGCTCAAGCAGGACTGCCCGTTCGCGCCGGTAGAGGACGAGCCGGGCGATGCCAACGACATCGTTTGCGTTCATCGATTCGCGGATCACACAGAAAGCTTCGGTGCCGACCTTGTCCTCCGGGGTGAGAAAATGTGGCTTGTCGTACCAGATCCAGTCGATTGAGCCGCGCGGCACGAAGGTATCGATGTCGATCGTCTTCGTGCTTTCCAAGCCGACTTCGTCGAGTTCCTTGTCTTCGAGAATGACGTAGTCGTCCTCGCCGCGCGGATATCCTCGGGCTTGATCCTTGTCGGCAATCGGCTTGCGGGTGACGCTGTCGACGTAGCGGCTTTCGACGCGGTTCTTCGTCTTTCGGTTCAGGACATGAAATCGAAGCTGGTTGCTTTCCGTTGTCGCCGGCGTCAGCGATACCGCGGCGGTGACGAGTGACAGCTTGAGATAGCCCTTCCAATAGGTCTGACGTGCCATTTGCGCCCTGGCGCCCTGGCGCCATCTCCCGTGGCCGCATTCGCGGCAATGGCCCATAACGGACTGAGGTGCGATTTGGTTCCATTGCAATCGTCGTGAAGCGTGCGAATGCAGCAAACCAGCCGCTGTCAGCGGCCGTTGAGGCCCTTCAACCAGCGTAGCGCAACGATTTCCCCTCGTCCATCCAGCGCAACAATCTGGCGCTTCGGCTCGGCCGGGCACCCGCCAGCGTGGCAAGCTCGCCCATTTCGACGCTTTCGTGTGTTGACCAGGCGTTCGGCAACCGCATCGATGATCTCGTTCATCTGCCGCGCGCGTCCACGCTGGCTTTGCTGCGGTTCGAGCGCGGCCAGTGCTGCGATTTGTGTTGCACCCCGGTGCGGAATTGCCGCGAGCTGACATCGGCCCGGGATGCCCGTCTCACTGGATGGGATGGCAGGCGCCATGGTCGTCGATATACTGGAACAGCTGCTGGCCGGGCAGTTCCTGGAGGATGCGCACGGCGCACCTGATGCGCCGGTCGCTGTGGCTCAAGCACATTCCTTTCCTGACTTGCCCTTGAAGCAGACGTGAATGCTCGAGCCTTCTATTCGATCACCACTTGCACATAGGTAGCGCCGCTCTTGGCGTAGTAGAGCGATCCGCAGCGGTAATAGTAGCCCCCATAGTACGCTCCATAGACGCAGCCCGCCGGCAGAGTGCTGATGTAGACGTTTGTCCGACGCACGACACGGCGGGTGGTCCGGCGGGCGACGCCCGCGTAGGAGAGCGGCGTCAGCGGACGTCCGACCACCGCCTCGGCCGGGGTGGACGCCCTGACGGTCAAGGTTGTCAGGTCATTGCCCTCGATGCTGACGTCAAGAGAGGCAAAGGCGACTGCGAGCGCAAAGGCGAAAATCCGTACGACAGTGTTCATTGTGCGTCTCCCATTGGGCCCGCCGGCGCCGGCAGCTCATCGATCTGACCGAGTTCACTGAGGTCGACCTTCTTTGCATCGCCAGGGATGTCGATCGCGAAACTTGCCGCCTTCGCATCTTCTCCCGTGCGGAAATTCCGGACCTCAAGCGTGTATTCCGGTGCCTGCACGACATGCTTGCTGGTGACGACATAGCGCTTCGGAATAGGCTTCGAGCCCGTCTCGATCCAGATCTGCCAGTCGACATCATTCTTTCGGAAGGTCAGGTATTCGCATTCGATGCCGTCGACAACGGCGCTTGAGATGTGCTTGGCCTCGGTGACGCCGTCCATCAGCATATCGAAACTGTTCGACAGCAAGAGGTCGGCGCCCGGAATCTCGGCGCCGGCATTTTCGAGCCGGTCGAAGAGTTCGTCGAGGCTGCCTTTCGCGTCGATCTGGGCGTAAGCATCGAGGTTCTTTCCGTGAACCGTGAATCTCGTCCCGTCGAAGCTCGCCTCAAGGTCGGCAAAGCCTCCCGTCCGCGTCACCCGAATCTTGTCCGGCCGGCTGACCGTTGCGGTCCCTGAGCTGACGAACTGGAGCTTCTCGAAGGCCGGCGTCACGGCTTCCACCGACGAGACATAGTCGAAGGAGAAATTTTTTTGAGCCGCCATATAGTCGGACATTGCCTTCAGCAGCTCCTTCGAGTCGTCCGCCCATGCCCCGGTCGGGCCGCTCAATCCGGCAGTTACCGCGCACACGGCAACCAGTACCTTGAAGCGCGTCGGCAAGATGAATTTCGACATGTCACGGCCCTCACTTTGGCAACGGTTGATGGGGTACGCGTTGAATGCTGGGTGCGTTAAGGTTGCCGGCGCCATTGCCATCGCTAGAAAGGGGTAGGCGAGCCTACTCCTTTAGGGCGTGCCTTTGAGACACTTCAAAACGGCTCGGCAACCTCCGCCCGACCGGACGGAAGCGCAGCTACTGCACGTTTCTTTTCTTGCTGCCGAAATGTAACTGTAAGTTCATCTCTTTTCGCACATCTCGGCTTGTATCGGCAACTCTTTATCGCGTGCGTTGCTATTGCCTTTCGCGGAAATATTGTCCCATACTACACTCCGCCTCGGCCCCTGGAGTGTTGGGATCCACCGCGAGGCACGCATGAAATCCGAAGCTCGTGCATTCATCGAGGCAGGGAAATGCGTGGTAGATCGTATCGAGGGCTACAGTTTATCGGGATTTTGGCAGTGGTCGCCGGCTTATCGGCATGCGACAGCGGGGGCAATGCGTATGTGCCGCCGCCGCCGCCCAAGGTCAATGTCGCGCAACCGCTGCAACAGCCGGTAGTTGAATACTTCGAGCTGACAGGCAATACTGATGCTATCAGCGCCGTCGATATCGAAGCGCGCGTCCAGGGCTTTCTTGAGTCGGTCGACTACAAGGATGGCACTGCAGTGAAGAAGGGCGACAAGCTCTTCAGCATCCAGCGGGACACCTACAAGGCGCAGGTCGATCAAGCTCAGGCGCAGTTGGCCTCGCAGCAGGCGTCGCAGGTCGGGGCGAAGCAGGAATACGACCGGCAACTCAATCTCAACAAGCAGCAGGTAACGACGCAGACGGCTGTCGACAGCGCCAAGGCGACGCTCGATGAGGCAAACGCCTCCATTCTGAACGCGCAGGCCAGCCTCGATCTTGCAAACATCAATCTTGGATACACCGAGGTTGTGGCGCCCTTCGATGGCACGGTGACCGATCATCTCGTCGATGTCGGCGCTCTGGTCGGAGTGTCCGGCCCGACAAAGCTTGCCACCATCGTGCAAACCGATCCGCTGTACGTCTATTTCAACGTCAGCGAAGCGCAGGTGCTGAGGATCAAGCAGAGCCTCGCAAGGGCAGGACGAAAGCTGACACAAGTCGATCTCCCAACCATACCGGTGGAAATCGGGCTGGGGGACGAACAGGGATATCCGCACAAAGGCCATCTCGACTATGTCGCTCCGCAGATCGATGCCTCGTCGGGCACGCTTTCGGTTCGCGGTATCATCGACAACAAGGACCACGCCCTCCTGCCAGGCCTTTTCGTTCGGGTTCGTGTTCCCGTGGCCCATCAGGACAAGGCGCTTCTCGTTCGTGATGATGCGATCGGCACCAACCAGCAGGGGAACTATGTGCTGGTGCTGGGCAAGGACGACGTGATCGAACAGCGACCGGTCAAGATCGGCCAGCGCGACGGCTCGATGCGGGTCATCGAGCAGGGTATCGCCGTTGGCGACTGGGTTGTCATGGCCGGCATCCAGCGGGCCGTGCCCGACATGAAAGTCACGCCGGAGAAAATCACGATAGACGCCGCCGCGGCAACAGGCGATCCCAGCGGATCGAAGGTCCCATGAGACGGCGCCGGACCCGCTCCAGGAGGCGAACAAGATGATTTCGCGCTTCTTTATCGAGCGGCCGGTGCTCTCAAACGTCCTTGCTCTGGTGTTCGTCCTGATCGGTGCCGTCGCGCTCTTCCAGCTGCCGGTTGCGCAATATCCGAACGTGGTTCCGCCCACCGTGCAGGTGACGACGCGCTATCCGGGCGCGAGCGCCAAAACCCTGGTGGACACCGTTGCACTGCCAATCGAATTGCAGGTCAACGGCGTCGAAAACATGCTCTACATGCAATCGACCAGTGCCAGCGACGGCACCTATTCGTTGACCGTCACCTTTGCGATCGGCACGGATCCCGACCAGGCGCAGGTCCTCGTGCAGAACCGTGTCGCCATTGCCATGCCCTCACTGCCACAGGCGGTGCAGGTGCAAGGCGTGACGACGCAGAAGAAGTCGACATCGATCCTCGGTTTCGTCAGCCTCACCTCGCCAGATAGCCGCTACGACAGCCTTTTTCTGTCAAATTATGCTGTCATCAACCTGCAGAATGAACTCGCCCGGCTTTCAGGCGTCGGCAATGTCAGCGTCTTCGGCACGGGCCAGTACGCAATGCGTATCTGGATGGACCCGGATCTCCTGCAAGCCCGGGGATTGACGCCGCAGGACGTCGTCAACACCATTCAGCAGCAGAGCCAGGAGGTCACTGCGGGGCAGGTGGGACTACCGCCAGTGCCAAGCGGCCAGGATTTTCAGTACACGTTGAATATCAGCGGACGTCTCAACGAAGTCGCCGACTTCGAAGGCATCATCGTCAAGGTCGATTCCGACAGTGGCGGCCGGATAACGCGCGTGCGCGACATTGGCCGTGTCGAGCTTGGCGCTCAAACCTATAGCCAGTCATTCCTGCAGAACCGGCGCCCCGCCACCGGCATCGGCATTTTCCAGTTGCCGGACGCAAATGCCATCGCAGTTGCCGAATCCGTCAGGGCGAAGATGGCGGAGCTTTCAAAGAGCTTTCCGCCTGGCCTCGAATACAGCATGCCGTTCGATACGACGAAATTCGTGAAGGCGTCGATTCGCGAAGTCTACGTGACGCTGATCGAGGCCGGCGTTCTGGTGCTGATCGTGATCCTGCTCTTCCTGCAGGATTGGCGGGCCATGCTCGTGCCGGCGACGACCGTTCCGGTGACGATCATCGGTGCCTTTGCGGCGATGGCAGCCCTTGGGTTCACCGTCAATCTGTCGACATTGTTTGCGATCGTCCTTGCGATCGGCATCGTTGTCGATGACGCGATCGTCATCGTCGAGGGCGTGTCACGTCACGTCGAGGAGGGGATGCCCGGTAGGCAAGCGGCAGAAAAGGCGATGGACGAGCTTCTCGGTCCGGTCATCGGTATTACGCTGGTTCTCATGGCGGTCTTCATTCCGGCTGCCTTCCTGCCTGGGTTGACGGGGCAGCTATACCGACAATTTGCGCTGGTCATTGCCGCGACCGCTTTGATCAGCGCGATCAACGCGATAACGTTGAAACCGACGCAATGCGCCCTTTGGCTGCGGCCGCCCGTTGCGCCCGAGAAGCGCAACATTTTCTATCGCAGCTTCAATCGTATCTATGATGCCGCTGAGAACGGCTACTCCCGGCTCGTCGCCGGCCTTGTGCGCAATAGTGCCATCGCAGTCCTCGTGGGTTTGGCGCTGATTGGTGTTGCCTTCTGGGGGCTCGCCCGGCTTCCGACGGCCTTCCTTCCCATCGAGGATCAAGGCTACGTGCTGATCAGCGCGCAGCTGCCGGATGGTGCGTCGAAGGAGCGCACCGATGCCGTGATGCTGCGGGTCAGCGAGATCGCCGAGGCGACACCGGGCGTCGATCAGGTTCTGACAATCAGCGGCATTTCGGTCCTCGACAACAATGCAAGCCTGCCGAACGCCGGTGTCGCCTATGTCGTTCTCAAGGACTGGAACGTGCGAGGAAAGGAAAAAGGCCAGGATCTGCCGTCGATATACCAGCATCTGAATGGCGCACTGGAAAGTGTCATGCAGGCCAAGATGCTGGTCTTGGTCCCACCTGCGATCCAGGGCATCGGCAATGCCAGCGGCTTCACCATGCAGGTGCTGCTCAAGGACGGCAGCTTCGATTTCCCGCTGCTGCAGACGCTGGCCGACACGATCGTCGAACACGGGAATTCGCAATCCTCGCTGCAGCGGCTGCAGACGTCGTTCCGCGCGGATGCTCCCCAGCTTGAGGTCTCGGTCGATCGCATCAAGGCCGAGACGCTTGGCGTCACGGTCGGGCAGGTGTTCTCCGCCCTCTCGGGCTACGTCGGATCGAGCTACGTTACCCAATTCAACAAGTTCGGCCGTACCTTCCAGGTCTATGTGCAAGCGGATCCGAATTTTCGCGTGCGGCCGGATGATATCCGCAACCTGAAGGTCAAGGCCGGCGATGGCACCATGGTCCCGCTTGGTACTGTGATCGATGTCACCAGCGTGCCCGGGCCGTCGCTGATCAGTCTCTACAATCTCTATCCTACCGCCACGATCGTCGGGGGTCCCGCCAGCGGCTTCAGTTCGGGGCAGGCGCTCGATGTCATGGAGCAGATTGCCGATCAGACGCTGCCGCCAGGCGCCGGCTTCGAGTGGACGGCGCTGTCCTATCAGGAGAGGGCGGTCGGCGGGCAGATCTACTACGTCTTTGGCCTTGCCATTCTGCTTGTCTATTTCGTTTTGGCCGGACAATACGAAAGCTGGATATTGCCGTTCGCCGTCATTCTCGCCGTTCCTCTCGCTCTGCTCGGGACGGTCGGCGCACTGACGGCGCTCGGCGTTGCCAACAATCTCTACACCCAGATCGGTCTCATTCTGCTCATCGCGCTCTCCTCGAAGAACGCCATCCTGATCGTTGAATATGCACGTGAAAAACGCACGCAGGGCATGGAAATCGCCGCTGCCGCCGTGCTTGCCGCGCGGCTGCGTTTCCGGCCGATCCTGATGACGTCGTTTGCCTTCATCCTTGGCGTGGTGCCGCTGGTGCTGGCGACCGGCGCCGGCGCCAACGCCCGCCGATCGATCGGCATTTCCGTCTTCAGCGGCATGATTGCATCGACGTGCCTGGCGGTTTTGCTGGTGCCGTCCTTCTACGTGATCCTGCAGCACTTCGAGGAATACCGGAAGCGCCGCGCGGTGGCGGTGCCCGACGCACAGACGTAGCATTGAGAATTGCTATTCCCGGCGAGGAACGAACGGGCCGCCGCGCTCGATCTTCTGCCCCGTCGATAAAGCAATGGAGCGCCCTCGGAGGAAGAGGGCTAGAGCAGCCTCACGATGCCGACATGGTCGACACTGTGATTTCCGCAGGGAGAGGAACTATGGAAAATTTCTCGTCGTCGTCACTGGAAAGACGTGGCATGTGGAGAAGGAGACTTGGCCTGTCCGTGCTGGGCGTCGCCTTGTTCGCGGGTGCCGCCTTGGCGCAGCAACCGACCGACGCGCAGCGCAACGCAATCAAGTCCGCCTGCCGCAGCGATTTCATGTCCAATTGCTCCGGCGTCACGCCGGGAGGCAAGGAGGCGCTTGCCTGCCTGCAGCAGCACGAAACGTCACTCTCGTCGGGATGCAAGCAGGCAATCAGCGCGCTCGGCGGAGGCAGCAAGGCCGCCGCGCCGAAATCGTCTTCCGATGCATCGACGGCGCCGGCCACGCCGGATGCTGGCACCCCCGACGCCGAAGCGCCGGCCGCGGCCGCACCGCAGCTTTCACCGCGTGAGGAAATGGTCATTGCCCGCGAGGCCTGCGGGCCGGACTTCCGGTCTTACTGCCGTGCCGTTCCGCTCGGCGGCGGACGCGGCATCGCCTGCCTCAGGGAAAACATGCAGCGTTTGTCGCCAGGCTGCCAGAAGGTCCTAGCTCACGGGCTCTGATTCCTCCTGCGTTTCCGCTTCTTCCGGGACTCTTGTGACGAGCGGGTGTGCCGGAAATCCCGCTAGACTCGCAAAATGGCGGTGAACTCGTCAGACCTAAGTCCGACTACCCGAGCGTTCTGTGAGCGCTAAGTGACCCATGTCCTTCTGCCCCGAAGGATGAGGGAGGCTTTAGGATGTCGCGGACCAACCCTCCTGCAGCCTCCCTCCTTCCAATCGGACCTTGGTCCAACTTTCCAAGCGCGCGCACTCTGCCTAAGTTGCTCCTGTCCTTCCGCCAAAAAGGACACGCAGGGGGCGCTTTCGGGTCCCCTGAGAGGGCTCGAGAGGATCACCAACGGGTAGGCTGACCTCTCGGCTCTCCCCGTCTGCTCGCAAGCAAAGCCCAGTTGCTCGCCTTCCATCTCCATGCGTCCCTGTGTGGTTGGAGGAAATCAGTTATACGTCTGGCTTCCGTCTTCCCAATCGAGCACAAGCAGGATCCGCGTTGGAGACGTGTAGGACTTCATTTTGATCGCCGCCATCGCTCTCCCCCGCAAAGGTGCGCCCGCAATCTCGTGACACGTTTAAGGAGAATTGCGCGTTTTAATGCCAACATAACGACAGCCGATTTCGTCGCCTTGTGAGGCGGTTTGCGCCGCCCTGCGGGCCGGGCTGTCGTTAAGGCGGAACCTGGCCAGCCTGTGTCGGGCATCCATCCCTGGCGGAAGCGGTCATCAGGGCGACCCTCGCAATGACGTCTGGCGCTTGCGGCCGGATGCACGCAAGGGAGGCTTTGCCGCGCATCACGTCTCACTCCTCGTCAAGTAGCTGCCATTTCTTGACCTGTGCTCCTATTTCCGTTGCCGGCGTCCGCGGTAGCCAGATGCAGTGAGGGTGATGTAAGAGGGAGGTAGGACAATGATAGGCTGCCTTTAATGACGACAAAATTTGACAGGTACGTCGAGGACAAACGTCTCGTTGAGACGACCGATCCGGAGATCGATAAAGCCATCTATCGTTGTCCCGGCTTCGAAGGGCCCGAACTTGGCGAGCTCGATCGCCGCATTTCCGAAGCGCTCCGGCAGGCGCGCGACAGGACCGGGTTGACCAGGGCTGAGGTGGCGCCGTTTCTCGGCCTGCACGAGCAAGTCTACGGCCGCTACGAGCGCAATGAGACGAAGATGCACGTCACCCGGCTCATCCATCTGAGCGAAGTTCTGGATTTTTCACCGATTGACTTCATCATGGCAGCCGCTCCATATCGGTTTGGAAAGACACCCTCCGAGGCGGACAAGCGCCGAAAGCTCATCAAAGTGATCGAGTCGCTTCCCGCTGATGCGGTGGAGTCACTTTTGGCGCTTGTAGAAGCAATGACCAAACTGCGCCCGCGCGAAGAATAGGGCGTTGCTTGCGTTGTCTGTGCGAGCTACGGCGCGACGCGAGAATTCGCCTGCTGAGTGATTGAACGTGCTAGGCGAGGGCAACTGACGGCTAGAGCTTACGAGGAATATCTTCGTAGACGTATTCGACCGGCAGGGCGGGCGCGCAGAGCTTTCCGATGAATTGTTCGATGTTGTCCGCGCTGTTGCTTGCGGCAAGCGTATAGAAATTACCGCTATTCCACGTCACATAGCAGTGCTCAAAAAGCGGCTTCAGCACCTTGGCCATTTCGGCGAGCGTCACCTCGCTCTCGTTCATCCGCGTGAGCACCTGTTCCTCCTTTGCTCTGATGTCATCGCCGCTGAAGAAGCGGGTCTTGAAACCGAAGTCCTTTTGGTATTCGCGACGACGATATTCTCTCTCATCATGCTTGAACTTCTCAACAAACACGAAGATGCCGTCCGGCGTCAGATGCTGTGAGACGAATCGAACCTGCTCCTCCCGGTTTGGCGAATACATCTGAAATGTCGTGTCCTCGAGAATGATATCGAAGCCGCTCGCAAAGGCCCTCAAGTCTTCGGAGGCGCGGATGACGTCGACTGTGAGATGATGAAACGGCCCTTGGAAGAAGGTTGCGTGCGGCGGCACGCCGTAGGCATAGAAGCTGCGCAGGTTCTCTACGTTGGGACTGCATGAAAGTGACTGAACCTTTCCAACCCCAAGCTCGCTGACTGTGCGTGCCATCGTACCCTCGGCAGTTCCGAGGGAGTAGAGTTTGAGTGATCGCCGCCGGCTCGTGGCATACCTGAGTATCCCGCATCCTAGCCGGCATTCCTCCTCAAAGCGGTAAGGAATACTGCTCAGATAATGTTGATCGAACGGACCCTGGCGGATTTCGTGAAGGGCGATAAAACGCCTAAAGATCGTATCCCTGGGCAGCAGGCGACGGTCGATTGTTGGCCGGTGCGAGGGGACGCCTGAATGGCCGGCTGCGGTGGACGCGAAGAAGGCCGCGAGCTCGTTCAGGCGCGGGGCACGCTCGCATTCTTCAAGAAAGTCGGAAAAATCATGCATGTACGGATCGTCCTCACATGCATCGCCGCAGCTTGCACGTTATCGGAGGATCGGGCGGCGATGCTGCACGGCATAATTTGTGATCGACGATGTCCGCTCATTCAGAATCTTGATGTACTTTCAAAAAATTCGCGTGAAATTCGACCATCGGTTAATAAGCGTCGGATTGGCAACTTGAGGTGCAGCGCGTTATCGCTAAAACTCGTTTGCAGACAGGAGTGATGGAACCGAATGCGTGGTTGCATGGAGCCGAGCTGCATCAAGTCTTCCAACTGTGAGACCGTCCTGCACCGGCAAGGGCAATGGAAAGGGGTGAGAGCCGACCTGGTACGCCGGACGGGCCTGAAACGTCAGGAAATCGAGGTTTCGGCCGATAAGCACTCCATCTTTCTCAATATTCAGGGAACTGCGACCGCCGGCGAGAACTACTTGGACGGAAGCCGGATCGGATTCGTCGCCCGTCCCGAGGGATCGCTGGCCTACGTTCCACCTGGCCGCACCTGGAGCGGCTGGGATGAAGGAGATTCGACGGCATCTTATCTTCTGATATCGGTCGAGAGACAGTTTGCCCGAAACCTCTTCGACGAATTCGGAAGGGCTGAGCGTCTGAAGCCGGAACTTGGTTTCAACGACCTCGCGATCCAGTTTGCGGCGCGCAAGATTGCTGGTGAACTCTCACAATCCGACCGGGCGAGCGGCCTGATTGTCGAGGGTCACCTGACAACGATTTTCGGACTGATGCTCCGGCGTTCAAACGGACCGCAAAAGGGCACGCGAGGCGGGCTTGCGCCGGTCGTTCTCAGGCGGATCACCGAAAGGATCGAAGACCTCTTGAGCGAGAAACTGACGTTGACGGAGCTTTCGCAAGAGTTTGGAATGAGCGCTACCCATCTGTGCAGAGCCTTCAAGCAATCGACAGGCGCCTCGCCGCATTCCTACCTCAACAGCCGCCGGCTCGAACGGGCAAGTTTCCTCCTCCGGACGACCTCTCACTCGATCACGGAAATAGCCTTGATGTGCGGATATTCGAGCGGAAGCCATTTTTCGACAAGCTTCCGGCAGGAACTCGGTGCGCCTCCGGCCGTTTATCGTGCGGCTTGGTCTCAGTAGGTGACCACAAACAAAATGTCAAAATTCTGAAAGCCGGCGCACTTCCCTGAGGGTAGCATCTCCATGGCTGGTGCCTTGCGACGGGCAGCGGACCGTGGTGGCTGCTCGGGATGAACTGCTTGTCAGAAATCAATCTGCGATATCGCTATTTGTGCGCCATGGCGGCGGCGGCGGCCGGGCGCAATGCCTATTTCGTCCTGGTAGCCTGGATCGTGGTCGATGCCAGCCGCAGCCCAGCCGTGGTTGCTGTCCTTCTCGCAGCAGGCAGCATAGCGGAGTTTCTTACAACCAACTTGGGCGGCTCTGCCGCCGACCGCTTCGACCGCCGCTTGACCTGCCTTGTCTGTGATATTTTCAGGCTGATCATCATGGGCGCAACCTTTGCCGGACTAGCCTGTTTCGATCCCATTCCAGTTCTCGTCGTTTCCTGGTTGGCGTACGCAGTCGTCGACCGAACCTACCTGACGGCTCTGCAAGCCTTGATACCGTCCATTGCTGCCGCCGAGCGGCTGATGGCCTTTAACTCTATGTCGTATATTGCCATGCAGGTCGGAAACCTCCTGGCCGCACTTTCGACCGGTATCCTCCTTGTCATGGTACCAGAGCGTTTTGGCGTGCTCGTCCCGCTTTTCTGTTTTGCACTCTCCTTCGTGGCGATCTCGAGCCGCTCCTGGCTTGTCATTCGTGAGACAGGGCGGAAACCGATAGTTCGGCTTCGGCTATCCGACGTGGTGCCCACCGCCTTGCCTTCAGGCCCGCTGCTCACGAGCGCAGCTATCTATGCGCTGATTTATGCGATGGGGATGCTTGTCAATGCTTTGGCATCAACACTCGTTATCCAACAGCTGAAGGGGACGGCGCTCGATTTTTCCTACCCGGAGGCGGCTTGGGCAGCCGGCTCGGTTGCCGGTTGTATTGGCCTGCTCTTTCTTGAGCCTCGCAGCCATCGACTGGTCAGCCATCTTGCTCTTTCCGGCTTCATCCTTACCGGCTTTATCCTCCTGCAGGGCCTGACGATGACCATCGTGCAGATGACGATGCTTGGCGTCAGCTACAATGTAGCGCGTGTTATCATCGATGTTCAGGTTCAACGCTCCGTCCCGAGCCACATGCTGGGACGTGCCCGCAGCCAGATCCACACGCTTTGTGTCGCAATCGGATTGGCAGTCTACGGCCTGATTGCGGTTGTCGGACCCGGTGTTGAGCCCTCCATAATCCTTGGCTGCTTCGGGATCGTTCTGATGACCGTCGCATTCCTGATCTTCTGCGTGAGTCAGCGAAGGGAGACGACGGCCGAGGGGCCGCGTTTGAGTCCATGAACACGGCACCTCTTGGCCAGCACCGATTTACCAAGGCGGAGGTCATGGCACTCATCCTTGATCTTTTTCCCTGGGTGCGCGATTTCCCCACTGCTCCCGTCCGCGACTACGCGGCAACCTTGTTTGCTGCGTCGCCAGGTCCTGCTTGCAGCGCCCGTCAACATGCAAAATCGTTGCTGGTTTCATGGATCGCAAGCTGCGCGAGCAGAAGGGGGTATAATCAGCGCCAGATCGAACGCTTTCAGGCGGAAATTATCGACAATCCGGTCATGCAGACCGGCCCCCATCTGCATCTTCTGTTCGAGCCCGACGCCTTCTACACCCATTTGTTTAGCCTGATGGGCCTTCAGGCGCGCAATAGCCGCTCCTACATTTCCTATGCCTGTTCCACGGTCAAATTCGTCGAGCGTGGCCGCAAGGGTCCCGGCTGGCTGACGCTCGATGGTCAGTCGATCAATCTCTTCGGCCTGACACGCAGCAGAATGATCCCCTATAGCGTCCTGGCCGAAAATGGCGGCTACCGGTTCCACTTAAAGAACGCTGATCGACCTGAGCATGCGCCGGCCTCCCTTACCCGCCTGGCCCAGGAGATGCCCGCTGCCGAATTTTCATCCGCCGCCGATGCCATTCAGCAGGCCAATGTGAGCCTTTGGCAACGGTTCCTTAAACCGGAAGTCGATCTCCTGCAGCTGGACGATCGAGACGTTGCCGATATGGTCGTCATGCATCTCGCGGACCCGCAATCCTGGCTTTCCTCCGCGCTCTTCGCCGATACCGAACTTCCGCTTGCGATCTTGTGTGCCATCGACCGGCTCGATTCCGGTCCTTGGCGTGGGTGGCTCAGGAACGCCACGCACTTTTTCTGGGGATGCGAAGAGGGCCGTATCTTCCCGCTCCATCTTGCGGGCGGCTTCCTGTGCTCGGACCAAAAACATGCGGTTCGTCTTCCATTTGCCGCTCCAGCCTTGTCCGAGGCACTGATCGGCCGCAGCATCGTGCCCAGCCTTCTCCTTGTCTTTATCGTCATTGCAATCCTTCCGGGCGTGCGCGTGCTGGGCGGCAGCCGCCATGCCGTCTACTACCCCTTGATGCGTTATGCCTTGTGCAATGCGCTCGCAAAGACAGGCGGGGATCGCGCGCTTTTGGGCAATCTCCTGCGCGACGAACGGTCGGGTGCCTGGGGTCACCGTGTCATCTCGGCGCCATTCGAACCCTTTTCGCTTCTTCACAATGCCGGCCCAAGTGGCCTTTCTTCGTTGATAACGTGCTTCGGCTCGATGACGCTTGAAGAGGCCTGCGGTGGCATGGCGAGCTTCACGGAAGATCCACTATGGGCCGAACTGGCCCGTGCCTTCAGATCCGGTGACGTGACCGAAACAGGCGGTCCCTGGGCCTTTTCATAGGCAGACCGGAGACCGCGACCCTTGCAATCGACCTCCGTTGTATGTAGCAACGCGGGGCGTTTCTTGTTGGTCGGTGCTGCGGAAGTGGCTGATTTTCCTTGAAAAATTGCGTTGCATTGAGCACGGCGATTGCCTATGATGCGCGTTGAGGCAGTACGCGCTGTCTTGGGGATTAGAACCCTCTACACGCGGTTGGTGCCGGCCGATACGGCACCACACTCCTTGACCTTTGGTCGGGGAGCCTGTGGCGTATGTCCAGGTTCTCCGGAACTAAAGGCCATAGGACCGTCGTGTACGGTGTTCTAACTCCCCGGCTTCGGGTTAAGCGAGTTTTTCAGCGGGGGCGTACCGCAGAAGCTCTCACCTACGGGGTGTTTCAATGAAGCAAGGCAACGAAAAGACGTGGCGCGCCAAGCGTGGGCATGCGGCCGTTCGGGCTGTCCCATCACCTTCAGGCGACACGCATCCTGTCGACAGGCATGTCGGACAGCAGATTCGCATCCGGCGCATCCAGTCGAATGTTTCCCTAAGCGATCTTGCCGCCGGTATCGGGGTCAGTTTCCAGCAGGTTCAGAAATATGAGAACGGAAAGAACCGGGTCAGCGCCTCGATGCTCTATGAGGTCGCAAGCTGCCTTCGGATGCCCGTCTCGCGGTTCTTCGATGGCCTTCCTGAGCCCGCGAGCGGCGACGGTTACCTCGCCGTCGCGGAAATCGATGAGCGGATCGCCTACATTTCAACCTCGGAAGGCCGTCAACTGATCGAAGACGTCCTCCAGCTCTCACCGCGTTTACGCAGCCGTGTTGCTCAATTGGTCAGCTCTATGGCGGAGGAGCAAGCAATGGAGGCGTGAGGCGATGCCAACAAGGGTACGTGGCACCGCCTCACATCGGTCAGATCCGTTGTTTTACGTCCGGGATGGTAGGCGTTCAGCCGATCCTTCCGAATTCGAAATGAAGCCGCGCTCGCCCTCGATCGTCAGTTCCGTACCAAAGGCGCGGCATCGCTGTTTCAGCTCCGTCAGGATGTCTACTGCGGCATCTTCCATCGCGAGAACCGGATAAGCGAGGCGGCTCAGGTTTCGATCCCGCAGCGCTTGAAGACCTCCGATCACGATCGGGTCGAGCTCGATCCTTTGAAGATCGCCACTTTCATTGAAGACGCAGGATGCGATGACGCTTTTCCAGACTTCGCTTGGGCTCCATTCCTCATCGCCATGCGCAGTGTGGAAAATGAAGTTTCCCAGGCCATAGAAGATCGGGGCGTCCTGATGGATCTCGATGGCCTGAAGCACTGGCGCGCCGTGGCTGACGAACATCCGGGCGCCCGCCTCGACACATAAGCGGGCGAAATCCTGCACCCACAGCGGAGTGCGCTGCCAGTCGGGCTCCCAATGATGGTGGTGCAGATACGCGATGACGAACGCACCGTCCGCGCTCGCCTTCCGGATTGCGCCGAGTTGGGCGATTGCGCTTTGCGGATCGACGGCAATCCTGCGGGCCTGCTCGACGGATCGCGCAAAAACCGTGCCGTAAAAATTGATCTCGCGGTCGGTATGAATTCGAGGCGGGTCATTCGGCTGCGCGTAGTTGGCGTGCTCGAGATCGGTTGAACCAAACTGTCGCTGAAGCGTGCTCAAGATCTCGAAATTATGCTGATCGACCTCGAATCTGCGTTCAACCCTCAACTCGTTAATCCCGGGACGAGATGGCCTTCCCTGGCCGGGATCTTCGGCATACATGAATGCAGGTCCCGGCCCGGCATCCATGGCGATCAATCCGACCGTGCGTCCCGCAATCTGTTTCATTGCGACAGCACCCGCACTTTGCCAGTCGCGTCCCGTGCCCGCATGCAAAAAACCGCGCTGCGATGCTTCCTCGATCGTCGACAGCACGCCGGAAGGGCCAAGATCGAATGCGTGGTTGTTTGCGAGCGACAGCGCGTTGAAGCCCATCTCGCGAAGGCAGTCGAGCACGGACGGCGGTGCATATCCGAAATAAGATCCCTTCAACGGCCATCCGGCATGATCGCCAAAGACCGTCATTTCGAAGTTGGTGAAGGAGACGTCGGCCGACCGGATTATTTCCTCGATCGCTCGAAGCCGGTCGTCTGCGGTCGCACGAAAATCTTGGTGAATGAGAGACTGACCGGTCGCAATCACCGTGAAGGAGTGTGTCATGAATGGTTCTACCTTCTGATCGGATAGGATCTTCCAGGCACCGTCGTGTTGTGCCTGGAAGGGACCTTGCCTTTATCGTGACGGAGAGACGTCGATACCGAACCATTGGAGGCTGAGCCGCTCCAGGGTGCCATCTTCACGTGCCTCGTCGATGGCCCTGTTGAAAGTTGCGAGCAGCTCGGTATCGGCCTGGCGCAGCCCGACGCCAACGCCGGGTCCCCACGGACCTCCAGACAGCTCGGGGCCAAAGAAACTTGCGCCTTCGCCGTCCTTGCTGTCGAGAAAGGTTTTCCAGGTGAAGTAATCCGCGAGGCCGCCATCGATACGGCCCGCGGCAAGATCGAGCTGAAGATTGTCCTGAGAATCGTAGCTGCGGATTGTCGCACTTGATCCGAAGAGTTCATTGAGCACGACCTCGGAGTTGGAGGATCGCAGAACACCAAGCGTCTTGCCCTCCAGCGCCTGCTTGAGCTGGTCAAGGACCTGTTGTTTCGAGGCGTCGATTACCGTCAGATCGAGCTTCTGCGACGTGTCGGTCGGCGCAAGCTTCAAATCGCCTCTAACGACGATCTGGTTGAAGCCACCGGCGTAAGGCTGCGAGAACGCGATCGATTTCTTGCGCTTTTCGGTGATCGCCATGCCCGACATGATGGCATCGAACTTTCCAACGGTGAGGGCCGGAATGATCCCGTCCCAGTCCTGAGCTATGAATCGGCACTCGATCTTGGCACGGTGGCAAAGTTCCTTGCCGACATCGATATCGAAGCCGATGAGTTGCCCAGACGCGTCGATCGAATTCCATGGCGGCGAGGCGCCCTCGGAGCCGATTGCAAGCGACGTCCCTTCTTCCGCTGCGCATGGCGTGCAAGCCAGGACCACCGCCAATGTTATGTAGGCAAGTTTCATGATGTCGTTCCCCTTTCTGCTCCGGTTGGTTAGAAGTGAAGCTCCGCAGATCGGCCGAATGTTTCACGGGCGCGCGAGGTGTCCGCCGACGGCGGCCTCGTCCTTTTTGGCCGCAGCAGCCGGTCGTGTTGTCGAAGGCCGTGCACTCGGTTTCAGTTGCACCTCTAGGCATCGGGACAGCCACGCGATGCAGAGAGTGGAGGAGAGGTAGAGAATCCCTGCGACGACAAACACTTCGTAGGGTGCGAAGGTTGCCGACACGAGCTGCCGGGCCAATCCTGTCACCTCAAGAAGTGTGATCGTGCTGGCTAGCGAACTCGCTTTCAGCATGCCAATCGCCTCGTTGGTGTATGCGGGCAAGACGATGCGTATCATCAGTGGGAAAGTGACGAGCCGCAGCGTGTGCATGCGCGACAAACCGAGCGATCGTGCAGCCTCGACCTGTCCTTTCGGGATGGCCATGAAGCCGCCGCGAAACACCTCCGTCGTGTGGGCCGTCGTGTTCAGCGTGAAAGCAATGAGCGCGCACCAGAAAGGCTCTCGAAAAACCGACCACAGGAAGCTGTGACGGACAAGATCGATCTGCCCGATCCCGTAATAGATGAGAAAGAGCTGGACGAGCAGCGGCGTGCCCCGAAAAACGTAGGTGTAGGCGAGAACCGGTGCGGATACACAGCGGGTGGCAGATGTCCGCATCAGGGCAAGTGGTATCGACAGCGCAAAACCTGCGGCAAGCGAGGCGACGGTGAGCCCGAGCGTTAACACGAGGCCCACAGGCAGCATCCTGAATGCTTCGAGCGTGACGTCAAGGTTCATGCCCGTCCTCCCTTGGGTTCGAAACGGCGCTCGAGAACCCTGAAACCGGACAGAGCGCAGCTCGTGAATGCTAGGTAGATCGCGGAAGCGGCGAGGTAGAAGGGCAACGGCGCACGAAATGATCCGGCCCCGACATAGGCCACGCGCATCACATCGCTGAGGCCGACAATCGAAACCAGCGAGGTATCCTTGATGAGCGAGATACAGAGATTGCCATAGGCTGGAAGAGCCAGCGGAATCATCTGCGGGACGATGATCAGGTGCCAGGTGTGGAGCCGCCCAAGGCCGAGGGATGCCGCGGCCTCGGTCTGACCTGCCGCGATCGCCTTGATCGCGCCCCTGAAGACTTCGGCGGCGTAGCCGCCGAAGACGATCGTCAGCGCACCGACGCCGGCGGCGAAGGCATTGATCTCGACATAGCGTCCAACGGCCCAACTTAGGGCTCCGGTTCCGCCAAAGAACGCCACGAGGATGATGAGAAGTTCCGGGACGCCCCGGATGACGTTGACGTATGCAGTGCCGACTGCCGCCGCGAGACGGAGTTGCGACGTAGTGGCAGCAGCGACACAGAAACCGACCGCCGTGCCGAGAATGGCGCTCGAAGCAAATACCGTGAGGGTGGTTATTGTCCCCGCGGCAAACTGTTCAACAAGCCCGTGCATAATAGTTCTCCGTGCCGCGGGCAAAACGTTCCTGCGGATTAGAAGTGTTTACTTTGTAAATGGCGGATTATTCTTTGCTTTAACCGTAAGGTGCAATATTAAAGTGTGTTAACCCAAGGTTATCGCCTCTGTATTCAGATTTATACTTTACGGGAGGAGGGTCAATTTATAAGATATGAAAAGATACGATAAGCAGGGCTTATATCCGGGGCGAGAGGAGGGCGGGTGGATATATCGGGATCGAGTATTAAACTTCGCCATCTGCGAGTTTTTCGCGAAGTGATGCGCGCTGGGTCCGAACGCCTTGCGGCACAGATGCTGAAAGTCACGCAGCCGGCGGTAAGCCAGAACGTTCAGCAACTGGAGGCGCTTGTGGGATTTGCGCTCTTCGTTCGCGAAAACAATCGCCTTGTCCCGACTGGTCAAGCATGGGACCTTCTTCGAAGCACGGATGCGGCCTTTGCCGGGCTCGACCGGCTCGGCAAGGCGATCGACATGATTAGGTCCGACGAGGCGGGCGTGATCGGGATCGCAGCCCCAAGCGTATTCTGCCTCCAGCTCATGCCGCGGGCCGTCAAGAAAATCCGGGAGGCGAACCCGTCGCGCACGATCCAGGTGAGGACCGGAAGCTACAAGGACGTCGCAGACCATGTCACCTACGGCAGATCCGACATCGGTATTTCGAGGCTTCCGCTTGATGACAATCTGTTCGATTGGGTCCCGCTGGGAACCGCGGTCAATGTTTGCCTCTTCCCGCCGGCCCACCGGTTTTCAGAGTTGCCGATCATCACACCGGAAGACCTCATTGGGGAAGCCCTGATCGATATCGAGCCTCAATATTCCGCTCATCAGATGAACGTGAACGCCTTGCGCTATATGGGGTCAGAGCCGGATATCGTCGTGCAATACGATGTCCACGGGCATGACGCGGGTTTCGTTGCAGCCGGGATTGGCGTCTCGATTACGAACGAGATCATTGCACAAGAGTATCGCCATCTCGGGCTGGAAACCAGACGTTTCGAGCCAGGAGCAACGTATCACTATGTCGTTCTGTGGCAGAAATCACGGCAACTGGGCACGGGCATCCAGCATGCCGTGGAACGGATTGTCGACGCCTTCGCAATGCCGGACTGATTCCAAAGCGTCCGACACTGTGTCCGGCGACCACCGCAAGCCTCGCAGCAGTTGTATCCTTGCGGAAATAGGCAGAGACTGTCTTTCATTCGCGCCCTCAACCGCACTCTGCAGCCAAGCCATCTAGCTTTAGGAGGGCTGGGCGCTCGTCCCAATTTTGGTCTATTCGGCGACGAACCGCTGACATCTGCCGAGAAATGAGGGTGCACGTCGTCGCCCCAAGGTCGACACTCTCGCGCAGAGCCACCGCAACCGGAGGAAAGCCGATGTCCGATCGCCCGCAGCATTTCTCGGGAGAGGTATGGCGCATTCACGAGTTCGGCCCGCCCGAAGTGATGATGCTGGAACACATTACGACGTCCACGCCCGGAACCGACGAGGTGATCGTGAGGGTGCACGCTGCGGGCGTTGGACCGTGGGATGGATGGATTCGCTCTGGTAACAGTGCACTTCCCCAGCCCCTTCCTCTCATTCTAGGCTCCGATATATCGGGCGAGGTTGTCGCCATGGGAAGCGACGTTGATCACTTGGCGGTCGGTGATCAAGTCTACGGCGTAACGAACAAGCGGTTCTGCGGAGGGTATGCGCAATACGCAGCGGCCAAGGCATCTATGCTGGACAGGAAGCCGCCGTCGATCGATTACGTGGCTGCAGCGTCGCTACCGGTCATCGCGGTCACGGCTTGGCAAGCGTTGTTCGACCAAGCAGGTCTGATGCAAGGTCAGACGGTGTTGATTCATGGGGCTGCGGGAAATGTTGGAGCCTTTGCCGTCCAATTTGCAAAAAGCGCTGGACTGAACTCGATATGCACGGCCTCTTCGGAGGACATCGAGCGTGTTCGTTCGTTGGGAGCAGGACGCGTAATCGACTACAAGGCAGCGCTCTTCGAAGACGAGGTCCATGACGTAGATGCCGTGATGGATTTCGTAGGCGGTGAATCCCAAACACGGTCGTTCAAAGTACTGAAACGGGGCGGGATGTTGATTTCTGCCGTATCCAAGCCGGACCAGATGCTCGCGGAAAGGCATGAGGTGACGGCGGGGTTCTTTCTGGTCGATGTTTCCACCGAGAGCCTTCGGCGCATCTCAGACCTGCTGAACGAAAACGCCCTGGAGGTAAACGTCGGCCTTACACTGCCGTTCGAGCAAGCGCGGGATGCCCATCTTATGCTTGAAGGGCAACTCCCTCAGCCTAAGGGCAAGATCGTGCTCGTGACCGATCCAGCGTGATGGCGCTCGGACTTTGGCTGAAGTCTTCAAGACCAAGATCGCGCTGTCGAACCAAACCTAGCGATCAGCACGGCAAGCGCCGCCACCATGAGAAAATAGGCGACGAAGGCTTGCCATGCTCCCATCGGGAGACCGACAAGCAGGAGCGTGTCATTTCCACCGGGGATGAGGAGCGCCCCAAAGCCCATCAGCAGGCCTCCAATTGTTCTTCGTGATAAGCTTTTCCATGTCGGCCAGCTCAGCGAAAACCGATGTCGGCGAATTCTCGCCGAGATGAGACTGCCGCTAAACATGCAGACAAAGATGAGTGAACTCGTCACCGGGATGGAAAGCATCGAGCCGACTGAGGTCGTGATTGAGAAACGAGTGGCGAAGGCAGATAAGACGGCCGAAGTTATTCCGATTGCACTCATCGCCACCGTCAAACGGCGGAAGTTTGTCTCCCCTTTTATGGAGAGGCCAAGTCTGAGCAACAGGAACGCGGACAAGACCACCAATAAGGCTTCCAGAGCAAGCGGCGGTGAACCGCTGATCGGCATCGGTTCGCCGCGCAGACTGAACACAGTGTCGAGGGACAGGATCATAAATATCCCGAGGAAGGTGAACGCGAAATCCAGTTCTCCGTTACCGAAGTGTCCAACCGATCCAAATATGCAGGCACCGTTCACGTATACGCCGACGCCGAAGAGGATGGCTGCGGCCACCATGTGGACCAAAGGAGACCATCCGCCATGCATCGTTGGTAGCGTGTCGAGGATGATATATGCAATCGCGGCCCACACTGCGCATTCGGCCAGAGCGAGAAATCGCGCGGGCCTGCGTTGTGAAATCAATTCGGTCGTAGCGATGAAGGTACAGATCGAACCGTGGTTCATCGCGAAGCCAAGGACGAAGCCCAGCGCTCCAATCAAACCGAAACTGGCCCACGTCTCGATGCCCGTCCCAATGCCGTGGGACAACCCGTTCACGGCACTAACCCTCCGTACGTTGTGTGGAAGAAGATCGCGCTCCGCACAATGGCACGAGTTTGAAATTTGGTGAATGGCGAACGCCCCGATTCCAAGCTTGGCCGGGGCGTTTTCTCTAGCGGCTGATACGCCAGCCTTCTGGTTTTAGTTTCTCGTGAAGCGGATTGCGGTCAGCGAATCCATTGCAATCCAGAGCGATAGCGCCAGAAGGCCTACGTCCTTGAGCAGGAATTGGCCGGGAGCGACCGAGATGGCGGGGAACCCGAGTTCGGGCACAATCACACCAGGGGTCGTAATCATAAAGCTGATGGTGGTGACGAACAGCCCGGATGACAGGACACCCCCCACCAGCGAGTAAATCGGGCTGATAAGTCTTGCGGCTATAAGGGCGCCGATGCTGATTTCGAGGACGCCCAGGAAGCTTGAAAAGCCTCGCACGCTCAAGATGGAGTACATCCAGCTTACAAGGGGGCTGTTGCTGACCAGATCGACCAGGCCTTGGGCCTCGTAGGCTGTGAATTTCATGCCGCCGAACCAGGCGTAGATCACGGTGATTGATACATACAGGCCAACTGTCGTCGCCGTGCGGCCATACGTCTCTGCTATGTGCTGGATGCTTGCTATGTGTTTCGATTTCGGCTGGAGGCCGACATGATGAATAATCTCGGTCATTTTTCTTCTCCCATTGTTGGTGGTAATGGCGGGTTCTCGACCCGTTTAAATCAAAACGATACTGATCTGTATCGTTTCTAACTTATTACTACTGATCAGTATCGTTTTCAAATCACGAAGTTGCGATTAGGCGAGCCCAATAGAAGCAAGAGATGGTGCGGCAGCTATTGCGCTGGGCTCTACGGGCAACTAATTATCGATACAGATCAGTTTCATTGAGTGATGTTTATGCGGCGATCAGAGATCAAGGACCATTTGCTTGAGACGGCTCTGCGGCTATTCAACGAGCATGGGTACCACGCGACTGGCATCGACTTGATTATCGCGGAAAGCGGCGTCGCGAAAACGACCCTCTACCGACACTTCGAGACAAAGGAGGACCTTATCCTCGCGGCGCTCGAGCGGCGCGACCAGGCGGATCGCCGTGAGATGCGCGAGTTCGTCGAGAAGCGCGCGACCGATCCCCTGGAGCGAATTCTGTCGACGTTCGACTTTCTGGAACTATGGTTTAAGGACAAGGAGTTTAGAGGCTGCGGCTTCATGGCTGCTGCCGGAGAGCACAAGGACATCGCCGATCCCGTGTTTCGAGCCGCCGAGATGCACAAGCGCTTGGCACTCGCATACTTCGAAGAACTCGCTCATGCGGCGCGGTTCCGCGACCCGCGACGTGTGGCGGACGAGATCAATCTTCTCCAAGAGGGAGCAACGGCCGTAGCCGAAATTGCTCGCTCAGCGGAGCCTGCCCGCCAGGCGAAGCGGATGGCAACGTCGCTCATCGCGACGATGGAGCGCTATTAGCCAGAACCTGGGAGCTACGGCATGTTGAGAGGCCGAGTGGCCGACCGCTCAATGAAGGGGCGGCCTGAACCTGACGTGGTCGGTTTAGCTTGTTCCAACGGAATTTTTTTCGAAATGAGCCGACCAGACTTCTGTTCGAGATTCGTCGCGGGCTGCATAGGCTTGGATTGCCTGTTCAAGGTCGCCGAAAACGAGCGTTTCCTTGTCAGCGCCGATCTCAGCCAGCCGCATTGTGTACCACGCAGTAATCCCACCCTCCGGGGCATCTGAAAATCTTGGAAAGCTCGGCTCGGGTTTCTGATTTTCTTTCCAGAGTTTGGGAAGCGCAGGCTCAAGGACGAGCGCACGCGCGAGACCGACAATGTCAACTGCACCGCTTGCCACCGCGTCTTCGGCCTGTGCACGCGTCTTGAAGCCTCCGGTCAGCATAAGAGGCTTGGTCGTCACAGCACGGGCTCGCTTTGCGAGTTCGAGGAAGTAGGGTCCGCGTCCAGACCTGTCGGAGGCGGACTTTGCTCCCGATGGCTTCCAGCAATAGCCGCATGCGATTGGCGATCGCGCCCCCGTACCCGTCCGTCCGCTTATTAAACAGTGGCGAAAGAAACTGGCTAAGCAGAAATCCGTGTGCTGCGTGAATTTGCACACCTCCAAAGCCAGCTTTCTGCGCTAGCCGGGCTGTCGTCGCAAATTGAGAGGGCAGTTGACGTATTTCTTCGGATGTTATTTCCGCGCAACGCAGCCCCTGCAGGTTGAAAGCAGTCGGGCCCTTGGGGTTGCTGGTTGGTGCGTAGGCAAGGGCTCCGGCGTGGCCGAGCTGTAGCCAGAGCCCGGTGCCGTTCTCGCTGCCGTGTTGAGCAAGTTTCCGAAACCGTTCGAGGTCCGACGCTTCGTTCAATACCAGGTTGCCGGGGTTCTCGGCATAGCCGGACGTAAGCTGCACCTCGCCAATTATCGATACGGCCAGTCCGCCTTCGGCCCAGCGTTGATATAGCCTTATCTGCGCAGCGGTTGGATGGCCGGTTCCGTCTCCCAAGGAGTCCGACATCGCTGATTTTGCAATTCGATTGTTCAGCGTCAAACCACAAGGCAATCGAAGCGGTTTGAACAGGGGTTCACGAGTTTGCGAGAGAGATTCCACGACAAATACTCCGGCGTTCATTGTTGTCGACGAAGACGGGTGGGACGGCAACGCCAGCACGGTGCGCTACTGACCAGATCACCCTGCGCAGGGGAGGAGGCGTAAACCTGTTACGCCTCCCAGCGGCTTCAGCATCAACTTTCGTCTGGACCTGCACGGTAGACCAGAAACTTGTTGCCCTCAGGATCGCGGAAATAGGCACAGTAGGGGTCTGCGCCATTCTCGCCTCGCGGACCGGGAGCACCTTCGTCCTGGCCGCCGAGGGCCAAGGCCGCCGCGTGGACTTCCTTGACCTGGGCGCGGGAGCGGGCCTCGAACGCCACCATGCCACCATTGCCCACGGTAGCTGGTTGGCCGTCAAACGGCTTGATGACGCCGAACTCAAGCAGACCGTCCGAGAACTCTTCGAATGATGGAAAGTAGTTGATTTTCGGCGTGGACGGCGGCGTTTTGTCCAATTTCCAGCTTTTCCGTTTTCGGGTGCGATGGTGGCGTTCATGGGCATAGTGGCGTTTATTTTGGGTTGAGAACAACGCAAAATGGGGCGTTTTATGTCCGCAACGCGGCGATCAGGCCCGGCACACCGATGATGGAGATGGCCCTCTTGATGTTGTAGGCGAGCGCCGTCAGGCTGAACTCCCCGCGGACGTTTTCCAGCCGCCGCATCAGGAACGCGCCCTGGTTCATCCATTGCTTGATCGTGCCGAACGGATGCTCGACGCTCTCGCGCCGCCGG
>NZ_FOCV01000122.1 GCF_900110205.1 Rhizobium tibeticum | reverse complement strand
GCGAAAGCGATGTCGACGATAGAGTGGATCACGGTCTGTCATGAACCTTCATCGCACATCGAATTCCACATTCCGTTAAGTTGACGATGCCCGCCTCCGTGTGTTTTCGCCAGCGAGCTTGCCGCCGATACCACGGTGCCGCCGATTTATTAATTGATATACCCACCGCAAGCAAGACGTCGAGCGATTACGAGACGCCGGCGCCTTTCTTCGAGGTCGTCGCTGCTGCTGCTTTACACTCACGGACGGCAAACCCAACGATGTCGGACATTATGGAAGACAGCCGGCGCGCTGTCGGCGAAGCGCGCGCATTGGGCTTTCTGTTTTCGCGGTGACGATTGACCGCAATGCCCAGGATTATCTTCCCGCCATTTACGGAAGAGGCGGATTCGCTCTCGTTTCCGACATCACCAAGCTGCCGGCCGCTTTGCCGGCCATTTATCGCGGGCTGGTTTGCTGAGGGGTGCCAGCCCCCGAAGGAGAGACCCGACCGACTGGGGCGGCCTCGGTCTCTCCACCCCTTCAAGCTGCTTTCCTATGGGTACGGCCGGATGCGCCGACATAGGCGTCAAAAACTGTCGCCACTGCCCTGATAATAAACGTGAGATCCCTGCGCACAGTCTTTTGCGAGCGCCTTGGCCTAGGCGTTGCGCTCTTCTGCATTCGGCAAGGCCGCCTCATCGATCAGGTGCTGGTGTTTTTTGAAGTCCGGGAGGTGTGCATAGCCGTAGGGGCGCAACCGGACGGCAGTCTGCATGGTATCGATACAGGATGCGACAGTCTGATATCGGCAAGCCATAGATCAGGTCGAAGTTGATGCTGCCGATGCCGGCCTTTCCGCAAACGGCGGTCTCCTTCTGCTCGAAAGTCTGGTTGCGGTTGATGGCCGCCTGGACCACCGGATCGAAACTCTGGACGCCGAGGCTTGCGCGACGGACACGTCGTGACGAGACTCGGTCGCGGGCTCTACCAGCTCGCGGGTGACAGATCACGCACTAGGCACCCGTTTGGCCGCCTCAGCAAGGCTGGGATTGCTGTCGAGATTTGCATTGCCGCGCTCCTTGGCCTCTCCCGTTGTCCCATCGATCTCGTCGGCACAGCGCCGCCAGGTCTTGGCCGCCGCAAAAAGTCTGATGTTTTCCTTCGCCGCCCTGCAACCTTTCCAGCATGCCATCCTTCCTCGGGCTCTCTTTCTTATTTGAAGAGTTGTTCGATATCCACCATCGGCCGAAACAGCTTCATCGGCTGGTCAGGAAACGGCAAAAAGCTTTCGCGCTCGTAGAATCGGCGCGCATTGTCATCCTTGGCGTCAACGATCACAGCGAAGGAGGCGATCTCGCTTTCGACCGCCCGAAAAAGGGCGTCCGCAAGCATAAACCGGCCGTACCCCTTGCCTTGATGGTGCCGATCGACCGCCAGGCGGCCGAGAAGGGTTGCCGGAACGAGCGGGTAGCGCGGAAGTTTCCGCACTGTCTTTTCCGGCAGGTCCCCGAGATTCACTGCCGTCGATGAAAGGGTGTAGTAGCCAGCCACCGTCCCATCCGCCAGAACCAGCACGAAGGGAGCCGCCATGTTCTTGCGCGCGTCCTGACCTGCCTGAACGCGAAAATACCGATCGAGCGGCTCTACGCCGCTGTCGAATAACGACCTGTCGTGCTGCGAGCCGAGAATTTCTACCCGCAGTGTTTCTTCGATGTCGTTCCCCACCCGTCAGACGCCAGTCGCCTGGCGATAGCGGCGCACGGTGTCGTGCAGACGGGCGTTTACCGGTTGCGGATTGAGCAACGCCTCGACGAAGGTCTCGCTATCACGGACCGACAGGTCCAGACGTTGATGCTCCTCGATCGCCCGGTGGGCGGCCTCCTGGACGCTGGTCAATACGAAATCGGTCACCGTCCGGCCCTGGAGGGCCGCGGCGCGCTCAATAAGATTTTTCTGGTCGGCCGTAACGCGCGTCTCTAGACGCTCGCCACGGACCCGGCCGCGCGGCGGATGTATTGTAGTTTGGGCCATCATCATTCTCCTTGGCCCTTCATGTACGGCCAATGGCCGGAAAAGTCAATGAAATTGCCGTCGCCCGTTAGAGGAGAGTCTTCCACAACGCCCGGCTGCAGGTCTCAGCTGAGCTCTTCTACTGGGAGCATGCAACCCCGAAAAGGTTCGTCTTCGTTTTGGAAGAGAGGCTGCCGGCACCCGTCGTAGACGATTGATCTCATAAGCATGCACGTTCAGGATACCAGCAGCGACCCCAACGGCGGCCGCCGCGGCGATCGGACCGGCAGCGTGTCCTCGGAGTGGTTCTCGCGGCCGGTCGACGAGCGCTACCTGTCGCTGTTCGAGCCGGGGACCTTCCTGACCGCGCCGATCGCGGGGTGGAAAGTCAGCTGATCGATGTCAAGGCGAAACGCATTGATCCGCATAGCTACAATTTATGGCATGCTGTAGGAGAATGCCCACTGATTGGGGACATTGCGCTGAGAGCCCCTGTCATCCGTTCGCTCCTGTTTAAAGCCCACAGTGCGGTGCGGCTGAGGGCCCTTGTTTTTCGCTACAGCCGCCGAGGCGGTCAGGACCAGGTCAGAATCAAATTTTGAACTCCGAATACATGGCCCCCATGAGTAATGGGCGCCGTACCTTCCTTGATCCGAAAGGTGGGGATCCGCG
>NZ_FOCV01000080.1 GCF_900110205.1 Rhizobium tibeticum | reverse complement strand
TGCTACAGCCCCCGATTAGAGTTCGCCTCATCTTGGCATGGTCACTCTGGCGACGCAGGCATCAAGCATCCGCAATGCTTTCTCACTACAAAGCAAGGCATCAAACGCAACTGTAGTATTAGGTTGTTCGCGAGGCGGCATTCCGACATTCTGAAGACGAGGAGACGCTTGCCGGCGACAAGCTGCACCACTACCTCCGTGATCGCGTCATAAGGAATCCAATACAGTGGCTCAGGTCCTGATCGCGGTTATTAAACCGGCGATGGTCCGTGCGCAGCGCGCGCACTATTGTCGTAAGGACTACTGACAGGACGGCCATTGTCCCCGTAATGGATCTCCACATCAGCGTCGAAGAAATAGCCTGCGCCTCGGGCTGTTTTAATTAGACGAGGGTTGGCTGGATCTACTTCAAGCTTTCGGCGCATGCGCAAAATGAGGACATCAACGCTTCGGTCACACACCTCTTCTCCCCGAACTCGGCTCGCAAGCAGAAGCTGTTCTCTCGTTAATACGTCACGTGGCTTTTCCAAAAAGGCGACTAAAAGGTTGAATTCACCCGCGGTCAGCTTGACCTCGTCGCCTTCTTCAGAGATTAGCCGACGTCGCCTAAGATTCAAAGTCCATCCGGAAAAATGAAAGGAACGTCGGTCTTTTGCCCGTGGACTGATAGGAGGCCGGCGTAATGCTACGCGAATACGGGCTAAGAATTCGCGCATTCCAAAAGGCTTCGAAACAAAGTCAGTTGCCCCGAGCTCCAGTGCAACAACTTTTTCTGCCTCCTCAAGACGGTCGCCGCTGATGACAATGATGGGAGTAACCCATTTCATCGTCAGATTGCGCACAATGTCCAATCCGTCTTCACGACCCAGATTGAGATCAAGAACCACAAGATCAACCGGCTCACATGCGAGCACACGATTCAGTTGCCTACTATCGCTGACTGCGGTTACCTTAAAGGCGTGCAAAGTCAGATATTCGACAATAAGATGGCGCATGGCGGCGTCGTCATCGACGACAAGAATGTGTTTCAAATAGCGTACCTTTCAATCTTATCCACGTTGGAAACTTCAGGCTACCGGTTCTTATTCGATCCTTTCCAGTGCGGGTCGGTAGTTCTCGGCCACGCTTGAGAGGCCGGCCCGAAAGTTCGCGATTTGGTGAAAGACGCTATTGAGCGATTTGGGCATCATAGCGCAGATATTCTACCAGCGGCCTATCCATTAGGAATGAACTCCTTGGTCTACCAACTCACGCGCGGCCGTTCGTCAAGGAATGTGCGATGATGACTATGAGACCGACGGGCCCGGTGTTGGCCATTACCTGCGTGATGCCCGCGACGTGGTTTCGATGCGATCTCTGGATGCCACGTCTCGATTGAAGCAGTTGATAGGCTGCGCGAGTTGTAGCCGATCGAGAGGAACGCCAATTGCGGCCCGAATTGATCTCTAATGCTCTTCCATTGAAAGCGCGCGTGCCCGGTTGTGGCGAGTTTTAGCGAGTTCAGCGTGGACTGGGACTTTGCAGCACATTTTCCATAGCACCCAGCTTCCTGTTGTTCATCACAGGGCAACGTCACATAATGGCGTCGCTCTATAGATGGGAGCGCCTTATAGGCGATGCTAACCAAAATCTGGACCATCCTGCACTCCTTGATTCTTCCTTTGCCCATTCGAGTTCGCCGACGTCCGTCTTCCTAATGGATTCGATACTATCGGTGAAATTAATAGTTTGAATGGTGTTCATCTGCGATATGGATGCTAATAATTTATGAGGCATCTGGCGGCAGGTCGCATCCGTGTCGGCCTCCCGCAATCCGACGCTCGATGAAAGCACCTTCTCAATAGACGTTTTCCGGAAGCGAAGTTTCTGGTTGAGCTACAGGCCATCATCATCAACTTAGAAAAAATCAAATTTTTCGGAATTCTGCATACGCCGCTTGTAGACAAGAATTTACGCTTTCTTAACGGCTTCATGAGGGTTCTTTGGCCATAATCTTTGGCCGCATCGAGGGCTGCGTTGATACTAATGCTGATTGAGAAGGTCGGCCACCGTCTCCCCGCGTCGGCGCGCGTCGGCCCCCAGCCATATCTCACCAACTTCATAAACACTACCGTGGGTACGGAATGGCACGATGACGTCAATAGCCGCCGAGAGCATATCAATCAACGTGCGATCTTCAATGGCAGCTCCTTGCGGACTGCTCTTGACGAGCGAAAAGAGCTTCTTGAAGCCCTGGATGGGATTTGCCCCGTGAATAGTGGAGATCGATCCCGGATGGCCAGAAACGACCTCGCTGAGATATGCCCAAGCGGCATCGTCACGCATCTCGCCCAGCAGTATTCGATCCGGCCGCATGCGGAGACTAGCCTGTAAAAGCTGCTCTGCGGTCACCGCACCCAAACCTGCTCCATCCTTAGAATAGAGTAGCCTGACATGATTTTCATGCGGGATTACGAGCTCGAGCGTGTCTTCGATAGTGATCAGCCTTTCTTGCGGTGGGATAGCGTTGATCAAAGTCTTGCTCATCGTGGTTTTGCCGCTTCCTGTGTGTCCGCAAAGCAGCATTGTCAGTCGCCCAGTCACGCAAGCTTGCAGGAATTCTTCCAAATCACCGCGAGCGTAGTACTCCAGAATTTTTTCATCTTCTTGAGCTTGGCGCTCCTTGCGCGACTGCCATTGGTTCCAGCGTGATGCATGATAGCGGGATGATACTTCCTTGAGTTCGGCAACACGAGTGGAGGGGCGCCGAATTGTCAGACTAACAGTACCTGACGGCACTGCAGGCGGTAAACAGATCTGCAGCCGCTCTCCGCCTGGCAACTCGGTGGCGCAGAGAGGGCTTCGTGGTCCTACATCCTGCTTTCGCAACGCTCCGGCCAAGATCGCAATATCTTCAAGATCGTCGTATGTGAGAGATGAATGATATTTCGTGAACGCACCGGCCTGGCGAACGAACGCCTCCCCGGGCTTATTAATCGCGACCTCTTCGGTCCTTGGGTCCCCAAGCCATTTCAAAACCGGTTTGAGGAGGAAATACAATTGGGGATGTGCCACCGCTTGCATCAAAGTCTCCAATCTTCATTATCGTTGAGGTGCTTAGGCCATAGTTTATCGGCTTCTCCCTCTCTTTGGCCCGTTGGTCGCCTTAAGCTCGTATATTTCTGAGAAATCAAGATCACGAGCGACAAAAATGGACACGGCGTCCCCCTGGTTTTTCTTCAGGGTTGGCGGAATGTTGACCGTTGCCTCAAGCGCAGTATCGACCGTTTGTCCACCATTGCCTTGAAAATTGTTGACGCTGAGTCCGCCTGAACTTTCACCGTATTGACTGGCGGCTTGGAACGCACCCTGGACGACGCTCAACAGCATTGCGCCTCCAAATCGTTGCCAGACGTGATTGTCCACGGTACCGGGCATGCCGGAGCGGCCGAGTTCATCAGCGCCCGGCGACGCGAGCGAAACCACGGCATGAGTCGGTGTTTCAGCGCGGTTCCAGATTACAAAGACTCGCGCATCCCCCTGCCGTAAACCCTGCTGAATTTCACCAATAACGGTTGTTCCGCGATCTAGAAGCACAATATTGTTCGTCGCCCCACGAATGTCTTGGGGTAAGACGCACTTTACGAAGCCCGGCAAATTCGTATCGATCGCTGTTTGTAAAACGCAGGGAATAATGGTTCCTTGGGTAATCATGAAGTCAGGGTGCGGCAGGAGTATAGCTCTGCTTGGCCCCTGCACACCGGGTTTCATGCGAGTTGACAGATCGTTCTCGACTGGAGCTTCGCCTGCGTGCAACGAGGTGTCGTTCTGTTTCTCTTCGCGGGGGTGACTAATGTCAGCCGATTGATCACCGCTATCATAAGCGAATATTGCCGATTGCGCGACCTGCGGATCATCCAGCTCTGGAGAGCTCTGTTCTGGCGCTGAGGCTGACGGCTGAGCAGCCTGTTTGGGTGTTGGAGGATCGGGAGCAACCTCAATCGGTGCCGGGCGAAAAGGCTCCGCATTGGTGACCAGCGGCGTTTGAGGCGGTTCACCTTTTTTCGTTGAGAAACCGACGGTCCAAATGAGAGATAGAGATGAAACCAGAATTAGGCTTGCAATCAACAACTTCTTTGATCCCGAAAGACGTCGGCGAGTTGGCTCGGCAACCAAGGATCCCGACGCATCTACGTCGTGCCTCGATTCTGAATTGGCGTCATTCATCGGCTCGTCCTTTTCATAACGCGCCATACATCGGCTCTTACCGTACCGGTGCCCGGATTTCTTCCAATGGGATCGTATGCGCTATTGAAAATCCCTAATACTGTATGGCCATCCCTCAGCCGCCATTCACGGGCAACTGCGGAAACCTCGATATAGTCGCCTTTAATCGAAAAATTGGCAGCAGCTTCCTTACCGTCCGGATTGATCATGTAGATGGAGGGAATGCGTACATTGCCTGGAAAGCGGAAAACAGTGGTGACTCCGTTATCGAAGACTTCCAATGGTGTTAGCGAGCGATCGCCCTGTGCGACGTAGTGGAAATTGTTGGCATCCGGATTGGCGGCTGCGGCCGGCTGATCCAACAAATCCTGAGCTCTCTGTTGAGACTGCGCTTTCGCCCGCATACCATCGAATATCGATTGCTTTGCTATTTCCTTCCGCCGAGCAGCAGCGTCGTCGTTCGGATAAACGAATTGTACGCTGTAGTAGAGGTCAGGTTGCTCTTTATCAAGTCGAGACATGACCTTGGTGGAAATGTTGAAGACATATCGTCGCGTACCTGCCTCGCTCGCAGTCAACACGATAACTGGCTGCGGGGAGAGCGCTTGACTTGCCTTGAAAAAGAGATAGTTTCCTCGCGGAAGAGCTGCCAGATCCTTGCTATTGGACACGGCGACCGCTGTTACCGTCTCGCCGGCGCCGAATGTAACAACTAGTGTTGCGCCGACAGCGGTTGACATTCGGACCACCTGGTCGGGGTTGTAGGCCAGATAGCGCATGCGCGGATCCAGTTTGCCGGCAGCAGGAGTATCTTCCGCATGCACGCCCATCGCAAAAGAAATCAAACAGATTAGTGTGAGAACGGCCCTTGTTATCATGGCTGGGTCCCTCCCGCATTCGAGACGGTATCTTCCGAGGCCTGGTAGGAGGTAACGATTAATCCTGCTGGATTTGTCAGCCTCGATTGGCCAGGCAGGCTTGTGACATTTTCATAGCGGACGGTTGCAGTCCAAGTACTCACCATTGGCATCTGACCATCCAAGATGAGTGTTCGTCTGTAACGAATCTGCTGCACTCCCGGCGCAATATCATTTGAGGAGATGTGCTCGACATCCAGCCTACCTCGTTCACCGATTGTGACCTGCGGCGAGGTCGGACTAGGGTAATTGAAGAATTGCTGATATTCTTGGCGTACAGATGGTGCGCTGAAACTCGATACGAGATCATAGGCGTATTGAGCTGTGTCCGCTGTATAGCCCTCGCGTAGGCGGACATATTGCCAAAGTGAAGCTTTGATAATGGCCTGCTCTTGCGTGGCCGGCAGTCGAGACACGGACACTTCGCTATCAACCGTTCCATCCGGTCGTACCCAAAGATACACGGGCACAAGCTTGATCAACGGAACCATGGTGGCGATAGTGAAGGCCTGGGCAATATTTCCAAGAACAGCAGCAGCCGCAATGACGACCAGCACCTTGGAAAGACGCCGCGCCGATTTCGCGCGTGAAGTTTGGAAGGCCTCCACTTCCTTATAATGCGCAGAAAGTGATTCTCGCCCCACCAGGAGACCATACTCAGGTCCGTTCATTTAGGCGCTCCCGCACATTCGACGTCAAGATCCGTTGCGGTGGGTTGCCATCGTCCCACATTTAGCTGAAACGCCGCGCCCTTGCAGGTCGCCAGTGTATCACTTGTCTTGCAAGCGGCCAAAGCGAGGAATAGAAACAGAGAACAATACTTCATGTAGTCAACCTGGATTTTCATAATCATTGCGTTTAACCGCGCGTAATTTGGGCTAATTGGCGGGCGAGGCTACTGAGAGATTTATTTGTACCCGCCCAGGTGCCACCTCCAATATTGCTGGCTATCATTGGAAGCGCTACGATCAAAGCGTCACCAGCTAGAAAGAACATGTCGAGTTCGTAAAGCCCGATAATTTTGGCTGCCGTCGTGCCCGCATTGTTAATTACGAGGAGCATTAATACGAGAGCCGCTGATTCCGTTGCGATAACTAAAGTCGCCACGATATTCAACAGGAGAAGCAACAGCGCGTAGGAGAGGAGCTGTCCAACCCATTTGGAGGCCATGTCGCGGGTGTAATCGAAGAGATAGCCTACAAGGATCAGCGGACCGATCGCCAAGAGTACCTTGGTAAGAATCCCACAGGCGTCATAGATCTCAAACGCTACCCAAAGCGCACCGTAGAAAACCCATTGCGCGCCTTCAAAGGCGAGAGTGTCTTGGCTATTCATCGGTCCGATTTCGGATGCAATCTTCTGAAAGCTGATCTGGCTAAGAGCGAACATGACGTCAAGCGTTCGCGGAATATCCATCGGAATGCTACTGCCACTGATCTGGTGAACGAAGCTCGGGATCGCATCCTCAAAGAATGACACTACGTAGTCATGATAGTTCGCCTGCCCCAAGACAAGAGAGACAACGATCGACACCCTGATGATCTTCGTGATCCCACCACGAGTATCGATTTCACCACGTATGACCAGAATGCCCTGGATTATTATCCAAAGCGTGACGCACGCCACCAGAGGCGCATTGATTGCGCTCTGGATCTTATCCAGCACTCCGTTCAGTGCGATTGAAAAGGCGGTATCAAAGACCGTATGTATAGCCGTAAAAGGCGCAGAAATTGCGAATTTCATCAAATCCAACCTGATTTGGTTTTTTCCACCGCAGGTGGGCTGAGTTGAACTATTGTCTGAGCCGCACTACGCACCGTACAACTATGGGAGGCGGGGGATGGCAAAGATTGTCGCAGTTTTTTGCCGTTCTCGGCGCTGGGCTGCGGCCTCCTCTGCGACATGAAGGCCGGCCTGCGCGGTGGCCATCGTCAGCAGACTCGTGGCCTGGCTGTTCTGGATGATTGCGTCGTGGATCTGTTTGAGAAGCAATCCGTTTGTGACCGTGGCCTGCATGATGTTTCTTGAACGCGACAACTGACCTAGCGTGTTGCCGTTTTCCCGAAGGCGCTTGTCCATCATCTCCAGATTGCCGGCAGCAACGCCCGCGGCATTAGCAGCACCGGCAATCTGCTGACGTAGCAGCGCCGCTTCCGCGTCGGAACCAATGATTCTACGATCGGCATCCAGCGCGATCGCACGCGCTGTGGTCGAGCCTGGTGCCTGACTATCAAACATCTGATTGCCTAGCTGAGTGGTCGAGGGATATCGGTTCGGTTGGTTGAGTGAGCTTAACAGACTGGTGACGCCAAAGGACGACGTGAACATCGTCACCAATTGAATTGTCTGGTCGAGAATCGCAACCGATTTTTCGATTTGCACGATAGCCTGAGCTATTCCTGCTGCGTCAATGACAGGCATTCCCTGCGCTCGAGCTGGCCCCTGCAGCACAAGAAAAGCGGCAACCGCGGTCACTGTGAGTTTGGAAAATTTCATGAACTCCTCCGTCAATCTTGCACTTCATGATAACGTGCCATGAACTTGTCGATCCACGCACCAGGGGCATCTCCGTAATTTTCGCGGAGCCGATCGGCAAAGCGCACCGTGTTTGCCCGCCCAGACAGCACGGCGACATATTCGCGCATTTCACTAAGGTCGAATTCGCAGATAACGCTGCCGCTCTCGCGCTTCAGCAAAAATTTGCGACTGCCGATTGCCATTTGCTCGCGGACAGCCTGAAATTCTCCTTCGGTACACTTCAAGCCGTCGATGTAGGCTGATCGGTCCGCCGTCGGTGATGGATAGAAAATTTTCGTCATGCATTGTGCAACAAGACTGGCTCCGATGGGTGACTCCAGAACATGCTCGGGTTGTTGTGTTGCGAGTATCAACATGCCGTTATTCTTGCGAACAGTCAGCAAGAACCTGTCGACGACTGCAGCGAATTGGGGGTTTAATAGATAAAAGCGAAACTCGTCGCAGCTCATGACAAAGCGACGTCCGTCCACGACAGAGCCCACGCGATGCAGTAGATATGCAGCTGCCGGCGCACAGACCTCCTCGTACTCCAGGAGCTGCGTCATGTCGAAGCCTGTAATGGAGGCGTCCAGCCTTACTTCATCTGCCTCGCCATCAAAGGCCCAACCCAGCGCGCTTCCTCTGCACCACCGCTCCAATCGTGCACCTGCGCCCTCGGAGGGGCTGTGCAACAGGAATTCGCGTAGTCCTGCAATTGAGCGCATGCCTGGCTCAAACGAAAGCTGCCGGGTGATGCCGCGGTCCAAGCGGCGGTTCTCTTCCGGCGAAATAGCTCCGCGTCCGTCGCTCTCAATGAGGGCGACTATCCACTCGCGCAGAAAATCCCGCGAGGACGATGTATCGTCCAGGCCCCGCAGAGGCGCCAAGCCGCTGGGAACGCCTCTACGTAGCGCCAGATATGTGCCTCCCGTGGCACGTACCAGCAGTTCACCACCGCGGTCCTTGTCAAAGAAAACAATCGCACCATTGCGTTCAACCATGCTCTGCTCGAGCATGGCAAGGATAAAGGTCATGAGCGTTGTTTTGCCTTTTCCGACGGGTCCGAATATCGCCGTCATGCCGACGTCATTCTCATGAGGGACATAATCGAAAGGGGTTCCACCGTTGGTGCGGAAGCGTGCAACTGCATTGCCCCAGTGGCCAGAATTGATGCCGCTCGGAAAATTCTCAAATGAGACCAGACCGGCGAAATTGCGGGAGGTGATTGCCCCGGGTCGCGTGCGCCACTTGGTGTTCCCCGGAAGTTGTGCCCAGTAAGCCGCCTCCATACCAATACCTTCCTGGACAATGACGGCGCCCGAATCCGCCAACCGCGTGCGGGCGCTTGCAGCGCGGTCGGCAAGGCTATTGAGATTATCGGCATAGACGCACAGGCTTAAATGGTGCGAGCCCATTACGAATTCGTTGCTTGCCAGTGCGTCCTCCGCTTCGGCGAGTTCATTGATCTGGGAGACGGCCTTGTCCCCAGAGCTCGTCATTTGACTGGACTTCAGGCTGAGTTTGGCATGAGCCTGTGCACGCGTGAGGCAGGAGAAACTCTGGCTTAAAACAAGGGGGAAATTCGTGGACAATAGTGGATTCAGCATACCCGGCCGTGTTTTTGCTGGATATTCTCGAAATGAAAACATTGAGCCGACGTAGCTATCTCCGGGGGTACGAATCTCCACTGCGCGTTTGCCGCAGATCACACGATCAGTATAAATCGAAGCGCCGAGTGAGCCGCTAACCACTGGAACCGGAGTCAAACGGCAAGTGATTATCAGCCGGAGCGCTTCCGCGATTTCTGAGAAAATCACGCCTTCTTTCTCGCGAATCCCGAGCCGACGGAGACCGTAGGCGTCGAGGGCGCCAGCAGTGATCTGCCAGAGATCTTCCAGGTTCCGGGCCTGGCTTGCCAGATCGTTCTCCTTGCCTTCGTAGCGCTTGATGAAACGTCCCCTGATTTTGCCGACGGTAGTGCGGGGATACACGATCAAGGTAAGGAAGTGATCGTTGCGAAAAAGACTTCCGAGCAGCACACGCTGCTCATAAGCTTCACTCAGACTACCAGCAAACGTGCTTTGGAACTGCCGTCCCGGCGGTGACGGCACATCATTATGTCGCACTAGATGGGCACATATTGATACGTTATCATCGGCAATGTTGCGCAAGAGCGTATTGAACGCTCGGCAGCGTGCATTTCGGATGGCAACGTCTTCCAGTTCGAAGGGCAAACCTTTGATGTGTGCCATCGCCATGATTGAGCCGTCTTCGAGAAGGATAACCTTGTCGCTGAGGTGGCCAACATATGGCAGATATATCTCACCAGACCTCTCGGTCCTGCCACTTGTGCCGAACATTAAACCATTCCTCTTCCTCGGCTCGGCACTTTAATTGGGTTGGGACTGACGCTTGCCCCGCCCCAGATCGGCCCATCGACGCTTCTGCCAGCGGTCTGCAGATAGAGTAGCGCTACGCTCGCGGCGTTATAGTCGCGCTCAACAACAACCCTTGATCCGAACCACAGTGGCACAAGAATAATCTCGTATAGAGGATTCTGAACGATGACGATGATTAGGCCGGCTAACATCATAAGCAATCCGGCCAAGTTGAGCGGCACACCTAGGAATAATGCAGGGCGTGTCGCCGCCACGTAGAGAATACTCTCTTCCAGTCGGTCGCTCATCAGCCCCCGCCAATGAGGGCTTTACCAAGGAAGCTGGCCCCGAACATGATGACGATCCCGCCGATGACACCCGCAACGAGACCGAGTGAAGCACGACCGAACATCCACGATATGCCGATGGCGACGATGCCGAGCACAGCCAGAGACTGTCCGAACGGTCCAAGGATGAACGTGCAGATGTTATTCACCATCGTCGCGGGATCGGTCCCGCCAGTCACTTGCGCCATCGCGGGCGCGGAGCAGACTATACTCCAGGCCGCCGCTCCGCCGGCAGCTGGCGCATAGGGAACTGCAGCGCGTAACGTTGCCCGCAGCAGAGAAAAGGAGCTAAAACGCACACGATTTGTGCTAGGTGACGCCATTATTTGTATCTCCATTAGTTTGACCATTGGTCATTATTGTTGTTTAAATTCAGGGCCGTGCGACCTTTGATATTTTGGGAGACGCGATGAATCGTCTTCTGAACGCTCTTGCTCATACGAGCCCCACACGTCCCAGATGTTTTTCGAGATCTGCTTTTCATCAGCCTGTTGCGGTGGTTCGATCAGCCGCGGCACGATCTCTCGAGCGGCCGCCTCAACCTTCCGCACATAACCGTTTGCGAACCCGCTCTGCAGATCCCCCGTGTTGTAGGCGGAGATTGCCTTTCGAAGCGCAAGTTGCCTTGCCGCAGCAGTGTCGCCGCCGGCATAGCGGCTTTCAAGCAAGTACGCCGCAGCGGCAAGTGACTTGCAAGGCTGCAGGGCATTTTCAATCGTGAGATTGAGGACGGGAAAGTTATTAGTGTTGATCTGCATAAGCCCGACGTCGATGGAATGCTGCGCGTCGAGGCGATCTTTGACACTATCGCGTGCTTGCGTTTGATCATCCCAGTGAAGGCTCTCACCCGTAGTATTGTCATGTGCCGCAAGCGGATCAAAGCCACTTTCGACCTTGGCAATTGCCGCTAAAGTCGTCGGATCAACCGATGGTGCGCATTCGCGAGCAAGGCGATCAACTTCACGGAAGGATAGTGGGGCAGCCTCGCTAGAAAGGCACGTCGAAGTCAAAACGGCGATCGTCAAGGGCCAAGCTGCAGTTAACATTTCCTATCGCCTCACAGTCGCGAGCTGCCGAAAAAGTCGGCCTCATTTGTCACTCGCGCTTATTGGGCTACGGCCTGTTACGAAACGATGTTCCAATTCTGCGTTTTGATTTCATCTGAAACCTGTGGCATCTCGACCGCGTCCAGGGTACACAACGAGATATTGTCCAAGGTGGTCGACCGGCGATGCCAAGCGCAGTCAGCACCTTCGCGGCATTCTAGGTTAGTTTCCGTCCATAAACGGCTGGTTTTCTTGTGCTTGCAGCGCGTTTGGGTTCCGCTTGGTGGCCGCTTTGAAGCCATGCGGTGTGGCTCATGGGTGCTAATTGCGGCGGCCAGGATTTCTGGTGGAAATGCGCGCATTGGCAACTGCCGGCGTTCCGCCGGTC
>NZ_FOCV01000013.1:71727-186498 GCF_900110205.1 Rhizobium tibeticum | reverse complement strand
GGCCATTAAAGCGCGTTGGGTCTGCGAGCAGGCTCATCAGCAGATGAAGGAAGAACTCGGCCTCGATCACTTCGAAGGCCGATCATGGCAAGGCCTCCATCGACACGCACTGATGACGATGATCGCTTATGCCTTCCTGCAGCATCAGCGCCTATCCAAGGCAAAGCGGGAAAAAAAGGAACAGGCCCGGCCCGCCTAAACCAACGCTGCCAGCTATCCGGCGCGCCGTCATAGCCGCGCTCTCAAACCACCATCCACCACAACGATGTCCACACTGCCGTATCAGGTTCCAAATGACCCCAAAATCAATTCTGCCAAAGTAGTGCTAAGAGCACTTACTTTAGGTCCTTCCTTATTTAAAGGCCCGCTTGACCTAAATAGCGACCGAAAGCCAGACTCGCGCCATGTCTGATTCCGAACCCAATCATCGGCTCGGCCGCTTTGTCGAAATTTCCATTGCCAGCGAAACGGTGCGAGCATTCGTACCTCCGCCATTGCCGCCTATGCCCACCATTGGCAGCCCAAATTCATTGTAAGGCGCCACCTCGCATCGGAGGACTCTTCCCCCGCTACTGCGGCGAGCGGTGACCGGCGTCGCCGGACGTACTTTCGCGTTGGACAAGGGCAAATCCCATGTTGATTTGCTCGATGCTCTGCCTTGTGGATGCATCGAGCGCCAAGAGAACCTTTTCGGCCGCTAGCTTGCCGGTTTCATAGCGACGTGTGGCGACTGAAGAGAGGGAAGGAGCCGCACATGCCGAGAATTCGAGGTCGTGAAAGCCCATGATCGCAATGTCATCGGGTACGCGGATGCGACGCTTTCTGCACTCCTGCATAGCGCCGAGCGCCAAGTTGTCGTCAGTACAGAAGATCGCCTCGGGAAGATCCCCCCGGTCGTGCATCTCACCAAAGAGCTCGGATCCGAGCGCCACCGAACTGTGGCGAGGTCTATGGGAAATCATTTCCAGGCTTCTCAATCCGACCTCCTGCATCGCCGCGTGATAGCCGTCAAACCGCGACTGCGCACGGTGGTCGAGATTGCCGGTCAGGAAGGTAATCCGTTGAAACCCGCGGTCAATGAGATGGCGGGTCGCAGCATGGCCGGCGCGCTCCTGTGACATGCCAATGTTGAGGTTGATGGGATCGTCGGACAATTCGAACGTCTGGACAACCGGAAGATGCGCCTTCATCAGAAGCTGACGTGACAGTGGGGTGTGGTGGATGCCGGCAATGATGATGGCTTCCACTCGCTGGCCAAGCAATGCCTTGATTGCATTCTCCTCCTCGACTTCCGAATATCGGCTGTTCACGACAATGACCTGGAAGCCTGCGGCAATCAGAACATCATGCAGGGCAAACAGATATTCGGCAAAGATGACGTTATAAAGCGTTGGCACAATCACGCCAATTGTATGGGTGCGGGAGGAAGCCAACCTGCTTGCCGCAACATTCGGCACATAGCCCAGGTTTTCAATGGCGCTGTTGACGCGCAGCCGCAATGCTTCCGAGACGGATCCCGGCTTGCGCAGCACCCGCGAAACTGTAATCGGGCTAACGCCAGCAAGGCTGGCAACGTCGTCCAGAGTTATTCGGCGCATCCAAGATTATCCAAACACAAGACCAAGCAAAACAGATAATCAATAGATATTCCACAATTGGCAGCGCTGTTAAATAAAATTGACAGCGCTATCATCTGTGTTAATTTTTTGTCCTGTTCCGCAAAGGATGGGATGGAGCCCTTTCGGACCAAGCATGCCAATTAGAAAATTGGAGGGGCGGCTTGGTCTGCCCGAGGAGGAGAACATCCATGCTTAGAGACGTGACATCGAAATCTGCGCGCATTGTGGCAGTTTCCGCATCCATGCTTGCGCTGCTTTGCAGTGCTGCATATGCCGAACCGAAAGTCGTAGCCGGGCCAGCAGCAGATCCAGGCTGCATGACGCCGTGGGCCTCCGATACGCAGTTTCTACAATATCCGAAGAAGGAAGGCCCGTATCGCATCGCGCTGGCCAATGGCTATATCGCCAATACCTGGCGCATCCAGATGGTAAAGACGGCGAAGGCCTATGCGGCGCAACCGGAAGTAAAGGCGAAGCTGAAAGAATTTAAGGTCGTCTCCACGGGCGAGGACGTGCCGGCGCAGATTTCGGCGATCAACAACTTCATCGACGCCGGCTATGATGCGATTGTCGTCAATGCCCAGAACCCAACAGCCTTCGGTCCTGTGATCAAACGCGCCAAGGAAGCCGGTGTCGTGCTCGTCGCGTTCGATAACACGCTCGACACGAAAGATGCGATCAACGTCAACGTCGACCAGAAGGGCCTCGGCGTTACCTGGGCCGAGTGGCTCGTCAAGCATCTGCCGAATGGTGGCAAAATTCTCGAAGTGAGAGGCGTTGCCGGTACATCTGTCGATACCGACCGTCACAATGGCATCAAGGAAACGCTGGCTGCCTCGGGCAAGAAGTTCGACGTGACGGAAGTCGTCGGCAAATGGGACGATAGCGTTGCCCAGAAGGTGACGGCAGATGCCATCGCGACAAACGGCCCGTTTGACGGCATCACCGCACAGGGCGGCGACACGGGCGTCGTTCAGGCCATGATGGACGCAAAGCATCCCTTCGTGCCTTTCGGCGGCGAGACGGAAAATGGCTTCCGCAAGCTCTGCGCCGCGCACGCTGGAGACGGTCTGCTGTGCTCGTCCGCAGGAACCGGTCCGGCCCAGGTCGCCGTCGCCATCAAGACGGCGATCGCCGCGCTCGAGGGGCAGGTGATTCCGCAGGCCGTCAAGCTACCGACGGCATTGGTGTCGCACCCCGACTTCAAGAAAGACCAGGACTACTACCCTGATCAGTCCGACAATTTCTTCGTCGGCAACTCCTTCCCCACCTGCGGCATCAATTTCACGGCCCAGGAAATCATGGGGCAAACCAAGGAAAACCAATAGTAGCCAAGGCTCGTAGGATTGACTGCGGACGTGGGCGCCCTCAGTCAGACGCTGAATGCACCCGATGGGAGGTTGGGCGCGTGCTTTTGTCAGAACCGCTGTTGCGGATGGAAGGTATATCGAAGCGCTATGGCGGCGTCATCGCACTCAAGGAAGCCGATATTGCCATTCGATCCGGCGCAATTCATGCCGTACTCGGCGAAAACGGCGCCGGCAAATCGACCCTGATCAAAATCATGGCCGGGGTCACCGCACCCGATGAAGGGCGAATGCTCCTCGGCGGCAAGGACGTGGCCTTCTCATCGCCAGCGGCGGCAAATGCAGTGGGGATAGTATCGGTCTTCCAGGAACTGTCGCTGATTCCCGACCTCTCCGTTGCCGACAATATCGTCATCAGCAATCCACCGCGCCGCTTCGGCATGATCGACAGGCGCGCCCAGAGGCGGATCGCCGAAGAAGCGCTCAATCGCGCCGGCGCCTCCGACATTCATCCATCATCGCTGGTCAAGGACCTCCCGCTCTCCCGTCGACAGATGGTCGAGATTGCAAAGGCGCTCGCCCGCAAGCCCCGGCTGATGATCCTGGACGAGGCGACATCTGCCCTGACAAGGTCTGACGTCGAGAAGGTCTTCAGTGTCCTGAAGAGGCTGCGCTCCGAAGGATTGGCGCTGGTCTACATCTCACATCGCATGCATGAGATCGCAGAACTTGCCGACGATTGCACGGTATTCCGCAACGGCCGCAGCATAGAATCCTACCCAGCCGGTACAAAGACTGACCACCAGGTTGTTGAATTGATGATCGGGCGGGAATACAAAAGCGTGTTTCCGGCAAAGCCGAGCATTGAAGCCAATAAGGCTCCGGTGCTGTCCTGTCATGACCTTTCCTGGGGCGGCCGTCTGGCTGGTATCACGTTCGATGCCCGTCCCGGCGAAATCGTCGGTGTCGGCGGCTTGGACGGGCAGGGCCAGCGGGAGCTCTTGCTCGCCCTCTTTGGCGTGCTTCGCGACGTCAAGGGCGATGTGCAGATCGACGGCCGCAGCGTGCGCTTGAGGAGCCCCAAAGAGGCGAAATCCGCCGCGAACTCCATTGCGCTTATTCCGGAGGATCGAAAGACCGAGGGGTTGATGCTGCCGATGTCGGTCCGCGAGAACCTGTCGATCGCCGCACTCGGCAGCGTTTCGCGCAACGGCATCATCGACCGAGGGGCAGAGGCGGCCCGCATTGACGAACTCCTCAAGATCCTCGCCATTAAGGCGGCAACCATCGACATGCCGGTCAGCAGCCTGTCCGGCGGAAACCAGCAGAAGGTCGTGATTGCGAAATGGCTGATGAATCGACCAAGGATCGTCCTGCTGAACGACCCGACGCGCGGCATCGACGTCGGCACCAAGCAGGAGATCTATCAACTGCTGAGAAAGCTCGCCGACGGCGGCGCCGCGATCATTTTCTATTCCACGGACTACGACGAGCTGATCGGCTGCTGCGATCGCGTTCTCGTCATGTACGACGGTACCGTTGTTCGCACGCTTGAAGGCGCCGACATCAACGAACGTGAGTTGATCGGGAGTGCATTGAACATCGCCGCCCGGCCTGTGGAACGGAGGGTAATGCAGTGACAATAGGCACTTCCGGCGGATGGCGCTTCTGGTATCAGAGCAACAAGGGGACGCTGCTTGCCGCCGCCCTCTTCGTCGCGATGTTCGTGATCTATGTCTCCAACCATCCGGCGGGCTTCACGCCGAATGTCGTGCAGACAGCGTCCAACAAGGCGATTTTGCTCGCCTTTGTCGCAATGGCGCAATGTCTCGTCGTCATCACCGCCGGAATCGACCTTTCGGCAGGCATGGTTTTGGTGCTGTGCAACTGCCTTGCATCGTGGCTGGTGGTCGGCACACCGCTGCAGACCGGTTTCGGGATCGTAGCCGTGCTTGTCGCAGGGCTTGCATGCGGCACATTGAACGGCCTCATCATCATCTTCGGCAGACTGCAGCCGATCGTTACGACCATCGCCACAAGTGCAATTTTCTTCGGGCTGGCGTTGCTGCTGCGGCCAACGCCGGGCGGCTCTGTCAACGAAGCTCTTGCAGACGTGTTTACCTCGACGCTCTTCGGGATGTTTCCCACCAGCCTGGCGGTGCTGGCAGCCACGATCCTCCTGGTCTGGATCCCCTTCAGCAGATCAGTCTACGGCCGTGCGGCCTATGCGGCTGGTTCCGCGGAGAATGCGGCCTATATGTCCGGCATGCCGCTGAAGCGGGCGAAACTGGCCGCCTATGCAGTTGCCGGGCTCTTGTCGGCCATGGGCGGGCTCTACCTGACGTTCTATTCCTACACTGGCGAAGCGGCCTTCGCTAGCGGCAACGCCTACACGCTTTACTCGATTGCTGCGGTCGTTCTCGGGGGCGTCTCGCTGGCGGGCGGGAAGGGCAGCGCTGTCGGAGCGGTGTTCGGAGCACTTGCCTTTCGCACCATCGGCGATCTCCTCTTCGTCTTCGATTTCGATCCTCTTTGGCAGCCGCTGTTCCAGGGCATCGTGCTAATGCTGGCGATCGGTGTCGGCTCGATCGGGCTGGCGCGGGTACGCAACCGACTGGAATGGTTCCAATGAGCGAGGATGCGTCCAGCATGCGGCAATCAATCGTTCCCATCCGGCTGCGCGGGAGAGATCCCGCCGTGGCGATCGCCTTCGGCTGCATCCTCCTTCTGGTGCTTGGCGGATCGATCTATTCCTCCAACTTCCTGTCGGCCGATTACCTGTTGCAGCAATTGAAGGTCGCCTCGTTTCTCGGCGTGATCGCGACGGGTATGATGATGGTCATCTTGCTTGGACAGATCGATCTTTCGGTTCCATGGACGGTGACCGCCGGCGCGATGATGGCATGCGCCGCGACAGCTTATGGAACCAGCGGCTCGTTCCTTGCCATTCCCTTCGGAATTGCCTGCGGCGCAGCGATCGGCTTCGTCAACGGACTTGCCGTCGCGTACCTGCGCATTCCCTCGATGATTATCACGCTTGCAACTAATGCCGTCGTGCAAGGGTTAATGGTCGTCTACACCGGCGGCTTCTCACCGCAGGATTCGGCCTCCCCGGCGATGCGCTTCCTCGCGACCGGCTATATGATCCCGTCTGTCCCGAACGGCGTTCTAGTTTGGCTCGTTGTCGGCATCCTTGCCGTCTTCCTGCTTACCCGAACCACGTTCGGCCGTTCACTGTACGCGATCGGAAACCGGGAACGAGCCGCCTATATGTCGGGCATCGACACCCGGCGCATTGCCTTGCTCGCCTTCGTGATTTCGGGGTCGCTCAGCGCACTTGGCGGCGTGTTGCTTGCCGGTTATGCGTCCAAGGCATCGCAGTCGATGGGTGACGCCTATCTGCTGCCGTCGATTGCAGCCGTGGTCCTCGGCGGAACCCATGTCCTCGGCGGCAAAGGCTCCTACCTTGGAACAGTCGCGGGCGTCATCCTGATCACGCTGCTGCAGTCAATCCTCTCAGTAATGCAGATTGAAGAGGCTGGCCGACAGCTGATCTACGGAGTGGTGATCATAGGCATGCTACTGCTCTACGGCCGGCAGAAGCTGAACTGAAGGGGCGCTCGGCTTCGATAATGTCTTTCAGCAGCACGTGGACGATTTGGCTGTCGGGAAATGGCCTTCAATCGTAAATGGCACGGCCCAATCAAACCTCCTCAGTAGAACCTAGCACCCCCAGCGCAACGCGGCGGTTGCAACCGGCGAATCCCATAGGGAAAACTCCTCGTCGCTGAGGAACGCGAGCGTGACAGAAAGGCCCTGCATGTCGAGCGACGTGGCATAAGTGCCGACAAGCGAGCGCTCGATCCGCAGGCCGTGGTCGACCATGAAGCGGTGAGCTGTGTTGTAGGCGAGATAGAGTTCGGCCGGTGGCGTGCCGCCAAGCCCGTTGACGAAAAGCAACGCTTTGTCGGCGGCTCGGGCGATGTCGTTGAAGATCGTTTCGCTCAGATGTCGGACGATGGTGTCGGCGTTGGAGAAGGGCTCTCTCGAATGGCCCGGCTCCCCATGAATGCCGATGCCCACTTCCATTTCGTTCGGTCCGAGCGCGAATGTTGTGCGTTGCGTGTGCGGGACCGTCACGCCGGTCAGGGCAACGCCCATCGATCGGATGCGTGGAGCGAGGCCGTCGCCGAGGCGTTTCAGTTCGGCGAGGGTCATGCCTCGTTCGGCCGCGGCGCCGAGAAGCCTCTCTATGATCACTGTACCGGCGACGCCACGGCGGCCGCGCCCGTCGCCTGTCCTTGCCGTTTCGATGTCGTCGTTGACGATCACCGTTTCAATTTTGTGGCGGCTGGATGCCATCTCTGCCGCCATTTCGAAATTCATGACGTCGCCGTCATAATTTTTCACCACCAGCAGGCATCCAGCCCCGGTGTCCGCTTCCTCGATGGCGCTCATGATCTGGCTCGGCGTGGGAGACGTGAAAATATGCCCGACGCAAGCCGCATCGAGCATGCCGCGGCCGACGAAGCCGATGTGCATTGGCTCATGACCCGCGCCGCCGCCGGATATGATCGCCACCTTGCCCGGGACCATGTGGCGACGGCGGATAAATTTGCGGTCGATGCCGAACACAACGAACTCCTCATGGGCGCGCACAAAGCCTTCGACGCTTTCGGCGACCATGGTGTCTGCTGTGTTGATGAACTTCTTCATCAAGCCCCTCCCAAGGCGTCATCGTCTCTGTCTTGTCGCACTAAGCGCAACGCCGTTCACTCAGGCGGTCCGGAAATTGCGGCAATCTTCTGCACCAGATCGGAGATTGCTTCCTCCAGCAGCCGGTTGCGTCGCTCGTCGCCGAAATCAGGAACCATGAGTGAAAGATGCCGCAGTTTTTCCGAGGCGCCAAGCTCCGGCAGTTTGCCGGGATGTGCATTCTGGTAGGCTTCCAGAAAACGCTCCTGTTCGGCGGCGCTGACATGACAGACCCGGAAGATCGTCGCGAGATGCCGCGCAGGAAGAGGCGTCGCGTAGGTCGGGCTTGTTATCTGGGTAACGAAGCTGCGGTGCTTGCCCAGTTCCGTGGCCAGCCGCTGACGGGTTCCGGAAGGTCGGTTGTCGATGATCTGCGCCAGAATTGACTTGTAGGCGATAATGGCGTCTTCGGTGTCTTCGCGCGCCATATTATTCTCCGGCTGCCTTTGTCCCACCGGCGTTCAAACCGACGATTGCCGATCTTATCGCGGGAAGTTGAGCGGGCGCCATGGAAAAATGCCGGATGCCGGCGGCCAGCAGTTCGGCTGTCAGGCGCGGATCGCCGGCCATGTCGCCGCAGATGCTGAGCGGTTTGCTACCGGCAAGTTTTACCGCATAAGCGAGCAGGCGCAGTACAGCCTGCGCGGCCTTCTCGCGGTGTGCGGCGAAATCGGCATCTTCGCGGGTCGAGGCGGCGAGATACTGCGCGAGGTCGTTGGTGCCGAATGAAAAGAAGTCCGCGCCTTCGAATTGCTCGAGCATGAGCGCGGCGGCCGGCACTTCCACCATCATGCCAATCGAAGGCAGGCGGTGCGGCACGCCCCGGCGCGCAAGCTCGGCGGCCTCTTCTCGAAAGATCTGCCGCATATCATCGACTTCCGATGGAAAGGTCACCATCGGCAGCATGACGCGCAGATTACCGAAGATGGCTGCACGCAACAACGCACGCACTTGAACGCGCGTGATCTCTGGGCGGGCAAGAAGAAGGCGGATGCCGCGCAATGCGGGCGAAGCTGCGAGGCCGGGGAGCGGCTTGTCGCCGCCAACATCCAGCATGCGGATCGTCACCCCTCTGCCATCGGCCCAGTCAAGGACGCGGCGGTAGATGGCGAGTTGCTTCTCCTCGTTTGCGGCATCAGCGAGTGACGCGACTGCGAATTCGGAACGCATCAGTCCGATACCGGCCGCCGTCGTTGGGGCGATCCCGTCGATTTCGTCGAGGGCGTTGAGATTGATAGACAACAGAATTTGCGCGCCATCCGCCGTCTGCAGTATCCCGTTGTCTGCCGCCGGCACTGTGCTTGATGCTGGAAGCTCGGGTCGGATTGGCGCTGCGCCCTCCGTGCCCATCTGAAGAACGATCACGCCTGCATCTCCATCAACGCGTATATGTTGGCCGCCAGCGGTGACGAAGCGTCCCGCGCCGATAACCATCGGGACCGACCGTGATCTGGCAAGAAGGGCGACATGACCTGCGGCACTGCCGGCGTAGAGCGCAATGGCGCCGCCTGCAGACCAATCATGTGCGAGAAAGCGGCTGGGCTCCATGTCCTTACCGACATAGATAGATCCGGCCGGAAAGTCCTTTACAGGCGTTCCCGTCAGCGCCGCCAGGACGCGATTTTTGATGTCCAGAATATCGACAGCGCGGGCTCGCAGCTGTTCTTCTTCAGCACTCTCCAGTTCACGGATGTATCCGTCGAGTGTCCCGACCCACGCGAATACGACATTCTCGCCCGCATCGATACGCGCACCCGCCATTTCAACGATCGTCGGATCGCGAAGCACTTCGAGCTGAAAATCGATGATGTCGCCGCCTTCTGCGTCCGAGCCCGTGGCAAGGCTCTGAAGCTCGTCGATAGCGGTCTCGATGGCCGCGGCCAGCTCCGCGTGCCCCGAAACGGTCGATTGTGACAGGGCAGCGGCGGCCGGCGGCTCCGCGATATAGGCCGGCCCGGATGCGACGCCCCGAGAGGCGCTCGTCGCTTTCAATCTAAGCGGTGCGGCCATGTTTCTTTTCTTCGTCGAAGTTGCGCTCGATGAGGCCCTTCAATGCCCGGACTGCCTCTTCTGCGAGGATTCCGTCGGCACGGATTTTCAGCATGGATCCCTTGCGGATCCTGGCACCCATGATCTTGATGATGCTCTTGCCATTCAACCAGACGTCGCTGCCATTGACCGCGACTTCGATCGAGCAGGGAAACGACTTTGCCAGCCTCGTGAACGTCACCGAGGGGCGGGCGTGCAAGCCTACCCCGTGCTTCACTTCGACCTCCGTCTGGCAACTCGCATGCACTTGTTCGGCCTCCCGGTTTCCTATGCGCAACCCACCGCTCATCAGGGTGACAGTTCCTCTGCTGTCGCTACAACCTTTGCAAGCGATGCCCCGCCGGAGGCCTCGGCAGCGGCGATGACGGCGCCTTCCACCACCGGAGCATTGCAGATCGAGATGAGCTTTGCGCGCGGCAAACCGAGCATTTCGATGGCCATCTCGCTGTTGGTTTCGGCCCCGCCAAGGTCGACGAAAACGGCGACACCTGCCTCTGACCAGGCCTCCTCTATGGCCGTCAGGATACCGCCGGCATCCGTGCCGAGCTCTCCGCGACTATTGCCACCCGACCAGGCAAGCGGCACGCTGTCGCCCACCATCTGCCGCACCATGTCGGCCGTGCCTCGCGCGACCAGCGGTGAGTGGGAGACGATCACAATCCCGACGTTTGGGGTCTTTACACTCATGCCGGGCGGTGCTCCTCAAGATAGCGGCAGATAGCAATTGTCAGGAGAGCGCAGCTCGAGGCGCCCGGATCAACGTGGCCGATCGAACGCTCTCCAAGGTAAGCTGCTCGGCCGCGCATGGCCTTCATGGCGGCGGTAAAGCCGGCGGAAAGCTCCGCCCGATGTACGATATCGGTCAATGGCGACCGGTGCGCAAGAGCATCTTGCACAGGGTAGAGCACGTCGAGCAGGGTCTTATCTCCGGCGTGCGAACGTCCGCGACGGGCAACAGCATCAATGGCCTGCTTTAACGCCGAGGAAAAATCCTGTCCCTGATCCGATTTGCGAAGCTCGCGTCCCATCTCCATTAGGAGCGTTCCGTAGAGTGGGCCGGCCGCACCGCCTATGCTCATCACCAGTGTCAGGCCGATCCTTTCCAGCGCGTCAGGCAGGGGGAGGCTTGAGACCGTCGCTTCTTCGGCGCTAACCGCTTCACAGCCGCGCTGCATGTTGGTTCCATGATCGCCGTCACCGATTGCGCGATCCAGTGCGCAGAGACGATCGCTGTTTGCCGCAATCGTCGCACGGCAAACTTCAATCAATCCCGCAAGAAGAACTGGTTCTGCCTGCACGTGTACCTCCCAGCAGCAGCGCCATCTATGTCAGCGTTGCTGCAACTTCGAATACGTTTGCCACAGCCACCGCTCCCGGATCCGGCACTCCCTCCAGATCCTTCTCACCGACATAAGAGGCGCGGCCGGCCTTTGCCTTTCGCATTGCCTTTGTCGACTCGGCACCGGCTGCCGCAGCCTTTGCCGCGGCCGCGACATCGCCGGATGCCAAAGAAGCAAGCGCGGGCGCCAGCGCATCGACCATCGTGCGGTCGCCGACATCGGCCCCTCCATAGAACGTCATCCGATCGAGCCCGGCAAGCAGGGCAGCAGCGATATCTGCCCTTTCCGCCATAGCTTTGGATGCGGCCGTAAAGAAGATCGAGAGCAGCACGCCGCTCGAGCCGCCCATGCTCGTGCTCAGGATCTCGCCGACTGAGGCCATGGTGGCGGCAGGATCCTTCAGCGGCAGCGCGTCGATGCGGGAAAGAATGCTGCGCGCTCCTGTCGCCACGGTGGAACCCGTATCGCCGTCTCCGACGCGGCTATCCAGGCGATTGAGCTCGCCCTCGAGAGAAATCAGATGGGCGCAAAGCGCGGTCAATAAGCGACGATTGCGACTGTCATCGCTGGCCGGCGTCGCTGCATCCCGCGCGGACACTTGCGGTGCAGCAATAATGGCGATCTCGTGCAGTTCAGTGGCCGGTATCCAGGCATGTGGCTCGACGGCAGCTTTCAGTGCGGCTTGGCGGGCAGCATCCAGCCGGATCAGTGAAAGTGAGAACCCGTTCATGTTGAGTGCGGTCATCATCGGTCCCGGCCCGATGACCAGCCGAACACGGCCGGCGAGAGGTGAGGACAATACCGCGTTGGCGATAACGCCCATCTCGAGCGGCGGCACCGCGCCAAGGTTGTTGATCAGCAGCGCATAGTCTCCTGCCTCGTCAACCTTGGCGGCCAACCGGTTCGTCATGGTGGCCACCAGATCGGCAACCGGCTGTAGCGCAATGCGTTCGACGCCTGGCTCGCCGTGAATGCCGAGACCGAGCTCTCCCTCGTCGGCGCCAAGCCGATCCTCATGCGCCTGACCGGGTACGCTGCAGGTCGAAAGCGACATGCCGAGCGAAACGATATCGTGTGCTGCGGCCGCCGCCTGGGCTGCGACCGTCTTAAGGTCGGCGCCGGATTCGGCATGGTAGCCGGCGATCTTGTGCACGAACAGCGTACCGGCAACGCCGCGCGGCTGGTTGATCCCAGGAATTGCGATGTCGTCGGCGACAATCACCATCTCGACGTCGAATCCCTCGGCACGCGCCTTCTCGGCGGCAAGGCCGAAGTTCAGACGGTCACCTGTATAGTTCTTAACGACCAGCAGAACGCCCTTGGGGCCTGTTACGGCACGGATGGCTGTCAGCACGGCATCGACACTGGGCGAGGCAAAGATCTCGCCGGATACGGCCGCGGTCAGCATGCCCTTGCCGACGAAGCCTGCATGCGAGGGCTCATGACCGGCTCCGCCGCCAGAGATGATTGCAACCTTCGATTTATCCCAGTCCGCGCGCAGGATCACCTTGATCTCGGGGAAGGTATCCAGACGGGCAAGACGACCGGCGCTACTTGTCAGGAGCAGGCCGTCCAGGGCTTCGGTAACGATGGTTTCCCGGCGATTGAAGAAATGCTTCATGGAGTGAGACCCGTCTTTTGATGCCAGTGTGTTTGTTCGTTCTGTTGCTTATCCGAGGCGCCGGCCGCTGGCGTCGAAATAGAGCGGATCGCGCAGCGTCAGATTGATTCGATCACCCGGCCTGATTGCGAGATATGGATCGGCAAGCGTGACGAGCTTGTGGTCACGCACGCGGATGTGCAGGTGGTTCTGGTCTCCCAGGTGTTCGATCCAGTCGATTTTGGCATTGGCGTTCTGGTCGACGATGATATCGAGATGCTCTGTTCGCGCGCCGATCGTTCTGGTCCCGGGGGGCGGATTGGCGCCAGGAAGAAGATCGGTGGGCAACAGGTTGATGTGCGGCTGGCCAAGACGGGCAGCGACATGAAGACTGGCAGGATTGCCGTAGATTTCGCGGGGCGTTCCGACCTGCAACAGCCTTCCTCCCGCAACAATGCCGATCCGATCCGCCATCGTCATGGCCTCGACCTGGTCGTGGGTTACATAGAGCAGCGTCGAGCCGAGCTCCTTCTGGATCCGCTTGAGTTCCAAGCGAAGTTCCGCACGTAGCTTTGCATCGAGCGACGAGAGTGGCTCGTCCATCAGATAGATGGCGGGGCGGCGCACCAGCGCCCGCCCAATCGCAACGCGCTGCATTTCGCCGCCCGACAGTCGTGTCGAACGGTTCTCCAGCTTATGGTCGATCCTGACCATGCGCGCAATTTCCCGCACGCGCCGGTCGATTTCTTCGCTGCTGAGCTTGCGCACGGGCGCTCGTAGCGGGAAGGCGAGGTTGTCGTAGACCGTCATATGCGGATAAAGCGAATATTGCTGGAAGACGAATGCGACGTCCCTGTCGGCCGGAGCTTCGCCTGCGACGTTGCGACCGCCTATCTCGATGCGGCCGCTGTCGGGGCGCTCCAGCCCGGCAATCAGGCGCAGCGTCGTTGTCTTGCCGGCGCCCGTCGGCCCAAGCAGGACGACGAACTCACCGTCACGGATCGAGAGGTCCAAGTCAGCCAGAGCCTGTGTATCGCCAAAACGCTTGTTGAGGCCTTTGAGAGCAACGTCAGCCATGCCGTGCCTCCGAATAGAGTGCCGAGGCAATGGCGCGGCCCGATTTGCAATCGAACAGCGCGAGCTTGGCCGGGTTGAACTCAAGACCAACGGTCTCGCCGATACGAAAGTTGCGATTTGCCGGAACGCGAGCCTTGATGACGCCGCTCGACGTCTCGATCGCCACAACCTGATTGGTCCCGAGATATTCGCTGCCGTAGACCGCTCCGCGCAAAGGAGAGGTATCGCTGAAGCGAATATGTTCGGGCCTGACACCAAGCGCCAGTTCGGCTTCGGCCAAGTCCTGGTGCACCTCAGGAATTTTGACATCGACGCCATGAAGCGATATCGACCGTGCTCCCGTCTGAAGGCCTGCCGTGAAGCGCATGAAATTCATCGGCGGCGAGCCGATGAAATCCGCGACATACATGGTGGCGGGCTTGCTGTAGATTTCCTGCGGCGTGCCGAATTGCTCGATGACACCATGGTTCATGACCGCGATCTTGTCGGCCATCGCCATGGCCTCGTGCTGATCATGCGTCACGTAAACCGTCGTCGCATGGATGCGGTTGTGCAGTTCGCGCAGTTCGTGGACCATGACTTCTCGGAATTCAGCGTCGAGCGTGCCGAGGGGTTCGTCCATCAGGAAGCACTTCGGACGGCGCACGATTGCGCGGCCGAGAGCCACGCGCTGGCGGTCGCCGCCGGCAAGTCCTGAAACGGATCGCTCAAGGATATGATCGATCTGCAGCAGCCGTGCAGTTTCCTCGACGCGCTGGCGGATTTCCGCCTTCGGCATGCCCTGCGAGAGCAGGGGAAAGCCGATGTTCTTGCGCACGTTCATATGCGGATAGAGCGCAAAAAGCTGGAACACGAAGGCTATGTCCCGGGCACTGGCGCGATTGAAGGTGACGTCTTCGCCGTCAAGATGGATCTTGCCGCTGGTCGGCAGTTCAAGTCCGGCAATCATACGAAGCGTCGTCGTCTTGCCGCAGCCAGACGGTCCAAGCAGTGCCAGGAACTCGCCGTCATGAATGCGGAAGGTCGAATCCTGAACCGCGACGAAGCTGCCGAATTGCTTGCGGAGATTTTCGATTCTGATGTCCGCCATGGCTCACTCCGGGAACTTCGAGACGATGATGAACATGGCCGTGCCTGCGAGCAGCGTTACCAGCGAATAGGTATAAAGAACCAGCAGGAACGGCTGGAAAAGCATGAGAAAGCCGATCCCGATCAGTGTGGTTGCGATGTTTTCCATCGGACCGCGGCGCAGGAAGAAGGGGCGCTTAGGGCGCGAAGGGCGCGGTGTTTCGATCAGATGCGTCATTTGCGGACCGCTCCGAAGGTAATGCCACGCAAGAGCTGCTTGCGCAGGAGGATGGTGAAGACGAGGATCGGGATGAGGAAGATCGTCGTTCCCGCCGCGACTGCCGGCCAGTCCTGACCGCCCTCGCCGATGATGGTCGGAATGAAGGGTGGCGCCGTCTGAGCTTCGCCCGATGTCAGCAGGGCCGCGAAGGCGTACTCGTTCCAGGCGAAAATCAGGCAGAAGATCGCGGTGGCGGCGATGCCCGTGGTTGCCTGCGGCAGGACAACCTTCCAGAACGCCTGCAGCCGGGTATAGCCGTCGATCATTGCGGCTTCCTCGTATTCGCGCGGGATCTCGTCGATGAAGCCTTTGAGCAGCCAGACTGCGAGCGAGACGTTGACCGCAGTGTAGAGCAGGATCATGCCCAGCGCCGTATCGGAAAGGCCAAGCTCGCGGTACATGAGATAGATCGGGATGGCGACGGCAATGGGCGGCATCATGCGCGTCGACAGGATGAAGAACAGCAGGTCGTCGGCAAGCGGCACCCTGAAGCGGGAGAAGCCGTAGGCGGCGAGCGTCCCCAGAAAGACCGCCAGGAACGTCGAGCCGAAGGCGATCACCAGCGAGTTGGCGAAACGCGGCAGGAAGTTCGAGGGGCCGGCGATCACCATGTTTCGCTTGCGTGTCACCTCGTCGCAGGTGCCGGTCGGCGCGGGCAGGGAGGCAATGTATTCCGGCGTCTGGCGCGTCCTGGTCGTCAGAAGGTTGCAATAGCCTTCCAGCGTCGGCGTAAAAACGATCTTGGGAGGATAGCTGATGGAATCCGGCGGTGACTTGATGCTGGTCAGGAAAATCCAGACAAGCGGGATCAGGGTGATCAGGGCGTAGAGGATCACGATAGCGCCGGCGATGCGTTTGCTGGTCGGTCTCGGCTCTACGACCGAATGGGCTGAGGTGACGGAGCTCATCGTTGCTTCACCCTGTTGAGTGCCTTGACGTAGATGTTGGCGAGGCCGAACACGGCCACGAAGAGGACAATGGCGAAGGCAGAGGCCCGACCTGTTGCCCAGCTCTCGAAGGCCGCGCGCTTCAGCGTGATAGAGGCGACTTCGGTGGTCGAGCCCGGGCCACCGCCGGTCAAGAGCGTGACCATGTCGAACATCTTGAAGTTCTCGATGCCGCGGAAAAGCACAGCGAGCATGATGAAGGGGAGGGCCATTGGGACGGTGATCGACCAGAACTGTCGCCATGCGGAGGCGCGATCGACCTCGGCGGCCTCGTAAATGTAGTCCGGAATAGAACGCAGACCTGCAAGGCATATCAGCATCACGTAGGGGGTCCACATCCAGGTATCGACGATGATGATGGCCCAGGGTGCCAACGAGACACTGCCGAGCATCTGGATCTCGGCTGTCGGTATGCCGGTGACGAGAGAGACGGCGTAGGCGAAGAGGCCGATCTGTGGCTCGTAGAGGAAGCGCCAGAAGTTGCCGACAACGGCCGGCGACAGCATCATCGGGATCAGGATCAGCGTCGTCCAGAACGCGTGGCCGCGAAACTTGCGGTCGATGAGATAGGCGAGCGTAAAGCCAATCACCGTCTGCAGCAGGATCGTCCAGAACACGAAGTGCGCCGTTGTCTGCATCGCCTGCCAGATGTCGGGGTCGGTCAGGACGCGCTCGTAATTGCTCAATCCGACGTTCAGGACCGGCGCGTTTGGACGGTTGGCGCGATAGTTCGTGAACGAGAGATAGATAGCCCAGATGAGTGGGAAGATGTTGATGGCGAGAAGAAGGATGATGGTGGGGGCGATGAACGCCCAGGCGATCGCTCGATCGGACAGGCCGCGGACGCGGTGAGCGACCGATGCTGGCGTCGCCGTTGCGGTCGCGTCTGCTGCCTTCTCGACCATGGATGAAGAGGAAATGTTCAAGATGTCACCTGGTCTTTGCGTATGTGAGACATCAGGCGGCCCGGCAGTCTTGGCGATCCGGGCCGCCATTCTGGCAAGAAGATTGCGCGTCCAGGTGGACACTAGATCTTGCCGTCGTCCTTGAAGACTTCCGTCCAGTCCTTCACCAGGCCATCAAGCGCTTCCTGGGCGGTGCCGTTGCCGGCCACGACATAGTTGTGAACGCGCTTCTGCATATCCTGGAGGAGGGTTGCGTAGCTCGGCTCGGCCCAGAAGTCCTTGACGATAGCCATCGAGTCCAAAAACGCTTGGGCGTAGGGTTGGCTGGAGGCAAAGTCAGGCGCATTGACAACTGATTTCAGGCACGAGTAGCCACCCAGTTGCCACCATTTGGCTTGGACTTCGGGCTGGGCGAACCACTTGATGTACTGCAGAGCGGCATCCTTCTTGTCGGAATAGGAGACGACTGAGATGCCCTGTCCGCCAAGCTGAGCGAAATGCTTCTTTTCAGCAGGATTGGGGAAGAAACCTATCCTGTCGCCGCCGACCTTCTCGTCCTTGTAGAGGCCGGGCCACGTGAAGGCGAAGTTCATCTGCATCGCGACCTGGCCGGATTTGAAGGCATCGGCGGATTCGACCATGTAGACGTTCGAACTGCCGGGTGGGGTGCAGCAATCATAGAGAGCCTTGTAGAATTCCAGGCCCTTGACCGCATCCGGCGAGTTGACAAAGCCTTCCATTTCATAGGGCTTATCCGGGTTGTCGTACTGGAAGCCCCAGTCGTAGAGCACGTTCGTCACGCCCATGGTGATGCCTTCGGAGCCGCGCTCGGTATAGATCGAAGCGCCGTAGACGGTCTTGCCGTCGATCTCGCGCTTCTGGAAGAACTCGGCAATCTGCTTCAGCTCGTCGTAGGTCTTCGGGGCCGCGAGATCCCGGCCATACTTTTCCTTGAATTCCTTTTTCAGTTCCGGCTTTTCGAACCAGTCCTTGCGGTAGGTCCAGCCGACCACGTCGCCCATGGCAGGCAGCGCCCAGTAGTTCGGCGTGTTCTTCGGCCATTCCGAGTAGCCAACGACCGTCGCCGGCACGAAGTCATCCATCTTGATGCCTTCCTTGTCGAAGAAGTCGTTGAGCTTGACGTAGTGGCCGTTTTCCGCCGAGCCGCCGATCCACTGGCTGTCGCCGATGATCAGGTCGCAGAGTTTTCCGTGGGAGTTCAGTTCATTGAGGAAGCGATCCGCGTAGCTCGTCCAGGGCACGAACTCGAACTTCATTTCCGTGCCGGTCTTGGCGGTGAAATCCTTGGAAAGTTCGACAAGTGCGTTCGCCGGGTCCCAGGCCGCCCAGCAGAGCGTCAGTTGGTCAGCTTTTGCGAGATTGGGCAGCGCTGATGATATGATGAATGCCGAGGCCAGCCCGAGAAGGGCTTTCGATTTCGTTTGCATACGTTCCTCCCAGAACCAAAGGCCGGCTCCTGCCGACCGTGCAAGTTCACCCGTTTCAGAGAATGCCTACATGAACTCCTCAACCCTCATGTTTAGCAATTTGTTTAGTGATAGATATTTTTCTAAACATTGCAAGGGGCAATCGTTGCTGCGCTGCACACGAGGTATATGGCGTGCGCTCATCGTCTGCTCGTCAGGCTATGTCTGAGGCGTTGGCTCATTCCCAGGGGACGGACCTGCCGGGCATTCGCATAAACGCGATTGATCTTGGCACGGTCGATGCGAAAGCAATCCATAAGAAACGCGACCTGACCCAGGACGAGATGGCGACCGTGCTGGGAACGAGCGCGTCTGGGTATGAGAAATGGGAGCAGGGATCGAGGCAACCGTCCGGCGCCGCGCGCACCTTGCTTCGGATCATGGAGCGGGAACCTGAAGCGGTATTGCGGGCGCTGTTAGCCAAGCGTGACGCTGTCGATAGCGACCATTCTGTCTGGAAAGCTGCTCACTGAAGACTAAACAGCTTATCGGGGGCGGAGAGGCGCGCGCAGCGTTTGCCGTATCAGACGGCGGCGATCCTGCCTGCAGTCAGGCCCTGACGCTCGACACACCAGGAAAAGGTGACGGCTGTTACCGGGCCTTGGATGTCACGGAACGGATTGCGTCTACAGGATCGACGTTTAAGCGGTGAGAGGAATGGATTGATTCCGGCGCCGCGCGGTAGAAGTCACCCTTCACGGTGCCGCTATCGCCATGGCGTGTTATGCACTCAATGCCTGGATCGATGGGCGCTAGGATGACTTATACCTTCTGACTCGCTATTTTAGGCGTTTAACGCATCTTCCGCCATTGGCAGCATGCAGTTGGCGCACAGGAAGCGGCGGCCCGACAGAACATACACGAGCACCTCGAACCTCTTGGCGCCCGCTAAGCCACCGCCCCGCCCTCAAGGTGCGAAGGAAATGAAGATCACTGGGAGCAAGTCATGTGCCGAAACATAAGGACGCTGTTCAATTTCGATCCGCCCGCGACGGACCAGGAAATCCAGGACGCTGCGTTGCAGTTCGTGCGAAAGCTGAGCGGAACGACGAAACCGTCGAAACGCAATGAGGCGGCGTTCGACCGCGCGGTCGGTTCGATCGCGGCATGCGCGCGCGAGTTGCTCGATTCACTCGAGACTTCACAACCGCCGCACAACCGCGAGGAAGAAGCCGCAAAAGCGCGCGCGCGCACTCTGACCCGGTTCGCGTGATTGTGCCGACGGTCGAGCCGCGTCCAGCTGGGTTCGGAGATCGGGCCCGCTTATCTCGTTCGAGAAGAGCTGCTCGGATCTGCTCAGCTTGCTCGGGGGAGCTGAGGGATTGGGCCGGCTCCCCGTGAGAGGCGCCATTTCATCGTTACTTCTTTTCAGGCTGAGAAAGCGTCGTTGCGCAACGCGACGGTCAGCTGTCGGAAATTGGTTCTACTGGTTTGCCGTCGATGTGATGGCGCATGGAGTTTGATTGGCCCTCGCGAAATAGTGGCGTTTGGGTGGACAAGGTGGCGACGACCTGACGCAATGCGTGGCCTGCCTGGCGACATCCGCCGTCAGTCTAGCCGCCTCAAAGTGGATGGGACCATGGCAGGAGAGCCGCCCGCGCAGCCCGGGGCAAGCATTGCTCTGTCACCTCCATCGCACGGCTGCCACGCTCTGAGGCCGAGCCTGATGGCGTTCAACGAGCGGCAATGATGCAGCGCTGCCGCTGCCTGTAATGGTGCAGAAGGGGATACCGTGGCGGCGCGCGTGCCCGCATATTGGATGGCTGTCAGATGAATTTGCAACAAAACATTCGGGGTCTGCGTTTCAGGTATATCTAAAATAACCTACGGTGACCAATGCCCTACAAGCGGTACGGTTTAGAGGAGAACTCTGATAGCACATGGCGTGTCGTAGACTACCGCGAAGGAAAGGCGGCGGAAGCGAACGGAGCGGTTCTCGATCGGTTACCCCACGATACCGCTAGCAACCTTGAATTTATCCTTAACGCCCAAGAGAAGGGGATGAAGAAGAGGAAGGGGACTAGGAAGGCAAAGACCGCGCCACAGCACCCAAAGGCACGTCTCATGGCAACCGAGCGGTATAGCCGTCGCAAGAACCTGAACGTCTACTGGACGGTAGTCGATGCGACAACTGGACAGCCGCTCGTTATCGATGGGATCGTCATGGACATGCTGTCCGAAGAGGAGGCTGAGGAGTTGATCGAGCGGCTGAACCGTAATGCGAATGAAGAGGGACCCTTTAAGAGGCCCTGAGGTTGGCCCTGAATAGCAGCCATGCAATTTCCCTATAGCTCATTCTTTGGCAATCCTAGCATGGTCCTAAACACATCACGCTTCACTAGACACCGCGTGGTTTAGGCGGATGCTACAGACGTCCTTCTCGATCTTAAGCCAGCGTTCGGCTAAAGATTCATGTGCCGCTGGCAATCCCGACGCGCTTGATGGCGGTGTAACGCGGCGACACCCGGTTCAGCCTAAGGGCACGTAATCCCGCCCGCTATCGATCAGCTCGGGGCGGCCATCGAGGGAGAGCTCGGCGATGCGTGGCATGGAGCGGGCGATGACCTTGCCGCGGCGGATGACGCCAAGCCGCGTCGGCTTTAGCCGCAGCGCCTCAAGCGGGTCAGCAGCCTGCAGGATTACAAAGTCGGCGTTGCACCCCTTCTCAAGGCCGTAGCCTTCGAGGCCCATTGTCTTAGCCGAATTGACGGTGATGGCATCGAAGATCTTCTTCTTGTCTTCGAGCCCGGCCATCTGCGCCACATGGATCGCCATGTGGCCGACTTCCAGCATGTCGCCCGACCCCATCGAATACCAGGGGTCCATGACGCAGTCGTGGCCGAAAGAGACGTTGAGGCCGGCATCCATCAGCTCGCGCACGCGGGTGAGGCCGCGCCGCTTCGGATAGCTGTCATGCCGGCCCTGCAGCATGATGTTGATCAGCGGGTTGGGGATGACGTTGATCTTCGCCTCGGCCATCAGGGGGATTAGCTTCGAGACGTAGTAGTTGTCCATTGAATGCATCGAGGTAAGATGGGAGCCGGCGACGCGGCCCTGCAGGCCAAAACGCACCGTCTGGGCGGCCAGCACCTCAATGTGCCGCGACATGGGGTCGTCGGTCTCGTCGCAATGCATGTCGACTGGCAGGCCGCGATCGGCGGCGATCCTGCAGAGCGCTTCCACCGAGGCACGTCCGTCGTCCATCGTCCGTTCGAAATGCGGGATCCCGCCGACGATGTCGATGCCCATGTCGAGCGCGCGGTTGAGCGACGCAACGCCGTTTTCGGAGCGGTAGTAGCCATCCTGCGGGAAGGCGACGAGCTGCAGATCGATATAGGGCTTCACCTTCTCACGGACCTCGATCATCGCCTCGACCGTCACCAGGCGCGGATCAGACGTATCGACATGACTGCGGATGAACAGCAGGCCTTGGCTGACGGCAAGGTCGCAATAGCGCAGGGCTCGCTCGACCAACGCCTCCTTCGTCAAGAGCGGCCGAAGCTCACCCCAGAGCGAGATGCCCTCCAGGAGCGTGCCGGAGACATTCATTCGCGGCAGGCCGAGCGACAGTGTCGCGTCCATATGGAAATGAGGATCGACGAAGGGCGGCGTTACCAGCCGGCCGGTCGCATCTATTTCCGTTCTCGCAAGGGCGCCAATCTGGGGTTCGACGGCGGCAATCTTTGTTCCCTCTACGGCGATGTCGACGCCGGTGCGGCCGTCGGGAAGGTTGGCGTTTCGGATGATCAGGTCGAACATGGGATCTCCTCGTTATCGTTCGCCACGGCGATAGGATTGCATCAGCGCCTGTGGCACGCGGGCGCGCCGCGCCATGGCGGCGAGCGCCGCGATCGAAAGTACATAGGGGGTCATCAGAAAAATCTGGTATGGTATGCCCTGCACCACAGTCTGCAAGCGCAGCTGGAAGGCGTCGAAGAAGGCGAAGAGCAAAGCCCCGAACAGGGCACGCCCCGGCCTCCACGATGAAAAGACGACAAGCGCGATGCAGATCCAGCCGCGCCCCTGTACCATCGTCGGGAAGAAGCTGTTGAAGGCTGAAAGCGTGAGGAAGGCACCGCCCATGCCCATCAGCGCACTGCCGACGATCACCGCGCCATAGCGTATCCGCATCGGATTGACGCCCTGCGCTTCTGCCGCATGCGGGTTCTCGCCGGTCATGCGGATCGCAAGGCCCAGCGGTGTGTGGAAGACGACATAGGCAAGCAGCAGCGCCATGACGATGGCAAGATAGGTTGGCGCCGTCTGCGTGAAGAAGGCGGGGCCAACGAAGGGAAGAGTGGATAGGACGGGTATGTTGATCGGCTGAAAGGGCACAATCGTCGGCGGCGTGCCCGCGACCGGCACGATCAGGCGGAAGAGATAGTAGCTGAAGCTCGATGCGAACAGTGTCACGCCCAGACCCGAGACGTGCTGTGAAAGGCCGAGCGTGACCGTCAGGGCGGAATGCAACAGGCCAAATACCATGCCTGCGATGGCCGCCACCAGAAGACCGGTCCAGAGATCGGCCCCGTGATAGACTGCTAGCCATCCGATCATCGCGCCAAAGGTCATGATGCCCTCGATGCCGAGGTTGAGCACCCCGGCGCGTTCGCAAAGCAGCGCGCCCAAGGTGCCGAATACCAAAGGTGTCGCGATCCGCAGGATCGCCGCCCAGAGGCCGGCCGAGGTGAGGATGTCGACGATCGCGTTCATCGGCGGATCCTGTATTGGGTGAAAAACAGCGCCACCAGCATGGTGAGCAGTGACAGCGCCACCGTTACATCGGCGATATAGGTCGGGATGCCGAGGCTGCGGCTCATGCCGTCCGCGCCGACGAACATGGTGGCGGTGAAGAGTGCCGTGAGCACGACACCGAGCGGGTTGAGATTGGCGAGCATGGCGACGACAATGCCGGAATAGCCGAAGCCGGGGGACAGATCAGTGGTGACGTAGCCTTTGACGCCCATGACCTCGATCGCGCCGGCGAGGCCGGCAAGCCCGCCGGAAAGGCAGGCCACTTTGACCAGCGTGAGCGCCAGGGGCACGCCCGCGAACACGGCACCTTGGGGATTGAGGCCGGCAGCGCGCGACTGCATGCCGAAGACTGTCCTCGCCTGCAGGAAATGAACGATGACAGCAAGCACGATCGCGATCGCGAAGCCGATATGCAGTCGCGAGCGGGCGATCAGCTTGGGCAGCATGGCGTGGTCGACGACGGATTGGGACTGCGGCCAGCCGAAGGCCATCGGGTCCTTCAGCACGCCATTAATCAGCATCGAGACGAAAAGCAGCGCGATGAAGTTCATGAGCAGGCTGGTCACCACTTCATCGACCGAGAAGCGGAGCCTGAGCCAGAGCGGGATCAGGATCAGCACCATGCCGGCGACCGCGCCGATCACCAGCAGGACCGGAATGAGGATGGGGCCGGGAAGGGCCGCCAGCAGTTTCGAGCCGCACGCGGCAACCGCGATCGCGCCGATATAGAACTGGCCCTCCGCGCCGATATTCCAGAGCCTCGCCCGGAATGCGACGGCGGCGGCAAGCCCGGTGAGAATTAGCGGTGTCGCCCGGGTTAGGGTCTCAGTCGCCGAGAGACGCGAGCCGAACGCGCCGGTGAGGATGCGCCGATAGGCTTCGAAGACCGGCCCGCCGGCAATGGAGATCAGGATGCCAGAAAGCGCGAGTGCCGCGGCGACGGCGATGATCGGCGTGCCGACAAGAAGGTAGAACGGCCGATGCTCGCGACGCTCAAATCGCATCTTCGGCCTCCCCTGTCGTATCGCTCCAGTCGCCCGCCATCATCAGGCCAAGCCGGCGCGCATCGACATGTTGCGCATCGACCGGCGGAGAAAGCCGACCGCCGACGATGGCCTGGATGCGGTCCGCAAGCGCGATCACCTCATCGAGATCCTCGGAGATCAAAAGCACGGCCGTACCCTGGCGGCGGGCTTTAAGGATTCGCGTGTGGACCGCGGCGACCGCGCCCTCGTCGAGGCCGCGCGCCGGCTGCGCTGCGATCAATATGCGCGGGCGCTGGTGAAGATTGCGGCCGAGGATGAGCTTCTGCATGTTGCCGCCGGAAAGAAGCCGGGTGCGGTTCTGCGGATTGCCGCCGCGCACGTCGAATGCGTCGATAATCTCGCGGGCGAAGGCGATGCCTGCCTTGCGGTCCACCAGTCCACGGCTGGAAAAGGTGGAAAGGCGTTCGAGCACGGTATTCTCCCAGATCGCCATTTCGCCTATCGCGCCTTCCCTGTTTCGGTCCTCGGGAATGCGGCCGATATGCGCCGCCACGATATCGGCGACAACGAGATTGCCGACGGGTTGGCCAAACAGGATGAGATCGCCGGCCGTGCGCGACTGCGTGCCGGACAGCAGCGCGGCCAAAGCCGCCTGGCCATTGCCGGAGACGCCGATGATGCCGAGCACCTCACCTTCCCGGAGACGGAAGCTTGTATTCTTCAGTCTGTCGACGCCGCCGATCCTAACCGAGATGCCAGCGGCTTCCAGTACGACGGCGCCCGGCGTCGAAGGCTCACGCACCGGCCGGCTGACCCGGCGGCCGACCATCAGTTCGGCAAGTTCCGCCTTGCTGGTTTCTGAGGCGCGGCGCTCGGCCACCATCTTGCCGCCGCGCAGCACGACGATGCGGTCGGCTGCCGCCATGACCTCGTCCAGCTTGTGGGATATGAAGATCACCGACAGACCATGCCGTGCCATTTCCTTGAGTGTCGAAAACAGCCGCTCCGCCTCGATATTGGTCAGGACCGCGGTCGGCTCGTCGAGGATCAGGATGCGGGCGTCGTTGAAGAGCGCTTTCAGGATTTCGACGCGCTGCTGCTCGCCGACCGAGAGATCGCCAAGGCGCGCGTCCGGAGAGACCTTGAGGCCGAAGCGGTCGGAAATTGCGAGCAGCTTCTTGCGTGCAGCGCTTGTTTCGGAGCGCCACGCCCAGAGCTTTTGCGTGCCGGTCATGATGTTTTCGAGCACCGTCAGATTCGGCGCCAGCGAGAAATGCTGGTGAACCATGCCGACGCCGGCGCGGATCGCTTCCCGGGGCTTGCCGGGCGGCAGTTCGCGGCCATGGATGAGAATGTGCCCGGCATCCGCGACGTAATGGCCGAAGAGAATACTCATCAGCGTCGTCTTGCCGGCACCGTTCTCGCCTAGAAGCGCCACAATCTCGCCCTCGTTGAGCAAAAGCGAAATATCATCATTGGCGAGGTTGTCGCCGAAGCGCTTGGAAACGCCGGAAATTTCCAGCACCGGCGTCATGCTGCAAAATCCGCAATCGGGAAGCGATGCTGCCAGCGTTCTTCAGCTTCGAGGCACGTAGCAAGCGAGAGCAATAGCGGTTCACGGCCGATCGGCGCCATGAGTTGAATTGGCAGGGGCAGGCCGGCGGCGTCTGTTCCGAATGGAAGGGTCAAGGCAGGAAACCCCGAGACATTGGCGAGTGACGCAAGCGGCGCGAAGGCCGTCATGCGTTCGAAATGCTGCTTCATGTCGCCATGATCGGACGGAAACGAGCCGATCGCAAGCGGCGCCGAGGACAGCATTGGCGATAGGATGCAATCGACCGTTTCGAACAGCATCCACATATGATGGCTGACGAGGACTGCCTCGTTCAGCGATGCCCAGAGCGCGGTCGCGGGCATGGCCCGCCATAGGCGGCGACCGCCTGCGTCATGGGTTCGGCCATGCCGATGTCGAGATTAAGGTCTTCGACGAACCTGGCCAGGTTGACGGCGACGATATCCGAGAAGGCACGCGCGCTCGCTTCCACCGTGGTCTCGATATCGCTCCAGTCGAGCCGAACGATCCGGTGACCTTCCTTCTCAAGGGTGATAGCCACGGCCTCGACAGCTTCGAGCCGGTCGGCCCCGGTCGGCCAGCGCGCGCCGGTATCCGCGAGGAGGCCGATCCTGAGCGGGCGGTGTCGGTGCGCATGCATGCCGACGTCGGGAAAGGGGCCGCGGGCATTGCCGCTCAATGATTCCAGGGCGCGTGCTGTATCCCGCGCCGAGCGTGTGACGACGAGTTCGCTGGCGATGCCGCCCAGATGATTGCCGAAAGAGGGACCGGCCGGCATGGCACCGCGGCTGGGTTTTAGCCCGACAAGGCCGCAACAGGCGGCCGGAACCCGGATTGAGCCACCAGCGTCCGTGGCGTGTGCAATCGCGACGATGCCGGCCGCGACGGCTGCGGCCGCACCACCCGAGGAACCTCCGGCGGTGCGGGTCGGGTCATTCGGATTTCGGCAGATGGGGCCGATCGCCGGTTCGCTTGCCAGCGACAAGCCAAATTCGGGGCTGGTCGTCAGGCCGAACATGCAAAAGCCCGCGGCGCGGAACCGGGCCGCAAGCTCGGAGTCGGCCTTCCCGCCCCGCCGCTGGAAAAGGCGCGATCCGCCTGTCACCGGCAGACCGGCGAACGGGCCACCAAGATCCTTCGCCAGCGTCGGCACACCGCCGAACGGTCGAGCGGAAAAGCGCCGGGGCGCAGCCAAACGTTCGTCGTCGGCTGCACGGGCCGCGGCCATCCCCATCTCCTCATCGAGATGGGCAATCGCGCCCAGGCCGGAACGCCGCGCGGCGGCGGCGAGGGAAGACTGCATCGCTTCCGCTGCAGTCAACTGTCCGAAACGGATCATCTCCGCCACGTCGGTGGCGTCTGCTGGCGGCTTGCGGGGCATGATCGAGCCGAATTACTTCGGCTGTTCCATGTTCTGCGGCACCTCGAACTTTCCAGCCTTGATGTCGGCGCGCTTGGCTTCCATCGCCGCTTCCGCCTCTGCCGGCGCCACTCCCTTCACGAAGACGATGTCGCTGCCACCTTCCTTCATCAGGCCATAGGCTGTGTAGTTTCGGCCGACGGGCTTGCCGGCCGCAACGTCGGCGATCGCCGCGTTAAGGATCGGCCGGAAGCCCCAGAGCGCGTTGGCGAAGACGGTGTCGGGGTAGCGCGGCGTATAGTCGATCAGTGAACCGACGGCCTTGATCTTGCGCTCCTTGGCGGCGTCGGCAGTGCCGATGCGTTCGCCGAACAGGATGTCAGCGCCGGCGTCGATCTGGGCTAGGCCTGCTTCGCGTGCCTTCGGCGGGTCGAAGAAGGTGCCAATGAAAGCGACGAGGTGCTTACAGTCGGGATTGACGGACTTGACGCCCTCCGCGAAGGCATTGATCAGCATGTTGACTTCTGGGATCGGCATGGCGCCGACGGAGCCCACGACGTTGGACTTGGTCATCTTGCCCGCCAGCATCCCGGCGAGATAGGCACCGTCATAGTTCCAGGTGCCGAACACGCCAAAATTGCTGCCTTCCTCCTTGCCGCTTGATCCCAGCACGAAGGCGGTATCGGGGTAGTCGGCCGCCACCTGTCGGGCTTCCTTCTCGACCGCATAGGCCTCGCCGATGATCAGTTTGTTGCCCTGCTCGGCATATTCGCGCATGGCGCGCGGATAGTCGGTGCCAGAGACGCCTTCTGAGAACACATATTCGATTACGCCTTCCTTGGCAGCGTCCTGCAAGGCCTTGTGAAGACAGGAATTCCAGGCATTCTCGACGGGCGATGCATGGATGCCGGCCACTTTCAGCGGTGCGGCTGCGCGTGCCAGCGGCGCCAGGCCGCTCACGCCAAGGGCAATGCCCGAAGCGATAATCGCACGACGCGACATAAGCAGATCTTTGGTCATGATTGTTCCCCTTTTTTTACCATTTGGTTCAAAACCATATGGAGGGGCTAAAAAAGTGTCAAGCGATCGCCGGGTTCAGAAAATGTGCATCGCTGCCTTGCCGGGCGGTCGTGACGTTAGCCCGAATTGCCAGTGCTTCCGGGCAGGGGCAGGCCGGCTTCGTCATGGCCGACAACCATAGCCAATCTCAATCGAGTGTGACCATGTATGCTGGCACTTGCTCTTCGAAGAATTTCGAGAACGATGCGATGCGCGGTGGCAGTGCCTGGTAGGGCGGGTAGTAGAGCGTGAGCCATAGGTCTGGCGGAGACCACTCCTTCAGGACACGGATGAGCTTGCCGGTTTGCAGATGTTCCGCCACGTGAAAACCAGGCAGCATTGCAACGCCAAGTCCATCTGCTGCCATGTCGGAAAGGACTTCACCGCTATTGGCGCTGAAGGCGCGGCCAGCCGATACTGTTACGCTGCCCCCACCATCGGACAGAATCCAGTTTTCGCGACGGCTCTCACCACTGTAGGCCAGGCAGTCGTCGGGCGTCAGTTCACTTGGATGCTCCATACCGGCGAACCGGCTTCCAGGCGCTGCTACAAGGATGCGCCGCACGACAGCGATTTTACGCCAGATCGTGAACTTGTCGGATGGTGCGGACGATATCCGGATTGCGAGATCGTAGTCGTCGTCAACGATGTTCACGAGGCCATCGGACAATGAGATCTCGAAGCACATTTTTGGATAGAGCTCGCGGAAGCCAGAAAGGATGGGGGGAAGGACGGTTTTGCCGAGCCATGTCGGCGCGCTGATCCTGAGGCGTCCCTGATCCGCCTTGTGCGCGTTTATCACGTCCCGCCGGGCGTTTTCGAGCGCCGTGACTGCCGGCTGGATCTGTGCGGCGAAAACGGCACCGTCAGTCGTCAAGGATACCTGCCGGGTCGTGCGAACGAACAGCTGGACGCCGAGATCGTTTTCCAGGGCAGCTATGGCGCGCGTTACCGCGGCCGGCGTCATGTCGAGTTCGCGTGCCACCTGCGCGAAGTTCCGCTTTTCTGCGGCGAGGAGAAAAGTTTTGAGTACCTTGTAATCGTTCATCGATATTATTTCAAAAATCGCAATTCATTCGATATTAATATTGCAATTCCGAGGCGCAATCAATCCAGCTAAACCTTCTCCATCGACACAAACAAGCGCCAACGCAGAAGGGGACGGCCATGATCAAGGATATCAAGGGACTGCATCACATCACCTCCATGGCGTCGGATGCCCGGCAGAACAATAAATTTTTTACCGATACGCTGGGGTTGCGCCGGGTCAAGAAGACGGTCAATTTCGACGAGCCGAGCATCTATCATCTCTACTACGGCGACGAGAGCGGCACCGCCGGCACCGTAATGACGTACTTCCCTTTTCCGCACATGATGCGGGGCCGGCGGGGCGTCGGCGAGGTTGGCGAAACCCAGTTCTCGATCCCAAAGGGCTCGCTATCGTTCTGGAAGGATCGGTTCGTCGCCAACGATGTCGGCGGTATGCAAACCGATACGGTGTTCGGCGCTAACCGTCTACGCTTCGATGGGCCCGATGGAGACGCGTTCGCGCTGATTGAGACGGCGAACGATGCTCGTACGCCCTGGACCGGAGCGGGCGTACCGGAGGATGCAGCGATCCGTGGCTTTGCCGGCGCAGGTCTCAACCTGCATGACACGGCCGCAACCGAAGAGCTCTTGGGCTTCATGGGCTATCAGCGCACAGAGACCGAAGGTGATGTCACGCGTTTCGTCATCCCTGGCGGAAATGGTGCCGATACGATTCACCTCGCCACCCTTCCGCAGACGCCTTTCGCCCGGCAGGGCGCAGGCTCGGTGCATCATATCGCGTTCGCCGTCGACAACCGCGAAAAACAGCTGGAAGTGCGCAAGGCACTCATCGACACCGGCTATCAGGTCACACCGGTCATCGACCGCGATTACTTCTTTGCGATTTACTTCCGCACGCCTGGCGGAGTGCTGTTCGAAATCGCAACGAACGAACCGGGCTTTAGCCGCGACGAGGATACGACACATCTCGGCGAGGTCCTGAAGCTGCCTGCGCGTTACGAACCGCTGCGGGACCGGATCGAAGCAGGCCTCGCTCCACTGGCAGCCTAGCGGAGCCGCTCACGCACACTGCCACGGGGGCCGCCCTCCACTTTCATTTTCTTGCCCCTTAGACGGACGCCCGCAACGCCGAGGTCGCATCGGGCGAGACTGTTCTTCCCAGCCCGCCGCACAAGCGGCATCAACTCACGAAGGAGAAACCCAATGTCCAGCAAACTCGAAGTCCTCACCCCGCAAAACAGCCAGCTCATCTTCATCGACCAGCAGCCGCAAATGGCCTTCGGCGTCCAGTCGATCGACCGGCAGACCCTGAAGAACAACGTCGTCGGCCTCGCCAAGGCCGCCAGGATCTTCAACATCCCGACCACGATCACGACGGTCGAAACGGATAGCTTCTCGGGCAACACCTTTCCCGAACTGCTTGGCGTCTTCCCGGAAAACGACATTCTGGAGCGCACCTCGATGAACTCGTGGGACGACCAGAATGTCCGCGACGCACTTGCCAAGAACGCCGCAAACGGCCGAAAGAAGGTCGTCGTCTCGGGATTGTGGACCGAGGTATGCAACACGACGTTCGCCATCTCCTGCATGCGGGATACAGACTACGAGATTTACATGGTTGCGGATGCATCGGGCGGCACGTCCCTGGATGCACACAAGTATGCGATGGACCGCATGGTGCAGGCAGGCGTCGTTCCGGTCACCTGGCAGCAGGTCATGCTCGAGTGGCAGCGCGACTGGTCCCGCAAGGAAACCTATGATGCTGTCACTTCCCTGGTGAAGGAGCATTCCGGCGCCTACGGCATGGGCATCGATTACGCCGTCACCCATGTCCACCAGGGAGCCGAACGCGTCAAGCACGGCAAGCGGATTGGCCCGAATCCCGCTAAGTAACTACTTCCATTCCCTCCGGCGGGACGCATCCTGCCGGAGCGGCTTCCTTCATCAAGCGAGGATCCCATGAGAGTCTATCTTCTGTCTTTGGCTGCCGGTCTTTTGGTTGGCGTTATTTACAGCCTGCTCAATGTTCGTTCGCCCGCCCCACCTGTCGTTGCCCTGATCGGCCTGCTCGGCATCCTTGTCGGCGAGCAACTGGTGCCACTGGCAAAAAGCGTCTGGGCGCGCGACCCCGCTGCCGTCTCCTGGCTCAATCAGGTCAAGCCACACATGTTCGGCCATCTTCCCAAGGGCAATGGCGGCGCCACCCGTCAGAGCGACGATGGAAAGCTTAGCTGATGCCGACGCGACGCAAATTTCTCGGCGGCGCTTCGGCGCTCGCCTTTCCCAATCTGTTCTCGAGCACCGCTTCGGCTGCCGCCCAAACTGGAGGGTCTTCCATGTTCGCTGATCTGATCTTGCACCGCGGTCTGTTCACCACGCTTGACCGGTCCAACCCGACCGCCAGCGCCGTTGCCATCAAAGACGGCAAATTCCTCGCCGTCGGTGATGATCAGGAGATCATGGCTTTGAAAGGCCCCGAGACGAAGGTCGTCGACCTGAAGGGCAAGCGCGTTCTCCCCGGCCTGATCGACAACCATACTCACGTCATCCGTGGCGGCCTGAACTTTAACATGGAACTGCGATGGGACGGCGTTCGCTCGTTGGCGGATGCCATGGATATGCTCAAGCGCCAGGTGGCGATCACGCCAGCCCCGCAATGGGTGCGCGTGGTTGGCGGCTTTACCGAGCATCAGTTTGCGGAAAAGCGCCTGCCGACGATCGAAGAAATCAACGCGATCGCGCCGGATACGCCCGTCTTCCTGCTCCACCTTTATGATCGCGCGCTTCTGAATGGCGCTGCCGTTCGGGCGGTCGGGTACACCAAGGACACGCCCAACCCGCCGGGCGGCGAGATCATGCGCGACACAGCCGGCAATCCGACCGGCCTGCTGCTTGCCAAGCCGAACGCCGGCATCCTCTATTCCACGCTCGCCAAGGGACCGAAGCTGCCTCTCGAGTATCAGGTCAACTCGACCCGCCATTTCATGCGCGAACTCAACCGTCTCGGTGTCACGGGCGTGATCGATGCCGGCGGTGGTTTCCAGAACTATCCGGATGATTATGCCGTCATCCAGAAGCTGGCCGACGAGAACCAGATGACGGTGCGGCTTGCCTACAACCTTTTCACCCAGAAGCCGAAAGGCGAGAAGGAAGACTTTCTCAACTGGACGAGCTCGGTCAAATACAAGCAGGGCAATGACTACTTCCGACACAACGGCGCCGGCGAAATGCTGGTCTTTTCCGCTGCCGACTTCGAGGATTTCCGCCAGCCGCGTCCGGATATGCCACCGGAAATGGAAGGAGAAATGGAAGAGGTGGTTCGGATCCTTGCCGAGAACCGCTGGCCGTGGCGGCTGCATGCCACCTATGACGAAACCATCTCGCGCGCCCTCGATGTGTTCGAAAAGGTCAACCAGGATATCCCGCTCGAAGGCCTGAACTGGTTCTTCGACCACGCCGAAACGATCTCCGACCGCTCGATCGATCGCATTGCGGCGCTTGGCGGCGGCATCGCAGTCCAGCATCGCATGGCCTATCAGGGGGAATATTTCGTCGAGCGCTATGGTCTGGGAGCTGCGGAAGCCACGCCGCCGGTCGCCAAGATGCTGGAAAAGGGCGTCAAGGTCTCTGCCGGCACCGACGCGACCCGCGTCGCCTCCTACAATCCATGGGTCTCTCTCGCCTGGATGATTACCGGCAAGACCGTCGGCGGCATGAACCTGTACCCTCGTGCCAATTGCCTGGATCGCGAGACCGCTCTGCGGATGTGGACGGAAAACGTGACCTGGTTCTCCAACGAGGAAGGCAAGAAGGGCCGCATCGAAAAGGGTCAATTCGCCGATCTCGTCGTGCCGGACAAGGATTTCTTCGCCTGTGCGGAGGACGAGATTTCCTTCCTCACATCCGATCTTACCATGGTCGGCGGCAAGATCGTCTATGGGGCAGGTGACTTCGCAACGTACGACGAAAGCGATGTGCCCCCCGCAATGCCTGATTGGTCTCCGGTGCGTGCATTCGGCGGCTATGCTGCCTGGGGTGATCCGGAAGGGGCCGGCAAGCGCTCGCTTCGCCGCACGGCAATTTCCACATGCGGCTGCGCCAACGACTGCAACGTCCACGGCCACGACCATGCCGGAGCTTGGACGTCGAAGCTGCCGATTGCCGATCTCAAGGGCTTCTTCGGTGCGCTCGGCTGTGCCTGCTGGGCTGTGTGAGGAGAGGATCATGACATCGCAAACCCGCTCCCAGGGCAGCCTCGGTTGGCTGCTCACGTCACCGGTGACGCGTTTTATCGCGCTTCTCGGTCTATGCGCGGCCTATATCCAGGGGCCGCTCACCAAGCTCTTCGACTTCTCCGGTGCACTCGCAGAGATGGAGCATTTCGGCCTTCATCCGGCAGCCTTCTTCGCGGTCGTCGTCATCGCGTTCGAACTGACGGCATCTGCCATGATCCTGTCCGGCTTCCTGCGTTGGCTGGGTGCGCTGGCTTTGGCCGTCTTCACGCTTCTTGCGACCCTCATCGCCCTCCGTTTCTGGGAAATGCCGTCTGGCATGGAGCGTTCCATGGCCATGAATGCCTTCTTCGAACATCTCGGCCTCGCCGGTGCGTTCGTCATCGTCGCGGCAATGGATGTCGTCAAGGGAGCGGGAAAATGAGCATCACAAAATCCTCCGGCGATAGCTTCGCACCGCTCCGCCAGCCCGTATTTTCGGTTCTGTGGGCCGCAACGGTTCTGGGCAATACCGGTAGTTTCATGCGCGACGTCGCAAGTTCGTGGTTGATGACCGACCTTTCCGCGGCCCCTGCGGCCGTCGCGATGGTGCAGGCCGCCGGCACGTTGCCGATTTTCCTGCTCGCCATTCCTGCAGGCGTCCTCTCCGACATTCTCGACCGGCGCAAATTCCTCATCGCGGTTCAGCTTCTGTTGGCGACCGTCAGTGTATCGCTAATGGCGTTATCTTACATGGGCATGCTGTCGGTCAGCGCACTGATTGGCTTGACGTTCTTGGGCGGTATCGGTGCCGCCCTCATGGGACCGACATGGCAGGCTATCGTGCCTGAACTCGTGCCGCGCGAAGATGTGAAGAGCGCCGTCGCCCTGAATTCGCTGGGCATCAATATCGCACGCTCCATCGGTCCGGCGGCCGGTGGCCTGCTGCTTGCAGCCTTTGGTGCTGCAGTGACCTACGGTGCGGATGTCGCCAGCTACGCCCTCGTCATCGCAGCGCTCATCTGGTGGCCGCGGGCCAAGGATGCGGACGACGCCTTATCGGAGGGCTTCTTTGGTGCCTTCAGGGCAGGACTGCGCTACACCCGCGCCAGCCGGCTTCTCCATGTCGTCCTGCTACGGGCTGCGATCTTCTTTGCGTTCGCCAGCGCCGTCTGGGCGCTGCTTCCGCTGGTGGCACGTCAGCTCCTTGGCGGCGACGCGAGCTTCTATGGTATCCTCCTCGGCGCGGTCGGTACTGGCGCAATTGGCGGCGCCCTTGTCATGCCGAGGCTGCGCCGGCATTTCGATGCTGATGGCCTGCTGCTCGGATCCGCCCTCGTCACGGCGCTGGTCATGGCGGCGCTCTCCCTGGCTCCGCCGCAATGGCTGGCAGTGGTCATACTGCTCTTCCTCGGTGCAGCCTGGATCACGGCTCTCACCACCCTCAACGGTGCCGCCCAGGCGGTCCTCCCGAACTGGGTGCGTGGGCGTGGACTTGCCGTCTATCTGACCGTCTTTAACGGTGCGATGACAGCCGGCAGCCTCGGTTGGGGTGCAGTCGGCGAAGTCGCCGGCGTATCGGGCACGTTACTGATCGCTGCGGGTGGACTGCTCGTGGCTGGAGTGATCATGCACTTCATCAAACTGCCGTCGGGCGATGCCGATCTGGTACCGTCAAATCATTGGCCGGAGCCACTCGTGGCAGAACCGGTCGCGCATGACCGTGGCCCGGTTCTGATCCTGATCGAGTACCACGTCGAGAAGCATCATCGTACCCCATTCCTGCACGCCCTCGGCGAACTGTCGCACGAACGACGCCGTGATGGCGCCTATGGCTGGGGCGTGACGGAAGATTCTGCCGATCCGCAAAAGATCGTCGAGTGGTTCATGGTCGAATCCTGGGCGGAACACCTCAGGCAGCACAAGCGGGTATCGCATGCCGACGCCGATCTGCAGGGCCAAGTGTTGGCCTATCATTCAGGATCCGAAAAGCCGGTTGTCAGGCATTTCCTGACCATCAACCGGCCGAGCGAAGAGTAGCCGCAACGACCGGGGAGGCGGCTTTCACCCGCCTCCCTTTTGTTGCGGAATTGGCAATTAACTCGAAACTTTTATTGTAATTGTTAGCGTAATCTCCTCGGTCCAGTATCCCTGCATAGACAGTACGCGACGCCGCGAAAACATGCAGGAGCTGACATGACCGAAGAACCTTTCCCAATCAGCCGCCGTGAGGCCCTGCTTGCCGGGGCTGTTTTCGCTGCGGACCTCATGCTTCCAATTCGTTCCACGTTCGCAGCATCCGCTGCAACCAACACCGCTGCAACCAACACCCAGGCAATCACAGGAGAAGATACCATGGGCTTTGTTACCACCGCAGACGGCACCGAAATCTTCTACAAGGACTGGGGTCCGAAGGACGCTCAGCCGATCATGTTCCATCACGGCTGGCCGCTGAGTTCGGACGACTGGGATGCGCAGATGCTATTCTTCCTGTCGAAGGGTTACCGCGTTGTCGGCCACGATCGCCGTGGCCATGGTCGATCGGCTCAGGTTTCCGAAGGGCACGACATGGACCACTATGCTGCCGACGCTTTCGCTGTCGTCGAAGCGCTCGATCTGAAGAATGCCGTCCATATCGGCCACTCAACCGGCGGAGGTGAAGTTGCCCGTTACGTGGCCAAGCATGGCCAGCCGGCAGGCCGCGTTGCCAAGGCGGTACTGGTTTCCGCTGTGCCGCCACTGATGCTCAAGACCCCCTCCAATCCTGAGGGTCTGCCGATCGAAGTCTTCGATGGCTTCCGCTCCGCGCTGGCCTCCAACCGGGCGCAATTCTTCCGCGATGTCCCAGCCGGCCCGTTCTACGGGTTCAATCGCGCGGGTGCGGCCGTCCAGGACGGCGTGATCCAGAACTGGTGGCGGCAGGGTATGATGGGCGGTGCCAAGGCGCACTACGACGGCATCAAGGCCTTTTCCGAGACCGACCAGACCGAAGACCTCAAGGCAATTGGTGTTCCGACACTCGTTCTCCATGGTGAAGATGACCAGATCGTGCCGATCGCGGACGCAGCATTGAAAGCCATTAAGCTCCTGAAGAACGGCACGCTGAAAACCTACCCCGGCTTCTCGCACGGCATGCTGACCGTCAATGCCGACGTCCTCAATGCCGACTTGCTCGCCTTTATCGAGGCTTAACGCTTAAAGCCTGGGATGCGGCAATCTACTGTCGCATCTCTTCCCAAATCGCGGCGGACGACTTCCTCATCGATAACCGTCTCTATCGGCCTCAAGGGAGAAGCTCAGGAACGGCCTTTCAATGATGCGAGCGCCGGTCGAGTCTAGAGACGTAACAATTTGCCCCGGTCGACATTAGCCCGGTAACGATCACAAGCCGCGCTTTTCAGGGTCATGCCTTGGAAATGAGGATGACGCTCTTGCCGCTGTCTGCGACGATCGAGCGCTGACGAAGAGGCTATGCGGTCTCGATCATCAAGGCGGGACTGATCCCAAGCAGGACTACGGTTATGATCGAAGACTTACTCAGCTTCATGTGCGGCCCTCGCGCCAGTGTCTCAGCGGCGCAACAGCGGAAGCAGTTGGTCACCCTGCCGGCGGATTTCGGCGAGGTATGGTGTATCGGAGAGGACGAAATGCGTCACGCCCAGATCCTCGTACTTGCGCAGTGAACGCGCGACGTCTGCTGCAGAGCCCACAAGCCATGTGGTGCCGGCGCCTCCGCCCCCGTATTTGCCCGGGGCAGTATAGAGGTTGTCGTCAAGGACATCACCGCGCTTATGCAGATCGAGCAATCGCTGCTGTCCGACGGCCACCGATCGTCGATGGTCATTCCAACCTGCACCTGCGTTCTTGGCCATCTCGGCTACCTTCGCTTCGGCGTCGGCCCAGGCCTGTTGCGTGGTCTCACGCACGAGTGTCGTGATGCGCAACCCGAACTCGAGAGGCGGCAGGTCGCGGTCGAGCCTCCTGCCGAGCCCCTTGAGGCGCTCGATCCGTTCGCTGACACCGTCAATCGGCTCCCCCCAGAAAAGCTGAACGTCGGCTTCAGTGGCCGACACCCGCTCTGCTGCCTGCGACGCACCGCCAAAGTAGAGTTTAGGGTGGCGACGCTTGCCGCGTATCTCTATGCGTGGCGCGACGTTCGATTGACTGACTCGAAAGTGCTGCCCCTCATAAGTGACGGTCTCTTCGGTCCAAAGCCTGCGCACGAGCCGCATGAACTCCTTCGTCCGGGCGTAGCGGTGGGCCTGATCGCCTTCGCTGTCGCCATAGGCAGAAAGATTGTCCTGACCAGAGACGATGTTAACGCGAATGCGCCCGCCGGTCAGGTGATCGAGGGTTGCCGCGGCCGACGCGAAGTTTGCTGGTCGCCAATAACCGGGGCGGACCGCAATCAGCGGCTCAAAGGTCGTGGTCCGCGCCGCAAGTGACGTCGCGACCGTGAAGGTATCGGGTCGGCCCCAGCCGGTCCCGATGAGTGCCCCCTTCCAGCCGCGTTCTTCCAGCGCCTTTGCCTGTTCGGTCAGGGTATCCAAGCTGTTGTGATGTTCGACGGCCGAATCGCCACGATGGCCAGGCTTGACGTCGTTGGGAATGTACCAGAGAAATTCGGAGTTGCCGCTCATGATGCGAATTGCCTGCGCGCTGATGGACTGAACAAACAGAGCGATAGTCGGGGAGCGGTCACGCCAAAACAAAAGTGACAAGAACCGATGTGCTGCGCGTCCAGTGTCCTCACTGGTGAAGCGGTTTCGGCACAACCGAAAAACTGCGTCGTGCTACTCAATGAATGTGCGTCCGGTGTCTGATATGATTTTGGTGGTCACGCATGGATGGATTGCTTCTCAGCCTGTGTTCAATCTCGTATTTCGATGCGACCGGTTGCCCGGATCCCTTCTTTCGTTCGTGAAATCTAATTGCTATTAAGTTTATAGAGAAGATAGATTATTCTATTTTTTCACAGAGGGAGGCGATTTTGGTTCGCACACGGTCCTCAGGCGAAGCGGCTACTGGAGATCAAACCGGAGACAAGATCTCGATCACGAAACTCGGTGACGAGCCACGGCGTTCTGGTAGCTGCTCAACCGGAAAACAGTGTGCGATGGTCTATGATGTCGTGATCGTGGGCGCTGGATTTTCCGCAATTGCCAGCGTCTGCAATCTCATCGAACTGTTGCCTGCCTCCTCCTCCTCCGTCGCGGTCGTCGGCGACGATCCGGGGTTCGGGCGCGGTACTGCCTATCGGACGGAGCTTTATCTGCACCGCCTCAACGTGCCGGCGGGACGTATGAGCCTGTTTGCGGATCGACCAGAGGCGTTCGTCGATTGGCTTGCCGAGCGCAAGCGGCCCTTGGGTGCTCGCGATTTCGCCTCCCGCCAGGATTACGGCCTTTACATCCGCGACAGTCTGGCGGGGCTTCTTCGAAAGAAACCGCGCTGCCGGGTCGATTTCATCAAGGCAAAAGCGACGGGGTGCCTTGAGCGCTACAACGCGGCCCTCGGCTTTCTGTTCGGCAACGGCAAAGAGATCGCAGGTCGCAACATCGTGCTTTGCCTTGGCGTTGGAAGCGCCAAACTGCCGATTGACTTATCCGGACTGTCAGCGATTGGGGCCAGTCATGTCGTCGACAATCCCTGGCGGTTGTCCTGGCTCGGGCGCGTGGCGTCCGAAGACAGCGTCTGCATCCTCGGTTCGGGGCTGACGATGATCGATCAGCTTCTCGCTCTTCATGCTCACGGCTTCAAGGGTCATATCGATGTCATCTCGAGGCGCGGTCTTGCACCACTTGGCCACGTGCGTGCACCGAAGCCGCCGGCAGAACTCGATGTTGCGACGCTGCCGACCAGATTGAGCGAACTCATGAGGACACTGCGCCGGGAAAGCAGACTTGCCGATGATTGGCGCAGCATCATGGACGGCCTGCGTCCGCAGACTCAGACGCTTTGGCAACGGTTGCCGCTGTCCGAACGAAGCCGGTTTTTGCGCCACGCTCTGCCGTGGTGGAACATCCATCGACACCGGGTCGCCCCTGATGTCTTCGAGCGATTTGAGGAGATAACAAGAAGCGGGCAGATCGCGCTCCACGCGGGTTACCTGCTCAACGTCGAAGATGGAGATCGGCTCACGCTTTGCTATCGAGCCAGGGGGCGGCGCGATGTCCGGTCCATTCAGAGCGATTGGATCGTGAACTGCACCGGCATGGAACGGGCAGGTATCGCGCATTCGCCTCTATTGCGCGCGATGCAGCACCAGGGTCTGATCGTAGCCGACCCCCTTGGGCTCGGCATCATAGTCGATCCTCAGTCGCGCATCCCGAATCCGCGGAAAACGGCGCTTCCCTCTACGCCGTGGGCGCGCTGACTGCCGGCCAGTTCTGGGAAATCACCGCCGTACCTGATCTGCGGGTGCAGGCCCGCAAAGTAGCAGAAGCGATCGCGGAGCGCCTTTGGGCCACGACCGGGCAGGGCGATGGTTGAGTCGGCCGCATGCAATGTCAGGGGTGCGGCGGTATGCTGCCAAGAGCGTTTCGGGCAGCGATCGTTCTGATCATGTGGTTCTGCGGCGCGTGCGAGCGCCCCGTTATGGCGTCGCGGTGATGGCGCTCGAGCTGAAAATCACGGTTCAGGCCCGGGTTTCCGGCAAGGTCGAGGGCAAGGCTGGTAATGGCAACGGCATTGTCGATGACAACGTGGCGGACGCTCATGCCCTCCATTCCAACAGGTCTACCGGCATCGACGTCTTCGCCAAGCGAACGCAAAAGTCTGGCGTTGGTGGCAAGCCGAACCTCGATCTCTCCCAGTCCGTCCTGGATCCGCGGCACGGTAGCGATCGGTGAGCCGAGGCTTGCGGGCCTATGATGGGCGGCAAAAGCGAGCACGCGGTCGCGCGCAGAAACTGCCACGCCATGGTAGACAGCGCCGATGAGCGAGAAGAAGAAGGCTGTTGCGTGCTCTTCGCGACGCAGCGGCTCCGATGCGGGCTGTGCTTCGATGACATCCTGAAGTGGCACGACGACATTGTCGAGTATGATATCGTCGCTGGCGGTCGCGTGCATCCCCGCGGCGTTCCATGTCTTTGAGATGTGCAGGCCAGGACTGTCCGTGGGGACGAGGAAGGAAGCAAGCCGCGGCTCCTTCTCATCGGTCAGCGCCAGCAGCGATACCCATTTGAGAACCGGGATGCCGGTGACGTAGCTCTTGTGGCCGGTGATGCGCCAGCTGTCGCCCTCACGATGCGCGATCGTTTCAGGCAATGCCCCGTGAGCGGGAGAGCCAATGCCGGGCTCGGCCTGGGCGGCGTTGATCAGGGCAGGGCCCAGCCGGTTTGCCGACAGAACCCGTTCGGCGAGATGGGTAGGCCATTTTTCGTAGCGGCGAAGGCTATAGTGGCTGTTGTAGTGCATCGCAAGAACGAGCGCAGTCGAGGGTTCGCCGCGCGCGATCTCGCTTACCACTGCCTGTGCCTCGGCAAGCCCACCGCCATGGCCGCCGTGCTCGCGTGCGGTCACAAGGCCAAGCAATCCGGTCTCGAACAGACGCGTGAAGTTTTCGAAGGGAAACTCTCCCGTCGCGTCATAGTGGGCGGCACGCTCGGCAAAATCCACGGCGAGCCGCCGCGCCTTGTCCACCGGATCGGTCGGCTGCAAAAGCATGGTATCAAGTGTCCTTTTGGTTCAGGCCACAGCACGCCGGTCGAAGCCGTCGATGTGGCGGCGATCGACCCAGTCGGCGATGCTGAAGTCGGCTTCGAGAAAGCCGAAATCTCGCAGGAAATCCTTGTAGTGACCAATGGCGTCGACCAACTCCGGCTGAAGCCCGAGGCCGAGATGCCTGTGGATGTCCGGGCCATTGGCGGCGAGCACCTGCTCTTCGCTGGCGCCAGATTCCCGCGCAACGAAGCGCCTTGTCTCTTCCGGATGGGCTTCAGCCCATGTGCTTGCCTTGAAAATCGATTCCAGCAGGCGGGCGACGAGATCCGGCCGCTCGTCGGCCAGGCGTTCGTCAACCGTCAGTACGCGCGGCGAACCGGAATTGATGCGGATCTTCGCATCGGGGTGAAAGCCGAACTCGACGACCTGGACGGCACCGATGAGGTTTGCGACGTTGATGCCCGCCGTTCCCTTCACGTAGATGGCGTCCACGTCGCCGCGGAGTAGTGTGGCAACTTCCTCGCCATATGCCTGCCGGCGTTTCAACCCGAAAAGCGACGGGCCCTCCTGTGTCAAAAGCACCGAATCGGCAAGCGCGATATCGACGATCTCGACATCGCTAAGTGCCAGGTCTTCGAGCGAAAGCGCCGAAACGAGGCCCTTCAATGCGGTGGCGCGCATGAAATCGACCATGCCTTGCGGGCGGCGGGCAATGCCGAAGCGACGCCCCTTCAGATCCTTCGTCGTCTTTATGCCGGTGTCCGGCAGGGTGATGATCGCCTGAAACTCATCAGTCCAGGTGATGCCGACGAGCCGTGTCTTGCGTCCCTCCGAGCGGGCCCGGATCGGCGGCACGTTGCCGCCATGGCGGAACGACCATTCGAGCGTGTGGTTGAAATGGCTCTGGCGGATGCTGCGGTCGGGTGAATCGATGATCGACTTCAGCGTCACCCCTTCCTTGCGGAAACTCTCCTCGAGATAGCCGAGCTGCGCGGCAAGGCCGACAGGCGTCGGCACGGGGCAGCGCGTGTACCAGATTTCTGAAATGGCATCGCTTGTCATGGCGCTTTTCCTCAGTGGCGCAGGCCAGCTTGTTTCATCAGGGGAAGGACGTGCGAACCGAAGAATTCGAGATCGTCACGGAAATCGAAGAAGCTGAGCTGCAGGCCGTCGACGCCAGCCTCCTTCAGCTTGACGAACTGATCGACCACCTGTTCGGGCGAGCCGATGACACGGATGTTGCCGCCGATGGCGCGGTAGGGATCCTGGGGATCGCGCCCCTTCCAGGCCTGCGCGTCCGAATTCAGCGACTGGAAGCCCTGTGGTGAGCGATGATCGGCATGGGCAACAATTCGGTCGGCCAACTCCCAGGCCTGCTTCTCTGTCGGCCGGCAGATCACCATTGGATTGAGAAGCGTGCGGACCGTGCGGCCGACGTCGATTGCGGCGTCCTTGACCCGCTTCGTATGCGCCGGCAGCGATTGCAGGGCACTGTCGATGTCGGCACCCGTCGAACTGGTGATGAACACGATATCCGAGTAGCGGCCTGCAAAGGCAATCCCTGCATCAGAACCAGTGGCGTTGACGAGGATCGGGCGGCCGAAATTCGGCTTTGGGGTCACGAAGCCGCCGCCGAGTTTCCAGCTGCTTTCTCCTTCGAAGGAGAAATTTTCCGTGTCGCTCCACAGGCGCTGTACAACTTCCAGGAATTCGGCTGCGAGCTCATATCGCTTATCGTGTTCGATGCGTGGCCAGCCGAACATTTCATGTTCGACCGCGCGATGACCGGTCACTACGTTGATGCCCCAGCGCCCGCCGGTGATGTGATCGAGCGTTGCCCCGAACTTTGCCAGATGCAAGGGATGCCACGGGCCATAGAGCACGTGCATGGTCGAAATCAGCATGATCTTCTTGGTGAGGCCCGCCAATGCCGCCGTCGATACAAAGCTGTCCAGTGCCTGGCCGTCGAAGACGCCACCATAGCCACCCTTCGGCAGCCATTGTGACAGCGCAAAGACGAGATCGAATCCGAGTTCTTCGGCCCTCAGCGTCAGAGCCTTGTTGTAGTCGAAACGCCAGTCGGTCGATCTTTCCAGCGTCGATTGGGTCCAGCCGCCGGCCTGGATCGGCAGGAAGAGACCGAGAAGGAGCGGCTGCTTGAGCGCCTGCGACAAGGGGCTTTCGGCAAAGTCGGTCGGGGCCGCAAATTTCGGCAGGCCAACGATCGATCCGGGACGATGTTGAATGGACATGCATAGTGCTCCCGTTTGTCGGTCGTTGAATAATCAGGATGCGGCCACGTAGGCGTAGGCCAGGCTGCCGGCCACGCCTTCGCCACCAACCGTGTGATCGGAAATGCGCTTGTTATAGATCGTCAGTTCCGGCTGGCTGACGATGTCGATCGCCGGCACGTCCTCGACGAGGATCTGCTGGATCTCGCGCCACTGCGCGATGCGCTTTTCCGGATCGACTTCGACGGCAGCTGCTTCAAGCAGCTGATCGACCTTCGGATTGCTGTAGGCCGCTCCGTTTGAGAATGGCACGCCGGGCTTGAAGTTCTTGCTCCAGTAGAGGCGCTGTACGCCGACCGTCGGATCGAAGAGGTTGCTCATGCCTTCGAAGGCGAAGTCGAAGTCGCGATCCGTGTAGATGCGCTTGGTGTAGGTTGCAAAATCCTGACTGCGGACCGTCGCGTCGATGCCGACCTTGGCAAGCGCCTGACGGATGTATTCGGATCCCCGTGGATAGGTCTCGCCGCTCGGCACGTAGTCTAGATTGATGCGGGCGCGTATGCCGTCGACGCCGCGGGGGTAGCCGGCCTCATCCAGGAGTTTCTCGGCCGCGGCCAGGTCGATCGGATAGGTCTTGAGATCGGGCACATACCATTTTGCCAGATGTGGATTGATCGGGCCTGGGATAGCGGCGCCGTAGCCATAGTTGATGGTGTTCAGGATGACGTTGCGGTCAATGACATGGGCAAAGGCGCGGCGCACTCGTACGTCCTTGAAGAAAGGACGCTCGAGATTGAACTCGATGCGGCTGACGCCATTCGCATATTGGTAGCCGTTGGTCTCGAAGGCGAGCGCTTCGACGCCCTTCAGTCGCTCGAGATCGCTGAGCGGCACGGGCGTTGACGGTGCAAGGTCGATTTCGCCGGTCTCGATCGCGATCGAACGGGCGGCTGCATCCGGAATGAAGCGGACGATCAGCTGGTCGAGATAGGGGCGGGGCTGATCCCAATAGTCGGGGTTGCGTTCATAGACGATGTGGCTGCCGCGCACCCATTCCTTGAACTTGAAGGGGCCGGTGCCGATTGGCGCCAGGTTGGCCGGGTTCTCCCCAACCTTGGTACCCTCATAGACGTGGCGCGGCACGATCGGTGTTTCGGATGCGGCAAGAGCGGTAATGAGATAGGGCGCCGGCTTTGACAGTTTCAGAATGGCCGTCAGCGCGTCGGGCGTTTCGATGTCGACAAGATTGAGGAAGGTGTTGCGCCCACGCGGGTGCACCTCCTTCAGGGTCTTGATCGAGAAGGCGACATCGGCGGAGGTGAAGGGCTGCCCGTCATGCCATTTCACACCCTCGCGCAGCTTGAACGTATAGGTCAGACCATCGGGACTGACGGTCCATTGCTTGGCGAGCAACGGACGCGGGTTCAGCTCGAAATCGTAAGTAAGGAGGCCTTCCGTCGTCTTCGGCGATACGTAAACCGCATTGAACGCCGTGTGGGCGATCGTTGTCAGGACAGGTGGCTCGGCCGAGAGCAGGAGCGTTGCCGTGCCTCCGCGCGTTGCTGCAGCAAAGGCTGGAAGCCTAGCTGCTGCCGTGACGCCAATTGCGACCGAGGCAAGGAGGAAGCTGCGGCGTGTGGGTGCCGGGAATAGTGACATTTTGTTCAACCCTCATGATCTCAAAGGCCGCTTGGGCCAGGTTCGGTACCATTCCGCAGATCACTCCCGGCGTAGAGATTTTTGCCAGTCGATCACGATGATGTGGTATAAAATTCCATTATGTAGCCATAAGCGGTACGCGATTCCTAAAAGTAGATCGTAGAACGATGTCCTTTGGAATTATTTACCTGTATGGATTTGACAAAACCCACAGAATTAGTCAACTACTTACACAGGAAAACGAGGCGAAATCTTTTCTCAAGATCGCGAGGCGGGACACATGTCGGCGTACAGGCGGATCGGACGAACCATCGGCAGGACGATCATTCAGGCCGTTCCCACAATGCTTGGGATCGTCATTTTGAATTTCTTCCTGCTGAAGCTGGCACCGGGCGATGCGGCCGATGTCATGGCGGCAGAGTCGGGTTCGGCGACGGTGGAGACCATGGCCGCGTTGCGGGAGCGCTTCGGACTGGACAATCCTATCCTTGTTCAGCTGGCCAACTACCTGAACAACCTCGCGCACTTCAGCCTGGGCTTCTCCCCGCGCTACGGCATGCCTGTCGCCGATCTGATTGGTCAGCGCCTGCCCGGCACTCTTGTGCTGATGCTGGCGGCGCTGGCGATCGCAATTGCCGTCGGGCTGCTGCTCGGTTCGCTGATGGCAACCTTCTCCGGGCGTTTGCCTGACCGCATCATCTCCGTCGTTTCGCTGCTGTTTTATTCGATCCCTGGCTTCTGGATCGGTCTGATGCTGATTCTTCTGTTTTCCGTCAAGCTCGGCTGGTTGCCGAGCGGCGGCGACAGCACGATCGGCTCGCGGCTGACGGGATTGCCGGAATTGATCGACAGGGCGCGCTACATGGTGCTGCCGGCCACCTCGCTGGCACTCTTCTACCTTGCGATCTATGCACGGTTGACGCGCGCCTCGATGCTGGAGGTCAAGTCGCAGGATTTCGTGCGCACGGCACGCGCCAAGGGTGTCTCGCCCTTCGTGCTGACGACGCGCCACGTCCTGCGCAATGCCCTCATCCCCATTACGACGATGGCTGGAATGCACTTTGGCGGCATGCTGGGCGGCGCGGTCGTGGTCGAGACTGTCTATAGTTGGCCGGGACTAGGCCGGCTGGCATTCGAAGCCGTCATGGCGCGCGATTTCAGCGTGCTTCTCGGCATACTCCTGCTGTCTTCCTTCCTCGTGATCGTCGCCAATGCCGCCGTTGACCTCTTGCAGGCGTGGATCGATCCCCGAATTGGAGCAAGTCGATGAACAGTCCAAAACTTGGAACTCTTGCCGGTCGGGCGATCGACTTTGCGCCGCAGGCAAAGCTCGAGGACAGCCAGCCGGCGCCGGCCCCGCCCAAACCGCCGCGCTGGACACATATCCATGCGCCCGACGTGCGTGCGTCGGTGTCTGGCACGGCCTGGCGCGGCATGCGGCGAGAGGTGAAGGTCTTCCTAGCCAATCCCAATGCACTCTTTGGCACAGGCATCCTCCTCGCCGTTGCTCTTTCAGCTTTGTTTGCTCCACTCCTCTATCCGGGCGATCCGCTGGAGATGGTGGCGAGGCCATTCCTCTGGCCGGGCCAGAATCCAGCCTATCCGCTTGGCACCGACTCCATGGGGCGTGATGTGCTGGCCGGCATCGTCCATGGGGCGCGGATCTCCCTGACCGTTGGGCTTGCAGCCACCGCACTTGGACTGACGGCCGGGATTGCCATCGGTGCCGTCGCGGGATATTTCGGCGGCCTGGTCGACGATGTGCTTGTCAAGTTCATCGAGATATTCCAGACCATTCCGAGCTTTGTGCTGCTTGTCGTCCTCGTGGCCATTGCCCAGCCGACGACAGCAACCGTCACGGTTGCGATCGCGATCGTCAGTTGGCCGACCGTGGCGCGGCTGACCCGCGCCGAATTCAGGGCCATTCGCGAGAAGGACTACGTGCTCGCCGCCCGCAGCCTCGGCTTCGGCCATGCGCGCATCATCTTCCGAGAGATCCTGCCGAACGCCCTGCCGCCGCTGATCGTCACCTCCTCGGTGATGGTGGCAAGCGCCATTTTGATGGAATCGGCGCTTTCCTTCATGGGGCTCGGCGATCCCAACCGTGTGTCCTGGGGCTCGATGATCGGTGCGGGACGCGACGTCATCCGCACCGCCTGGTACCTGACGGCGCTGCCTGGTCTTGCGATCGTCTTCACGGTGCTTGCTCTCAACCTGATCGGCGACGGTCTCAATGATGCGCTCAACCCGCGTTTTTCGGAGGAACGCTGATGACAAAGCTCCTGCAGGTTTCCGATTTCTCGGTGCGCTTCCCGTCTGCCGAGCCTGTCAAGGGCGTCAGCTTTTTTGCAAATCCGGGCGAGATGCTGGCGATCGTCGGCGAATCCGGCTCGGGCAAGTCGCTGACGGCGCTTGGTCTGATGGGGTTGCTGCCGCGGCAGGCACGCGCCGGCGGACAGATCCTCTTCGGCGGCCGCGATCTTACAGGTCTTTCCGAACGCGAGCTGCGCCGCATTCGTGGCCGCGATATCGCGATGATCTTTCAGGAGCCGATGACATCGCTCAATCCGGTGCTGACGATCGGTGATCAGATCATGGAGGTGCTGCGCATTCACGAGAATCTGACCCGGCGCCAGGCTCGCGAGCGCGCCATCGCGCTATTGGATCTCGTCAGTATTCCGGAAGCCGCCCGTCGTATCGACGAATATCCTCACCAGCTTTCTGGCGGAATGCGCCAGCGCGTCATGATCGCGATTGCCGTTGCCTGCAATCCGAAACTTTTGATCGCCGATGAAGCCACGACCGCGCTGGACGTGACGATACAGGCGCAAGTGCTGCAACTGCTCGACAATCTTCGCGTCCAGCTGCAGATGGCCGTCATCCTTATTACCCACGATCTTGGCATCGTCGCACAATGGGCAGACCGCGTCGTCGTCATGTATGCCGGGCGCAAGATCGAGGAGGGGTTGCCCGATCAGGTGTTCGAGACGCCCTACCATCCCTATACGCACGGCCTGCTGTCGGCCTCGCCGCGCCTGAAGGCCGACTATCACTACCGTGACGGCCCGCTCTTAGAAATCCCGGGCTCGATCGTGTCAGCCGCCGGCGAGAAGGGCTGCTCCTTCCGCCCGCGCTGTCCCGTCGCGCGGCCGGCCTGCGGCTCCAGTGTCCCTCAGCTCACCGCTCTTTCGGCCGGTCGGCAGGTTGCGTGCCCCTATGTTCCAGCAATTGCGGAGGTCGCCCATGTCGCTCCTGTCGGTTGATCGGCTTTCGACCCACTATCCGGGAACCACCGGCACCGTGCGTGCTGTCGACGGCGTCTCGCTGGAGATCGCCGAAAGCGAGACGGTGGCGCTGGTCGGGGAGTCGGGCTGCGGCAAGTCCACGCTCGGCAAATCGCTGGTGCGGCTCGTCGACCCATCCTCGGGGAGTGTGACCTTCAAGGGCAGGGACGTGACCGCCATGTCCGGCAGCGAGCTGCAATCGGTCCGCCGCAGCATCCAGATGATCTTCCAGGATCCGTTCGCGTCCCTCAATCCACGGCAGACGATCCGCGCCATCCTGACTGCGCCGCTTGCCGTTCATGGCGTTGGCGAGCGCAAGCGCCGCGAGGCGATTGCGGCTCAGATGGTTGCCCATGTAGGGCTTCCCGCCGACGCACTCGATCGCTATCCGCACGAATTCTCAGGCGGTCAGCGCCAGCGCATCGGGATCGCCCGTGCCCTCATCCTGCAACCGGAACTGGTCATCTGCGACGAGCCGGTTTCAGCACTCGATCTTTCCATCCAGGCACAGATCCTCAATCTGCTGGTAGAAATGAAGACCGAGCTGTCGCTTTCCTACCTCTTCATTTCGCACGATCTTTCGGTCGTGCGCTATTTCGCCGATCGCGTGCTCGTGATGTATCTGGGGCGCATTGTCGAAAGTGCCCCGACAAGCGAGCTCTGGGCCAATGCGAAGCATCCCTACACGCAAGCGCTGCTCGCAGCCGTCCCCGATCCGTCGCGCCGCAAGCAGGCCGCGCCCATCACTGGCGATCTGCCGAGCCCGCACAATCCGCCTGCCGGTTGTCGTTTCCATACGCGCTGTCCGCTCGCAACCGCTATCTGCAGGGCCGAAGACCCGACGTTGCGCCAGTTCGGCACCGGCCACGCCGCTGCCTGTCACCACGCTCAGTAACAAGGAGAAGAAAATGGTCGATTATCGCTATCTGGGGCGCAGTGCGCTGAAGGTATCACCGCTCAGCTTGGGAACCATGATGTTTGGTGGGCCGACGCCTGACGATGTCGCTTTCCGCATCATCGACAAGGCACGCGAGCAGGGGATTAACTTCATCGATACCGCCGATGTCTATCACGACGGCAAATCGGAAGAGGTCGTCGGCAAAGGCATCAAGGCGCATCGAGATCACTGGGTACTGGCAACCAAGTTCGTCAACTCCCACAAGAAGGGTCCGAACCTCGGCGGCCATTCGCGCAAGTGGGTGATCGAGACGGTCGAGAATTCGCTGCGCCGCCTCAACACCGACTATATCGACATCCTCTATTTCCACAGAGCTGTCTTTGACGCGCCTTTGGAAGAGCCGGTGCGCGCCATTGCAGACCTCATCCGCGCTGGCAAGCTGCGCTATTTCGGCGTCTCGAACTTCCGTGGCTGGCGGATCGCCGAGATTGCTCATCTTGCCGATGAGCTCGGCATCGATCGTCCGGTAGCAAGCCAGCCGCTCTACAACATCGTCAACCGCACCGCCGAAGCAGAGCAGCTACCTGCAGCCCATCACTACGGCCTCGGCGTCGTTTCCTACTCGCCACTTGCCCGCGGCGTCCTGACGGGCAAGTACGAACCCGGCAAGGAGCCAGCCGCCGACACCCGTGCCGGTCGTGGCGACAAGCGCATCCTAGAGACAGAATGGCGTCCTGAATCGATTGCCATTGCAACCGAGATCGCCGCTCATGCCGCCCGCAAGGGGATTTCACCGACGGAATTCGCGCTTGCCTGGGTGCTCAACAACAAGCTGATCTCGGCGGCCATCACCGGTCCACGCACGGAAGAGCACTGGGACAGCTACATCCGCGCGCTCGACGTCAAGCTCGATGCTGAGGATGAGGCACTGGTCGATCGGCTGGTCACTACAGGCACCCCTCGACGCCCGGTTTCAACGATCCCAGCCATCCGGTCGAAGGCCGCGTGCCGCGCAGTACTGCTTCCGGCATCGACAATGTGGTGCCGCTGACGCGCGCCGTTGCCTGAATATGCCTCGAGGATCCGCCCCGCTGGCGGATCCTTCCATTCTTTTCCTTAGCGCCGAGAAGGTTCCTGAATGCCGAATATCGCTCCTTCCGCACTGTCTTCCACTGCCGCGCCCGGCCTATCTGCGCAGGGGAACAATCTTTCCGAGCTTCTCGCGAAGATCCCGACGCTATCGGCCGAAATATCCCAAGAGGCGGCAAGGCGCGACCTGGAGAGGGAGCTTCCTTTCGAAGCTTTCCGCCTTTTCAAAGAGGCTGGGCTCGGCGCGTTACGCATTCCGGTGGCACTCGGCGGCCCGGGCGGATCTGTGGCGGACTACATCGACATGATCATGGCAATCGGTGTCGCAGATTCAAACGTTGCCCATGCACTGCGCAGCCATTTCAATTTCACCGAAAGCCTTATTCTCAGCCCCAATACGGCCATCGACCGAACGCAGCTCGGCCGCGTTCTCACTGGCAAGCTTTTCGGGGGCGCTCACACCGAGCAAGGCACGAAGCGCCCCGGCGAAGTGACGACACGGTTGACGAGAACCGGCGAGACCTACCGCCTCAACGGCCGGAAATGGTATGCGACGGGGACAGCTTTTTCCGATTTTGCCTCTTTCAGTGCCAGGAACGACGACGACGAGTTCGTCAGCGTCCTGCTGCCGGTGGATCGCAAAGGCATCACCATTCTCGATGACTGGGACGGCATGGGCCAACGGCTGACGGCCAGCGGCGGCGTGATGCTCGAAGACGTCGAGGTATTACCGCACGAAATCTCCAGACGGGGTCTGAACACGCTTGTCGGTCGCCATACCTCGACGTTGCGTCAACTCCACCTGGCCGCCTCAATGGCAGGTGCGGTGCGCGGCGCACTCGCAGAGGGGACCGATTATGTGCGCAGGCAGGCGCGGTCGGCTGCCCACAGTGCGGCCGAGACGGCCAATGCCGATCCCTTCGTGCAGAAGATATTGGGTGAGATTGCTGCAGGCTCCTTTGCTGTCGACACGTTGATCCGCGAGAGTGCTCGTGCGCTGGATCGCTCGGTGGTGGCCTTTGCAGGGGGGGAAGCCGAGGCGATCGAAACAGCCTTGATCGAAAGCGCGTTGACGACGGCCCGCACGCAGATCATCGCTTCGCAACTCGCGCTTGCGGCCGCCACCAACGTCTTCGAGCTTGGCGGCGGGTCGGCGACCTCCCGCCATCTCAATCTCGATCGGCACTGGCGCAACATCCGCACGGTGCTCAACCACAACCCGCTGCTGCACAAGGCGAGGGTGGTCGGCGACTATTACATCAACGGAACCACGACGCATCTGGAAGAAGGCAAGGTCTTCTGAGATCGGCCGCTTAAAGGAAGAGTGTCTCATGAGCTTCGAATTCATCGGTCACGTATCGAACCGCGAGGGGTCGGATATCGTGCCACCCAAGGGACCGGTCGTGGACAAGGACTATATCCTCAACCATGCAACGGCCGCTGAAGAGGCCGGTATCGATCGGCTTCTGATCGGTGCGTTTTCGACCTGGCCGGACAACAACCAGATCGCCGCCTACCTTTTTGCAAGGACGAGCCGCATCGGTGCGCTCCTTGCTCATCGCACCGGTTTCATGGCGCCGACGCTTGCGGCGCGCCAGCTCGCGACACTCGATCAGTTTTCAGACGGGCGACTGTGGGTCCACATCATCACCGGCGGTTCTGACGCCGACCAGCAGCGCGACGGCGATTTCCTCGATCACGACAGACGCTACGACCGGACCGACGAATATCTGACAGTTCTCAAGAACGTCTGGGAAAGCGAAGAGCCTTTCGATCACGAAGGCGAATTCTACAAGGTTAAGGGTGCGGTTTCACAGGTCAGGCCATTCCGGCAATCACGGATTCCGATCTCTTTCGGCGGTTCGTCTGAGGCTGCCTTCAAGGTCGCCGGCAAGCACGCGGACATATACGCGCTGTGGGGCGAACCGCTCGATGGCGTGCGCGAAACGATCGGCAAGGTGCGCACGGCCGCTGAACCTTTCGGGCGCGCCGATGACATCCGCTTCACCATCGCCTTCCGGATCGTTGTTGCGGAGACCGAAGACAAGGCATGGGAAAAGGCCAGTTCCATCCTGCAGAAGGTCAAGTCGATAGCCCGGCCCGGCGGCAATGGCGAAACATTGCCATCAAACATCGGCTCGGTGCGTCTGCGGGAAGCAGCCGCCCGCGGCAAGGTCCTCGACAAGCGCCTGTGGACTGAGGTCGCAGCGGTCAGCGGTGCCGCCGGCAACTCGACGGCACTCGTGGGTACGCCGGACCAAGTCGCCGAAGCGATCCTCGATTACTATGACGCCGGCGTCTCCAACTTCCTGATGCGAGGCTTCTATCCGACCGAAGACACGGTGACCTACGGGCGCGATGTCGCGCCCCTCGTCAAGGTAGGCATTGCCGCACGCAAATCACGCTCCGCTGCGGAGTAACCATGGGCAAGCTCAACATCGTCGATTTTCATACGCATTTGCTGCCGCAGGGCTGGGAGATCTACCGCGCGCCCGACCGTCCGCTCGATCCCCTGTGGGCTCGCATCGGAACAAAAATCTCAGATATCGATGCACTGATTGCCGACAGCGACGCAGCCGGGATTGCGCGTCGCGTGATTGGTGTGGCGCTGTCCATGGTCGCCGCACCCGATGCCGATCTCGGGGACGTCAGCCGCAGGCTGAACGACGATCTGGCAGCCACGGTTGCGCACCATCCCGACCGTCTGTTCGCATTGGCGACGGTGGACGCATTCGGTGGCGAGGCAGCGGCCGTCGAAGCGCGACGCGCCATACTTGATCTCAATCTGTCCGGCTTATTTCTCGACAGCGCAAAGGGGACCAGGCTGATTGACGCGCCGGAGGCCAGGCCTGTCCTGAAAGTTGCTGCCGAACTGGGCGTCCCCGTCTTCCTGCATCCAATCAACCCCGAGCCACTTTCGAGCCAACTGGCCGGACTTGGCCGGCTTGGTACCCGCCTGAGCCGAGGCACCATCAACGCGGCCGCCGCGATCTCGCTTGTGACATCGGGCGTTTTCGAGGAGTTGCCCGAGCTTCGGGTCGTCATCACAGCCCTTGGCGTCGCGGCATTGGCGCTGACTGGTCCGTTCGGCGAACTGCCGTCGATTTTCGCCAGCGCATCTGCCGGAAAGCGGCGGCATCTCTACATCGACATCATGCCGTCGGAAGCGCGTTTCCTCCGGTTCGTCACCAGTCTCGTCGGTGCCGATCATGTTCTGGTCGGGAGCGACTGGCCGATCCTTGAACACGGTCCGACGCAGGAAGAGCTTGCAAAAGCATTCGCGGCGGCCGGGCTGAGCGACCATGAAGCGCACTTGGTTGCCGGCCGAAATGCCCTTGATCTGCTCGAAGGCCACCGCCGCAGTCGTCGCCGCTTGATCGCGTAGCAACGTTTCGCACGGCTTGCCTTCGCATGCCGATTTTTCACCACGATCTACCAGGCCCTGTCATTGCCGACGGGAGAGGAGGTTCATTGCGCATCGATGATCATATTCCGCATCATTCGGTAACTATTGTTGGCGGCGGCTTTGCCGGGGCGGTGACAGCGTTGAAGCTTCTGGAACGGACTGAAGTGCCGCTTGCGATCACTGTGATCGAGCGGCGTGCCGAGCTTGGCCGAGGGGTCGCCTACAGCACGCCCGACCCCGTCCACCTTGTGAATGGACCGGCTGAAATCTTTTCGCTCTACCCCGACGACCCCGGCCATCTGTCACGCTGGCTTGTCGACAACGGCGCCGTCAACGGCTGGGTGCCGCCCGTCGACGTCAGCTCAAGTAGTCCGCCGCGCTATCTTTACGGAACCTATGTTCGCGACGAGCTTGCCCGTGCCGTTGCGAGTGCGCGGTTTGGGTCGACGCTGCGGCATGTCAGGTCGTCGGCATCTGCGCTGGTTTCCACACCGCACCGGATCCGCATCACGACAGCTGACGGTACGGTCGTGGAGGCCGACGAGGCCGTGTTGGCGCTTGGCGTGTTCCAGCCACGACTGTCCGAAGCTGAGGCCGCTCTTGCAAGTCACGCGCGCTTTGCAGCCAGTCCCTGGGACGCCGATGCGCTTGACCGCCTGACCGGCTGCGAGGAGATTCTCCTGATCGGTTCCAGCCTGTCGATGGTCGATGCGGTTGCCAGCATGGAAGCGAGAGGCAATCGCGGCCGCTACCGGGTGATATCGCGCCGTGGTCAGTTCGTGGACGGACGCAGAACCGTCCCCGCCGCCCGCGATTTTCTCGCTGAGGGGCCGTTGCCGGTGACGGCGCGCGATCTGCTGTCGCGCGTGAAGGCGGAGCGGCGCGCGATCGCGGCAGCCGGTACGGACTGGCAGGGCTTGCCTCTCGCGATCCGGCCCCATATCCTGTCCTTGTGGCAGGGCGCGAGTGATCGTGAGCGGTTGCGTTTCATCAGGCATCTGCGAGCCTATTGGGATGTTACAGCACACCGATCGGCGCCGGAGAGCCACAAGACCATCGAGACCGTGATCTCCGAAGGCCGGCTGGCCCACCGTCGCGCGCGTGTGCTTGGCTTTGCCCTCGAGGGAGACCAGATCGTCGCCAGACTAGGGACTGGAACGGGTATCGAGACCGCACGGTTCGACGGTGTCATCGACTGCCGCGGTCATCAGTTGCACGACTGGCGACAGATTGCCGATCCTTTCGTCAAGAGCCTGCTTGCAAGTGGCGAAGTTCGGCCGCATAGCACCGGCTACGGTATCGATGCGACGCCTGAGGGGGACCTCGTCAATGAGGAGGGTCGCGTTCATCGCAACCTCAGCGCCATTGGGCATCCGCTGCGCGGTGTCGCATGGGAGTCGAGTTCGATTACCGAGCAGCGCACACAGGCGATCGCGCTCGCCGCTCGCATCCTTGCCAAACTGACGCCGGCGCGCGTCGCCTGACATAGTAAAAAAAGGGGCGCATCACCGATGCGCCCCCTTCGTGCCGGTCCGCCGTCGCCCCCGATCAGCCTTCGCCGTCCTTGATGTATACTTCCGCGAAATTGGACTGCACGCCCTCGGCCCCGATCGTGTGGTTTTTCACGCGCTTGTTGAAAACGGTGACATTCTCAAGCGCTATCAGGTTTACCACCGGCACCTCGTCGGCAATGATTTTCTGGAAGGCATAGAACTGCTGCTTGCGCTTCTCGTCGTTGGTCTCGACGGAGGCCGCTTCGAGCAGGCTGTCCACTTCCGGGTTCGCGTAGTGGCTGGCGTTCGAAAATGGCAGGCCGAGCTTGAAGTTCTTCGACCAGTAGATGCGCTGCACGCCGAGTGTCGGATCGAACTGGTTGCCGAGATATTCGGCCGTCACGTCGAAAGCGCGGTCGGTATAGACCTTCTTGATATAGGTCGAAAAATCATAGGACTCGATCGTCGCCGCAATGCCGATGCGGGTCAGGTTCTGCTTCAGATATTCGGCGACCCGCTTGAAGCCCTCATTGTAGGAATTGTGCGTGAGCCGAAGGCCGAAACGGATGCCATCGGCGCCGCGCTTGTAGCCTGCTTCGTCAAGCAGATGTTCGGCCGCCTGCAGATCATAGGCGTAAGGCTTGATCGAGGCATCGAGGTAGCGCGGCAGGAAGGTGCTGATCGGGCTCGGCGAGACGTGACCGTAGCCGTACCACACCGTGTTGAGGACGACATTGAGGTCGACCGCATGGGCAATCGCTCGGCGGACGTGGGCATTTTTGAGGTATTCGTTGTCGAGATTGAAGATCAGCTGTGTCTGATCACCCTTGGTCTCATAGCCGCGCGAATCGACGCCAATATTCGGCAACGCCTTGACGCGCTCGAGATCGCTCAGCGGGATCGGATTGTCACCACCGATATCGAATTCACCGGTCTCGAAGCCCGCCGCACGTGCTGCGCCGTCCGGCACGAAGCGCACGACAATCTTGTCGAGATAGGGCTTTCCGGCATCCCAATAGTCCGGATTGCGCTCCAGGATAATGTGGGAGCCACGCACCCATTCCTTGAAGATGAAGGGTCCGGTGCCGACCGGCGCGCCGCCGTTCGGGTTGGTTGGTACGTCGGCAATCTTGACGCCGTCATAGACGTGCTTCGGTACGATCGGCGACTCCGCGCCATAGAGGGCGCTCAAAAGGTACGGCGCGGGTTTGGAAAGCCGGATGACCGCGGTCAGCGGATCGGGCGTGTCGACCTTTGTTACGGTGGCGAAGGTGCCACGACCGCGTGGGTGTACCTGTTTCAGAAGCTCGATCGAATAGGCGACATCCTCGGATGTGAATGGCTTGCCATCGTGCCATTTCACGTTTGGGCGCAGCTTGAATGTGTAGCTCAATCCGTCTTCGCTGATGGACCACTCGGTTGCAAGCTGCGGCTTCGGCGCGAGACCGAAATCATAGGTCAGCAATCCCTCGGTGATCTTCGGACTGACCTTCTGTGTGCCGCCAGCAGTGTGAGCGAGCGCCAGGATCGTGGGGGGCTCCGGCTCGACAATGAAATTCAAAGTGCCGCCCGTTGTTGCCCCCGACGTCTCAGCGAAGCCGCTGAGCGGTACGAGCGCGGTCAGGCCCGTCAAGGCAAGAAGCTCGTTGAGTTGGCGTCTCCGAATGTCCATCAATACCCCCTGAGTGTGGGTGACGCCTCGGCGAAACGTCCGTCACAGGCATCATCGGGCCGGCTGAAGGGAAATAGGAAGAATGTTTTTCTCCGTGATCGGAAAAGGAAAACTTCGCGCCTGTCTTAATTGGTGGAGAGCAGTTGCCGTAATCTACTAAAAAGATAGACAATTTCCGAAAATGAGTTTTTGCATCTCCAATTGATGTCCACGACGCAAGAAAATGTTCTGCCGGCAGAGCTGGAGGAAATGCCGGTGCTCGCCTCGAGCAGCCGGTTTGTGGTGCAATCGCTAACATGAGCACGCTTGCCAACTCCCGCCGAAAAGCAATCCAGCCCACGCTTGCGCGGCTTCCGCCGTTGACGTCGCTACGCACCTTCGTGGCAACGGCGCGGCACTTGAATTTCGTTCGCGCTGCCGAAGAACTGCATGTCACGTCCGCAGCCGTCGGGCAGCAGATTCGCCTGTTGGAGGACTATCTCGGACAACCCCTGTTCAAGCGTGTCCGCGGTCAGTTGCAACTGACGCCGGCCGGGCTGGCATTGGTGCCAGGACTGACGGATGCATTTGATGCGGTGCTCGCCGCGATGGCCCAGTTCGCTACAAGCGATCACGAACAGCCGATCCGCGTCTCAGTGGCACCATCCTTTGCCAGCAAGTGGCTCATCCCGCGCCTCGATGCGCTGCGGCGAGCGGCTCCCGGATTGCAAGTCCTTGTCGATGCGTCGACCCAGCTGACAAATCTCGATGCGGGGGACGCTGATTGTGTTATTCGCTACGGAAGCGGTCCCTATCCTGGACTGGTCGTCGACCATCTCTTTTCCGAGGCCGTCCTGCCAGTCTGCAGCCCGGAATTTGCCGATGCCCATTCGCTATGGGACGGGCCGCATGCAATTGAAGATGTGCCGTTGTTGCACGAGGAGGGGGCTGAGCATGATCAATCCTGCCCGGACTGGAGCGGATGGCTGCGTGCGGCCGGGCTCTCCTACCATCCGTCGCAAGGTGGTTTCCGGCTGAGCCAATCCTCCCTCGTACTCGATGCAGCGCTGGCCGGGCAGGGTTTAGGGCTCGGGAAGATCAGGCTTGCGGAAGCCGAGATCCGGTCCGGACGGCTGGTCAGCCCTTTCGGCGTGCCGCAGCCTGTCAGTTCCTCCTACTTCTTTGCGACCACTGCGCATACGGCGCGGCTGATGCGCGTCGATCTGTTTCGCGAATGGCTGCTGGCCGAGGCGCGCACCTTGCAGACAATGGATGAGATCGTCGCACGCCGTATTCGCCCGGCAACGGACATGATTGCCGCCGAGTAAGCTTGGGCGCGGTGTCTTCATCGTTCTATTTCAGCTGGAACCCGAGTCTGCGCGCTGCCGCAGCAAGTACGTGCCGGCCCTTCAACGCTTCGACCGTACCGATGCGGTGGCTGACCTGATCTGTCCAGTCGAGTGCTGGCATGGCCTGTTCTGTCTGGAAGCTTCTGAGCACCTTGTTATAGGCGGCAAGATCGTGGCTGCGTTTTTCCTTGGTATAGTGCTCGCGGTGCAGGACGGTCGATTGCGGTAGCCGTGGCTTCACTGCGGCGGGCTGCGCCGGATCGGGAAAGCCCACCGTCAAGCCGAAGACCGGGAAGACCCCGTCGGGCAATGCAAGCTCGCGCGCGACTGCTTCCGGGTCGTTGCGGATGGCGCCGATATAGCAGGTTCCAAGCCCCAACGATTCAAGAGTAACGACGGCGTTCTGGGCGGCCAGCGCGGCATCGATCACACCAAGCAGAAAGCTCTCGATGTAGTCGAGCCCGTCGGCGGTCGATCCGCCGTCTTCGGCGATCTCACGAGGCCGGGCAAGGTCGGCCAGCCAGACGAGGAGAAGCGGCGCTTGCGCAATCTGGCGCTGATTTCCGGCAATCGCGTTAAGCCGGCTTCGGCGTTCGGTACCTTCCACCGCCACCACGCTCCATGCCTGCAGATTGGACGAACTCGGCGCCGACTGGGCGGCGGCAACGGCAAGCTCCACTGCCATGTGCGGAACCGGTTTTGGCAGATAGCTGCGTACGCTGCGATGGGAGAGAATGGTCTCCAGGGTCTCGTTCCAGTCGCCCCCAAGCTGCTGCGCGTTTCGGTAGCGCTCGGCGGCAAGTGCCGCCAGCCGATCAGCGTCGTCTGCCTTTGTCGCAAGGGTTGGCGTCATGGCGATGTCCTTTTCTCGTCTGTCATTCTGCTGCCGCGGCATAGGGATTGTCCGGACGGGCAAGACCGAGATGGTCGCGCAGTGTCCGACCGCCATATTCGTGCCTGAAGAGCCCGCGTCGACGCAGGATCGGAACGACCTCGTCGACAAAGACATCGAGCCCATGGGGTAACACGTCCGGCATCAGATTGAAGCCGTCAGCCGCACCGGCGGTAAACCAGGTTTCGATGTCATCGGCGATGTCCTTCGGCGTGCCGACAATCGTGCGGTGGCCGGTGCCACCGTTGAGCGCACGGATCAAACCCCGAACCGTCAATCCCTCTCGCTGTGCGAGTGCCACGGTTGCGCGGAAGAATGTGTGGCCGCCGTCGGCCGGCAGCGGTATGTCGCCTGGCAACGGAGCGTCGAGTTCGAGCCTGCTGCGATCGACCTGCAGCACACCTGCCAGCCGCGCAAGACTGTATTCAAGAGGGATCAGGTCGCGCAATTCGTCCTGGCGGCGTTTGGCCTCTGCCTCGGTACTGCCGATGATCGTGGCCAGGCCCGCCAGCACCACGATACTGTTGTCTGGACGGCCACAGCGGGTAGCGCGCCGGCGAAGATCTCTCGCATAATCCAACGACTCCTCGAAGGATTGAGACGCGGAGAAGACGGCTTCGGCATGCTCGGCGGCAAGCTCCCGCCCATCATCTGAGCCGCCTGCCTGGACGATAACCGGGTGACCCTGGGGCGGGCGGGGAATGTTGTGCGGTCCATGAACCGAGAAGTGCTTGCCGCTGTGGGCGATCGGATGGACCCGACCAGCATCGACGAAGCGGCCTGTCGTGGCGTCGCCGATGAAGGCCTCTTCCTCCCAACTGTCCCAGAGCGCCTTGACCACGGCTGCGAATTCACTGGCGCGCTCATAGCGGCTTGCGTGGGCCACAGGCTTTTGAAGGCCGAAGTTTCGGCTTTGCGCCAGGTCTGCGCTGGTGACGATGTTCCAGCCGGCGCGCCCGTTGCTGGCATGGTCGAGCGTCGCGAAGCGCCGGGCGATGTTGTACGGCTCGTTATAGGTCGTCGAGGCGGTGGCGATCAGACCTATCCGTTCCGTGTTGGCCGCGACCATGGCCAGAACGATAGTCGGTTCAAGTGACGTCAACGGTCTGAAATCAACCCGGTCGGAGATCGCCGCCTGGTCGGCAAGGAAAACCGCGTCGAAGGTACCGCGTTCCGCAATCTGGGCGACCCTGACATAGTGGTTGACGTCGAAGGATGCTCGCGGATCGCTGCCTTCCATTCGCCACGCCGCCGGCGAGAAGCCGGAGTGGAGGATATTGATATTGAGGTGGAGCTGTCGTCCGCTCATTGGAAGATACCGGGCTCTGGATAGTCGCCGGTCAAAAACCAGGCGCCGACATTTCGGGTCTTGTATTCAGCAGGATTGTGGAGGGTGTGGATACGGACGTTGCGCCAGAAACGGTCGAAGCCAAGGGGTCGTACAGCCGACCGGGCACCCATCACCTCGAAGATCTCGCTGGTGACTTCGAGCGCAACATTGCCCGCCAGCACGTTGGCAGAAGCAACCGCAATCGCCGTTGCGCCGCGCTCTTGCGCTGTCAATGCGCCACCCTTGGCGTAGGCGGAATCCATAGCCGCTGCCGCCCTATCCGCCAATGCGGTGGCAGCCTGCACCTTTGTCCAGAGTTCGCCGTACTGCCGCTTGATCCAGGGATCGTCGGAGTGGCGTTCGACACCGGAGTAGATCCATGGGCGCGACGTCGTGACGGTGTAGTCGCGCGCTGCGTTAAGGGCGCCCTGCGCGCTGCCGACGAAGACGTTGAGAAGAACGCTCTGCTGTTGCTGGGGTATGAGAAGCTCGCTCGGATCCTTCGGGCGTTCCGAGAGGATCTCGTCATCCCTGACCCTCACGTCCTTGTAGAAGACGCGGCCGCTCCCCGTCTGCCGCTGGCCGATGCCGTCCCAGTCGTCGGCAATGGTAATGCCGGGCCGGTTGGCGGGAATATAGGCGAAGCGTCGCGCGTTCGTCTTCTCGTCTTCCCAGGCGACCATCAGATAGTCGGCGACGTGGGAGCCAGAGGCGAATGGCCGATCGCCGTTGAGCAAGACGCCACCTTCGACCTTCCTGCCAAAGAGGCTTTTGGAAAAGCTGTTCGTGGTGTTGCCCCAGAACCAGCGACCCTCAGCCGACCGTCGCAGGATCGCGGCGGATCGTTCATCTCTCCCGCTCGTCACGGCATTCTGGATCGGGCTGAAATGATATCCGAACAGATGAGCGAGCGAACCGTCGACCTTGGCGAATTCGCGCACGATGCGCAGCGCCGTCGAATAGGGCTGTCCCTCGCCGCCGAACTCTCTGGGAATAAGCAGATTGACGAGACCGCTTTCCTTGAGACGCCGGATCTGATCGCTCGGGCGCCCGCCCTGTTGATCCCGCTCGACGGCGTCGACAGCAAAGATCTCTCTCAGTTCGATTGCCTTGGCGAGGTAGGGATTGGTCTGGTCCTGTTCGAAAAGGACGGGTGGCAGAGCGGGTTCGAAACTCGTGGGCTTTACGGTCATCGTCTTTCCTCCGTCAGTCGTGAAGTCGTGGAAAACCGTGCCGCTCGGCTAGCAGCTCGAGAATGCGACCGGTCTTGGTGACGAAACGCTTGCCTTTCCAATCGGCAGCATCGGGCGGCGCGTTGGCGGAGAGAACCAGCACCGGCAAAGACTGGTTTTCTTCGCCCACCGCCTCGATCACGCGCGTTCGCGGACGAGGGAAGGGGACCCGTTCTACATCAATCCTTGCAGCAAGCTCAGGGAAGCTTGCAAGCAACCCCTCGATCGCATTGCAGTAAGGGCAGACGAACGTCTGGCCAGGTCGCTTCGGGTCCGAGAAGCCCGGTGCGATGAGAAAGAGTTTGTCGCGGCTCATTGGTGTTCTCCTATTCCGCCGCGACTGCGCCGCCGTTGGTAGCAAGGCGGTTCTCGGGACGTTTGAGGCCCAGGTTTTCCCGCAGCGTGGCCCCTTCGTATTCGTGACGGAAGAGACCGCGACGGCGCAATTCCGGCACGACAAGCTCGATGAAATCGGCAAGTCCCCCCGGCATGATCGGCGCCATGATGTTGAACCCGTCAGCGCCGTAGTTCTCGAAGCGCTCTTCCAAGGCATCGGCGATCTCGTTCGGCGTGCCGACGACCTGCCAGTGGCCACGCGCGCCGGCGATGCGCAGATAGAGCTGACGGATCGAAAGGTTCTCGCGGCGGGCGAGGTCCAGAACGAGCGCCTGCCGGCTCTTGCCGGCATTTGTCGAAGGCGGGTTTTCCGGCACCGGCCCGTCCAGCGGGTAGTCGCGAAGATCGACGCCGGAAAGCTGGGAAATCAGGTTCAGCCCAACCTCGGGCTGAATGAGCTCCTGAAGGGATTCGAACTTCTCCTGCGCTTCCGATTGCGTGCGACCAACGACTGGGAAAATACCCGGCAGGATTTTCAGATCCTCGTGTGATCGACCGTATTTCGCGAGCCTTGCCTTCACGTCGGCGTAAAAACCGGTGGCTTCCTCCAAGGTGATCTGGGCAGCAAAGATGGCTTCAGCCGTTCGGGCTGCGAGCTCCTTGCCGGGTTCGGAGGCACCCGCCTGGACGACGACAGGTCGTCCCTGCGGCGAGCGGGGAATGTTCAGCGGGCCACGGACCTTGAAGTACCGGCCGCTGTGATTGAGGCGATGCAGCTTGGCTGGATCGAAATAGCGACCGCTTTGGCGGTCGCGCAGGAAGGCGTCGTCGTCCCAGCTGTCCCAGAGGCCGAGCACGACATCGGCAAACTCCTCGGCCCGCTCATAGCGATCGGCGTGAAGGATCTGCGTCTCGTGGCCGAAATTGTAGGCCGCATCCGGATCCGAGGATGTCACCAGGTTCCAGCCGGCCCGGCCGCCGCTTAGCCGGTCGATGGAGGCAAATTGCCGAGCAAGATTATAGGGATCGGAGTAACTGGTGGAGGCGGTGGCGATCAGGCCGATGTTGCGGGTAACCGACGACAGCGCCGAGAGGAGAGTGACCGGCTCGAAGGGATAGCCACCGCTATGGCCTTGCGGCTTGCTGCTTCGACGTCCTTGATGCGTGCACCAACACCGTCTGCGAAGAAGATCGTGTCGAACTTGGCAGCCTCGGCAAGCCTTGCCAGTTCCAGATAGTGTTCAAGCTCGGTGCCGACGGATGCCTTCGGGTGGCGCCATGCGGCGACATGGTGGCCGGTGAAGAGCAGGAAAGCGCCGAGCTTGATCTTATCCTTGCGTCTCGCCATTGCGGTTCCTTTCAGCGATAGATCGCCGGCACGGGAAATTCGCCCGTCAGCAACCAGGTGCCGACGGTGCGCTTCTTGTACTCGGCGGGATTGTGAAGCGTATGGGTCCTGACATTGCGCCAAAACCGATCGAAGCCGTTGGCATTGGTGGCCGAGCGCGCGCCCATCAGCTCGAAAACCTCGCTCGAGACGGTGAGGCCGACTTCGCCGGCATAGACGTTGGCAGTTGCAATATCGATTGCGGCTGCGCCACGGTCGGCGAGGGACCCTGGGCGTAAGCCACGTCAAGGCTGCGGGCCGCCTTGTCCGCGAGTTCCGTTGCCGCCAGGGTTCGGATATAGAGATCGCCATACTGCCGCTTGATCCATGGATCGTCGACATGGCGTTCGACGCCTGAATGGATCCACGGCCGCGAACGCGTCGTCGTGTAGGCGCGACCCTCTTCCAGTATGCCCTGGGCGCTGCCGATGAAGACATTGAGCAGGACGCTCTGCTGGAGGAGTGAGGTGAGCGAGGAATAGGGCGTCAGCGGCACATCAGGCGAGCTGATCAGCTCGTCGTCATGAACCTGAAGATTGGCGAAACGCACCGTACCGCTTCCGGTCTGCCTCTGGCCGATGCCGTCCCAGTCGTTTTCAATGACAATGCCGTCGCGGTCGGCGGGCACCGCAGCGGTCAGCCGGGCGCCCTCGGCATTCTCCCAGGAGATCTGGATGTAGTCGGCGACATGCGAGCCCGAGGAGAATGGCCGGCTGCCGTTGATGACCCAGCCCGTTGCCGTCTTTTCACCCGATGATGTCCTCGACATGGCGTTTCCGGAATTGCTCCAGATCCAATTGCCCGCCGCTGAACCCGCCAGCCATTTTTCCTTCTGGGCGGCCGAAGCGCGAAACAGGATGAGATTGAGCGGCAGATGGTGATAGCCGAAAAGATGGGCGAGCGAGCCGTCCGTCTTGGCGAACTCCCTGACGATGCGCAGGATTGTCAGCCACGATGCACCCTGGCCGCCATATTCCCTGGCAATCTGCGCGGAGGCAAGAGAGCTTTCCTTCAGGAGCCTGATCTGCTCGACAGGTCTACCGCCCCGCTTGTCCCTCTCGACGGCATCGAGATGAAATGTTTTGCGAAGCTTAGTAGCCTTTGCCAAGAGTCGGTCGTCAACGTCTGTTTCGAACGGCATACTGCCTCCCGGATGTCGATGCAGGGATGTGCCCCTACCTTCGGCATCAACGGTTGGCCGGCTGACGGCTCAAGTCCAGAAATATCTGATTGATTTTACGGAAAGAAATTCTTTCGGCGTTTGCAAAACGCCATCCTAGCCGTGGACCAGATCGCCGTGATTGGAGCGACAGCAGAACGTCGTCATTCGAAACGCGGCATTGCCGGTTGCAAAAATCCTGCTTCGTCGCGTTAAATAGAATACTATTTCTATAGATAATAAGTTGTGCTGTTAGCCTATCGTCTCCCTTACGACGGAGGCTGATATGAGTACCGCGCAACGACAACTCAAACTTGGCGCCTTCCTGTATCCGACAGGCCATCATGTGGCTGCCTGGCGGCATCCGGAGGCACAAGCAGATGCCGGTTCCAACATCGCTCACTACGTCGAGCTTGCGCAACTCGCCGAAGCGGCAAAATTCGATCTCATCTTCATGGCGGACGGCGTCGGCACTCGCGGTACCGACATCGACGCTCTGAGCAGGACCGCGGTGCGCTACGTGGCGCAGTTCGAGCCGATTACGCTACTTTCGGCTCTCGCCGCGGTGACAAAAAACATAGGCTTCGTCGCCACAGCGTCCACCTCCTACAACGAGCCCTACCATATCGCCCGGAAATTCGCCTCGCTCGACCACATCAGCGGCGGACGCGCGGGCTGGAATCTGGTTACCTCGTCCAGCGAGCACGAGGCGCATAACTTCGGCCGTGACGAACACTATGCGCATGCGCAGCGATACGAGCGCGCCGAAGAGTTTGCCGACGTCGTACGCGGTCTTTGGGACACCTGGGAGGAAGATGCATTCTTGCGCGACAAGCAAAGCGGCATCTACTTCGATCCGGACAAGCAGCATATTCTCAATCACACGGGCAAGTTCTTCAAGGTCAGAGGACCCCTCAACGTTGCCCGAGCGCCCCAGGGCCACCCCGTGCTCGTACAGGCAGGGTCGTCGGAACCGGGCAAGGAGCTTGCCGCGCGCACCGGCGAAGTCGTCTTCACGGCGCATCAGACGATCGAGGATGCGCGGGGCTTTTATGCTGACCTCAAGGGCCGCCTGTCCAAATACGGGCGCCGGCCCGACGAGCTGAAGATCATGCCGGGGATCTTCCCGGTCGTCGGCCGAACGCAGGCGGAAGCCGAAGATAAGTTCCAGGAGATCCAGGATCTCATTCACCCGGTTGTCGGCCTCTCGATGTTGAATGGCATGGCTGGCGGCGTCGATCTTTCGAAATATCCTCTGGATGGTCCCATTCCCGACGTGCCTGAGACGAACGCGAGCAAGAGCCGCCAAGAGCTGCTTCGCGACCTTGCCCGACGCGAAAACCTGACGATCCGCCAGCTCTATCTCAGGGTCGCCGGTGCGAGGGGACATTGGCAGATTGTCGGAACAGCGAGCCGGATCGCGGACGAGATGGAGCACTGGTTCACGACCGGCGCCGCCGATGGCTTCAATGTGATGCCGCCACATCTGCCGGTCGGACTGCGAGACTTTGTTGAGCTGGTGCTGCCCGAACTGCGGCGGCGTGGCCTGTTTCGCACCGAATACCAGGGCAGGACGCTGCGCGAGAATCTCGGACTCAGCGTACCTCGACATCCGGCGCGCCTTCGGGCCGCGGCAGAGTAGGGCCACAAAATGAACCGACCCCACCTTACAGTCGAGCATATCACCCGGCAGTTCCAGATCGACGGCGAGCCGCTTGTCGCGCTTGACGATATCAACCTCGATATTGCCGAAGGCGAGTTCGTGACGATCGTCGGCGCCAGCGGTTGCGGAAAGTCGACGTTGCTGCGCCTTTTCGCCGGTCTGGATGTCGCGACATCGGGCACTATTCGTCATGCGGGCGAGGCAATCAGCGAGCCTAGCCTCGACCGCGGCATCGTCTTTCAGGAGCCGCGCCTCTTTCCCTGGCTCACGGTCGAGAAGAATGTCTCCCTTGGTCTTTTGAACAGCAGACTGCCCAAGGCGCAGAAGTCGGAACTCGTGCGCGAACATCTCGAGCTGGTCGGGCTTTCCCGTTTTGCGAACGTCTACCCGCACCAGCTGTCCGGCGGCATGGCGCAGCGCGCCGGTATCGCCCGTGGCCTCGTCAGTCGGCCGAACGTCCTACTGCTTGACGAGCCCTTCGGCGCGCTCGACGCCATCACCAAGGCGCATCTGCACGACGAGCTGGAGGAGATCTGGGCCAAGGAAAACATCACCATGGTGATGGTCACGCATGACGTTGAAGAGGCGGTCTATCTCGGGGACCGCGTCGTCGTGATGTCGCCGCGCCCAGGCCGCATCCGTGAAATCGTACCGGTCAGGCTGGCGCGCCCGCGCCGCCGCACATCAAGCGAGATCGCCAGTGCGCGCGATCGCGTCCTGAAGAGCCTTCATGCGACGGGGGAGAACACGCAGTCCCGGCAAAGAGGTCTCAGCCATCCGATGACGGCGGTCACACCGAACGCACAATTGCTCTGGCCAGATAAGCTTCACAAAAACGGAGAGAAACTATGAAACGCGCATTTCTGTCACGCGTCGCCGCCAGCCTCGCCCTGATGCTCGCCGTCGCGCCGGTCACGGTCCAGGCGGAGGAGCCGCTGGTTATTCATGTCGGCTATGCCGCCATAGGCGTCGACAATCGGCCTTACGCGGAAGGCACCTCTGCCGCGACGGCACGGGCGGGTGAATTTCTGGAAAAGGAATTCGCCAATGATCCGAACATCAAGATCGAGTGGACCTTCTTCAAGGGCGCTGGCCCTGCCGTCAATGAAGGCTTTGCCAACGACCAGCTCGACTTCGCCTATCAGGGCGATCTTCCTTCGCTGATCGGCCGCGCCAACGGTCTGAAGACGAAGTATCTCCTGGCGAGCGGCGCGCGAAAGCCGCTCTACCTTGCTGTGGCGAAAGCCTCCGGCATCAAGTCAATCGAGGATCTGAAGGGTCGCAAGATTGCCCTCCAACGCGGCACGAACGGTCATCTCGCTGCCATCAAGGTTCTCGAGGCGCACGGCTTGAAGGAACGCGACGTTCAGGTCGTCAACCTCGACAGTGCCGGCACGGTTGCTGCGCTGACCAGCAAAGACATCGATGCGGCCTTCGGCGACACGCAGTTGATCAACCTTGCCGCAAAGGGTGCCGCCGACGTCATCTACACGACGAAGGGTGACGATCCCCGCTTTGGTCGCAATGCGGGTATCATCGGCCGGGAGGCATTCATCGAGGCCCATCCGGAGATCACCCAGCGGGTCGTCGATGCGTTCGTCAAGGCGGCGCAATGGTCGTCCGATGAGCCCAATCGCGCGGCCCTTCTCGAACTGTGGCACAAGTCCGGAACGCCGGTTCCGATCCTTGAGGAGTACTTCAAGGGCGATGCGCTTGCCTATCGCAATTCGCCGTTGATCGATGACCTCCTCGTCTCGCAGTACAAGGAGCAGGGCGAAAAGAGCAAGGAATTCGGGCTCATCCGCCGCGATGTCGACCTCGAAGGCTGGTTCGAGTCGCGCTACCTGAACAGCGCGATCGAGCGCTTCGGCCTGCAGCACTTCTGGCAGCCTTACGGCGCCGACGGCAAGCCGGTCGCCTCGTAAACCAGGACCGGAGCAGCAGGCTGATGGCAACCTATCTCGAACTTTCTGGCCATCACGGCATCACGAACTGGCGCAGATATCTCAGGGGATGGCTCCCTTCGCTCTTAGCCTTGCTTCTTCCGGTATTGCTGATCTCAGTCTGGTGGCTTGCTTGCGCAAGGGGCTGGCTGCCAGAGCAGATCCTTCCGGCGCCCGCCTATGTGCTGGAGACCGGGCGCGATATGTTTGCGAGCGGTGAACTGCTCTATCACGCCGCAGTCAGCTTGCGGCGCGTGATCTTCGGTTTTGTGATCGGCGCGGTGTTGGGTCTGGCGCTTGGCATCGCCATGGGGCTATCTCAACGCGCAGAAGACTATATCAAACCGCTCTTCCTCGCCTTTGCGCAGATCCCGACGCTTGGGTGGATTCCGCTCCTCATGCTGCTGGTCGGTATCGAGGAGACACTGAAGATCATCATCATCGCCAAGGGGGCGCTCGTCCCTATTGCGCTCAATACCTTCTCGGGTATCCGCAACGTTCCCGGCAAGTACATCGAAGTCGGCAAGGCACTGCGTTTCAGCCGCTGGCAGACGCTTCGGCTGATCGTTTTGCCCGCTGCCGTTCCGTCGATCTTCACGGGAATCCGCTACGGCCTCACGCACGCATGGACATCGCTCGTCGGCGTCGAGCTGCTGGCATCGTCCGAAGGACTTGGATACCTGCTCGTCTGGGGTCGGCAGATGTTCTGGCTGGACACCGTGATCGTCGCGATGATCGTGATCGGCCTCATCGGCTTTGCGATGGACAAAGGACTGAGTGGCGCCGAGGTCTTCATTCAGCGCTGGAAGAAAGAGGGGCTTTAAACGATGGTCGCCACATCAACGGATATCGTCCGCCTCCGGCGGGGCCTCACGCTTCCACTTCTTCTTCTCGTCGCATGGGAAGCTTCGAGCCGCTTGGGGCTCGTCGATCCCCGCTTCTTGCCATCCATCGAGGATGTCATTTCGACGGCCAAGCGTGAGATCATCGACAATGGTCTGACGGGCCAGCTCGGATCGAGCCTGTTGCGCAATCTTGCCGGCTTCCTGATCGGCTGCGTTTTCGGCGTCAGCTTCGCGACGCTGGTCGCCGTTACCCGAACGGGGGATCGGCTGATCATGCCAACATTCAACGGCCTCAAACAGATTTCCCTGCTGGCCTGGATTCCGCTGATCTCGGTATGGTTCGGTTTTGGTGAACAGGCGAAGGTCGTGTTTGTGGCGCTCGCTGCCTTCATCCCCATCGCTCTCAACACCTATGACGGCATCAAAAGCGCGCCCGCCGATCTGGTCGAGGTCGCGCGTGCGCTGCGGTTCAGGCCCTGGCAGCGCGTCACCAGAATCTACCTGCCCTCGGCCCTGCCGGCGATCGCAACCGGCATTCACCTTGGCCTGATATACTCGTGGTTGGCAACGGTTGGAGCGGAATACTTCCTTGCCGTGGGTCCAGGCATCGGCGGCCTTGTGATTGCCGGGCGCGAACGTTTCGATATGGCACTGGTTATGGTTGGCGTGATCATTCTCGGCCTCGTCGGATTTGCGCTCAACAGGCTGGCTGGCGCGGCTGAAGCAAGGCTCCTGCGCTGGCGCAGTTGACAACAGCAAATTTCAAGTTTCCCAACGCAACGTCGTTTCTCTTGTCCACGGATGTGGCGCTTCGGGTTTCGAGCCGACGAGGCAACGGCGAGGACCGTTCGGGCAGGAACGCGGGTACAAGGTTGCGCGAGCGCCTCGGCGGCCTGCAACGGCCGGCCAACAGGTTCCTTGCTGGTCTTTGATCCGTACCCTCGCGGGCTCACCGACCATCGCGCGCTACGCTAGCGGTTTTTACCAGTCCTTTTGCGGAGTTTGCCGCGGCATACAATATTTCGTCGTTTCCCTATTTGCATCGCCGGCGCAATCGTCCTGCTCGGCGCGAAGCCGCAGAAGCATGCGCATTCTCTTCATCGGGTCAGCGGGACGAAAAATCTTCTGCGCGCAGTTATTCTTTCCCATGCGAGAAGAAACTTTGACTTCGTGTTTGGGCACGCGAGACGGATGCTTCTGTCGACGACCATTTCGGAACCAAGAGGAGCCTTCGCGTGTCCATCAGCCGTCGTAGTTTCAATCAGTTAATTCTGCTTGCCGGCGCGAGTACCATCCTTCCGTCGATCTCCTTCGGGCAGGGTGCCGCGCCAGCTTCTGGCGGCACCTTGAATTGGGTCTACCGCGTGGATCCGGGCAGCGCATTGCTTGCGATCAATACGTCGTCGGGAACCGGCCAGGCCATCGGTCCGAAGATCGTCGAGGGGCTCCTGACCTTTGACTTTGACGTCAAGCCGCAGCCACTATTGGCAACCGACTGGTCCGTCTCTGACGACAATCTTCGCTACACATTCAAGCTCCGTAAGGGTGTCAAATGGCATGACGGAACGGACTTCACCTCCGCCGACGTTGCCTTTTCGATCCTACGGCTGAAGGAGGCTCATCCGCGCGGTCGCATCACCTATCAGAATGTCGTCGAAGTCCAGACACCTGATCCGCTTACCGCCATCATCGTACTGTCCAAGCCCGCTCCCTTCCTGCTAGCGGCACAATCGAGTTCGGAATCGCCCATCGTTCCGAAGCATATCTTCGAGAAGCTCGCGCCGGGCGATGGCCAAACCCTGCAGACCGCGATCGGCACAGGGCCCTTCAAGCTGACGGAATGGGTGCTCGGCAGCCATCTGATCTTCGAGCGAAATCCGGACTACTGGGATGCCGGAAAACCCTATCTCGATCGCATCATCCTGCGCGTGGTGACGGATCCGGCTGCGCGTTCTGCCGCCTTGGAGACGGGCGAGGCCGACATAGGCGACAATCCCGTGCCGCTCGCCGACCTCGACCGGTTGAAGCAGGATCCCAATCTTGTCGTTGACACCACCACCTACGCCTATTCCGGTCCGCAGCAGCAGCTGTTCTTCAACTACGACAATCCGCTCTTTGCCAAGCGCGAGGTGAGGCTTGCCATCGCCAGGGCAATCAATCTGCAGGAGATCGTCGATATTGCGCTTTACGGCTATGCACAGGTTTCTCCAAGCCCTGTCAGTACGGCATTGCCGAAGTGGTACGATCCAAGTGTCGTGGCGCATCCGTTCGATCCTACCGCCGCCGAAAAGCTCCTCGACGAGGCAGGCTATCCGCGCAAATCGGACGGAAAGCGTTTCGATCTCCGGCTGACGTACAATTCCTATCTGCCGCAAGGTTATGCCGATGTCCTGAAAAGCCAATTGGAAAAAATCGGCATCGGCATCGAGATCAAAAAGTACGACCTCCCCACATTCCTCAAGACTGTCTACACCGACAGGGCCTTCGACTTGGTGGTGGAATCTCTCTCAAACACCTTCGATCCTTCCCTCGGCATCCAGCGCGCCTATTGGAGCAAGAATTTCAAGATCGGCCTGCCATTTTCGAATGCGAGCCACTACGCCAATGCTCAGGCAGACGCGCTGCTCGAGGCGGCCGCCATTGAGCCGAATGAGAAGAAGCGATGGGAGACCTGGAGCAAATTCCAACATCTCATCCACGACGAAGTTGCTTCCGTCGACCTCGTTGCTGCTGGTGCGCAGATCGTTGCCAACAAGCGGGTGAAGAACTTCGTTACGGGATCGCAGGGGCTGAACTGGAGCTTCGGCGACCTGTGGATCGATCCGAACGCTTGAGATCAAGGAGGTCGGACAATCAACAGCATGTTGATGCCGCCCCAGGCGCCTACCAGACTTCCCGCCAAAAGATTGACAACGATCGCCGAATGCTCCGCGATGCGCTGAAGGGTGCCGTTCCTGCTCGGAAGGAAGGGCATCATGGCACATTCGGAGCGTCCTTCCACTCAGCACCTGCGATATCAAGCTGGAAAGAGCGCGATCGTCGCTGGTCGGTGGGCCGTGATTGACACTTTTACGAGGCTCTCCTCGAGTGGAGATCGATCTCCCAGTTTCGTTCCAGATTCGACAACCTCTACGTAGGTTCAAACCCTTGAGTTTTCCGCCAAGCAATCACGTCTACACGGATGTCGCATAGGCGTGGCAGGTCGCAATCTTCAAAAGTAGTTCGGCGAGGCGTTGCGCCTGGAGTAACCCACCTTTCCCAAACGGTGTTCATTTCGCCAAAAGCCTTGAGATCGCGGAGCCAGATATTCGCTTGAACTAATTCTGACCTGTCGGTACCCGCGTCTGAGAGCAAGGCATCAATGCGGTCGAGTATCTCGATCGTCTGCGCACCAACGCCAGCGCCTATAGTAGTACTGGCAATCTGGCCAATGATATGGACAGTTTGAAGTGGCGACGCCTCGTCGACGGGCAAATGCTCGATAGCCATCGGCCAGTTTCCTTGTTTCAAGTGGTACGTGGTGCTTGCCGGAAGGCAAATTGCATCCGTTGTGCCAATTGGAACAGGCCGTTTTATTTTTTGCGGCTATAACGGGATGTTATGGACGGTCCGCCATCGCAGTGTGTCGCGACACGAACTCGACGAGATAACGAACACCCTCGGACGCTTCGGACTGGGCATAAAATCCGATCTCGATCCGCACGGCTCCAGGAAGGTCGGCTGCCTTGTCGAGTGCGCGGCATCCCTCCGGGATCGTGGCTTCAAGCATGGGGCCAACACCAATGCCGACCCTTACCGCCGTCGCCATGGCAACCAAAGTGGAAGCAACACAGGCGGTCTTCCATTTTATGTTCCGCTGCGACAGCGTTGCTATGGTGCGAACATTCCAGGGGCAGCTCTCATCAAACATGATCACCGGGAGCGGCCGGCTTGCGTCGACCACAAAATCCGATCTGACAACCCAGGTCAGATATTCGGTCCATATCAGGATGGGTTTCCGGTTGAGGACGGTGATATCGCAAACAACGAGATCGAGTTTTCCCTCTTCAAACATCTCTGCCAGACGCCGATTTGGCTCGACAATGATATCGATATCCACCTTGGGGTTTTGAGCCCTGAAGTCACGAAGGATGTCTATCAGGCGACTGGCGGCGAAGTCCTCGACGACCCCGAGACGGATTCGTCCCTGGAGTATCTTTCCGGTAAGCCGCCGGCCGACCTCGTCGCTAAGCACCACGATCTCTCGGGCATAGGCAACCATGATCTGGCCATGAGCCGTGAGCTCAAGTCCTTTTGAGGAACGGGAAAAGAGCGTTACGCCGACGAGCTCCTCGAGCTTGCGAATTTGCATGCTGACTGCCGCTTGAGTTCTGTGCAGTTTCGCCGCTGCGCCGTTGACCGTTCCGATTTCGGCGACCGTCAGGAACGCCCGGAGCAAATATGAGTCGAGATCAAGCATTTGACAGCGTCTTCGTCTGCGTTGCTCCGCGCTGCGCGACCTTGCCCGTCGACAGCAAAACTGACATTGTACGATCTCTAGTTCGGGCGCAACGGTCCAGAAGTCCCTCCCGCCATCCGGGGAGAGAGGCAACCGGTCGCCTTTGCCCTATAAGAGCTTCTGAACGAACACGTCGATGAATACTCACGCCTGTGCTGCAAGAGTATCAGGAATCGTTATAGCCCCTCACGAAATATCAAGGTTGTAAAGGCTTTCCGCCAAGCAAATGATGGCGCCTTGGATCAGAACTGGGGAGCTTATCTTGACGATTGACCAAGACTTTCTGGAGGACCTACGCCTTCGCTTCGGCAATGCGGCCGGCGGCGAAATGCTCGATCCACACTTCCGCGAAGTGGCCGCAAGTGTCTTCAGGGATGGCGACGGCCGCAAGTGGCCATTTGCCGACCCGGCGACATTCCTTGGTGCGTCCTTCATCGAAAACGGCATCAGACCCGACGTGCTTGCAGCACTGGATGTAGCCTTGATCGGCGTGCCGATGGATCTTGGTGTCACCAATCGCGCCGGATCACGGTTGGGTCCGAGGGCCGTTCGGGCGATCGAACGTGTTGGTCCCTATGAGCATGTCCTCGGTGTTGCGCCAATGGGGAAGCTCAAGGTTGCTGACGTCGGTGACGTTCCGATGCGAAGCCGCTTTGACCTTGCCGGATGCCATGCGGACATCGAGCAAAGCTACCGCATGATCGCGGATACCGGAGTGATACCTTTGTCGGTGGGCGGAGACCATTCCATCTCCGGTGCCATTCTCAAGGGATTTGCGAGCCGCACTCCCGTCGGAATGATTCACATCGATGCTCATTGCGATACGGCAGGCCCGTACGAAGGCTCCAAATTCCACCACGGTGCCCCATTCCGAGAGGCCGTTCTCGCCGGCGTCCTTGATCCCAAAAGAACGATCCAGATCGGCATTCGAGGCGGAGCCGAATATCTCTGGGAATTCTCATTCGCTTCCGGAATGACGGTCATACACGCCGAGGAAGTCGCGGAAATGGGCATTAAGTCCGTGATCGCGCGCGCCCTCGGGGTCGTCGGCTCCGGTCCAACGTATATCAGTTTTGACGTCGACAGTCTGGATCCCGCCTTTGCGCCCGGAACCGGGACACCTGAGGTCGGGGGACTGCTTCCGAGAGAAGTTCTCGCCATGTTGCGCGGTTTCCGAGGAATAAATCTCGTAGGCGGCGACGTGGTGGAGGTCGCACCGCAGTACGACGCGACCACCAATACGGCCCAGATAGGGGCGCAGGTCCTATTCGAACTGCTTTGCCTTGCCATGTTCAGTCCGTCCGCTCGCGTGCGGGCCGCTTAAGTCACCCAAATCCAGAACCAAGAAAAGGGGAACATAAAATGACTATCAGCAAACTGGGACGCACTATCGCCGCCGCTGCGGCATTCGCTTTCGTCGGCTTATCGGCGCACGCCGACGATCTCACCGACATCAAGGCTGCAGGCCAGATCAATGTCGGTATATTTTCCGATTTCCCTCCATTCTCCTCGGCCAGCGCCGACATGAGCCTCAAGGGATATGACGTCGACGTTGCTCAGAACGTTGCCGACAGTCTTGGTGTGAAGCTCAACCTCGTGAGCGTCACAGGACAAAACAGGATTGCCTATCTGAATGACAAGCGCGTCGATATTCTAATGAGCGTCGGCTATTCCAAGGAGCGTGCCGAGGTCATCGATTTTGCGGCTGCGTACGCGCCGTATTACATCGCGGTCATAGGGCCGGCAGCTGTCCCAATTAGCGGCAAGGATGACCTCGCCGACAAAACGATTGCTGTTAACCGCGGGACGCTCGAAGACACCTCGTTGACCGCCGCAGCGCCGGCATCGGCCACCATCCAGCGCTTTGAAAACTACAATTCCGTCATCCAGGCCTTCATCTCTGGTCAAACACAGTTGATGGTGGTCGGCAACGACGTCGGTGCACAGGTTTTGGCACGGCAGGACGCGTTGAAACCAGAACAAAAGTTCCAACTCTTGACGTCGCCGTCGCATATCGCTCTCCGCAAGAGCGAGGAAAGCCTGAAAAACGCCGTCAATGACGTCGTTGCCAAGATGATCGCCGAAGGGAAACTCGACGCAAGTTCGAAGGCCTGGCTGAAGACACCACTCAACCCTGAAAATCTCAAGGATTGATCGGTATGAGCGCTCCGCGCCGTGGAAGGAGTGGCGATGACCTATAGCCTTGGCTTCGACTGGCTCTGGGGCGGTGCGGGCGCACTTGCATATGGGGCGGGTATGACGCTTTTGCTGATTGCCTGCACCACCATCTTCGGGATGGTACTGAGTGTTTTTGGCGCTGCTGCGCGAAGAAGTCGGTTCGGCTGGTTGCGCCGGGCTGTTGGCCTCTATGTTGAAGTAATCCGCAATACGCCGTTCCTGGTCCAGCTTTTCTTCATCTTCTTTGGCCTCCCAAGTCTCGGAGTCCATCTCAATCCCGTGACCGCCGCAATACTCGCAATGACACTGAACATGGCGGCTTACACGACCGAGGTTGTAGGGGCGGGGCTCGATGCTATCCCTAAGGGGCAAAGCGAAGCGGCACTGGCGCTCGGGCTGAAGCCCAGGCACGTATTTTTCAAAGTCGTGTTGCCCCAGGCGCTCAAAATTATCTTTCCGGCCCTGACAAGCCAGATCGTCATCATGATGCTGGAATCGGCTGTGGTCTCACAGATTTCAGTTCGAGAACTGGCGCAAGAAGCCGACCTTTTGCAAGCCCGCACTTTTCGTTCATTTGAAACGTATCTCGTCGTGACGATGATCTACCTTGCCATGTCGGCAACCCTCAGGCGTTTGCTGATCGCGGGCGGTCGCAGGTTCCTCGGAGCGGGGATATCATGATCGAGTTCACGTTCTGGGACATTTTACGCAATCTCGCTTTCGCGACGCGTTGGACGATTCTCTTATCAATCGCCGCCTTCGTCGGCGGGGCCTCCGTCGGCATAGCAATCCTCTTTGCTCGGATATCGCAATCCTTTTGGCCACGGCGTCTTGCGTCAGGTTACATCGCGCTGTTCCAAGGAACGCCACTTCTCATGCAGCTCTTCTTGATGTTCTTCGGGTTGCCCATGTTGGGCTTCCGAATTGAGCCATGGACGGCGGCAGTGTGCGGGCTTACGTTTTATGCCAGTGCCTATCTGGCAGAGATATGGCGAAGCGGCGTCGAGGCGCTTCCGCGCGGACAGTGGGATGCTGGTGCGAGCCTCGGTCTCCACCGCCTGCAAGAACTTCGGCTTATCATCCTGCCGCAAGCTTTCCGGATAACTCGAGCACCGATCGTCGGGTTTCTCGTGCAGCTGATCAAGAGCACAGCCTTGACGTCCATTCTGGGGTTTGAGGAACTGATGAGGACGGCGAACGCGATAAACAACGCAACGTTTGAGCCCTTCAAAGTTTATGGGTTGGTCGCTGCAATCTTCTTTGTGCTTTGCTATCCGCTCACCGAGTACGCGCGAAAGCTCGAAAGAGATGCCCCAATTCGTTGATGAATGACACCGGGGCGGTCGGGCGAAATCGTTTCATCTTTGGCATCCTGGAACGCTGCCAGCTTGGAGAGATTGTCTACGTCTCACGATGGAAACGTGTGGCTGAGTCTGATTGCGCCGGAACCGATCGCGGCGAATCGAAACTTCTCATCCAATATCTCTTTGCTCGGCAAAAGGATTAGTGCTCGCGACATGTTCCTTGCCCAAATTGCAGCGTGCGAGGATTGGCCGCATTCTGATTGCATTCTTGGCAGCAGCCATTGTCGGGGTCCTTGCACATGAATTCATTAAGTCTGTGCTCTTCGAAACCCCTCTGCTCGTCTGCATCGTCCTCATTCTCGGAGGAATAGTTCTGCTGGTCGTGGACAGAATAGACTTCCAGCGGGCGAAGGGTCCTCGATGAGGTGACGGCCGCGATAACGTTCCTTGTCGTCGCAGGTGGCGCGCTTGCGGCTGCGCCAGCCGGAGATAGGGGGAACGGCGCCAGCGTCGCGGAGCGAATGGCGCAGTAGGTCGGCATCGTCGCCTTTGTCGCCCGGTAGGTAGTGCATGCGCCCAGCCTGTTTGAGGAGCGCGGGCGCGGCCGTCGCTGACGTTGCCGGCGGTTAGCACGAACCTACAGGGGCGGCCGATCACGTCGGTGAGCGCATGGACTTTGTGGGCCACCCACGCGAACGCTCAAAACAGCCTGACGCCCGTCAGATGTGCCAGCCTATCCATCAGCCTGTCCTGATAATCCGGGTCGGTAACTTCCGCAGCGGGTCGACGCTGCTGACGGTGATGCCAATAGGCACCGTTGATCTTCGCGTCTTCGTCGTCGCTCGTCGCCAGCCAGGTCTGGGTTTCATGGCCCATTTGAAGATCATCGGGCGCTCCGGCACCGCCCATCTTGGTCGGCACCCAGCCGGGATCCACCGCATTGCTGAGGACGTCCGGCCAGTGCCGAGCAACGGCCGCTGCGATGGTAGCCACGTGAAGCTTGCTTTCGGAATAAGCCTGACTTGTATTCCAAGCGCGCCTTTTCCAGTCGATGTCGTCGATGGAGCTACCACCACTCTGGTGCATGCCGCTGGTAAGGTAGACCAGACGGTCAGGTCGGTCGATCAAGGCTGTGAGCAGGTATGGTGCCAACGTATTGACAGCTAGGATCTTCGGATGACCTTCGGGCGTGTTCCCACGGCTTCTCTCGGAGTAGATGCCGGCATTGTGAATGACGGCGTCCATCCGTCCGATTTGGTTGACTTGTTCAGCGATGGAACGCGTCTCCGCATCGCTGCTGAGATCGCCGATGATCACTGCCAAGGCTCTGGATCTAAGACTGACGACGGCCGAGGCCCTGTCGTTGGAGCGCGCATGCAATACGACCTCATGGCCTTCGTCCATCAAGGTGCGAGCCGCAGCCAGCCCCAGTCCGTCGGTCGATCCTGTAATGAAGACGCGGCTCACGTCGATACCTCTCAAAATTCCATCTCCAGCGGAGATAGGTAAAGGTGCGAGCCCGACCACCCCTTCATGTGTGATCACAGCGCGCACGGCCTGAAGTCGAATTGCTTGGATTCGTGCGGATCCCTTTCAAGCCCAACGCCGGGCCATGATCCGGACAGCGAAATCGAAGCCAATCGTGCCATCTCACTCTATTTCGATCCGCGACAAAGACGGCAGGGCGCTGGACGGCGCAAAGATGTCCCGGCGGAACGTGCCGGTCTAGCAATACTGATGCGCGACCTCTTACGCCTGGAGGCTACGCACACTCCACGTAGATCGGGAGCGAGCAGCATGCAGCCGTCAAGATGTCTATCAGGAAGTTCCCGTGTTATAATCCCGGTACCGGCGTCGTCCGTCGTCGGGTTATGCGCACAGAGACTTGTCTAATGAGCGAAGTGGACGTGCTTTTTGCCACCCTGCGACAGGCGGCTGACCCGCAGACGGTCGAGTGCATCGAGAATGTAGTCATGCGTGGCTCGGATCGCGATCTCAATCGCATCAATGCGCTCGCCTTCGCCGATGCGCATCATCTCGATGAGGAAAAAACGATCGCAGCGTTTCTACATGCAGCCCGCATGGGCGCGTTCGAGATGACCTGGAATGTCCTTTGCCCAGGATGCGGCGGCGTCCTTGACACCGGCGCGACCCTGAAAGGAGTTGTCCAAGAAACGTACCATTGCGCGCTCTGCGCGGCCGGATACGAACCAACCCTCGACGAGATGGTAGAGGTAACGTTCACGGTCAGTCCGAGAGTGCGCAGGATTGCTGCCCACGAGCCTGATCGGTTACCTCCGCTTGAGTACTACCGCCAAATCTTCTTCAGCTCCGGAGTCGACCTGCCAGACGACTTCGAAGCGAGGTTCGCACGCATCGTATTGGAGTTGATCGAGTTGGCTCCAGGCGAGAAGGCTTTCGTCTCACTACAACTGCCGGCGCAATTCGTCATCATCTTCGATGCGGTGACACACTCGGCGCAGTTCATCGACGTAAAGGGTGAGCCCACCGACGAACGTCAAAACCTCTCAATGGTCATCAGTCAGGCGCATGCGCTGAACGAGACGGTTACGCTTCGTCCCGGCTTACTTCGGCTCACCCTCGAGAACCACAGCGATCGCAGAGTGGTACCGAACGTCTGCGTCGCAGGAGACGACCTCCACGACCTATTGGGCCGCAGGCGAGCTTTTCTGACAGCCAAGCGTCTACTGACGAACCAGAGCTTCCGGGACATCTATCGGACCGACACACTTGACGTCGACCAGCGTCTCAAGATCACAAGCCTAACTTTCCTCTTCACTGACTTGAGGGGCTCGACCGCTCTCTATGAGCGCGTCGGAGATCTTGCCGCTTTCGATCTGGTGCGAGCGCATTTCAGGGTTCTTCACGAGATCGTCGCCACAGAGGCCGGAGCGGTGGTCAAAACCATAGGCGACGCCGTGATGGCGACCTTCCCGAGCCCGGACCGCGCGGTGGCGGCCGCGCTGCGGATGCGGGAGGCGATGCTTCGGTTAAATGCCGAACACGGCAACGACGATCTTCTCCTGAAGATCGGCATCCATGAGGGACCATGCCTCGCAGTCAACCTGAACGACCGGCAGGACTACTTCGGACAGACTGTCAATATCGCCTCCCGCGTACAGGGCCTTGCTGATCCCAATATGATCCTGACGACTGAGGCGATTGTCGGGGATGCCCAAGTTTCAGAGATCCTGCGAGACAGCGGCATCTCATCGGTCTCCCGGATGGAGGAACTTCAGGGCATTGGGCGGGAGGTAAGAATTTTCGCCCTGTCGTGAGCTGCGTCTGCTCTTCGACGTCGTGCGAACTTGGGCAGTTTCCGCTAACGCCCATTGCGGACCCTTATTCCCTCCGGCGCAATTCACAGAGAGCTTGCGCCGGGAATGAGATATGCGCGAAGCACTCACCTTCAACATGGATGGGAAACAGCGGGCCTACGCTGCCGGTGGACGATACCGAATCGACTTCGCCTTTTCCAAGGCTTGGATCGTATCGTCAACACTGAGGAGGACAGTGGTCTCAATAGAGCTGAGCGCGCCTCCTGCGCCGATTGCAAGGGCAACAGCTGCCATAGATACGTTATCAGGCGCTTCCCACAGATTCCAACCATCATGCTCGCCAAAAGCGTACCAGAACCCATGGAGCTTTCCGCCCACGGATTCAATGTAAGTACGTGCCGCCTCTCGGCGATCCTCGGGGTTTTCGATCATGCGCGCCCACGTCTCGGGCGTGTAGCTGAAGCGCGTGAGATACAGGGCCATGGTTTGCCTCCACCGTCAGAACAACACAGTTAACGCTCAAGCCGGGGAGAACGCGAGTCATTTCCAATGTGCGGAATGGGCCTCCACTGCCTGTTGCGTTCGCAAAGAGGCAAAGACTTATGGCACGTGCCGCGCGAACGAGGGGCAGGATGTCGCGGGACGCCGCGTTACATTCATTGAGGACGTAATAACTACGGGAGGTGCCGTAGTGCACGCCTACCGGATGGCCGCCGAAGAAAGGCTCAAGTTCTTGCTGTCGTCTGTGCCATTTTGTACAGGCAGCCACTGATTTTGACGCGGCGATTACTTGATTTCAACAAGTTGCGTCGCCCGTCGGACATTGCATTTTGACGCAATGGCCACGTGATTTGACGGCCGAATTTAAAGGCTTGGAATCCGTTGCGAATTTGACTTCGCGTTTTCGAGTCTTTCTGAGCTCTTCCCCAACCGCGAGCGGTCAGGCGCTCACCACCTCGGAGAAGTGGTGGTCAGCCGGTTATGGCAGCATTATTTGAGCGGGTCTGCCGCTCGCAGCGAACTCGTCCACTTTGGCGCGATGAGGTTAAGCCATGCCTCGGACCGCAAAGGCAACGCTCGCAAATCCACGAGGACCGTCGTCGCCATCGCCCCCAAGATAGGCTGCTCTCATCGCGTCTCGAAGACGATCGCGCCTCACCGTGGGCAACGCGTCAAAAAAGGCTGCGAAGGTCCCTTGCCCATAAACCTTCGGATGCCAGAAATCTTCGAAATTGGCATAGTTCATAGGGATCGTGAGCATCGTTTCGGCAACGCCCGTGAAGCCGGCACTCTCAAAAACCTCACGTAATTCGCCTTCGGCTGTCAGCGGCCGCCTGCCGGATGGCACACCTCTGCCGGTTGCTTCCGGCTCGAGTGCGAGGACCGTATCCCAAAACAAGCGCCAACTCGGCATGCCGCCGTAAGACCAAACTGCAGCCGCGGCGATGGCACCCGGGCGCAGAACGCGCCGCATTTCCCGCACCGCTCGATGTGCATCGGACACAAAATGGAGCACCAGCAGGGAATAGACGCCATCGAACTCCTGATTGTCGTAAGGTAAGGCACAAACATCGCCCTGTTGCGCCCTTATCCTGACATCGGTCGTGCGCGAGCGCAGGGCCGCCACGAAGTTTTCCTCGAAATCCAGGGCTTCGATGGCGTCCAACTCGGGGAAAGCCGCCAAAGCCAGGGTCAGGCTGCCGGTCCCACATCCCGCGTCGAGGACGCGACCGCGGGATGGCACGCCGGAAAAATTGAGGAACGGTGCGGCCAGCCGTTGGCTCCAGCGCCCCATGCTGGCTTCATAAGCCTCAGCACTTTTGGCGACGAAGTTGGATGTCATGTGCTCCCTGACGTCTCCCGATCCCTCTTAGTGACGCGCCTCTATCGCTGCACGACTATAGCGCATGCGCCGGGACAGTCTATCGTGGTGGATCCCATATGTCCGCGTTTGGCGCGGCCAACGGCCGTAGGTTGGCAATTTGCGTCGTGCGAGCAAAAGCCCGCTTTTGGCGGGCGCAAAGCCGTCAAAAAGAGGCTGGACACTCTGTCAAAAGGCATAGTGATTTCGTAAGAAGATCAGGGGGTCCAGCGAGTTTCTGAGTGGTTGATTTATCGGGGTTTGCACTTCCCGGGTCGGGATAGCAGGATCGGCCAGCGATCCCGACCCCGCGCGGCAGGTTCCTGTAGGCGAGTGCGTCGGCGTTGCCTTAAATTAATTCATTGCCACTCAGGCATATTAGGCACATCGTCTTATCTTCAGCGGTCATTTTCGGGGCGCTGCCGATTGGGGCCGTCATACCCCAGCTCCGAACCGAGGGAGGGCGTCATGCCTCTGGGCATTCAAGCTATTGCCCGAAATCTAAGGCCAGGAGCCAGGTCATGCGCGCCAGGAAAACCGACCTTATCGAACGCTTCATCGGCCAATGCCGCGCCAGTCGTTCGACAGGCGGATCAGCAAAGGGATTAGACAAATGGCAAGCACCAATTTCCGCCCCCTTCACGATCGCGTCGTCGTCCGCCGCGTTGAGTCCGAAGGAAAGACCAAGGGCGGCATCATCATTCCCGACACCGCCAAGGAAAAGCCGCAGGAAGGCGAAATCGTCGCCGTCGGATCCGGCGCTCGTGACGAGTCCGGCAAGGTCGTCGCTCTCGACGTCAAGGCTGGCGACCGCGTTCTGTTCGGCAAGTGGTCCGGCACTGAAGTCAAGATCAACGGCGAAGACCTTCTGATCATGAAGGAAGCCGACATCATGGGCATCATCGGCTGATCAGCCGTTTGCTCATTATCCGAAGTCGCTGACAACCCTATTCAGGAGTTCTCAAAATGGCACCTAAAGAAATCAAGTTTGGCCGCACCGCACGCGAAAAGATGCTCAAGGGCGTCGACATTCTCGCTGACGCAGTGAAGGTAACGCTCGGCCCGAAGGGCCGCAACGTCATCCTCGACAGGTCCTTCGGCGCTCCGCGCATCACCAAGGACGGCGTTTCGGTCGCCAAGGAAATCGAACTGGAAGACAAGTTCGAAAACATGGGTGCCCAGATGGTCCGCGAAGTTGCTTCGAAGACCCACGACATCGCCGGTGACGGCACCACGACTGCAACGGTTCTCGCGCAGTCGATCGTTCGCGAAGGTGGCAAGGCCGTTGCTGCTGGAATGAACCCGATGGACCTGAAGCGCGGTATCGACCTCGCTGTTGGCGAAGTCGTCAAGGATCTCCAGGCCAAGGCCAAGAAGATCAACACGTCGGAAGAGATTGCCCAGGTCGGGACGATCTCCGCCAACGGCGAGAAGGAAATTGGCGCCTATATCGCCGACGCCATGCAGAAGGTCGGCAACGAAGGCGTTATCACCGTCGAAGAAGCCAAGACTGCTGAGACCGAGCTCGAAGTCGTCGAAGGCATGCAGTTCGACCGCGGCTACCTCAGCCCCTACTTCGTGACAAACGCCGAGAAGATGGTGGCCGAGCTGGAGGATGCTTACGTGCTGCTTCACGAGAAGAAGCTGTCGAACCTGCAGGCAATGCTTCCGGTTCTCGAAGCTGTCGTTCAGAGCGGCAATCCGCTCCTCATCATCGCTGAAGATGTCGAAGGCGAAGCGCTTGCTACCCTCGTCGTCAACAAGCTGCGCGGCGGCCTGAAGATCGCTGCCGTCAAGGCTCCTGGCTTCGGCGATCGCCGCAAGGCCATGCTCGAAGACATCGCGATCCTGACCGGAGGTACGGTCATCTCCGAGGACCTCGGCATCAAACTCGAGTCGGTTACCCTCGACATGCTCGGCCGCGCCAGGAAGGTTTCGATCTCTAAGGAAAACACGACCATCGTCGACGGCGCTGGGGCCAAGTCCGACATCGAAGGTCGTGTTGCCCAGATCAAGGCTCAGATCGAAGAGACCACCTCCGACTACGACCGCGAGAAGCTGCAGGAACGTCTTGCCAAGCTCGCTGGCGGCGTTGCCGTCATTCGCGTCGGCGGCTCCACGGAAGTCGAAGTCAAGGAAAGGAAGGACCGCATCGACGACGCGCTCAATGCGACGCGCGCTGCCGTTGAGGAAGGTATCGTCCCCGGCGGCGGCGTTGCATTGCTGCGCTCGTCGTCCAAGATCACCGTCAAGGGTGAGAACGACGACCAGGAAGCTGGCATCAACATCGTTCGTCGCGCTCTGCAGTCGCTGGTTCGCCAGATCGCCGAGAATGCTGGTGACGAAGCCTCCATCGTGGTTGGCAAGATCCTCGAGCAGAACCAGGACAACTTCGGCTACAACGCCCAGACCGGCGAATATGGCGACATGATCGCCATGGGCATCGTCGATCCGGTTAAGGTTGTTCGCACGGCTCTGCAGAACGCTGCCTCGGTTGCAGGCCTCCTCGTCACCACCGAAGCCATGATCGCCGAACTGCCGAAGAAGGAAGCCGCCGGCGGCGGCATGCCTGACATGGGTGGAATGGGCGGCATGATGTAAGCCAATTTCATCTTGGATGAAACATGAATGATTGGATTTGGGCTCCGGTTCGAGCGGTTGGGACGGGTCTTTTGTGGTCGCGAATTGCGCGTATCGAGTGCCGCCTTCCTCGACGCCGTGCTGTGGGGGCAGAACGCAAGACCGGCTGGCTGATTGCCGAACAGGCTGTGCTGGAGCGCACTTATCGGATGCAGTCGCTATTGGGCTCAGCCATTGGGATGCCGACGCCCTGCGCGATGTCGTCCAGGCCTATGCGGTAGGGGCGCTCGGTGACGCGCACGGCGTTTTCGCGGTGGGCGAGACCAGGTTCCTGAAGAGGGGCAAGCGTTTGGTCGGGCTGGCCCGGCAACATTCCGGGACGCTTTGCGACTTGAGACCTGCCAGGTGGGTGTCTTCCCCGATGACGTCCTTGAAAACGCTTAGAGTCGCTTGGTTGATTCTCCGCGGACGAATCTCGGCGTCAGAATGATGTCTTGCGGGCGCGCGGCGGCGCCTTCAGGGCTTTGGATTCTTGCCAGCAGGCGCTGTGCTGTCAGTTCGCCGAGCTTTTGGGCGTCCTGTACCACCATCGTGATGCGGGGCGTGATCACGCTGCTCCAAGGCACGTCGTCGACCATTGCCAGCGACACGTCGTCCGGGCAGCGGAAACCCATTTCCTGCATCACCTGCAGGGCCGCAAGGCCCATCATGTTGTTGGCGCCGATGATGGCGGTCGGTCGATCACGGCGGGCCAGCAGGCGCATCGCTTGCGTATAGCCGCCGGCCCGCGTGTAGCCACCTTCGACCACCAGCGAAAGGTCGACTTCCACGCCAGCACCGGCCATCGCGTCCATATAGCCCGTCAAGCGCTCGTCGGCGGTGTACAGGCCGGCCGGGCCAGAGATGAAGCCGATGCGTCTATGACCGAGCTGCAGCAGGTGTTCCGTCAAGATGGTGGTGGTTAGCGGATTGTCGGAGCCGACGAAATCGCGCTCGGCGCCTTCCACCCTTTGGTCGAACATTACGATCGGGGTCTTGAAGTCGCGCAGGAATGCGGCGTAATCCTCGCCACGCCCGTTCGTCGCCAGCACGATGCCGGCCACCTTCTGCGCTTCCAGCCGCTCGAGCAACGCCCGTTCGAGGTCTGCCTTGCCGGAGGAGTCGGCGATCAGTACGAAATAGCCATTGTCCAGCGCCTGGTGTTCTATCTCGCGGCGGATATCGCCAAAGAACATATTTCCCAGATTGGCTGAGACAAAGCCGATCAGCGAGCTGCGTCCGCGTGCCAAGGTCTGTGCTACCGGGTCGACGCGGTAACCGGTCGACTTGACCGCCTGCTGAATGCGGTCGAGCGTCTCGGCACCGACCCGCTTCGGACTGTTGAGCGCGAGCGAGACGGTCGAGATCGAAACTCCCGCAAGGCGCGCTACATCTCGGATGGTGGCCATTATGATCGAACCGGTTCTAGGCTATTCTTGTGGCAGATTTTTCTTGGCTACGCAACACACCGCTGCTCGTTTTTCCCACGCTTCAAGGCATTTCGTCCGATTCCGTGATCCATGATTCCTGCTTGACAGCCAGGAAATCAAGGAAGATGATCAAAATGCCGAACCGGTTCGATGGGAGTACTTGATCCGGAAACGAGGAGGAGAGGCCTGTGGCGATTGCAACGCATCAGTCGGGGAGTCCGGCATCCGGGGAAGAGGACAAACATGCATGGTTCAGTCGCGACCGTCTGGGCCTGTTCATCCATTGGGGCCTCTACGCACTGGGAGCCCGGCACGAGTGGTTGAAAAACCGCGAGGAACTAACCGACGAGCGATACCAGCGCTACTTCGATAATTTCGACCCCGATCTCTACGAGCCCAAGGAATGGGCTCGCCGGGCCCGTCTCGCCGGCATGAAATATGTCGTGGTGACGACCAAGCATCACGAGGGTTTCTGCCTGTGGGACAGCAAGGTGACGGATTACAAGGCGACGAACACGCCTTGTGGCAAGGATCTGCTGACCCCACTGGTCGACGCGTTCCGCGCCGAGGGACTCAAAATCGGCTTCTATTATTCGCTGATCGACTGGCATCACCCGGACTTCCCGATCGACGTCCATCATCCGCTGCGCAACCACCCTGATGCGAAGGCGCTGAATGCCGGCCGCAACATGGCCAACTATGCCGCCTATATGCGCGAACAGGTGCGCGAGCTTTTGACCGGCTTCGGCCGCGTCGACATCATGTGGTTTGATTTCAGCTATCCGCGACGGGAATATCGCGGCCTGACCGGCAAGGGACGCACCGATTGGGAGAGCGAGCGCCTGGTTGAATTGGTGCGCGAGTTGCAGCCAGGCATCATCGTCAATAACCGCCTCGATTTACCGCTCGACGCCAACAACCTGCCCGACATGGTGACGCCGGAGCAGTATACGCCGCGGGTGGCGCCCACCATCGCTGGTCAGCCCGTGCGCTGGGAGGCTTGCCATACCTTCAGCGGTTCCTGGGGCTATCATCGCGACGAGGACACCTGGAAGAGCCCGGAACAAATCATCAAGCTGCTCATCGATTCCGTCGCCATGGGAGGCAACCTCCTAATGAATGTCGGTCCGACCGGCCGTGGTACGCTCGATGCGCGCGCCATCGGCGCGCTTGAGGTTTACCAGAACTGGATGGCCGTGAACGGGCGCTCCATCTATGGAGCCAGGCCGTCCGACTTTCCGGTGCCGTCAGGCTGCCGCTACACCCAACGCGGCAATCGCCTGTACCTGCACGTCTGCGATTGGCCATACCGCCACATCCACATCGAGGGTATCTCCGACCGGATCTCCTATGCGCAGTTCCTGCACGACGCCAGTGAAGTGCGCTGGTTGAGCCACGTCAAGGAGGTGGATTCCAATGTCGGCGTGACAGTGCCGGAAGGCATGATCACGCTCGAACTGCCGGTACGGCGGCCGAACGTCACCGTGCCGGTGATCGAGATCATCCTGAAGCCCTAGCGTTTTGCCCCACTGCGTATCCATTGCATTCATGGAGGGAGGAGAAACCCATGAAGGTTCTGAAGAAAGCGCTGTTGCTTGCCGCAATCGGCGGCAGCTTCTTTGCTACAGCCGCGTCGGCAGATCAGGTCAACCTGACCTGGCAGATGTGGACCGGTTCCGAAGCCGACACCAAAACCTGGCAGCACTTGGCCGACATGGTGAGCGTCAAGCACCCGGACATCAAAGTGACGCTGCAGACGACTGGCTGGGTCGACTACTGGACCAGGCTGCCGGTGTTGGCGGCGTCGGGCCAGCTCGCCGACATCGTCTCCATGCAGTCGTTGCGCATGCCGAACTTCTATTCGCTGCTCGAGCCGCTCAATGAGAGGATAAAGGCGGGCAAGCTTGACATTGGCGCCTTCACTCCCTCGATCATCGGTGGCATGTCGGTCGACAAGGAGCTTTACGGCCTGCCTTACGACGTTGGTCCATGGGTGATCTATTATAACCAGGACGCTTTCGAGGCCGCCGGCATTCCATTGCCTAAGCCGGGTTGGGCGCTTGCAGAGTTTACCGACGCCGCCAAGAAACTGACAAAGGACGGCAATTACGGCTTTGGCGTCGCCCCGGTCAACTATTCGGTCATGGCTTCGGCCTGGGGCGACAAATACATCGATGACGCCGGACAGCTCGACCTCGTCAATCCGGCTGCCATTGCCGCAGCCGACAGGCTGATCGGCTTCGCTGCCAAGGATAAGATTGCGCCGCTGGTGCCGTCAGGCAACGATGCTGGCACGGTCATCCAGGGTCGGTTCAATTCAGGCAACATCGCTATGTATGTCGATGGTCCCTGGTCCATCATTGGCATGAAGGACCAGGTCAAGTTCAAGGTCGGTCTCACCACCCTGCCACGCGACGCAGGTGAACTGGCGGCCGTAACCGCGGGCTCCGGTTTCGGCATTTCCACCACCAGCCAGAACAAGGATGCGGCCTGGAAAGCGATTCAGGTGCTCACCAGCCCCGAAGCGCTGTCATACCTTGCTGAGAAAGGGCGTGCCTTGCCGGCGCGTACCGCGGCGCAATCGTCCTGGTACCAGGTGGCGGCCAAAGACATCACCAATGGCGGCGAGGCCCTCGACTACTCGTTGGCGCATTCCATACCCTACGCGATCACCAGCAATTGGGCGGCGGTGGAAAACCTCTTCAACCAGTATTTTCCTCCGGCCTTCGCCGGCAGTGCCGACGCCAAGCAGACGATGGAGACCATCCAGAGCCTCGCACAACAATAGCTCTCGCCGCGGCAGGAATTGCCGCGCATGGAGGAAAACATGTCGGAAAGCGCCGTCGCCGAAATTCCCATACAGCTCAGTCAGTCGCGGCGCTTTCTGAGGCCAGATACGCAGACGGCAATACTGTTCCTGCTGCCAAGCTTCCTCGGCTTCATGGCCTTCATGGCCCTGCCGATCTTGGCGTCGCTGGCACTCAGCTTCACCAACTGGCAGTTGATCTCGACGCCATCCTTCGCCGGCTTTCAGAATTATGTCCGCCTCTTCACCGTCGATCCGGCTTTTTACACCGTATTGCGGAACACACTATTCTTCGCCGTCGAGTATCTGACGCTAAACATCATTGTCTCGCTGACGCTTGCTGTCTGGATATCGAGCCTGAGGCACGGCAAGGCGCTCTTCCGGGTGATCTTCTTCCTACCGACCTTTACCCCCACGATCGCAGCGTCGGTGGTATGGCTGCTCATCTTCACCCCTGATGGACTGGCCGACAGCCTCATCCGTTCGTTTGGCCTCGGCCTGCCGAATTTCCTGCTCAGCACGACCTGGGCCATGCAGGCGATCGTGCTTGTCACTCTGTGGGCCAATGTCGGCTACAATGTCGTGATGTTCAACGCCGCGCTCGACCTTGTGCCAAAGCACTACCTCGAGGCCGCGACGATTGATGGCGCCAACGCCTGGCAGCGTTTCTGGCGCATTCGTCTGCCACTGATCTCGCCGACGATCTTCTTTGCCACCGTGATGACGGCCATCACCTCGCTGCAGGTATTCGATGAGATCTATGCGATGACTCGCGGCGGCCCGGGCTCGGCCACAGCCACGCTTGGCTTTGCAATCTATCAGAAGGGCTTCGCCAACTTCCAAATGGGTTACGCCTCGGCACTGGCCTGGGTGATGTTCATCATGATCATGGCCTTGACGATCCTGCAGTTCCACCTGCAGCGCAAATGGGTGCACTATGACGACTAGCAAAGGCCCATTGCACCCGGATTCTGTGTCGCGGAACAAAACCCTGCGGCGCATTGGCACGTTCGTCAGTTACGCCGCGCTTTCGCTGATCGCGCTGCTGTTCCTCTTCCCCTTCTTCTGGATGGTGTCGAACGCGGTGCGCTCGAACGCGGAAGTCCTGGCCGTGCCGGTCCGCATCCTGCCACAGGAATATCAATGGGGAAACTTCGTCGAAGCATTGGTTTCCCTGCCGTTTGGAACCTTCTTGTTCAACTCATTCGTGGTCGCTAGCGGCGTCACGGCGATCGTGATTGCGGTCTCGTGCCTTTCCGCCTACTCTTTCGCCCGGCTGAAGTTTCCCGGCCGGGAGGGTCTGCTGCTCGCTTATCTCGGCACGCTGATGATTCCGCAGGTAATGCTGGTCATCCCGCTTTTCCTGGTGGTCAGTAAGCTCGGCTGGGTCAACACCTATCATGGCATGATCCTGCCCGTGGCGTTCGGCTCCTTCGGCACATTTTTGCTGCGGCAGTTCTTTCTCGGCATTCCCAAGGATCTCGACGAGGCAGCGATGATCGACGGGGCTTCGCGCCTACGCATCCTGGTCACGATCATCGTTCCGCTTGCAATGCCGGCCATCGGCCTGCTGGCGCTGTTCACCTTCATAGGGCAGTGGAAAAGCTTCCTGTGGCCGCTGATCGTCACCAACGGCATGGACAAAGCTACGCTGCCGCTCGGGCTCACCTTGTTCCAGACACAGCAGGGCACCTCGTGGAACTACATCATGGCCGGCGCGGCCATCTCCATGCTGCCGGGCATCCTCCTGGCTATCGTGCTGCAGAAGGTGATCTACCGGGGCATCGCCATCAGCTCTGGCTTCGGTGGGCGTTAATTCCAGCCGAAAACACGCGAAACCGGCAGGCGGCCGAGGGCAATTAGTACGCTGCATTAACTGTCGAAATGGCGTTTTCGTGCCTTGAGCACCTGCTTCCGCCTCATCGGCGAGCGTGTCGCCCAGGCTAGCCAGGACCGATTCTGTCCATGCTGCAAGCAATGCGATCAAATTCGTCATTGTCGAGGGTGCCTTCGAGAGGAAGCTCCCGCTGACGTCCAGGCAACAACGTCCCTCTCGCTTGACGTACCTTTCGCTCGGATGGGTTTATACGACAGGCGAAAGGCAAGGTCGTCCTGCTGAAGGAGGCAATCCGGATCCAAAGTCGACCAGCTTCACGGCGCAAGGCGCGATCCGCGGTCGATGCCTACGCAACTTGACCCCCGGCATGGAGGTGCAGAGTTATCCCGACAATGGACGCGAAATTCCGTCTTGTGTTGCACCCTTTGGTATTGCAGCTTGCCGCTGTTAAACCGGGGGGCTCCTGCCAGATAGCCGCTGATCCTGGCGATCGCCGCCAGGATAAGGAACCGCGTAAATGGTTCGCGCTTCAGATTTTGACGAGCATTGCGGTCGCGTACATGAAGGCAGCACCGGACGCCAGACCAGCGAACGAGGCCGGGGTAAGGATTGCCTTGATGCCTTGTCCGTTCGAACGCCCGATCAGGCCGTAGACTTCGACGATGACCTGGGCGATCGCGCCGGCACCAATAGCAAGTGCGATCGCGGTCCACTGCGGGGCGTAGGCCAAGCTTCCGGTCCAGATGCCGATAACGGCCGGGCCGCCTGCAAGCAGAGCCAGGCCGACAAACGACCGCAGGCTGGGCTTCACCTTGAGGATCGGTGCGGCGATCCCGATACCCTCGGTGATGTTGTGCAGGGTGAAGCCAAGGACAAGGAACGTGCCCAGTCCGGCGCTGCCCGCGGCGAACGCCGCGCCGATGGCCAGCCCTTCGCCGAAATTGTGGAGCCCGATTCCGAGAGCGATAAAAGTGGCAAGCGCCAGCCCCGTTGGCGTGCCGCGTCGGCGGCCCACCGCAATCAGGACAAGGAAGCTGGCGGCGGCCGTGAGAACGACCAGAACGCTACCCTGGAAGATGGGTGCTGACATGCTGGCGAATTCCAGCGCCTCGATGAAGGTGTCGACCAGCAAAAACGCAAGCAGTCCCACGGTCAAAGCAAGGAGGAACGTCATCGTTCCCTGGCCCGCGCCACGAAGGGCCGGATAGCACATGAGACCAATGGCAACGGGCAGGATGCCGACGAACGCCCCGAGAATGGCCTGCGACCAGAGACTGCCGGAGGTGGCAACCGGGGTCGGCACGGCAACGGCGATTTCGTGCTCGAAAGTCGCGCCCGTGTTGGTGACGAAGGTCACATGGTGGGTTTCGCCCAGAACCCACGGGAAGGGGAGGCTGATCCAGGCCGTGTCACCGCGGGCGATCGAGCCTTGCGGCTCCTGTTTGAATTCCCAATAGGCTGCGTCCACCTGAACCTGCGCGACCGTCATCGGGTCCGATCCGCCGGCACGGACAAGCAATCGTACTCCGTCGTGATCGAGGACCGTGCGCTCGATCGTCAGATTCTCGACCGGCGGTGCGCCGTTGTTGAAGCCTTGCAGCGGGTTTGTTTGGAGAAGCCAGACGATGGCCACCGCGAGAACTGCGGCGGGCAACAATAGCCAGAGATAGCGGGACAAGCCGGTGGCTGGAGCCGCACTGTCGATTCTCTCGTGCATCATGACAGCGTCTCCACAACGTCGAACATGCCCATCCAGCCAAGTTCGGCAAATTCCGATTGGTGCGCGTGGAACATGTAAAGCCCAGGCTCATGTTCCTCGAAGGTAAATTCGATAATGCCGCGCTGTGCCTGGCACTGCGTGATGAGATCGACCGTCTTCAGGGTTGGCGTCAGGGTCGTTCCCTGATCGTAGTAGTCGAAGAAATTGGCGTGCAGGTGGAACGAGTTGATCGGATCGAACTCGACGAGGTTGACAAGGTAGATGCGGACCGGGCGGCCCTTGGCGACCTTGATCGGTTCCTTCGCGTAGCAGTGGGCGACCGTGTTGCAGGCATAGAATTCGTTCTCGCCGTCGAAGTTCGTGTCGAAGGCGTTCATGACCATCGCCATTTCCTGCCATCGCGCGTTTTCGGGCGAGCCGAGGAGCCGCGACTTGGCGACCTCGATATGGTCGGGATGGCGCGTTGGATCGGGATCGATCACGAAGAGGCCGTACATGCCCTTGTGGATGTGTCGGGCAAGCGGCAGGGCGTGGCAATGGTAGAGGTGGCAGCCGAACGGCTTGGCGTCGAACTCGTAGACGAACTCCTCGCCGGGGCCGATGACGCCAGCGCCGGGCACGCCGTCCATCCGGGCCGCATGAATGCCGTGGAAGTGCAGGGAATGAGGATGCGAGCCGTTGTTGATGAGCTTGATGCTCAGGCGCTCCCCTTCGGTCGCCCGCAGGGCGGGACCGGGGACGCGGCCGTTATAGGTCCAGGCGGGGAACATGACGCCGGGTGCGATCTCGATTTCCTTTTCTTCGACCGTGATTTCGAAGCTGCGCAGCTTGCGCCCGTCGGGCAGCTCGCTCAACGAGCCCGTATACCAGTCGGTCAGCATCTGCGTCGGGTGGAAGCCGTTGCGCTCGTTGTCGACATTCCCGACGGTGATCATCGCGCCGTGGGCGGAATGGTGGGCCGGAGCACTGTCGCCGCCTTTCATGGCGGACGCTGCGGCGCCATGGTCGCCAGAATGGGCCTGTTGAGCCGCCGCGTTGACGGAGCAGATGCTCGTGGCACCGAGCGTTGCGATCCCCCCGCCGAGGAGGCTCCTTCTGCTCAAGGCCGTCTGTGCCCACTTCAACATTTTAGAGGATACTCCAATTAGCAAATTAAATGAAATAGAGCATGATGGCATGATTATAGCAAGAGCTATATTCCTCATGTGCAAATGAAGATTGGAAATATAGCCTTTGCTATGTTATTGTAGCATTGGAGAAAAATTATGAGCAGGCGGAATTGAATTGAACGAGAAGCATGATCAGGCGATCGAGAGTTCGCTTGTCGCACCCGACACACAGATGGAGAGCTTCAGGCAGGCACGGAACAATCGCCGCAGCGAACTCGTGGAAGATTACGTCGAACTCATCGCCGACCTTATCGCCGACGGCGGCGAGGCCCGGCAAGTGGATATTGCCCAGCGCCTCGGCGTCGCGCAGCCGACGGTCGCCAAAATGCTGAAGCGGCTGAGTGCGGAAGGATATATCCAGCAGCGTCCGTACCGGGGTGTCTTCCTGACAGGCACCGGCAAGGAATTGGCCCGCGTCAGTCGCGAGAGGCACCAGATCGTGGAATCATTTCTCTGCTCTATCGGAGTCAGCGTCGAGACGGCCCGGATGAACGCGGAGGGCATCGAGCATCACGTCAGTCCTGAAACTTTGGAGGCCATGAAGCGGTTCACGCCGAAACGACACCTGTAGAGAGGTCCTCGGATGATTGCCGTTGACTATCCCCAAGTCCATCTGCCCAGAGTATCCACATCAAATCAGGAGAAATTGCGAGCCTTGGTTTCACGGGCAAGGCGCTGGACGCTATAGTATTGCCTGCGTTGATCATTGCGGACCCGAACGCAAAGTATCTCATAGACTTCGTGGTGTGAGGATGGACGATCTGTCGCTAGCCGAACTCGAGAACCGATGCCAGCAGGGCGGACTGCGAGTGACCGCGAACTTGAGCGAAATCCTCCAGGCGTTGATTACCGGACCCGATCACCCGGATGTCGATTCGCTACATGGACGCGTGCGGGCGCGAGGCAGGCGCGTGTCCCTGGCGACCATCTACAGAAATTTGGGCCATCTGGTCGCTGCATCGGAAGGAGACTGTGAGATGCGGCCCGCGGGCGCCACCTTTCGGACTGGTTTTCGAAGCCCGAATAGGGAGAGTGAATGTCTTCCCGTTATCTGCCCAGCAATCTTGCCACAGCCAATATGCGCGCGATAGAAGCCGGTGAAAAATTCCCCCCACACGGAGCAGGAGAAGGTCCGGTCGGCAGCGCAAGCCGCCCAAAGACCGAGTGCCTCGGTGCGTTTGACGCGGAGCGCGTGCCGATTCTGGGGCCGCGTCCAATGTTCATGACCCGGCTGCGGGGATACGCTGATGGCGGAAGATATACGCAGATAGGCTTTTACGCCTGCGAAGTGGGTGATCGATCAGGACGCCGGACGACGGCTTCTGCTGCATCGGCCATCAGTGTCTCCATGCGGGCTCGAAGCTCCTTCTCACCCAGAACCTTACCTGCTGATCGAACGTCTGCGAGGATCTTGGCTACAACGCCCTCATTCCCCGCTGCCGACATCCGAACATCGATGATCTCTGCGACATAGGCTTCGAAATCGGTCGCGCCGACCAAGGCCACGACCCATTGAGCCAGAAGTCGGTCCCGGCGGGATTGCACCTTGAACGCCATTTCGGAATCCAAGAAATACATCTCCTCCATCGCTTTTTCACGTTTCTCAAATGCGCTCATGACGAAAGCTCCCTAGAGGAATTTGTCGTCGCCAGCAGATGCTGGAGAAGACCAGGATCGATCTTGACTGCCCGCCGGCCCCGGCTGCCGGCGGCAATCGACGGCAAACAGATGAATGTTGCGACACGCCGACGAGCCGGTCGGGAAAGTCCCTCGATCGGCTCCTCGTCCTGCAGGATCTTATAATCCCCGGCTGGATGCACGTCATCGATGTCGGGCAGTGCAAAGGGGGCCGAGAAATGAACGATGGTATTCATGATACGTGTTGACATGGCGGCAGGCTCCAGGCGAAGGCGGTGAACCGCTGGCCCGGTAAAAGCCTTCATCCGGCCAGCAGTATCGGGCGTTGCCCATCGGAATTCGGGAGGATAGCGGTCCAGTGTCTTAGACACCGCGAGGGGCTATATGGCCAAACGACGATCAAATAACGCTACGCTTCAATTAAGTCGCGATCAGGGCTAAATGGAAAAACAAAAATAAAAAATGAGATTTTGTCTTCCGCGAATCAAAATTAAGTTTTGGTGTACGTGAGAAAAATATGATGAACGACAATAAAAAATACTATGAAACGCAAAATATATACAAACGTTGTATTAGATTTTTGCGCGATATCGCGTAATTTTACAGGGATTCATTGTCGGCACGTAAGATATTAGTTTGCTTCGCCCAGGTTCTATGCCGAATGTTTGGCGTTTCGGCGATGCAGTCGGAAGCACGTTACGAGCCAAGCGTGCGGGTCGATGTCTCCGGTTGTCACCGCACCATCCGTTCCCTATTGTGGCGCGCTCACTTAACCTTGAAGACGCCGGAAGCGCGATGGCATTACAGCTCGACATGTTTGCACGGTCCCCGGCGGAGCACGAGGCGAATGTCGTGCGACTACGCTCGGAAATGAAGCGGCGCGATGGCAAGCCTCTTAGTGACGAGGACATGGTGCGGCATCTGGAGGAGAGCGGCAAGTATCGTATCCTTCGCCGGCTGGTCCCCCGTCCGATCGCGGTTTTTCCCCGCGCGGAGTTTCCTCGTAATTGCGTGATCGTCGACACCGAAACCACCGGCCTCAATCATCGCAACGACGAAATCATCGAGATAGGCGCCATCGCTTTTACTTTCGACGAGGAGGGAATTATCGGCGACGTCACTGGCGTCTATGGCGGCCTGCAGCAGCCGACAGCTTCGATCCCATCAGAGATCACACGGCTCACAGGAATTACCGACGAGATGGTGGCGGGGCAGGTGATCGACACGACCCAACTCCGTGCACTAATCGAGCCGGCCGATCTCGTCATCGCGCACAATGCGGGCTTCGACCGGCCGTTCTGCGAGGCCTTCTCTCCAGTCTTCGCCGGAAAGCCGTGGGCTTGTTCGGTTTCTGAAATCGATTGGGCGTCTCGCGGCTTCGAAGGCACCAAGCTGGGTTATCTGATCGGGCAGGCGGGCTATTTCCATGACGGCCATCGGGCGGTTGATGATTGCTTTGCCCTGCTAGAGGTTCTCGCACAGGGCGGGGGAGAATCGAAACAAGCGCCCTTTGCCGAGCTCTACGAAGCAAGCCAGCGATCGCGCGCGCGCATCTTCGCGGAACACAGCCCCTTCGATATGAAAGATCACCTGAAGGCGCGCGGTTATCGCTGGTCAGATGGCAGTGACGGCCGTCCGAAATCCTGGTGGATCGAGCTTGCAGAAGACGCACTTGATGAGGAACTCGGCTATCTGCGCTCTGAAATTTATCGCTGGGACGAGGCCGATCCACCGATCAAGCGCCTGACGGCATTCGACCGTTTCAAAGCATGAGAAATATTCGCTGCACCCATGGCACATGGCTGAGTTGCGAAGTTCTACCTACGACTTGGGCGTTCATTATATAGTCGACGTCATTGAAGCGACGCTCCCCCTCCCGCAAAACGTCGACAGTGAACGACTTCCTTGTCTCAAAGATCGCTTATGGGATCGGCTCCACTCCTCCTCCACGGCAGGTCTTTTCGTTCCTCCGCGGTCATCGCGTGCAACGATTTACCGCTGCTTGTCAGCGAGTTGTCCTGCGCCATGAAAGCCATTTGTCGGCGACAAGGCGCAGTCACAATTGGCCATAGGACATGTCCCACGATTGGAGGATCTGTGTGGCTCGAAGTAGTAGGGCGCTTCCTTGTTAATATCCTCGATCCCGCTGATGTAACGGCTGATGCGGGATGATCCGGTAGGTTCGTCCAGCGACATAGCAGCCGACGAGAACAATAGGGACGACGACTAAAAGTGCGATCGCATCGCGACCGGCGTTCCTCGGTGGAAACCTCTCGGTGGGCCACGTCAATGTGGACGATCTTGCGCGGCCACTCGCTATCTTCCCCGTCGGCACAACCTGATCCGCCGACTACTGGATGGCGATCCTCGAGCTCGACCCCGGGGCGCGATACTGGGGCGTGTTGGGCTCGAACAATTCCACCAGATTTCCAGAGGGATCTTCTAGCAGGATCTGTTTGCCACCGGCGCCCTGGACAGGCTCGTTGCGGAAACGACAGCCCGCCGACCTCAGTTCCTCTACCACTCTGTTCAAGTTTTCCACCGTGAGATGGATGCGGTTCCAGCCGCCCGGCGCCTGCTGCTCTCCTGACGGCATAGGCGAGCCGCCGCCACCGCGCGGGTTCGGCTGGCTGAGATAGAGATGCATGTCGTCACGCGAGATTTCGGCAAAGGACGGGGCAGGATGCATCTCGAGCTTGAAGCCGAGATGTTTCGTGTAGAAATCGATCGAGGCACTGACGTCGTCGACGATGTATCGAAAGCATGCGGCCATGGTCTATGCCTTTGCTACTTGAGTTCGATATCCGGGTTAGCCTACGCCTCTAGTGGTGAACCGCAAGCGTCCAACTCTGCTCGTGGGAGATTCCGGACACTCTGGTCCCGTTTGTGGTCAACTGAACTTTAGTCAATACCACAGCGACGAAATTGGCACTGCGGCGAGCCGGTCATCAAAGTGAACTATGTCCGACCCGTCATAGAGGACGATGCCGTATTTGAACCGGTCCTTGCAGGTTTCGGCCAAGGTTTTCAGCCCACCGAAGTCATCGGACCTTACGGTAGCGCTTGCCTTGATTTCGATACCGGCAATCGCTCCGTCGTCCCGCTCGAGAACGACATCGACTTCCTTCAGCTGCTGATCGCGAAAATATTAGAGGGCGAGCCTCAGGTCTGAGCCCGTCATCAATTTCAGCACTTCTGCGAAGATGAAACTCTCAAGTAACGCGCCAAATTCGTGCCTATTGGCCTTGATGCGTTCGAAGGTTAGGCCGCGGCTGGCGGCCAGGATCCCGGAATCGAGAAAGTGGATCTTTGGGGTTTTCACGATCCGCTTCAGTGCGTTTGTGAACCAAGGCTGCAGTGTGGTTACCAGAAACACCTGCTCCAGCAAGCCTACATAGCGTTGACCAGTTTTGTGGCTAACACCGATGCTTCCACCAAACTGGGAGTAGTTAACCAACTGACCCGAATGCTCTGCAAGCAACCGGACGAACTTCGGAAGCTCGGACAGTTTGTCAAGCTGCGATATCTCGGAGATCCCGCGTCAGGACCGAAGTAAGGTAGGACCGAGCCCAATCCTGCTGTCTTCGCTCTGTCGTGCGGCCGATGGCCTCTGGAAAGCCTCCGAGCAGGACCAGGGAACCCGATCGTCGCCAATTGGGAATAGCGCTTATGACAATTGGAAGTCAAGTTCGTGTCAATTGGAATTTAAGCTTGGGGAAATTGGCTCATAACTTTGATCATTTTTCGAATTACGCTGGTATATCAAAAGTTTACACCATTCGATTTAATCGAATCCGATGGTAACAGCACCGATCCTGGAACACCAGTTAGTGACACCAGAAGAGGTCGATATCGTCCTTGGGCACTCATGGCTAGACCTTGGCGACGAGGTTGTCGGCCCGGCGAACACCTCGACCCGGCAAGAACACCAAGAGCCGCAGCCGCTCTGAGCGTGTCGGAACGATCTAGCGCCTAACGCGCAGCAGTTGACGAGCATTGGGCGAATCCTAATCCGTTCGAAAACGGAGGACCGCCATCGAGAAGAATTTTGAGCGGGACGTCGCGTCCTTTCCGAACGGGTCCGTCGCTGGCACCGCTTAGAAGAAGTTCCATTAGACGAAACCACTTCGGACACGCTTTGCAATGCCGCCGTCGAACTATACGGCGAAGGTTGCTGGATCGTCGACGACATCGCGACGATGCTTATTGGCCCTCTCTTTTCTTAAGCGAGCTCCATGTTCATCAATGTCTTTCCGAGAGGCTTGAGGAAGTTTGTTTCGAGCCACGGGAACCGTTTCGTCTGATCGAAGTTTGAGGTACCGGAGATCATTTCTGATCTCATCACGGAGGAGTTCAACATGCCATCTACAAGCGGATCACAATCGGGCAAAGCCGGGTCAAAGTCCGGAACCAGCAAAAGCGCTTCGGCCAAAAGCTCGAGCTCAACCGGCAAGCAGGGCGGTTCACACGAGCAGCATGTCAAAGCTGGCGAACAGAGCCACAAGAAGTCGAAATAGTCACAATATGCGGGAGCCCCTCAGGGGCTCTTGCCCTTTTCGAAGTGCAAAAATTCTCGAGGCCTTGCAAACCGCGGACGAAGCGGAACATCGAAGTCCGGGGACGTTAGCGCGTGCGACGCGCTCCATCGACTTAAGAGCTTCGACGCCGTCGTTCGCATCGAGATCAGCCGACTACAACGAGCCTGCAGGTCGAGATTTCGGATTGACACCAATTCCAAGGCTCGTCCGAGCGATTCCCTCGCTCGGATCATCACCCATTGTCGCGCCCCGACAGCTCATGGATCTGCAGCAAGCGGTCTCGGTGTCATGCAGCTTTTCCAGCAGCTGCAAATCGTCAGATTGCATCTCCTCGACGAGGAACCCTCCCAGAACTTCCATCGGAGTGACTTTCACGGAACTGAGGCGATCCTTCGCCGCGTCCGCCGCGCGGTTTACGCAAAGTATGGGCATGAACTCGCTGGAACGGCGGCCAGACGCCGCTCCACATGTTCAATCGCATTGCACCCTCTCGAGCAGATGTGTCGCAATCGTGCTCCGGATCGAAAGCCTGACGAAGTCCAGCCAATCGCCCGCTTACGCAACAGGGTAACGAGCCAGAATCACCAGCCAAGCGTAACCGGTGTTCTGCCCCCAAATAGTCTCGTCAGCCATGATCTGTAATCGGCTTTCCATGTGACCAAAGGGAGTCTGTCCATGAAGACTACGCTGGAGCTACTCAGACGGGTAAGGCCGGGCGTGGGGGACATCGCCAATGAACGAGGTGGCGGACCGCTATGGCTGAAAGCCGAACCACCTGTGGTGGTGGCGAAGCGATCGCGCGTCAGGGCAACCTGGTTTTGCCGAGACGGAATTTGGTCGACCCGCTGCATGCTCGTTTGTCGAGGCAAGACGCTTGATGACCGAGAGCGAAACCCTGTTTTTGACGAACATCGCTTCAAGCGATTGTCGGCTGGGCCTACAACTACATGTGCATCCGTCGAAACTGAAGCGGGAACTTCGCGCCGTCCCGATTGTTGCGATCGCGAGTGCGAACGCAGCCTCTGCGAACGTAACCGCAAGGAATGGTCTGCGTCATGGGTGGACGGAGTGGAGGGAATTGAATAAGCAATATTTAGGCAAAAAGCGTCTTGTCGTGATCAGTGACTATCAAGCCGGCTGGTCCGTGCCTTCCTCGCCGCTCTCTATCGAGGAGTTGCGAGCCCAGTGGGCCAGCGGCGCGCGGGGAAGTCCTTTCACTGCCGAACGGCCAATCCATGATCTAGTGGTGCAGGGCGGTTACATTGAACGCCTGCCCCTTGCTTGCTTGAAGATGGGGATAGTCGACATCGTTGAAGTTTGGACGCATTGGCGCGGCGCCCGCCCGCCCCCGGAGGATTTGACGACTAATCCGTTTCTTGTTCGCCGTTCATTTGCAATGAACGGCCCAGAGGCGCCATTCGCGTCGAATGACATGCTAGCCCACATCCTTACGTTTGGTGCTCCCGATATTCTCTGCGTGTGGGGGCTTGGCGTTTCAGAAGACATACTTGTTGCATGCAAGAGCAGCTATAAAATCTACAATTCTATCGATGCTCCTACGTGGCGAGTTCCCCGATCAATCAGCCAACATTTCGATCTCGTGCTGACCGGCGCCTTGTGGCAGTCGCAGGAGGCGAACCGGCGACATCCGGAAATGAAGACGGCGGTCCTTCCGATCGGGCCGGAATTTGCCTCTGAGAGCATGTTCTATCCACTCGATGGCCCACGGCGATATGACATTATCTATGTAGCCGCGGCTCAAGCTTACAAGCGCCACGATATCCTTTTCGATGCCCTGGCTAAGCTTCCGCTTGGTATGAGGGCACTTTGCGTCTGCGGCTATGGGGAACTCGGGAATATTCTACGCGCACAAGTGCAAACCTTGGGAATCGACGTCGACTTTGTTGGTCCGCCAGGCGTGCCATATGCAGAGGTTAATAGTCTAATGAACCAGGCAAAGATCGGCGTGGTTTGCGGCATCAACGACGGCGCGCCGGCAATCTTAACCGAATACATGCTCGCTGGCCTGCCGGTTCTCGCTAACAGCGCTCTCGTTTGCGGACTTCAGTATATTACTCCGCGAACAGGAGAGACTGCAGCAGCGGATGATTTTCACCACGCCATTTTGAGCATGCTTGAAAACCTCTCAAATTATTCGCCGCGCCAGGTTGTCCTCGATAATTGGACGTGGCCACATTCAGTCCGCAAGCTTTGCGAAATCATGGATTCGCGTGCGGGGCAGAAATGACTGCGGAACAAACCGCCGGAGTGGAGGTTGGAAGGCTTCCAATAAACCGCGGATCCGCAAATGAATCTTTCCAGCTCACTCACCCAAGGGTTCCGTACAGCCGAACAACGCAAGGCGCCGATCATATGTTTTTCCCATTTGCGCTGGGATTTTGTGCTGCAGCGTCCCCAGCATTTGATGGAGCGTTTCGCGCGAGATAGACAGGTCTTCTATTTCGAAGAGTTCATCCCCACAGATCACCATTTAGCCTATCTGGAGATCCATCCATTTGAGGGGACGGCGGTGAAAGCCATACGTCCACGAATCCCTCACTGGTTAGGTCAGGACGAGAGGGAGCGTGAACTAAGAAACCTGTTGGATGAACTATTGTCGATCTACGGCGTGGCCCGCCCGATCCTATGGTTCTATACTCCGCTCATGTATGGGCTCGCTCGTCACATCGATGCGGCGGCGGTCATTTACGATTGCATGGACGAGTTGGCCAACTTCAAATTTGCGCCGCCAACTCTCAAGGACGCCGAGGCTGCACTCCTTAAACGCGCCGATGTGGCCTTCACCGGCGGCCACAGCCTGTATGAGGCCAAGCGGCATCTGCATGACAATATTCATCCTTTCCCATCTGGCGTCGATGTAGACCATTTCCACTCTGCTCGTGGAAACCTCGAGGAGCCGGCCGATCAAAGGTCCATCAGCGCTCCAAAGTTCGGATATTATGGCGTCATCGACGAGCGCCTCGACCTCGGCCTCATAAGCGCTGTAGCCAACGCTAGACCGAACCTCTCTTTTGTGTTTATCGGGCCAATCGTCAAGATTTCATCCGACGACCTCCCCAAAGCGGCGAACATCCATTACCTGGGCCGAAAAACATATGGCGAACTGCCAGCGTATGTGTCGGGCTGGAGCGGGGCACTGATGCCATTTGCTCTCGACGACGCAACACGGTTCATAAGCCCCACCAAGACGCCCGAGTATCTTGCTGCTGGTCGACCAATCGTATCGACGCCTATCGCCGACGTCGTGCGTCAATACGGGGGCGTTTCCGGTGTCGCTCTTGCGCGGGATGCCGAGCAGTTTGCCAGAGCGTGCGACGATGCGCTTGCCTTAAAAGAATCCGACGGCGCCTGGCTGAGATCAGTTGATACCCTTCTCGCCGCTTCGTCGTGGGACGACACGTTTCACGCGATGAGTGTGCTGGTTGAGGAAGCCATCATCCGTCGGTCCGCATTCACACATTCTCTCACACAATTCCCATCTCCACCGTCAAGCGCCAGGTCGAGGTCATCCTATGACTACCTAATCGTCGGTGCAGGCTTTGCGGGCTCGGTGCTGGCAGAAAGATTGGCGGCCGATGGGAGGCATGTGCTTTTGTGTGATAGGCGTCCGCATATCGGCGGCAACGCGTACGATTTTCACAATGAAGACGGCATCCTCGTTCATCGATATGGACCGCATATTTTTCATACCAACAGTCAGGAAATTTTCGACTACTTGTCACAATTTACCGATTGGAGGCCGTACCAACACCGTGTGCTCGCCGATATCGGCGATCATCGACTGCCAGTCCCCATCAACCGAACGACCCTCAATGGGTTCTACGGTCTCAATCTGAAGGACGAAGCTGAGGCCGCCTTATTTTTGGCCGCTCGTGCAGAGCCTTGCGATCCGATCGAAACAGCGAAGGATGCGGTTGTCTCCCAGGTCGGTGGCGATCTCTACCGCGCGTTTTTCCAAGGATACACCCGCAAGCAATGGGGTCTCGATCCGAGTCAGCTTGACAGATCGGTAACCTCGCGTGTCCCGGCACGCGTCAGCGATGACGACCGATATTTCCTCGACACCTACCAGGCTATGCCGCTGCATGGCTACACTAGGATGTTCGAGAAAATGTTGGACCACGAGTACATCACCGTATCGCTCGGCACGGAATTCGCCGACATCCGAAGGGACCATCCCGAGGCACATACGATTTTCACAGGACCGATCGACGAATATTTTGATTATCGCTTCGGTCGTCTTCCATACCGGAGCCTTGAGTTCCGACACGAAACACATGATGCCAGACGCCTGCTACCAGTCGGCGTGATCAACTATCCTTCGGAGACAGTGCCGTATACGAGGATTACCGAATACAAGCATCTGACTGGCCAGATCCATCCGAAGACAACCATTTCCTATGAGTTCGCCGGTGGAGAAGGGGAACCCTACTATCCCATCCCTCGACCGGACAATCAGGCACTGTACAAGCAATATGAAGCTGTTGCGCGACGTTCTAGCGACGTGACATTTGTCGGTCGGCTGGCGACATACAAGTACTATAATATGGATCAGGTGGTGGGCCAGGCTCTGGCGACATACCGGAAGATGTCAAAGGCGCACGCGAGCACCATTGCTGCGAGCGTGAAATGACAAGAGTATTGCAGCACATCGTTATCGCCACCGACAGCCGCGAGCCGTCCGGGATGGGCGAGCACATGCTTACGCTCGGACAGGCGCTTAGAACACACTACAAAGTCACGCTTGCGGCTCCGCCGAACTCCGCGTTGCTGACCCGCGCCGTATGCCGCGGCTTGGCGATCAAGAGCGCCGATGACCCGGCGGCATTTGAAGAATGGCTGCGTTCATCGGGTGCATCGCTGCTTCACATCCATGCCGGCATCGGGTGGGAGGGACACGAGATTGCCCGTGTAGGAGGCAATTGCGGAATTCCCGTCATACGAACGGAGCATTTGCCATATTTGCTGACAGATGCCGAACAGATCGCGCAGTATCATAGAGGGATTTTGACAGTTGCCCATCATATCGTAGTCTCCGAGGCCTCTCGCAAGAGTTTTGAAAGAAATGGTGTGGATCCGGCGCGGCTGACGGTTGTCCGCAACGGGATATATGCGTGGGATCGGGGGGAAAGCGACGCAGACGGGATCGGCGAACGCCCGTTTCAATCCCGACCAACCCTTCTTACGGTGGCGCGGTTTTCGAAACAGAAGGATCACGCTGCCCTCGTAAGGGCGATGCCAACAGTGGTTGCAGTCCATCCCAGCGCCTTACTTCTTCTCGTGGGGGAGGGCGAGGAAATGAATGCTATCCACGATCTGGTCGACGAACTGTTACTGCGCGATCATGTCCAGTTTCTCGGACACCGAAATGACGTTCCCAACATCATGATGAATGCCGACCTCTTTGTCCTGCCCTCGCGCTTTGAGGGCCTGCCGTTGGCGGTGCTCGAAGCAATGTCTGTAGGACTAACGGTCGTCGCAACCCGAATTGGGGGGACCATCGAAGCGCTTGGCGAAGATCACCCATTCTTAGCTGAGCCAGGAAATCCCTCCTCCCTAACTGATGTTTTGATCGACGCGCTCTCTGATCCCATTCGCGCCAGGTTAATAGGTCGGTCTGGCATGATTCGATTTCACAGCGCCTTTTCAGCGGAGCGGATGGCCACCGAAACGGTTGCCGTCTACCAACGGTTTCTCCCGGCCAAAACAGAAGTCAAATGAGGACACCCTTTCATGGACAAGACACGGATTGGCTTCATCGGCGTCGGAGGAATCGCGCACCGCCATCTCGACATCCTTGCCGGGTTTGACGATGTGGCGCTCGTCGCCTTTGCGGATCTTGACTTAGGTCGCGCAAGCGAAGCTGCGTCGCGCTTTGGCGCGAAAGCGTTCGCCAGCCACCAGGCCATGCTGGACGCCGAAGCGCTCGATGCAGTTTATATTTGCATACCTCCCTTTGCGCACGGCGACGCGGAGCGGGAGCTGATCCAACGCGGCGTCCCGTTCTTTGTCGAGAAGCCTATCACGCTCGATTTGGCCCTTGCCGAAGAACTTGCAACCATGATTGCGCGAGCGAAATTGATAACAGCCGTGGGTTACCACTGGCGGTACCTCGATACTGTAGAGGAGGCCCGCCGGTTGTTGGTGGAAAACCCGGCGCAACTTCTTTCCGGCTACTGGTTGGACCAGACGCCTCCACCGCAATGGTGGTGGAAGATTGATCGATCAGGTGGACAGATGATCGAACAGACCACTCATATCATTGACCTGGCGCGTTACCTCATTGGCGAAGTTACGGACGTATATGGTCGTGTCGGCTTTAAAGATCGTTCAGAATTTCCCGGCCTCGATGTGCCCGCGGTTGCGACCGCGACAATGACCTTCGAATCCGGCGTCATCGCCAACTTTTCCTCGACCTGCCTTCTCGGCTGGAACCATCGGGTGGGGCTCAACATCTTCGCCGATCGTCTTGCGATAGAATTGACAGATCATGACATCATGGTCGATGTCGGAGCAGGACGTCCGGTTCGCCAAGCCGAAGGCGATCCCGTCTGGCGCGAGGATCGCGATTTTGTCGACGCCGTGCGCGGGCAGGAAAACCACATTCGCTGTGCCTACTCGGACGCGCTCGCAACGCATCGGATCGCGCTGGCTGTCGCAGCCTCAGCTCGACAAGACGAACCCGTAAGACTCGACCCTCCTGTCTTCGAGCGCAGGCCGATGGCTCCTCTTGTGCATCAATCCCGTAAAGATGAGCCGCAGGGCCTGCAGCCCGGCCATCGGCGAATTCGTTCGCTGGGCATAGAACGTGAGGGGAAAGCATTCTTTTTGGAATACGAAGAGGGCCCGCCCCCCGAAGGCCATATCCGGTTGGAGACGTTGTATAGCGGATTTTCAGCAGGTACCGAACTCACGTTCATGAAAAATACCAATCCTTACTTCCATTCGAGGTTCGATGGCGAGAGAGGTGTATTTGTGGAAGGCGAGGCTGACCTTCACTATCCAGTTCCCTTTCTTGGCTACATGGAGGTGGCGCGGGTCTCGGAGACACGCGCGGCCGGCTTCGCGAACGGCGATATTGTCGCGACGACCTTTGCGCACAAGAGCGGCCACACTGCAGACCCATGCCATGACGTGCTGGTGCCGCTTTCCAACGATATCGATCCCATGCTTGGAGTGTTCGTCGCTCAGATGGGACCGATCGCGGCTAATGGAATTTTGCACGCCGATTCAGAGGCGTTCGGAAGCAGCGTGCCTTACCTCGGCGCTGGCATTGAGGGACGAAACGTCGTTGTTCTCGGTGCGGGAACGGTGGGTCTGATGACTGCGCTGTTTGCGCAGAAGAGCGGCGCTTCCAACGTCATTGTCGGCGACCCGTCGGAATTCCGTCAGAACAGGGCCCACGATCTTGGCCTCGGCGCGATGGAGGAGGAGCTAGTGTGGCAGCACGTGAAGGCCCGTTGGCACAACGGCGGCAGAGACCGCGGCGCCGATGTAGTGTTCCAGACGCGTGCGCAGGCGACTAGCTTGCATACTGCGCTCAAGGCGTTGCGGCCGCAGGGAACAGTCATCGATCTCGCCTTTTACCAAGGTGGAGCTCAGGCATTGCGGCTTGGCGAAGAGTTTCATCACAATGGTCTCAACATCAGGTGCGCCCAAATCAATCGTGTGCCGCGCGGATTGGGGGCGTTGTGGGACCGATGTCGGCTTGCCGGAGAGACAGTTGGCCTAATGCGAAGCCACGGCTCTGCTATCCGCGACCACATGATCACGCACGTCGTTCCATTTGATGATGCGCCGCAATTCTTGGCCGATCTCATTACGAACCGGCCAGAATTCCTGCAAATTGTTTTCAAGGTTCAAGAATGAGGTCGCGCAAACAACCAGTCCGCATCCTTTTCGTATTCGCATGGTTGGTCGTTGGCGGTGAAGAGACCGAAGTCCGGCTCCTTGCCCGAAATCTCAATCGAAGCCGCTATCGCATTGACGTCGTGGCATGTTTCCACAAGCCGAACATGCCTGAGCAGACACATGAGCAGCTAACTGCGTTGGGCGTGGATGTCGATACGACCCCTTATGCATTGTCGTTTGAGGATACGATAACCTATCTGGCAACGAAAATCCCAGGCTACGACGTGGTGGTCTCCTGCCAGAACGTCGCCGATATTTACCCGGCGCTTGGACGTCTCCATCTTCGCCCGCCGCTGATCGAACATGGCGGGCTGGTGTCGGAGGCGCTTGCGGGGCCGAAGCACTTCACAAGTCGCTACGTCGGCGTCTGTCGATCAATCCGCGACGCCGCAGCCTCCGTGATGCCCGGTCGTGAATCAAGCGCTCTTGAAATCCCGTCGATGGTCGATTTCTCGGAATTTGACGCCACCCGGCGTGCCGCAAACCGTTCGTCACTGGGCGTGGCCGAGGATTCGGTCCTGGTCGGCTGGGTCGGACGGCTTGATCCCAAAAAAAACGTCGAAGACTTCATAGAGGCCGCGGCAATGGTGCATAAGGACGTTGCGTCTGCGCGTTTTGTGATTGTAGGGGGGGCCGACGCGTTCCATCCGGAGTACGCTATACAGTTGCATTCGCTTGCTGCTAAGCGGGGATTGGGTGAGGTGCTTTCCTTTCTCGGAGATCGGAAGGATGTTCCCAACCTTCTGTCAGCCTTCGATATTTTTACCTGGCTCTCGCGCGACGAGGGGATGCCGCATGTTCTAGCGGAGGCAGGTGCAGCAGGTCTGCCCGTCATCGCGACGCCTGACAACGGGGCGCTTCAGCAGGTGGAGGAGGGGACTTCGGGTCTCTTCGTGCCCTACAACGATCCTGCCGCTGTCGCTCAGGCCATGATGAAGCTTATTGTGTCAGCCGAACTGCGTGCCCGGTTGGGCAAAGCCTTGATGTCAAAAGTTGAAAATGACTACAGCGCCGCTACGATCGTGCCGCGATGGGAAGGTCTCTTTATGGATGTCCTGGAAGACCGAGCGCGAGCGGGGCCATCTGGTTTGTTCAAATCTTTCATTCAGGGCGGTTTCGAGTGTTCAACGCACCGCCTCCGTCCAGGCGAGGGCGAAACTGCGGGGACGCGTCTCGATGTCCTCGGCTCGACGGGCCACGACTCGCATGCGCGACAGGACTACGATCAACTGAAAGCGCACCGGATCGAAACCGTGCGCGACGGCCTCCGCTGGCATCTTATAGAGCCGTCATCTGGCCACTATGATTGGTCTAGCTTTCTTCCGATGCTCGAAGCGGCGAAAGACGCGGGCACCCAGGTCATCTGGGATCTTTTGCACTATGGCTGGCCAGACCATATCGATATTTGGGGGCAGGAGTTTGTGTCACGGTTCGCTAATTTTGCTGGTGCAGTCGCAGCAGTGGTGCGGGAAAATACGGGAGACGTTCCCTTCTATTGCCCCGTGAACGAGATCTCGTTTTTGTCGTGGGGTGGAGGTGACGCCGGCTACCTGAACCCTTTTGCAAACGGACGCGGGTTCGAATTGAAAGTCCAGCTCGCGCGCGCTTCTATCGCCGCCATGGATGCCATCCTTGCTGTCGATCCACGGGCGCGTTTCGTACACTGCGATCCCGTTATCAATGTCGTCATCGATCCTTCGCGACCCTGGGAGAAGCTTGTTGCCGAAGCACACCGGCAGTCGCAGTTCCAGGGGTGGGATTTATTAGCAGGAAAGCTATGGCCTCAAATCGGCGGTGCAGATCGCTATCTCGATATCGTTGGGGTCAACTACTATCACAATAATCAGTGGATGCACGGGGGGCCACCGATCGACGCAACCAACGCGCATTACAAACCATTTAGGACTATTTTGATCGAAACCTATGCCCGATATGGCAAACCGATATTCGTTGCCGAAACCGGTATCGAAGCCGAAAGGCGCCCTGGTTGGATCATGTATGTTTATAGCGAGGTCGTTGCCGCGATGGATGCCGGAGTTCCGATCGAAGGCATATGCTTGTACCCAATCGTAAACCATTCCGGATGGGATGATGATCGACCGTGTCAAAACGGTCTTCTGTCGGCGGAAATTTCTGACGCAACTCGCGTCGTATATCAACCTCTAGCAGAAGCGTTGGAATGTATACAGCGAGACCTTATCGGAAGGAGCGGGCTTTCCTAAAGCTAAGTTTGCGCTCGAGTCTCTCGCGCCACAACCTGTCAGGATAATCGCGCTGTTAGATCCCATGGGAGTAGTTAGCGACCCGCGCGCCGTGGCAGAGTGGGTTCGCCAAAAAACTCTCCATGGGATCTAATTGCGCGTAGTCGAGGACGACGCCTTCGTCGTCCACATCGAATTCAGCTTTGTAGCCACGATGGCCACCCAAGCCGCCCGAGGCGCGGAGAAGAGGACGGCGCCGAGCCGGGGGCGTGCCGGGCGCGAGGAATTCTTTCCTGAACTGTAATTCGATGAGTCGCTAAGGCTCCCCGCTCAACCGTTCGTAACGAATAGCACTAAATTAGCTTGCCCTCCCGAGCTCGCCTAGCCGCGTGCGCACGCCTCCATCCAGGCGAAGGGTTAGCACGAAGATGCGGCCGCCGGCCGGCGCCGTGTGGTAGCTTCAGCAGCGATCCATAGTCGAAGGGCTGCCACTCCAAAGCAGCCCCGATCGCAAGCCTGGTGCCTGACATGACCGGCGGGACGGCGTTTCCAATCTGGCGGCGGACGAATCCTCGCCGTCGGTGAATTCCCAGCAGTTGGGGAATCCTTGCAGACGAGCGCGCTTGCGCAAGGTGAGCGAGGGTAGGAACCCTTCACCGATCCGGTCGGCTTCCTCCCAAGTAGGCGCCGCGTCGGCCACGCCTACTTCGCAACCCAGCGCGCCATTTCCTTCCCAAGACCCGCCCCAGCTCGACGCCATCCCGGATGACGACATGGTTCCGTCGCGCTTCGATCCAAGCTTCTTTCCACCGTTTGCCATCAGATCGCCGATCGCCATGGCGTCTCCGCGCATGCCGGCGAGCAAAATCCGGCTTCGTTCCCGTGGGACGCCGTATTCTTCTGTTTCCACGCGATAGATCTGTATCGTCAAGCGGCCGTACGCCTCTGCCAAGGCCAGCGAGAGCTGCTGCGACAGCGTGTCCTGCGAAATCGGCTTTCGAACGACCGGAACATCCGCGAGGGATCGTGATGCTGTCGCGGTAGCCGGTCGCGGACTCGCAGGGAATCTTTCGGCGAGTCAGCTCGATGGCTGCCGACTGTCGGCTGGGGCCTTGCGGGCTGCCGCTTCGAAAGGCAGAAGTGTAGCTACCGGCGGCATTTTATTCTATAAATGTTCTCATTTGACGCGAGAGTCAGAACAACTCCCTTCCCACCGCTGTGCTGGATCGATGCGGCATCATCACCTATCGCGACCTGTGCTCGGCTGCCTTCAACTCAACGATAGGCCATCGTACCCAACAATATTCTGGTTTTTCGTCTCATGAGGCGTACAGTGCTCATGTCGCCGGAAAGCACATCCCGGGTGACATTATGGAGAGACTTCAGGCTACTTGGATCAGCCTCAGCCGCCTGAAGCTTCTTCAGTGCTCTGTCTTGTGACGAGGCAGAGCACATAGAGGGAGGCGTTCTGACAGTGTTTCCGCGCTCACGCGAAACCTGCAGAACGCCCCTCGATCTCGTAAATAGTAGGCTCGAGCAAAGCCGGCGGCCGCCTAACGTTCGGCAAGGCGGGCTGTTCAGATCAACAACTCCTTGGCTCGAGCATCGATCTTCTCGCAAGCATCCTCGAATGGATCAAACATCGGCACTAAAGGAGAAGCGCCGAGGAGAAGAAGTGCTCTTAGATGCTGCCAGCCGCCTTCCTCGCCAAGGACTGTCGCATAGGATGTCATCGGCTCAAGCGCCTCACCGGCATATAGCCGTTCGTATTCCGCAAAGTTCGAGAAATTTTCGCGATTGCTGTCCGAGGGATGGAAGGTCTCCGCCGCAGCGCCCTGAGCAAGGATCACTTCGTGAGTCGCGAGCAGGACGGCGTAATACTCAATCGTCATATCGTCGTGGGGTGCGATCGGTGCGATCGTCGTACCATTCACGAGATCCTTCACGCGGATCAAAACGCCATTCAGGAATAGCGCATGGCCAGGCGACAGGTAGAGATCCGAATGTGGCGTATCCTCATCCAGCGCATGGCGCGCCACTCGGATCGGCACGACGCTGTCATGCCAGTGCGGGCCGCCCTTCTTGAACACTTGGCGACCGACCCATTTGATCGCGCGGGTGTCTCCGCCCGGAAGTGTGACGCGATCGCCAATCCGAAGATCCTCGACATACTTTTCACCGCAATCGGTGAGGATCGACGTGCCTTGCAGGAAGCATTGCGCACCACCGCCACCTCCGGCTCCGCCGGAATTGCCGCGCCCGCTGCCGGGGCCGCCCCCGTTGCGCCATCCCAAATGCAGGCCCGCCGCGCGTGCTGGCGACGATGAAGCCGCCAGGGCAATGCCCGCCACGCTCGCGAAACGAGCACCGGCAGCGGCGGCCACCCCCAGAAAACGCCGGCGTGCAGTATTACGGGGCAGATTGGGATCTCTCAAGTAAGTCATCCTGACACTCCTTTTAAAAAGGGACGGGAGCCCGAATAAATCGCGGAATGAGATCCCGAACACAAGACTTACTGTTGTATTCATCCAGAACAAGAAGCCCATAATTCTAGATTGTCTTCAAAATCATGCTAGGTGGACCTAGGTCTTATACTTACATAGTGGTATTTGTCGGCCAGAATAGCCTTAAATAGTATTACTTAACGCCTGTCCGATACCGCAATAATCCATACGTCGTGCCCCTGCGTACTTGAGGATGTCGGCTCGTTTTAGTTGATTAAGACCCGGGTGGAGAAGCTCTGTTCTGGGCACATCGCAACGAACCACGCCGATTGACTGAGGTCACCGGCTAATGATGTTTCGGACAACGGTTTCAGGCGCTGGTCTCAGTGTCGGGTATTTACCGATGATCCTCGAATAAGACTGTCATCGGCTACGTACTCCTGGATCAGAAAAGCGGCAATATCCTCGGATGTCGTTACACCTTCATCGAATAACGCCAATGCCTCACGGCAGAGCGTAGCGGAACGACCGACAATCGGAGTAGCGCCGTAGTAGCGGTACCACAAGACAACAGCCCTTGAGATCATTTGAAACTCAGCCGCAGTGATATAATTCATCTCAGGCATCCCCGCATAGATGACATAAGACACACAAGATAGAGAGTCGGTCTTCCATTACTATGGGACCTAAGTCCTAACGGCATATCCTGCCCTGTGCTGACGCCCGCGTTGTAGCTGAGCGGAACGCTTCGCTGATGGGTGCCCCGATCATTCCGTAGCCTGCTGATAAAAGTCGGCAAATCAGGCCCATCAACGCTGAGATCACGCTGCTAGAGCGCGGCGTGAACTGTTCCGCTCATGCAGCAAGGCCGTCGCGGCGCCCTTCTGCTCGATGCTCAAACGGCAAATCCATCACAATTTGTGGAGAAACAAATGAACGTACTCGTTATCGCGACGACTTCGGGATGGATCGGGTGCGCCGCGTCGTGCAGTACCTGGCGCAGCTAATGCATGAAAGCGGCGACTTCCGCTACGATCGCGAGATCTGGGGGCCAACGCGCCGGTGCAGACCCGTTACGACACGCGCACCGATCTCGGCAACACGCCGGCTGCCGACGGCGACGGCAAGAAGTATATGGGCCGAACCGGCATGCAGCTCACCGGCAAGGCAAACTACCAGGCATTCTACGATTGGTGCGACGGGAAAGGTTTCAATCCGCCTGACTTCGTAGCCAATCCGGATCTCGTCAATGCCGACCCATGGGAAGGACTCGTGCCGCTTTGGTATTGGGACACGCACAACCTCAATCGCTTCGCTGACCAGGGCGATATCGAGACCATCACCAAGAAGATCAACGGCGGCATGAAAGGTTTTGACGATCGCGTCGCGCATTTCGCGCGCCTGGCGCTGGTCGTGCTGGGCTGGAGGCCATGCGCGAATTTCAGGCGTCGAAGGGTTTGGTCGCAGACGGTGATGTCGGGCCGAAGACGCGCGCGGCACTCCATGCCGAATTGCTTGCGATGTCTGGAGCGACGATGGCGCAGGGCTTTGTCTCAGCGCCGGTTGTGGCTGACAAGGCGGTTGTCCCGGCCGCCGTCGAAACGCAGGTGAAAAAGAAGTTCAGCCTGCTCGGCTGGATTGGCGGACTTGGTACCGGCTTGAGCACGGGCCTTGGCTTCCTCGGTGGCATGGACTGGCGGACCATCCTCGCGATCGGCGGCTTCGACATTGGTCGCGTTCTTGCTGGCGCTGTTGCTGCGGCACTCGATCATCGCGGCCGTGAAGGACATCCGCGCGGCCGTCGAGGGCTAGGCCGGTGGAAGGGAATGTGGCTGCTGTTCAGGAGGACATTTCTGAAATGCGTCCAGTTACCGATGACGTCAAGCGTTGGAAGCTAATGGGTCTAGGTGCTATCGGGGTTATTGGCATCGGGAGCATGGCGCTGGGTGTCACATTTGCCGACGTCATCCGTCGGATAGTGGTCGCTGTCATCGCCCGATAGGAGCGAACAAACTTGGCCACAATCTAGCACTACTTTGGCAGATTAATCCTCGGTTAACGATGATCGGCGATCCTTGGCACTTCAACAGGGGTGCGAAGGATGGCAGAGCAGGATGTTGCACTGACGGAATGGCTGAAGCCGTTTGTTGAGAAGCTTGGCCACAAGAAGCGTCGGCAGATGTGCCCGATCTATGTTTCTGGCCTGATCGGGCCGGGAGATCGCAAGAGTATCGAGCCGATGGCGGAGCGCCTGGCACCTGATCGCTATGACCGCCTGCATCATTTCATCTCGGATGGCATTTGGGACGCCGGTCCACTTGAGGCGGAATTGGCGGTGCAGGCTGACAGAATAGTCGG
>NZ_FOCV01000013.1:0-69792 GCF_900110205.1 Rhizobium tibeticum | reverse complement strand
CCGTTGCGCCATCCCAAATGCAGGCCCGCCGCGCGTGCTGGCGACGATGAAGCCGCCAGGGCAATGCCCGCCACGCTCGCGAAACGAGCACCGGCCGCGGCCGCCACCCCCAGAAAACGCCGGCGTGCGGTATTACGGGGCAGATTGGGATCTCTCAAGTAAGACATCCTGACACTCCTTTTAAAAAGGAACGGGAGCCCGAATAAACCGCGGAATGAGATCCCGAACACACGAGACTGACAGTTGTATTCACCGAGACAGGACGCGGATAATTCTAGACTGACTTCGACGCGATACTAGATGCACCTTAGTCGGCGCTGGCGTTCGTCTTTTGACGTAACATAAACGGCAAATCCATCACAATTTGTGGAGAAACCAATGAACGTACTCGTTACGGCTCAGCACATCTGCGTGGCCGCTCTCAAGCCTGTCAATGAAGCGAATATGAACTCCGTCCTGGTTGAGCTCGATCGGTACGGCGGCGACTTCGGCATGGATCGGGTGCATCGCGTCGTGCAGTATCTGGCGCAGCTGATGCATGAAAGCGGCGACTTCCGATACGATCGCGAGATCTGGGGGCCGACGCTAGCGCAGTCGCGCTATGATACGCGCACCGATCTCGGCAATACGCTGACACTCGACGGCGATGGCAAGAAATACAGGGCCGCACCGGCATGCAGCTCACCGGCAAGGCAAACTACCAGGCATTCTACGATTAGTGCGACGGGAAAGGTTTCAGTCCGCCTGACTTCGTAGCCAATCCGGATCTGGTCAACACTGACCCATGGGAAGGATTGGTGCCGCTCTGGTATTGGGATAGCCGCAAGCTCAACCGCTTCGCTGACCAGGGCGATTGCGAGACGATTACAAAGAAGATCAACGGTGGCATGAACGGCTTTGATGATCGCGTCTTGCACCTTGCGCGTTTGACGTTGGTTATGCTCGGGCTGAAGCCGACGGCGATCAGGGAGTTTCAGGCTTCCAAGGGTCTGGTCGCAGATGGTGACGTCGGGGCCGAAGACGCGCGCTGCGCTCCACGCTGAGCTGCTGGCGATGTCTGGGGCGACAGCGGCGCAGGGTTTCGTCTCGGCGCCGGTCATCGCTGATAAGCCGGTCGTTCCGAGCGCGGAAGAGGGAAGGGTCGCGGAACGATCTGCGGCCCTGCAGAGATCCATGGAACTGATCAAGCAACGGGGCGAGACGAATGAGGCGATGGGCAGGGTTACTGATGGAAATTTGTGCCATAAGCTTGGTGGTAAGTGGCTGCGTGACACGGGCACCTGGGAATGACGGTGCCGGTTTTCGAGCGCCTGGCGCCATCGGGGGAAACGCGAAAGTTCATCATTGCCAACGATCGACCGTTCGCTGAACAGGTCGCTGCGCATAATGAAACCTGCGATCATCAGCCCGCGTGCCGGAAGTGAGGACTTAGCGTTGACGCCAACTGATTTTGATCCCCGGCTACACCAGCAGATGGGCGAAGTTCTGGCAGAAGGGCGCATCAGAAGTCAGACGCTAGCCGAGCAACTATGCATCAGCGCATGGATCAACTCGTCGACCGCGTCGGCAAGGTGGAAGGGAATGTGGCTGCTGTTCAGGAGGACATTTCTGAAATGCGTCCAGTTACCGATGACGTCAAGCGTTGGAAGCTGATGGGTCTTGGTGCAATTGGCGTTATTGGCATCGGGAGCATGGCGCTGGGTGTCACATTCGCCGACGTCATCCGCCGCATAGTGGTCGCCGTCATCGCCCGGTAGGAGAAGCCTGTGAGGTCCGGGCCTACGTCAAATTGAAGGGAAGCCCTCTGGGTTTGAGCATGGGACGAGGGCTTCCCTTCTTGTCCTGCATGTCCATTGACAGAACAGTCACAAACTATGCCAGTCTGCCGGGATCGCCAGTCGGACCAAAGTCCTAGTAAAAAATCGAGGGGCGGTTCAGCAGCTTGGCATGCGCAGCGAAGCTGTCGAGAACCTTACCCCTCAACGCATCGTGGTGGACAGGACACAAGTGGGACTTCAGGCTTGCTTCGAGGAGGTTTGCCTGAAGTCGTTCCATGAGTGCCAAACAAGAGTCATTGGCATGACAGCCATTATACGCTCATGGCGCGGATTGGGGAGAGCAACCGTCACGACCGATCGTGGTCGGAAGTACCAAAATAGGATAGCACCTCCTCCTCAAGCTGAATGCAGATTTGCTCGTATTCCTCCAAGAGCCTCTTGTTGCCACCCTCTGCACGCAACTCGCGGAACCTGACGGCGTCACCGTAGTTCTCGATATCTTCGATCCACCAATGGGCGGTGTGGGCATAGACTCGGAGATGTGGGTGGCGCATCAGAAGCACCGCCAATCCATAGCGAAAGCTGTTGAAGCGTGGGTCTTCCATGTTTCAAAGCCGTCACGGATGAGGCTCTGCGTACGGAAGAACACAGAGCCTCGTGCAGTTGAGCTGATGTCGGAGGGTATCGACATCGGGCGTAAAACGCCGCTATCCGGGATTAGTTCCAGGACGCGACGTCAGCCCGCGAGTTGAGCATCCTTCCCCACTCTGCGAGGGCGATAACGTTGGGCTTCTGAGAACTCTCAGCTGATTGCCGGGAAGAAGTTCGATAACCTTCTGGTGCGTCAGATTAATCAGTACACCCAAGATCTCGGTTTCCGTGAACCCCTGGGCGACCAATGGCTGTCCTATCTCATATAGATTGAGGACTGCCTTTACGTTGGGGAGAAGCGCCATCACGGCGGTCTGAGTTTCCTGGTACCTCGTCAGTGCAACCGATTTTCGAGCGGTTGATACGTTCATCATGCCACCGTCATTTCGAACCGTCTGCAAAAAGAACCCCCACTGTCGCGGTTGCGAGGGTCTGAGTCGAGCATTGAACCTTGAGGGGTTTCATTTCTCAAGGCTGGGATCAACGCTCGACACTGCAATTTTGTTCCCGCATACCGAGCAGGGTGGTCAACGCGTCGCCGCTTGCGCGGATCCCCTTCTACCGATAGCAATTCGCGACGTATAAATGGCGCCGTACTGCTCGCAAATGCAAACCATCAGAAAATCTCTCATGGCCCTCAAGCGTGGCCTCACCATCAGATTGGCTGCCGCTGGCATCATGCTTTGTGTGGTCGGGTTGATCTTCGTGTTTCTGATCTGCCTATGCCTGATGCCCTTTGGAGCTAGGCGACCTTCCTAGCGGCGGCCGAGCCTACGCCAGCCGACGAGGCTACATTTCATTCTGCCTTCGGGTGCAAATCGATGCTCAGATTTTGAAAGCGCATCAAATTCTTGAAAGCCAGGCCGATCGTGAAACGCTACGGTTTGGGCGCTTCCTGAATTTCGTAATAGGGGAGCCCCGTTTGGTGACGGGTACACGCTGGCCGTCGTCTCTGTATTAGAACCGGACGGCGGCTTGTGCCACGAGGATGATCTGAAGGGAAGCCCTCGCGGGTTTGAGAGGGGCGAAGGCTTCCCTTCCTGTCCTGTCCGTTCCTGGTGGGCAGAACAATCACAGACTACGCAGATCTGCCGGGATCGCTAGTTGGACCAAAGCCGGATCGCTAGTTGGACCAAAGCCCTAAGAAGTTATCGGGGAGCGCAAACCGTTGTGTTCCAGCAGCCGATCGTAATACTCCTCGGCCATGCGCGAGGCTTCACGAGCGGTAGGCTCGAATCCCTGTTGATGCATCTGCCGCCGTCGCACCTCTGGTCCATGGCCGCTCCACTGCCACTTCTCCCTTTTCGGGCCGCCGTCTTCGTACCTTATGCGGCCGACTGGCACGTCCCCATCCCAGCCTTGGAAATCTCGCAGCGGCTTGCCGTCTAGGCGGCTTCCCCGGGCCATGTCGGGTACCATTGGTATTTCGGTTGATATTCTGGCATGCGGATGGCCTCACCTGGAAGATGTTGCCGACAGCCGCATGTCGATGTTTGGATTCTCGCTCCGCCCGAGCGACAGATGGCGTTGTTCGTTGGCTGCGTCAAGTCCGCTGCCGCCTATCCCAGGCGCATCGTCACATCGGGTTAATTGTCTTTTTAAGCGTTCCCTTATTTAATCACTTGATGGCAAAGTCTCCGCCTTCCAAGCCCCTTGTTGCAGACGACAGACCGCTTCGCACGCGAGCACGAAAGCCGCGCGATCCGTTGCAGCCGCGCCTTCCGCTAGATCCGATGCCCGCCCGCATCGAGCACTGCTTGGCGCTTCTTAAACCGAGGCCGCCGATCGGACCTGATTGGATTTACGAGATCAAATGGGACGGGTATCGCATCGCTGTCCATCTCAACAATGGCAACGTCCGCATTCTCACGCGCGGCGGTCATGATTGGACGCATCGTTTCCCCGCGATCGAGGCTGACGCTAAACGCCTTGGAGTGGGTTCAGCCATCCTTGATGGCGAGGCCGTCGTGCTCGACGAACACGGCCGTCTGAACTTCGGCCAGCTTCAGCAATCGCTGGGAGGTCGCGGCGGAAAGCTCAACTCCGGCGCTTCCATCATGTTCGCGTTCGATCTTCTGTATTTCGACGGGCACGATATTCGCAGCCTCGAACTCACTGCCCGTCGATATTTCCTCCGATCGCTCCTGAAAGACGCGCAGGGTTCTATCCGCCTGTCCGAGGACATCGAAGGGGACGGCCGCGAGATCTTCGCCGCGGCCTGCGAGCATGGCCTGGAAGGTATCATCGCAAAATACAAGGATAGCCCTTATCGATCGGGACGATTGGGCGAGTGGGTGAAGGTCAAATGCGTCCAGAGCGACAGCTTTATGATCGTCGGCTACGAGCATTCGCTCTCGGCTCGCGGCGGGATCGGCAGTTTGCTGTTAGCGGCCCGCAAAGAAGGCAAGCTGGTTTATGTCGGTTCGGTCGGCACTGGTTTCAGCGAGCTTACCGCGCAGCATCTACGTACGACGCTAGACCGCATCAAGCGCAAGTCGTCGCCGATCGAATACGGCGGACGGCGCCGAGTGGTCTGGGTGCAGCCGACGCTGATTGCCGAGATCGAGTATCGAGCCTGGACGCATGACGGCAAGCTGCGGCATGCGTCGTATAAGGGGCTGCGTGAGGTGCAGGACAATGCGGCGGTTTTCAACATCGAGTGAGAAACGCGATCCGCAATGCGTAGCGTTTGGTGGAAGCGAGCCCTGCCTGCCCGCCTCCTCGACGCAATCCCTAGCGTGTCAATAATGACAGCTGGACGGGGCGCGCGGCTTAAACCCCTGGGCACAAATTGGATTCATCGGACGCTTGCGATCCATCATTCGGGGGGTAAGCATGCCATTGGTCGTCGGGGTCGTCGACGCTGTGTGCTGCTTACTTACTGCCGTTGGGCTGGATTGCTTTGTCGATGAAACTGAGGCCGCCTGAGCTGGCTCAAAAGTCGAAAGATTGAGAAGCGCAGGGACCGTCGGCGGCCAAGGCGAAAAGTCTCGTATCCAGCAGAATGGAACCAGATATCGAGAACGTGTTGCTGCGTCTGTTGAAGGCGCTGACCGATCCCCTCGAGACTGCGGTGCTGGGCGCAGGCATCCTGCGCGAACTGCATTATCGGGTTCTCGTCGGCCCTCAGGGCGCTGCGATGATATCGGCACTACAGCAGAGGGGCTCGTCGGGGAAAATCGTGCAAAGCCTCGCCCGACTGCGCGAGACCTACGGCTCGGACGTCTCGGTCGCTGCGCTGGCCAGCGATGCCGGCATGAGCGTTCCATCCTATCACGCGCATTTCAAGGCGCTGACCGGCAGCAGCCCGATGCAATATGTCAAGGGCATGCGGCTTCACGAGGCCAGATTGATGATGGCGCGCCAGGACAGGACGATTGCGGAAGTCGCGCTCTCGGTTGGCTATGTCAGCCCCGCCCAGTTCAGCCGCGACTTTAAACGGCACTTCCGCCGCACCGCCTCACAAGAGGCGAAATGGGTCCGCCAGCATCTCGGCGCGCTTGCCCTGGGGCTATAGGGCGATTGTCCGCTTCTGATGCATTGATGCCGTCGAAGCTTAGCTTGATCGACGTCTGCTCTCGGGAAGACGCCACCGCAGGCCCTACGACCGAAATGGGGCGCTAAGCGGTCGTTCATGAACCGTGGCTCGAAGGTCGTTTTCGGCGCGAAGGGAGCCGTTCTTAACGAGCCCCGTGCACGGCTTGTTGCGAGGATGTTCACTTTCTGGGCTAAAAAGATCGCATAATGTATCGACTGCAATGTGCCGTACCGGGGCGGCGTCCGGCTATGCTGCTCTATCGATTTCCGGGATCAACTCCAGTTCACCATGAAGCGCTATTTCCTCTGTCTTAAGGTTGAAGCTGGTTTGCATGTTCATCCAAAATTCCGGCGTTGTGCGGAAATACTTGGCGAGGCGCAGAGCGGTATCCGTGGTTATCGGTGTTTGCTCCGCCGCTATACGTTCGATACGGGTGCGAGGAACATTGAGCTTTTTCGCCAGTGCACCGGCGCTCATGTTCAGAGGAAGTAGGTACTCCTCGCGGAGGATTTCGCCCGGATGGACCGGCGCAAGGATATGGGTCATCTCAAGCTCCCTGTGTGCCACGACTGGCCTTCAATGGTAGTCAACTATTTCGACGTCTTCGATACCGGCATCTGTCCATACGAAGCATATGCGCCACTGGCCATTGATCCGGATCGAATGTTGGCCTTCTCTATCGCCCTTAAGGGCTTCAAGTCGATTTCTCGGAGGGGAACGCAAGTCGTCGAGAGCAGCAGCGCTGTTCAGGATTGTCAATTTACGAACGGCCGACTTCACGATGTCTGAAGGAAAGCCTTTCGGGGCTTTGCCGCGCGCAACAGCTTCAGTCTTGGCATCCTTAAATGACCTGATCACGTCTTGCTCTTCATGTTTGTATCATACGGTGATACTGGTGAAAGTCAATCAATATGTATCACCGTACGATACAGCTTCGCAATCGCGATCCCGTTTGCGCATCCGAAGGTGGCCGATCCTCGGTTCAAATCCCTTCAAGACCGCTATCTTGGATATTGCTCCATAGTCAATAATATCATATATGTAGGTATGTTCCTACATGGAGACATTCTATGAGCATCACAAGATTGTCTAGCCGGGAGTTGAACCACGACGTCAGTAAGGCAAAGAAGGCTGCCCAAAGAGGACCTGTAGTTATTACAGATCGCGGGAAGCCGTCCCATGTGTTGATGACGTACAGCGAATTCGTCCGCCTGACCGGCAAGCGACGGAATCTCGTCGATGCTCTTTCAATGCCTGGTTTGTCGACGATCGAATTAGATCCACCGAGAGCGGAAATTGCACCTCGCGAGGTCGATCTGTGTTGAAGTACCTGCTGGATACAAACGTCGTCTCCGAGTTGCGCAAAGTTGGAGACGGTAAAGCAGATGCCAATGTGACGAAGTGGGTCGGTGCGCAAGATTCCAATGACTTGTTCATTTCCGCAATTACGATCCTGGAAATTGAGCGCGGAATATTAACCATCCAGCGTCGCGACGCTGCCCAGGGCTCTCGCTTGCGGGGATGGATGGATAGCCGTGTTCGCCCTGAATTCGCCGAGCGAGTTCTGCCAATCGATGACGCGATAGCGACGCGTTGTGCCCACTTACATATTCCAGACCGCCGCAACGAGGCCGATGCTTTGATCGCCGCTACCGCGCTGGTTCACGGTTTAACTGTAGTCACGCGTAATGTTCAGGATTTCGATGATACCGGCGTGATCGTAGTCGACCCGTGGCAAGACTGAAATCGGGCGCGGGCACCCGCTAGCGATGTCCTTTTAGATTCCTCAGATCACCCCAGAACCTTTTTGGGATCGTATGGTCTGCGGTTCATATCCTTTCAAGGCGACCGAGAAGATGAAAGCCGCTCTGTGCAAACCGCCTTCACAAGATCTTGCAAAGCCTTCGCCCGCTCAACCAACCAGGCCAACTCCTCGTTTGTGATTGCGTATTTCGCGGAATATCGTGCCTCTACATATGCGCGCGAAAGCAACTCGAAACATCGACGAGAAAAGCGGTTCTCTCGTGGCCACGCCGCGATAAGCCGATTGTCGATACCTTCCGCCTGCGATCGCAGGACTTTTATTCGATGGGACTTTGGGCTGTAGAGGGTCAAAACCAACAGTACACAGTGATAGGACTTCTCAGTGGCCTGATGCAGATTAAAAGCTGCATGACGCGGTACTCCATCGGTGATGCTAGTTTCAGCTAACTTGACTGAATGAACGGCTAAATCGAACCAATCAGTAAAATATCTCGTTGCTTCGCGCTGCTCCTCTTCTGCCGTCAGCGGCTTCGGTTGTGCCAGAGGATGGCCAGGCTGTTCGTAGAGGACGATGCCGTCTCTGGCGATGTCGACGAAGAAGGGACGACCGCGGGCGAGCTGGTCGTTGACGTCCTCCAATGTATGGATGATCGGGACGACCGGCGTTTCGATGCGATGGCCGATCTGCTCCTTCAACAGCTGCTCGTCGATGCCTTGCCAGAGGTCATGCTCATCGGCAAAGGACTTCTTGTTGACGACGATCAGTAGGTCGTAGTCGGAGCGGTAGCCGCTGAGGCGATCCTCGACCCAGTCACCCCGGGCGTAGGATCCATACAGGATGACCTTCAGGATCTTGCCGGCGCTTCTCTTCTCCGACAGCTTGCTTGCCTGAAACCGCTCGACCTCGGCAAACAGGATCTCGATGATGCGTGCCAGCTCGCGCCGCTTCCTGTCCGGCAGGTGCTCAATGTGATCGGTCAGGGTCAAAGCAGCGTCGAAGCCTTCAGTGTGAATCGCATCCATCGTAACGGTTCCATCGTGATTGTGCATCTAAAGCTTTTACGGGAAGTGCGCATGAGATACAATTATAAGATGTTCACGAACTCGACGCAATCTTTCGCCGCCGTGGGGACGAGAAAAATCGGGGGCTATTGAAGTGGCTGTTTGTGCTGTCCAGGTCCTGGCTGCATTCGAGAAATCGAGCGGTGTTCCGGCTGCGCTTTTCGACCATGTAGCCAAGCCGACGAGCCTTGAAGGATTTCAATGCGACGGGATATGCAGCGGAAGCTGCGACCTCATCTTTCCGGAGACTCTTCAAGGCAATGGCCGGGGTGGACATGGAACATATCCCCTATAAGGGCTCGGGCCCGGCCTTGAAGGATGTTCTGGGCAATCAGGTTCCGATCATGTTCGACAACCTGCCGTCGCCGTAACAAGCGTTCAATACTTTCAAAATTTCTTCTTGCGAACGATCTTGTTGCCGCGTGGTCCGCTCACGACCGGTGTTCGGTGGCGGTTTTCTGCGAGCAGGTTCCGCCAGCGTTCCACGCGATCGGCAACCAGGGCACCGCTTGCGACAGCTGCCTGGACGGCGCACCCCGGTTCATGGGCGTGGGTGCAATCGCGAAAGCGGCAAAGCGGCGCCAGTTCGGTTATTTCAGCAAAGAGGGTGTCTATACCGTCGACAACATCACTCACGTAAAGCGTTCTTATTCCCGGTGTATCGATGACCCAGCCGCCGCCTGAAATCCCATGCAGCGATCGCGCCGTGGTTGTGTGTCGGCCTTGCGCGTCGTATTCGCGGATGGTGCCTGTTTTTTGCTTTGTGTCAGATTCAGACCCGGTCATTGTGTTCACAAGCGTCGATTTTCCGACACCGGAGGATCCCACCAGCGCAACCGTCTGGCCGATGCCGCACCAGGGCCTCAACAGGGACACGGCGTCCGCGGAGCGCCCATTCAAGGCAATGACAGGCAGGTCCCGTTGCAAAGCCTCAGCTTGCCCCTGGAACAGGCCAGCATCTTCGGCGGTGTCAGCCTTCGTCAGCACAATTACGGGATTGCTTCCGGCCTGGTTGGCCATGATCAGGTAACGTTCCAGCCGAGCAAGATCAAAATCGGCGTTGCACGAGGTCACGATCAACAGGGTGTCGACGTTGGCGGCAACAAGTTGCTGGCCACGCCCCCCCTTCCGTGCGTCGTTGAAAGACGCTTTTTCGGTCGAGACGGCTCATAAGCATGTCGGTCAGCGGATCGGCAAGAACCCAGTCGCCCACCGCGAAGTCAGCAGTATTGGTATTGGCTGGAAGTTCCAGTCCGACCGGCCCGGTGACATCGATCGCCTCGATGCGTGCCCGGTGAACTGAAGCGACGCGTCTGGGAATCAGGTCCGCTTCGCCGGGTTGGACCTGGTCCGCGAAGAATTCAGACCACCCAAGCAGTTCCAGCGGTGAAAAAAGGGGGGAGCTGGTCAAATCTTGGTCCGCATCCGGTAAGGTTGCCATAACGCGTTTCTCAATGATTTTCGCTGCTTCTCGCCTAGCGGCGTGAATGATCCCGATTTGGCAAAGAGGTGGCGTAAGCAGCAGCCTCGCCGGGATAGGGGAAATCATCCCCGAGCTGACGGTCACCATCGTAGACTTTGAAGGTAGGCCCATCAACTTCAACGATCTTATAACCATTCACGTATTCGATCTTCGCTGTTTTCCAGCCCATCAAAAGCTCTCCGTCCGTCCGAGGTTTCTCTCTGAAGATGATGCTCGACAGCTCATACTCAGCAGGCTGTGATCTACCACTTGCTTACGCAAAATGCGATTAGCCACGCCGGTTCTATCCCGTTCACATCAGGATTTTTGTCAATGGTTCATTCACGTGGTATCGAATTGCTCCTTCGTAAGTGGATCCACGGTCTGAGCCCATTGCAATTTACCGGCCCGTCCCCGGGCCTGTACAATCTCACATCCGGTCGCCGCTTGTTACGGCTGCACCACTAACCCGCTTTCGACGGGAACGGGCTCAGGAGAACGGGACCAAACTCAAGATCGGCAGCTAAAGGCAAAAAGATTCCCGGTCCGTTCCCCTGGATCCGTCAGGACTGATCAGGCCCTGACGATTAGAAACTGTGTTTCTCAGCGGTTGTTGGCTCAGGCGACTCTCATGATTGCGCCTTCGATCACGACGCCGGAGTTCACATACTTCCAGAGTGCGACGAGCAGCTTGCGGGCCAGCGCCACGATCATCGGTCTTTTGGACGGCCGGCGTTGCGTGCGACGCGCTCTTTGAACCATTACGCTAACGTCGATTTCGGTTGATGCCGCAACCATACCAGGCGAGTTCGACCATTGTCGCTCGCAGTCCGGATTGCCCGCCCTCGAGACACCTGGCTCGCGATTGATGTTACCGCTTTGCCAAGCGATTACTCACACGGTCTTTCGGAGCGCTGCCCTCTCAATGTCTTCGCGCGTTGTCTCAGCGCTTCCTACGCTGCCTGCCGGCATCCATGCCACGGCGATTGCTCCGGGACGACTGGCGGACGTATTCGCGAGGGCGGGTCGGCTGCCGTCTCGGAGCTGCGGTGGGCGTCACCGCCGACACCTTTGCAGCTGGCACCATCGGACACGAGCCGGCGCATTCCCGGCTACGGTCGAAGCTCCAAGACGCAGCCCAGACGATGGAGATGGTCACGCGGTAGAAGACGGCGAACCTGCGCCGCCAAAACTATCGGTTGACTTCCTCGCCTATGTCGCTATTGATGGTTTATCGATCTTTTGCTTGCCGAGCTTTGTCTACCGCGCGATTGGCACCGCGTTCTAAACGAACTTCCTTTCAAAATAGTCGTTACCACCGTCCGCAAAGCGTCGCTTCCGCGGTTCCTCACTCTATGCTTTGAAAGGGTTCATCATGACCACTGGCACAGTAAAATGGTTCAATTCCACCAAAGGCTTCGGCTTTATCCAGCCTGACAACGGCGGCGCAGACGCATTCGTGCATATCTCGGCTGTCGAACGCGCTGGTATGCGCGAAATCGTCGAAGGCCAGAAGATCGGCTACGACCTTGAGCGCGACATGAAGTCGGGCAAAATGTCGGCCTGCAATCTGCAGTCCGCTTAATTGATATCTGCTTCCCTTTGACCACGGATGTACTGGCACTGCCGGAAGCGCATATTCAATCGAGGCCAGGCATCTTGCCTGGCTTTTTTCGTCCCGGGTCACCGGTCGAAGCCGTCAGGAGTTTCAATGACTGAAACATATAGTAGATCCCGCCAACAGGCTGAAATCGCATTCGGCAACGTCCAGATGCAGTTCTTTGCGAAGAATAACGCAGTTGAAGAGCTCGAATCTGAGGCCGAGCGCCGAGATGCCAAGACGGCCAGGCTGCGAGAGGCTCGTCTGGCGAAGGAACTGGCCGACCGAACCTCAGCAACTTCTGCCCTCCTCGCCAAACGGACCAAAACGCGCTGATCACTGCGCCAACACCGATTATCAGGATAAAGATTTGAAGAACGCCAGAAACAATGAGCTCTCTGACCGACGAGCCGCATCCGCAGACGCCAAGACTTCTCTCCTCAACGCCTACCGTGCAGCAAAAACTGCGGCGGAACCTGCTAAAATGGCAAGGCAGGCAGAACGCACGGCTATTGTCTCGGCTCGTGAGGAACGACGCGTTGAACGCGAGCGCCTGAAGCACGAGGAGCGCGTCCGTGTTGAGACCCAGGCGGCAGAGCAGCGAGCAGCCGCGGAGTCCGAAGCGCTGGCCGAAACTGAAGCCCGCGAGGGCGCCGAAAAGGCCCGTATAGCGCGCGTGATCGAAGATGAGGCGGCGCGAAAGGCCGAGCGCGACCGGCGCTACGCCAACCGCAAGGCGAGACAAGCTTAGCCTCCGGCATCGGTTGTCGGCACCCCCGATTCCGCAGCGTGACAACGTCATGCTGAGGTTCGCTTACACTATAGGAGCCTCCATGGCACCGGATACGAACGAACTCCAGTCGATCAACACGTCCTGGCAAATCGCGATCCAGGAAATCCTGCGCATGGTCATCCGTGACATGTACCATGCCGGCGGCGAGGCTACCTTCAAGGCGCATATCAAACGCATCGAAGAAGCAGCCGTCGATAGCATCTATACGGACCTGAGGCTCCGGGGCACGGATGAATGGACGGAAGTGCTCGTCAAGGAAAGGGCGAGCAATTTCGTGACCACGCTGCTGACGTCATTCACCTACGACCGAGCTTGACCCTGCTGTCGCGCGACTGAACAACCTCACTCAGTTCTCAGCGCCCTCGCGTCTGATGGACCACGGAAACGGGTTCAACGGCGTGAGATCAACAGGTGGATTGTCGCTCTTTGACGCGTCTTCGATAGGCAGACGGCGGTGCAGAACATCGCGACGAGCCTGCCCCTGGGGGTGATCGCCGGCGATCTTAAGAAAACTGGCGATTGCCCACCTCGCTGCGTTCCTCCAGAGTCGGGGTTGGCGCGGTGCATGACAATGTGTTCCCCGGTAGCCTCATCCTGCTCGAGAAATCGTCTGCCGCTGCGCGGCGACAATCAAGGTGAGATTCGTCTTATCCTGATCGCCGCGCCATACGCCGCCATTCGCGCTTGCGAAAAACTGTGTCTGAATCCCTGGCATTTTTCTACTCCTCGCCTCTCGACAGCGCGGAGAGCGCGCATGTCGGCCTCCAAGCTGACCTCTGCCGTGGACGTCATCGGGCGCCATTGATTGCCAGCCAAAGCGCTTCGCCGCTTTTCTCCCGAAATGTGCGGGCCGCGGACGTAGGTGATCATGCTGGTGATAGTTGCCGGAGTTTTCACTATTACCAGCATGTCGCCCTGCCTTGTACGTCAGCATCTGCTGTGTCGAAACCGGAAGGAGCCGCCCGCCGCGTCTCCCCGGCCGATTAAATGAACTCGGTGCTGTTTGCAGCCGGTCTCAGATCGGGACAGGGACGCTGCTCCAAAGTAACCGGTCGTCGAGTCTCGTCATGGTCATATTGACGGGCGCGGCCAGACACGGGCCAGTACTCAGTTTACGACCATGGTCGCCACCGGTGCTTGCGCCAAGTATTTGCGGTAGCGTCGCCTCAACTTGGGTCGGACACAGGATGGCCACGATGGGGCCGGCTTATGCTGCGGTCGACAGGGTGATTTCGCGCCACGTGTTCATGGCGGCGTTTCGCAGTTTGCGATGTTCAGTAGTGCTCTTCGGGCTGCGGAGAGGATGGAAAAGGTTGGCGATGGGGCCATGGATGGAGACGAAGCCGCATTGTCGTGCCGACCTGAACCGGATCCTGCCTCGCTCTCGTCGTCGATTGGGTAATTCCCTCGCGCGGGGGCGTCGATTGAAATCGACGATTGTCGATCAATTCCGGCGTGTAGGTCCCATTGTCTTCATTCCTCATAGAGCTCCCGTAGAACCCTTAGCGCATCCTTCAATGCGGCATCAGGCACCTGCCCGAGATGCTTCACCAGGCGGCGCTTATCAAGGGCGCGTGTCTGCTCTAGCAGGATGAGGCCGGCCACCCCCTGAAACGACATAGAGACTCTGAAACCAGCCGGACGGCTTCCTGATGTCATCGGCGCGGCGATGACGGTACGCAGATGATCATGGATCTCAGGGGGCGAAACGATCAGGTAGGGCCTGGTCTTCTGGATCTCACTGCCAACCGTTGGATCAAGCGCGGCAAGCCACACATCACCGCGCTTTACCATGCGATCGTCTCGTCCTCGTCATTGCCGAACTCGGGCCAGACCAGACCATCGTCGCGCTCAGCAGCAAGACGCTGCGCGTCCGCGGCCCAGCCTTTCCGCACAGGTCGTGCCACGCGCTCGATCACGATCCTGCCGTTTTCGACGCGCAGATCGACCTCGTCGCCGGCTTGCGCGCCTAGCTCGGAAAGCAAAGGCTTGGGAATTATCACGCCGGCAGAATTGCCGAACTTCTTGATTGCGCTCAACATCAGCGACTCCTTCGGGATGATCAACCTATATAGTATCGGCAGATGCGTTACAACAATGTTAGTACAATCTGAGGGCGCTCATCTCACGCAAATAGCGCTTTGAAGAAGCAACATCCGGGGCCGTCCCACGTATAAGGTGGATTTCCCCAATGCCATCGAGCTACTTGGACCAGAGATCGAAACAACAAAATGGCAGGCGTTATGCCGTGAATTTGGGTTTATCAGGCACTTAGCTTATCTGAGTTAAGGCGCCGCCGGTTCAGATCCCTACAAGGCGACCACTGATGCTGCGATGATGCCGCTCGAGCGTGGTACTTGGTTTGACTGGCGCGATCCAGCGACAACGCCGCGAAAAGTGTAGGCTCGGCGAAATGGTCGATGGTGGGCAATGTCTGTGCAATCGCACCGCCACCCGTCCAATCAAGATCACCAGTACCGCGACAGCACCTTCCGGCCCCTTACGGCTGTCGGAGGCGGCCGAAGGAGGCAGCCCGATAGCGAGCGTTCGGGCAACTACCCCATCGCGGATCACATGTAACGTCGTCAGCAGAAATGCCTTCATTCTACCGCTCCTTTCTCAGGAAGGTGTTGTTTTGGCCCGGCACGGACATAGTTTCGCCAACCGCCGAAGTCGGTGATATCCAGTGCATCCACAACGGCATGGGCTTCGCAGAGAAAGCCCGAAACCGCGGTGCCGTCATCCAGTGAGACCTTACCGATGCCAAGCGGTGCCGGGATTTTCTGGACGAAGCGTCCGAAGGCCTCGGGTGACACTGCCCAGACCTCGACCTCCACGCCCTTGCCCGAAAAACTTGGCTCACGCACCAATCCCGGTTTGGGCGGGACGGTTCCAGACAGCGCGAAGAGACGGTAATCGCCCGCTGTTCGGCAGGTTTTCAGCCGGTATCCGCCCGAAGAGGTGAGTTCGTGGTTGAGCGGCATGCCGCTCAGATGTGCCCCGACGACGACGATCGGCACCGAGCCATCATCGGCCTGCGGCACGCGGCTTGCCTTAGGGATTACGGCCACGCGATCCTTGCCCATTCCCGCATTCAACGTCCGGTGCATGGCGTCGGCGAAGGGGGCGAGAGCATCGTCGGTAAAGGCCGGGCCGATCAGCGTCACACCGGCCGGCAGGTGGTCGTCCGCGTCAAAACCGGCCGGAACGGCGATGGCCGCGCAATCGAGTAGATTGACGAAGTTGGTGTAACGCCCGAAATGGCCGTTTTTCACGATTGGATCCGCCTTCATCTCTTCGACCGTGTAGGTGGTCGGCGAGGTCGGCAGCATCAGGATATCCGCCTTCTCCCACTCTTCCCTGGTCTTCTGGCGCAGCGCTTCGAGCTTGTATCTGCCCTCGAAGGCGGCGACGGCATCATAGGCTTTCGCACCCTCGATGATGGTACGCACGGTCGGATCGAAGTCGCCGGCGTTCGTTGCGAGAAAATCCTTCACCGCCGCCAGCCGTTCGGCGACCCAGGGGCCGTTGTAGAGCAGTTCGGCCGCCTGCCGGAACGGCGCGTAGTCGAAGGGAACGATGGTGGCGCCGAGCACGCGCGCTCTTTCGATCGCGGCGTCATAGAGGGCTTCGACGTGCCTGTTGCCGAAGAATTCCCGCTCGGCCCCGTCGAGCACGCCGATCCGGAGGCCCGAGGCGGGCAGGCTGGCGGGAGCCGCCTTGCGCGAGAACGGATCGGCGGCGTCATAGCCCTCCATCACCTTGCGGATCGCGACGCCATCGCCAACCGTCGCGGCAAAAATAGTGACGACGTCGACGCTGCGGCAGGCGGGCACGACGCCGACATTCGGTACCAGCCCAGGCGTCGGCTTGATGCCAACGAGATTGTTGAAGGCCGCCGGCACGCGGCCGGAACCGGCCGTGTCGGTGCCGAGCGCGAAGCTCGCCAGACCTGAAGCGACGGCAACGGCCGAGCCGGAGCTCGAGCCGCCCGACACATAATCCGTATCGAAGACCGAGCGCGGCGCGCCATGGGGCGAGCGCGTGCCGTTGAGGCCGGTGGCGAACTGGTCGAGATTGGTCTTGCCGATAACCAGCGCGCCGGCGGCGTTGAGCCGCGCCACCACGGTTGCGTCCATGTCGGGATGATAGGCGAAGGCCGGGCAGGCGGCCGTCGTCGGCAGCCCCGCCACATCGACATTGTCCTTGACCGCGAAGGGGATGCCCCAGAGCGGAAGACTGTTGGGATCGGGCGCGCGGGCCATCAGCGCCTTAGCGGCGTCGCGCAGCATATCGTCCGGCGTCGCCGTGATGAAGATCGCCGGATCGTCGGAAGCATTGCGGCGGATGATCACTACCTCGACGAGATCGAGAGGTGACAATCCCGATGCATAGGCGGATTTGAGCGAAGCGAGATCGAGAATGGCAGGGAGCATCAGATTTCCTCCAGCACGACGAGGACATCGCCGGCTTTCACGTTGCGGCCGGGGCCCGCGCGCAGATCGCGGACGCGGCCGGCGGCATGGGCGGTCACATTGATTTCCATCTTCATGGATTCGATGATGGCGAGCGTCTCGCCGGAGGCGACCGGCTGGCCTTCCTCGACGAGGATCTTCCAGACGTTGCCGGGTACGGCGCTTTCGATGCCGAAGCAGCCTTCGGGAATATCGCCCCCAAGCCCAGGACCTGTGCCCTCGTCGACGACAAAACTGTCCAGGCCGAGATCCTTCCAGCGCTGGCGTTCGGCCTCGAAGGCCGATTGCTGCTTGGCCTTGAAGGCGCCGATGGCCTGTGCGTTGGCCGCAAGCCCCGCTTCATAGGCCGCATAGCTGAATTCGCCCTCCTCGATGCGGATCGGATAACCGCCGTGAGGGAAGGCGGCGCGCGCCTCGGTCAGTTCCTCATGGCTCACGGGGAAGAAGCGGATCTGATCGAAGAAGTCGAGCAGCCAGGGCTTTTCCTTGGAAAAGACTGGCGTCTGGCGCCAGGTGTTCCAGACCTGGATCGTGCGGCCGAAGAGCTGATAGCCGCCGGGACCTTCCATGCCGTAGATGCACATATAAGCGCCGCCGATGCCGACGGCGTTTTCCGGCGTCCAGGTTCTGGCCGGATTGTACTTCGTCGTCACCAACCGATGCCGGGGATCCATCGGCGTGGCGACCGGCGCGCCGAGATAGACGTCGCCGAGTCCGAGAACGAGATAGCTGGCGTCGAAGACGATGTTGCGCACCGCCTGTTCGTCGGCCAAGCCGTTGATGCGGCGGATGAACTCGATATTCGACGGGCACCAGGGCGCATTGGGGCGGACGAGCTCCTGGTATTTGCGCATCGCAAGTTCGGCGTCGGGATCGTTCCAGGAGAGTGGCAGATGCACGACCCGGCTCGGGACCTTCACCGCCTGCGCCGGCGGCAGGCAAGCCTCGATCTCGGCCAAGAGACCGAGAAGGCGCGTGCGGGTGAGGCCGGTTCCGTCATAGTGGATCTGCAGCGACCGTATGCCGGGCGTGAGATCGACGAGCCCCGGAAGCTTCGCGCCCTTGATCGCCTGCATCAGGAGATGCACGCGCAGGCGGAGCGCGATATCGAGCTGCATCGGTCCGTACTCGACCAGCAGATTGTCGTCGCCCTGGCGGCGATAGACCACGGGGACCGGTCCCACCTCGTTGCGCCCGATGATCGCGGCACCGGCATCCTCGCCGATGCGCTTCACCATCGGCCCGGCGATCGGGTCCTCGGCGCGTTTTACCGCACGAAAGCGGATCTTGTCGCCCGGTTTGAACTGGCCCATCTTCCATTGCTCGTCGCGGGCAATCACCGCCGGGCAGACGAAGCCGCCGAGGCTTGGGCCGTCGGGGCCGAGAATGATCGGCATGTCGCCGGTGAAGTCGATTGCGCCCACCGCATAGGCATTGTCGTGCAGGTTGGATGGATGAAGTCCCGCTTCGCCGCCGTCGGCGCGCGCCCATTTTGGTGCGGGTCCGATCAGGCGCACGCCGGTGCGGGCGCTGTTGAAATGAACCTCGTACTCGGTGGCAAACAGCGTTTCGATATCTTCCTCCAGAAAGAAATCGGGAGCGCCATGGGGACCGTAGAGCACGCCGACCTCCCAGTCGCGTGTGAGCCGGACTGGTTCATTAGCCGGCTTTGATGCTGACTGCGGACAACGCGCTAGCCGCAGCACCTGTCCGGCGCGAAGCGTTCCCGTCGCATGGCCGCCAAATTGGCCGAGGCCGAAGGTTGCGCGCGAACCGAGCACCTGCGGGGCCGCGAACCCGCCGGCGACGGCGAGATAGGAGCGCTGCCCGGCACCGGCGATCGCGCCGATCGCAAGCGTTTGGCCCGCCTTGACGAGGATTGCCATGTCGTGCGGAACGGGCGTGCCGTCGAGTGTCATCGGCATCTGCGCGCCGGCAAGGGCGACGGTGACATCCGAGAAGAATTTAAGCGCCGGGCCGGAGACGGTAAGCTCGAGCGCCGCCGTCTCGTCGGCGTTTCCGACCACGCGGTTGGCATGGCGGAAGGATCGTTCGTCCATCGGTCCGCTTGGCGGCACCCCGACATGCCAGAGACCCAGCCGTCCCGGCAGTTCCTGCAGGCTCGATTGAGCGCCCGGCCCGATCACTTCGACGACATTGGGCACGAAGACGAAATCCTTGAGTGCCGTCGTTGCCACGTTGCCGCTCGCCAGCAGATGGGAAGCCGCGATCGCTTTCAGATAGTCGAGATTGGTCTCGATCCCGGAAATCGCGCTTTCCTCGAGCGCCTTGCCAAGTGCCCCGATTGCGGCGGGGCGATCCTCGGCCTTCACGATCACCTTGGCGAGCATGGGATCATAATAGGGGCTTACCTCCGTGCCCGTCTCGATCCAACCGTCGACACGCACGTTTTCCGGAAAGACAACCTCGGTCAGCAGTCCAGCACTTGGCCTGAACCCGGCATGCGGCATTTCGGCATAGATGCGCGCCTCGATGGCCGCGCCCCTGGGTATAAGGCTCTCGTTGCCGGTGAGCACATCCTCGCCAGCGGCCTGGCGGATCATCCATTCGACGAGATCGATGCCGAAGACGGCCTCCGTCACCGGATGCTCGACCTGCAGGCGGGTATTGACCTCGAGGAAGTAGAATTCCTCGCGCGCAGGATCGTAGATGAATTCGACCGTTCCCGCCGACCGGTAGCCGGAGGAGACACCGAGCGCGACGGCCGCGGCATGCAGGCGCGTCCGAACCACATCCGACAATCCCGGCGCCGGCGTCTCCTCGATCACCTTTTGGTTCCTGCGCTGCAGCGAGCAGTCGCGATCGCCAAGCGCGATCACCCGGCCATTGCCGTCGCCGAAGATCTGCACTTCGACATGGCGAGCCTTGGCGACAAAGCGTTCGAGATAGACGCGCGCATCGCCGAAGCTTGCGCGCGCAGTGCGCTGCACGCTCTCGAAGGCCGCCGCCAGGCGTTCGGGATCGTCGCATAGCTGCATGCCGATGCCCCCACCGCCGGCGGTTGATTTCAGCATCAGCGGATAGCCGATGTTGGACGCAGCCATGAGCGCGGCTTCGCTCGTGTCCAGAAGGCCGCTGCCGGGAAGCAACGGCACGTCGCTTTCGCGCGCCAGTTCGCGGGCGGTGTGCTTGAGCCCGAAAGCCGCAATGTTGTCGGGCGTCGGGCCGATGAAGGTGATGCCCTCTTCCGCCAGCCGCTCGGCAAAGCCTATATTTTCCGAGAGGAAGCCATAGCCTGGGTGCACGGCCTCGGCGCCAGTCGCCTTGCAGGCGGAGATGACGGCGTCGACGTCGAGATAGCTTTCGGACGCCGATGCCGGGCCGAGCCGTACGGCCTCGTCCGCCATCAGCACCGCCTTTGAAAAGCGGTCGGCATCCGAATAGACGGCGACGGACGCAATACCCATGCGCTGCAACGTCTTGATGATCCGGACAGCGATTTCGCCCCGGTTTGCGATCAGAACCTTCTTGAACATGTCAGGCCTCGCTATCCCAGACCAGCACCCGGATCGGTGTCGGATCGAAACCGTTGCAAGGATTGTTGATCTGTGGGCAATTGGAGATGACGAGCAGCACGTCCATCTCCGCTTTCAGCTCCACATAGTCGCCCGGTGCGGAAATCCCGTCGACGATCGTCATCTCGCCGCTCGGCTCGATGGGTACGTTCATGAAGAAATTGATGTTGGGGACGACATCGCGCTTGCTCATGCCGTGCTTGGAGACTTCGAGAACGAAATTGTCCCGGCAGGCATGGAGATATTTGGTGGCGTTGCCGAAGCGGACCGTATTACTCTCGCAGGAGCAGGCGCCGGCTGAGGTATCGTGACGACCGCAACTGTCGGCAGTCATGGTCAGCATCACACGGCCTTCGTTGGAGATGATCTTGGTGCCGGTCGAGATATAGGCCGCGCCCTGTTCGCGCATCGTATCCTGGTTGGAATAGCGCTCGGAATAGTCCTCCGCATTATAGAAGAGTGTGTCGATCGCCTGCTGGCCGTAGCTATCCTCGATGCGCAACGTCTGGCCCTTGCGGATCACCGTGGAGAACGGCGCTTCGGCGGCAATGAAGTGATCCTGCACGGCGTTCTCGAGCGTGCGGGCAGGCGTTGTCTGGATGAAATCGCTCATTGTCTTGCTTCCCCTCACATCGCCGCCAGCGCGTTGTTTTCAAAACCGCGTACGGCTTCAGCGGTCGCGGTCCGGCAAAGGTCATCGGCAGGAGGTTCTATCGCTGCGATGCGGGTGACGGTCACCGGATTCGGCCGGTAAACCGGATCCGGATCGAGCGGGTGTGGGCAGTTGGAAAAGCCGACGATCATATCCATCTCGGCACGCAGTTCGACATAATCGCCTCCGCGCAAAAGTTCCGGCTTCCACAGGAACGCGCCGTCCTGGTCGACGCGGACGGGGGCAAAGAGGGCCAGCGCCGGCGGAATGTCGCGCTTGTCGAGCCCAGCTTTGGTCGCAAGCAGGATCAGGTTGTTACGGGTATTGCGCTTTTCCTCTCCGTATTTTGCTGCGTTCGATGCAGAGGTGGAGCCCCCCATCAGTCCATCATGGACGCCGGAGGAGTCTTCCGTCACCGAAAACATCACACGGCCCATGTCGGAGAAGATCACCCGGCCTTGGCCGAGAGCCGTGGTCCACTGTACCTTCACCGTATCGGGCAGGTTCAGCCGCTCACTGGTGTCGGCAGCACTCCAGGCGACGAGTGAGATCGTCGAGAAGCCGTTGTCGAGGCTGACGCGGAGCGTTTCGTTCTTCTTGATATTGGTCGACCAGTACCAGCCACCCGGGATCACTTCGCGGTGTACGATCTTGTCAGGCGCGATTTCGGGCGCAGGCAATGGGCTTGCGCCCGGCAAGGCCTTGGGCGCGAATTCGAGCCCCTTCCTTTGATGTTCCTCGTAGCGCGCGCGATTGGCGGCTATTTCTTCGGGCGAACGTCTGACATGTGTCACGGTTGGATTTCTCCTGACGAAGCCAGGTCGTCCCGGCAATGCCCCAGGGAAGCGACCGGGCCGTCCCGGTCGGGGCTGAAGATCGATGGCGTGCCGGCAAGGCGTGGCGGCCAGATGGAAATGTCCTTAGTGATGGTCGCGCCGTAGCGCTCCTTTCCCTCTGGACGGTCGCGGCGGCGCTCGAGGGCGACGACGCGCGTCGCCAGCGTGAAGGCCTCTCGCATGTCGTGCGTCACCATGACGACGGTCATCTGCGTTTCGTGCCAGAGCCGCTTCATCAATGTATGGATTTCGGCGCGGATGCCCGGATCAAGCGCGCCGAAAGGCTCGTCGAGCAGCAGCACCTTCGGCTTCATGATAAGGGCCTGCGCCAGCGCCAGGCGCTGCTGCATGCCGCCGGAAAGCTGCGCCGGATATTTGTCCTCGGCGCCGGAAAGACCGACTTCGCCGATCAGCCGCCGGGCTTCGTCGACCGCGCGGCGACGGGCAGCACCGAAAAGCTTCGCCTTATAGCGCGCGGCGGAGAATTCGCGACCGAGCAGCACGTTGCCGAGCACGGTCAGATGCGGGAAGACGGAGTAGCGCTGGAAGACGACGCCGCGGTCCGACCCCGGCTCCAATGGCAGCGGTTCGCCGTCAAGCAGGATAGCGCCCCGTGTGGGGCGTTCCTGGCCGAGAAGCATGCGCAGGAACGTCGTCTTGCCGCAGCCGGACGGGCCGACGAGGGCGACGAAGGCGCGCGAGGCGACTGTCAGTGACACATCTTCAAGCACGATCTGGTCGCCATACTCCTTCCAGACCTTTTCGATCACCAGTTCGCTCATGCCTGCTTCTCCAACTCCGACCAAGGGAAGAGAGCGATCCGGGTGCGATCGAGGATATAATTCATGACCACGGCGAGCAGCGTGATCCAGACGACATAGGGAAAGATGATGTCCATCGAGAGATAGCGGCGCACGAGGAAGATACGGTAGCCGAGGCCGGAATCCGACGAGATCGCCTCGGCTGCAATCAGGAACAGCCAGGCGGGACCGAGCTGAAGTCGGAGGCAGGTGATCAGTCGTGGAAGGATCTGCGGCAGGACGACGCGAAGGCCGATCTGCCAGGAAGAGCCGCCGAGCGTTTCAGCCTTGACGATCTGTTCGCGCGGCAGCTCCAGCGCCTTCAGCGCAAGGTCGCGGATCATCGTCGGCGCAACGCCGATGACGATGAGGGCGATCTTGGAGGCTTCCCCACGTCCCATGGCGATGAAGAGGATCGGCAGCAGCGCCAGCGGCGGCACCATGGAGATCACGGCGACGAAAGGCGAGAGCAGTGCTCGGAGATAAGGCAGCATGCCGATCAGCATGCCAATGACGAGCGCAGTGACGGTCGAGATGCCGAGGCCGGCAAACAGGCGGACCAGGCTCGCCCCCGTATCGGACCAGAGCAGGTATTCGCCGGTGCGCGGATCAGCGACGAAGGCCAGGCGATCGATCGCATCGGCAAAACCTGTAAGACCGGGCAGCAGCTTGTCATTGGCGTTTTCCGCCAGCCGCGCCGCCGAGCCAAAAGTGTAGGCAACGATCAGCAGCACGAAGGGGAGCAACGTCAAGGCAAGCTGCGCACCTCGGCTCGGCCTGGTGTTGATCCAACGCATAGGGAATCTCCGCAGATGAAGGATGGCGGCGCGGGCAAGGCCACGCCGCTGCTTAAACGTCGCTCAGAGCGAACCGTCGGCGGCTGCCTTCATGTAGGTCTCGGTGAAGCGCAGCTTGACGTTGCCACTGTCGCCGAGAATCTTGCCGTCCGGCATTTCGATGCCGATCACGTCCGCCGACGGCGCGCCATTGCCAAGCAGGCCCTTCTCGAACAGGAAGTTGCGGACGAGATCCATCGTCTTCGGCAGGCTCCCCGATGCGGTAAAGGCGACAGCATCGGCCGGCTTGGCAAACAGTTTGGTGGCCGCAAGCTGGGATTCGAACCCCTTGAGATCGGTGCCCGATGCCGAACCCATCGCCTCGCGCGCGGCCTTGCCGTCGGCGCTGTCGGCAGTCAGGAGTGCTGCGGTCTCATACCAGATACCGGCGAGCGCCTTGCCGAAATTCGGATTGTCCTTCAGCACGCCCGTATTGGCGGCCATCAGGTCGATGATCTCGCCCGGCACCTGCGAACTATCGAACACCTTCTTGGCGGAGGGATCCTCGAGAATGGTCGAGACCAGCGGGTTCCAGGTAACGACTGCGGTCACGTCAGCTGTCTTATAGGCGGCGACCATGTCGGCATCGGAGGTGTTGACCACCTTCACGTCGCGCTCGGTCATCTTGCTGCTCTCGAGCGCGCGGGCAAGCAGATAGTGCGAGACGGAAAATTCGACGAGATTGACGTTCTGGCCCTTGATGTCGGCAAGCGCGCTCTTGTCCTTGAGAATGACGGCATCATTGCCGTTCGAGAAGTCGCCGACAATGACGGCCGTCGTATCAACGCCGCCGGCGGCCGGGATCGAGAGACCGTCCATATTGGTGAGCGTCACAGCATCGAAGGCGCCGGCCGTATACTGGTTCATCGATTCGACGTAGTCGTTGAACTGCGTGACCTCGATCTTGATGCCGTATTTGTCGGCCCATTTCTTGACGATGCCGTGATCGGCCGCATAACCCCAGGGCATCCATCCGACATAGATCGACCAGGCAACCTTGAACTCGGTCTTCTGCGCGGCATCGGCGGCGGTGCCGAAGCCCAGCATCAGGGAAGCTGACAGGGCGGTGATGGAAAGAAGCTTCGAAAAAGTCTGCATTTGAAATTCCCCTTTTGCTTTTTTTCAAAAAGGGATCGGCAAAGACCATCGCGCCGCCAATCCCTTGGCTTACGAGGTCTCCCGGGCTTTTGTCCCGCCGTGCATCCAGTGGGATTTCTCCCCACTGGCGGCAGCTCTCGGACCAGCACGCTTTTTGAAGCGCCGGAACCCTAGCCACCAACTCAGCAATTTCGAAGCAAGAGGTGTGCCAAATTATAAACTATTGATTTCTATCATTTCTGTTCGCGGAAGAATCTAGGACTGTCTACAGTTGATAGCATTTGCTCAATGTTTGAGCACTGATCGGCGAGGATGATACAAGCCGCTCTCCGCCTCGCGGAGGTGACATCTGGGGATGGACGCGGCTATGCGCTTTAAGCGACCCTGACACCGGGATGGCGACATTCCTCGGGATTCTTGAGGTCGTTGACTAAGCTGCGGAGCGTATTGTCCGGGGCCAAAGTGGAGAGCATAAGCTCAAAGCGCGGCCTTCGTGCCACTAACTAGCCGTCACCTTTTTAAGGGACTCCACAATATCTTTGGTCGGCAATCTTCACGGATTTCCCCTTTTCCAGCATCGTTTAAGAACCTGTCTCCTGCACGCAGGTCGTCGCGGATCGCTTGCCCATGCTGGGCGCAGATGCCAACAACTGCGGCGCCCGCCAGCTTTTGATCGCTCCGGGCTTAAAACAGGCATTTCCCGCGAAGAAAGGAAGATCCTATGCGTTTTGCGCATAGGTGGGATGAGGGATTGTCGCTGTTTTAAACCGATTGAAACATCTATATTTCAATCATCGAAACGACGCCGGAACCAAGCAAGGTTGCTGACGTCAGACAAGCCTCAGGAAAGGGGATTATCATGAACGTAGCACGCTCTTTCAACAACTGGCGCAAGTTCCGTCAGACCGTTGCCGAACTTGGCCGCATGTCCAGCCGCGAACTGCAGGACCTTGGTATTGACCGGGCCGACATCCGCAGCGTTGCCCGCGCATCGATCGCGCGCTAACCGCACAGCATTTGGTCTTTAAGACTGCTACGACGCCCGCTGATGACGCGGGCGTTTTTGCGTCTATCCCCCGCGTCTAAGGTCGGTTGGATCCTTGCTCTGTTCGTAAGCCTTTCCGACTTGTGTTTTTTGCATAGCTGCAGTGCAGCATAAGGCATTGGAACGGTTCATGGTCGGTGTATGATCAAACCTATCGAAGTGATGCACCTCCTCCCGCAAAGCTTCGAGTTTCAGACGGCCCACTCCTCCTCCCAAGGGCGTCTGTAGGAACGGCGACACTCCTCCTCCCAGTCGCTGTTCGGTTCTTTTCGAAAAGCCTGCCGCACCTCCTCCCGCGGCAGGCTTTTTCGTTTTCAAAGCCTTGGTCCCCGCCATAGGTTGCGATTGAGTTGACGCTGTTCCTGCGTCGCGTCGTTGGGCTGAGGTTGTGTGTTCGGAAGACGCATCCGGATCTGCAGATTATTCTTGGTACCGGCTATGCCCATCTGCCACCCGGAGCCGATCGTGATCTCGTGAGGCGTTCCAAACCGTTCACTCAAGGCCATTGGAACGCGCCATTTTCGCAAGCCGAAAAAAGCAAGCGGCCGTTTGCCCTGCCAAGCGCTGTTCAATAGATCGAGGGATTGCCTTTGCCCTGCGACGGGCCTGGGTCGCTCAAGCCTTGTCAGCGCAGCAGATCGCTATAGTTCGGTAACGTGATGATATGGCCGGACATCAAACCCCCTCATTGCTTCGTATCATATCGCCGGCTCGGCCGTCGCAAGAACCTTCAGCGGAGAGATCATTGAAGCAATCTGGAAACGCCAAGCCGTTGTACCGAGAGTCGGCACATTCGGCGGAGGAGCGCGGTGCTCTTTTCGACTACGCCTTTGAAGCTGCGCCAATCGGCGTCGCGCTGGTTAGTCCTTCTGGGAAGATCATCAAGGTGAACGGAAGTCTTGCCACCATGCTCGCTAGAGCGCGCGACGATCTGACCGATGTCCCATTTGGCCACATAACGCATCCGGACGATTTGGAAACGGACTTGAACCTGTTCGATGATGTCCTGGGTGGTAAAAGGGATGGCTATCGGCTCGATAAGAGATACTTGAGACCGGACAATTCCGTGGTTGAAGCATGCCTGACGGTGACAGCAATGCGAAAACCGTCAGGGGAGGTTGCGCGACTGCTGGCGATGATCGAGGACGTGACGGAGGCTCGCTGGATTGAACGTCAACTCTTGGAACGCGCGACACAGTTGGAACTCGCCATGGAGGCTGTGAGGGGCGGTTTTTGGCACATGGACCTGCAGACAAAGCGTTTCGAGACGTCGGACCGGCTGGCGCGTTTCATCGGCGGACCCCATGCCGGCCGAATGGAACTGAACGCATACCTGGCAAACGTACACCCAGATGATCATCCTGCTGCCGACCTGACGCCGCTTCTGGAAGGGGAGGTCGACAAGTCTGTAGCGGAATATCGTCTTCGAACCACCGAAGGAGAGCGTTGGATGCGTTGCGACAGGCGTCTGCTTCGGGACGCTCAGGGAACACCCTTCCGTATAATCGGCGTGGTGATCGATTTTACTGAAGAACACCTCCGACGCGCCGAACTTGAGGTCAATGCTGACACCGACGTGCTAACAGGACTTTTCAATCGGCGCGGCCTGCAGAAGAAGTTCGATCGCATGAGCAAGGAGAAGCGCCGCCTGGTGCTCACGATCGATCTCGATGGCTTCAAGGAGATCAACGACAGCTTGGGTCATGCCGCCGGCGACCAGGTGCTGATCGAGACGGCCTCGAGACTGAAGGCGGCGGTACGACCCAGCGATGCCGTATGCCGGTTGGGAGGAGACGAATTTGTCGTTCTTCTCGAAGGTGGCGGTGACGTCGCTGAGCGAGTTGCAAGTCGTATCGTGGCTGAACTGGCGGCGCCTGTCGATTTGAAGGACGGTGTCGTGCTTGTCGAAGCCAGCGTCGGAGCGGCCTGGACCACCTCGTCCACGCCGACTCTCGAAAAGATGATGAGGCATGCAGACGGGTGTCTCTACGAGGCAAAGGCTCGAGGAAAAAACACGGCGGTGGTTTGCGAGATCGAGATGATGGAATGATCGCCTTCCCTATGGCAATTCAGAGCAAAAGGAGAGCGTAATTTCGGCAAAGGACATGGATCTCTCGCCGTAGCAAGATCGCGAGCGATAGACGAGCCGAAATTTGCGATCAGGACTTGGAAATTCGCGTGTTTCCGAAGCCCATGCCCAGCGGACTCGCCAACTAAGCGACAGGCATTACGCGAAGATAAGATTGCGGCTGGAACTCGAGGGCGAGTGCGTTGACGATCTCGGATCGAGCTTCACGACTGATCGAAATCCTGCTGAGCAGCCTCAATGACTTCGTCAATTTTCCCTGCCTGAGATCATCGAGCGGCGATCCACCGATGGCCGGTTTTTTCGGATCAGCCATTGCCACGCCGCGCCTGATCGTCATCAAGGAGAGGCTGCCGCTCCCGTAGACCACCGAAGCGCAAGGTGACAGGCAGCGGCGCCGTTCCTGGGCCGATTTTTGATGCGGTGCAGCAACGATCCTGTCTTGACTGGTCATATTTTTCGCGGCTCCATGAGAACTGATCTACTGGACCAACCAGCGGGTCAGTTGGAGGTGATGACGGCGATGAACGGCAGCCCGATACTCACGCAGATGCCAAAGGTCGGGCAGAGTCTCGACCGGCGCACGGCTCGTGACCTCATCGCCGACAAGCTGATGGTGCTCATCGCCACCAACATGCTGCGCCCCGGCGACGTCTTGCCGGGTGAACGGGAACTCGCCAATGTGCTTCATGTCAGCCGCGAGACTGTGCGCGGTGCCATCCAGGCGCTCGCCGCGCGCGGCATTGTCGAGGTGTCTCAGGGCAGCCGCACGCGGGTCTGCGATGTCGATCTCAGCCATCTCCCCGTTACCATCGCTTCGCCCAACGCCATCGACAGCTACGATCTCGACGATGTTCATGCGGCCCGGCTGCATATCGAGCTGAAGGTCGTCGGCGATGCTGCCGATCGGATTGACGAAGAGACGCTGGGCAAGCTCAAAAGCCTGCTCGAAGCGCAGAAGCTTTGTGGCGATGACGCCATGCGCTTCCTGATCTGCGACCGCGAATTCCACATGGGAATCTATCGGGCTTGCGGAAACCCGCTACTCTCCGATTTCGTCACCGATCTCTACACATACATGATGGACTACCGGCGCAGTGCGATGTCACGGCCGGGCGCTATCGATGCTAGCTATGACGACCACACCGAGATCGTGGAGGCACTGGAGCGGCGCGACCGGGAGACGGTGATCGCTGCATTTCGCCAGCATCTCACCCGGATCTACGACACGACGAAGGAACTGCTTGCGGGGAGCGGGCAGAAAAAACCGGAAAAGAACAAGAGCGGGACGGCAGGCTGATCGGGCTGGGCCGGGCGGCAAAGGGGAGGTTCGTCGGAAATGCATGTCATGGTGATTGGAGCGGCCGGGATGGTCGGCCGCAAGCTGGTGGAGAAGCTCGCCTCAGAGGAAGGCGCGCTTGGCTACGATATTTCCAGGCTGACGCTTGTGGATGTGATCGAGCCACCGGAGCCTCAAGGGCTGTCACCGGTCGCGAAGGCACTCGCGCTTGATCTTTCAACCGAAGACGCCGCCGGGAAACTTGTCGCTTTGCGCCCCGACGTGATCTTCCATCTCGCGGCGATCGTTTCCGGTGAGGCCGAGGCTGATTTCGACAAGGGCTACAAGGTCAATCTTGACGGAACGCGGGCGCTCTTCGAGGCGATTCGCCATGAGGGTTTGCGGGAGCCCTACGTTCCGCGCGTCATCTTCGCCTCGTCGATTGCCGTTTTCGGAAAGCCTTTCCCGGAAAAGATCGGCGACGAGTTCTTTACCACGCCACTGACGAGCTACGGCACGCAAAAGGCGATCTGCGAACTGCTTCTCGCCGACTATTCGAGGCGCGGCATTTTCGATGGCGTCGGCATCCGCTTGCCGACGATCTGCATCCGCCCCGGCAAACCCAACAAGGCGGCGTCCGGCTTCTTTTCCAATATTCTCCGCGAGCCGCTGGCAGGTCACGAGGCGGTGTTGCCGGTGGACGACAACGTGCGCCACTGGTTTGCAAGCCCGCGTTCGGCGGTCGATTTCTTCATTCATGCCGCGCGGCTGGATACGTCCGCGATCGGCCCGAGACGCAATCTGACCATGCCTGGCCTTTCCGCCCTCGTTGGTGAAGAGATCGAGGCGCTTCGGCGTGTGGCCGGTGAGAAGGCCGTCAAGCTCATCCGCCGTGAGCCCGACCCTGTTATCCGATCGATTGTTTCAGGCTGGGCGACCGATTTCGACGCGCGGCGTGCTTGCGAACTGGGTTTCAAAGCCGAAACCAACTTCGACGAGATCATCAGGATCCATATCGAAGACGAACTCGGAGGAGATATCTGACATGGTCCGCGCTTTGAAATCCGGCGAAGGCAAGATCGCATTGGTGACGGGCGGCGGCACGGGCGTGGGACGCGGCATCGCCGAGGCCTTGAGCGCGGAGGGGTATACCGTCGTTATCACCGGCCGGCGCGCCAACGTGCTCGATAAAGCCGCTGGCGACATAGCGGCGCAAACGGGAGGAACCGTGCGGGCGATCGTCGCAGATATCGGCGACCGGGCTGCGGTCGATCGCCTTTTCGAAGCGATCCGCACGGAGTTCGGCCGGATCGACCTGCTGGTCAACAATGCCGGTTCCACCGTGCCGCCAGTGTCGCTGGAAGATGTGACCTTCGAGCAGTGGAACGGTATTCTTGCCGCGAACCTCACGGGTGCTTTTCTCTGCACACAGCAGGCGTTCCGGCTGATGAAGGCGCAGGCGCCGCGCGGCGGGCGGATTATCAATAACGGCTCGATTTCGGCCCAGACACCGCGGCCGAACTCCGCGCCCTACACGGCAACCAAGCATGCGATCACGGGGTTGACCAAGTCGACCGCACTGGACGGACGCAAATATGACATCGCCTGCGGCCAGATCGATATCGGCAATGCCGCGACCGACATGACGTCGAAGATGAATTCCGGGGTGTTGCAGGCGAATGGCGAGACTGCCAGTGAGCCGACGATCCCGGTCGCGCATATCGCCGAGGCCGTCATCTACATGGCAAGCCTGCCGCTTGAGGCGAATGTGCTGACGATGACGGTCATGGCGACGAAGATGCCGTTGGTGGGGCGAGGGTAAGGGCAGTCGAGAGGGAACCGGACGGTGTCCGAGAACGGCATGAGGAGGCCGCCGGACAATCCGCCGATTTCAGATGAAGTTCACAGGGAGGAAAGCATATGGCAGGCGTTGACTTCGTCGATGTCAGAAAATCATTCGGAGCCATTCCCGTCATTAAGGGCGTGAACATCGAAATCGAGGATGGCGAATTCGTCATCCTTGTCGGCCCCTCGGGCTGCGGGAAATCGACGCTTCTGCGAATGCTGGCCGGGCTTGAAAACATTTCGGCGGGCGAGATCCTCATCGGCGACAAGGTGGTCAACGCCCTGCCGCCCAAAAGTCGGGATATCGCCATGGTGTTCCAGAACTATGCGCTCTACCCGCATATGACGGTCGCCGACAATATGGCTTTCTCCCTGATGCTGAACGGCTCGCCGAAGTCCGAGATCGAGAAGCGCGTCGGTACCGCGGCCGGAATTTTGGGACTTTCCAAGCTGCTCGACCGCTATCCGCGCCAGCTCTCCGGCGGCCAGCGCCAGCGCGTAGCCATGGGCAGGGCGATCGTGCGTGATCCGCAGGTGTTTCTCTTCGACGAACCGCTGTCCAACCTCGATGCGAAACTGCGGGTAGCAATGCGCGCCGAGATCAAGGAGTTGCACCAGCGGCTGAAAACGACAACCGTCTACGTCACGCATGACCAGATCGAGGCGATGACCATGGCCGACAAGATCGTCGTCATGCATGACGGCATTGTCGAGCAGATCGGTTCGCCGCTTGATCTCTATGACAGCCCCGCCAACCTTTTCGTCGCCGGTTTTATCGGCTCGCCGGCGATGAACATGATCAAGGGCAGGCTCGATCCGCAAAATCCGAATAGCTTTATCGCAACCGATGGCACGGCGCTGCCGGTGGCGCGGCCGCCGTCGGCGGGAAGAGGGCGCGATCTCATTTACGGCCTGCGGCCGGAATATATGTCGCTCGACCCGAACGGGTTTGCCGCCAGTGTCGCGGTTATCGAGCCCACTGGCTACGAAACGCAGATGATCGTGCGCTTCGGGGGAACGGACGTCACCTGCATTTTCCGCGAACGCGTGAACGTGCGGCCGGGAGAGGCAATCCACCTGTCGATCGATGCCAATCACGTTCACCTGTTCGATGCCGAAACCGGAGCGCGGCTGATCGACTGATACCGCCCCGTTTCGGCTGCGCGAGGGAAGAGGAGCCCTGACGCATCCGGTTTCGGGGTCGGCGTTTCCGGCAGTGCCGGAAGCTATTGCCGCCGCATTCGCCAAATGGGACGGCGGGTGCCGGTAGGGACATGTCCCGTGCCACGAAGGAGGAGCATGATGACTTTCAAGAGACGTGATTTTCTTACCGCATCCGCCGCGGTCGCGGGCATGGCCGGTCTTTCGCCTTTCGGCATCCGTCCGTCTTTCGCTCAAGGGGTGGAACCGGCCTACAAGCCGGAAGAAGGTGCAAGCCTGAGGCTGTTGCGCTGGACGCCCTTCGTCAAGGGCGACGAGGATGCATGGCTTGCCAATACCGCGAAATTCACGGAAACGACCGGGGTTGCTGTTCGCATCGACAAGGAAAGCTGGGAGGACATTCGCCCGAAGGCCGCGGTCGCCGCGAATGTCGGGTCCGGGCCGGATCTGGTGATGTGCTGGTTTGACGACGCCCACCAATACCCGGACAAACTTGTCGATCTGACCGAGCTCGCCAACTATCTCGGCGGCAAATATGGCGGATGGTACGATGGCGTGAAAGGCTATGCTTCACGCGGCGACAAGTTCATCGCCATGCCGCTGACGGCCATAGGCAACGCGGTCTGCTACCGCGACAGCCATATGAAGGCGGCCGGCTTTAGCGAATTCCCGAAGGATACCGATGGCTTCCTCGAACTCTGCAAGGCCATGAAGGCCAAGGGAACGCCCGCCGGGTTTCCGCACGGCAAGGCCGTCGGCGACGGCAACAACTATGCCCATTGGCTGCTCTGGAGCCATGGCGGCAAGATGGTCGACGAAGGCGGCAAGGTCGTTATCAACAGTCCGGAAACGCTGAAAGCGGTCAACTACGCCAAGGCGCTTTACGAGACCTTCATTCCCGGCACCGAGAGCTGGCTCGACATCAACAACAACCGCGCTTTCCTCGCAGGCCAGGTATCCCTGACGGCCAACGGCGTCTCGCTCTATTATGCGTCGAAGAAAGATCCGGCAATGGCGGAACTCTCCGCCGACATCCGTACCACGAACTTCCCCGTCGGTCCGGTCGGCCAGAGCGTCGAACTGCATCAGACGAGTTCGCTGCTTTTGTTCAACCACACGAAATATCCCGAGGCGGCCAAGGCCTACATCAAGTTCATGATGGAGGCCGACCAGATGAATGCCTGGATCACGGGTTCCAGCGCCTATTGCTGCCAGCCGCTCAAGGCCTTCGCCAGCAATCCCGTCTGGACGTCCGACCCGATCCACGCGCCCTATGCGCGCGCTTCCGAAACGCTGCGTCCCAACGGCTATGCCGGGCCGCTCGGCTATGCCTCCGCCGGTGTGATGGCCGACTATGTGCTGGTCGACATGTTCGCGACCGCCGTCACGGGGCAGAAGACACCGGAAGAGGCGATTGCCGAGGCAGAGCGCCGGGCAAACCGCTATTACCGGGTCTGAAACGGCGGCAGCCGCATGGCAGCCCAGATAGGGTATCGGCGGAAACGCTCCCGCCGATCCCCATTTCCCAATTCGTCATACGGGAGATGCCCAATGCCCACAGTATCGTCCAAGCCGCCATCGGCGATGGCTTCGCTCATGCAGAACAGGAATATGATCGGCTTCCTCTTCATGCTGCCGGCCGCCGTCTTCCTTGTCTGCTTCCTGACCTATCCGCTCGGCCTCGGCGTCTGGCTCGGCTTCACCGATACGCGCATCGGCCGCGACGGAGTGTTCATCGGGCTCGAAAATTACATCTTCCTTTCCGAGGACTCGGTCTTCTGGCTCTCGGTCTTCAACACGCTTCTCTACACGATCGTCGCGTCGATCCTGAAATTCGTCTTCGGGCTCTGGCTGGCACTATTGTTGAACGAGAACCTGCCGTTCAAATCCTTCTTCCGGGCGATCGTGCTTTTGCCCTGGGTCGTTCCGACCGTGCTTTCGGCGCTGGCCTTCTGGTGGATCTACGATGCGCAGTTCTCGATCATCTCCTGGTCGCTGATGCAACTCGGCGTGATCGACAGCCCGATCAATTTCCTCGGCGATCCGACAAATGCCCGTGCCTCGGTGATCGCCGCCAACGTCTGGCGCGGCATTCCCTTCGTCGCCATTTCGCTGCTGGCTGGTCTCCAGACCATTCCGGCCTCATTGCACGAGGCGGCGTCGCTGGACGGCGCGACGAGCTGGCAGCGCTTCCGCTATGTGACGTTGCCGATGCTGACGCCGATCATCGCCGTCGTCATGACCTTCTCGGTGCTGTTCACCTTCACGGACTTCCAGCTGATCTATGTGCTCACCAAGGGCGGGCCGGTGAATGCGACGCATCTGATGGCGACGCTCTCCTTCCAGCGCGGAATTCCCGGCGGGCAACTGGGCGAGGGGGCGGCGATCGCCGTGGCGATGATCCCCTTCCTGCTTGGCGCCATTATGTTCAGCTTCTTCGGCCTGCAACGCCGCAAATGGCAGCAGGGCGGCCAGGATTGATTGAGGGGAAAATGACGATGACCACGACCGTGAAATCCGAAGACGCCGTTCTGACCGACGATGTACAGGGCATGAGCTATCTCAATCGCCTGCCGCGCCGGATCGTGATGGTTTATCTGCCGATGGCGGTGTTCGTCTTCGTGCTACTCTTTCCGTTCTACTGGATGGCCATCACGGCGATAAAGCCAAATTCGCAGCTGACCGACTATACGAACTACAGCCCCTTCTGGGTGGTCGGCCCGACGCTCGACCATATCAAGTACCTGCTGTTCGAGACCTCCTATCCGGGTTGGCTGTGGAACACGATGCTAGTGGCCACCTGCGCGACGTTCCTGTCGCTGGCGGCATCGGTCTTTGCGGCCTACGCGATCGAGCGCGTGCGGTTCTCGGGCTCGCGGCCGGTGGGGCTGATGATCTTTCTCGCCTACCTCGTGCCGCCGTCGATCCTGTTCATTCCGCTCGCCTTCATCGTCTTCAAGTTCGGCATCTACGATTCCAGGCTGGCGCTGATCTTCACCTATCCGACGTTCCTCATTCCCTTCTGCACCTGGCTGCTGATGGGCTATTTCCGGTCGATTCCGTTCGAGCTCGAGGAGAGCGCGCTGGTGGATGGCGCGACGCGCTGGCAGATCCTGATCAAGATCATCCTGCCGCTTGCCGTTCCCGGGTTGATATCGGCGGGCATCTTTGCCTTCACGCTGTCCTGGAACGAGTTCATCTATGCGCTGACCTTCATCCAGTCTTCGGAAAACAAGACCGTGCCGGTTGGCGTCCTGACGGAACTGGTCCGCGGCGACGTGTTCGAATGGGGCGCGCTGATGGCGGGCGCGCTGTTCGGCTCGCTGCCGGTGGTGATCCTCTATTCCTTCTTCGTCGATTATTACGTGTCATCCATGACCGGTGCGGTGAAGGAATGAATGTCCGTTGCGCTGGCAGTGCCGCACGAATATTTTCCCGCCAGCCCGCCAGCCCGCCAGCCCGCCAGCCCGCCAGCCCGCCAGCCCGCCAGCCCGCCAGCCCGCCGCCTCCAGCCGGCATGGGCCGTAACAACGATTCCTCCGTCGCGCGACTCTACGTCCAGTCTTTACCTCAAGACCCATCGGACGGAATACTATCGGCTGCTCCAGGAGGTCCGCGAACACGGCAATTGGGAAGCTTGGCTGACTTCCTCTCCGGTGTTGCTGACACCGCCAACCAGGCGTTTGACGCCGCCACCCGGATCGTCGATGTGTTCAAGGAAGAGCGCGAGCGTATCACAATCGAAAGTGACCGAGCGGGTTCAGCGCTTCGCATCCAAGATCTTTTTCAGCAAAATCCGTTCTTAACGGCCAATCAACTCGTTCAGAAGACGGGCCTATCCGCGCCTACTCTCACTGCGGCACTCGCAGACCTGGGCGTTTCGGCGTAGTTGAAGCGGTGACTGGCCGAAAGCGAGGTCACGACCATGGCGCGTTTCCAACGCTTGGCGCACGAGTGCTGCGGTTTCCTTGGTACCGGTTAAGGACCTGGCCTTTTCCATAAGTGTGTCGTCGAGGTTAATGGTCGATCGCGCGGTCTGTTTCCCTTACTAAGGCACGAAAAACAGCACCATTTGGTGGATAAATCTACGCCAGTTTCTGCTACCGCATTTCCGGCGAACAGGCTTCCCGAGCGATGCTTGACGGTCGGCGGGCTCGTCCACGATCTACCAGCCAGCACGTAGCCCGAATCGACGTGCGAGGAACCATGGGCCGAACCAATTTACATCAAATGTAAGTATTAATTAACTATAGCATTATGCAACTTCAGATTTTAACGCATCATTTGCAGTTAAAACATAGTGTGCACGAAACAACACTGGGGCGGGTTGCCATGAATACAGTCAGTTTAAACAATCCGACTCTGTCGGGAGAGACTTTTACCAGACGTATCATTTTCCCCATGGCCAGCATCCTGGTTGTTGCAATCGCGGTCGTGCTGGGTTTTGTGCTTGTATCCGCAAGCGGTCAGAACAAACTTGAGGTCGAAGCCTCGACCAAACTCGCAACCACCGCCCTTCAGGTTAAGGCGAGAGAAGTTGCCCGCAACCTCCGCGACTACGCCGTTTGGGAAGATGTCTACAAGAACCTCCACGAGACCGTGAACGGCGAATGGGCCGCGACCGACGGAAACGTTGGAGCGAACATTTACGAAGGTCTGGGCTATGAGATGGCCTTTGCGATCAATCCGAGCGGCAAGACCGTTTATGCGGTGATCCACGGAGCACCCCAAAAGGTCGATGCGCTCCAAGTGATGCCTAATGGCTTGAGAGATCTCCTACATGTCGCCTCGATACAGACTGATCCGGTCACAAGCATCATCAAGTCCGGGGAAGACGTGTTCATTGTCGCAGCCACCGGAATTCTTCCGCCTTCCATCGAAAGATCGACGGTTCGGCCTAAGGATTTGTCGATGCTGGTGTTCGCCAAGAAACTTGATCAGAAGTTCCTTGACCGCATCGGCCGCGACTATCTTCTGAATGGGCTGGCGATCTCGCCCACCAAGCCCACCGACGCAGAAGCTTCGATCCCCCTGCTTACGCAGGATCGAGTTTACCTCGGCTCGATTACATGGTTTCCAGCTAAGCCCGGCTACCAGTTGCTCCGCTTCATCCTGCCGCCGCTGGCAGTTGCGCTTGTTATCCTCGCCGCTTTTTCCTTGCTGGTGGTCCGTAATGCTCGCCGGTCCACTCGCGCTCTTGAGGAGTCGGCCAAGACAGTCGAAGCTTACGCACAGACGCTCAAGGAGAGTGAATCTCGGTTCAAGGATGTCGCGGAGGCATCCTCGGACTGGATCTGGGAGAGCGACAACATTCTGCGGCTGGTATACTTTTCGACCCGCTTCACGGAAGTGACGGGCGTGGCGGCCGCGAGCGTCTTGGGCAAGACGCTCGAACAGTTTTTTTCGAGCGACGCCGATACCGACGGTTGGCGCCGGCTGATCGAGGAAACCCATGAGCGGACGTCATTTCGGGATCTGAGATGCTGCTATCGTGATGCAGGCGGCCAAACGCGTATCTGCCGGCTCGCAGGACGTCCCATCACAAGTGCGAGCGGTGAATTCCTCGGTTTTCGTGGCACGGCAACCGATATTACCGAGGAGGTCAAGGCACAGGAGCGAGCAACGCACCTGGCACACCATGATGCTCTCACCGGCCTGCCGAACCGGGTACTTTTCCGCGAACGGCTCAACATCGCATTGGCGGCGAATGACGTCGAGAAGTCACGCGTTTCCATCATCTGTCTCGACCTCGATCACTTCAAAGAGATCAATGATACGCTTGGACACGGCGCTGGCGACATACTTCTCCAGCAGCTCTCGAACAGGCTTTTGGGCTGTGTCCGTTCGAGCGACACCGTCGCCCGGCTCGGCGGCGACGAATTCGCGATCATCCAGGTCGGTGTAAACCAGCCTCTTGAATCCGAACAACTCAGCCGAAGGCTTATCGAGGTCGTAAGAGCTCCATTTCAACTCGACGGCCAGGACCTTCATATCGGCGTCAGCGTTGGCATCGCGGTTGCGGATACTCGCGACAACGATCCCGAGCGGCTCCTGAAGAATGCCGACATCGCGCTCTACAGGGCAAAGCAAGCTGGCCGCGCGACTTACAAGATCTTCGAGGCCCAAATGGACGTGGAGCTTCAGGCCCGCAAGGCGTTGGAATATGACCTGCGCCAGGCAGTCCTCAAAAACGAGCTCGAAGTTCACTACCAGCCGCTCATCGATCTTGAGACGCGTGCAGTGGCCGCGGTTGAGGCGCTCGTGCGGTGGCGCCACCCCACGCGGGGTCTTGTCTCACCAGCGGAATTCATTCCACTCGCAGAGGAGACGGGTCTGATTGTCGCCATTGGCGAATGGGTTCTTGAAACAGCTTGTCTGCAGGCGCTCGAGTGGCCCCAGCTCCGGGTCGCCGTCAACCTCTCGCCCGTCCAATTCCGAGGCCGTGAACTTGTCGACACCGTCAACGGTGTTCTTGTTCGAACGGGCCTTGATCCAGCGCGCCTGGAACTGGAAATTACCGAGAGCGTCCTTATCAACGATGCTACAGCCGCGCTCGAGATATTGAACGGTCTGAAAAGCCTCGGTGTCAGGATTGCGATGGACGACTTCGGGACCGGATATTCATCTTTGGGTTATCTCAACGCGTTCCCGTTCGACAAAATCAAAATCGACAGATCCTTCATCGGAGATATGAGCAGCAAGGACAAGTCTGGCGCGATTGTGAAATCGGTGATCAGTCTCGGCCAGAGCTTGAACATGGTGACGACCGCCGAGGGCGTGGAGACGATCGAGCAGGCTACCTTCCTCACCAATGAAGGCTGCGACCAGCTCCAGGGATTTTATTTCAGTAGGCCCGTCACAGCATCGGAACTCACCGCGTTTATCGATCGCTGGGAAGGGTCGGACATAATGTCCATTGTAGCAGCCTAGCCGCAAACAGAAATCAGACAGGAAAATTGAAATGACCGCGCAAACCGCGTCTGCCGTCCTAGACGAGCCGGATTTGTCCCCGCGCCAGCTGCAGGCACGGATACAAAGTTCTATTCCATCGCTGGAGAAGGCTCGCCACACAGGTACTCCGCTAGCGAGTTATCCTGACGTCAATACTATTATTGCTGAGTTGCAGCCCACAGAACCGGTTTTTTGCATTTCGCCCACGCAGTTGCGGGAGTCTGCGCAGAGCTTTCAGTCGTTTCCCGGCCGGGCGCTCTATGCGGTTAAGTGCAATCCCCACCCCTTCGTGCTCGAGACCCTCTATCGTTCCGGTATCACGGATTTTGACGTCGCGTCGCTGGATGAGATACGTCTGATCGACGGCATGTTTGGGAAGGCTGCCGGCCAGTTTTTCAACAACCCAGCGAAAACACGCCCCGCCATAAGTGCTGCAAGCGAACATCATGGTATTCGCTTCTACACCGCCGACTGTATCGAAGAGATTGAAAAGATCGTCGAGGAAGCCGGCTCCAGGGACGACCTGGTTATTGCCGTCCGCCTTGCTACACGTGCGGCTGATGCAAGGTATGTTCTGGCCACCAAGTTTGGTGCCCAGCCCAACGATGCGGCCGAAATGTTGAAGGCCATTCATGCGAGAGGCATCCGGGCTGGGATTTCGTTCCACGTCGGCTCGCAGTGTCTGTCACCCGGCGCATTTGCCGCAGCCGTGGAACTCGCTGGAAAGGTCGCTAACAAGGCGGGCGTTCCCCTGAGTGTGCTGAACGTCGGTGGTGGTTTTCCAGCACCCTATCCCGGCGACAAGATCGAGGGGCGGGAGCACTACTTCGGCAATATTGTCCGAGCGGTGCGAACGATTGAGCTACCGCGCAGCTGCATCGTCCTTTGTGAGCCAGGCCGGAGCCTCGTGGCAACGGCGGGGACGATAATCGTTCAAGTCGTAATGCGCCGAGGATCGAGCATTTTCATTAACGATGGCGTTTTTGGCACGTTGCAGGAGCTTGGTCACCCCAAGGAGCACCGCCCGACCCGGCTTGTCAGGAGCGGCGTGCGTTCGGCGGCCCCTAATGTCGATTTCAAGATCTATGGGCCTACCTGCGATTCGAACGATGTGCTGGGAGCACCGTTCAATCTGCCTGGAGACGTTCGCGAGGGCGACTGGATCGAAATCGGGATGATGGGTGCGTACAGTCTGTCGATGCGCACACAGTTCAACGGTTTCTACACCGACAACGTTGTGGCATTAGGTGAATAAGGGCAAAGCGCGATGTCTTTGGTTTGCTCGGGCCGTTTGGTCGCCTCGCTGGTCGGAGCTGTGGGGGTCGTCCTCTGGGCCACTGAGACGACACTTGTCACCTTCACCACGGCCATCCCGCCTCTTCAGACGGTGGCGACTGCATTTCTCTTCGCCGCCGCCATGTCGCCTTTCGTGTGGCTTATCACACGGAGCCACCCGCTTGTCGCTTTTCGTCAACCGCCCCGCGTCTGGCTGCTGACGGTAGTTTCGCTCGTTGGCTACCATGCCTGTATTTACTATGCCACGCAAAAGGCTCCTGCGGCAGCCGCAGCCCTTCTTCAGGGAACGACACCGCTTATGATCGTGCTCGGGTCTGCTTTCCTCCCTGGAGAGAGGCTCCGATGGTGGCACATTGTCGGCGCGATGATGGGGTTGGTGGGCGTCATCAGTCTGGTTGACGCTGGCAGCGAGGCGTCCTTTTCGGCGGGAGCGACATTCTATCTCTCGCTGATCGGGGTTGCGGCGGCGCTCTGGGGGATTTATTCCGTTCTGACTAGAGCACTGCCGGAAGTTCCTTCATCGGCTCTCGGAATGTTCTACGCTGCTTCCGCCATCGTCTCGTACATCGCGCACCTATCCTTTGAAGAGTGGGTTAGGCCCACGACGGCGGAATGGCTGGCAATGGCTGCGCTTGGCTGCTTGCCTATGGGGCTCGCCATCTATTTTTGGGACCATGGTCTGAAGAAGGGGGACATTCAGGCGCTCGGGGCCTTCTCCTATGTTGAGCCGTTTGTCGGGGCTCTTCTCGTCGCTTCATTTACTGCGGCCACATTCGACCTCTCCCTTTTGTGGGCCGGAGTGCTGATCGTCGGTGGTGCCGTTATCGCCAGCGCCAGCCTCTGGACGCGAAAGGAGATCAACACGGCCGGACGTGACAGCGGGAGCAGGATCAAAGGCACAGCGATCACAGAATCGCGGAGCGAAGCTTAGACGCCACAAGAGCGAAGTGCCGTGAGCAGCCATTTCCTACAGCGACTTGCGGACACGACTACGGTGATCCGTGCAAATATGATGAGGATAGTGCGGAGCCTGTTGCGAGGCGGTATTCTGGCTCGCTGAGGTGATCCACAGGATCTATACCCGCAAGGTCGAGGAGTTCTCCTCATTCTACCCCTTCGTGTTTGCGGTGGAGAATGCCTTGCGGTCCGTGCTTGCCGACTATCTCGAGGAGCGCTTCGGGCGCATGGACTGGTGGACCCTGATCCGCAATGCCCGGCTGAACGGACAGACCTATGCAGCCTTCCCGAACATCCTAGGCACACGGGGGAACCGGCCTGCGTCAAAGCGGTTTGGCGCGCTTTCGACAACATGATGGCCAGTGCTGATGGACAGTCGCCAAGCTGGCAAGGATCTACCAGCGGAGCAGCCGAGGACCGGTGAATACGCCGAGCGCGCTGGTCAGCAGGATGCCAAGTGAATACCAGATCAGCACGAAGGGCATGCCGTTCTCGGTGCAGAACCAGGAATAGACCCAGGCGCCGGCTGCCCCTGCGGCTATACCGGCAACGAGCCCCGTTAGCCGCAGGTCCATAGGTGCGCCGCGGCGCAGTGCCCAGATCGTCCCTGCATAAACGGGCATCGCGAAGCCGAAGATGAGAAGCGGGCAATGGCGTGCCGAAGAACCGAGGATCAGCGCCCGGTAAGTCTCGATGGGGGCCATCATGAGCTGGATGGCTGCGACGGCGGCCATGCCGGCGAAGATCGTGGTAAGCAAACCGAAAAAGCGACCTTCAGAACCATCGGGGCGGGAAAGCTGATAGAGAGTGAGGAAGGCCGCCACGGCAATCAGTGCATTATAGGTCGATTTGATCCAGAAGACTGGCAGCATCAGCACTTCGGGCATATCGACCCGCAGACCGAGGATGGTCAGCATCAGCAGCAGGGAGAGCCCGAGGGCCGGAACGATGCAAAGCGCGAAGCGGCGCCATGGCGCATTGCGCGGGACCGGCTTCAGGTCGCTGACCAGGCTTTCGATGATATCGTCCGTCTTTGTCACGATGCGCCTCGCAATTTCTCCCCGAGCGCCTTGAGCGCCCGATGGATGCTGACTTTTACCGCTGATTCAGACTGGCCGGTGCGGTTTGCAGTGTCGGCGACCGACTGGCCCTCCAGTTTCACCTGCCGGATGAGTTCCTGCTGTTTCGGCGACAACCCGTCGAGCAACCGCTCGACATCCATGCGGGCAGTCAGCGTATCCTCGCTGAAGTCACTTTCGATCTCCTCGCCAAGCTCGGTCTCGGATAGCCGGCGTCCACCGCGGCCGCGATAATGGTCGATCAGCTTGTAGCGGGCGATCGAGAAGAACCAGGCCGTGAAGGGTCTTTTTCGGTCATACGTGGACCGGCGAGAATGCAGTGCCAGCAATGTCTCCTGGACCAGGTCTTCCATATCCGCTTTCGTCGCCGTAGCCATCCTGCGGCTGTAGTAACCGACAAGCAGCACACGCAACGCGGTCAGCAAACGCCGATAGGCGGCCTCGTCCCCGTCAAGGGCCAGAAGCATCAATGCTTTCAGGGCTTCTTCCGAATGAGCGGTCGTCATGTTGTCAGCGAGTTCATTCGCAGAAGCAGCCAATCGGTTACAGGGCAGATCAAAAATGTTTGGCATCACGGATCTATCACATGCGTGTGAGGCTGTAACGCATTTCGAGGCTCTCTCGAATGGGTAGGTGTGAGCCATTGGCACGCAGCCGGCGGACACGACAATTCCATTCTAGGAGAATTCCATGACCAAGCTTCTTTCCAGCCTTGCAGCGTGCATGTTCGTCGTCGGCCTTTCGCTCGCCGGTGCCGCGTCGGCTGAGGATGCCATGAAGTCCGACGCAATGAAGACGGACAATATGCAAAGCAATGCGATGTCGAAGGACGCCATGAAGTCGAACACCAAGACGGACTGCATGCACAAGGCCGGTATGGAAAAGGACGCGATGAAAAAGGCCGACATGATGAAGGCCTGCGACGCGATGAAATAAGCGTTCTCGTATCTCGCGGCCGCTGAAACTTTATCCGCGGCGGCCGCGTCTTCTCCTGAGGTCTTTCATTGGAGAACAATCATGGCGAGGATCGATTCCGGTAGGGAAACCGGCCACACGCTCATCTACCGCCACAGTCTTACTGTCCGCCTGTCGCATTGGGTAAACGTGCTTTCCCTCACCGTGCTGCTGTTCAGCGGCCTGCAAATATTCAATGCTCATCCGGCGCTCTATTGGGGCCAGTATGGAGCCGACAACGACCCTTCCTTCATTTCCATGGAAGCCGTCGAAGACGGCAACCAGGTTAAGGGGCTGACGCATTCGGTTCTCTCACCTTCAACACGACCGGCTTCCTTGGTCTCTCGACTGTTGATGGCGAGGCGGCAGCAAGGGGTTTTCCAAGCTGGCTCACCGTTCCAAGCTACCAAGACCTGTCGACCGGCCGACGCTGGCATTTCTTTTTTGCCTGGCTGTTCGTCCTCAACGGCCTTGTCTATCTCGTCCATGGCTTGGCCAGCCGGCATTTCCGCCGTGATCTCGCTCCAACCGGCAATGAACTGACGCTCGCTCATTTGGGCCACGAGGTCGTCAACCATGCCCGGCTGCGCTTTCCGAAGGGAGCGGAGGCAAGGCACTACAACACGTTGCAGAAGCTGACCTATCTCGTGGTGATCTTCGTATTGCTGCCGTTGATGATCGCCACGGGGCTCACCATGTCGCCCGGCTTCAATGCTGTGGCACCCTGGTTGCTCGATGTCTTCGGCGGCCGTCAATCGGCACGCACCATCCATTTCCTGACTGCCTTCTCGCTCGTCGCCTTCGTCGTCGTGCATGTCGCCATGGTGATCCTGTCGGGCGTCTTCAACAATTTGCGTTCGATGATCACCGGCTATTACGCCATTGAACAGGGAGGCAAACAATGAGCCGCCTTCTTACCCGCCGCCGCTTCCTGCTCGGTTCGACCCTGACCGCCTCTGCACTGGGCTTGAGCGGTTGCGACGCATTGGTCGAAAGCGACCGGACGAAGTCGGTCCTGAAGATCGCCGAGGGTCTCAGCATGAAGACGCAGCGGGTCCTGCTCGGCGACAATGCGCTCGCCCGTGAATTCAGCGAGCCGGATCTCTCACCGGTCTTTCGCTCGAACGGCACCAGCATGCCGGACAACCTGCAATATCTCGACTGGATGGGTCGCCAGTTCTCGAACTGGAGGCTGGAGGTCGGTGGACTGGTCGAAAAGCCGTCGCAGTTCTCGCTTGCGCAACTGAAGGCGATGCCATCGCGCACACAGATCACCCGGCACGACTGCGTCGAAGGCTGGAGCGCGATCGGCAAATGGACGGGCCTCCCGCTTGGCAAGCTGCTGCAAACAGTCGGGCTGAAGCCTGAGGCGCGCTACGTCGTATTTCACTGCGCGGATGAATACGAAAAGACGTTGGACGGCAACGGCTGGTATTATGAGAGCGTCGATCTGGTCGATGCCTTCCATCCGCAGACGATCCTTGCCTACTCGATGAACGACCGCGACCTGGACGTGGCGCATGGAGCCCCGTTGAGGCTAAGGGTCGAGCGGCAACTCGGTTACAAGCAGGCGAAATATCTGACCGGCATCGAAGCGGTCGCGGACCTAGGCCAGCTTTATGGCGGTAATGGCGGGTTCTGGGAGGATCGCGGCTATGAGTGGTATGCCGGGATATGAGTTCTGCGATGGCTTTGAATCCGCTTTGCCAATGTGAGGCGTAGGGAAAGCGCCTCCGAGATGCTTTTGTTTTCCTCATGCAAGCGACGCGCGATTGCGCCACGGGTCGCATAGCTTTTAGGTGTCTCTTTTTTGGCTAGGGTCGCCTGACAACATCGCATGTTTGGCCAACTTGTTGGCCCGACGGCGCCCGCCCCGCCGCCATCTTCGAAGAAGGCTAGTTATATATGTCGGGGAAAGTCCTTGACGACTCTGACGCCGGTGACGCTGAAACTGAGCGGCAAGTCGCCTTGTGTGGTGGCGCCGGATCTTCCAATCAGGCTGGCCGAACGAATCGTCTGGGCGAAGGTCCTCGACGCTGGCCAGGTCTGTACCAGCGTCGATTACTGCTCCAGCCCGAGGCCGCGTGGATGCCTTCGTCGAGGCCGCGGGCAATGAATGGTTGAGTTGGCTTGAAGAGCCTACCGTCGTCCTGCGCACCCGTGCAAATAGTCGTTCGTGATTTTGAGTTTTGGCTGCAATGGCTGAAAGCTGACTGAAAGCTTGGCCTGCTACTGTCGTCGTCGCATCGTGGAGGAGACACGAGCCCGTGTGTTATTGGCGATGCTGAAAACCATCAGGAGGATACAGTCTATGCGTTGTATGCGCGCACTTCTTCATTCCGCTGCCGTTTCCGCCTTCCTTGCCGCCGCCATGGCAACCGCAGGTTCAGCCAATGCTGCTGACAAGATCACGATCATGGTCGGCGGCTACGAAAAGCAGATCTATTTGCCGGCAAAGCTCGCCGAGACACTTGGCTATTTCAAGGAGGAAGGCCTTGATGTCGAACTTCTGAACGAGGCGGCTGGCGTCGATGCAGAAAATCAGCTGCTTGCCGGCGCCGTGCAGGGGGTTGTCGGCTTTTATGATCACTGCGTTGATCTGCAGGCGAAAGGCAAATTCGTCGAATCGATCGTCCAATTCAGCCAGGCCCCAGGTGAGGTTGTGCTTGTCTCGAGCAAGCATCCGGAAATCAATGCCCCCAGCGACTTTAAAGGCAAGACGATCGGAGTGACAGGGCTTGGCTCCTCGACCAATTTCCTGACGCTCTACATGGCATCGAAGGCTGGATTGCAATCCGGAGACGTCGTCACCGTCCCAGTGGGTGCTGGGGGAACGTTCATCGCCGCTATGCAGCAGGATCAGATCCAGGCAGGAATGACGACGGAGCCAACAATTTCGCGCATGGTCAAGACCGGGGAGGCATCGGTTCTCGTCGATATGCGCACCGTCGAGTCTACGCGCAAGGCGCTCGGCGGCACCTATCCGGCTGCCTCTCTCTACATGGAGACTGCCTGGGTCGACGCACATAAGGATGAGGCTCAGAAGCTTGCCAATGCGTTCGTGAAGACCCTGAAATTCATCGATACGCATTCTGCCGCCGAGATCGCCGAAAAAATGCCTAAGGATTTCTACGTCGGCGACAAGGACGGCTACATCAACGCACTCGAGGCGGGCAAGGGCATGTTCACGCCGGACGGTGTCATGCCGGAAGACGGCCCGAAGACCGTTCTAGCCGTACTCTCGGAATTCTCCAAAAACGTCAAGGGCAAGCAAATCGATCTTTCGAAGACCTACACGACGGAATTCGTGAAGAACGTCAAATAAGCGCCCCTTCGCTGCACGTCCGGTCAAGCCGGAACCAGTTCCCTTGAACAAAAAGCACCTGTATGCGCGCCTACAGGCATGCGCGAGGATATCTCATGACAGAACATATAACCCATGATCCAGCGATCGAATTGATCAATGTGAGTCGCCGCTTCGTTTCTCCGACCGGCAAGTCTCTGACAGCGCTTCGCGATTTCAACATGACTGTCGAACGCGGTGAGTTCGTCGCTGTGGTCGGCCCTACGGGTTGCGGCAAGTCGACGACGCTCAATCTCGTCACCGGCCTCGCGCGGCCGAGTGCTGGCGAAGTCCGCCTTATGGGCGGGCCTGTGTCTGGCATCGATCCGCGCGTCGGCTTCGCCTTTCAGACGGATGCCCTCTTCCCCTGGAAGAACGTGATCGACAATGTAATGGCTGGTCCCCTGTTTCGCGGCAAGCCGCGCGATGATGCGGAAACGTCGGCCAAGAGCTGGCTGGCACGCGTCGGACTTTCAAAATTCATGAACCACTATCCGCATCAGCTGTCCGGCGGCATGCGCAAGCGCGTCTCGCTCGCTCAGACCTTCGTCAATGAGCCGGAAATCCTACTGATGGATGAGCCCTTTTCCGCACTGGACGTGCAGACACGCACCGTCATGCACGAGGAACTGCTGAAACTATGGGCGGAGCGCAAGGCATCAGTGGTTTTCGTCACGCACGACCTCGAGGAAGCCGTCGCACTTGCCGACAAGGTCTATGTCCTGACCGCCGGACCCGCAACTGCTAAGTCGGTCTACAAGATCGACCTGCCGCGGCCGCGCGTTGTGTCGGAAATCCGCTACGAACAGCAATTCATCGACTACTGCAAGACCATCTGGGATGATCTGCGACAGGAGGTTGAAACCAGTTATCGCCGTGCGAGCGAAGCGGCATAGGGAGGTCTTAGCAATGGCAAACGTACCTATGGAGACGGCGCGTGCAGTTTTTCGCCCAGGCACCTCTGATGCCGAAATCGAAGCTGTCGCGTTGAAGTCCACCAAGCGCCGCAAGCAGACGGTTTTGTTCTGGCAGATCGCCATTCTCGTCGCGACACTCGGGCTTTGGGAGCTGTCCTCCGCAATGCTCTGGATCGACCCGTTTTTCTATGCAAGCCCAAGCGCCATCGCCGCACGGCTCTACGACTGGGCCCTCAACGGCACAACGGAAGGTTCGCTTTGGTATAACCTGTGGGTTACCATGCAAGAAGCGTTAATCGGCTTTTTCGCCGGTTCGATCGCGGGCGTATTCGTTGGCGTCGGTCTTGGCCGCAACCGCTTCCTCTCCGATATCTTCTCCGTTTATATCAAAGCGATCAACTCGATCCCGCGCGTTGTGCTTGCACCGATCTTCATCATGATCATGGGTCTTGGGTTGCCATCCAAGGTTGCGCTCGCCTTCATCATGGTATTCTTCGTGGTTTTCGCAAACGCTTTTCAGGGCGTGCGGGAAGCAGACCGCAACATGATCGCCAATGCACGCATCCTCGGCGCCTCCAATTGGCAGGTAACCCGTAGTGTTATCGTTCCATCGGCGATGAGCTGGATCTTCGCGAGCCTGCATGTTTCGTTCGGCTTTGCTATCATCGGCGCGATCGTTGGCGAATTTGTCGGCGCCCGCTTTGGCATTGGCCAGCTGATTTCGATCGCCAAGGGCACTTTCGATGCCGCAGGCATGTTCGCGGCGATTATCCTCGTCATGATCTTCACACTGGTTGCAGAGGCAATCATGACCGTGATCGAGAACCGCCTAGCGAAGTGGCGGCCACAGCAGATGGACGTTCAGTAATCCTCCCAAGCATTGCTGGAACGCTGAAAGGGCCGGGTGACATGCTCGGCCCTTTTGGTTTTCACACTCCAAGCGGCAATGTTACAAGGACAAGAAGTCCTCCGTCTTTTCCATCACCAAGTTCGATGACACCTGCGGCGCTCTCGACCACTTCCCGCACGATCGCCAATCCGAGACCGCTACCCTCGGTCTGTGTGCCGATCACTCGATAGAAGCGTTCGAATACCTGCGCTCGCCTTCGGGAATTCCCGGGCCGGTGTCTTCGACCGTGAGGATTGCCATATTTCGCAGTGACTTGACCGTAACGGTCACCGCGCCGCCGGCTGGCGTATAGCGCAGTGCGTTGTCGACCAGGTTCACCACCAACTCGCCGAGCATAGTAGCATCACCAGTCACGTTCACTGGACCGCTATTGTCGAAACCGAGATCAATGCTGCGTTTCAAGGCCTCTTCGGCGACATTTTCGAGTACGGAACGTGTAAGAGCCGCCAAGTCGATATTGTCCGTGCGTGGGCGGAAGTTTCCGGGCTCGGCCCGTGAAAGAGCAAGTAGCTGCCCGGCCAGCCGGGTAACTTGACGCGTGCTTTTCTGTAGAGCCTGAAGTGCTTCATCGCGTTGCCGAATGTCAACTTCCCTGGCGGCCACCGCGGCCTGGGTCGCGATCAGCGCCAGTGGGGTTCGCAATTGGTGAGCGGCATTGGCAACAAATCGCCGCTGAGCCGCCATCTGATTTTGCACGCTCTCCATATGCTCGTTCAAGGCGTGAACGAGCGGCTGCAGTTCTGTCTGTACCATTAATGGCGGGAATGGATCGAGGCGGTCACGACCACGTTGGCGCACAGCGTCCCGCAGACGCAATATGGGCGAAAGTCCTCTCTGGAGACCGATGATGGTGACAAGGCCTGCCAGTAGAACAAGCGCAAGCTCGTTTGCGAAATCGGAAAGCCACAGCTGGCGTCGAATTGCATATTGGCTACCATGCGTGACACCGACCGTCACAGCAATCGTTCCGTCTCCCACAAGGCCCACGACTGGATGCGCAAGCATGAGCGCTCGAATACTTTGATCGTGAAATATCAAATCCTGGCCCTTCAGCGCGACCAGCGGCGTCGGCAGATCGGGATACCCTGAGAGTAGGTTACCCCAGGGCGTGGTCACTCGATAGAAGACTTGATCGCCAAAGCCTGTGTCAAACATCTCCAATGCGGCGGGGGGAATTTCGATCTGAACGGAGCCACTGTCGTCGACGTGCACGGCCTCGGCAATGACACGAGCCGATGCCAGCAAAGTGCGATCGGTAACGAGCTGGGCGGCAGCAGCGGCTGAGCGGAAGCTCAAATAGAGGTTGACGCAGATTGCTCCAGCTAGCGTCAAGACGACCAGTGAGACCAGTTGGACACGCAGGCTGCGCCTTAGCCGAGCAATTCGGCCTGTCAGCCTTCGGATCAGCGATTTTGGGCCTTTAAACATGGCGCAGCAGATAGCCAAGGCCGCGCAGCGTTACGATCTGAATGGAGCTGCCTTCAAGCTTCTTTCGGAGCCGATGGACGTAGATTTCGATTGCGCTCGGATCAGCAACATCATCGAATCCAAAGACCCCTTCGGAAAGGGATGTTTTCGTCACAGTCGCCCCCGCTTTCATTATCAGGTGCTCGAGCACGGCGTGTTCGCGAGGCGTGAGCTGTAGTGGCCGCCCGCGCAGCGAAAACTGTCGCGTTCTGCCGTCAAGGACCAGGTCTCCAACGGCAATTTGTGGCGCGGCGACGTCATGACCACGCCTGATCACCGCGCGGATTCGCGCTTCAAGTTCCGCAATTTCAAACGGCTTGGCGAGATAGTCGTCCGCACCGCTATCAAGACCCGCAACACGACCCTCCACGCTAGCGTTTGCGGTGAGAATGATGACGGGCACCTTATTGCCGGCGCGGCGCAACTGCTTCAAGACAGTTATGCCGTCTAACTTGGGTAGGGACAGATCGAGGATAACTGCCGAATAGGCCGCAAGACGTAGCATATGCTCGGCGTCCAGGCCGTCGGCCGCAATATCCACAGTGTACTGTGTTTGTCTAAGAGCCTTCGCGAGCCAGGCAGCAAGGTCGGCGTTGTCTTCCACAATAAGCAGGCGCATTTTCCGTGCTCACGTCAATAGGCGACCACCAACCTATCATTGGTCAATGCTGATCAGAACTCCCTGGAATGACAATCTTCCGTCCTGTCATTTTTCCACGTCGTGACGAGTTGATAGCGATAGCGGCAGCGCGGGCACGCATCAACGGCCTGCGATCCGAACTTAGAAGAAGGAACACAAGTTATGAACGAACGGCATTTATGAAAGCATCAAAGATCGCGCGATGTCCGGCATCGCTCGGATGGACTAGATCGGCTGAGGCCAAGTCGCCATCGCCGTGAGTTTTCATGCTTTCGTAAACAGGTGCATAGAAGAGTGAGAAGCGTTGCGACAGCTCGCGCACGACCTCGACGTAACCTTCGAAACCCATCCGCGTCTGACTTGTGAAGCCGGTGCTGCCGACGGAGAGCCCGGCATCCGGGATGTAAGGTGGGCTGCCGATCGCTAGCCGTTCCGCGTGCCCGGCCTCGATCAGCTTTTCCAGCATCTTCGCGTAGTCGCGGGTGAAGTTTCGGACGTTCATCGTATCCGGGGCGGCTGTATAGCGGGCGTCGTTATAGCCATAGAGAATCAGGATCGCGTCGCGGTGGGGCGCATTCAGAAGCGCATTTTCGAAACGGCCGATACCGTTGTCGGGCCGCAGTTTACCGTCTGCAAGGCGCGATCCCTGCAATATAGTGCCGGGGATCGCGTGATTACGGATTGGGAAGCCGTTGACCTTGGCTGCAAACAAAGCGGGCCAGGCGAGATGCGGCTGGCTGGCATTGAAGCCGGCAGTAATGCTGTCGCCGAACACACGCGTGCCGGAAATTCCGAGTGATTTCAAATGCTCCCCAAACCGCATCAATTTTTCCTTCATTTTCCCGCTTGACAGAAACCGGCTCAATCTTGTTTATACGTATTAGCAGCTAATACGTATTAGCAGTCAAGGCGAAGTTGGAGGAGTTCGCGTGGCAGGCCCTAAGCGATTGACGCAGCACGATATTGCCAAGCTTGCCGGCGTTAGCCAGGCAACCGTATCGCTTGTGTTGAACGGTGCTCCGACAGCCTTGGCGCGCATTCCTCAAGAAACCCGCGAGCGCGTCCAGCACGTCATCCGCACGACTGGCTACGTGGCGGATCCGATTGCCCGGCGCATGGCCAAGGGCCTGAACCGTATCCTCGGCGTCTTCACCTATGAACCGGCTTTCCCGAGCGAGCAGGCGGACTTCTTCGCGCCTTTCCTGCTCGGCATCGAGGAGGAGGCGCAGGCACAGAACTACGACCTGCTGCTTCTGACTGGCGCCGGCGTCGGCCGGGAGCGCAAGATTTTTGCCGACGGCAACCGGCTGAGGATCGCCGACGGCTGCCTCGTGCTCGGCCGCGAATTCGACCGCGCGGAACTCAAGCGGCTGGTTTCCGGCGATTATCCCTTCGTGGCGATCGGCCGACGTGAGGACGCTGGCGGACCCGTTCCCTACGTTGGCGGCGACTACACGACCGGCACCCGCGCGCTGGTCGAAAAGGCGAGGGCGCTCGGACACGAGAAGCTGGCCTATGTCGGCCCCAGCGGATCGGCCGAATCCGTCGTCGACCGCTGGCGCGGCTTTGCCGAGGCGATCACCGAGGGCGCCGAGCTGGTCTTGCATGTCGACGATGTCGGCAGGTCGGCCGGCGAAATTCTCGATGCCATTGTTACGTGTGGCGCGACCGCCGTCTTCTTCGTCGAACTGGCGGACGCGGTGCGCGTCGAGGCGGTGGCTCGCGAGCGAGGGTTATCTCTGCCTGATGATTTTTCCGCTGTCGTGCTCGGCAGCCACGTGCGGGCCGAACGCAGCCATGTGCAGTTCACCTCCTTCAGTATTCCACGCGAGGAAATGGGCCGGCAGGCGACCACCATGTTGGTGCGTCGCATCGAGGGGGCGGTCCCGATCGAACAAATTCTTCTGACTTGTGAACCGGTCGAGGGCGAAACCCTCGGACCCGCAAAGAAACGGAATTGAGAACGTGAAAGAAATGCGAGCAGATATTCTGATAGTCGGCGGCGGTCTCGGTGGCGTGGCAGCCGCGCTTGGCGCCTGCCGGACGGGATGCAGCGTCATCATGACCGAGGAATTCGACTGGATCGGTGGTCAATCGACCAGCCAGGCAGTGCCGTCCGACGAGCATACATGGGTCGAGCAGTTCGGGATTACCCGCTCCTATCGCAAGCTGCGCAACGGCATCCGCCAGTATTACCGTGACAACTATCCGTTGACCGAGGGTGCCCGCGCTTGGGACGACCTCAATCCCGGCGCTGGCTGGGTGAGCCGGATCTGCGCCGAACCGCGCGTCAGCCTCGCAGTTATGGAAGCCATGCTGATGCCCTATCGCGGTGCCGGTCGCCTCAACGTGCTGCAGCCTTACCGGGCGGTCGCGGCGGATGTCGAGGGCGACACCATCCGCTCCGTCACACTTCGCCATCGCGATACCGGCAACGAGATCGTCGTTTGCGCCGACTACATCCTCGACGCGACCGAACTCGGCGACCTCCTGCCTATGACTGGTACGGAATATGTGAAAGGCTTCGAGGCACAGTCTGACACCGGCGAGCCGAGCGCGCCGTCCGAAGCGCAGCCGGACAATGTTCAGGCGGTGTCCGTATGCTTTGCCGTCGATCACGTAGACGGCGACTGGACAGTCGACAAACCGGAAAACTACGACTACTGGCGCAAATACCAGCCGCATTTCTGGGGCGGGCGGCTGCTTGGCTTCACCGCGCCGCATCCGCGCACGCTGGAATTCACAACGCGCTCCTTCACCCCGAATGTCGATGACGATCCGCTAGCGGTCGACGCCGACCAGCGCAAGGGTGGGGGCGACGAGAATCTTTGGCTGTTCCGGCGCATTGCGGCACGCCGCAATTTTCAGCCGGGCTTCTATCAATCCGACATCTGCTTCGTGAACTGGCCGATGATCGACTACATGGACGGCACGATCATCGACGTGTCGGAGGAGGAAAAGGCAAAGCACCTGAAGTCTGCCGCCGATCTTTCCTACTCGGTCTTCTATTGGCTGCAGACGGAAGCGCCCCGCGTCGACGGCGGGCAGGGTTATCGCGGCCTTCGCCTGCGCGGCGATATCACCGGGACGGAACATGGCCTCGCCATGGCGCCTTATATCCGCGAGAGCCGTCGCATAAAGCCGGTTACCCGCGTCGTCGAGCAGGACATGTCCTACGCCGTGCGCGGCGAAAAGGGCGCCGTGAACTACCGTGACAGCATCGGCATCGGCATGTACCGCATCGATCTGCATCCCTCGACAGGCGGTGACAACTATATTGACGTGCGATCCTGCCCATTTGAGATCCCGCTTGGCGCGCTGTTGCCGCGGCGGGTGAAGAACCTCATTCCAGCCGGCAAGAACATCGGCACCACCCACATCACCAATGGCTGCTACCGCCTGCATCCGGTTGAATGGAACGTCGGCGAAGTGGCAGGCATGCTTGCGGCCTATTGCTTGGAGAAACGGCTGACCCCTCTTCAGGTCCAGGAAGACGATGGGCTTCTCCACGATTTCCAGCGCGAGCTCATCCGTGAAGGCATTGAAATCCGCTGGCCCGACATCGCGGCCTATTGATCAAACCCATCTTTGGAGGAGGAACGGGAATGAACTATCACAAGATACTCAAATCGGCCGTGGCGGCACTTGCCATCGCCGTGCCGCTTGCCTGGAGCGGCATCGCCCAGGCGCAGGAAGCGGTCAACCTGCGCATGACCATCTGGAGCGCCAACGAGGCGCATCTCAAACTCTTCAACGAAATCGCCGCCGGCTTCAAGAAAGACCATCCGAATGTCACGGTGACCTACGAGTCGCTGCCCTTCGACACCTATACGACGGCGCTCACCACCCAGATTGCCGGCGGCAATGCGCCGGACATGGCCTGGATATTCGAAACCGCGGCCTATGACTTCGTCAATTCCGGCGCGCTTTATCCGCTGAGCGATACGCTGAAAGCAGCCAAGGGTTACAACCTCGACGAACTAAGCGCCACGGCCGCCGAGCGCTGGTCGAAGGACGGCAAGCTTTATGCCTATCCTTTCTCGACTTCGCCGTTCGCGATGTTCGTCAACAACGACGTCATCAAGGCGGCCGGCGCCAAGACGCCCGCCGAATTAATCGCCGCCGGGCAGTGGACTTGGGATAACGCGATCGCCACTGCCTCGGCCGTCGGCCAGACGGGCAAGGGCGGTCTGATCGTCCGCGACTTCAACTACCAGATCTGGCAGAATCTCGCCTCCGTCTGGAACGGCTGGGGCGCCTCGCCCTGGAGCGCTGACGGCAAGACGTGCGCGATGACCGAAAAGCCGATGGTCGACGCGCTGACCACCATCCACGAGGCGATCTTCAGGAAGAAGGCCATGCCAGGTCCTGGCGAGAACGTCGATTTCTTTGCCGGCAATGCGGCCATGACCATCACCCAGATCAGCCGCGCCTCGCTGCTGCCGAAGGATAAGCCCTTCTCATGGGATCTCGTGCCACTTCCGAAGGGACCGGCCGGTGATTACGCGCTGATCGGCCAGGCAGGTATCGGCGTGATGCAGGCCGGCAAGAACGCCAAGACGGCGGCCGAATTCGTCGCCTACATGACGAACCCGGAAAACTCGGCCAAGCTCAGCCAGTTCTTCCCGTCGGCCCGCAAGTCCCTGCTCAATGCCGAAGTGCTGAAGAAGACCAATCCGTTGCTCAGCCAGGAGCAGCTCGACAAGGTCGTCATTGCCGGCATCGCGACAGGCGAGGTCATCCCCGGCCATACAGGCTTCGCGCAGATCCAGCAGGCGGTTCGCTCCGGCCTCGATGCCGTCTGGCGTCCGGATGCCGATATTGCGGGCACGCTCCAGAAGATTTGCGGCCAGATCGGCCCGCTCTTGAAGCGCTGAGGATAAGCTGATGGCTGTCGCGCAGGATAACGCAGTTCCGGAGGGCCGCTCCTCGTCGCCGTTCTGGACGATCGCGCGGCGTGACAGCCTTGCCGGTTTCCTCTTCATCGCCCCGCAGCTGATCGGCGTCATCGTCTTCGTACTGATCCCGCTCGGGCTTGTCTTCTGGTATTCGCTGCACGAGTGGAACGTGCTTGCCAATACCTTCACCTATACGGGTGCGCAGAACTACCAGATGCTGATCGAGGATACCAACCTCCTCAAAGTGCTGGGCGCGACCGGCATCTTTTCCGCCGGGCTCGTCGTCTTCAATCTGTCGCTGGCGCTGCTGCTAGCGGTTCTTCTGAACCAAAAGCTCGCCGGCATTACCATCTTCCGCACGCTGTTCTTCTCGCCGGTCGTCGTGTCGCTGGTCGCCTGGACGATTGTATGGGGCTTCCTGCTGCAGAAGAATGGCGGCATCAACGGCATGTTGCAGGTCTTCGGCATCGAGGGACCGAACTGGCTTCGCGAGGAAACCACCGCGATGATCTCGGTCATCGTCGTACAAGTCTTCAAGAATGTCGGCCTCAACATGATCCTGTTCCTCGCGGCGCTGCAGGGCGTGCCGAACGAACTCTATGAGGCCGCCCGCATCGATGGTGCGCCGCGCTTCAAGCAGTTCCGCCGCATCACACTGCCGTTGATCAGCCCGACCATCCTGCTTACCTCGATCATCACCATCGTCGGGTCGCTGCAGGTCTTCGCGCAGATTGCGGTGCTGACCCAGGGTGGGCCGGGCATATCGACGACGGTGCTTGTCTACTACCTCTATCAGCAGGCTTTCCAGTTCCATCTCTTCGGCTACGGCTCGACTCTGTCGATCGTGCTCTTCGTGATCGTCGCCGTTCTGACCTTTGCCCAATGGCAGATGCGCAAGAGGATTGTCTTCTATGAACGCTGAACTCTCTCCGCGTCTGAAAACTTTTCTCTACGGGCTGATGTGCGTGCTGCTCATCCCCTTCGTCTTCCCGACCTGGTGGATGGTGACATCCTCCGTGAAACCGATCAGCGACATCTTCGCCTTTCCGCCGCGGCTCATCCCGCAGAGCTACGACTGGACGACCTACAGCAAGGTGTTCGAACTGCAGCCCTTCGTGAAGCAATACTGGAACTCGGCCTATATCGCCGCGGTTGTGACGGTTGGCACCATGATCGTCTCCTCAATGGCGGGCTACGCCTTCGCGCGGATCAAATTTCCCTTCGCCAACACGATCTTCATGATCGTCTTGCTCGGCCTTCTCATTCCGTCAGAAGTAACGATCGTGCCGCTCTTCCAGATGTTCCTAAAGGCGGGCATGGTGAACACCCACTGGCCTTTGATCCTGGTGCCGATCTTCGGAGCGCCGAGCGTTTTCGCCACCTTCGTAATGCGGCAGTTTTTCGTGACACTGCCGGCGGAGCTGGAGGAGGCGGCGCGCGTCGATGGCCTCGGCCGCTTCAAGATTTTTCGGAAGATCGCATTGCCGCTGGCCAGGCCGGCGCTTGCATCGGTCGCGATTTTCACCTTCCTGCATTCCTGGAACCTGTTCCTTGAACCGATCGTGTTTCTCTCAAGTGCCGACAAGTTCACCCTGCCGCAGGCTCTCACCCAATACACCGACGCCTATGGCGGCCCCATGTGGAACATCCAGCTCGCCGCCGCGACGCTGACGGCGCTCCCCGTTCTCATTGTCTTCATCATCGCGCAGAAGCAATTCGTCGAAGGGCTCGCGCATACCGGCCTCAAGGGCTGAAGAACCGGAAATCTGATTGATGGCTGAAGTTACCCTTTCCCGCGTCCGCAAGAGCTATGGCGCCGTCGACATCATCCACGGCGTCGACCTCGGAATCAACGACGGCGAGTTCGTCGTACTTGTCGGTCCGTCCGGCTGCGGCAAGTCCACGCTCCTCCGGATGATCGCCGGGCTTGAGACGATCACCGGCGGCGACATCCGCATTGGCGGGCGCGTGGTCAACGACCTCGATCCCAAGGATCGCGACATCGCCATGGTTTTCCAGAATTATGCGCTCTACCCGCATATGACGGTCGCGACGAATATGGGGTTTTCGCTGGAGCATCGCGGCACCGGCAAGGCCGCGATCGCGGAGCGGGTGAAGTGGGCGGCGGATATCCTTGGACTGTCGCATCTGCTCGACCGTTATCCGCGCCAGCTTTCGGGCGGCCAACGGCAGCGTGTCGCTATGGGTCGGGCAATCGTCCGCGACCCGCAAGTGTTTCTGTTCGATGAGCCGCTCTCGAACCTCGATGCCAAGTTGCGCGTCGTGATGCGCGGCGAAATCAAGAGCCTGCACCAGAAGCTCAAGACCACGACCATCTACGTTACCCATGACCAGGTGGAGGCGATGACCATGGCAGACAAGATCGTCGTGCTGAACGGCGGCCGCATGGAGCAGATCGGAGCGCCGCTCGATCTTTACGACCGGCCGGTCAACCAGTTCGTGGCGGGTTTCATTGGGTCGCCGGCCATGAATTTTCTGACCGGTACGATCACCTCAAGCGGTTTCGCTGCACCAGGCATCCTGCTGCCACTGCCGGAGGCGGCGCATGAGTTCAGGGACAGCAAGGCAGTTTACGGCATTCGTCCCGAGCATTTCGTCCTCGATGACAAGGGCGTGCCCGCGGAAATCATCCTCGTCGAGCCGATGGGTTCGGAAACTCAGATGACGGTGAAGCTCGGAGATACGACGGTCACCGGCGTTTTCCGCGAGCGCGTGTCGCTTTCGCCCGGCGCGACGATCCGCGTGCGGCCGGAACTCGCCAACATCCATCTCTTCGCGGCCGATGGCGGCCAACGGCTGAATTGAGACCAGACATGCCTGCGTATCCTGAAACGAAACTTACCAAGGCGCTGCGCGGTGGCGACTTTCCGGTCATCGTCTCGCTTGCGCGTCATGACCTCGATCTCGCCAGGGCCGCGTTGGGGGCAGGGGCCTTTGCGCTGAAAGTGCATCTCAACGCCCATCATCGCGCGACTGGCACCACCTTCGGCAGCTTTGCGCAAGAGCGAGCATTTTTCGAGAACCTCGCCACTTTGGGCGTGCCGCTGCTTGTCATGGCCGGGCAGGAGAATGTGCCGAGCGCGCAAGAGATGGATGTGCTCGCCGATCTGGGCTTCGAGGGCTTCAACATCTATGTCAGCGACATGCAGCCGCATCTCTTGCAATCGAAGCTCCGGCCCATGCCGGCGCTCGGCGAAAAGAGCACCGACGAGGAAATTCGGAAGATCCTCGAGATTCCGGGCGCAATGATGGAAGCCTCCGTTGCCGCCTTCGCGGACTATGGCAAGCCGCTCAACGAGACCGATCTCGCCCGCTACAGCGAGATCACCGCCAAGGCCGGCATTCCGGTCATTGCGCCGAGCCAGAAGAACTTCACGCCCGAGGACATGCCAAAACTGAAGGCGGCCGGCATCGCCGCGCCGCTGCTCGGCGTCATCGTCACCGGCACGACGCCAGAAAGCATGGAAGCCGCCGTTCGGCTGATTGTGGAGAGCGCAAGGCGTTAGGCCGACTAACCCGGTCTTGCCGGCAAGTAGTTTGCTTGTGACGCACCAGATTGACCTTAATGTCGGCCATGCAGCTCGACGTGCTTGATGAGGGTCGTGAATTTTTATGTCGCGTGCGCCGGGCCGCCGCGGGAGGATATCTTGGCCTGCTGCAGGCGGTTGGCGACGGCATATTGAGCCGCCAACCCAGCCGCGAGCGTCGACGCGTCGAGTAGCAGCGGAACCGTATATGCCTCGCGAATGACCTGTAGAACTATGCAGATCAATGAGCCCCATGCAAAGACCGCCAGTCCCTGCATTCCAAGAAGCGTAACGGCGCCAAGGCGTGTGTCAGCGGCGATCCGCCGAAAGACCCCAAACTGTGAGATGACGTAAGTCAGCGCCAGCACGTGCAGAAGGCGGGGCAGAGGCAGGATACCCTTGTCAAAGCCAACGAGGATTGCAGGATGATCTCCCCAGTTCGTCAGGTCGTAGCGTTGCCCCTGGATAACGAACAACGAGAAAGCAAGATAGACCAGTGACGCGAACATGAGCGTCGAATTGTATCCGACGAACGTCTCCCGTTTCTTCGATGCCATACCGGCGCAAAGGCCGATGCAGAAGATCAACTGCCAGGAGAATGGATTGAGAAACCACATCCCTTCGGTCGGAAAGTTGGGAAGGTTGATGTTGTAGAAGCCCGCGACAGCCCAGACGCTCACCGACACAGTCAATAGCGCGGATCTGCTGGACGAGGCGATTGCCAGAAAGACTGGTGTAGCGGCGAGCAGCAGAATGTATAAAGGCAGAATATTGAAGTAGCCGAGCTGGTGCGTCATCGCCACCACGCCAAGGGTCGTCATCCACGGAGCGCTCAGATAAGCTTCTAGGTTGACGCGATCTGACAGCGCAGCGGTCCCCAGGAAGTGGTGAGCGCTCATGAGAATGATAACCGCCAAGCCCGTCGTCAATAGGTGGACGCCATAGAGGTGACGAGCACGGCGAAGGACACGGGCGATCGCTTGCACGCGGTCCCGCGCGTAGGCACTCGAATAGGCCAGCCCGGCGGACATGCCTGACATTAACACGAAGGCTTCGGCTGCATCGGAAAAACCGAAATTCTTCGAGGTGATGCCTTCAAGGAAATTTCCCGGCACGTGATTGACGAAAATCATCACCAAGGCAACGCCACGAAAGAAATCAAGACGCGGATCACGGCCGGCCGATACAGTGGCAGGATAAGGCATTGCTAAATTGTCCCGAAGATTCATAGTGATTAATGACGATGAACCAAAGCTAGCGGTGGCTACCTGAAGGCCATGTGAACGAGTGGTTCATATTGGTTTGAGTACGAGGAAATGATCCAGGCTCGCACCCCACTCGTTCCAATTTGCTACACCGTGCGGCAAGCTGGTTCATTGGATATTCAGCATGCCCGCACGACAGTTGGGCGCGGTCTTATCGCTGGCTGTAAGCCGGTGGCCGAGTGAGTCTTCAAATCAACGATCGGTCGTGAACACGTGAACGCACTTTTTGATGAAACCGCGTTGGGAAGGGAGTTTGACCTTTTCGCTGTGGAATTGAGCCAGCTGCCGAGATCGCCGGAGACCACGGCGTTGGAACTGCGCTTTGCTCTGTTGCGAGAAGCAGTTGCAATCCGTCTTGCAGGAGCGAGCCGATTCACTGTCGAGCTGCCGTCGTCGCTGTTTGACGCCTAGAACGTTATCGGGATTGCTTTGCTTTGACGTGTGAGACCTTGTTTCCAATCCGTCATAGCTGTCCCACTTTGTGGGCGGCAATGTCCGGCGCCCGCCCATGCCTCGCAGAGGGACCGAAACTATGGAAGATCAGCACCCCGAGTCGGCCGGTCTAGCCGGCGACTTGGAATTCTTCAAACTGTTGACCGGCAGCTTTCAGCGGCTCGTCGGCAAGCCGCTTGTTCCGTCGGAGCAAGGCCCCGACTGGCTCTATCGTGCAGCGCCTTTTGTCGTTCTGGCCCACAATACTGATCCTGATCCGCTTTTCGTTTATGCCAACATCGCCGCCCAGACGCGCTTCGGATATACATGGGACGAGTTCACGAAGCTGCCGTCGCGATTGTCCGCTGAGGCGCCGGACCGACAGGAGCGGCAGCGGCTCCTCGATGCGGTGGCACGGCAAGGCTACATTGCCGACTACCGAGGGCTGCGCGTCACCAGATCTGGAAAACACTTCTGGATGGAGAATGGGATTGTTTGGCAGCTTCTCGATGAGCACGGCAGGACGAGGGGCCAGGCCGCAACTTTTTTTAGCTGGACCGACGTCTAGGCAACAGTATGGAGTTGCCCGTCTCCATCGTGACGCATCGCATGAATTAGGTCTTAAGGAATGATCGCCGGCCTTGATCTGCGAGCTTGTCCGCCCGTTCGTTGCCATCAATTCCCGAATGACCCTTGCACCAAGCTATGGTGATGAGTGGATTTCGTGAGAGCTCACGATCAACGTTCTGCCAAAGCTCTGCATCGGCTATTTTTCGGTTTCTCGCCTTGGCATTCGCACGCACCTTCCGCCAGCCGTTGTTCTTCCAGATCGGTCTCCAGATATTGCAGCCCTTCACTGCGTAAATGGAGTCTAACCAGACGGTAGCCCTTTCATTGGTACTCTCGCGATTGATCCAGTCTGCGGCGTTGAACAGGCTCAGCAACTCCATTGTGTTGTTTGTGCTGTTTAGCGAGCCGCCGAAGCTGAACGCGAGTTCCACGCCGTTGCGGTAGGCCACAAAGGCCCATCCGCCCTGACTGGAGCGCGGTTCGCAGCAACCGTCTGCAAAAACATGAAGGCCCTGGCGGGGTACCCCTATCCATGTTTGAGAACTCTCCGTCGCTTCCATGCAATTGTCCGTCGTCTCAGAAGGAATCATAGATGGAACGTTCCCTTCCAGCCAGTCCCCATTTCGCCGCCATCCGAGGAAACGAGTGCAGTAATCGTTCATGAGCCGTTAATCGTGAGAACTTCCGTCGTGAAGTTCCTCAGGATGACGAGCGTGCTCCGATGATAGCGCTAGCGCGCCCTCTATCCCATTGTTCCAGCACCAACAGGCAAAGAGGCTGCAACCGACGTCCGTGGGGGCTTCCCGACCCCTCAAAGATTCAAGTTGTCAATGCAATTTTTACTTGTATTTTGACGACGAAACCGGGCGTATAGAAAGCATCAATTCTTTGGAACCATAGTCAAATCTGATATGAGACGAGCATGGCTATTACAAGATGGCCGCTCACGTCTGCCCACTTGTGCTTGATCGATCAGCATACCTGCCCAGGCCCCGTTTATCTGTTCTGCCAGGTCATCCACGCCTTTGTTTGCACAAACCTGGGATCCTGAAGACACCATAAATCGCCCGGCAAGCATATTCCTGAGGACTTAATACGATGACTAGCTTCACGACACGACCGGAAATCCTCGGCACCTTCGGAGTGGTCACGTCGACCCACTGGATCGCGTCTTCGGTTGGCATGGCGATCCTGGAGAAGGGGGGCAACGCCTTCGACGCGGCTGTCGCCACCGGCTTCGTGCTGCAGATCGTCGAGCCGCATCTATGCGGCCCCGGCGGCGACATGCCCGCCATTTTCTATTCGAAGAAAAAGGACAAGGTCGAGGTCATCTGCGCCCAGGGACCGGCACCGGCCGGTGCGACGATCGAGCACTACACCTCCGAAGGCCTGAACCTGATACCCGGCGACGGCTTGCTGGCGACGGTTATTCCCGGCGCCTTCGACGGCTGGATGCTGATGTTGCGCGACTACGGAACGATGAGCATCCGGGATATTCTCGAGCCGGCGATCTACTACGCCGAAGAGGGCCATCCCGTGCTTGCGGCGGTTTCTGCGACAATCAAGAGACTGGGCGGCTTCTTCGAGAAGGAATGGCCGACTTCCCACGCAACCTGGCTGCCGGGTGGTAGCGCGCCGGAGCCGAACCGCAACTTCAAGAACCCCGTTCTGGCGGAGACTTGGAAGCGGGTGATTGCCGTGGCCGAAGCGAAGAGCGGTCGGGAAAATCAGATCGAGGCCGCCCGTGACGCCTTCTACCGGGGCTTCGTGGCCGAGGCGATCGAGAGGTTCGTCAGCACCACCGCCGTCATGGATGCGAGCGGAGCCAGGCACAAGGGCGTGCTGAACGCTGATGACATGGCAAGCTGGCGCGCCACGGTCGAGGCGCCGCTGACCTATGACTACCATGACTGGACGATTGCTAAAACGCCGGCCTGGGGCCAAGGACCTGTGTTGCTGCAATCCCTGGCGCTTTTGAAAAGCCATGATCTCGCCGCGATGGACCCGTCTGGGCCGGACTTCGTACACACCGTCGTTGAAGCCATGAAGCTCGCCTTCGCCGATCGCGAAGTCTATTACGGAGATCCGAGTTTCGCGCAGATCCCCACCGAGTATCTGCTGTCGGAAAGCTATAATAGCGAACGCCGAAAACTGATCGGCGAGGGAGCTTCGCTCGAGCTGCGCCCCGGCCGCGTGCCAGGCTACGACCATCAATTCGACGTGACCATGGCCATGCTTGCCGAAATGAGCGGCAAGGGCACGGTCTACGAACCGACCATGGCGCATCTTAGCGAAAAACGTGGCGACACGGTGCATATCGATGTGATCGACCGCTGGGGCAACATGGTTTCAACCACGCCTTCCGGAGGCTGGCTGCAGTCTTCGCCGATCATCCCGGGCCTCGGCTTCGCGCTGAACTCTCGCGCCCAGATGTTCTGGCTGAAGCCCGGCCTGCCGACTTCTCTTGAGCCGGGCAAGCGCCCCCGGACGACGCTCACTCCCTCGCTGGCGCTATATCAGGGCCGGCCGACGATGGTCTTCGGCACACCTGGCGGCGATCAGCAGGATCAGTGGCAGCTGCCTTTCTTTCTGCGCTACGTCCATCACGGAAGAAACCTGCAGGCATGTATCGACATGCCACTCTTTCACACTTCGCATTTCCCGGGTTCTTTCTACCCGCGCACCAGTTCTCCCGGCGAGATCATGGTCGAAAGCAGCATCGGCGCGTCGACGCTCGACGAGCTGCGCCGGCGTGGCCACAAGATACAGGTTGCCGATCCTTGGACCGTAGGCCGTCTGACCGCAGCGCGCCGGGACATGGACGGTCTTCTAAGGGCCGCCGCGACCCCCCGCCTTATGCAGGCCTACGCGGTTGGCAGGTAAACAAACGCAACTGATTGGTCGCGGACTTGAGTAGTCATCGGTGAGGCAAGCAAATCTCAATGAAAGTGGTATTTTGATAATAGGTGGCGGCGTTCAGCTGTAGTCGATCGTCACCTTGAATCTGCTGCATCTTTTGACCATCGCGTCATTTCAACGTTTTGTTTGTTGGCAGCGCCAGACTTCCGTCCACGCTGATTATTCTTCTACGCACCCGGTGAGGATCGCAGGATTTTCGCTTTTGCACATAGTATCTTTCCGGCATGGAGATCGATGACGAGAAGATCGACGATGCTGTTCGCGCATTGCTATGGCTGACGCTGCATGACGAGCGTCGAGCCTGAAAAGGCTTTGATTGGGGCGTGATGGACCGTTTGCATCAGAAGGGCCTCATTGCAAATCCCGCAAACAAGTCGAAGTCTGTCGTTCTGAGCGACGAAGGTTTGCGACGGTCGGAAGAATTGTTCCGCGCTCTGTTTACGCGGCCGATGCGATGATCGCTGTTTCCGGTTTCCGATGCCACGGCAACAGCTCTGCGAGTTGTGTAACCAGGATGTCGGACATGCGAGCCAGAACATCGGCCAGCCGGCCCTGGGGATCTTGCGTCTTCTGTCGCCTCATCAACAGCGTCCCGCCAGCTTGTGAGGGTACCGCTATTCTGGCTGCTCCGCATGCCAGTCCCGAATGCGCGGCATGAGAAGCATTTCACTATTCGGGCTGAATTCGGCTTACGTCGCCGAGGAATATCGTGGACTGCTTCGCTCTGGCGGGTCTTCCACCCAATGTCGTGACTTCCTCTGTAAGGAGGTAGCCAACACTCTGAAGAGTGTTTGCCAAATCGGCAAGCGAGCGATTATCTTCGATCGTGAGATGTCCGACCTGCTCGACGGCGTGTCTCAAATAGACGGCGTATCTAGCCATGTGCGTCTTCCTTGTTTAGTCGATGACGAACGCCAACGAGGCGCGAGTGCAGCTCAACAGGATTGCAACTGCTTGGTTCCCCGGTCCGACTTGTTCCAGATCACGAGACGGTCCGGTCTAAAATAGATGGAAAATAGATGGCGGTTGGAAAGAAGACGGGAGGCCGATCGGAAGGCTCCGCCGTATGAACAACTGGCAGGTGAGGTGAGGGATCACCTCAGAGCGTGTCGATCAGTCCTCCGTCCACGCGCATGGAGGCTCCGGTTGTCGCGGATGCCAAAGGCGACGCCAGATAGGTTACGAGGTTGGCGATTTCCTCGACGCTTGCAGCTCGTTGGATGATCGAACTGCCACGATGCCTCTTGACGAAGTCCGCCGCGACCTCCTCGATCGGCTTGCCCGTCTTCGCACGCTCTTCGGCAAGCATCGCCTCGACGCCTTCGGACAGTGTTGGGCCGGGGAGAACCGAGTTCACAGTAACGCCCGTACCAGCCATGCGCTTGGCGAGCCCGCGGGCAACCGCGATATCGGCGGTCTTGCTAACGCCGTAATGAATCATCTCCACCGGAATGTTAAAGCCGGATTCCGATGCGATGAAGATGACGCGACCCCAGTCAACGTTCTGCATGCCCGGAAGGTAGGCACGCGAAAGCCTGACGGCCGACATGACGTTTACCTGCCAATGGCGATCCCACACCTCGTCGTTCGCCTCGAAGAAGTCGAGCGGCTGGAAGATGCCCGCATTGTTGATCAGGATATCGACATGAGGAACCTTGGCGACGAGAGCGCCACACCCTTCAGCGGTTGCGACATCGGCTGCGACGGCGGCTACGGTGCCCCCGGCACCTTCGCCTTTCAGGCGTTCGGCGGCCTTTGCGGTCTTTTCTTCAGACCGTCCGTTGATCACCACGTCCGCGCCAGCCCTCGCGAGCTGGCGGGCGATCGCGTAGCCGATGCCTTCGGTAGATCCAGTAATCAGAGCGGTCTTGCCTGCGAGGTCGATCTGCATCTGCTGCTCCTTCTGAGGTTGGATCACAGAACGTATGACCTGGCGGTCGGTCTCGCAACAGCCCACGACGTCGATGATCCTTTCGGGTAGGGCCGGTGGCGGTGCTTGGGAGTGGGGTTTGGAGGCTGATCCAGAAGCAGATGACATTCTCTCAGAGTTCGAAGCACTGATCCGGCAAGCGCGACAATTGGAACGACAGCAACAGCTCGACTCGCAGACCTAAGGTGTCTGACGTCCCTTATGAACCGTCCGGAAATCGGTAATTCGTTCTCGTATAAATCTGCTCGAATCCGGCCACGATGAGATTGGCGTGAGAGATATTCGGTTCATCGGCTGAAGGCTGGGCGGTTTCGACGACGAATGTCTGAACGCCCTGACTGGCGCCTCGGTTCAGACGCGCGGTAATGAGAGCCTTCTGTGCCCCTCGATTGCGAAACTCGGGAACGGTCGCGCCACCGCCAAGCCACGCAAAGCCGTCTGCCGTATACATCGCGCCGGTCGCAATCGGCCTGCCGTCCAATTCCGCGAAAAAGCAGCTCCAACCGTCCTTCCCGACGATCGCTGACCAAAGCGGTGTCAGGTTTGCCGGAAAGTTAAATCCGGCGCACATCATCGAGCCGAAGATTTCGGCTTCGGTGACTTTGACCTGCCGGGTAGCGACCTCGCCGGAATGGATGAGTGGCGTAGAAGGCGCCGTTCGCCGTAGCTTTGCCCATCCGTTACCTTGGGGAACAAGGCCCCGTTTCCTTATCCAATCGTGTGTCTGTTGAGGAGCGGTGGCAGCGTTCATTTGCAAGTAGCGGCGGCCTGCCTTTTTGCTCATCCATTCATAGGCCGTGTTGAGATCTTCAAGTGCTACAATGCCGAGCACACGATTGAGACCGATGGCGGGCGCGCTGGGCAGCGATATTGCGCAACCTACAGCTAATTGCATGCAGCGAAACTCAGCCTGGTCGACGAGCGTCTGGGGCGCGATCATGAACAGGTCGACAAAAGCTTTCGCTTCGATGATATCTTCTTCCGGCACCGTTTGGCGCGATGCTGACGGGCGATCCATGGTAGTGTCCTTAACTATCAACAAGCCAAACAGACTTCACCGCAGCGAAGTCAACAACGGTGGAAGCAGGCTGAGGTTGCGAGCGCGGTTAAGTCAGGAAGTCGGCTATTGCGGTGGCGATTTCTCGGGAATGCGTCTCCAACGCGAAGGCCTGTATCGAGGAGGTGGATCTCCGCGTTCGGGAGATCGCGTTTAAAGGCCTCCGCACCTGCGGGCAGGAAGAATGGATCCTTGTCGCCCCAGATTGCCAGGAACCTCGGTTGATACTTGCGGAAATATGTTTGAAACATCGGATACAGAGCCACGTTGCTCGCGTAGTCGAGCGCAATGTCGAGTTGGATTTCTTCAGTATCCGGACGCGCCATGTAGAAGGCATCGAGCGAATAGCCATCGGGAGACACGTTCGATAAATCCGAAACACCGTGTTCGTACTGCCAACGGATGGCGAGAGGTTTCATAATCTCGCGCAGGGCATCCCGGTTGGCGTACGTCGGTTCCGACCAGTATCGCTTGATCGGGTTCCAGACGTCGCTCAATCCTTCGTCGTAGGCATTGCCATTTTGAGAAATGATAGCCGTTACCCGCTCCGGATACTTGATTGCAACGCGGAACCCGATGGGCGCTCCTATATCGAAAGAGTAGAGGGCAAACCGTTCGATGCCCAGGACCTCGCTGAACCTCTGGATGACGCCGGCGAGATTATCGAAAGTGTACGAGAAGTTCGCGCGCGCGGGCGCTGCCGACTGGCCGAACCCTGGTATGTCGGGCGCAATAAGGTGAAATCGATCGGCGAGCTGAGGGATGAGATCGCGAAACATGTGGCTGGAGGACGGAAACCCGTGCAGCAACAACAGCGTCGGTTTCGTCGAATCTCCAGCTTCGCGATAGAATACTTCGTGACCGTCGATATCGATACGGTGATAGGTCGGGCTTCTCATCTTGTCCTCGCATTAAAAGCCGAAATCGCTGAGGCCGGCGTGGTCGTCCGGCCGACGGCCGAGCTGCCAATGAAACCGGCGATCCCGGCTTTGGATTGGTGCGTCGTTGATGGAGGCGAAGCGCTTTCGCATGAGGCGGTCTGTCCCAAACTCCCAGTTTTCGTTCCCGTAAGACCGAAACCAGTTGCCGCTATCGTTGTGCCATTCATAGGCAAAGCGAACAGCGATGCGGTTGTCGGTAAAAGCCCAAAGCTCCTTGATCAGTCTGTATGCGAGTTCGCGTTTCCATTTCCGCGTGAGAAAGCCGATAATCGCTTCGCGGCCGTTTATAAACTCGGAGCGGTTGCGCCACCGGCTGTCATGGCTATAGGCCAGCGCTACCTTCTCGGGATTGCGGGTGTTCCAGCCATCCTCCGCAAGCCGAACCTTTTCTGTTGCAGAAGCCCCTGAAAAGGGCGGCAATGGGGGTCTTGTGGCGTCCATTATTTTCCTCCCAAGGCCTCGAGCCGAGTACGCAATTCTGCGTTCTCCGACTCCAATTCAGCCAAGCGTTCCCGCAACGGTGCTACCGCTTTCTCGACCTCGTGGTCGGTGTAACGCGGTGTGATATGTTGAGGGCAGTTCCAATCGAAGGCTTCCAGCCGCAGCCGGAAAATCCGTTCTGCCTTTGCTCGGTAGCCGGCGTCGAAAACAAGGTCCGTCAGTGCCGGGTCGGCATCGAGTGTCAGCTTCTCGACATGCATGTAGATCTTGAGGCGTGCTCGTCGTGGGTAATCCACCAGAAAGAGACAGGCCCGGTCATTTGCGGCAAAGTTTCCGGTACTGATATATTGGCGGTTGCCCCTGTAGTCGGCAAAAGCCAGCGTTTTCTTGTCGACTATTTTCAGAAAGCCCTTTGGCCCACCGCGATGCTGAACATATGGCCAGCCGGTTTCCGACACAGAGGCAATGTAGAAGCTGTCCCGTGCAGAGATGAAAGCCAGTTCGCTGTCGGTGAAGCTGTCGGATTCTCGATGGTGGTCGCCTAACCAAATCTGGTCGGCACCAATTTCAGCTTGTGCAAGCCGCACATTCGGAGTGATTGCAACTTCCAAAAAATGATACGGCATGGGTGATCTCCAAAATCTGGCAGACCGTCTGAAAACCCCGTCGGGGATTCCTCACGTTAGACTGCCGTGGTAGCTTTTGCCATGGCGCATCTTTCAGGAACAGACCGCTCTCAATTGCTGCTTCTGCCGGAAGCGGTTGATGATTATGTGGGGCCGGACAATCCGGTTCGCTTCATCGAGGCTTTCGTTGACGGCCTCGATCTCCAAGCCGCCGGGTTCGTGCGGGTGGCGGCGAAGGAGACCGGCCGTCCGGGTTACGACCCAGCCGACCTTTTGAAGCTTTACGTGTACGGGTATATCAACCGTGTGCGTTCCAGCCGGCGACTGGAAGCGGAAACGCGCCGCAACATCGAG
>NZ_FOCV01000079.1 GCF_900110205.1 Rhizobium tibeticum | reverse complement strand
TGATCGTTGATCAGGCTGGATGGCACGTCACGCCGAAACTCAAAGTACCCGACAACATCACGCTGCTGTACCTGCCGCCGCGATCGCCCGAATTGAACCCTGTCGAGAGCCTGTGGCAGTTTATGAGGGAGAACTGGTTGTCCAACCGGATATTCAAAGACTACGACGACATCGTTTCCCATTGCTGCGACGCATGGAACAAGCTGGTCGCGCAGCCGTGGAAGATCATGTCGATTGGAATGCGTGATTGGGCGCACCGGTTTTGATTAGCGCTCGTTGGTATGACCTGGTCGATCTCGACCGTCGTCGTGCCGCATCGGCGCGAGATGTAGTCAGCGGTTTCCGGATCGTTGATCGCGGCAAACGAGATCCAGCTGACGCTCTCGAACCATTTGCTGGACGCGTCGCGCCCACCATAGGTTTCCCGCAGCTGGCCGATCGACTGATAGATCATCGTGAGCGTGATGCCGTATTTTCGGCCGGCGTCGCGCGCCGTCTCCAGCACCCGCATGTAGCCGAGCCTTGCGACCTCATCGAGGAGGAATAGTGCCCGGCCTTTGATCGCCCCGTCGCGATTGTAGATCGCGTTGAGGAAGGAGCCGATGATGACGCGCGCCAAGCCAGAATGCGTCTCCAAAGTCTTGAGGTCGATATTGATGAACACGTCGGTTTCACCATCGGCCAGCGCATCAGTTGAGAAACTGGAACCGGAGACCAGGGCTCCGTAGTTCGCGTAGCTCAGCCAATGCGTTTCCTTGATCGCATTGGCATAGACGCCGGAGAAGGTCTCTGGCGTCATGTTAACGAATGCGGCGACATTCTCCTTCACGAAGTCGGACGCCGAATTGTCGTATATCTCCTGCAAGCGAGCACGGAGCTTTGGCTCCGGCTCCGACAGATTGGCCCGGACCTGCCGCAAGGTTTGGTGCTTTGCATCCGTATGCCCGGATAGACAAACGTCGGCGATCATTGCGGTCAGCAGCTGCAGACCGGATGAACGGAAAAAGTCATCGCGGACGCCGGTCGCGCGACCGCTGTCGCTCATGATCCATGAAGCGACGGCGGCGATGTCCTCTTCCTTGGTTCCTCCATGACGGCCGATCCAGTCGAGCGCGTTAAAGCCGGAGCCTGAATTTCTCGGGTCGAGGACGATGACGCGCCGGCCCGCCTTGCGCCGGTGCTCCATCACCATCGGCGCCACCTCGTTGGACGGATCGAGCACGACGAGCGAGCCGCCCCATTTGAGCGCGGTCGGGATCGTGACAGAGGTCGTCTTGAAACCACCTGAACCGGAGAAAACAATCCCATGTGATGAGCCGAACGAGCCATCGAAGCACAATAGCGGTGCGGAACCTCCCCTTCCCCAACTCGTCGGCTCACCGGCTCGAAACGACGAGGCGGCCGGATCGTCGCGATCGACACGATATCGCTCGCCTATAACGATGCCTCCTGTTTCCGGAAATAGCTTTTCGGCATCTTGCATGGTCATCCAATCCGCTTCTCCGTACAGGGCGCGTTTGCCCCGGATGCGTCTCGGCTCGCTTCGCGAAAAGGCAGCGTTGCCCATTCTGGCGACGCGCAAAGCGAAGAATACAGCAAAGAACGTGGCGGCCACTCCTGCGGTGGTCGAAGGGTCGGCATAAGACAGAAGCGTCCTGCCAGCGGGCACCTGGCCGGCGAAGCCCGACAGTCGCGATCCCTCGCGAAGCGCTGCGACGACGATGACGGCAAGACCGCCCGTAGCAACGCTCCAACCAGCAGGCTTGATGTTGATCGATCCCTTCGTCCCGAACAGGAAGATGACGCCGCATGATCCGGCCAGGGCATAGGGCAGTGCGAGCCCGATCCGCCCGAGTATCAGCTTCGCCTGATCCGTCGTTCCGAATGCGGCGAGCCACCGTTCGATACCGGGAAGGCTCAGCGCAATTGCCAGCATGGCCGCGGCTGGAATGGCGGCGACAAGGATTCTCTTAGGCGTCATCGGCGAATGCCTTTGCGCCGAGTTCACTCAAACGAGTGCGCTCCGCCTCGTCAGCTGTGATCCGCGCGCCGGCGTCGATCAGCAGCCCTAGCAAGAGCGTGCGTTTCTCAAAGCGCAGGCCTGCCTTGACGATCAGGCCGCCGAGCTCGATCTTTTCCCGCGCATCCTTCTTGCGGGCTTCGGTCGCCGTCATCTTTTGCATTCGCTCAAGCCTCAGCAGATTGGCACGCAGCCTCGCCAGTGCCGTTCGGCGGCGTGGTCGCAGGCTTGCGCCCCTGAGCGGGTTTCGTTTCTCCGCGAAACCGGCTGGCGACCTCTTCGAATGCCGACAGAAGATCAGCCTCTTCTATCTCGATCTCCCCGATCCCCGCACGTAGCGCGATGCGCCCGATGCGCTCGGCGTCACGTGTTTCGGCCTGCTTGAGTTGCTCCTGCAAGCGAGCAATCTCTTCACGGATTTTGGCAGTTGGCTTCTTCATGTGCGTCGCTTCCCCGTTGCTAATGGTCCGATGAAGACCAACCCTGCCCCGAATTTTCTCCCGCTGGAAAGGTGCAATGTTGCACCTCGCCAAAGCGCAAGCTTTTGGCGAATGATCCCGCCGTTCCGAAGGAGCGGATCCAAGGGCGCAATTATACGTCGCTGACGCGACGCCCTGCTCAAGGGCCCTGGCGGGGCCCTCCGCTCCCGACGAACAGTCTGATTTTGTTCGATCTTAGGAGCTCGTTTTCGTCGTGGCCGTCCCGCATTTCTCAGTCAGCATTGTTGCTCGCGGATCCGGCCGCAGCGCTGTGCTGTCGGCGGCCTACCGGCATTGCGCCAAGATGGAGTTCGAGCGGGAAGCCCGAACGATCGACTACAGCCGCAAGCAAGGCTTGCTGCATGAGGAGTTCGTCATTCCCGAAGACGCACCGGAATGGCTGCGGGAAATGATCGACGATCGTTCGGTCTCCGGCGCCTCGGAAGCCTTCTGGAACAAGGTCGAGGCATTCGAAAAGCGGAGTGATGCGCAGCTTGCCAAGGATGTGACCATCGCCCTGCCGATCGAGCTCTCCGCCGATCAGAACATCGCCCTCGTTCGCGATTTCGTCGAGCGGCACATCACGGCCAAGGGCATGGTCGCCGATTGGGTGTTTCACGATCCTCCGGGTAATCCGCACATCCATCTGATGACGACCTTGCGGCCGCTAACCGAGGATGGTTTTGGCGCGAAAAAGGTCGCTGTTTTGGGACCGGACGGCAATCCCATGCGTAACGATGCCGGCAAGATCGTCTATGAGCCTTGGGCCGGGGACGCCGACGATTTCAATACATTTCGCGATGGTTGGTTCGCATGCCAGAACCGGCATCTGGCACTCGCCGGTCTCGACATTCGCATCGACGGCCGGTCCTTTGAGAAGCAAGGGATCGAGGTGACGCCAACCATTCATCTCGGCGTCGGAACGAAGGCGATCGAACGGAAGGGCGCCACTGGAGCCGGGTCGGGGGAAGAGAAGGTCGCGCTCGAGCGGTTGGAGCTGCAGGAAGAACGGCGCGCCGAGAATGCCCGGCGGATCCAGCGCAATCCGGAGATCGTGCTCGACCTGATTACCCGCGAGAAGAGCGTCTTCGACGAGCGCGACATCGCCAAGGTCCTCTACCGCTATATCGACGACGTTGCGCTCTTCCAGAACCGGATGGCGCGGATTCTGCAAAGCCCGCAAACGCTCCGGCTCGACCGTGAGCGCATGGATCTCGTCACCGGCATCCGGGCACCGGCAAAATACACGACGCGGGAGCTAATCCGTCTTGAAGCGCAGATGGCAAATCAAGCGATCTGGCTGTCGCAGCGATCCTCTCATTCCGTCAGCCGAGCGGTTCTGAGCGATGTCTTTTCTCGCCACGACCGCCTGTCGGATGAGCAGAAGATCGCGATCGAACATGTCGCCGGACCGGAGCGCATCGCCGCTGTGATCGGACGCGCCGGCGCCGGCAAGACGACGATGATGAAGGCGGCGCGTGAGGCGTGGGAGGCCGCCGGCTATCGCGTGGTCGGTGGCGCGCTTGCGGGCAAGGCCGCGGAAGGTCTGGAGAAGGAAGCCGGGATTGTCTCCCGCACGCTTTCTGCCTGGGAACTACGATGGGATCAGGAGCGAGACCGGCTTGATGAGAAGACCGTGTTCGTCCTCGACGAGGCAGGAATGGTCTCGTCCCGGCAGATGGCGCGCTTCGTCGAAGCGATAACCTTGTCGGGTGCCAAGCTGGTTTTGATCGGCGATCCCGAGCAGCTGCAGCCGATCGAAGCCGGCGCTGCCTTCCGGGCCATTTCAGAGCGGATCGGCTATGCGGAACTCGAGACAATCTACCGTCAGCGCGAACAGTGGATGCGCGATGCCTCCCTCGATCTGGCGCGTGGAAACGTGTCGGCCGCGCTCGACGCTTACGCTCAGCGGGATCTGGTGCGGACCGGTTGGACCAGGGACGAGGCGGTCACTGCTCTGATCGCCGACTGGGACCATGAATACGATCCGGCCAAGGCTACCCTGATCCTCGCCCATCGCCGTGTTGACGTGCGTCTGTTGAACGAGATGGCGCGCGGCAAGCTCGTTGAGCGTGGCCTGATCGAGGCCGGCCATGCGTTCAAGACGGAAGACGGGACCAGGCAGTTTGCGGCCGGCGATCAGATCGTCTTCCTGAAGAATGAGGGCTCGCTCGGCGTCAAGAACGGCATGTTGGCACGTGTCGTCGATGCCCAGCCCGGGCGGATTGTCGCTGAGATCGGCGACGGCAAAGACCGGCGTCAGGTCGTGGTCGAACAGCGGTTTTACGCCAATGTCGATCACGGCTACGCCACCACGGTGCACAAGAGCCAGGGCGCCACCGTTGATCGGGTCAAGGTGCTGGCGTCGAGCACGCTGGACCGGCACCTATCCTATGTTGCCATGACACGCCACCGCGAGACGGCAGAGCTCTATGTCGGGCTGGAAGAGTTCGCGCAACGGCGCGGCGGCGTGCTGGTGGCTCATGGTGAAGCGCCCTACGAGCACAAGCCGGGCAGTCGCAAAAGCTACTATGTGACGCTCGGCTATTCGGATGGCCAGGAACGAACCGTCTGGGGTGTCGATCTCGCGCGGGCGATGGATGCTTCGGACGCCAGGATCGGCGATCGCATCGGCCTCAAACATGTCGGATCGCAGCGCGTCACGCTCCCCGACGGCACGGAAGCTGACCGCAATTCCTGGAAAGTCGTGCCGATCGAGGAGCTGGCGATGGCCCGGCTCCATGAGCGGCTCTCGCGTGCCGCATCAAAGGAAACGACGCTCGACTATCAGGAAGCTTCGCACTATCGCGCTGCGCTGCGCTTTGCGGAGGCGCGTGGCCTCCATCTGATGAATGTCGCCCGCACCATCGCATACGACCAGCTGCAATGGACCGTCCGTCAATCGTCGAAACTCGCCGAGCTTGGCGCGCGCCTTGCCGCCGTCGCGGCAAAGCTCGGCCTTCGCGGAGCGAGATCGACGGTATCGACAACATCTGGAATAAAGGAGGCAAAACCCATGGTCTCAGGCACGACGACCTTCCCCAGATCGATCGGTCAGGCGGTCGAAGACAGGCTCTCGGCCGACCCCGGCCTGAAGGACAGCTGGCAGGAGGTTTCCGCTCGCTTCCATCACGTCTTTGCGGATCCACAAGCCGCCTTCAAGGCAATCAATGTCGACGCCATGCTGGCGAACGGAACGGTAGCGGCAACGACGATTGTGCGGATTGCCGAGCAGCCGGAAAGCTTCGGCGTACTGAAGGGGAAAACCGGTCTCTTTGCAGGGAGCGCCGAGAAGCAGGCTCGCGATACAGCACTTGTCAACGCACCGGCCCTTGCCCGCGACCTGCAGGGCTTCATTGCAAAACGGGCGGAGGCGGCCAGCCGCTATGAGGACGAGGAACGCGCGGTCCGCACCAAGCTCTCGCTCGATATTCCTGCCCTCTCTGCATCCGCAAAGCAGGTGCTCGAGCGCGTGCGTGATGCGATCGATCGAAACGATATCCCTGCCGGTCTTGAGTTTGCTTTGGCGGACAAAATGGTGAAGGCCGAGCTTGAAGGTTTTGCCAAGGCTGTGTCGGAGCGCTTTGGGGAAAGAACCTTCCTTCCGCTTGCGGCAAAGACAGCGGACGGGAAGGCGTTTGAGGCAGCGTCCGCAGGTATGCAGCCGGCCCAGAAGAACGAGCTGCGATCGGCCTGGGACACGATCCGGACCGTTCAGCAACTGGCTGCACATGAACGGACAGCTGTGGCGCTTAAACAGGCGGAAGCCATGCGGCAGACCCAAACGAAAGGTTTGTCGCTGAAATGATGTCTTTCATCTCCCCCACCTCTGCCGCTGCGCGTCAAAGGCGCCCGGCTCTCGCTCTCCTCGCGGTGTCATGTGGCGTTGCCTTTGCGGTGATCTTCGGTGGGTCCATCGGTGGCCTGCGAATCAACACCACGCCCAGCGAGCCGCTCGGACTCTGGCGTGTTGCAGCTCTCGATCGCCCTGTTCAGGTCGGCGACCTGGTGTTCGTCTGCCCCCCAATGACCGACGCTATTTCCGAGGGATTTGCGAGAGGCTACCTTCGCTCGGGCCTGTGCCCGGGCGGCTTTGGCCCTCTCATCAAAACGGTGGCTGCAGTCGGCGGCCAGCACATCGAGATCTCGAGCCATGTCACGGTCGATGGGCGGCCGATCGCAAGCTCGAGCCTCGTCTCTCAGGATGGCCAGGGGCGCCCGTTGCGCCCGTATGTGGGAGGGACGATTCCGGCCGGCTTCGTGTTCCTCCACTCGCCATTTCCCGGATCCTGGGACTCTCGATATTTCGGGCCGGTCCCTGTCTCCGGTGTCCTCGGTCTTGCAAGGCAGGTCCTCACCTATGCGCCGTGATTGGCTCCAGCCTCTTGCCCTCGGTCTGGCTTCTGCCACGGCTGGATACATCGCCTGGAGCGGACAAGTCTTGGCGCTCCCCGCAGCGATCGCATTTCCCGCGCTCTGGTCGATGGCACGCAGTCATCGAACCGCAAGTGTCGTTTCGGCCGCCTATTTTCTGGTGGCGTCGCGCGGTTTGCCGCAAGGCGTGGCTGCCTTCTATCAATCGGATATATGGCCGGGACTGATCTTGTGGCTTGCCGCCTCGAGCGGCTTCGTTTTCGTTCACGCCGCGCTGTGGTCGCGTCAATCCGGGGGGTGGAAAGCCCTGCGATATACGATCGCGATGGTCCTCATGGCCCTTCCACCCTTCGGCATTGTCGGCTGGGCCCATCCAATCACAGCGGCCGGCGTTCTCTTTCCAGGATGGGGCTGGGCGGGACTGGCGGCAGTGGCAGCCGGCCTTGCGATCATGACGACGCGCTATCGACCGGCTGCAGCCGTAACCCTCGTAGGCTTCTGGCTCTGGTCCGCCGCATTCTGGACCGCTCCCGACATAGGGCGGGGCTGGCAAGGCGTCGACCTGCAGCTCGGAAATAGTCTTGGTCGCGATAACAGTCTTGCTCGGCATAGTGACCTTGTAGCAACGCTTCGCTTACGGCGTCGGCCCGACACCGCCTACGTGCTCTTGCCTGAAAGCGCTCTCGGGTTTTGGACGCCGTCGGTCGAACGCCTGTGGCGGCAGCAGCTGACCGGGACTGATCTGAACGTCATCGCCGGCGCGGCGGTCGTCGATCCGGAAGGCTATAACAATGTGCTGGTTCGCGTCTCGGCCACCGAAAGTGAGATCCTCTATCGGCAACGCATGCCAGTGCCTGGCTCGATGTGGCAGCCCTGGTTGGCACCGATCGGAAAGAGCGGCGGAGCCAGAGCGGACTTCTTTGCTAATCCGGTCGTGTTCGTTGGCGGCCAGCGCGTGGCCCCACTCATTTGCTACGAGCAACTCATCATCTGGCCCGTCCTGATGTCGATGCTTCATGATCCAGACCTAGTCGTCGCCGTCGGAAACGACTGGTGGACCAAAGGGACCGCAATCATCGGCATACAGCGCGCCAGCGCCGAGGCTTGGGCGCGGCTGTTCAACAAACCTCTCGTGATGTCTTTCAACACCTGATCTGGAGCAAAGACCATGGACGCTGCCCTCATTGCGAAATGCGCCGATCCAAGCCTTCCCCCCGCTATCGTGGAACAGTTCATTTTGGCCGTCGGTTCCGACGATCCACTCGCCGTCACCGTGAAGGCTGATGGTCGGCTGGTTCTCATCCCCAAACCTCGTTCGCCCGACGAGGCCATGGGTGTGCTCAAAGACTATGTCGGTCATGCCATAGTACGGGTCGGCATCACCCAGTTTCCGGCGGGTGTTGGCGTCGACGACGCATCGCAGCTTCAATCAGACATGTTCGAAGCCTGCGCGAATTTGCGAACAGGGACAGGTATATTCGCAAAGGTCGCCCGCATCGTCACCAAATGGTACGGCCGCCCGACGAATAAAGAGCTTCTTCCGCAGTTGGTGGACGATACGATCTACGCTTGGAAGACGGGCAGCTTCGAGGGCGACAACGTGTTCCGTGCCCCAGATCCTGGTGGCCCGACTTTCTTTGGCACACGCTCAAAAAAGCCTGCCGAAGTTACGGATCCCGTGGCGCCTCCCACGGAAAGTGAAGATGCCTCACAATCGGCCGAGCCGGATAAGGCTACGGAGGCAGGAATGAGGATCGATCTTTCGAGGATCGGCGGACAAAAATAACGAGCTGCGGATGGGTCAGCGCTAGGGCGAAACCGGAGAAGTGAGCGCTGGCGTTTCGCCTCGCGGAAGGAAGAAGCCCTTGATACATGCGTCATTGCGAACGGCGATCTGCGTGTGGGTACGCTCGTGAAAGCGAGCGCCATCGTAGATCTCATTGCCTTCGGGAAACAGGCCTCGAACTGTGTCGAATGCCTGAAGGGCGGCTTCCTTGGCGATCTCGTGGACGTAATTGATAACGGCGCAATCCAGCTTCCGAACCAGTTTGTCGGAATTCTTGTCACCCTTGGCATCGGAATTCACCGGCATTTTGCCGCCGGTGGCTTCGATCTGACTTTTCAGCATTCGATAGCTGGTCTGGATCAGGGGGACGTACTTGCGGGTAATGAGGTCCAGGCAGTTGCCGAAATCGATAATCGCGCCGAGCACAAAGGGCTCCTTATAAGCGCCAGATTCAGCTTTCAGCGTCGCCCATTCGAGCGCACGCTCGGGATCGTTTTCCCAAAAGTAGATCCCAGAACCGAGCCAGTCATACGCCTTTTCGCTCGGAAGAAGGGGCGATGCGCCAGTTAGCGCAGCCATGCCCACGGCCTTGTCGCAGCCGTGGTAGCCGAGAACGTATGCAGGATAATTGGAACTCAAGCGGCAGCCGCGTCCTCAGCGTCGTCGTCGCGCGCATATTCTGGCGCAAGTTTGCCGTCAGCAGACACAATGCCGGCGTCCATCAGATGACGGCGTGCATCGTCTGGGGACTTCGCGGCGTCTTCAGCCCGCTTTTCCATGAGCGCGATGAGCGCCTCCAGCTGGATGTCTGTCATCGTCGAGGCCTCCTGAGCCAATTTCTTGTAGTTTATTACAAGGATTCCCGCAAAAGAGCAAACCTGGATGCGGCGTGGCACCAAGCACGAGATTGAAACGCGGACACGCTGCAAACGTTCACTTTCGTCTGCCCGGTGCTCGGTCAACCCAAGACAAAAACCGTTTCAAGCTCAAGCCGGCGTACAAAATGTATGGCAACTTACCGAGAGAATAGTGGCCACAGTTTAGTTTCAGGACCTGCGGTCGGCCGCCGGCGTTCTTCAAACTGCGTAACAGGCTCTCCGACAGCTCCGGCATCACAACCGTGTCTCTCTTGGCCAGCACTATCTGGATATCGAGATCCGGCCGCGCCAAACGATGGGCGTAGTTTTCGAGATTGAATGGACCCCATGCTCTCCTGAGATCGGCCAGCTCGATTTCTGACTCGAGGCTTCTCCGGATAGATCGTGTTGCACGACCCGTCCAAACCATATCCGCAAGGCTTCCACCCGTCAGGAACAGCGAAGCCTTCGAAACGTTCGGATCATGTGCGGCAATCAATCCTGCGACCCAGGAACCGAGGCTCATGCCGAGGACCGAGATTTCTCGATAGCCCTCACTTTTCAGCCAGCGGATGAGTTTTCCTCCATCACATACGGCCTGCCTTACGGCTTGGATCGTTCGACCAAGGTTGGCGCTCAGCATGTAATCCGCGTGCAATGAACCGGGACGGTTACGCTCGAAGTGATATGGCATCGCGATCTCGATGACTGTGATGCCGCGCCGTGACAAGAAGCCGGCGATTTGAGCGTTTCGAGCTCGTGCGTTCCAATGGTGAAAGATCACCAGTCCTTGTCGAGGGATCCACTTTTGGTGATTTTCGCCCAGACGATATTGTTCTCTGCGACATCGGTCGAAATATCCGATGGAAACTTAACCCAATGCTCTCGGACTTCGAATCGTTGATCGCCGCCGTTCTGCTCATCGAAAAACGTTGGGTCAATCGAAGCTTCATCTGCGCGGGCACAAAATTCGCGGATACTGTCGATTCTCTCACCTGGAAAGGCACGGTCTGCCTCAAGGATGAAACTCGTCGTTTCCTTCCCGTCCTCACCGCGTCGCGCCCGCTGTTCATCCCACCGATCAAGCCAGCTAAGATACAATTTGTCTGCTTCCTATTTCATTGGATCGCCGACTGCCTAGGCCAGGATCAACCAGGCTGAACAACGCGACGAACACACCGATGCCCAAAACGATTGAGAATCCCACGAACGCGTCAACCAGCAGGTAGGTGGCAAACAGCAATGTCACGACCGCCGCCATCTTCCAGAGAGGAACATGAAATCGCGTGCCGATAGCTCGCAGGCAGATCGAACCGTAGACAAAGACAACGATGGTCGAAAGTGCAACGAGCAGGCTGCTGTAATGGGTAGGCATCCGATAGTGGAACCCATTGCAGGCACCATCACGTCCAGCCAGCGCTGAAGACAAATCCCCGATCAACCAGTCGAGGATGTCTTTGGCGTTCGATGTCAGATAGGAGCTCTGAGCCTTCATGCACAACGCGACCAGGAGGCCTAGCAGGCCGTTGAAGAAGTCAGTCGCGTTCGCAGACGAAGCCTGAATCGTCTCCGTTGTGGACGTAGAAGTGCCCGGCAAGTCGTCCGGCGGAGCCGAGAGCTGCCCATCCGCGACCACAGACCGGGTCGCTCTCGTCTTGTCCCTCCCATGAGAACTCCGCACAGGCTGATCCATCGCGTGCGCCGTAGCGGACATCGAGAAAGCCCTTGAGCGCGACGAACGCGATTTCGCCGTCGGCCGTGCCCTGGAATGTCAGATGCGCCTCTTCGACGAGATCGAGGACGTCGTTGTCCCAGTTGTCCATCTCGACGATGCGCCAACGACCGGCGAAGGCCTTGGCGAAGGGAGAAACTCTCGCCATCAGCCTGTCTCCGTCATGAGCTTCGGCAGCCGCACCAGATCATAGGCGGCGGCCGCGAAGGTGAAGGCCCATCCGACGCGGTCGCGGCCACGGAACTTCGTCTTACCCTGCCCGGCGACGGTTTTGATCCAACCGAACGCCTCCTCGATGCGCTTGCGGATGCGTAAGCTGATCCCATAGCCGGAATGGCGCGTCGTGCGCCCATCAATGGCCGAGCGGCGACCATTGACGTTCTGCGCCACATGGGGCGTCACCTTCATCGACCGCAGATCTTTGACGAAGTCCTTTGTGTCATAGGCCTTATCGGCACCTAGCGTGATCGCTTGTGGCCGCTCAGTGAAGGGCTCGATCATGTGCAGCGCCGCTACCCGTTCAGTATATCCGCTGGCCTCTGTCAGATAGGCATCGACCAGCAGGCCATGGCGGTTTTCCATCAGCCCGTGGCCCATGAAGCACAG
>NZ_FOCV01000081.1 GCF_900110205.1 Rhizobium tibeticum | reverse complement strand
CGAAAGGCTGGAAGTGTGACTGTCCCTCGATCAGCGTCTGCATCCTAGTGATCCGTTCTCTCAACGGGCGCGGCATCTTTCATGCCACCTCCCTGTTCCAAGCCGGGCCGCGCTCTGCGTTATGCGGTCGAGCACCATTGTCAGGACGACGATTGCGATCGCCCCGTTGATAGACGTCGCGATGTCGAGCGTGCGGATCGCGCCATAGATCGTCTCTCCAAGACCGCCTGATCCAACAATCCCGGCAATGACAACCATTCCGAACGCCATCATCAGGCTCTGGTTGATGCCAGCCATGATGCTGGGAAGGGCAAACGGCAGGCGGATCTTGAAGAACATCTGGCTCGGCGTGATACCGCTCGCTTCTCCCAATTCGATGAACGCCTTCGGCGTCATGCGAATGCCGAGCGACGTCAACCGGATCGCCGGCGGCATTGCAACCACGACGGTGGCAATCAAGGCCGTGGCGGGACCATATCCGAGCAAGGCGATCGCCGGCAGAAGGTAGATGTAAGGCGGAAGCGTCTGGATCAGATCGAGGCCCGGTTCCATGAAGCGATCCAGTGCCGTGAAGAAACCTGCCGCGATCCCGATCGGAATACCGATCGCCAGCGCCAGCACCGTCGCCGTTAGGACAAGCGCGAGGGTGCTCATCGTCTCTGACCAGAGGCCCATCGAGAAGCAGAGCATCAGCGCGAGGCCGCTCAGGATAGCGAACCAGGCATTGACGAGTCGCCATCCAACCAGTGCCACGACGATCGCAACGACATAGAACGGCGGGAGTTCAAGGAGCCAGATAATTCCATCGTAGAGCCCCTCGAGAACCCATCTGACATAGTCGAAAAGGGATTCGCCATTGTCGCCTACCCATTCAAGCGCTGCGTCGGTCCATTCGTCGAAAGTGTCGGTGAAGCTTGAAATGTCCATGTCACTCAGTTCCGTTCAGCGGTCAGGCGGCTGCGCGATCGTTGTTGGAAGTCCCCTTGACGCCCATGAGGAGGCCGCGGGGTGTGACCACGCCGACGACCTGGTCGTTGTCGACGACGGCGATCGCGTCGCGGTCCGACTGCATGGTGAGTGTGATCAGTTCGTCAATGTCAGCGTCGGGGGTGGTGCGCACCAGCGAAGAGATATCGGAGTTGGGCTCACTGCGTTGAAACTCGGTGACGCTATGCATTACGGAATGGGCTTTGATCAGATGAAGCCGCGATATGCCCGCCACGAACTCGGCGACATAGTCGTCCGCCGGATTGAGAATGATCTCCTCGGCCGTGCCCGTCTGGATGATGGCGCCATCCTTCATGATGGCGATGCGATCGCCGATCCGGATCGCCTCGTCGAGATCGTGCGTGATGAAGACGGCGGACTTGCCCAGCGACTTCGTGAGCTGCCGGAACTCGTCCTGAAGCTGGCGGCGTATGAGCGGATCGAGCGCACTGAACGGCTCGTCCATCAGGATGATTTCCGGATCGGACGCAAGGGCACGGGCGAGACCGACGCGTTGCTGCATGCCGCCCGACAATTCGTTCGGGTACCGATCGACCCAGTCCGCCAGGCCTACCGTTTCCAGCGCTGCCTTGGCGGTTTTGTTTCGCTCAAGCTTGGGGATGCCCTGAACCTCCAGTCCGAAGGCAGCGTTTTCGAGCACGGTGCGATGCGGGAGCAAGGCAACGCTTTGAAACACCATGCCGATGTTCATGGCGCGCATTTGCCTGAGCTCGACCTGCGACAGCGCCGCAATGTCCCTGCCCTTTACGAGCACCTTTCCGGAACTCGGTGTAATCAGCTTGTTGAGAAGGCGGATAAGCGTCGACTTTCCGCTACCCGACAGGCCCATGATGCAGAATATCTCGCCGCGCCGGACCTGCAGGCTAGCGTTGGCCACGCCGACGACGCAGTTGTACTCCTTCAGCACTTCTTTCTTCCCAAGTCCCCGCGCGTTGATGGATTTCATCGCGGCGGCGGACTTGTCTCCGAAGACCTTCCAGAGCGATTGGCAGTCAATCAGGACTTCATTGGTATCTGCATTTGCGGCTTTCATAGCGATCCCCTTGAGCCAATTGGTGCCGGCTTCTCTTGTTGGGCTTGAGGGTGGCCGCCCGACAGCATCGGACGGCCGAAGCGATCAGTTCTTCTTGATGTTTTCCCAGCGCTTGATCAGGTCGGCATGGGCGCCGACCCAGCCCTGGACGGCCTGGTCCATAGTCTTGCCATCCTTCACCTCGCCATTGATGGCGGTGATGTCGGCGATCGGAACGTAGACGCTTGCCATGACCTCACGAGCATGCGGGTTCTCTTCGGAGAAGCCTTTCTGGCCGACCCAGTAGTAGCCCTGCGGTGGCGGGAAGATGCCCTTCGGATCCTTGAGATACTTTACCGCGTACTTCTGGACCATCCACGACGGTTCCCAGATCGTGACGGCGATCCACTCCTTGCGATCGTATGCCGACTTGAGGGCGGCCGTCATCGCCGCCGTGCTGCCTTCGACGAGCTGCAGCTTTATATCGTAGTCCTTGACGGCGTTGGAGGAGTCACGCATCAGACCGGAGCCTGGCTCGATGCCGATAATCTTGCCGCCGAACTTGTCGCTATTTTCGTTGAGCTGCTCGAGGGAGTCGATCGGAACGTACTTCGGAACGGCGATGCCCTGGTAGAGGCCGTGAGAAACCGGAGAGATCTTCTCGAGACGGTTCTTGTTCTTGTCCCAGTAGTCCTGCGCGACGTAATCGGTCTGCGAAGCCAGAACCTGGATATCCCCCTTGGCCAGAGCCGCGTAGGCGATACCCCACTCGGAGAATTCCGTCACCTTGACGGTATAACCAGCGTCCTCAAGCACCTTCTTCGTGATGCCGGTGATGGGCGTTAGGTCTTCCCAGGACAGCGTGCCCATGTTGATGGTCTTCTCTTCCGCGCGGGCCGGAAGCATGCTGATGCCGACCATCGCAGCGGCGCAGAGCGCTTTCCACAAAGTCTTCATTGTTCTTACTCCTAGTTCTCGTTCCCATTGTCGTTGAAGACTTGCGGGTAGGCTCAGTCTTCACATTGCGCGGCAAGGGCTCATCCCTCACGGCCAGCACGCAATTCCTGAAATCGAATGACCGAGTTGACCCCCAACCATGCAAATGGCTCTGGGGGCAGCCTGCTCGGCTCTGGCTGGTTCCTGTACTGATCGAGCTCCGGGCTTTCGACACCTGCCGCGAGATCTGCCGCCATCATGCCCGCAAGCGTGCTCTTGACGGTTCCAAGACCGTTCTCGCAGCACGCGGAAAACAGCCCCTCCTCGACTTCGCCGAAAGCTGGAACGTGGTTGCGGCTAAGGCAGAGCGCGCCTGCCCAGCTATATTCCAGTGGCAGGCTCCCCATCCCCGGGAACCGCGCGTCGAAGGACCGACGCTGCTCGGCGGCAATGCCGGAGACACGCCGCTCGGATACCTTTAGGCTTGGGTTGTAGGTGAACCGCGTCCTGATGACGATGCGGGAGCGGCCGTTCGACGTGATCTTGCGGACCGTCGCGCCCATCGGATCGGCAGGCAGCAGCGCCCATCGGTCGGCGCCCGTCACGTCGCCGCCGAACTCGTTGTGCGAATAGGCGGCCGTCATCGACGCGTACGTGAAGATGTGCATCAACCTGCCGCGGAAATGGCCAAAGCTTTCAATGTGACCGTTCACCCCCAGAATGACCTTCGGCGCCGATACCGAGCCGCGGTTCGACCAGGCCTTCCAGTTCCGGCCTTCCCGCGAGAGCTCGAGGACCGGCGAATGCTCGTAGAGCGAAACCTTCCCCCGGAGTCCACGGGCTAGTCCGCGGATATAGTCGGCGGGCTGAATCATGACGGCACCCGGCGTGAACAGCCCACCGCGATAGTATGTCGAGCCCGTCATGCGCCGCATCTCGCCGGCGTCGAGGACGCGATGCGCTTCTCCGATTTTTTCCAGCGAGCGCTTATAGTTGTCGTTGAGCGCCAATCCCCTATCGGAGGCCGCTGCGTTCACCTTTCCGGAAGGATCGAACGTCTCTCCGGAAAGTCCAAACTCGGCCGCGACGCCTGCTACGAAAGAGATTGCCAGGCGATTATGCCTGATCTCGGTCTTCGTCGATCCCTCGTCAGCGACGGAGTATTCGCCCGAAGATAGATTATGCGGAACGTCGATCATGAAGCCCGAGTTTCGACCCGCCGGCCCCTTCGCCAACTCCCGCGCATCCAGGATAACGATCTTGTCCTGCGGGCGATGCTGCAAGAGACGGCGAGCCGCCGACAATCCGGCGAAACCACCACCGATGATCAGCCAGTCCGCGGTGATATCCCCATCAAGCGCCGTGACGGGAAATCCGCGTTCGCTGATCGCTTCCCAGCCCGAGACGCCGGAATCGACTGGCAGGCGCTTGATCACGTGCCGTGTCATCGGATCGTCTCGTCTACTGAACGATCTGACACGTCGATCCAAATCGTCTTCAGTTCGCAATAGTTGTCGTGCGCGAAGATCGACTTGTCGCGTCCGCCGAAACCGGACTCCTTGTAGCCGCCGAACGGCGTAGTCGCGTCCCCTTCACCGAAGCAGTTGACCGTCACGACGCCCGCCCGGATCTCGCGCGAGAGCTTGATCGCGTTGCGGAGACTTCCGGTGTAGACGGACGCCGTCAGACCATAGTTCGTGTCGTTGGCAAGGCCGACCGCCTCGGCTGGGGAGTTGAAGGTCGTGACCGACAGAACCGGCCCGAAAATCTCCTCCTGGAACAGCCGGCTCGATGGTGTGACGCCATCGACAACCGTTGGCTCGACGAAGATGCCGTCGCGCGTGTCGCCGCCATGAACGACCGAAAGCTTCTCTTTCTTGGCGTCATCGAGGAAGGACGTAACCTTCTCGAAATGCGCCTTATTGACGAGTGCGCCGATGCGGTTTTCCGGATCGAGCGGGTCGCCCGTCTTCCATTCGCGCAAGTAGGCCCCGATCCGCTTTAGCAGCTCGTCCTTGACTTTGGCATGCACGATGAGCCGCGACGTGGCCGAGCAGTTCTCTCCCATGTTCCAGAACGCACCATTGACGACCTGCTCGGCGACAAGGTCGAGATCTTCAGCGTCGTCGAGAACCACCGCCGGGTTCTTGCCACCGCACTCGAGCACCACGCGCTTCAGATTGGAGTCCGCCGCATAGCGCAGGAAGCGACGCCCCGTTGGAGTCGAGCCTGTAAAGGCGACCATGTCGACGTCCATATGCATGCCAAGCGGCTCGCCGACCTCCTTGCCGCTTCCAGTTACGACGTTGAAGACGCCGGCAGGGACGCCTGCCTCATGAGCCAGTTCGGCGACGCGAAGCGTCGTCAGCGTCGTGTCCTCGGCGGTCTTCACGACGACGGAGCATCCCGCGGCAAGTGCCGGGCCTATCTTCCAAGCGAGCATGAGCAGCGGGAAGTTCCACGGCAGAACGCAGCCGACGACGCCAACGGGCTCGCGCACGATCATCGTCAGCGCATTCGGTCCGACCGGCGCCGTGTTGTCATAGAGCTTGTCGATCAACTCGGCATGCCAGCGCAGCGTATGGATGGTATCGGGGACGTCAACCGTCTGGCACTCGCGGATCGGCTTACCGCTATCGAGGCTTTCCATGACGGCAAGCTCATGACGATTGCTCTCGATTAGTCTGGCAAGCTTCAGGAGAACCTCCTTGCGCTCGGACGGGGACCTCGACCGCCAGCGACCGTCATCGAACGCCTCCCTCGCCTTGAGCACGGCATGATCGACATCCGTGCTGTCGCAGGCGGCAATTTTGGCAAGCGTCTCTCCCGTCGCGGGGTTCTTGGACTTGAAAGTCTTGCCGGAATTCGCCGGACGGAATGCACCATCGATGGACGCGTTTGTCGGAAACTGCAGTTCGGCGGCGATCGCCTTGTATTCGGCGGCGGTCAACGGTTCATGCATGACGATTGGCTCCCGAGGTGATCTGACCGACCGTTCGCTTCAATGTGGAGACGACAGTCTGGAGTGTTCGCTTTTCTTCGGAGTCGAGAGACCGCAGCGGCGCGCGCACCGATCCGGTTTTGAGCCCGATGATTTCGCAGCCGTGCTTGATCGACTGGACAAACTTGCCGCATTCGAGGAAATCCATCAGCGGCAACATCGCGGTCATGATCGCGCGGCCTTTGTCGAAATTCTTTTCGCGAACACATGCCTCGTAGAGAGCGACGTGCTCCCGCGGCAGGAAATTCGATCCGGCGCACACCCAGCTTCTCGCGCCCCATGCGAAGAACTCGAGCGCCTGATCGTCCCATCCACAGGAGAGCGAGATGTGTGGGAACGTCCTGGCAAGCAGGTGCAAGTTGCCCATGTCGCCGGAACTTTCCTTGATGGCGACGACGTTCTTTGACCTGCCGACACGTGAAAAATAGTCCTTACCCATCATCACGCCCATGCGGGCCGGATAGTTGTAGAGCATGATCGGCAGATTGGCCGCGCGGTCGACCGTGAGCGCGTGAACGGCATTTTCCCGCTCGGTCGGAAGCGCGTAGGGAGGCGTCGAAACCAGGATCGCGTCCGCGCCGATCTGCTTGGCGGCCTTCGCGTATTCCACCGAATCCTCGGTCCGCGTTGCGCCCGTTCCGACGATGAGTGGCAAGCGGCTCCCAATGACCTCCTTGGCGTAGGACGCGAGGTCAAAACGCTCCTGGCTGGTCTGGGCATAGTACTCGCCGGTCGATCCGCCGATGATGATGCCGTGGACCCCCGCCTCGATCAGCGACTCCAGCACAGCGGCGAAAGCCTTCCGGTCGATCTGTCCACTCTCATCAAGCGGCGTAACGGCCGGGGTATAGATCCCCTCGAATTTCACGGTGATTTCTCCAGTGTTTTTGCAGCCGGAGCGCCGATGAGGACGTCCGCTTTTAGTCCCTGCGGAGCGATGAACATCTCTATGTTCTCGCGGGACAATTCCCAATGTTCAAAGACCAGATCGACGACCGCGTCCTCATCGTGTGCCGCGAGCGCTTCGATGAAGCCGTCATGATGCTCGACGGCCAACTGCAGGCGCCGCTTCATGTCCTCGTTTCTCGGCCGGAAGAACGTGTGGCCGATCCGGGCGTGATCGATGAGGAGCCGGCCGAGACTTGGTTGCAGATAGACGTTTGCGGACATCTCGCCGAAGATCTCGTGGAAGCGGTTGTTCTCGAGGACCATGTCCAGCGCGCCCCCGTTCTCGCTGGCCGTGCGGAAACGCTCCTGCGTCTGCTTCAAGTCCACGAGTTGTGCTGGTTTGAAGTTCTGGACCGCCAAACGACCGATTGCCGCATAGATCATCGGCGCCACCAGGAAGAAATTTCGCAGCGTCGAATGGTTCATCGGGATGACGCGCGCGCCGCGGTTTTCGCGAATGTCGACATAACCCTCGCCCGCCAAGCGACGAAAGATGTCGCGCACTGGCGTTCGGGAGAGGCCGTAGCGCTCACTCAGGCTGGCTTCGTCGAGATCGGCGTCGGGGTCGAGCTCCATCGTTAGAATTTGACGTTTCAAATCTTCGTACAGGTTGCTCTTCACGGTCTTCGCCATGGGTCACTCTCCGTGCCGTTTACTGCGTCAGGCCCGGAACATGGCATGCATCCAAAACGATGTCAATGAATTGTGTACTTTGCGTACACAATGAAAGTTCTCAAAGAATACATTTCAAAGCGAACGACGTGATAGGCTGGCGGCCGGGACGTTAGTTGAAGGACTGAGTGGTCATCCAGGCAACGCCGAGCAAGGGCGAAGCGGCGTCGGCTGCAAGAGCGACGCTGGCGTCGATGTTCCTGCGCGCGCCGCCAAACCCGTGATGTGATGTGACGAGCTGCAGTCTCCTGAATCCGATCGGAAAGGGCACATCAGTCCTCCCTCTCCTGCCGCCGCCATTCTTCAAAACGGTATCTTCCATTCTGCGATATTTGCATCAGATTAGCGTTTGGCTCGCAACGCCGCCAAAGCCGCGTCATGGTGATGAGGTAGAAGGTGTAGATGGGCGGGTCAGCTCTGCCCGGACGCCCCATGACATGGGCGCCGGAAGGATGCTCACGTGCCTTTACCGCCATGAAAGCCATCACATCCAGACAGAGGGAAGCTGATCATGCCATTCATCAAGACCACAGACGGAACCGAAATCTTCTACAAGGATTGGGGCCCGCTCGATGCCCAGCCCGTTGTTTTCCATCACGGCTGGCCGCTCAGCGCCGACGACTGGGATGCGCAGATGATGTTCTTTCTGGACAAGGGCTATCGCGTGATTGCCCACGACCGGCGCGGCCACGGCCGCTCCAGCCAGACGTGGCTGGGCAATGAGATGGACACCTATGCGGCCGACGTTGCGGCACTTACCGATGCTCTCAATCTCAAGAATGCGATCCATGTCGGCCATTCGACCGGCGGCGGCGAGGTTGCCCACTACGTCGCGCGCGCCAAGCCCGGCCGTGTCGCCAAGGCAGTGCTGATCGGCGCCGTGCCGCCGATCATGGTCAAGTCGGACAAGAACCCCGGCGGCCTGCCACTCGAGGTTTTCGACGGCTTCCGAGCGGCGCTTGTCGCCAACCGTGCTCAGTTCTTCCTCGATGTGCCGACAGGCCCCTTCTACGGCTTCAATCGCCCCGGCGCCAAGGTCAGCCAGGGCGTCATCGAGAACTGGTGGCGGCAGGGGATGATGGGCGCTGCCAAGGCTCATTACGATTGCATCAAAGCGTTTTCCGAAACGGATTTCACCGAGGATCTGCAGCGGATCACGGTGCCGACGCTGGTCATGCATGGCGACGACGATCAAATCGTTCCCTATGCCGATTCCGCACCGCTTTCGGTAAAACTCCTGAAGCACGGAACGCTGAAGACCTATGCCGGCTTCCCGCACGGCATGTGCACCACGCATCCTGATGTCATCAACGCCGATCTGCTGGAGTTCTTCCTGGACTGAGGTGGCGGATCATCCGCCGGGCCTTCTACGGACCGGCAATCGTATGACGGATGAACCTTTCGAACATTCGCAGGCGGGTCTCTGGGGTGCCCGCCTGCCGCTACCGGCATTTGCTCATCAAAGGAGACGCTCGTGACCACACGAGATACCATTGCGAACGGGTTGTCCCGACGCGACCTGCTGAAGCTGACCGCCGCAGCAGCGGTGATGCTGGCTTCACGCAACGCGATTGCAGCCGATTTCCACCGCTTCCAGCACGGCACGTTCGACATTACCGTCGTCAGCGATGGCTTCCTGACGCTTCCGGCGGAGATCCTGCTGCCCGATGCTACGCTCGAGGAACGCCAGGCGATCATGCCACGGCTGGGCGGCAACGCGGCGACTGCTCCGGTTCAGGCCAACATCCCTCTGATCCGCCATGGCGAAGACCTGATCCTCATCGATACCGGATCCGGCAGCCATTTCCAGGCAAGCGCCGGCAAACTGGCCGCGAACCTGAAATCGCTCGGGATCGCACCGGAGGCGATCACCAAGGTTGTTTTCACCCATGCGCATCCGGATCACTCCGGCGCAACGACGACGATCGACGGCAAGGTTCTTTATCCGAACGCGCAGTATTTCGTCAGCGAAGCAGAATGGGCTTTCTGGACCGACAAGGACTACGCGACGCATATGCCATCCGCGCTTCATGACTTTGCGCGCGGTGCGCAGCGGGACCTGTTTGCCGTCAAGGACAGGCTAACGCTCGTGCGACCGGATCAGGAGATCATTCCCGGGATGCGGATCCAGCAAACCCGCGGACATACACCGGGCCATGTCTCGATCGAACTGGCTGGAGACGGCGGCCTGCTGATCACGGGCGACGCCTGCACCAACGACGTGATCTTCTTCGAAAATCCCGCCTGGCATTTCGGCTTCGACACGGAACCTGAGGTCGCACTGAGGACACGCCAAATGCTGCTCGATCGCGCGGCGACCGACAAGCTCAAAATGCTCGGCTATCACTGGAGCTACCCGGGCGTTGGCTATGCAGAACGCAAGGATGCTTCCTACCGGTTTGTGTCGGCGTAGGGTGCGGGCAGGTTACTGCGCGCCGGCGGCTTCTTCAGGCACGGCGGCCGGCCGCGGCAGTTCTTCCGCAATCTCTTCGGCAACGGCCGCGAGATCGAGGTTCCCCCAGATTGACGCTGACTGGCGACGCTCCGTGCGGCGGGAGGACTTTACTTCGACGATGAACGGCTTCGACTGAGCGCGCATGGGGTTCCCATTGAAAGACGTTGAACGAATCCATCAACGCCCCAAGCCTATGAAGCGTTCCGCGCTAGCGCAAGATCACATCTCGCGTTGAATCCAGCCTCACACAGGCCAGGCACGGGGAGGAACAAGCATGGGGCGAGCGCGTTCCAGCTCTTGGGTGGAGCCTCCATGCAAATTCCTGCGAAAAGTTCTTGAAGGAAAGATCGATGTCGATTACCTACCACGTCGCCGAACATGATGGCGCCTGGGCCTACCGCCTGGACGATGTCTGGTCGGAAACTTTCCCAACTCACGAAGAAGCACTGGCAGCGGCAAAACGAGCCGCGGAGCGACAACAGCTCGGTGGCCAGGGAGCGGACGTTACATATCAGCGTGCAGACGGCAGCTGGACAACGGAACGGTCGAACGGAGGCGACCGCCCCGAGGCCGATGTCGTCGATGACGCCAAGGAAAAAGACTAGGAATGACCATTAAAGAACGTTTTCTCAAGCAGCAGCATGCGTGGATGCTCGGCGCATGCTATTCCCGCAAACATCCCGACTTCCATCGTTATGGCGGCGTCGATGTTTCGATCTCGCCGCGCTGGAAAGACAGCGTTGAAACCTTCGTCAATGATATGATCGACAGCCTGCCGCGCAGCCTCTCCGAGCGCCGGATGGCGCTGAGAAATCCGCGTCGCCCGTTTGAGCCCGGCAATGTGGAATGGGTGTTCGCAAGCAAGCACTACGGACTTCGCGCTCCTGATGGCACGCGGCCCGATATGACGGATGCTCGTTCGCGCCGAGCGTAATTCGCGCCGTTTACATATTCCAATCTTCGCCGGCGACGGACGCTTACACCGGCTTCCTTCGCCGGCGAACTTATTTTAAGGGCGACCGCGACGCACTGCGCAATCTAATGCTGGGCCATGTGCCATCACTAAGATCGATGTCACCGGTAGGCGACACCATGTGGCCGGCGAGCAAAACATGCCTAACTGTCTGTGGCACGTCATCGACAGTGTGTGCGATGCGCAGCCATCAGACATGTTTATCTCGACCGATGCCGCGCGTTTTTCGTCACCACAATCACGACAATTCCGACCACCGCAGCAAGTGCGCCCCAATAGATCCATTGCGTCTGGTCGATCATGAAGCTTTCTGCCGGATAGGGAAAATAGCCACTGCCCTGCCCCATCCAAACCAGCCCGATAAGGATGAGCAGGCCGGCGACAATATAGGCAATCCTCGCCATTCAATGTTCCTCCACCAAACCACTGCCTAACGCCCGACGCGCCCATCGCAGACGCCGAGCAGACCGTCCGAGAACTCTTCGAATGATGGAAAGTAGTTGATTTTCGGCGTGGACGGCGGCGTTTTGTCCAATTTCCAGCTTTTCCGTTTTCGGGTGCGATGGTGGCGTTCATGGGCATAGTGGCGTTTATTTTGGGTTGAGAACAACGCAAAATGGGGCGTTTTATGTCCGCAACGCGGCGATCAGGCCCGGCACACCGATGATGGAGATGGCCCTCTTGATGTTGTAGGCGAGCGCCGTCAGGCTGAACTCCCCGCGGACGTTTTCCAGCCGCCGCATCAGGAACGCGCCCTGGTTCATCCATTGCTTGATCGTGCCG
>NZ_FOCV01000073.1 GCF_900110205.1 Rhizobium tibeticum | reverse complement strand
CTATTCTGTCAGCCTGCACCGCCAATTCCGCCTCAAGTGGACCGGCGTCCCAAATGCCATCCGAGATGAAATGATGCAGGCGGTCATAGCGATCAGGTGCCAGGCGCTCCGCCATCGGCTCGATACTCTTGCGATCTCCCGGCCCGATCAGGCCAGAAACATAGATCGGGCACATCTGCCGACGCTTCTTGTGGCCAAGCTTCTCAACAAACGGCTTCAGCCATTCCGTCAGTGCAACATCCTGCTCTGCCATCCTTCGCACCCCTGTTGAAGTGCCAAGGATCGCCGATCATCGTTAACCGAGGATTAATCTGCCAAAGTAGTGCTAGGTCGTGGTGACGAATCGAGTGTTGAGCCACTTGATGACAGCGGCGAGTTTGACGAAAGTCATGATGCAAGCAACTTGTCGTAGCGAGTTGCGACACGGCGGAACTGTGAGCTTCTTGAAGAATGCTCGATACGACTTCTCTCCTTAGTGTCCGTTCCAAAAAGAGTTGAGTGATTTCAGCAGGTTGTGATTCCGTCGGATTTGCGAGATTCGATGGAGATCACGATGGCCTGGACTGAAATCACCCGTGCGCATTATGAGCGGCGTTGCGCCCGTTACGCAAGCGATCTGACCGATGCGGAGTGGGCGCTGATTGCGCCGATGATGCCGTCGGCGAACCGCATCGGCCGGCCGCGCAAGACGGACCTGCGCGAGGTCGTGAACGCACTTCTTTACCTCGCCTCGTCGGGCGGCGCGTGGCGATTGCTGCCGAAAGACTTCCCACCCTTTTCAACGGTGCAGAAGTACTTCTATCGCTGGCGTGAGGAGGGCCTGTTGCGGACCATCAGCAACAGCCTCGTCATGGGGCGCGCGAGGCCGAGGGTCGGGAAGCGAGTCCCACGGCGGGGGTGATCGACAGCCAATCGGTCAAGACCACGGAAAGCGGCGGAATTCGGGGCTTCGACGCGGGAAAGAAGATCAACGGGCGCAAGCGTCACATCGTTGTCGACACCATCGGCCTGATGGTCGGTCTCGTCGTCCATGCCGCCGATATCCAGGACCAGGACGGCGCACCGGCTGCCCTCAAGACCATTCTCGAACGCTGGCCGTGGCTGCGACACGTCTTCGCCGACGGCGGCTATGCCGGGCCGAAGCTTAAGGGCGCGATGCAAAAGATCGGCACGTTCACCCTGGAGATCGTCAAGCGGACGGACAAAGCCAAAGGCTTCGAGGTCCTGCCGCGCCGCTGGGTCGTGGAGCGCACATTCGCATGGCTGGGGCGATGCCGCAGGCTGGCCAAGGACTGGGAGAAATCCATCGCCTCCGCAGAAGCCTGAATATACGTCGCCCACATTCGCCTGCTCACACGCAGGCTCGCAAGAGCTTGCTATCAAAACATCCTTTTTGATTCAGGCTCTTAGAGGGAGGGATGTCATTGGGACGCTGGGTTGTTCGATTGCACTTCGGCAGGATGACCACTTCGTCCCGGTGTTAGCGATCCTGTCGCAGAGGTGGTCGGCATGGTAGCCCTTGTCGGCAAACATGGCACCGGCTTCGATGCCTTCGACAAGTTCATGAACAAAGGCGATGTTTGCATTGTCCTGAGCTGGCGATCAAGCGGATGGGAGCTGTTCGAGGTCGACTTCGCGGGCCAGAACCGACTCGTCGAGCCGTTTCGATCCAGCGGAAAAGCGCCCCACTTTTGGTCAATAGGGACTGCGAAAGTAAGCAAATTTGCTCATTTACCGCAACGCAAAGTAATTATAGACCTAACGAAAGTGGAGGATAGAGCAGCCATCAGATGTGAGCTTGCCGTATACCAATGACAGTATTCGGGTGGGGCACCGCCAGCCGGTCTTTGGGTATCTGGGGAGGAAATTCAGAATATCCAATGGGGCGGCTCAAACCTGCCGCTCTGAGCTGCGAACGCCGAGGGGAGCGATGCGTGCGTCGGCACAGTAACAAGATGCCGTTTGTCTCATCGACCTGCCTGGTGGCCGGTCGATGAGACAACGCGCTGCGACTGGCTGCGGCCCGAGTAGTGCCTTTGCGGCCATGGTTACCCGCTAAAGTAGCTCAGCAGTTCAAATACTACCTCTTGGCCGACATCCACTACTGCCGAGAAACGAGAGAAGTGGGAACGATGACGGCCTTGGCAGCATGTACGGAGGGAGCACTATGAATAAGCTTGAGGGAGCGTGGAGACTATTGGCGTGGCTCAGGACGACAAGCAAGGGGGATGTCTCCTATCCACTCGGTGAGGACGCATCAGGTTTGCTTGTCTATACGTCGAGCGCCAAGATGATGGTGCAAATGGCGGCCGCCCATCGTTTGCCTTTAGCAACAAGCGATCCCCTCGGTGGGAGCGCCGAGGAGCAGGCCACCGCCTACTCAACTAGCCTGGCCTATTTTGGCAGCTACAAGGTTGCAGAAGGCAACGTCATTCATATCATCGACAGGAGCTCTTTCCCCAACTGGTCCGAAACCGAACAGGTCCGTCCATACGAGCTCAGAGGCGACGAGCTGATATTGCGCACGCCACCCTCTCACACTGGTGGGATCACCGTCGTCAACAAAATTACTTGGATCCGCGACAAGGGTCCAGTCGGCGCCTGATTCATTGCTCGGCGCGTCTGCGCCGCATTCATGCATTCGAGCGGAGGAACAGATGAACATCACCAACACCATCCACCATACCACCCGCGCTCGGGCGGGCGTGCCGCTTGCGCTGGGCAGGCAACCCCCGAAAGCGGCTCATCAACAAACCGATTTGGCGGCTCTTGCCAACTATCTTGTCCTCCTGATGCTGCGCAACGTCACAAGCGACGGCTACATCATCGAGGACCCGGAAAATCCTGGGCAATATTCAGCACCCGGCTGCGTTGTCGCCGCACCGTCCTTTCCGACCAATACGCCCGGCGTTGATCAAGACTATGTCTACAACTGGGTGCGCGATGCCGCGATCACCGCCATGGAGATCGCCGCTGCCGGCCTGCCTTCGACCCAAGGAGGTGGCGTCCCGGCGCTGGTTGACTACGTCAGCTTCGCTCGGCTCTGTCAAATGAACGCTCACCCCACTCTAGGACACGCATGTTTTACTGTGGCCGGGCAATCGCGACCGTGGACCGAACAGGATGACGGGCCTGCCATCCAGACCCTCGCTGTCTTGCGGGCTTATCACCAGCTAGACGGGCCGACCCAGGCTATTGCCAAGCAAGTCATCGAAACAAACGTGACTTATCTTCTTGGCGTCTATCAGGAGCCCACCACCAATCTGTGGGAGGAACATGAAGGCCTGTCATTCTTCGCGCGCTCGGTCAGCCTGCGCTGTTTCAGGGAAGTTGCCGCCAACGCCGATGGCATTGCCGTGCCCACCGAAACGACGGCGGCAATTGCCTGGCTTGAGGGTGCCCTTCAGGATCATTGGAACGGCTCGTACTATGTAACGATGCTGGCACCAGGCGCCGGTCCCGGCATATCCGTCATCCCCACCGAGCTTGGTTACGATCCAAACATCGACATCGTTTCGGCCAGCATCTACGGGGCGGTGCCGGCAACCGACACCAAGCTGCTTGCGACCGCGGCTCGTCTGCGCAGCCAGTGGGCTGATCCCGTTTCTAAGGCGTTCTATCCGATCAATGGTGCAGATCAGGCGCGCGGAATTGGGCCCCTCCTAGGCCGCTATCCCGGTGACACATACGACGGCGATGTTGCCCATCCGGTGAGCGGCGGCCATCCTTGGGCGCTGTGCACCTGCAATTTCGCAGAACTTTACTATCGTCTCGCCAATGACATCGATCAGGCGCAGACCGTTCCTTTCGACACCCTGTCTGAAGACTTTTTCGCGCAGGTTGGCGTGACGAACGTTACATCCGCCTCCGATGCCGCATCTGCTTTGCGTAGTGCCGGCGACGCCATGCTGCGCGCGGTCGTTTATCACAGTGATCGTTATGAGCTGAGCGAACAGTTTGACGGTACGTCCGGCTATGAAAAGAGCGTGCACGATCTGACATGGAGCTACGCATCGTTTCTGTCGGCCGTGCGCGCCAGATCCAGCGGGAACACGCTGCCCGGTGAAGCGGACGGCAAGCCTGCGCGAAACGGCAGGAGCAAAAAATGAGCGAACGATTGGCAAGCTTCGTTGCTCTGTCGATTTTGCTGACCGGTTTCGACGCCGTGCGGTTGCATGGCACCGGCATGGCTGAGAAGTATCTGAGCCTGCTGGATCAGATCGTGACCGTCAGTACTGTGAACGATCTGCTCAACAGCACCCTGCGGGCGCCGGCAAGTGGGGAAGGCGAGCGACTGGCGGCAATCTTTGAGGATCCGCGGCTCGAGCCGATCGCGCGCAACGTTATCATTCTTTGGTATTGCGGCACCTGGCAGCAATTGCCGGAGGCGTGGCGCGTCGCATTTGGAACGTCGCGGTTCGATGAGACCCATCTCGTCTCTGGAGCAGCCTATCAATCCGGCCTGCAATGGGTAGCGGCGGGCGCCCATCCGGCAGGCGCAAAGCCACAAGGTTTCGGGGCATGGGCCTTAGTGCCCACGGGGGGAAGACATGGCGAACGACATGTCCTTTGACGTCGTGATCGTTGGGGCCGGTATTGCCGGCGCCATGATCGCAAAGCGCTTGACCAAGGCCAACATGCACGTACTGCTGCTTGAGGCCGGACCCGGCACGACGCGCAGCTTCAACGATTATACGGAACATCTGGAGCATTTTTACGCCGCAAACAGCAAGGGACCTGAATCGCCCTGGCCGCCGGCAGTCGGTGCGCCGCAACCGGACACAGCGGATTTGCGGTCGAATAATGGCTATTTTGTCCAACGCGGCCCCAATCTCTACGGCAGCAGCTATACGCGGCTACTGGGCGGATCAACCCTGCATTGGCTTGGCGTGTCGCTGCGAATGCTGCCGGACGATTTCCGCATGAGATCGCTATATGGCGTCGGGCGGGACTGGCCGATAAATTATGAGACAATCGCACCCTATTACGAGCAGGCGGAGCATGAAATCGGCGTTTCCGCGGACGCTTGCGAACAACGCTATCTTGGGCTTACGTTCTCCGACGGTTATGATTACCCGATGAGGCGCATCCCGCCCAGTTTTTCGGATCAGGTGCTCGGCGCGGCCATCGACGGGATGGAGGTCCAACTTCAGGACGAGTCCTTCAGGCTCAAGGTTCGAAGCTACCCCGCGGCCCGGAATTCGGTGCCGCGCAAATCCTACCGGCCCATTGGTACCGGCTATCTCGGAGAGCGGTGCGAGGGCAATACCTCCTGTACGCCGATCTGTCCGGTGCAGGCAAAATACAACGCCGGCAAAACGCTAGCTCAGGCGGACCCGAAGCGGCTGACCGTGCTGACGCAGGCCGTCGCCTCGAAGATCCATGTCAACCGAGCAAGCGGTGAAGTGGAGGGGGTTGAATATCAACGCTACACGGATCCGAACGCGCCCAGTTCAACAACGCATGTCGCCAAGGCTCGCGTCTACGTTCTGGCAGCGCACGCCGTGGAAAACGCCAAGCTCATGCTGGCCTCGGGGCTTAATGGGCCGGGTAGCCAGGTTGGCAAGACACTCATGGACCACCCGACGCTTTATGCCTGGGGGCTCGCGCCACGTCCAGTCGGCGCCTATCGAGGCCCTCAGTCGACGGCAGGCATCGAGGATCTGAGAGGCGGTGCGTTTCGCTCAAGACATGCGGCATTCCGCTTCGATGTGGGCAATGACGGTTGGCGGGCGAGCACCGGGGCCCCTGATACGGCCGTCTCGCAAGCCGTGATGACGGGCCGCCTCTACGGCTCGGTGCTACGTGAGCAACTTGAGGCGAACCTGTCACGTCACGTCCGTTTCTCGGTAGCGGTGGAACAGCTTCCCGATCCGGCCAACGGTGTCAGCATTGACCCGCGATATCGCGATCCCATGGGCAATCCGCGACCCGTAATCGACTACCGGATTGATGACTACACGCTTGCCGGAATGGGGGCCGCAGCGGGCGTCGCGCAACACGTCTTTCGGCAAGCCGGAATAACGGACTGCACCGACCCTGACAAAGGAAGCTGGTTCCCGACAGCCTATTACCAGGGTCGTACCTTCCACTACCACGGGATGGGACATTTCGCTGGCACTCATGCTATGGGCGAGGATTTGAGGGGATCTGTCGTCGACGCGGACCAGCGTGCCTGGGAACACAAGAACCTGTTCTTGGTCGGCTCGGGCAGCTTTCCCACTCTTGGTACATCAAATCCGACGCTGACCCTGTCGGCGTTGGCGTTGCGGACGGCGGATCGGCTAATCGAGACCTTCACGCACTGATCGCAGGCAGCCGGAGCCTCGGTCAAAAATGCCGCATTCGGCGATGTCATAGGGACAGAGCGGTCATCCGGCCTCGCAAATGGGAAGGGAGCGCGCAGATCCAGTTGCCGTGTCGGTTGCCGGCGAACCAGAAAACAAGGCCGAGGACGGGCATTCGTTTCTCACAACTTATGACGGAGGTGTGCTGTGCTGTTTCCAATTGAATCTGCGCGAAGGACGGACCTCAAGGCCGTTTCAGAAGATAGCATCTATGATGCGGTGATTGTCGGCTCGGGTATCTCGGGCGCGATTATTGCCAATGAGCTCAGCAAGGCCGGAAAGCGCGTCCTCGTCCTTGAAGCAGGATCCGGAATTAACAGGTCGCTTCGCGGCTATGAGGAATACGTCACCAACTTTTATAGCGCGGCAATCAAAGACAACCAGTCGCCCTATCCGGTCAATCTCAACGCCCCGATGCCCCGCAGCCCGAAACTGCGCAGGCTCCAACCGGGCGAGACCGACGCCTCGACCTACATCGTGCAATCCGGCCCCTATGTGACCGATACAGTCTATACGCGGGTTTTCGGGGGCACGACAATGCATTGGGAGGCCAAGACGCCCCGAATGTTGCAGGAGGATTTTAAGGCAAAATCCCTGTTCGGCCAAGGTGTTGATTGGCCCTTGGAATACTCCGACATCGAGGCTGACTATCAGGTCGCCGAGCGGGAAATCGGCGTATCCGCCGATGTCGAGGACCAGACCTATCTCGATGTCACCTTTGCGAAGGACTACGTGTTTCCGATGCGAGGCCTTCCGCTGTCCTACTTGGACAGAACGGTCGCCAAAGGCATCGACGGAACCGATGTCAACCTTTACGGGCAGACATATCCGATCAAGGTTCGTCCCTATCCGCAGGGACGCAACGGTGTCCCGAATCCCGCCTATAACGGGGGCAAGGGCTATGTGCCGGTCGGAGCAGTGAATACCCATGAGGTCGAGGAGGGCGGGCGCTGCCAGGGCAACACAAATTGCGTTCCGATCTGTCCGGTGCAGGCGCGCTATCATTCCGGCAAAACCCTCGCAAAAGCGTTCCAAAGCGGCAACGTCGAGCTTCTCGTACAGGCCGTTGCTTCGCGCGTCGTAATTGATTCCGACAGCGGCCGGGTCACCGCGCTTGAGGTCAAAGTCTATAAGGATACGGACTCGCCCGAATATGAAACGATCACTGTCAAGGGTAAGATCTTTGTATTGGCCGCAGGAGCGATCGAAACGCCCCGGCTGATGCTGGCTTCCGGCCTACGCAGTACTAGTGGGCTGATCGGCCGCAACCTCATGGATCATGCCTATCTACTGAGCTGGGCGCTCATGCCGGAGATTTGCGGCACCATGCGCGGCACGAGCTGTACCGGCGGCATCGTGGATCTGCGTGGCGGCGCCTTCAGACGGCATCAGGCGGCGTTCAGCGTTGATATCCACAATGATGGGTGGGGTTGGGCGGTCGGCTCGCCCTATTCCGACGTCACCACACTGGTCGACCAGCACAACCAGTTCGGAGGCGACCTCCGGCGAGCCCTGATTGAGGGAATTTCGCGCCAATTGCTGCTCGCCTTCATGATCGAGGTGATGCCGGTCGAGAGCAACCGTGTGACCGTCGATCCGCAATACACCGACCGGCTTGGGAATGTGCGGCCGGTGGTCTCATTCACGGTGCCTGAATACACGTTGCGCGCCGCCGCCTATGCCCGGGAGTTCGCAAAGACCATGTTTGCCCGGCTAGGAGCGGCCGACCACACCAGCTACGACCCGAGCGATTACGGCTATATCTCATATGAAGGCAAAGGCTACGCCATCCGTGGCGGTAATCACCTTGCTGGCACACACGTCATGGGTCGAGACAGGCATAGATCCGCCGTCGACACCGATCAGCGATCCTGGGACCACGATAATCTCTATCTAGTTGGCGGCGGCAGCATGCCGTCGATCGGCACTGCCAATGTCACCCTGACGCTCGCCGCCGTCAACTACCGCAGCGCACGCGCCATGGTGAAGCAGTTGCAATGACGCAACATGTATCGCTCCCTGCATACAACGATCGGAGAAACCAATGATGTCCAACACGATCAAGACGATTGATGACCTGAAAGCGCATCTCCACATAGCGATGCAGTTGGAACACGCGACGATTCCACCGTATCTGACGGCGCTTTATTCGATCAGGCCCGGTTTCAACCCGGATGCCGTCCAGATCATCCGAGTGGTTGCAGTGGAGGAAATGCTGCATCTGACGGTCGCAGCAAACCTGCTGAATGCCATCGGGGGAACACCGGACCTCACCGTCGCAGGCTTCGTGCCGAACTATCCAGCCTATCTCCCCGACGGTGAGACGGATTTCCTGGTGCATTTGGCGCCATTCAGCAAGCAAACGCTCGAGGCCTTCAAGAAGATAGAGCGTCCTCGCCTCGCCCCCGGACCGCAGAAGCTGGTCAAGCGTCCCTACCCGGCAGGTGTGACGGTGCTAGGGACCCACCCTGGTGCCAGCGACATGCAATACTTCAGCATCGGGGATTTTTACATCGCCATCGAAGACGGGATCAACCTTCTTGAAAAGGAGTCTAACGCAGCAGGCAAAACGATCTTTGTCGGAGATCCGGAGCGCCAAGTCACCTCGGAGTACTACTATTCTGGCGGCGGCGAACTCTTTCCGGTGGTGGATATTGAAAGCGCGCGCGCAGCGATACGTTTGGTGATGGAGCAGGGAGAGGGTGTGGGCGGCGGCATCTACGATCACGAAAGGGAGCTGTCGCACTATTATCGCTTCGACGAACTTACCCGGGGCCGCTACTACCAGCCCGAGGACCGTCCCGAAAATCCGACCGGCCCGACCTTCACCGTTGATTGGCAGGCAGCTTTCCCGATCAAATGCAATCTGAAGCTAGCAGAGATTCCAGCCGGCTCGGAGCTCCATAATGCGGCCCTTTCGTTCAATCAGGCCTACGCGACCTTCCTGGAACAACTGACGCAAGCTTACAATGGCCAGCCACACCTCCTTTTAGAAGCGGTGCCGAGGATGTTCAAGTTCAGAAACCTGATGGGGGAACTGATCCGCAATCCATTGCCCGACAGCGGCGGCTTTAATGCCTCGGCGACGTTCGAAGTCGTTTGTAGCAACCGAGTGAGAAGCACACTCGCAACGGTGACAGCGGAGGCGAGCGCATGATTACCGAAGACCGCCTGCACAATTTTCTCGCCTTCTCCACCGAGGTTACCGCGTTTACCACTTTCGAACTGTGGGGCACGGGGCAGGCCGAAGCTTACCTTGCGGCGGTCGACACGGTCGTCGGCGTTGCGCTCGCAGACGAGCTCTTTGGTGCATATGAACGAGTACTGCGGGAGACGGAAGGCGAACTGCCCCTTAAGCGCAAAGCAGGTTTTCGTCGGGAGATCTTCGGAGACGAAAAACTGGGGCCAATCGCGCGCAACATCGTCAAACTTTGGTACGTCGGCACTTGGTACGAGTTGCCGACAACTTGGACGGAGGCCTTCGGTCCGGCACCGAAGGATGTCACCTTTGTTGTGTCGCCCTCGGCTTATGTCGAAGGCTTAATGTGGAAGGCGATCGGTGCCCACCCCGCAGGCGCAAGAGCCCCGGGCTATGGCTCGTGGGCATCCAGGCCACAGATTCCTGCATTTGCCGGCGATCCTGCGAATGGGCAACCAGTTGATGTCAGCTTAACCACAGACAAAGGACCAGGAAGATGAGCACTCAGACCTCACGGCTTTCCCCGGAAAAGGTATGGCTTGGCATCACGCCGACACTCTGGTGGAATGACGACTTTATCAATATCGACATCGGCATACCATTCGAGCAATGCATCAGCGAGATGGCGCTCGCCGGCTATGTCGGTTGCAGTGTTGGCCACAAATATCCGACCGACCGGAAAACGCTGAAGGCGGCTCTCGATCTGCGTGGTTTGCGCGTTTCGGAACCATGGGTCAGCACCTATTTTACGATCGCGGCTATGAGGAAGCAAACGATCCAGAAGGTACGCCAACAGCTCGCGTTTCTGCAGGAAATGGAAGGCGGCAGCGAAGATCCTAGGAAGGCCGACCTCGTGGTGGCCGAGTTCGGTCATGCTGTGAACCCGCTGCCAGTCGCACTGTTCCCAAACTGCCCGAACCTGACCGACGGGCAGTGGGATCAACTGCTCGATGGCCTGCACGACATCGGCAGGATCGCTAAAGAAGAGGGGCGACGCCTCTGCTATCATCCGCATCTTGGCACTGGCGTCATGGCCGCCGAGGCCATCGATCGACTGATGGAGAACACCGAAACCAGTCTGGTCCATCTGCTGTTGGACACGGGCCATCTTGCCGCCGCCGGCGTTGATCCGCTGGCCGTTACAAAAAGATACGCTTCCCGGATCAAGCATATCCATTTGAAGGACATCCGCGCCGACGTGGTGGCCCGCATTCATGCCGATGGCCTCTCGTTCGAATCGGCCATCGAAGCCGGTATTTTCACCGTTCCCGGCGACGGTTCGATCACGACCTTCCCGCAAATCCTCACGGAACTCGCTGAGGTCGGTTTCGCGGGCTGGTTGGTGATCGAGGCAGAGCAGGCCCCGGCAAAGGCCAATCCGCTTCAGTATGCCAAGATGGCGCGTGCCTATTTGCGCGAGACGCTGGGGTGGTAGCGATGGATAGCGTCGCGAAAAGAGACATTTACCTGAGCCTGTTCATGTTTACGGCGGACCTGCGGCCGAATGATCAGGCGTATACCCAAACCATGATCGATCATATCAGGGCCTTGGTCGCCATGGGCTTTGACGGTTTCGACTTGCCGATCGCAGCTCAGCAGACGACCGACCATAAGGCAGAGATCGACAGCTATGCCCGCTTCAAGCAGGCTTTAGATGCCGCCGGTCTCGAAACGATACGCTTCACGACCAATGTCGGCACGACGCGGACCTTCGATCCTACCTCGCTTCTCCGGGAGCAAAGAGAAGGCGCATTGGCCTATTTGAAGTCGCGTGTCGACATCACTTTGATCCTAGGCGGCAAGACCATAATGGCGGGACCAATCGTCTTTCCTTATGGAGTGTTTCCGACGCTCGATTCCGGCACGCCGTTATGGAGCGATGCACTGCAGGATTGGCTGGGACCTCGCTACGAGTTAGCGCGCCCTGTCATCGAGCAGCTCGCCGACTATGCTGAGAAGAATGCCGTCAAGCTCGCGATCGAGCCGGTGGACCATTGGGAAACGCCGGCGCCAAACATGGTTTCGGATGTGCTCGGCTTCTTGGAAGGCGTGGGCAGTTCACAAGCCGGCCTTACCATCGACAGCGCCCATGTGGTGCTTGGAAGCAGCGGGCGTGCAGCCTTCGAGAACAGCCTGCGGACCACCGTAGAGCAGCGGCGTCTGAACTACATCCATATCTCCGCGCCTGATCGAGGTGCGCTGAACGATAGCTGGATCCCCTGGGAAAACTTCCTCGGGCCGATCCTGCCGATTTATGACGGCCCGTTCCTGATCGAAGTGTTCAATGCAGTGCCGGCCTTTCTCAACGGTCTGCATCTGACCCGTCGCAAGTTCTGGATTCCCGGGGAGGACCAGCCTGTGTCGGGCCGACCCAGCGCCTACGACGTTGCCCGCGACGGATTGGAAACCCTGCGGCAGGAATTCACCAAGCTGGAGCGCCGTTTGACGCTTTAGTCAATCGCCGACACTGACCATTTCCACAAGAAGGACAGGAGACGATGAACGATACACAGTCTTCCCTACCTCATACGAAAACCCCCGCCACACTGCGGCGCGCGGCAACCTCACAACGGGTCACGGCTGACCGGCTCGGTGCCCTGAGGGATCTCCCTGGTTTCTGGGAAGGGACAGGTTTCAGTCTTATCGCCCGCCCTGACTTTTCCGGCCGCAGCGAAAACGGCTTCTTCTGCAACTCAATCTGTTGCATGAAACGATCGAATTTACTCCGATCGGATCACCAGTCTTCAATCGCGGCAGCGCGCAGGAGGATGTCACCATTTTTGGTGTCACCTATTTGCATCGTGTCACAGATGGCGTCAACGGCGGCGCGTTGCATATCGAACCCGGCATGTGGCTGAGGATCCCAGCAACCACTGCTCCAAAGGCCGACGAAAGTATCGCGAGGCTAGGCGCGATTCCCCATGGCAATTTCTTCTGCACGGTCGGTTTCGTGCAGGATGCCGTGTTCGATAAGGTGCCGGAGATTCCGTCGGCCAATACGATCCCGTTCGCGTTTGGCGGCCAGCCGCCTGCGCCCGGCAGCAAGAATCCCTTTTGTGAATATGACCTTTCTATTCCGAGCGAATTCCGGACGAGCCCCATTTCCGCCGGCATCACCCAAGCGATGATCGATGATCCCAACCAGGCACTGCGAGATGCTTTGAACCACCAGGTGAACGAGCAGAGTCAGACCCTGAAACGGATTACCCGTTTGATAACCTCGACAGCCGGCGGCATCGCAAATATCCCATTTATCACCACGGCATCGTAAACTTAACGGATGAAAGGCCAGCGAAAGACGCCATCCGCAGATATCTCTCATGCTCGGGCAATTTTCGCCCACAGGCTCATCGCCGCCGTGCGCAGTTCGCGATGGTGGCCGGAGGAGATGTCGTGGCGCGGGATTTGAAATAGGTTGGCGATCGGATCATGGATGGAGACGAAGCGTTGTAGATGTCGCTGTGACTTGAAGCGCTTCATGATCCGCTCTCGCCGCCGGACTGGTTGGTGAGAATTCTCCGCCCGATTATTCAACCCTTTGTGGGAGCGATGCTCTACACCCGGCATGATCTCTCGCTTTGCTGCGCCGTAG
>NZ_FOCV01000158.1 GCF_900110205.1 Rhizobium tibeticum | reverse complement strand
AAACTGCATCGTCGATTTTGTCCTCATCGATCTCCATGAACCGACATTACCACGCGCGAAAATCAAAATCCCGCGGACTTGCTCGGATGCATACGACGTTCGTCATTGCTGGCTCGGATGAAACTCTTTCACGGTAGCGGTAACCTAATATTCGCGCTGTGCAATTGGATTGATCGAGACAAAAGAGTCCGATTTTGGATCCCTTTGGTTGTCGATTGTGCGACGGGTATCACCTTTGACGTCACCGCGCCGAGTGAGCCTGGCTCAAAGCCATCGTTGCGAACCGGAGAAGCATGATCCTCCTGATGAGCGTTCATGGCCTGGAACAGTGGCGATCATAGCGGGCACCGGCACCTCGCCGCTCGATCGCGCGTTGGTCGATCAGGGGGTCGCGATGACGCCGGAAACGCCCTGGCAGAGGCTCGCACTGGACCGTTCGGTAAAGGCCGTTAGGATCGCCGCGCTATAGATCGCGGCAAGATCTGGCACGAGCATCGCCTTGCCGCACCGCTGGCGCCGCTTAGACTGTCGGACGACAAGGCTTTTGCCGAGAGACTGCACGATATCGTCTAGCTCTACGTCTCACCGCCGGCGATGCCATTGTCCTTTCCGTCGAAGAGAAGAGCCAGATCCAGGCGCTCGACCGGAGGCAGCCGGACCTTCCGTTGAAGAAAGGTCGGGGGCGGCACGTTGACCCATGACTACAAGCGCCATGACACACCACTCTGTTTGCTGCCCTCAATGTTCTCGGCTCGGTAATCGGCCGCAACATGCAGGGTTACAGGTACCGGGGAGTTCATCCGTTTCGTTAACGCGATAGAGGCGGACTGCCGAAGATATCCGAGTGCCTCCTGACCGTGCAACGTATCTCCAGCCCATTCCCGGACGGCAAATCTACGTCAACGATCGCACCATTGAAGAAGTCAATCTCCGCGTTTCCGCTCAAAAAGTCTCAGAGGACAAAGTAAGTCGGTGCTCCAGGAACTGGAGTCTATTAAGTAATGGGGCCTATTGTCAACCTCATGGATTTATATGCGAATTGGCCCCCTCAAGCTAACAGAATCGTCCACCGTCATTAGAAAACAGCGGTTCCGCGTGCATGACATACATTCTGCGCGCCTGAAGCCCCAGTGCGACTTCAAAAAATTCGGGATCATTATTCGATCGACGCCGGCGATTCCTAGCTAGTGCCCGTCCATAAACGGTAAACTACTGAAATTATTGTAGGAATCGCGATATCTGCGCGGGCAAAGCCCGGCGGCTTCAGGTATACTT
>NZ_FOCV01000078.1 GCF_900110205.1 Rhizobium tibeticum | reverse complement strand
GCGGGGGTGGCGCGCGGCTACCTGAACCGGCCCGAGCTGACGGCGGAGCGGTTTATGGCCGATCCGTTCAGTAAGGAGCCGGGAGCGCGGATGTACCGGACCGGCGACCTGGCGCGCTACCTGCCGGACGGCAATCTCGAGTTTCTGGGCCGCAACGACGACCAGGTGAAGATCCGCGGCTTCCGCATCGAGCCGGGCGAGATCGCCGCGCGGCTGTCTGAGCACGCCTGGGTGCGCGAGGCTGTGGTGGTGGCGCACGCGGATCGCGCCGGTGACAAGCGTCTTGTCGCCTATGTGGTCTGTGGACCCGAGACGGTATCGGACGACGAAGATGACGGAAGCGGGCTTGCCGGCGCCTTGCGCGCGCATCTGAGCGGGCGGCTGCCGGACTATATGGTGCCGGCTGCCTTCGTGCAGATCGAGGCGCTGCCGTTGACGCCGAACGGCAAGCTTGATCGCAAGGCGCTGCCGGCGCCGGACGACGACGCCTATGCGCGCCGCAGCTATGAGGCGCCGCGCGGCGAGATCGAGACGCTGCTGGCCGGGATCTGGGCGGAGCTTCTCGGGGTCGAGCGGGTCGGCCGCCACGACAACTTCTTCGAACTCGGCGGCCACTCGTTGTTGGCCGTGCAGCTGCTCAACCGAGCACGTGATCTTAAGCTGCGGTTTAGCGCCGCCGACCTCTTCCAAGCCCCAATTCTGAAGGAACTTGCCTCTAAGCTTCCCTTGGAGCGTCAGCCCAGCAGTCCGGGAGTGATTTCCGTTCAAGCAACTGGATCACAGCCACCGCTGTTCTTTGTTCCCACAGGTTGGGGTGATTGTTCGTACGTCCTAAGGTTGGTCAAAGAGATAGACATAGATTGTCCCGTCTATGCTCTGCCATGGCCCTCTTTCGAGGACGTTTGTCCACTGACTCTTGAGGCAATAGCCGCGCCGGTCATCGTGACAATCAAAGGAATCCAGCCACAAGGCCCGTACCGCTTTGCTGGATACTCATCAGGGGCGACCTTGGCTTACGCCATAGCTCAGCGATTACTGGATCAGGATGAAGTCGTGGCGTTCATGGCATTCATCGATGTTACGCTACCTGCGAATCCATCAAACATAACACCCACCCAACTGGTATCCGAAGGGGTGCTGGAAACTCTCAAATCCGTAGATGACAAGCACTTCGAACTATTGGAATGCTTCGCTAGACAAAGTTCGATTAGCCAGCTGCTTGAAAAGGCGCAGCAAATAGGGGCCATACCTCCGGATCGTGATCTCCACGATGAGGTTTTGATGTATGAAAGAATTGCGCAATTTCAAAGAGCGCTGCAGTCGTACCGCGCCCCATCCCTGCCAATCGAAATACATCAGTTTTATGCTACTGATTCTGCCCTCAGCCGGCGCACGCGATGGGGCAAGAACTCGATAGGCCCAGAGACAAGTTCGCCCATGCGCGGCTGGGACCGGATTTTGAGCCCAGGGGCCATTACGGCTGTACCGATCCAGGGCGACCACGTGACGATGATGAGTGTTCCGGAAAACCGCAAAGCTCTGGCCCGGGCCATTTCAACGGCCCTAACCGGGGCTCTTGAAAAAGATCCCTAGCCCGTCCTGTTCACGAGGCGGTTGATGTCTGCTGTTCTGGATTGTGAGCGCGGCGACACGTCGCGCCTTTTTCATCACGGTGAGGTTTGGAACAGACGGAACGCGTTCGCAGGGAAGAAATGGGGCGATCGGGGCGATGGCAGCCCCGTCGTTCAGGGTGAGGCCGCCCGCGGGTTGGGCGTGATAGCCCCGGCCAGATGGAGCAAGACGACGGCGTCCGGACGGCATCGTCAATTTAGGCGAGAAAATATGCTGGACAATCGGGCCGACATGCAACGTCCGATTTGAGGCCTTCACGGGATTTTTGAAGTCTTCGCAAACCCGCCACGGCAGCTGACGCCACGTGAGTTACATTCTGGTCAGTTCAGCTCCGGACAGTCCTTGCCCGCGGTCCGCTAGGCTGTAGTGACAATTTAATCATTTGAGCCAGAGCATGATACGTATCCATCCGAGGTGGGCCGTGGGACTTGGATTCTTGCGCGTGATAGCATAGCAGAATGGTCTCGAACTCTTTGAATGAGGGCTCGACGATATGTTTAAGCTGCTTCTGTAACGGGTTCTCCCGAGTCAATCCCTTGTGAGCTTAATCCCTCGCCGAGTGCTTGCTTCTGTCCGCAGTCGACGCCGGGTCGCTGCTGTATGGGGTCTGCTGAGGACCGGCTGGCCAATCTAGTCACGCGCAGTCACCTGAGTGCTGCTTGCAGCTTAGCGGCCTAACCCATCCATCGTCCCGGCGAAGGGACCTTGCTCGAGGGCTGATGGCAGTGCCCCCGAAAGCTGTGTTGTTGTCTCCTTGCTGCTCAGGTGGCCATGGCTGGCGCCGCCCTGTGGGGAATGAAGTCGGTCCCATCTCGGAGCATGTGGTGCAACACAACCGCCAACTTGCGGGCCAGCGCGACACGCGCCTTTCTGGGACCCGCACGTCTGGCGACCGCCAGCGCCCAAGTCTTAAGATCCGAGCCTTTGACAGGCCTGGTCAAGATGACGTTGGCCGCCTCGTAGAGCGCGGTTCGTACGCCCACATCGCCGATCTTCGAGATGCGACCGCTATAGTCGGTCTCGCCCGATTGATACTTCTTCGGCGTCGGTCCGAAATGCGGCCCCACCGCTCGTGATGATCGGAAACGCTCAGGCGCATCAACGGCCGATACGAATGTCAGCGCCACCACGACGCCAACGCCGGGCGTCGTCATCAGCCGGCGTGCGTTATCGTCCTGACGGGCCATGGTGCGCAACTTGCGTTCAAAACCTGCAAATTCGTCGTCGAGCGCGTCGCGGACCTTCAACAGCGAAGCGGCGATCGCCTCCAAGGTTGGATGCCCTTCAATCAGCTCGCGGATGCGTGCCGCATAGGTGCGCCGCGTCGTCGGCCCTACCTTGAGGCCGAAGCCGCGCAGAATGCCCCGGATGCTCATCTCGATGTCGTGAAGCTTTCCCTGGATGAGTTTGCGTGCGGTCAGCAGCGCTCGCACCTCCTGGGCCGGAAGAGATTTGCAGTGAACTGCTCTGAACCAGCCAAGCCGCATCAACTGCGCAATGCCTCGCGCATCCTTCTTGTCGGTCTTCACCGGCATCGTCTTGAAGGCCGTCCGCACGTGCCGCGTCTCAATCAGTTCGACCGCCAGATCCGCCTTCGTCATCCCGGCATGGAGCCACTGCGACAACGGGCCGGCCTCGAGACCAATTCGTTCCATAGCCACGCCGTGCTCGCCAAACCAGGCGATCAGCGCATCGGGCTCGCTGAGTACCTTTGCTTCCCGCACGATGCGGCCATCTGCATCCACCACGCACACACTTGAGTATTCCAATGATACGTCGATGCCGGCATACTCTTTCATGGTCGTCTCTCCGTGATGCTATGGAGCAGGCTACTCCTGACTCCGCGACACCATCATTGTGAGGGACGACCACCAGACCTTCAAACCTAGCTGGCTGGGCTCCGCCCGTTACACCATCTCGTAACAAGCCTTGTCGGCGATTTGTTCTCGATAAAATTTCGTCACGTGATAACGAGTGATGCTGTTTGCTTGTAGCTCACCCTCGGCTACTTCGCGCGTCCCCTCGATGAAATTCATGGTAGTAGTATCGCGCGTCGCGTCAGAGTCGTCGACCGATGCTTCAACTTTGCTAACTCGAGGCGCGGCGGATATGCGCACGTTCGGCTCACGATAGCTCAGGTTCTCGTCCTCGCAATGACCCGCTTCCGGATTCCGCTCCGGCTGCGCCTCAAGCAGATTGCAGCGATCCTGGTAAAAAGCCACTTCCCTCGGCTTCGACTCTGCCGAAAGACGACTGCCTTCCTTCTCCAACAGTGGCACCGACCAGACCCGCTGGCCGAAGTCGATCGCCATCTGACTCAGCGCCTGCTCCAAACACCTCGCGAATTGCTCGACCGTGCTCCGGTCGAATAGCGAAGTCGAGTAAATAAGCTTTCCGCGAATCGTCTCACCTACCTCAATAAGCTCAAGCGCTAGATCATGTTGCGCGACATGTTCGCAAGCGCCGATGTACTCAACTTTCAGCCCCGGCACTTCCACTGGCGCCTCAAGGTTGTTGGCCGATGCAGGTATAGCATCTACGATTGCAGTATGAGCCTGCTTTCGGGGAGGATTGACGCGTTCGATCACCTGATCAAAGGCAAGTCCTGGTATACCTGCGCCCAAAGCACGGCCGTATTCACCTGCTCCAGCAATGCCCCCACGGTCGGATCGCCTGACAGATCGACCTGCAGCGTCGGCGTGTTGGTGAAGGGCCCAATGAGCCGAGTAATCTCGGCGCGCGTGCGGTTGGCGCTCGGCATCTCGATGATTAACTTCTCCTGACCCGATAATCGGGCCAACAAAAGCGCCCATCCCGCCAGCACGGTCACGAACAGCGTAGTCCCAAAACGTTGGCTCTGCGCAATGAGCTGCGTGGTCAGCGGCTCGTGCCACACGAACTCAACACAACTGCCCCCGGGGTCCTGGCGCGTCGGACGCGGCCAGTCCGTCGGCACCCTAAGCACCGTTGGCGCGCCCGCCAGCATCCGACCCCAGTATTCCGATTGCCGCTCTAAAATCTCTTCCGTCAGCCAATTGCGCTGCCAAAGCGCGTAGTCCGCATACTGCACCGGCAACGGCGCCAGCTGAGGAGGGCGGCCTGTCCGGGCGGCGGTATAAAGCTCGGTGAACTCGCGCGTCAGGATGTTCACTGACTGGTCATCCGAGACCATGTTGTGCATGGTAATCAGCAGCACGTGGTCGTCCACTGTCAAACGCACAAGCCGCCCGCGGATCAGAGGTCCGACTTCAACGTCGAATTGTGCCTGCGCTTCATTGCTTATCAACATCGCAAGAGTCGCGTTCGCATCGGCTGCCAATGTGACATCGTCGTGTTTCAGCGGCAGACCGACGCCAGCCGGCCCCACCCGCTGAAATGGTTCGTCGCCATCCACTCCGATGGTGGTGCGCAGCACCTCATGACGCACCACCAACCCGTCCAAGGAGGACTGCAGGGCCGCTTCGTCTAGCTTGCCGCGGAGCCGAAGCCCACCTGCAAGTGACAGTCGTCCCTGCCACCCGTCAGACGCGAATGGAACCAAAGCCGCTGCTGGGCGAAGGACAGCGGCACCCGCGTCGGACGCGGCAAAGCTCTGATTGGCGGGATCGCGCTCAAGATTGCAGCGTCCACTGGATTGATCTGGAGGGTTCGAGTGGATTTCATTTTAAACCCTTCAGCTGAAGTCTGCGGTTTGCCACTATCGCAAGGAATAAATCGACGTGTGCCAAGCAATCAGGATGATGACAGAAGGCGTTTCGGTTGCCGATATCTGCTGCAAGTCTGATGGGACATGGCTCGACACCTGATAGACGTCAGCACTGACGAGATTGTTACTAAGTTGGCCATCGCCGCTCAGATTGCTGATGTCAGAGCGGTTCAACGGAGGTTTTGCCCGCAGGAGCGCCTTGAGCTTAGAGCAAACACCTTGATTAGTCGGGACTATAGAACGGCAAGAATGCAATTCCACAATGGCCCACGTCAAGCAGCCAGAAAAGAGTGCTCGGCAGGCGCCGGATGTGGCGGCACTCGCATGCCTTGGATCGGTCCGGCTTCGCAGGCATCGTTGATGTCAGCGTAACATGATGTTTCAAAATATGAACTTTGGATCATCTCTGGGATCGGCGGAACGGCTTCCCGAATGCCTACAAAGCATGAACGGAGAGCGGCGCGCCACTTCGCCTTTGCCGCAGCCGCCGCGTCGAGTTGGAACTCGAGGCAGAAGCAGTCCCTCATTGACCGTCAACCTGCGTGGCGGGCTGTGGTTCCACCATGTATGACGTGCATTTCATACGCCTGACGGCCCAGTGCGGCTTCGAAAAACTCAAGATCATCATTGGACCGGCGCCTTCGATTTCGCGCAATGCTGCGAAGGAATTTGGGCCCGAACTTATAAACGCCGACAGGGCTCAAATCAGAGACGTTTCTCCCACTGACAGCGTCCTGGGGGAGGATTGCTGTAAGCCGCAGCGACTTATTTGTTAGCAAGCGCAACGATCGCTGGCTATCTGCCCTACCTACTACGACGAGGTTGCTGTCAGATGACTGTACCAAGCGCTCGATAAGCGAGAAGTCGATGTTGAGGTTCCCGGTGAAAACAAGGACGTCGCCACATACCTCGCCAATCTCGTCTACCGTTACTGCATCAATGAGGCGCCCGGCATTCGGCGTAGGCAGAGCGCGTAAGCAGAGCTCCATGCCATTCAGGCCATTACGGAGACCCAAGCCGAGATCACCAACACCATGAAGAGTTAAGATCACCGTCTTCTGCACGCCTGCCTGCGCCAACTGAGACAACAAGTCACTTAGCGCTGATGTGCCCGCAGGCAAGCCTAGCGCCGCTTGGCAGCGACCTTTTTGGTCTGCAATTATCTCTCGTGCGTCGGTGACAATGATCGCCAAGCTCTGAATCATTTTAGCCATCCTCGGACTGAGAACGCCATTGAGACTAATTCTGCATCCAGCACTCGGTCCACTATCACACCAGATAGCTAATAAGCCGATAAGCCGAAGCGCAAGTCAGTTGGTGTGAAGTGATCGGCACGCTATTTTGCTTCCGGGAAAGCAAACGACCTGGCCCAATTCTGGCCCGCTTGGCTGAGGTCACCGGCCGGTTTCGATCTGCGTATCAAGCGTCATCGTGAACTGGTCCGGACGCATTGCCTCAAGCAAAATGTTACCGATAGGGTTGATGCTCCTGACGGGGCGCTGCTGATTTGCTGTCCCGGCTCGGGGGGCGGATGGCACGGCGGATCAGCATGGCGACACGGACGGAACTGGTTGAGGCAATCATCGAACGATATCGATCTAGCTGCCGTGCGGACAAGCAAAGGATTCTCGATGAGTTTGTTGCGGTAACCGGCTATCACCGCAAGCATGCAATCCGGGTTCTAGCTCGACGCAAGAAGCCCTCGCCCGGACACAAGAATACCAGCCTCCGTTATGGCAGCGATGTCCGCGACGCACTCATTGTATTGTGGGAAGTATCAGAACGCTTATGTTCCAAACGACTCAAACCGCTGATACCTGTTTTGTTGCCTGCGCTTGAGCGCCATGGCCGACTAGAGCTTGACGCCACGCTACGCGGCAAACTGATGACGGTGAGCCCTGCAACGATGGATCGGCTTTTGACGGAAGTCCGTATCGCAGCGCGCGGCGGTCAGCGTCGACGTGCTGGCATGAGTTCGGCGGTTCGCCGGTCGGTTCCGGTGCGCACCTTCGGAGATTGGAACGATCCTCCGCCTGGCTTCGTCGAGGTCGACTTTGTAGCGCATTCCGGCACGTCTTCGTCGGGGAGCTTCGTGCAGACAATGGTGCTGACCGATATATCTACGGGCTGGACCGAATGCGTTCCGGTCCGTACGCGTGACAGCGGCAAGGTGATCGTGGCGATCAAACAGGCCCGTTCGCAGTTTCCCTTTCCGCTACTGGGTGTCGACTTCGACAACGACAGCGCCTTCATGAACGAATTCGTCGTCTCCTGGTGCCGTAGCGAGAATTTGGAAGTGACACGCTCTCGCGCCTATCGGAAGAACGATCAAGCACATGTTGAGCAAAAGAACGGCGCGATCGTGCGTCGTCTGGTGGGGTACGGTCGGTTCGTCGGTACGGAAGCGACGATTGCTCTTAGTCAACTTTATGCGGTTGTCCGCCTTTACGGCAATCTGTTCCAGCCGTCATTTAAGCTGCAGGATAAGACGCGGATCGGGGCGCGCGTGATCAAGCGCTATCATCCGCCAGTTCCACCCGCCGCTCGTGTCCTTGCGAATTCTAGCGTGGCCAAAGCTGACAAGAAGCAGCTACAGGCAATGCTGGAAAATAGCGACCCCGTTCTGTTGTTTGCCAGCCTGCGTGCTGCACAAGAGGAGCTTGGAAGACGAGTTGATCGTCGTGGTGTGAATCAGAAGCTTGAGGAGCCCGTTGTTGTCGATCTCCAGCGCTTCGCCGCAAGTCTAAAGCTGGCCTGGAAGAATGGCGAGACAAGACCAACGCATCGGCGACCCTATCGACGGACCAAACCCTGGCCCAAAAGACCCAGCATGTATGAGCCTTTTGAGGCGCAGATCAAGGAATGGCTGAAGGACGAGCCAGCTCTCTCGGCAGCCGGTGTGCTGCAACGCTTGACTGAGATCGATCCGGCTCGCTTCAAAGCCAAGAATATCAGAATGGTGCAACGGCTGGTAAAGGCCTGGCGCATGGAAATGGCTGGTTTGCTCATCTTGGATGGTGGTTGGATCAAGAGCTTACCCGCATCACCTGCCGTCGCGGCGGCAGGTGATGCGGGTATCCCGAAGCCTGCTACGTTCGGTAACATCTACCGGTGAGGCAATATGAGGGGTCAGTTCCTCGCTTCGCTTGACAGGCCTTGCGTTCCAGGTGGTGTGGCCCGATCTTCTCATGCGTCATAACCAGCCTCCTTCTGTTGCGAGGCGCTCCCGCCGTTTGCGTGGTCTACGAGTAGTCGCACTATGAGCGCCGTGAGTGTCTGACGCGCTTCCTCCGGCAACGCCTGCCATTGCGGTATCGCCGGACTCCTCCCGCTGTGTAGGCCAAGAACAGATCGAACTGATAGGTCGTGAACTGACGTGGCATGGACATCTCCCCGACTCGCTTCGTGAGAGTCCAATGCTGCGCCTATCTCCTCTCGTTGTGATGGGGTGCCAGCCTCTTCGAGTATCCTCGCCAAAGCACGCAGGCTGGCGAGTTCAACATGTGGAACCGGCATGGTGCGCCAATGCGCACTGGCAATTCGATCGAACATCCAGACCGGGATTTCCAGCCACCGGCCAGCGGCATCACTGGTAAGGCTGCAGCGGAAGACGGCAATTCCCTTGTCGAGCACTTGATGGATATGGATCAGCCGTCCCGACCAGGGGTGCCACGGATATAAGAGCTCGTGAACTTCAGTCCCGTGGGTGTTCTGTTGCTCTGTTGTACAACCAGCGACGTCCTCATTCATCGCTTGACCGGCAGACGCCGGATCAGGCTTACTTCAACGCGCTGACGCCAATCCCGGCAGCAGCGTAACCAAGGCGGAAATCCACTTAACAAACGCCGGGTACTGTTCAGACAAACCGAGCCAGCTCTCTTCCTGGCACAGTCGGCCGTGAAGAACTCGGAAGCCGTTGATTTAACGTAAGAATTGAATGATCTGCAGATCTTATAGTTGCAGGAAACAGCCGCCGAACAGGCTGTTTCCTTGCAAAATCAGTTTGAGGTTTCCCTGGCTGGCGAAGCGTGATTCACTGGGTTATCGCGGTGAATCGGAGGTTAGGCATGGGCAAACCACGCGAACGGCGCGAAACGGGTGAACAGGATCTATTCCGATCCCGGCTCGACCAGATCATCAACATGAAGCACGAACTGGTGCGTCTGGCGCAGGCCATTGACTGGTCAGTGCTGGACGCCCGTTTTGGTGATGTCTATTCGGACGGAGCGGGCATGCCGCCATTGCCGACGCAGCTCATGGCGGGGCTGGCCATTCTCAAGCACACGTTCAACCGGTCGGACGAGGCCCTGTGCGAGCGCTGGGTGGAGAACCCCTATTTTCAGTACCTGTGCGGCGAGGAGTTCTTCCGGCACGAACTATCGTTCGACCGCTCCTCGATGACGCGCTTGCGGCAGCGCATGGGCGAGGAGCGGATCGCCGCGCTCTTGCAGGAGAGCCTGGCAGTGGCAGTCAAGACAGGCGCGATGAAGCCACAGGATACGCAATTATTTCGCTGGCGAACAGGGTGACGCCGTCAATGCCGTTCTGGCGGCCGCCGGATACAACTTCTCCCTCCTGCTGCGATGGTTCAGGCAACTTTTGTGTCTGTTAGCCGCACTACTCTTCCCGTTCCAGAGCCGACCAATGCGGCATCAACCTGCCTGAGAACGAGTTCTTCACGATCGACTGGCACACCGGCTACTAACTCGACGACGTTAGATCACGAGCGCGGCCATTCCTCGGAGGTGTAGCAGGATGCAGTAACCACTTAAGCCTTTGCGTTGACAGATTTCTCCAGAATGTCCAGGCCGCGTTGAAGTGTCTGCTCGTCAATTGTCAACGGAGGGAGAAGCTTGATAACCTGATCGTCCGCGCCGCATCGCTCTACGACGAGCCCTCCTTCAAAGGCGTTTCGGACGATTTTCCCGGCCAGTTCTCCTGTGCCGCAATCGAGCCCCAGCATCATGCCCCTTCCGCGCACGAGAAGGCTCTGATCTTGGTTGCTTTCACCAATCTCCCGAAGACGTTGGCTCATAATGTGGCCTGTCTTCGTCACACGCGCAGACAGCTCTCCATTCCTCCAATATTTCCGCAATGCAGCAGTCGCCGTTATGAGGGCAAGGTTATTGCCTCTGAAGGTACCGCTGTGTTCGCCCGGTTGCCAAATATCGAGTTCGGGTTTGAGCAGCAAAAGGGACAGCGGTAGTCCACAGCCACTGAGGGACTTAGACAAGAGAACGATGTCTGGCGATAAATCCGCAAATTCAAAGCTGAAGAAGTCACCCGTTCGTCCGCAACCTGCCTGAATGTCATCGACAATGAGGAGGATGCTGTTCTCTCTGCAGAGCCGCTCCAGCGACTGCAGCCAACTTTTGCTCGCAGGGTTGATGCCGCCCTCGCCCTGGACGGTCTCCAAAATGACGGCTGCTGGCAGATCGACACCACTGCTCGCATCCGCGAGCACCTTTTCCAGATATACCGGGGCATCTTTATCGGCTCCCCAATATCCGTCGTAGGGCATGAACACTGCTCCGGCTGGAGGAAGACCCGCTGCATCTCGATAATACCGGTTGCCCGTTACCGCAAGCGCGCCTAAGCTCGCTCCATGATAGCCGTTGGTAAATGAAATTATACTGCTCCGCCCGGTGGCCTTCCGTACGAGTTTCAAAGCAGCTTCGACGGCATTGGCGCCGGTAGGTCCGGTGAACTGGAATTTGTACGTCAGGCCGCGCGGACGCAATATTATTTCCTCGAAACACTCCATAAACTCTCGTTTTGCTGACGTAGCCATATCCAAACCATGGACAATACCGTTTTCCGTTAAATATTGCACAGCATTGTTCAGAAAATCAGGGTCGTTGTGACCGTAATTAAGGGCACTTCCGCCGGAGAGAAAATCGATGTACTCGCAACCATTCTCGTCTTCGAGGATGGCTCCTGCGCCCTTCCTGAACACAACCGGAAATGATCGCGAATATGATCGCACGTTCGATTCGAGTCTTTCAAAGGTGGCCAGCAAGTTGGATTGACGCTCTTGAAGCATGATCTTCTCCCGACGATGCCACGAAAGAGCCGCGGCATAGTACTTGAATTACGTGACGCAATGTCTGCTTTCACAAGCCAGCACTAGCTGGAAATTCTGGCGACAACTCTGCGGTTTTAAACGCTAACCTCAGCCCATGCGCCTACCTACGTCGGTAGCGTGGTCACCAGCCATTCTTGTGGACACCAGCCATTCTTTAGTATCCGCCTACTCCAGTCAGAATAAGTGGCCCCCCAAAATTCCGGACGCGACCTCCACTGGTTAATACCAACGTGAGCGGTCTCTGACTCGTTTTGCGGTTTCCAAATCAGTTGAATTCTGAATCTATGTCGCAAACGGAGGTTTGCGGATGACATTGGGAATTCCACTGCGCGATGACTTCGACGGTTTTGCCCTGCGGGCATTGGCCAAGAGCACGAAGGATGCGGCACAGGCTCGGCGGCTTCTTGCCCTTGCCGAAATCTATGATGGTCATTCACGCAGCGACGCGGCCAGGATCGGAGGCGTGACCCTGCAGATTGTCCGCGATTGGGTTATGCGCTTCAATGCCCGCGGTCCTTCAGGGCTCATCAACGGCAAAGCGCTTGGCAATCAAGGAAAGCTTTCCGATGTGCATCG
>NZ_FOCV01000053.1 GCF_900110205.1 Rhizobium tibeticum | reverse complement strand
ACGTCGGGGACGCTGACTGAATTAGCCAAACAGCTCAATCCCCTCCTTCGCGGGTGGATAGCATACTACGGCCGGTTCAGTCGTTCGGCACTGTCCACGCTGGTTGACTACGTCAATCAGAAGCTCAGGGCTTGGATCATGCGAAAGTTCAAGCGCTTTCAGTCTCATAAGACCCGAGCCAACCTCTTTCTGAGAAAACTGGCGCGGGAAAATCCGAGGCTGTTCGTGCACTGGCAAGTATTTGGAACGAATACGTTTACCTGATGGGAGCGGTGTGAATCGAGAGGTTCACGCACCGTTCTGCGAGAGGCCGGCAGGTGAAATCCCTCCGGCCTACTCACCCGCCGCTTCCGCGGCTCGATCCGGGGCGCAAACGCACCAAGCTTTGTCAACTCTGGGCGCAGGCGGTCGACGACCGGCCATGGAATGGTCCGGCGCCGCCGGCGGTGGCCTATACTTTTGCTGAAAGCCGCAGCGCTCGCGAGGTCGAGGGGCAACTGTCGTCGTTTGCCGGCGTACTTCAGGTCGATGGATACCAGGCCTATAAAACCTTGGCCAAGCGCCGGGGGAAGAGCAATGTCGCCCCCATGCGGCTGGCGTTCTGCCTTGCTCACGCGCGACGCAAGTTCGTCGATGTCGTCAAGCTGACCGGCTCTTCGGAGGCGCTGTCGATCCTAGCCAGGATCGCCGAGGTCTATCGCATCGAGGCGAAACTGCGCGGCGAAAGTGCCGATACCCGGCTCACGGTACGGCGTCGCGAGACAGCACCCATCATGCGAGAACTGAAGGTCCAGCTCACCGAACTGAGCGAAGAGGTGTCGTCAAAATCGGCGCTGGGCAAGGCCGTCTCCTACGCGCTCAATCATTGGAACGGGCTGGCAGCCTTCCTGGAGGATGGCCGGATCGAAGCGGACTCCAATGTGGTGGAGCGTTCAATGAAATCGGTGGCTCTGACGAGGAAGAACTCGTTGTTCGTGGGCAACGAACGCGGTGGCAAGTCCTTCGCGGTCCTGGCATCGCTCGTCAACACAGCAAAGCTCAATAGTGTTGACCCCGAGGTCTGGCTTGCCGATGTGCTTGAGCGCATCATCTCGGGCAAGGTGTCCGCGAACCGGATGGATACGCTCTTCCCCTGGGCCTGGAAGGCCGAACGCGGGGACATTGCAGATCAGGAGCGACGGGCGGCATGACACAGAACAGCCAAGGGACGACGGCACGACCGAAGCTCGATAACAAGGCGTTCGAGGCCTTCATCAGGGCACGTCGTCCCGTCTCGCCGATCTGGTCGATGAGTGGCCTCGACGGCTATCTCACGGCTCTCATCATCGGCCCGAAGTTTATAGACCCACGTCAGTGGATCCCGGAGCTGACTGGCCCGGAGGCCCTGAACCTGCCGATGGAAACGACTGAGCATCGGGCCGTGCAGACCATCGTTGCGGAATACAACCGGATATCGGCAAGCCTCGCCGAAACTCCGAAAGACCACCGGCCCCGGTTCACCCGGATCGATGATCAAACCCTCGATGCCATGGACTGGGACGTCTGCTTTCTGATGGGAACCGGGTTCGCCCCCAAGCTGTGGCGGCCCGTCGTTCGCGGCCATGCCATCACCGGCGATATCATCGCGCCAATCCGCAAACTCAGCGAAACCAAAGGGCCCGCCACCCACGCGGATGCCGCTGCCGTCGCCGAAGCGCTCGTCAATATCCGAAGCTACTTCATGCCAAAGCGCGCAAAGCAGAAGTTCTGAAACAACGGACGGCTCCTCCGTCAACAGACGAAAGCCGTGGGATGCTCGTCGCGCTCACTACTCGTCCGGCAAGGGACGCTCCGCTCTTCGCCATGGCGGACTGCGTGCGAGCGTCACACACGGCCTTGGCGCGGCCCTCCGGGGCTCACCACAAAAGGAGCAAGAAGGCCGGTGGCGGCGCTAGCGGCCTCTTCAGCCGAACGAGCGGAAATTGCGTCGACTGGCGCGGGTTCCAGAGTACGCCGCTGTGGCTTGCGATCGTAGCCATGGACAAAACCGATCGATCAGTTCGAAGTTCTTCTTTCGATCGTTGCGGTCCCGGATTATACCCCCCATCCAGACCGATGAAGATGCGGCCATTGGGAACGGGCAGGTTCATCCAGTCGCGTGGACAGGCATCCTGCATGAAGGAAACCTGCTTTTCAGTCAGTTCCCGCTCGATGCGCTTGGTGCCCTGCAAGGCGTGCTGCCGAACCGTCGTAGCGTTGCCGCCGCTCCCGACCGGACATCGGCCAGCAGCTCGGGCGCGATGTGGTCGGGGATCAGTTTCCGGAGTGGAGAGATCGCTGCTGGTCTGTTTCCGCCGACCAAGTCCGGCAGGTAGTATCGGGGGCTTTTCAGGCGGATGTCGCCAAAGAGAGTATGGAAGGTTATTGGATAACTGCCCTTGCTGCGCAGGCGACGTCCCCCATCCAGCTCGCGGTTTTCGCTCGGCCAGAGTTCCACCTGCGTCTCCACCATCGCCTACTGTAATTTCGTAAGAAGCCTTTCGCCTCCGACAACGACAGACCGAGATCATCGGCGCCCTTCGTCACCTTCACCAGATCGGCGACGGTTTCCGTTGCAATCGTCTCACCATCGTCACCCATAATCTCAAGAACCAGCCGCGCCCACTTCTCATGTCCTCGCAATGAGTTTTCCAGAATGACCGGAGTGGAAAACTGATTGCGCCCGCGACGCCCGTTTCGCGGCCTGCCGGAAACGCTGATAAAGACCATCAGTTGCAATCCGAAGATCGTCCGGTAAACCGACATGACGTCGATCTTTTGCCCTTTTCACATCCGTCCGGCACCGTCAAAATTCAACGGTGGATACGTCGTTCCAGCTCGCCCCACAAATCCTCATGCTCTCCGAGTTGAAGTCTCCCTCAGGCCGCTTCGCAGATCCGGGCCATAGCAACCTTGAGGCTGGCATTTTGTCCCTCCAGTTCGCCGAGACGCTCACGTTCGGCGGCGACCACATCCGGTTTCGCGTTGGCAACGAACTTTTCGCCCGAAAGCTTGCCGCAATTACGAGCGATCTCCTGCTCGGTATTTGCAATCGCCTTGGTCTTGATTTCTGCAATATGCGATCGCGGACAGATGGAACCAGCACCGATTGAGGGCTGGCAACGGCAGTCTTCGCAGGAGGGATAATGACCTTCACGATCTCACCAAAGCGTGTCGCCAGAAGATCTCGGGTTGGCGTTCCATCATAGGCGCCGTCGGCAATGAACTTCTCGACGGGGTCACCGATCTGGTCCAGAAGTCCTGGTAACGCTGTCGGATCGCCGACATCATCCGCGGTCAGATCGGAACAAACAATCTCACCACTGACAAGATTGAGACCAAGGTGCAGTTTGCGCCATCTTTTGCGTTTGGCCTTGGTTTTGTGCTTGTTTTCCGGCCACTCGCCCTCGCCGAAGACCTTCAAGCCGGTGCTGTCGACAACCAGATGGACCGGACCTGACGTTGTGGCTCGGGACTTTGTCGACGGCAACGCCAGCCCTTTGCTCCGGCGAGACAGGGTTGAGAAGTCAGGCACGGCAATATCGAACCCCATCAGCGCCGCGACACTGCGCATCAAGCCTTGGGTCTGGCGTAGCGCCAGCCCGTAGACGACGCGCAGGGTCAAGCACAGCGTAATCGCCAGATCTGAGTATTTCGGCTGACCACCCCGCGATGTCCGCCTCCGCGCCGTCCATAACGACAGGGCCTCATCCTTCACCCAGATGGTCAAATCACCACGTTGACGCAGGCTTTCATTATATGCCGGCCAATTCGTCCCTTGATATTTCTGCTTGGCAATCTTGTCCCGCCGATCGGCATTGAACGTGTGCGGCATCGTCGAGATCCGGATCAGGAGACTGAAAACTTGAGACTGAAAACCAACACTCAATATCAGTCGCCGGGTGATCCACGCAACAACGCCGTTGATTTGAGGCTTGGCACGCAATTCGGCACTTTCGATCAGCTCTTACCACTTAAATTGAGATCGCCCTGAGATTTATCAGCAACATCACCATGCGCCAGGGCCCTTTTTAGAAGCCTGTTGGTCGATTGAAAATCGGAGTAGCCGGCAGCTAATAACTTGGTCTGCATATCTCCATTGTTGGGAGCTTCCAACAAAGCGTTTCCGTCCAGATCCAACGGTATATCCCTACGCCGACCTAGTCCGAGTTGGCGCAGCGGTCCGCATCAGCGCCATCAACATGGGTCCGAGGCTAAATTCGCCCCTTCTCGCCCGCGCGGTTAGATCTCGAAGATATGCGCCGGCTGAGTTAATGTGGCCCGCCCGCTCCAGGATGCAGGCCATCGCAATTGCGGCATGTTCCGGCCCCATGACCTCGCAAGCCTCCTGATATGCCGACGGCGAAACACCCAGCATGGAACGAACCACTACAGCAGCGGCCATTAAATCGCGCCATTGCTCAGTTCGCCCGCCGGGAGAGTAATCTAATATTTGCGGGCACGCTCGAACGACCATCCCAAGCGGAAAAGATCTTGTCGGCTCGCGTTGTCGCTTCGACATTCGGTCCGGCCTATCGGCCTGCGCAGTTTCAGAGCTCGGTTCAAATTCGGGGATCAATTCGGTATTTGAATATTGTATGTGCTGACGGTTTCCGGCACCATTGGCGTCGGATTTTTCTGAAATAAGCTGAACTTCCAACAAGTTGACGATCCCTTCTCGCAATAGTGTGAGTTCGTCGAGGCTACCCGCCAGGCCTGCGTCAGCTTTTACCGTTCGAAGACCACTGGTGATCGCAACGAAACGGTCCTCAATGCTCTGCCAGTCGCCCGCAGCGCCCTCCTCGGTCGCTGCGGAAATGAGCTTACGTATATCCCGACGAGCAATGGTGATCTTCTCTTTGATCACCTTCAAGCGCCGGTTTTCTTCGGCAACCCGCTGAGCTAAGAGGGCGAGTTCTTCGGATCGCGCGAGCAGCGGCGCAAGATTAAAGCCGTAAGCGGTTTCAATAGAACCGTCCCGCCCCTTTCGGGCATAACGCTTGCCGTTTGGGCTATCGTTTCGATGAATCAGACCAGCCCGCACAAGAAACCCAAGATTCTCCCGAAGAGTTGTGCCGGCGATGCCATTGGCACGAACAATTAGCTGCGCGTTTGACGGAAACACAACAAGGTTGCTGCCCTCAATCAGATCGGTTTCGGGATAGAACGACAGAAGTGCGTTGAGCACCGCTAGCGCCCGATCGCGCAGTCCGAGCAGGGAACGCGCCTCACAGGTGTCACGGTAGATCTTCCACTTGCAGGCAGATTTGCCCTTTTTGATCCCCGCGGATTCGAACTGGGTCTTCACTAACGCAAGCGTCATCCGCCGCCGCCCAAAGGGCGTCGCTATGTGTTCAGTCTGCATTTTCCTCTACCTTTCGAAAGGCAACAGAAAAACGCTCACCAAAACGATGCCAAGGACTTGACGTGGATTCCGAGCAATGTGGTTCTCTTAGCTGCAACTAATTGAGAAGGCTTCCGGGATCCGTTTCGGGGCCTTTTTCTTTGCCGTGTGGGTCCAGTCTATCCACCTATCACAGGCTCTTAGTTCATTGCTCTTCTCCATTACCGTTGAGTTCCTGAAATCCTTGTAAAGCTGGTCCATCTTTGCCGAAACCACCTTCACGCGCCTCACGAGGATCGGGATCTACTGTCCGTGTTCTGTGATACTCGCGACTAATGCATCGAATGCAGGATCTACATGGATTGTGGTTCGGTCGACGATCTCCGACGTATAGATCGATGCCGTTTCGATGGCGATAACAGCTCCACCTTCGGCGAGTGGCCGCTGGAATTTGGTCGCCTGTTTCGCATTTTCAGCCACTTCATACAGCGACGAGCCGATGGCCGAGATTGCCCCCGTGCGCGCTCGGTCGGCTGACTTGGAAGCTGATGAAACGGTAGCAACGGGCTTCTTTAAGAAAAGGGCGTCAATTGAATCCTGCCTGCTCACATTACCTCTCCTGCTTTTTTCGAACTTCAATTTTCGCCTCTGTTGGGAGCTCCGAATAGCTAGCTACCCGGCGGGCGTCTGTGGGTTTGAGAACGCCCATCACACGGACCCCACGCGCGTTTGATTAGGGTTTCAATCTCGGAGTTTACAGCGTCAAGCGCTTCCATGGCCCTGTCACATGTTGACCAGGGCAGGTTGTCGCGTCCGACCTCATAGAGCGTCTGTTTCGTATGTCCGGCATCCGACACGGCCGCGGACCTGATGGGGCGTCCTGTGGCTCGAACCGCCGACGTTGTCGTCTTACCTGAGCCGCCTTTGAAGTTGGTTACGGCGAGGACCTGAAGATGCTCTCCGGGACGGCGATGGAGAGCGAACTCGATGCTTCCGCGCCCGCGGGTTGGTTGCGCAAGCAAATGCCGAATTTGATTTATGTCAGGCAAAGTATAGAGCCGCCTGCCGTTGCTAGTCGTTCAGGCTGCGGGCCTTCGCCAACCAAGCTCATCTTTCTCAAAGTGGAATCAGATACACTCATCAACCGCGCGGCTTCGCCGGACGTGAACTTCCGCAGAATCTTCTGAGACGTAAGCGGAAAGAGTGCTTCACTCATCGACTGAAGGTGCGAGCTTAGGAAATCAGCCTGTTCACCAATTGTTTCATAGACGCTGGGCAACGCCCTACGGTTTGGGTTTGACGCGACCGTCACGTTAGAATCTCTCCTCACTTATTTTTTACCATACGTCAAATTTACCGCTCCAAACCCTCTCGTTTGCAAGGACTTAATGGTTAATAGCTGGTTAATCCGAAAAAATCTGGCCAACCAGAATTTCACATGTATTCAAATAGTTAATGACGCGAATGCCCAGCGTGTTCCCCACTTGTTCTTCTATGAATCCTACAAATGTAACGCAAGATCGCGACTATTACGCAATTCTATCGAGTTTTTGGTCCGCCTGGCTGATTTCGAGCAAATGCTGGTTCATGGCGCTGGTGTCGCAGTAGGGAATAACGAGACCTGCACCTTTGTCCTTCTTGGGGAGATAGCGCCGAAGATACAGTATGAAGGTTATCTCCGGCGCGAAGAGGTCAACAAAGCCATCACGGCCATGAAAGACGAAGGCCTTTCACTGAAACGGTTAGGTGGCGCGCCACCTAACCGTTCAACGGAGCGCTTTATGTGTTCCGGTCGAAACGGGCGGACCGTGTTCGCATCGTCTGGTGGGATGGCAGCGGTGTCTGCCTCTATTCGAAAACCCTCGAGGAGCAGAGCTTTTGCTGGCCGGGCATATCGGCCGCCAGGATACGTCTGGACCATTCGCAATTAATGGCGCTTCTGGCCGGTCTGGATTGGAAGAAGGTCCGGCCAACCAAGGTCAGACGGCCGTTGCTGACGGGCTGAACAGGACTGCGGCAAGATGAATCATGCTGCTGTAATGATTGGGAAAAGCGGCTGTTTTTGTGCTCTATTCGCCCGCATGGATTTGCCCCTTAGCGACCTGCCGGACGACGTTGATGCGCTGAAAGCGATGGTTCTCGCGTTGGCGCGCGAACAAGCCGCGAAAGAGGTCCGGCTGAAGGTGGCCGAGGCCGAGATCGCGCGGTTGGAGGCGGTTGAGAAGAGCGCCAACGAGCGGATTGCCAACCTGACCTTGATCATGAAGGTTTTGCAGCGCACGCAAAATGGCACGCGCTCTGAGCGGCTCCGCCTCGGGGTCAATGACGAGCAGGTCTCCTTTGCCTTCGAAGAGGTCGAAACCGGCCTATCGGCAATCCGCAGCGAACTCGATCGCGCAGCCAAGGACAAGCCGAAGCGAGCGCCGCGTCCGCGCAAGGGTTTTGCCGCCCATCTCGAGCGCATCGAAGAGGTCATCGAGCCGGAAATCCCGGCCGGGTGCGAGGGGCTGGCAAAGGTTCTGATCGGAGACGACCGCTCCGAGCGGCTGGACGTAGTGCCGCCGAAGTTCAGGGTTATCGTGACGCGTCGCCCCAAATACGCTTTCCGGGGCAGCGACGGCGTGGTCCAGGCCTTGGCGCCGGCACACATCATCGAAGGCGGCCTGCCGACGGAACGGCTGCTCGCCTATATCGCCGTTTCCAAATACGCCGATGGCCTTCCTCTTTATCGGCAGGAAGCGATCTATTTGCGTGATGGCGTCGAGATCAGCCGATCGCTGATGGCCCAATGGATGGGGCATCTGGGCTTCGAACTGCAGATGCTGGCCGATTATATCCTGGAGAGGGTCAAGGAGGGCGAAAGGATCTTTGCCGACGAGACGACCCTGCCCACTCTTGCGCCCGGTTCGGGCAAAACCACCAAGGCCTGGCTTTGGGCTTACGCCAAGGATTATGTGCACCTCGTGATTATGCGCAGATTGCTGAGGCAGGAGGCTTTAACCGTCGGATTCTCGGACGACTTCCGGCTGGCGAACTGCGCATAATTTCAGAGACTCATCAGGAACTGCATGAGCTGGTCCGGCGGACGATATCGACCTTGACTGGACGTCATGGGCTGCAGTCGGTTGAGTATACGTTCCTTCATCGCGAGATCTGCTTGAAGGTACATATGCGTCGTCGCGGAACTCTCATGGCCGAGCCACAGAGCGATGACGCTGATATCGAGGCCGGACTGCAGGAGATGCATCGCCGTGGTGTGGCGGATGGTGTGAGGCGAAATCGAGCGGCTCGCGAGTTGCGGGTAACGTTCCGCCGCAGCCGATACCGCAAGTTCAAAGCGCTGGGTGACGTTTGAACGCGCCATGCGCCCTCCGCTTCGGTTCGGAAACAGGAAGTCCTCCTCGCTTGTGAAAGCCAGCCGACGTTTCCAGTTACGGATCAAGCTGACTGTCGTACGCCAAAGCGGCACGCTACGGTCTTTACGTCCCTTACCATGCAAGTGTGCAACCGCCGCGCCATCGACGATAACCTCGCCGACGCGCAGGCCGATGGCTTCGGACACCCGGGCGCCAGTGTTGTACATCAGGCTGAACAGCGTGCGGTCCCGTTCACCTGCCCAGGTCCGCGCATCCGGCGCGTCAAGAATCGCCTGCATCTCCTCGCGCGAGAGAAATCCCAAGACTGGCCGGTCGAACCGTTTCATCGGAATGGCCAGTGCCTGTTGGATGACGATGAGCGCAGTCAGGTCGTAATGGGCGGCATACTTCAGGAAGGAGCGAAGTGCCGCCAAGCGCGCATTGCGCGTGCGCACACCGTTGCTCCGTTCCTTCTCCAAATGATTGAGGAAGTCAAGGATCAATTGCGCATCAAGATCGGCCAAGATCAGCCGGGTGGGCGCCTTTCTTTGCTTCGGCGAAGCCAAGCAACAATCGAAAAGTGTCCCGGTAGGCTGCGATGGTGCGAGGACTGACAGCTCGCTGGTTGCCCAGATGTTCGACAAAGAAGCGTTGAAGCAGAATGGGGAAGGACGGTGTCCGGTTGGGATCAGACACGATGATCTCCTCCGACATTCGCTGCGAAAAGCTCGAAACGCCTGCCAGAGACCGCCATGAGTTCTGGGACGGCGGTCAGATACCAATAGGTATCGGAGATTTTGGCGTGGCCGACGTAGGTCGAGAGCGCTGCCATCCTATTGTCGATATCGGCGCTATGTTCGTGCCAAAGCTGAACGCGGCGGCAAATAAAGGTATGGCGCAGGTCATGGATGCGCACTTCACGATGGCCGCCCCGCGGGGCCCAACCGAGTTTGGTACGAAGCTTCTGGAAAATCTTATTGATCCTCCGCTCCGTGATGAATCCGCCCTCAGAAGAGAGGAACAGCGGCGAATCCTTGGAGAGAGCGCCATGACGCGCACGAACCTCGAGATAGTGCCGTAACGCGGCTACGACGGTGGCATGCATAGGCACATGCCTGGACTTACGGAACTTCGTATTGCGAATCGTAAGGACCGCGCTGTCGAGATTGATATCGCCGTAGCGCAGCTGGAGCGCTTCCGAGCGTCGTAGCCCCGTAGCCGCGATCAGTCCGAAGATCGTTGCGTATGTCGCTGGACGCAATCCCCCCTTGGGAGTCAGCCGCGAAGCGGCAGCCACGAGATCGCATATCTCCTGCTCTGAATGCGTGTTTCAGTAATTCGCGGACAGGATTTCCGGTAATGTGCGGACAGTGATTCCGCTAATTCGCGGACACCAATCCGGTAATATGCGGACAGTTGGCGCGCGTTTTTGCGGGTGCCGTTTTGGCGTGATTTTCTCCTTGCGTCGATAAGGAGACATCATGCCGAGACGGAAACAAGCGAAGCGCATCACGATGAAGGACATACGATCAATTCTGCGGCTGACCTGCGAACAGGGCCTGTCGGTTCGCGAGGTTTCAGAGCGGCTTCGAATTGGGAAGACCGCGGTTTCGACTTACCTGCACCGGGCACGCCAGGCTGGCATCTGCACTTGGCCGATACCGGCGATTTATGATGACGACAGCAAGCTTGAGAAGCTGTTGTTCAAACAGGCCGGCAGACCGCCGGAGGACACACAGGGGCCGGATTTTGCCTATGTAGCGCGGGAACTGAAGCGCAAAGGCGTGACCCTGATGTCGTTTTGCATTTAACCGCAAGACTCCGACGACAACAGCTTCAACAAGATAGCCTGGCACTTAATTTGAGACTTGGCAGTTAATTTGAGATTGCCCCTTTGATTTTGGCACTTAATGTGAGATTCAACCGCCGACGAAATCGACGGTGTTTCTGCATGAACGATCCATTGCCCGATGAGATTGACGAAGCGCTTTGGGATGAGGCGTGTCGACGAGCCGAGGCAATTCGAGGATTTCTGATGCGTCGCTCTGGCAAGGTAGCAGCCGGGGATGTGGCGCTGCTGGCTGCCGAACTCGAAGTCAGTCGAGCAACCGCATTCCGTCTTATCAAGCTATTTCGAACTGGGGGAACGGTGATGTCGCTGGTGGAGCGTAAACCCGGCCGGCCAGACGGCAGCCGAGTGCTCGACGACAAGCGAGAAGAAATCATCCGCACCACTATCAACCGGTATTACCTGAATAAGAATCGTCCCGGCATTTCTCAACTGGTTCGGGATGTACAAACGGGCTGCGTGTCGGCCGGGCTCAAGCCGCCACATCGTCGGACGATTGAATCTCGTCTCGAAGATATCGACCTGCAGAAGCGCGCCAAACGACGGGGCGAAACCGAAATCGTGAAGCGGACAACTGCTGTTCCAGGAATGCTCGCTGCCTCGCGTCCACTCCAGATCGTCCAAGTCGATCATACCAAAGCAGATATCTTTGTCGTCGACGAGGAAACGCGTCTGCCAATCGGGAGGCCTTGGCTAACTCTTGCGATGGACGTTTGCAGCCGTATGGTGACCGGGTTTTACCTCACAATGGAAGCCCCTTCCCGGCTCTCGACCAGTTTATGCTTGCTACACTCCGTCTTTGACAAATCACCTTGGTTGCGGGAGCGCGAGATCATCGAACCGTGGCCCGTCGGCGGACTCCCAGAGACATTGCATGTCGATAACGGCAGCGACTTCAGGAGTCGTGCTTTCAAGAGGGGGTGTGAGGATGCCGGCATCGCGATCGACTGGCGACCGCCGGGCGAACCGCGCTTCGGCGGCCATATCGAACGGTTGATCGGCACCCAGATGGGAAAACTCCACCTGCTACCGGGCACGACTTTCAGCAATGCGCAGGAGCTTGGCGAATACGACTCGAAGCGGCATTCAGCATTGACTTTGCGGGAGCTCGAGCGATACATCGCCCTCGACATTGTCGGCACCTACCATCAGTCGATCCACGGCAGTCTAGGACGCCCGCCAATTGCAGTCTGGCGCGAGCACGAGGGCGAAATTCCACTCCGATTGCCGCAGGACCGCATGCGTTTTTGGCTGACATTCCTGCCCGAGCAGGAGCGCACACTGCAGCCAACCGGGATCCATCTCTTTGGACTGCGCTATTGGTCGGCAGCCCTAAGTGCCGACGTCGGGAGTACGGATCGCCGACTGCTCGTCAAATACGACCCAAGGGATATGTCTCGTATCTTTGTGCGGCGACCTTCGGGCAACTTCGTGGAAGCTCGCTACGCCGATCTCACCTTGGCCTCGGTAACGCTGCACGAAGCATTGGCTGCAAGGCGTACGCTGCTGGCGAAAGGGCGACGAGAGGTCAACACCCGCATTATCGTTAGTACAGCCATTGAACGGCGAAAATTGGTGGATGCGGCAGTGAAGGCGACAGCGACCGCACGACGAGGCCGCCCTGCCAGCACAAAAACGAGAGTGGATGACAGCGGGTGGGGCTCGCTTCGGGGGATCGACTCCAGCAAACCTGTGGCTTTTGATGAGGACACGGAGTGAGCGGGAATGAACACAGGAACCTCCCATCTGACTGCAAACGCCGCGGCACTGCTCGGTGAAGCGGACAAGCAGCGCATCCGCGCGATAAGATCACGTCGCTGGCTCGTCTATCCGCGTGCCAAGCAGGTACTCGATCGCCTCCGCTTCTTGGTAGACCATCCACGCGGGACGCGAATGCCTTCCATCGCCATATACGGCGACAGCGGCATGGGCAAAACAATGATCATGAAGCGTTTCCGTGATCAGCATCCGCCAAGCTTCAATTCGCTCACCGGCAGGCTGAAGACGCCTGTTCTCGCGATGGAGATGACCAGTCGGCCTGGCGAAAGACGGTTCTACGCCGAACTTCTGACCCTCCTCGGCGTACCCCAGCGGCCGCGCGCCGATATCGCACAGATGGAGCAAGCTGCGTTGCGCATCATGGAAGCAATAGGCGTGCAAGTCCTAGTGATCGACGAGGTGCATAACATTCTCGCTGGAACATATCGCGAGCAACGCATCGTGCTCGATACGCTGCGCTTTCTGAGCAACCGCCTTCAGATCTCGCTCGTTTGCTTCGGGGTCAATGACGCCCGTGAAGCCATTGGTGGCGATGTACAACTGGCGCGCCGCTTCGAACAGTTCACGCTGAGCCGCTGGGCTGCAAACGAGCAGTTCGAAATCTTGGTCGCCTTGATGCTGCGCAACACGCCATTGCGTCACCCATCTGTGTTAACCGCAAAATCACTGCGACGGATACTGCAGATCACCGAGGGCATCACTGCCAACATCTTCCACATGATCAACTCTCTGGCTATCGAGGCAATCGAAAGCGGAAAAGAGCGGATTACCGATGAGGCCATTGAGAAGTGGGAGCCGGAATTTGACGCCGAAGCAGCGTTTGCATGAGACGGGGATATCTACACGACAATTGCCGGTAAGGCTGGCTCCCTGCACGGATGAACTTCTGTCGTCGTGGATCATTCGGCATGCCACATTCTACGCCATCTCTCCGTTGGCCATGCTTCAGCATTGCCTTCCCGAGGTGCTATCATTGCGCACGGCCGATTTAGATCTCACCAAAGGTCAGGTCGTCCGCATCGCCCGTATGTACTCGATCGATCCCGCCACGGTCCACCGCATGACTTTTTCGAATATTCCGCAATCGTCACGGCGGCTGATCGCCGGCGAGCCTCGGCAATTATGCTGCAGCTGTCGTCGGACTGTCGACGGATCGCCCATCATTCTTCGAAGCCAATTCCTTGGGTGGCGGATCACCTGCCCGCTTTGTAAGGGCCCCCTTCAGAGAATTGGCGGACTTGACCGCTCCTCTCCCTTCAGTCGCTACCACCATGCTGCGCTGATAGGAGAACGGACACTCGACGACGAGGCCGAGCGCGGCATCCAAAACTGGGTGTCGCCAAGCGAGATTGCCCGCCTCCTGCTGATGCGGCGCGTCCCAAAGCCTTTCCCCGATCACTACGAACCGTCAAACTATAAAGTGCTCGGCGTCATCATCCCTGATCTGGATGACGTCCTTAAGATGGAACCTAGCGAACTTCCGACCCCACTAAACCCGATCTTGCCACTGCACTTGCGCGCGGCTCTTTTAGCTGGTGTGGCCATCGTTCAGCGCGCCGGTTCGGAGATGCTTTACATGCTGCGTGGACATATGATGGGTGAAAACAAAGCCCGCTTCGGCAACGCTATAGACGAGATGGTGGAGCGCACACGTCAGCCGCGGGCGTCTTCGCAGTTGCACTTAATTTGAGATTCACAGCCCATGGAATCTCAAATTAAATGCCAATCGAGAAAGAAACGGCCGCATTCTTACGTTTTAGTGCGAAACGACAACCCTGGTGATCGTCTCTCGCTTGAACGGCTGTTCTCGATCATCGCCCCAAACCAAACCACACGCGACGAACTCCGCGGGATGCTCGGCTGGATGGCCGCGCGCGGGGGTGAGCCGCTGCAGATGGAGGCGATCCGGGTCGATCCCTACGCAGTCCTCGCCAACGGTGATCCTGGCCAACTGACGGCCAAATCGAAGCGCGCGCTGCTTGCTGCGCTAGACCAGCTTTCGGACAAGGAGCCATTGTTTCGGCGCAGCGACGCATGGCGACGGTTCAACGTCGGACACTTCTTCACAAGCGATGTGCTGAACGATATTCGCGGCATGCTCCTAAAGCCCGGCTCACTTCGAGGCCTGGTGCTCGAATTGCTTGAGGAGACGGAAGCGGCATCGGATCTCATTCCCAGCCTGTCGCAGCTCGCAAAGGATAAGACTGCTGAGGACCACGTTCGAAAGCTTGCGATGCGCGTCCTGCTGAAATCCAAGTCATACCACGGACGAGATGACTTCGACGCGCTGCTGATGGAGGGAACGCCCCTTACACTCGAGCTCGCCTCGCGCATTATCTCGAAGCGCGGCGTGGTGTCGGTTGAGCGTGCGTTGGTAATCGACCTTTTCTCCAGACTTGGCGGCCTTTACCCAAAGCCCGGAATACGCGATCGGTCCGCGATGTCGCGCACTTTTATCGACAAGCTCATCGGCGCGCTGGAGCCCTCTGACGTCGCGATTTTCCTGGATGAGCTGACGCCAAAGATAAGCTGCACTTGCAAGGCAAAGAGCCATTTCACCTGCAGATGCCGCGAGGGTTCGAGCAAGATTGCTGCAAAGCTGCTCGACCGCTTTTTCGAGACCCCTCCGTTTGAACCCTCGCCAGCCCGCATCTGGAGTTGGCTGGCGCCTTTGAACTTCAGCAATGGCGTCCACAGCGACAGAAATCATGCTGTAAAATATCTCACCGGCAACGAGACGCTCCGGCGGATCTTGCACCAGCTGGCGGTGGCGGACGCGATAGATGAAAATGCAGCGCACGAGGCGGTCATTCGGCTCTATTCCAACCACAGCCACAACGGCATCGTCATGCGCGACGGCGATCTGACGGCTCTGAGCCAGTACGCCCTCGACAATGGATTGGTGGAGGTCTGGGCGGCGCTTTGGTCGGGTCACGATATCTATCGGCGTTCGACAGGACCAAATCCCGTCCGTAGCATTCAACGGCAACAGAGCAGATCAAAGACAGAGTTTCTGCGTGCCTGGAGCCATAGGGAAAGAACGCAGCGCGACTTCCATAGGAAGGAACGGCAAAGTTTTCGAGTTCGAACCGGCCGCTATGCTCGGCGGGAAGCGGAAGTCGAAGCTGCAAATTGGGCGCATCTGAGGGCTAATCTCACGGAGATCGAAGCCGGGCGGCATTGGCAGTGGCTAGAGCTGCTTGCCCGAACCTATCTCCTGGAGCCTGACAAACTCGCAACCATTGTCGATGATCCGGAAACACCGCTTCGGGCTTTGCGCAACTGCTTTCCAATGCTGACACCTTATATCCCGACCGTGGAGGAGTTGGGCCAGCGGCATGGAACACACGTTGCCGAGGCCCTTCTTGCTGCCTGCATTGTTCGCGTCCGCGATGGAGAAAGCCTCGACAGCTTCGATCCACGCATTTTGGCTGCAGCAAAGACGGAAGCGACATCGTATCCGTGCTTTGCCAAAGGCGAGGAGATCGAATTCGAGGCAAAGCTAGATGCGGCGCTGTTCATCGAAGATGGTTCGGCCGCAGCGTTCCTGCGAAACTATATCGAGGTACAGCTGTCAGCGACCGACGATGCCGTCGTGTCGAACATCCACTGGCTCGATCACAAGCCGGCTTTCAAGCCCCTGCGCCCCGTATTGCCGATTGAATGGCTCGAACGGTTTCCGCTCATGCCACTCGATGCAGCGCGATCGCTGTTCAGCATCGCGGCGAAGCACGCGAGCAGGGAGGCTCTTGTTGCACTTATCGCCAGGCGTCTCCATGATGCGCTTCCAGATACCGACGAGGACACGGATGCGAAAAAGCGCGCACGCGCCCGGAAAAAATTCTGGCAACTCAACGCTTTTCTCTATCAGGCAGAAGGAGGAGACGAAGCATGGAACGACCTGAAGACCGATCCGAAAACAATCTTCGCATTGAAAGATCGAATAGGTCGGTATGATGTCAGCAGCAACGACGATCGTCCTCCGCTGACCGCAGAAATGCTGTACAAGATCCTGGACGCCTTTATCGAAATCTGGCCGAAGGTGCATCTTCCAAACAGTTTCGGGTCGAGCGACCCGGGCGACGAAAAGGCATACAGGTTCATCACCGAGTGTGTGTACGGGCTCGCATACGACATTGCCGATAGACGCGCCGCCGTGATGGATCGAATGCTGACCGACGTTCGGTTTTCTGATTTCCGCGATCTGCTTTTGACGATGCGCGCCGAGGTCGGCCGTGAACTGGCGCTGCAGGATTTTCGGGCGCCCTCACCTGCCGATATCAACAGGCTCCTTGATCGCAACGACGTGGCATCCGTCGAAGACATGCGCGCGCTCATGGTTCAGGAACTTGGCGAGGTTCAAAAATGGCTGCAGGGATCAGAAACCGATCCTCTCGATACGTTCTACCCCGGTGGCAAAAGGGTCGATGAGAATACGGCTGGAAACCGGATCGTCGACCGTCTGCAAGGCCGGATGACGGCCTTGGGATTATCAGTCACCATCGAACGTCACATGGCGGGAAGCAATCGCTGCGATATTACTGCCTCTGCAGTGATCCAGGGCATCTCCCGCTTGCTCGTCGTCGAGGTGAAGGGGCAATGGAACAAGGAGCTGTTCACCGCCGCCTCGGCGCAGCTGGACGATCTCTATGCAATTCACCCGCACGCCGCCCGCCAAGGCGTTTACCTCGCACTCTGGTACGGGAATGGCGAAAAGATAGCCGGCCTTTCTGACCCGACGGTGACGACAGCGCCGGAACTGAGAACAAAGATCCTCGCGCAGATGCCGGAAGAGCTGCAGCGGCGCATCGATGTCGTCGTCCTCGATCTCTCAAGACCGTCGACGACGCAACCCAAAACCAAAAGGCGGCGCGCCGCTTCGGCTACAGCCAGCAAGGGAAAAGCTTGAGCCATGGAGCCATTTCGATGGCAGAACTGCTATGCCGACGTTCAGACATATCGCCATGCCAGAACGATCCAAACATACCTGGAGGATGTGATCGCCCCAGCGCTCGAAACACTCGATCGCAAGACGGACGAGTTGGAGCGCCTCGGTGGCGCCTGGGCAGCCTTCGAAGCCTGACATGCAGTACGTGATCCGAGAAACAAAACTGGCTTTTTCGCTTGCGATCCAGTCCATCTGGGAGCGTCAGTTGCGGGCATACGTGTTGGGTTGCGCCAGGGAGCTTCGTCCGGCCGAGGATCTTCAAAGCAAGATCGAACGGGCCGATTGGGAAAAACTGCAGAAGTTTTTCATCAGTCTGAGGGGGATTGAGCTTCGGGCTTTCCCGAGCTTTGACGTCCTGGACATTTTGCAAAATCTGGGCAGCGCCGCCCGGCACGGTGATGGAGGCTCGGCCAAAAAGCTCATCCGCCAATGCCCCGATCTCTGGGCGCATCTTCCGGAGGCTTTAACCAATGGCATTGCACCCTTCGATTATCGGACGGTCGCAATGTTGGACGTTCCGGTTGATCGGCTCAAAGGTTTTGCAGAGGCTGTCGCGGGGTTTTGGGAGGACGCCGAATACATCTACAACGAAAGCATCGAACCCAAGGATGCGCATCTGGAGGCAAGGCTGGCAAAGGAACGGCTTCAACGAAAATGGATCCCGCAACGTCCGTGAATACAATACCGAGATGGAAGGTTTCGGCGCAGAAGCACTATGCTCATACACCTGATCTCGATGCTGGCAAGAGTCGTCCGCCAGGTCATCATGCAAAACGAGAACGGACAGGAAAATTGGAGATGATTCAAAGTCGATGGATCTAGTCCAATGGCTCAGGCGCAGACCCGAATTCTACCCCGTCTGCGTCAGCGTCGTCCTCTGACACGATCGGAATGTCGGAAAGCTGCAGATAATTTTTGCTAAGCAGGCCGGCATCCTCAAGCGCTTCGATATTCGGGAGATCTCGGAGCGTCTCCATGCCGAAGGCGGAGAGAAAATGTTGAGTAGTCACATAGGTGTACGGTGCGCCCGGCCTTGGACTGCGGGGGCCGGACGTCAGGAAGCCCGCGCCGCGAAGCGCTGCGATGGTGTCGCGACTGATCTCCTTGCCGAAGATCTTCGACAGGTCACCGCGGGTGATCGGTTGGAAATATCCCACCGCCATCAGCACCATCGCCTCGAACTCCGACAGCGCCGCCGCCCCTCCCCGCGTCGGCGCCGATGAAGCGCGGATCGTTTCGCCGAACCGCACCCGGGTCCGATGCTGCCAGCCGCCGGCGACCGACACCAAGTCGTAAGGCCGGTCCCGCAACTCCTCGACGAGATCGTCGATCAACAGGTCGATGCTGCATTCTTTTCCCACCACCCGCGCCAGCGTCTCGCGGCCGACCGGCTCCGCCGAAGCAAAAATCACCGCCTCGACCCGCAGCATCCATTCCCGCCAGCGCAGCTCCGGCGGCAAATCTTCTAGCTCGCGATCAAACAGACGTTCGTCTGCGGCGTTCGCCTTCCTCCGCGATGGCTTGGCTGCAGCAGGTCCGGCCATCGTCACAACCCATAAATCCGGAAGGAGGACCGGCCAGAGAGCTCGCGCACGGCGTCAAGACTTTCGAGCCGTTCAAACAGGCGCGTCGCCGCCCAGCGCGACAGGTTGCTGCCGGGCGCCGAGGCCGACACCGCATCCTCGTTCAGCAATTTGCGGATGACCGGCTTGGCGCCCTTGGTCCTAACCTTCGGCGCCACGGCGAGCAGCCGCGCGGCGCGGCGATCAATCTCACCGGCGGAGCGAATCGCGGTTTCGACGCCATCAACCACCGCCAGGCAAATGGCGCGCGGGTAAGCTGGTTCGCCGGGACGGATGTGGCCTCTGCCGCCCATCGTGCGGAAGGCGGGGCCGAAGCGCTCGGGCAGCAGCAGCGGCACGGGTTTGGGCCATTTCAGCTTTTGGGAGAGCGCGACGTCGGCCAGGCCGAGAGCCAGCACCTCGGCGTCCGGGCGGACGGCAGAAATCGCCGTTATCAGGTCCGCCACCGCGAAGGGTGCTGCTCGCCCGGACTGGATGGCGCTATCCACCAGATCCGGGATGGAGGCAAGGTCCTCGTCCCACCGAAGTGCGAACAGACCGGCTAGCTCCCTGACGAACGGTGTCGTGACCGTCCCGGCACCACGTGCCAGCGTTCGTGTGGCCAAAAAAAGCTTGCCAGCGGGTCCGGGATCGTCGCCTGCGGCGGTCAGCAACACCGCGTCGCGGATGGAATTTTCCTCCTCAGAGCGGCCAAGCATTCTCGCGGCAACGGCGGCCGACTTCAGGGCGAGGCGATCGCGCCAGCAGCCGAGCCATGGCGGATCGGCGCGTATAAGGTCGTCCAGCGATTTCAGAGCGATACCGGCGGCGAAGGCGGCGTCAGATTCGGTGATGTCGCGGCCGCGCGACAGCGCCCAGCTCGGCAAGCGGGACGACCAGATGGGGATGGTCGAGGTGGAAGGCGGCAACGAATCCATGCGACGGAGCATAGATCAAATGCGCAGTTTAAGCCAGCAATATCGCACAAAACCGCACGCCCTGTCGGCAGTTTAAAACGTCCGATAAGCTTGCATTATCGGACGTATTCTGATAGCCTCCCGAACCATGCAAAATCCCCCGGCAAACACGCCCAAAATCGACGATTCTGCCGACGGCGACCTTCCGGCCGGCGTCGAGCTCGTGGTGGAAACGGACGCCACCTCGCGGCCGGCGCGGCTGGAGGCCCTGGTCGAAACGGCGACAGCCTACGCCAACGCCGCCAGTTCCGAAAACACCCGCGATGCCTACGCCAAGGACTGGCGGCATTTTACCGCCTGGTGCCGTCGCGAAGGTTTTGATCCGCTGCCGCCCTCGACCCAGGTGATCGGCCTATATATCGGTGCCTGTGCCTCAGGCCCCGTTGCCGGCGATCCGAAGCGCAATGACCCTCCCCTGTCGGTCGCCACCATCGAGCGGCGTCTCTCCGGCCTCGCCTGGAATTTTACCCAGCGCGGCGCGCCGATGGATCGCTCCGATCGCCATATTGCCACGGTGCTCGCCGGCATTCGCCGCAAGCACGCAACGCCGCCGCGGCAGAAGGAGGCCGTACTGGGCGAGGACATCAAGGCGATGGTCAACACCCTCGGTCATGATCTGCGCGGCCTGCGCGACCGGGCCATCCTGCTCCTGGGCTTCGCCGGCGGTCTGCGGCGTTCCGAGATCGTCGGTCTCGACGTCGTCCGCGACGATCACAGCGACGGCCATGGCTGGATCGAGATCTTTCCCGGTCAAGGCATCCTGGTGACGCTGCGCGGCAAGACCGGATGGCGCCAGGTCGAGGTCGGCCGCGGCGCCTCCGACCAGACCTGCCCCCTTGCCGCCATCGAGAACTGGATCCGCTTCGGCCGCATTGCCAGAGGCCCTCTCTTCCGGCGCATCTTCAAGGACAACAAGACGATCGACGTCGAGCGGCTCTCCGACAAGCATGTCGCCCGCCTGGTCAAGGAAACCGCACTCGCCACCGGCGTCCGCGCCGATCTTCCGGAAGGCGAACGGGCCCTGCTGTTCTCAGGGCACTCGCTGCGCGCGGGATTGGCGTCATCAGCCGATATCGAGGAACGCTACGTGCAGAAACAGCTTGGCCACGCCTCGGCCGAGATGACCCGCCAATATCAGCGCCGGCGCGACCGCTTCCGCACCAACCTCACCAAGGCGTCTGGGCTCTGAAAGCTCTTCAGGGCTTCTATCTCTCTCGACCTGGGACATTGATGCCGACCCGGCGAAGCGCGTGGTTGGCCGGCGCCGATGGCTATACGCCGATAACGCGTTATGATAAATAGCCGTTATGGATACTCCCAAACGCCCTCGCGGCCGTCCCCGCAAGCCGAACGCGCTGACCCAAGCGGAAATTCAACGGGCCTACCGCGCCCGGTTAGCCGCATCCGGCAAAGCGGTTCGCGTTGTGCATGTCGGCGACGTCCCTGAATTCGATCCCGAAACCCATTTCGTCGCCGAACGCGCTTTTTTTGAGGAGTTGCGGCAGAATTATCATAACGCGATAGTGAAAATAGAGATCTTGGAAGAGGATCGGCTTAGGCTGGATAAGCGCAACGCATATTTGGAGAGTGAGTTGAAACGCCTGGAGCGGATTCACACGAACGCGCTGAAGGAGATCATCAGCCTGAAGCGATCTCTTGAGAGAAAGCACGGAGGCTCCTCGACCGCGTGAGCGAACATGTCCGTTGGTGGCGTGGCCGTCACCGTTTTGAAACGCCCTCCCCTATCGGTGGCGTGAAATCGTTAGGTAAAATTCGCGCGTCGGATTTTTAGCTTAGCCGTTCAATTGAAATCGGGAAGTAAAAGCCACAGTGTGATTGTTGGTTGATCCTCTAACCATCGATAAGTAGCAAGTATCGATGGTAGTTGATCTGGAGTCGCAAATCATCGATGTCGGTCGTCCTGGATGACCGGAAAGGTCCGGTTTTCCGGCTTTTTGGGCAGATCTTGGCGAGGTTCGGCGGAACCGTCTCTGCTCTGCAGGCCCCTCCGAGCAACCCTCCCCTGCCGATGAGCTGCAGATTCCTCCATCATCTTTTCGCTCAAACGGGCCTTCATGCCCCTCCCCTCCTCCGATCTCCTTATTTTCCGGCATTTCCGCCGCAGATGGCCGCCAGAGCGCGTTTCGCGCTGGTT
>NZ_FOCV01000140.1 GCF_900110205.1 Rhizobium tibeticum | reverse complement strand
CAAAATCTCTTTCACTGCAGCACTGGCTGACTTACCATCGGTCTTGGTCATGGTGGCTTTCCCTCCGGGGAATAGGTGACGTTGAACATCACCAGATCCCATGGGGACGGATGGATAGCGGCGAGTGCTCTGGCAAAGTGACGTTGCTAACAAAGACCCGTGGAGGAATACCATGCATGTAGTGGCCGACCGATCCGAAACTCTGACTGCTATCCGGACTGATCTTGGCGCGATCTTCGTGTCGTTGGAGCTCAGCCGTTCAACTTGGCTGATCACGTCGCTGTCTCCAGGTGGCGGCGAAAAGTTGTCGAAACACAGTGTCCCCAGTGGTGATTTATTCGCCTTGTTCCGTCGCTTCGATAGCGTGCGAGAGAAGGCAAGAGCGCGCACGGGGCGAGACTTTCCCGTCGTCACTATCCAGGAGGCCGGGCTCGATGGCTTCTGGATCCATCGAGTTCTGAGCAAGGCGGGGATCGAGAGTTACGTCGTTGATCCCGCTTCGATCGCAGTGTCTCGTCGCAGTCGCCGAGCCAAGACCGACAAGATCGATGGTGAAACGCTCGTTCGCGCTCTTCTTGCCTTCAAGCGCAGCGAACCGCGCATATGTGCAATGGTCAAAGAGCCAACACCGGAGCAAGAGGACCGCCGGCGCATCTGTCGCGAACGCAAGGTACTGACGACCGAACGGATATGTCACGTCAACCGAATAAAGGGGCTGCTATTCGCACAGGGGATCACGGATTACGAACCGCTCAATCGAGACCGCAGGGATCGACTTGAGGAACTCCTAACCGGCGATGGAAGATCGCTGCCGCGTCATCTTAAAGCCCAGATCAGCCGCGAGCTCGACCGCCTCGAACTATTGCTCGCACAGGTTAAAGAGATAGAGATCGAGCGTGACAACCTTCTGCATACGGAAGAACACGTAACCCGCAGTGCCGCCAAGCTCCTTATAGACATCAAAGGCATCGGCCCGGAGTTTGCGGCTGTCCTCTGTCACGAAGGCCTCTTTCGACATTTTGACAATCGCAGGCAGGTGGCCGCCTACGCAGGCCTAGCGCCAACGCCGTGGCAAAGTGGCCAAGTGAACCGAGAACAAGGCGTGTCCAAAACTGGCAATCCACGGCTGCGAACAACGATGGTCCAGCTCGCTTGGCTTTGGATACGCCACCAGCCGGGATCGAACCTTACACTGTGGTTCCAAGCCAGGCTCCAACGCAACGGAGGTCGCTTCAAGAAGACTACGATCGTCGCGCTCGCGCGAAAGCTCCTGGTTGCTCTCTGGAAATACGCGACATCCGGCGTCATCATCGAGGGCGCCTTGATGAAAGCCGCATAACAAGCTCTCTCATTCCCCAGGGCCTGATCAGTCCTGACGGATGCAGGTGGACGAACCGCATGGCAGACTGGCCTAAAATGCCGCTCACTCAGAATGGTCTCGTCGCCTGAGCCCAGCCGCCGGAAGCGGGATATTGGTGCAGCCGTGAAAGAGCGGCGACCGAATGTGAGGTTGATCTGCTCGGCTAACGAGCAGAGTCATGCAGTCGGGCTCAACCTGGATCCCACAATTTGAAAGGGCATCGATATGACAAGCTAGTCCCACTTGACCGGCGCTTCCCCATGTGAGTCTGCCATGGCCGCCCTCATTAAGGAATTTGCAGAACCTTCAGCACTCTACC
>NZ_FOCV01000077.1 GCF_900110205.1 Rhizobium tibeticum | reverse complement strand
ACCCAATCTCACCATCTCGCGAGCCCAATAGTGCGAGCCGGCGCATGCCTCCATCGCGACGATGCAGGAGGGCTGAGCAGCAATGAACTTGCGGAATAATGGGCGCGCCAACTTCTTACGAAATAAAACAGAACCGTCAGCCGCTGCTCCGTGCAGCTGAAATACATTCTTTGCCAGATCAACGCCAATGATGGTAACCGTCTTCATGAAGACTGCCTTTCGCTTGAGTGGTGTTTACGCCAAGACTTTTATGCCGCCGGAGAAGGCTGGCATCCACCCCATCTTGAGACTATGGCGTCGATGAGCCATGATCCGCAAATCAGTCTGCCCGCTGTGGCACGCTGATATCCCTTCCGGCCCTTGCCGGAAAGCACGGCCATCAGGCGCGAGCTACACCACTCATCGGGACACCATCGGAATTCAGGCTCGTCAGAAGCAGGTATCACGGATGACGTCATTGCCAATTGCTCGATGCAGGCTCCTGAAAAGGATCAGCAGTTAGGTTAAGCCCACATTTTAAATTTATGACATTGTGGATGACAAGTCGGTGCTGAGCCGGCGGACGTTGACAACTGGCTAGTTCCGCGATTCACCTACTGCGCCTCGTTCGGACGCATACGGACACTTGAGAAGGGCTCCGCACTGCCGCGGAAAGGGCAAGTAAATTAGCATAGTTACCGGAGCGACACGAGGCGTACCAGGACGTGAGCCATGCTGCAGCCGGCGAACCATCGGTCTGGACTTTCATAGGTAGTTGTTTTGGCGTGCAGCATCGACACGAATGGTGCGGTCTTTATCCGTCGGGATAGGCGCCGGAATGACGTAACCGTGTTTTTGCGGCCTTGCCGCTTTCCCTGATTCGAAGCCTACTCAAAGGGCTATCATTTCATGAGATTCGCTTGAGACCAATATGCCACCGAAACCTATGTAAAGCGGCAGAAAATTGATGCACACGATGCGGAGACAATCTGCAAGGCGGCAACTAGGCGATAATATTTTGTGCCTGTAAAAAAGCAGCACGTGCTGATTATGCATCGGGTGCGCAAGCCTTTGATACGTCAGCGGACGATCCTGTTGAACGCCCCGCGGCCACCTGGCGGAATTTCGACCTTCACGTGATAGGATGTGCCGGTGCCGGCTCTTTGTACGCGCAAATCACAAGGGTTGCGGGCTTATCCCGGCAATTGCCGGGACAGCGATTATGTTCCTGTTACACAACCGTGGAGGTACATCAACAGATCAGCGAGATAGATGAGCAAAATCAGGCCGGCACCTCACCAGTGAATTGCGCCGCCGAATGGAGGCGCTGCCCTGGAATCGACCTCATCCCCGCGGCCGCATTCGCCGCGATGTTAACCGCTGCATGGTTCAAGCGTCAGTTGGCGCCTAGGTTGAATTTGGTGCCACGGCAAAACTCATCGGGCGGCACAAATCGCCTTTACCGTATCACCGGACAGCCCATCAGAAGAGGGTCGATCCGTCGTGTCCATTCCTCACTGTTTTTATGGCTGCAAGAACTCGATGAACTCAACGGCCCAAGGTTGAACGTTCCCTGCTTCTGTCGAAATTCATAAGTTCATTATGCGCGCAATTGTAGCATTCGGCGATGGACTTCGCGACTATGTGCGCCGTATTCCGTTCCTCAAAAGAACTAAGTCCTGCTGGAAGCCGCCCCACCTCACCCGCAATTATGTTGATGCTTCTATCCAAATCTGCGCTTGGCAGCTGTACACGCTGCTCTTGGTACCACGCTTGCTGGTCTGCCTTCAAATGATTATACTGCTGCTCCAATTCTGGGTTTCGATGAAACAACTCGGTAAGGCGCGCCTGCTGGACTGCATCCAAATGACCATCTGCTCGAACAAGGGCTATGCCTCCGTTGGTGCGAATTGTCGGATCATCGTCTCCGAAAGAAGAAAGCGCTTGATTGATGAGGCGCGTTCTATCAGAAGGGTCATGCAAGTCATTTAGATTGGTCGATAAGACAGTGGCCGCGAGAGTTCGTTGCCATCTCTCATCGCACTGCAAGGCGTTGTCGACTATGGAAGTCTGCGCAGAAAGCTCGTAAAATTTAAGTATTGGCTGGATCGCGGGTGCCTGCAGAGTTACGAACTTTTCGTCGCCTGCCGAAAAATCCGGTAATGTTTTCGAAGCCAAACTCGATTGTAAGGCGCCGATGCGGCTGAGTCGCGCCTCAAAACTCCCAATTGCGCTGTCCGGGAACTTGTCGAGTATTTCATGGTTCGTCGCTTTAAGATTGGCGAGGTTGACTGCCGCTTGCTGCGGGTTGTCATAGGGGCATATCTCTTTCGCAATTCTTGAAAGAACGTCCCTCGGGAGGTGATTTAGATCACGAGGCAGGTCATTTAGTTCACTCGGCAGGTCAACCATTGATCATAGTCCTATCCAATTTCCACTGCTCCAGCAGCTAGCATTCGCGAGCGACCTGCTGAAAGCGATACCTGGTTACACCTGTAATCCGGGTGTTTTTATGCCGGCATTGATGGGTTGGATAGAGTCTGAAGCGTCAAGCTCTCTTTTGTAAATTGATTGCAAATGAATTTCGTAAGGTCTGAGGCCGAAGACGTCTTAAGGCGACCGCCGAAATTCGTTGGTGGAACCAAGTCAGCCAAGTCCTGACGAAGCTGATCTGGCTCCTCAGATCCCTTACAAACGGCGTCCACCAAACTGAGGTCCTCCTCCCATGCTTTTCGAAGAACATCAACACGAAGGGCCCAACAATGCACATTGACGATACGCTCCGCATCGCGACCACAAAGACCGACAGGATCGCCGCCACTGAAGGGCTAGCAGAGACCGTGGTCGTGGATGACGAGAAGCATCTTCAATGGTCCCGCGAGCCGCATCGCTGCACGCTATTTTCGCAGTCTATGCCGAAAAGCAGCATCGACGAACGCCGAGAACGCCGACGATGGATTGCGCCTGCTCGGATAGTGTTGGCGCTGCCGCACGATACGACGCGCGATCTTCTTGCCTTGGTCAAGCGTATGGTAACCCAGCAACAGGCGGCTGACGCGATCGCAGTCAAAGGCGAAGAACGCTAGACTGACCTGCTGCTGCTTTGGCGCTAAGATAGATGAAGGCCTTGCGATCAGCCATCACGATGCTCGCTTTGCTGCAAATGCCTGAGTCCGCGCCAGAGCCATCAGCATCGGTCCGACGGAGAATTCGCCGCGCCGCGCCTTGGTCGTCAGATCCCGCAGATAACCGCCAGCCGAATTGAGAGATCGGTAACTTTTCTGGGGTCAGGCTGCGCGGAAAAGCGATGACTTGGCTTGAACAATCGAGGCACGACTGGGTCCGGTTGTCGCAACCGTGCCCATAGCCGGATGCGAAGGTCGCGCTGTTCATGTCCGCCGCCCGGACCTGCATCAGCGTGTGAACCCGCGGATCCACCAGGTCGCCTTGAGCGGAACCCAACCACAAAGGCTTTCTACTTTTCATTTCTTCGTCAATGATTGAAGCAGTTCTCGCGGCCCCCCGCAACTTTTCGGTGTTGGTGAAATGGTCGTTGTCAATGGCGTGAGCACAGCCGTGCAGGAGGCGCTCTACCTGTCGAATCTTGCCTCCAAGGTCACGGTCGTTCATTGCCGACATCGTTTCCAAGCGGTGTCGATCCTGCGGTACCGCCTCTTAGCCAAACCTAAGATAAAGTCATTTGGAACCGCGTCATCGCCGAAGTTCTCAGAGAACCGGGCCGGCTACATCAAGGTCGGTTCCTGGTCGACGATGACAACCGTGACGGGGTCCTCGCAGCTGACGATGTTTTCGACCCGGTGTTCCGTAAGTCGATGAGCGCCGCCGCATGGGAAACATAGCGACCCTGGAAGCCGAGGGCTTCCTGACGGAGCATCCACGTGCGCCGGTCGCGCAGGGATCGGGATTTTGCTCTGAATTTGATTTCTCTATTGCGTGCCCGTACGATCCAAATCGTTCTTTGGAAGGTTAATTTACGTGAACAATCAACACAGCGCGGGCGGCTACGACACCCTTCGGTTTAATCGCGAGGGCCAGGCAGAGGCCTTCGATGCCATTGGCGCTCGCTATGATGAGACCTTTCCACACAAACAGGGTCAAGTCTCAGCGGGCGATTGGCTGATCAGGTCCTTGCCGACCGGTTCTCGGGTTCTGGATCTGGGCTGCGGTACCGGAGTGCCAACTGCGCGCCAGTTAGTGGCCTCCGGTTTCGAGGTCGTGGGCATCGATCTGTCAGGCGGGATGGTGAAACTCGCCCGGGAGTATGTCCCTGGCGCGACATTCCACCAGCTGGACATTGCCGACTTGCGACCAGGTGGCCCGCGGGACCTCGGCCAGTTCGACGCGGTCGCGGCCTTCTTCTCGCTGCTAATGCTGCCCCGTGCGGAGATTCCCCTCGCACTTCTGACGATTCGCAATCTGCTGGTCCCTGGTGGCCTGTTCGCCCTGTCCATGGTGGAGGCCGATGTCGACGATTTCTCAATCCCGTTCCTCGGAAACAACATCCGAGTCTCGGGTTACCTGCGCGAAGATTTGCGGGCGGTCATCGGAAAGGCTGGCTTCCAAATAGTGGAGGAGATCTCCTACACCTATGCCACGGCTGTCGATGTGCCGCCGGAGGAACAGATCTTCCTATGCTGTCGTATGAGCTTTTCGCGCAGCGGATCGATGCGCATCTCCAGCGTCGGCAAGTCGGCGGTGTAGCGGGCGATCACCACCGCGTCGAGGCGGTTGGCGCCTTTGCGCGATAGCGCGTCACGGTGAAGCAGAGTGCGGCCCTGTCGTCACCATAGGTCTTGTAGATGCAACTGAATCACCTCTTCGCGTCGTTCATGTTCGAAATCGACATCGATATCGGGCGGCTCGTCTCTTTCCTGACTGACGAAGCGTTCAAAAGGAGATCGTTGGTGTCAGGGTCGATTGAGGTGATTCGGAGCACATAGCAGACGGCGGAATTGGCGGCCGATCGCTGCCCTGGCATAAAATGCCCTGCGATCGGTATATCGGACGATCGAAAAGACGGTCAGGAAGTAGGGCGCGTATTTCATCGTCTCGAGCAAAGCCAATTCGTGGCGAATTGTTTTTTCGACATGCGCCGGAAGACCTTCGGGATAACGGCTTTTGATGCCCTCCCAGGTGTAATGCTCCAGCGACTGCTGCGCCGTCATTCCTGGAATCAGCGCCTCCTCATGGTACTGGTAGGCCAACTCATCGAGTGAAAACCTGCAGCGGTCAACAATCTCCATCGTCCGCGCCACCGCTTCAGGTAACGTGGAAGAGACGGGCCATTTCCTCCGGCGGCTTCAAGTAACGATCCGCATACCGTTCACGCTCGAAGCCGACGTCGTCGATGGTGCTTCCCGTGCGGATGCAGGTGACGACATGCTGCAGCTGCCGGCGGTCCGCGGCACCGTCAGGTTAACCGGCTGGTGACCGAATTGAGGCATATGTGAGGGATGAAGGACACCCGTCATCCCCACTATGCCCGTCACCGCTTTCCAGCTGAAGTGACCAGCTCGCGATGTGGTTGTACTTTTTATTCCCGCTCAGCCTCCGGATGGTGGAGGAAATGCTCGCGGCCCGCGGCCTCCTGGTCAGCCATGAGACGGTGCGGCAGTGGGCGCTGAAGTTCGGCCAGAACTTCGCCAACCAGATCCGCCGCCGTCTTCCAGCACCCAGGGATAAATGGCATCTTGATGAGGTTGTGATCAGCATCGCCGGCCAGAAGCACTGGCTGTGGCGGGCGGTGGACCAGCACGGGGATCGTGCCCGATATTCTGGTTCAGAGTCGCCGCAATGCCAAAGCCACCAAGCGGCTATTGCGCAAGTTGCTCAAGAAGCAGGGCAGCGCACCGCGCGTGATGATTACCGACAAACTCGCAAGCTACTGTGCGGCCAAGCGAGAGATCATGCCCGGCGTCGAGCATCGCCAGCATCGGGGATTGAATAACCGAGCAGAAAACAGTCACAAGCCTACCCGACGACGCGAGCGATTCAAGTCAGCCGGTCAGGCCCAACGCTTCCTCTCGGTTCACGACCAGGTTGCCAATCTCTTTCGCCGTCCCGCAAACACCGACGCAGCTGATCATCGCAGGTCCCGCGCACAGGCGTTTCAGGACTGGACTGAGGTGACTGGAGCCGCCGCTGGTTTCTGATCTGACGGTCACAACAACCCGGCCTACCTCATTTCGCTAAGTTGACGATGCCATCCCAACCATCCGCGAGTGCCGCCCGCAGCGGTTTCCTTCCTTCCAGCATTGGGCAAGGAACGTTTCAAAGTACCATGGTGATGTTGGCTTCAATGCTGCTCGCAGCTATTCCGTACCCTGGCGTCTCATCGGCGAGAGCGTTCAGGTCATTGCGTGGCGGGGCGCGTCATCGTTCGCCACGCTGGCCATGTTGTTGCCGATCATGCTCTCTGCCAAGGAAGGCGACAACGGATAATAGACCGAGCGCACTTTGTCGGCGTTGCGGGTATCGAAGGATTGGTTCGTGCCGCTCCGGCGGAGATGGCACCAGCAACCCTGTTGCGACCACTTGCTGAATACGAAGCTGTGGTCGGAGGTGGTTGGTGATGACGACCGTGGATCATGATTTACTCATTGCGACACTCGATCGCCTGAAGCTAACGGCAATCCGAGATCAGCTTGACGGTCTGCTGGATGAGGCGGCTCGCTCAAAAATGACTCCGCGGCTCTGGCGTTTTGGTGTCGCGAGAGATCGCCCGTCGAGAGGCGTATCTCTATGTGGAGCAAACTGACGCAATTCCCATTCGTACGAGAACTCGACGGCTTTGACTTCGAGGCACAACCATCGCTGGATCGAGGACAGATCAGAGAGTTGGCGACCTGCCGCTGGATCGCTCACGGCGATACCGTCCTATTCCTATGGCCTCCCGGAACCGGGAAAACTCACCTTGCCGTTAGCCTCGGTCGTGAGGAAATCCGTCAAAATTACAACGTCCAGTTCGTGACGGCGGCCATGTCGCAATGCTGGCCAAGGCCCACAACGACGGCACGCTAGACAAGCAGTTGACGATCCTGTCACGGCCGACACTACTGATTATCGACGCCTGGGATATCTGCCCTTCGAAGCGAATGCGGCTCATTTGTTCTTCCAACTGGCCTCCAGGCGCTACGAAAAGGGCTCGATTCTGATCACTTCCAATTGCCTTCGCAAGTGAAGCGTCTACGCCATTCTGGAAGGGCGAACGTCAAGCTGAAGCGGAATGTCGCCGAGCTGTCGCTGAACAAGACCGTGCTGCAGGGTTGTCTCCTTCGTTCGTGCAAGGGTCATGATTATCCAGGCCGCCGGCGCATGGCGAGAGCCTCGTTGAGGTCACCACCAGAGGCGGGATAGTCCGCCTCGTCCCCTGCCGCATCATGAGGCGGTCAAATACGCAATAAGCCGTGCTGTAGTCTATGGGATTGATATCGGCAGAATATGCTCCACGTCGTCGGCCTGGGCAGCGACGCCATACTGGTTCAAAAAGCGATATCTCCGACGCGATACGCTTGAGTGTGCGCGGCGCCTGCAGTCGAGGGGATGGAGTTGTGTGCTGACTCTCAGCGGGTCGCGAGGAATATACAGCGCTTGGTCACAAGGTTCGGCTGATCCCCGCGCAAGCCCTCGACATCATCAAGCGAGGAATCGCTATGTTCGCAACTTTTCGTGCATGCCGCATGATCGTCCTTTCGGCGCCTCAGGCTCAAATGCACCCGAATAAAGCTTTTGTCGCCGGCATTGCCGCCAAGATGGCAAAGGTTGTCTGGGTTTGTACTGACCAAGCCTGGAGCACTCTAAGAACGCAGAGATCCTGCTTTCGCCTGACGCTCTTCGCTCAATTACAAGGCCCGGGAATAGTGATGGACGAAACAGTCGATCAACGTGCCGTAAGTCCTGTAAAAAAAGGGCTTCGTGCCCGAATTGTTTATTGGGAACGGCGTGTGCCGATCTCATCATGACCTGCTGCAACAGCGCTCCACGCGCGAAGGGCCGGATACTTTTATGAAACAGGAATCGTTATTCGCGATGTCGCGGTCCCTTGTATGGGGCACCGCCCATACATTTTTGACCGACGGCGGAGCAGGACGGCAACTTTATGCAGGGCACCCGATGCGGCATCCTGGTGTATGGGATCGCTCGCCGTGGCGCCTGATCATCGCCGATGATCCCACCGGAGGCAACGCTATGCGGCATGGCAGATCGTGTTCCAAGGAGTTCTCTAATCGCGGTTATCAAGTTAGGCTCGGTTTGTATCGCTGGTCAGGCTCATGGTTCGCTTCGAGGTCGGCATTTCGACCGCCTCATCATGGCGTGGGATAGGCTCAGTCGGCCAATGTGGCGTTCGCGGTTAGCGCCACGATCCCGAGCTTCAACTATGCCAATGGCCCGGATCGTGGCATCGCAGGGAACGAGCGCCGAAATGCATCCCGCTTCAGCTGCTCCAGGATCGTGTCGTCGCGGCAGTTCGCCCCTGATGGGTTTCCGGCATGTAAGCTGCGGCAGGACAACCATCGCGTGAGATCGGCGTCTCAGGAGCTTGCTTCTCGCGAGACAAAAATTTGCAACGGAATCTGGCGGATCCATCGTTCGAGATCATCATCATCTTCCCCACGCTGAGCGTTACAAAGCGACCCACCAGCCACGCGGCATCTTGAGCTGTGAGCCATGGCCCGGTAAAATTCGTCTCGCATCGCTCAGCATGCTTTTATCGCTGGCTCGACGGCGGTCCATTTTTGGCTGCGCGGCGTGCACTCGACGAATGTCGGACATGCGACATAGCCGGTCTGAGCGATTCCCTTGTATTCAAACGAGTTTTTCTTGGCACGCATATTGCTCTGTATGATTCGCAGCCTCACGGACCGACGATAGTCGTGCCTAAAATCTCGAAATGTTAGCACAGTGGACAGCTCAGTAACCACACATGGACCACCAACAAACCATCGCTAACCAGAAGGTTTCCGAAATGTCTAAGACCGCAGACAAGCTCAGCCAAGCCGCTGAAACCTCCGAATTCCCGACCTTCGATCCCAGCGAGGCCACTGATCAGCTTCTTGTTATCGCCGAAAAGCGCGTGGAGCAATCGACAGAAGCTATTGCCAAATTCCAGTCCAGCGCTGAAGAGAACCAGAAAGTGCTCAAGTCGACCTTCGAAACCGCTTGGTTGGTCGGCAACGAGTTGGCGCTGACAACGATCGCCGCGCTGCGCGCCAATACCGAAGCACACTTTTCTTATCTTCAAGCTCTGGCCGTGCAAAGTCACTGTCCGAGGTAATTGAGCTGCAGACAACATCTTTCGCAAGCGCGTCGAAATGGGAGTCGAGCAGGCTAAGGACTTTCGGGCGCTACCACCAAGGTTGCAACCGATATTTCCAAACCGATCAAGGTCGGCATCGAGAAGACACTCAGGGATCTCCACGTTGCTCAAGCGCCCCTTAGGGGAGAAAGGCGTTAGCGGACAAGATCACGACTAGATTTCCTGTCGCCTGGCGGCAGCAGCGTGCGTCGTGCGGCCACGGCCTCAGGAGTGTCACTGAAGGCAGGGTCAACTTTATCATAATAGTTCTTTAAGGAGTTATTGGCATGCGCGTAGAAAACGATCCTTGCGATGTGATCGGTGTGTCGGTCGCTCCCACGCAACTTGATAATTTGTCTTCCCTGATTCTGCAGCAGGGGGGGATGGCGCGAGTGTCGCTGCCAGGCGATGTGGTGACCTGGGCGGCAGGCGGTCACGAGACGCTCAGCCGGATGCTTTCCGACGAGCGTTTCAACAGGGACTGGCGACAGTGGCGGGCGCTCTAGGACGGCGAGATTCCCGAGGATCATCCGCTGATCGAGATGTGCAAAGTGGACAACATGGTCACGGCGCATGGCGCCGATCACCGGCGCTTGCGCGGCCTGCTGTCCAGAAGCTTCACGCCCAGTCGTATCGCCATGCTGGCGCTACGGATCGAACAATGCGTCGATCGACTCCTAGCCGAGATGGCGCAGCGCGGCTGACGCATCCGCAGCAACTGCACCTGGTGCGCAGCGGCCAAGTTCCGTGGTCACAGGCGATCGAGGAGATCCTGCGCTGGGGCAGCGCAGTGGCCAATCTGCCGTTCCGCTATGCCACCCAGGACGTGGAGATCGACGGATGCACGGTCCGCCGCGGCGACGCCGTCCTGATGGCGTTCCATGCGGCGAACCGGGACGAAAAGGCCTTCGGTCCCGGCGCTGACAGGTTCGATGTCACCCGGCGGCACAACCCGCACCTGTCGTTCGGCAATGGGCCGCATTTCTGCCTGGGCGCTGCGCTGGCGCGCCTGGAATTGCGCTGCACCTTCACCGCGCTGTTCGGACGGCTGGAGGATCTAGCGCTGACCATCGCCGCGGAGGACGTCGTCTACATGCCGTCTTACGTCATTCGCTGCCCGCAGCGCCTGCCGGTCACCTTCCGCCCTTCCATCGCTTAGAGAGTGCGGCATTCACCCCGGATTCGGTGATTCTCGGTTCGCCGGGGTGACTGGTCTCGCACGAGGGGGCGAGCACGACCGGTTATGCACGATCGTGGCGCCGGCCTTCAGCAACGGCAGAGTGAAGCTGCTCGCGCAGCAGGTCGAGGCGAATGCCGCGCAGTTGTTCAAGACGCTGGCGGCCCAGCCCCAGCCCGCCGACCCTGCGGCGCCACCTCTCCTTCGCTTCCGGCATTAGTCATCAGCGCGCTGATGGACGAATGCGCAAGCACGAACTGCTGAGCGAAGCCGAGCGGGAACAACTACTGGGATTCCCGGCGGACCGTGACGACCTGGCCCGACTTTACACCTTTGAGCCCGGCGACCTCGATCTGATCCGGCGTCGCCGAGAGGACCGCAATCGCCTCGGCGTTGCCCTTCAGCTTGCGCTGTTTCGCCACCCTGACCCTCGCTTAAATTCTTAAGAGCTATGGCGGGCTGTCCGAAGAACTGGTGTCCTTCATCGCCGAGCAGCTCGACGTACCGACTATTGCTCTCGCAGATTATGCGGGTCGGGAACAGACGATGACGGATCACGCCCGCGAGCTCGCGGGCGTGTATGGGCTTCGCGCGGCGGCCAGGACAGATATCCCTTTCATGATCGAGGCGGCCGCCAAGGCTCAGCCGTGCCCCAAACAACAAAGCCGGCGCTACGCTGCCACCGCCAAGGATGTCGGCCGACTGATGCGCTTATTTCAAGGCACGATCGACGCACTTTCCACCGCGCTCAACAACGGACTCCGACCCGGTCGAGGCGATCGACGAGACCATCGGCTGGGCGAACTTGCTCAACGCACGACCCGAAGTCGCAGCACTCGACGAAAAGATCAAGGCGGCCGGACAGGCGGCGGCCGACACGGCCGATACTTCCGACAAGTAGGCCGCCACCATCGCCGTGGAGATTAGCGGGCCGACGCCGGGAACGCTCATCAGGCGCCGGCAATTGGCCTCGTTCTGGCTGATCTCCTCGATCTTGCGGCGGATTGATGTGTTCATCGAGCCACAGCCGTCAGATCGTTCATCCTAGGCGAGAGCTCTCAGATGACAGCAGCTGCACTCGTTGTCGGCTATTCGACAATGTCGGACATGAGACACTGCGCTGTCGGCGTGATCGCGTCGTTTTGACGATTTTCTGGTTTGGCGCAGTAGTTGCTTGGCTAAAGAGAAGTAGCCTAGCACAACCAATAGGAGTTCCTCGATGAACAGCCTCGCCGAACAGGCAGTCGCCACCACGAGATCAATGCCAGCGAAGCTGCCCGCCAGTTGGCATGTGGCCAAGCCTGTGACCGTCAATCCCCCGCCACATGTGGGGACGCCAAAAATCTCACGACGCGGCCACGCGTGACAACAAGGCGCTCGCTCGTCCCGCCGCCTGATGAAGCGCAGCGGTGCGACACCGTAGAGTGCTTCACGGAAGACCGGTCAGGTTCTGAACTCGCCCGGCAATTTCCACACCAGCTGGCAGATCGAGGCTCATCCGCGCCGCGCTCCCGCCCAGTCCCGCAAATTGATCACTCTCCAGCAAAGGACAACGAATGTTTTGCGAATACTTCCATTTCCTGAAGGGGCTGACGCGGCCAGCATCGCAACGGCAGGGCGACACCGGTCCATCAACACCAGTGGCTTGCGCAGTGGGCAAGTCTGACGCCACACAAAGGGGATCTGAGGCGAAGAAGCTCAGGCTCAAGACGGAGGCGCTGTACGAAAGACGCGGTCAGCTTATGAAGCGCGTCTCCATCAGATCCGTAGCGATTTCCTGTTTTCTGTTGGCTGCCCCATCGTTCGCCGCCGCAGACAACGCTCTATTTTCCTCCGACGATGGCAACGTCGTCCTTTTCGGCGATATCGGCATCGCCAACATCAAGGCCCAGGAATTTGTCTATATCGGCGACCACAAGCTCAGCCAGCTGAACTGGGAAAGCAAGGGGATGACCCTCTTCACGGCTGGTGTCGACGCGCAGATCGACAACGACTGGAGCTTGAAGGGCAGCGTCAAAGTCGGCGCCGTCGGCGACGGTCACATGACCGACTACGACTGGCTTAGCCTCGGGCACGATGACTGGAGCGACCGCTCAATCCATCCCGATACCGAACTCGATCACTATATCGCCGGATCGATCGAGATCGACCGGATCATCTACGGCAACGAGACCAGCAGTTTTTCGGTCGGCGCCGGTGCCCGCTATACCGACGTCAAATGGACGGCCTATGGCGGCTCCTACGTCTATTCGAGTGATGATTCTTTTCGCGACCTATCCGGGACATTCCCAAGCGGAAAAGGCATCAGCTACCGGCAACAGATTCCGGTTGGCTTCCTCAGCCTGAGCGGCGAACACGTCGTCGGCGATCTTACCATCAGCGGCGGCATTCAGGGCGGCTTGAGCTTCGGCATCAAGGACATCGACGACCATTGGGTGCGCGACCTGCGTTTT
>NZ_FOCV01000012.1 GCF_900110205.1 Rhizobium tibeticum | reverse complement strand
CCTCGACGAACTGCTTCCCTGGAATTGGTCGCCTGTCGCCACCATCTGCGCCGAGGCAGCCTGATGGCAACAATCACTTATGTCCGCACGATCAAATATGTCGCTGAAATTCTCGGCGAGGATCCGGAGCTTCTCCGGGCAATCATCTCCAACGATGATAACCTGACCTACGGCAGCATCATCAGCGTCTATAACGGGGAGAACGAATCCATCACCGCGCTGACAGACGACGGCATGGAGGAACTGGGACAGATGCTCTCCTACGCTCGCCGTTCAACCGACGAATGAAACGACTTCCTCGATAGCTTTGTCGACGACGAGGAGCTGGTCGCCCGCTTCAAAGCGAAATCTCGCAGCAGCTTTTTATAATTTATTGACAGAAATATACCTTTTAAGTTGCATTCATCCCAAATGTTGCGATTGCTGAATACAGAGCGTTCAATGAGTATTGTCGGCAAATGTTCAGTAAGTTCATTGGCAATTTGATCGCGGTCACCTTATGCGCTGCGCCGATGATGGCGCAGGATCTCAAAAGCCGTTCCACGTACGACGACACACCTATTGTTTGCGCTGCGTACTTCCGCATGCTGGTGCGCGCCTACGAAGATGACGGCGACCAGCTCGGTGCCAAGCAATACATGGAGAGGTTCAACCGGTCGTACACACAAGGACAGGCTAACATCACCTCCGTTGGTGGCACAGAAGAAGAGGCACATAAGGTGACGCAGCGCTTTATCGACATTATCAGTGAGATGGCCGAAAAGCGACAAGAGCCCGCGCTGAAGTCTCTTGTCGCTATGTGTAATCGTCAGTTCCCCTGACTCCCAGAACGTGGGTCTAATCGCTAAACGTCAGACCCCATTCATCAAAGCGAAATCTCTGCGGTAACAATCGGTCGGTTACATTCAAAGTCGTCTCGCATCATTCGACGAAGGGGGTGGTGTATTCTAGAATCTGATTGCAAGCGGTGCTGGCATCCCGCCTTCATGCTCGACCTGAGAGAAGTAGCACATCGTATCCTCTTTGCGCGGACCCATGGCGCGCGCCACTTTTGTCAATCTGTCGCTTATCCCCCGGAACCTTTGGACCTCCTTTTTTGTTTTCGCCTTAGGAGGAGAATGTCATGTCGTCGAACGAGGCATTCAAAAGCCGGCTGACCGAGCTGGGGATCGTTTCGCCCAAGCACGCGAAGGTCCGAGGGTTGAACAAACAACAGCAAGAGCTCGTTTACGCCTACCGGCTGGGGAAGCTCGACGAAAAAACTTTCCAATTTCACCTTTTAGAAGATCCAGCGTTGGCCGAGTGGGTGCGACGGGTATTAGAAGCTGCAAGTCATGACCCCCTGAGAAAGTGAATCGCTGACTTGTTCCACAAACATAATGGGCTGCTTGCGCCGAGTGAGCCGTCCGCCTTGTTTATCTCAATCACGACGGCGTTATCCTGCACATCTCGCAACCCTTTATATGAAGCGTGCCGCACCTTCCCGTCATGCGTCCAAGCGCGATACTCGATCTCCGCTATCAGCGTCGGTTGCACCCAAACGAGATTCTTGCGCCGGCCTTCGTAGCTAAACGGCGGCCCCTTTCGTTTGATCCGATCGAGCGTCTTCCGCAGGACCGATTTCATGTTGACTTCATTGACAGGCGCTGGAGAGCGGCCGCGCGGATGTGTTGAGCCGCAACGAGTACGTTCATTTGTTTTCTCCACAGATTGTGATGACCGCCGTTTTGTGAAGCGTCAAAAGACGAGCGGCGCCGGTTAGGGCGGGTTCCAGCAGATAAACAAATAGTCCTAAAGTATAATACCTAAGTACATCTGGCATCGCGCCGAAGACAGTCTAGAATTAATTGCTTCCTGTCTGGGTGAATACGACTGTCTTGTGTTCGGGATCTCATCCCACGGTATTCGAGCTCCCGTCCCTTTCTCAAAGGAGTGTCAGGATGTCTTGTTTCAAAAATCCCAACCTGCCTCGCAATACTGCACGCCGGCGTTTTCTGGGGGTGGCGGCCGCGGCCGGTGCTCGTTTCGCGAGCGTGGCGGCCATTGTTATGGCGGCTTCATCGTCGCCAGCGCGCGCGGCGGGCCTGCATTTGGGATGGGGTAACGGCAACGGCAACTCCGGCGGCAACGGCAACTCCGGCGGAGGCGGGAGCAGTGGTGCGCAGTGCTTTCTGCGTGGCACGTCGATTCTCACGGATTGCGGTGAAAAGCGTGTCGAGGATCTTCGGATTGGCGATTGCGTCGCCCTTCCGGGCGGAGACGCCCGCTCGATCAAATGGGTTGGTCGCCAAGTGTTCAGGAAGGGCGGCCCGCACTGGCATGACGGTGTCGTGCCAATCCGAGTGGCGCGCCATGCGCTTGATAGTCGTACGCCACATTCGGATCTCTACCTGTCGCCTGGCCATGCGCTATTCCTGAATGGCGTTTTGATCCGCGTGAAGGATCTCGTGAATGGTACGACGATCGCACCGATCGCACCCCACGACGATATGACGATTGAGTATTACGCCGTCCTGCTCGCGACTCACGAAGTGATCCTTGCTCAGGGCGCTGCGGCGGAGACCTTGCATCCCTCGGATAGCAATCGCGAAAATTTCTCGAACTTTGCGGAATACGAACGGCTATATGCCGGTGAGGCGCGCAAGGAAATGACATCCTATGCGACAGTCCTTGGCGAGGAAGGCGGCTGGCAGCACCTAAGAGCTCTTCTTCTGCTCGGCGCTTCTCCTATGGCGCCGATATTCGATCCATTCGAGGATGCTTGCGAGAAGATCGATGCCCGAGCCAAGGAGTTGTTGATCTGAACAGCCCCTAGCTTTGCGTTGAATGCTCTCAGAACACCCTGCGCGCAGGATTACACACGGCGACCCGCCGAACCCGGGCGGCGGCCACGGCGAACCACAACTCCCCCTTGCCTGCTCCTCGCTGCGAAGGCCACGAAACTTCAGCTCCTCGGCCTTCGTCGCCTTCGCCCGACGCTCTTCGTTGCTTGGATTGAAGGCTCGTTTGAGTGTTTGAATGTTCAACGTTCAGCCCTCTTTTTGACGATGCTCCGCCTCTCCGGCGTCATGTGTACATAGGATGGTCAACAGTTGATGGGCGCCGGGGCGTAAACTCGCCTCGGCGGGTCGAATTGGTACCAGTGACCATCAGGATCAAGGAGTACTGCAGACGTTCGGTAGCGAAACGGCCTGCCATGTCGTCGAATAGCAGATCGCAGATGAGGCCTGATGGTTTCGCCGTGCTCATCGGGCGCCACGGGTTCTCCCGATCGTGCGCCTCTCGTTCTTGTCGCTCCTTGATCGTCATTGGCCATTCCTCGCGTTTTCTGCAAGATAGGCAGCCGGATCGATGTGCTTGACATCCGACGCCGCGCCGAAGGTTCCAAGCTTGTAGTCGCGATAGGTGCGCTCCCCGACAGGATCGAACTTTGCAGCAGCGATTGTCCGTACCCAGCGGGTGGCTTTGCCGGCGTTGGCCATCATCTGTGGTCTCGGGCACGCGACAATCGGAATCACGCTTGACCTTGATTCGTATGTGATGCCGGGGATGCAGGCAGTTGCTGCAGAGCAAGTTGACGCAGCCATCAAAGCTGCTAAAAAGCCAGCCGTCGAGTGATCGGGTAGCAAATCGGTAGCAAGCACCGATTCTTTGAAATCAACAGAATGTCGATTTCTCAACCTTATCAATTAGATGGAAGAGTGTCCGAGTGGTTTAAGGAACCGGTCTTGAAAACCGGCGTGCGGGAAACCGTACCGTGGGTTCGAATCCCACCTCTTCCGCCAAATTTAATTGATTTTATTGCATTTTCCTGATTTTAACGACAGAAAATAGCAGATTATCATAACGCATTTTTAGACTCATTTCAGCCGACCGGAACTTTCCTTCACGCCGCCAGTTTTACCATTGCAGCGTTTCCAACACGCTGTGGGACCAGCATCGCCCAAATGCAGAGGTCCGCAATAGGCCCGGCCGTGGGTACCCTCCTCCGCCGGGCTTTTGCTTTTCTACCTGCTGCCTTGGAACTTTTGAGGGGCCTGTCAGTTGGCGGGACGCAATGGACTCTGACAGGTCATTGCACGCTGGTATCCAGTCCCTCTAGAGCCAGCAGAAAGGGCTCGGCGTATTACCGTCGGGCCTTTTCGCTTTGCCTGTGGCATCGGAATGAAAAACCGACGGTGATCCGCGACAATCCTGCAACCAACGTCGGCGCGGCGCGTTCTTCAACTGCGAAATCCGAGGATCCAATCAATGAAAATCATATCTGTTGCGGCCGTAACCATGGCTTTATCTGCTGGCGCTACCTTCGCCCAGCAGCCGAGTGATGCGCCGTCTCCGCCACCTACCGCCACGACTGCGGCGCCCGAATCGACAGCGCAAGCGCAACAAGCAGCGCCTCCCTCAAATCAGGATCGCCAACGCTCTGATTGGCACAGGGGACGGGGTGATCGTCCGATGGCGTCAAGGGCCGCGCGTTTTTACGTCCAGGATGGCGACGTCAAAATTCGCATCCAGTGTGCCGATGACGAGCCAACAAAGGTTTGCGCCGATCTTCTATTGCAAATGCTCGACAGATTGGATGGGTCCTCATCGTCGAGAGGCGATCGCGATCGTTACCGCGACCGCGATAGTGACGACTAACGGTTGGGGTTGTTGCCAAAGAAAAAACCTGCCGGCATTCGCGCCGACGGGCGTCGCAGCACGCGCCGTGGGTAAGACTAACTGGTATTGAGCAACCGGAACGTGCTATTTTGATCACGTGGTGTTGTCGTTGAGGGGAATGAGCAATGGCAGTAGAACGCAAGCATGAAATCGTTCGACACGCGCAGCCATGGGCGCCCGACTGGCAAACGTCTATTCAAGCTCAGATCATGGAAGGGGGACTAGCAGCCGCACAAGCCAAGCTCGACACTGGCGACTTTGATCCTGCAAACGAGTATGTCGAGGTATCGGTACCACTCAGAGTGAAAATCCAAATCCCGGTAGACGCCAATCGGAAGCTGATTTGGAGCGATGCAGGCGTGCAATGCGGCTGTATCTGGTCGCAGCCCGGAGTCTGTAAGTGTACCGGGCCCGGCGCTGGCGATCCGACCTGCAATTGTGTGCCAGAAACATTGCCCCCTGTAGCGTAGCCAAAACGGCCCCAGACTAAGGCCAGACGGAACGTCCCACCGGGCTTTTCTGCGCAGCGTGAAGAAACCCACCAGCATTTGCGCTGGTGGGCCGCCCCTTCTATTGGCGGTAAGGCCGATCGCGGCTAGGCGCTTTTAGTTCCGCGCAATTGATCTGAACCTGACAGGTAGCGCTTTAGATTGCCAAACCGCATGTTTTTATGCCGTGGGCACGCGCCATTCGTTTTGTGCGGCTTGCAAAGACCACACGCGGCAATGCGCGGGCGCTTTCTCTTGTGATGCATGAATATCTCCGAACACTGTCGGTGCGCCCTGATGGCGCACGCGCATGTGTCGGAGATCGAGAGGCTGAGATGTCATGCACCCAGCCTAACACGGGATGGGCCGTTGGTGGAATAACCGACCGGCGCGCTGCTGGTGTAGGCGCAGGTGGTGACCGCGCCGGCCTCTGGTGACTAATAAAAGGGGCACGCCATCATGGCGGCCGGCGCGCATGTCGCGCCTAGAAATCTAGGTAGCGGGTGGCGACGTCGTGATGCCATCGCCACCAGCCCGTCCGGCGTGTTCACGCACCGGACGCCCCGCGCGGGATCTGAATTAGTGAATGTCCTGCTCGAGTACTCGGAGCGGATCGCCGGCACGCCAATTCCGTAAAAATCAATACTACTAGGGCTGTTCAGCATGCTGCTATCAAGCGTCATCGTGAACTGGTCCTTCGGCGACACGCAAATCTGGTCCGCCAGGGGTTGTTAGTTACTCCCCATACCGAGCGTTGTTGCGGGCTTCTGCAGGAGTCCACTACGGCGCTTTTCTCGTAGTCTGTAGCTATCGCCACGGATTGTGATGACGTGACTGTGGTGCAGCAACCGGTCGAGGATAGCAGTTGCCACGACGGGGTCGCCAAACACCGTTCCCCACTCTCCGACGCTGCGATTGGAGGTGACGAGCATCGCACCTCGCTCGTAGCGCCGGGATACGAGCTGGAAGAACAGGTGTGCTGCGTTGAGGTCGAACGGAAGATAGCCGAGCTCGTCGATGATGAGCAGCTTGGGCTTGGCGAGAAACGCGAGCCGCTCTTCCAGGCGGCCCTCCTGAGGCCTTGTGCGCACGCCCGAATACCAACCGAGATATCGCTGGAGACCTCCGTGGCCGGGTGAAGGCCATCAGGATTTCGCCGCGTGGGATGGCGATTTGCAGTTCGGACGGATCTTGCTCGACCTCACCAGCACGAGAAATGGTCAGTGGAGTTGGGCAATCAACCACATACCCTGGCAGCGTCAAACCATCATGCCACACCACGGACGGGCGCCCGAGTGCACGCGAGGTCTCGATTGGTGGGAAGGGCTTTACGAGAAGGTGAGCGGCCGCATGGGCGCTAGGTTCATGGCCGCCGCCCGATGGCACTACCCGCACTTTTGCGAGTAGACGATTTCAGGCTGGCCTGCTGTCATCCACGACGAAGGAGACAGCGCCCATGACACCAACCGTAACCACCTGCCACGTTGCCACTCAGCTGCCGAACGGACAGTGGCACGTCCTGTTCGGCAGAGCCCTAGGCTTTGCTGAAGCTCGTGTAATGAACGTCGCAGAACTAATAGAGATCATCCAAGCAGAGTCCGCTTTGGACGAGGATAAAGTCTCGAATTAACCGTGATCCAATACCTGCAAATGATCTACGCGGTGTTTTTCATTGACTCTATCCATCAAAGGTTGCACTTTCCGAACATTCAACGTTCCGGATATTCAATGACTTCGCGAATTTTATACGTTCTATTGGTATTGGTTGTGGCTGGCGCGCTTCTCCGGTGGGCGATGAACTGGTGATTCTGAGATGAGGAAATTGCGTTTGATAAGGATGTTCATTCTGGCCTTGCCAGCGCTGCTTTTATCCGAAGCAGTTCGGGCGAACATGCTTCCGCTTTCCAAGATTAATCGCAAAATTGAGAGCCACATCCAACGCAGCAACACGAAGAAGAACGTTCGATGTCTCGCTTTCATACTGAAGGACTTTCAGGAGCGAAAAATTCCCAAGTCGAGGATTCTCGTCACCTTCGACGATCCGAACATTGACGGCATTGGCATAGGACTGGACGAAACGGACGAGAACTACACTTGCGAAGCCGGTGAACTCCGATCCTGGGAAGCGAATAAGTACCAGGTTGCGAAGACATTCTAACAGAATTGGTGACGAAACGAAAATCAGCCTTCCTGTAAGCTTGCGCTTTGGAGCTGTGCGATTGCTCACAACACGTCACTTCACTTACGCGGTTATTCTGCTCTGCCTTTTTTCCGGCTTGGCCGGGGCTTATTCGCTATCCGGTTTGTCGCTCGAAGGAATGGATCGGAGCCGCTTCACCTACGAGTTTAGGACGTGCTACTACCCACGCTGCGGCCCTATGATAGTGCACGACAGCTGTGTCAAGCGAAGTGAAGATTTGACCCCGCAGTTTCTCATTTCGCCTGACAAGCTGGCTCGACGAAGCTCTCGCGAAAGCACAGCGGAGCAAGAATTGATGATGGGGCGGTGTTTTTTTGATAAGCGGCCAGGACCGTTGTCGGATACGCTCCTTCCTCGTCGAGGCTCGCGGCCAAAGGTTCCCTCCCTCAACTTTGCGGTGTCGCAGGCGTAGCCTTCGCATCCGGCGAATACGGTTGGATCCAGGTCAAGGGACCAACCACAATGAACGTCAAGGCATCGCGCGGCGCACACTCGCCTTAACACGACGGCAACGGCCGGCTCTCTGGACGATGACGGCAGGCACCCACGATGCAGATCCAGGGCGCTTAAAAGAGGCGCGCCATCATGGCGGCCGCCGCGCATGTCGTGCCTAAAGCTTTCGTGGTGTAATGAGATCCCAGAGCTCCGCAAGCCGATAGGACTTAAAGATCAACCAGTCGATCGCTGATCCGCGCAACCCATTGCACTCACGGCATGCCGCGGCGAGGTTGTCCCGATGGCTCCATCCCCTCCTCCGCCCCACCCGTAGGTGCTCGAGCGTGGCGGCGTCTGGTCGGATCCGTTCGGCTGGCGTGAGGCCAAACATCATCGGTCGGTCGCAGCAGCAGCAACGAGCAAAAGTGTCGGCATCCACATTGCGTCGGATGGAGGCAAGTGAAGGTGCCGTTGAAGGTATGAAGAACAATGTTGCCGCGGTGATTACCGCGCTACAAGCCGCCGGCATCACCTTCCTCGACGGCACCTATTCTGGCTCTGGGGGCCCTGGCGCCCGTCTGACGCAGCCCACCGGCGCCCCGATCGACGTAGATACTAACGAGACCGTCCAGTACAAGGAGTACCTGACGAACGACGCACCTCCCGGCGCGGGCGGTTAAACCGGGCCAGCCGCATGGCCTCTGGCGCTAACACCCAAAAATGACCCATCGTTCATATTCAATCTTGACTTGCTTCCGCCCTTGCCCGTGTGCAATCGGTTAAGTTGCAGTCGGGTAGCTATCAGTTGGCGTCAGGAGTTGGGGTCGTGGGGGATCTTAAAGTTGTACTTAAGGGCGAATACGACAAGTGTCTCGAACTCATCGTTGAAACGAGGAATGGGACGAAGCGTTGGCTGAATATCGACGACAGAACCGGCCAGCATATTGATGTAACCTCTTCACAGCTCAGGTCGCTTGAAGAGACAGCTCGGTCGCTGGCCAAGGCGATGAAGGAGATCGGTGCCAACAATCCGTCCTGTCTCCGGCCGACGAAAGAATGGCATTTTAAATAGCGGGTCGGTGGTTGATTGCGGTCGATCGTCCTGCATACCTGACCGCCCTCACCCTACTCATCGAGCGACGCGAGAGCAGTGCCGTCGAACCCCTTTTGCTCTTTGCGATAGACGCAGCGACCAGGCGTGACGAAGCATCCCAGCGAACGTCCGTGATGAGATTCAAGAATTTTTCCTGTGGTTGATTGAGCGCTCATCGCGATCAAAGGCCGCTCACGCAATCTCTCAACGTCCACAGATAAGTGCTCGACCTAAAGTAGACTTCGGTCATTCACTTGGTTAGTTGGGCGCTCAGAGGTAAAGATATGCGCGATTCTGAAAATCAGAAAAGCGATGAACTGCCTGCACGCGCACCGCTGCCGGAGAGCGAGAAATTCTTCGACCCTTGGGAAGAAGAGTTCCCGCAGAAGCTACACCAAGGACAACAAGGCCTTCGATTTTTGATCTGAAGGGCGGCCCGAGAGCCGCCATATCTGGCTTCCGATCGCAGTCCCAATCCGCATGGGACCCCCAGTGACGGAAGAATAGTCCAAGCCAGTCAATAACTGCACGACAGCGCGTTGGTCGGCCTGAAGCCGTCCGCGCAAGCGGGGTTCACGGAATTCCGTGGTTGATAACGAAAATCAGGCGGATTTGGATCTCTCGTTGTCGTACAGCTTGAAGTGATCGCGGCCAGACTGATCATTATTCCGACGGCGAGGACTGCTTGAAATCTGCTCATATGACTCCTCCCGACCGCCGTATTCTGCGTCATCCATGCGAAAATGCCGCGCCATCAAGCAGATGCGAGGGCATTCACGAACACTTGACCGCCCCTCCCCAACTCGCCCAGCGTCTTTTCGCGGCCAACCAATCCGCATGTGATCCGCCGCCACCGGACAGTTGTAGCTTTCGGCGCTACTGCCGACGGCATCGTCTCAAGCAGTGTGGTGCCGCATGGTTAAATCCCACGTTCAAATCCCCCTCGATACCACGCTCGCTTCCCCGAGCCGCTCGACCCTGGCAGAAGTTTTACGATGCGTATTTCGGCATAACGGCCGGATTCAATGTGGCGGCACCAGATGGCTTGGAGCGGCTGGGCGTGTGGAAGAGGGACCGGACCAAAACGTCAAAACCAGACAGACGAGGCCAAAGCGGAGGGCGCAGCGCATCGTGAAGTGGTGGCGCCTTGCTCCGTAAGCGACGCTTGACGGCTCCGCGACTTGGATTACACTGAACCCATCATGTTTCTGACGGCTGACCACGGATGAACTGGCAGTTGTTGTTGAGGCAGATTAAAAAGGTCGGCGCCGAGGACGTGCCGGCCTTTTTCTTTGGCACCGATCCTACCCTTGCACGCGTGCGCCTCAAATATTAGAGTTTCCTAATATCGCCGTTGGTAGATTAAGGAGGAAAGAATGCCGACGCCGGATGTCCTTTGGAACACCCCTGTAAATGTTCGACTTCAGAATGGCGCTGAAAAGTCTTTCGAGAGTATCCACGATACCCTGGACTTTCTCGAAAACGAATGGCCCAAAGCCCGCGGTGCTTATCACGATGCAGCCGTAATCAGCTGTCGGAATGCCCTTCGGCGACAAACCCCTCCAGCAGTAAGCAAAGAGCTCTTCCTCGCGGCATGCCTGGAGGCAGGCCTTGCTGTTCGGGGCGGTAAAAGGCGGTCGAACGGCGAACGTTTTTCGCCAACCGTTCATCGACATTTCTGAATGTGACGAAGCTGGAACAAAAGACCGGCAATCGCATTTAGCCGCCAGAGGCATTCGCCTCGACCCTTCCTATGTCCCAGCTCTGGCCCCGCTGCTCTGGCGGGGTCTCAAGGGATGGCAAGAGAGATGTTCTTCATGGAGGATGTTGTGATGTCTCGCAAGCACTTCAGTCGCCACGATGCGCCCCTGGATTCTGACGACCTACGCAAATGCCACGTAGTTCTAGATGCCATTTGCGAAGAGTTCGAAATAGAGCCTGGCTCCGAGGAGGCGGATCGCATTGCCGCAATCACCATCGAGCTTTATCAGCAGGGCGTGCGCGACGTTGGCCACCTGAAGCATATCGTCGATGCCGCACGAGGCCTCGACCTCGACCGAGATGGAACCAAGCCATAGCCCACCGCGTTTTGCGCTTCGCTCGCGGCCTTCTGGACGTGAGCACTCAGGAGCTCTGACCTTGCCCCGCCCATACCGCGGGGCTTTTTTGCGACCGTTCAATGACAGCAACGCAACGGCATGGGCGACTCCAAAAGAAGTATGTGCTAACCCGAATTGATTACGGTTTTATCTTCGCGGCTTCGGACATGGCCAATGTTTCCTGTCGATGCGAAGGTCGGCGATGTTCGCAAAACGTGAAATTTCCCAAATTCAAGATATGGTATGATTACCCGTTCGAACACGCTGTCGGAGAACCTATGTCGCAGGGCCTGTCCGAACCCCAAATGGGCTTTATGATGGCTATCGTTCGGCGTCTCCTGGCAGCGACACATCATATCCCACCACGGATGGGCACCGACGCCACATGATGCGTCTCGCTGGTGGAAGGGACCTACGAGAAGGTGAAATAGTTGCACTATCGCTAGGGGCCTTGATCACCTGCGCGAGCGGGAACGAATTGCAGTGTCGGGCGTTAACCGCTGGCCTTGAGATTTGAAACCCCTCAAGGTCGACTCTCGACTCGGACCCTCGCAACCGCGACAGCGGGGGTTCTTTTTTGCAGCAGTCGATTGCAGTGGAGGTACCAGGAACCTTCACTCCGTGGTGGCGCAGGAACGAATCCCCGATAGCGGCGTTTTACCCGACGATGTCGGCGCATCGACATCAAGCTCAGATGTCTGAGGCTCTGCGTCCCCCCGGTCGCAGGGCCTCATTCGTGATGGCTTTGAACATAAGACCTACGTTTCGACAGCTTTCGCTGTGGACTGGCGGCTCTTTTCATGCGCTGCCCACATCTTCGTCCCTATGCCTATATTGCACACTGGTGGACCGAAGATATCGAGAACTATGGCGACGCCGTCAGGTTCCGCGACAAGTTGTGCGCTGAGGGTGGCAACAAGATGCTCCTAGAGACGAGCAAATCTGCGTTCAGCTTGAGGAGGAGCTGCAGTCCTATTTTGACGCTCCGCACGTCGACGTGCCGTGACGAATTCTCTCCCCAACCCGCTGCCATGAGCGTATGATGGCTGTTGTGCCAATGATCCCCGTCTTTGGCACTCTTGGGACGTCGGGTAAACTCTCCTCAAAGCGCGCCTGAAGTCTCACTGGTGTCCTGTCGCCACGGCAGGACGGGTTGAGGGGCCAGGTTCTCGACAGCGATCCCCTGCGCGTACGCCTAGCTGCCGAACCTCCCCCTCGATTTTCTTCTTCGGACTTAGGTCCGACTGGTGATCCGGCGGATTGGCGTACTCTTTGATTGTTCTGTCTCGGGTGAGTGGAACGAGAAGGGAAGCCGTTGCCCCACCCAAACCCGAAAGGGCTTCCCTTTCGATCACGAACGACGGTTTCATCGCTCCGGCTGCTGGATATCGACTTTACGCTGCTGCCAAGTCGCGCCGTCTGTTGACGCTCGGCCGGAGCGAAATCCAAAACATCGACGCGCGGCTGTCGGCAACATCTTCCAGGTCCGTATTGCGCACGCCCGAATACAAACCGAAATATCGCTGGCGAGAAACATGGCCGGGTGAAGGCCATCAGGATTTTGCCTCGTGGGATGGCGATTTGCAGTTCGGCCGAATCCTGGAGGATCTCACCAGCTCGAAAAAGGGCGAATGGATCTGGGCAATCAACCACATCCCTTGGCAGCGTCAAACCATCATGCCACACCACGGATGGGGCCGAACGCACGCGAGGCATCTCGGCTGGTGGAAGAGACCTATGAGAAACTGAAGAAGCTGCACGGTCGCTAGGTGCAGCCCCGTCCGGCTCTGCCGACATGATGACATCAACAACCTACAAGTTGTGAGGCGCCATCAGATTTCTCGTTTAACCGCCACCGTTTGTTAACCATGGAATACCTACCTTGGCACCCATAGGCTGCATGATGCATCGCTGATTCCATTTCTGTGCCATCTGAAGTTTTAAATTTAGGCGTTTTATGACCTCGCTCATTACCAACACGTCAGCGGCTGTCGCGCTTCAAACGTTGAGATCGGTTAACTCTAAGCTGCAAGACACTCAAACCCGTGTTTCAACGGGTCTGCGGGTCGAAAAAGCTTCCGATAACTCAGCCTACTGGTCGATTGCCACGACGATGCGGTCGGACCGGGCGGCGGTTGCGGCCGTGTCGGATGCGTTGGGACTGGCAGCGGCCGAGGTTGATACTGCTTACGAGGCGATGGAGCAGACAGGAACCGTGTTGAGCCAGATCAAGGCGAAACTGGCTGCCGCGACTGAGAACGGTGTCGATAAGGCAAAAATCCAGGACGAAATCGCGCAACTGGTCCAGCAGACGATTACCATAGCCAATTCGGCCTCCTTCAACGGCGTGAACTGGCTAAACACCGATATCCACGATCTCTATGAAGCGGACCCGAAGGATCGATCCGCCAGCCTTGTATCGTCATTCGTGCGGAACGCCGCCGGCACGGTGAAGGTCGACATGATGTCCCTCGACCAGATCATGACCTCGCTCTACAACAAGGAGGGCGGCGGAATCCTCGACGGTGATCCGCGCAGTCCGCTCACCATCGGCGGCATGAGAGGCGAGAACTATGTCACCACCGACATCACGAATGACTATCTTGCAGACCACATATTGTCCGGCTTCGCCGCAAGGATTTCAAATTCTCTGCCTCTTCACATCACTTCCGGTCAGTCGATTCCCGACGCCATGCTATTTTCCAGTACCGACAAAATAACGTTTGATATTACTCTCGACGGCGACAACCCATCACAAGGATTGTCCGCCCCTCTAAATCCGGGCGAACCTGTTGGCGTCACCGTGAATCAAGCTTTGGTTATCTCGCAACTAGGAAAAGCGTCCATCAGCAATGCAACCGAGATGTCCAAAGTGTTGAACGCGGCGTTTGCTGGCGCGGGGATAGGCACGGATGTCTTAGCCACCCCTTTCTGGCACTATCCTATAGGCGCTCCTGCTTACCCCGACCCTGTAGAATACTTTATCACTACGACTGAGCAATCTGGGCTTAACGGTTCTCAGGTCCAGCTCACTAATTTTAGCTCGACTTTGAACGCTGGTACGCTCGAGAACGCCAACGCATACGGCGGTCTTGGTTCGACCATGACGCTTGATTTCACGCCCTTCAAAATCTACCGCGACGTGTCCTTGGATTTCACCTTCGGCGTGAACGGCGAGGCGACCGAAACCCAAACCATCGATCGCGCGACAATCAATTCCATCCTCGGGACGACGGACGGCTGGATCAACACGGCCGATGACATGGTGACGGTCCTGAAAGCGCTGATCACCCGTCCCAACACCATAATCGAAGCCAACGGGTCGCAAGTTCTCGTAAGATCAGATCCTCTGGACGATCGGTTGAACGGCGGAAAGACCAAGATAGGCTTCACGAATATGATCGTGAACATCGAGCCGTTGCCGATGAGCGGCTTGAAGGCCGTCGACGTCGAAAAGAATCCCGGCATGGTGAGTGCCTATCTCGCCAGCGTCGAGAGCATGCTCGGGCGGGTCATCGATGGGGCGGCCACCCTCGGTTCCCTGAAAAACCACATCGAGATCCAGACCGAATTCGCGAACAACCTGTTCGACGACATTTCGGTCGGGATTGGCAGGCTGGTTGATGCGGACATGGAAGAGGAGTCATCCAGGCTTACAGCGCTACAAACGCAACAGCAGTTGGCAGTTCAGTCGCTTTCCATCGCGAACAGCGCTCCCGGCGCCGTTTTGAAACTATTCCAGTAAAGCATCAGGTAAACAGAAAAGCTGCCTCCCGACTATAAGCCGGGGTACCTTCGTTTTTCCCGTCTTCTCTGATTCAGAGCGCGAGCTTGCCCGCGAATTCAGGTGGTCGCAGCAGGCTTTCCACACGTGCAAAACTGGCGGTGTCCCACGGCAGCAGTTCGTCGATCGAATTCGCGAGTTTCTCGGTATTTCGCAAGGCGATCTGCAGATGCTGATCGATGGGGCGAAGGAGAGTACTGGGAGTACAAAATTGCCTTACCTCGGCGCGCCAGTGATTGGCAGAGGCTCACCTTCCCACATCACCATGGTTCATCTACCGAAGGGCAAGTTTCGCACGGTCCCTCGCAAAATGGCAACTGGATACCGACGTCATCGCACTCGCCTAGCGGCCGATCAGCATAGGATCCTAGGTGCGACAGAACACTCCTAACCCGGTCAGTAACTACAAGAACGCTCATTGCTCGGCCTGAACCCACCCGCGCAAGCTGGATTCACGGAAGTCCTCGGCTGGTACTGATAATCAGGCGGGTTTGGGTTTCGCGGCGCCGTCGTACACGCTGAAGTAATCGCAGCCAGACCGATCAGCATTCCAGCTGCTACAAATGCCTGAAATCTGCTCATATGGAAACCCTCGCCGTGGCGACTTTGCGTCCTTGACGTGAAAATGCCGCCCCATCAACCGGATGCTAGGGCTATCACGAATACTTGACCGCCCTAGGACGGCCGACGCCGCAACCAAGAGGAGACCTTCGAAAGCCTTCGGCATCCGTGCCGGCGGCATGGGTCTATTTTGGGAAGGTGTTTTGAATGGTTGACAGGGCTACTCTAGCAGCCCTTGCATATGTCCAATCCACGCAGCCTTTAGACCCCGAGGCTGGGTGGCGTCGCGAAGATTTACAGGTTGCTTTTCTTGCTGGCATGAACGCCCATCCGCTGTCTGTGCCAGATGTGGCGCGAACATTGGGAGTTTCATCGTCGATAATCCACGATCTCGTGCGGCATCCTTCGCAGACCTGCCTTACGGCCTCAGGCATTTGCAAATGACAGTCGAACCGCGCACCGAACATGACGGGTCTTTCACCGGTATCCATTGCGACAGTTCTCCAGAGAAGCTGGATTTCACGAAGTCCTGAATTTCATCCTGAACAGGACTGACGTCGCGTGGGATGCTGAAGCAACTCCCAGTTTGACCAGATGTGAAGCCCAGATAGTCAAACGTGGTCCAGCCTCCGGCCTTTAGCAGAAGGGTGTCTCCCTTAAACCCCGGCGAACGGACGGCGGTTTCAATCTTCCTCAACCTGGCAGGATCCTCGTTGCAAAACCAAATTGGATTGTCGTCCTGCCAACTCTCCACCGTGCAATTGGCCCCAGCGTATACGCTCGTAATGGTATTTCCCCACGCATCGGCCTCATTCACATCAATTATTTTGAGAAGATACGGCCAAGTGGCCTCCAAGCCGGTATCGAAAACTCGCACCATCTTGAGCGTCCCGTTGCGGAACTCTCCCTTCAGGTCGATTCCACCGGCAGCCAACTCGTCAACGATGGAGAGGAAGTCTGGGTAGGGAAGCCCGTTAACTGAAAGGAGACTTATGTTCTCTTTCACCCCCCGGATATGTTCGAACTTTTTACTCCTTAGCGCCCTTATGATCCGAACCGTAGATTCAGCACCGCGTCTTTTGACTCCCCCGACGGCGACAGCATAAGCACTGGAGGAACGACCGGCGAAATAGTCCCATCCCTCTTGGTCCGCGCCGTTCTCCATCAGCAGGTCAATCAAACGATCATCGGCCTGCGCGTACAGAGCTTCCTTCACAAAGCTCCGCTTGAATCGCCCATCGGCAAATCCATTTCCGTCGACATTCCCGCGACGTAAGATAGTGCGAGCGCCAAGAAAATCGTTCTTCCCTATGGCCGTTATCAAGGCACGACCGTCATCGGTAACGGGATCTGCGATTGCAACCTTTGGCAATCCGCAAATAAGAAAGAACGGCAGTAGCATCATTGCGATGAAATGCGGCCGCCGTCGCGTGATACGTCGAGGAGCGACAATCATTTGCTTACCTTGAACCCGCCCTCCATGAGGCGTACTTTCCGCCGTCGCCCGCTCTAGGGCGCTGCTCATCATTTCTGAAGCCCCGCGCCCTGCGGGGCTTCTTTTGCATTTTCTCGCCATCGTCAGGCAGAATGTGCAGCCCCGCTTCGTGTGCCGCGATTGCGAAAGCGGCCCGAGCTGTCGCTGCCTCAGTGTAGAAGTCCAGTGCCTGTATCAGCATGCTGATACCGGCCGTTGCCTTCAATTTCGACGTCCCTCGGGCTGATAAAGACGGGGATTTCGCCATCCATACCCCTAAACTCCTTGAGTTTTCCTGACTTCGATACATGGAAGCCGGTTCGTTTTCGTCGAGAGGTTGCCCGTCCGGACATTCTCACACGACACCGTCATTAGACTCCGAGCTCAACTTGCATTATGCTTTTAGTAGAAAAACAATAAGGACATGCAAGTGAACATTGTACTATGGGATCGACCGATCCGCGCCGGCGGCACTTTGATCTTTGGACCGCTGGCGGCAAAAGAGTTCATGACCGCCAGTTGGCCAGAAGCAAAAGATCGTAACTTCGACAAGGCCGTGGCGGCGATCCTCGCGGCAATCCGCGGTCGAGGATCGCCGGATCTCGCGCGCGAGCGCTTTGAGAAGGCGCTGCTGTCGGCAGAGCTTGTTTAGGCCACTGAGGCTGTTTATCCGTTCACCCACGTTGCCAAAATCGCATCCGCCATCGATCCCGCGTCACCAATCTTGTGATGCTCGACCGCGCCTGGAAAGTCGGTTTCGCCGTTTGGATTTGCGAAGAATACGGACGACACGAGCTTATGCAAAGCCACAAACGGAAGGCACGATGCGATCCGCGTCGATGGTAAGATGCACTGGGTGAGCCCAAACCTGACACCCGTTTCCGGCAATCTGGTGCTCATTCGAAGCGGTGCTACTGGTAAGCTAGACACGTGGCGTTGGGTGGGGAAACTGTGCACGTCGTGGCGCTGGCTGAGATGATTTAGAAAACGGGGGCATACCTGGGGGTATGCTCCATTACAGCAAAAATAGACGTAGCCAATATCAATGACTTCACGCCAGATGTAACGACACCTCTCCGCCAGTATCCGCCTCATGTGATTGATTTTGCTGCATATTTTAAGGAACAAAAGTAGGCTTCCTCCCTCCCTTTTGTCGTTGTGATCCGGTTTCGTTGGCGGCCCGCCTCGCGCAAGGCGACTGTCCAGTGATCATTCAGCCGAGCAATTACTTGGCATCCCTTCTCCGGCGCCAAAGCCTGACCAGGAACGAACTCTTTGCGAACTTGCGCAATATGAGGCGTTGCTCGCCCCATGCCCACAGTGCAAGCGGCGCAAACCCGTCGACGGTAGGAGATACAAAGGAAGTTCGAAAAGGATTGACGCTAGGCCAGGTCGCAGGTCTCATGCGATGCAAATGCGGCTCTCAGGGCGCGCGATTGATGGTAGGAATCTGTCGCGATGAGCATCGAAAACCACTCAAAGGCGCCTGGCGCCAACATTCACGTAAACCACTACTGCTGTGTGGAGGGATGCGGGAAGTGGGGAGGCTTCGGCCACGCCTCTTCCAAGGGCGTTGAAACGCGATGGTGGTGTGCCGAGCATTATCCGTATTGGGATGACATCAAGAAATCGGATGGACGAGAACAGTGATATGTCAGTTATCTGCTTACCATGGGCACCGCCCGTCAGTAACTGCACGAGCGGCCGTCGCTGGGCCTGAAGCCATCCGCGCAGGCTCGATTCAATGAATCTCCAGGCTGATAGCCTGATGCGGAGCCCATCGAGTTCGGGGGAGTCGAGCATGCCGATGTGAGCGCCGAAAGACTAATAATCGCTCCGGCTGCTACTAAAGCACGAAATCTGCTCATCCTTGCTTCTCCTTGCCAGGGCGGTTTACGCTGCAGGCAGCAATGTATCGCGCCATTAGGTAGATGCGAGGGGTATTACGCAGGGAAGTAGAAATAAATGACCGCCGACGAACGCTTACCCGATTTATGCGCTGCAAATGCTGGCACAAGGGAGCCAGCTGATGATGGGGAACCTGTCGCAATGAGCGTTCTCTCGTGGTGGACAGTCGTACGCATATGGGGACTATCTTCCCTCAAAAGTCGAGAGCGGTGCGGAAGCTGAAAGTTTCTTGACAAGTCGTTCCCCACGTTGGGAGTCAGTTGCAGGCGCAATTATAGCCAATCAGCACGGCTTGAAATAACATTGCTAATTATTTTCAATATGATAACGGAAAATGCCGGACGCCACGTACAGCACAATTCGTCCGACATCTCTTCCGCCATTATCGCAGTTCAGGGACTTGCAAAAAATCTGTTGGTGGGTCGAGGAAGGCCAAGGTGTTCACGCAGTGTCGTGCCCTCGTAATCCAGCCTGAAAATCCCTCGCCGCTGCAGCTCGGGTACGAGCCGATCGACGACATCGCCGAGACCTTGGGGAAGATACGGGAAGACGACATTGAAACCGTCGCTACCGCACTCCACCAGCCATTTCGTCATCTGGTCGGCAATCGTTTCCGGCGTTCCTACGAAGGCAAGGCCGGAGTAGCCGCCATAGCGCTGCGCCAACTGCCGAACGGTCAACTGATCCTCTTGGGCAAGCTTCAGCACCTGCGTGCGGCCAGTCTTGCTGGCATTCGTCTCCGCTATGTCAGGCAACGGCCCATCCGGATCGAAGCCCGAAGCATCGTGGCCGAGAGCGATCGAGAGGGAGGCGATGGCGCTGTCATAGTGAACGAGGCTATCGAGACGCGCCCGCTTCGCGCGCGCCTCCTCGACGCTGTCGCCGATAACGATGAAGGCGGCCGGCAGAATCTTGACATTGTGAGGATCCCGGCCGATCGCGGTCATGCGCCCCTTGATATCGGCATAGAGCGCCTGCGCGGCCGGTAGGTCGCGCGGCGAACAGAAGACGACTTCTGCTGTCTCGGCGGCAAGCTGGCGGCCTGGCTCGGATTGACCCGCCTGCACGATCACCGGCCAGCCCTGCGGCGGGCGGGCGATGTTGAGCGGGCCACGCACGCTAAGCTCCTCGCCCTTGTGATTGAGGACATGCATTCTGGCTGGATCGAAGAACTGGCCACTTTCCACATCGCGCGTAAAGGCGTCGTCGGCAAAGCTGTCCCAGAGCCCGGTAACGACGTCGTAGAATTCCCGGGCGCGGTGGTAGCGCTCGCCATGCTCGACATGTTCCTCGAGGCCGAAATTCAGCGCGGCATCGGGATTGGCCGTCGTTACGATGTTCCAGCCCGCCCGCCCGGCGCTGATATGGTCGAGAGAAGCGAAGCGGCGGGCAACGTGATAGGGCTCGTCGAAAGTCGTCGAGGCCGTCGCAATGAGGCCGATCCGATCAGTGACGGCGGCAAGCGCCGACAGCAGCGTGAACGGCTCGAAGGAGGTTACCGTCTGGCTTCTCTTCAGAGCCTCCACGGGCATGTTGAGCACGGCAAGGTGGTCGGCCATGAAGAAGGCGTCGAACTTCGCCGCCTCCAGCTTTTGCGCAAACTCCTTCAAGTGCTTGAAGTTGAAGTTCGCGTCTCGATAGGCGCCGGGGTAGCGCCAGGCCCCTGTATGCAGGCTGACAGGGCGCATGAAGGCGCCTAGGTGCAATTGCCGCTCCTGTGCCATCAAGCCTCCCGTCTTGTCCTATACCTGCCCTGCCCGAAGACTACGCCTGCGGCTGCTTGGTCTTGCGCAGGTACGGCAATACCGTGTCAAACGAACCGAAGCGGGTTGCCGCGTCCTCGTTCGAAACGGCAGCCGTGATGATGACGTCCTCGCCCTGCTGCCAGTTCGCCGGCGTCGCAACCTGATGCTTTGCGGTCAGCTGGATGGAATCGATCGCGCGGAGTATCTCGTTGAAGTTTCTGCCCGTCGTCATCGGATAGGTGAGGATCAGCTTGATCTTCTTGTCGGGACCGATGATGAAGACCGAACGGACGGTCGCATTGTCCGCCGGCGTGCGCCCCTCCGACGTTTCTCCGGCTCCAGCGGGCAGCATGTCGTAGAGCTTGGCGACCTTCAGGTCATTGTCGCCGATCAACGGATACTCGACATCGAAGCCGGTCGCCGTCTTGATGTCGTTCTTCCACTTGCCGTGGCTTTCCACAGGATCCACGGAGATGCCGATTATCTTGGCGCCGCGCTTGCGGAATTCGGGCTCCAGTCCTGCCATCGCGCCGAGCTCGGTCGTGCAAACCGGCGTGAAGTTCTTTGGGTGCGAGAAGAGCACCGCCCAGCCATCACCGATCCAGTCGTGAAATTGGATGGGACCCTGCGTGGTGTCAGCGGTAAAATCAGGTGCAATATCGTTGATGCGGAGGCTCATGAGCGTTGACCCTTGTTGGTAAAAATGGCGTTGGTTTTCAATGACGGGTGAATTGTCTAGCCGTTTTCAGCCGCTGTTCAAGCACCTGCGTCAAAACGATCGCCTGATGAAGGATAGCCGCAAAGCTCGCCTTATCAGCCGCAACAATATCCACGCTCATTCTGTCGATCATTTGACAAAGCTTCTCGATCTGCGACGCGTCAGATTTGTCGTCCAGATCATGCGCGTATTCGAGGAGAACCCACGCACGACGACGAAGTGTCCGCCGGCGAGTTCCACCCGATATCGTCGATAATCGGCTTGGCGACGCCATGAGATCCTCTACCACACGGACGAGATCTCTCTGCCGAGAGACGGCTTTTTCTGCGGTATCTTATCGAGATGGCGGGTCCTGGCTTTCAGCGCTTCGAAAACACGGTAGCCGCCCGGCCAACGGCCATAGCCGCTGGCGACATTGATGTGTCCGGCCAGACCGGCGTTGCGCAACTCGCTGCCCCAGAGACGGGCGAAGAGCGTCAGGCGGTCGAGCGACATGTAATGATCGTTCAGGCTGCCGACGACGATGCTCGGAAACGGCAGCTTAGCCGTCGGCATCGTGCCGAAACCAATCTGGCGGGGATGAAGCTTCTCGGTCGCCGGCAGATCGCACGGCGCCACGAGGAGTGCTCCCCGCACCCGTGCTGCGGCAGGCCGCCCGGCGAGGCTCGCTGCAAGCAGACATCCTAAGCTATGGGCCACGATGTAGGCCTCGCCGACCTCTTCGAGCACGGCCTCGAGCCTTGCCCGCCAGATACTCAGGTGCGGATGATCCCAGTTGTCCTGATGGACGAGCCGACTCTCGGGATGATCCCGCAGCCAGGCGGTTTGCCAATGCGCATCCTCTGATCCGAAGAGCCCGGGAAGAATAAGTACTGGCGTCATCATCAATCCTTATCGCGTCGTGTGAGCTATCTGTTGCTAGAGAACGCCGAGAGTGATCGCGAAGAGAAAGACGAAGGCGAGTACCGTGGCCACAGAAGCGGCCATATCTGCCACAACACCTACAAGCCGGCTTCGCGGAGCGATGCGGCGATCATCGAAAACGGCCATGATGACCCCTCAGTACCAGGGCCCCGGAGATGGGTTCCAATAGTAGATTTCATAGTCGCGGGCCGTCGGCTCGCCGTCACTTTGCAACTCGACGCGCGGTGCGCTCGCCGTCAGTTGCGGAGGCCCGAGGACGGCCCACCGTAGCCATAAAAGAAGAGACTGCAGCATCGGCTTCTCCTTGTTTACCTTGTCATATCAACTGGTTTCGCCTCGCATTCGAAAGCAAGTCCGCGGCGCTGGCGACGGGGCCGAACAGCATCAGCAGACGGTTTTGCTCGCGCACCGTCAGCCGATAACGGCGAGCAAAGTCGAAGACGCTCCAAAGCTCGCTTCCCATCGGCGTCTTCTCCACACTGTCCATGTCACCATCCCCCCAGATCTCACTCGGCGGCCTGAAGCGTGGCCTTTGCCGACGGGAGGAAGGAGAAGGCAGCCAACTCATCGACGACAGAGCCGATGCGGCCAGACAGCGCCTCGGAGACGACTTTGTAGTCGACGAAATCGCGGTCCGAGGCATAGACGGCCGTCGGCAGCGTATGGGCCATGAAGAAGCCGAACAGTGGCCGCAGTTGATGCTCGACAATCAGGGCATGGCGATCCCCGCCACCGGTCGCAGAGATGATGATCGGCTTGGAGCGGAGTTCGCTCGGCTCGATAAGATCGATCAGATGCTTGAAAAGGCCGGGATAAGATCCTTTGTAGGTCGGCGAGCCGACAACCAGGACATCCGCCTTGACGATATCATCGAGAACCTGGCTGGCCTGTTCATCCAGCTCGCTGCGCCATAGGGCAGTGCCCAAAGATGGGCCAACGTCCTTGAGATCGTAGATTTTCGAGGAAAAGCCATAGTTTGCAGCGGCAAGCCCGGCAATATGCTCGACCAGGGCATAGGTCTTGGACGGACGGTTGAAACTACCGGCAATGCCCACCAATCGCAGCGACATATATCTCTCCTTCGTTATCGCACCGAATATTGTCTATAAATTTAATGAACAAAAGAAATGACGTTCCGTTATGACAAGGAAGCGTGAAATTCGATGCCCTCAAACGCGCCATCGCGGCAGCTTGGCTTCCGCAGCGCTTGCTAGCCTTTTGAGCGCAAAACCTGCGAGCCCCGCGTGATCACCCCTGCCATGACCGCCGATATCGCCAAGGCCGCCAGTGGCGAGCCTCCCAGAGGGAACTATTCAAGGCCGCATAGCACGCGCCGTGAGCTTGGGCTGCGGCATAGTATTTGTGGGAACCTTTGGTCGCGATCTTCGTTAAGGGAGTGCAGCGTTTGAAATCCGCGCTGCCGGACCAGCATCGCCTATGTCGGTCCAAAAGGCCCGGTGGATTCTACCCGCCGGGCTTTTCTCTGTGGACATTCCCTTCCCGCCCTCATCTCATGGACTGGCTCAACGCGATTCCAGTTCGTTTTGAACAACTTGCGGTCTGGCGCATTACCTATCATTCCAACTGGGAAACGCCCCGATGACCATCACCGCCAAAGTTACTGCTGCCTTGTGCCTGCTCATCGCATTGAGTTCGTGCGCAAACACGATCAAGGGCGTTGGGCGCGATGCGGCCAATACCGTCAATGCTACCCAGAACGCCGGCAGTCGTGTCGCGCACGCTGCGTCCCGTTAATTTCATTGATGGTTCGCAGCCATTTACCGGGCCGGGCCTGATGTCCGGTTTGAACGCTGCTGAGGACCCGTCCTTGGTGGGCATGCCAAACTGCGTTTCGGCACGGACGTCTTTAATCTTCGCGTCAAATTGTCCGAAATAATCGGCGGGCCTTGAAATCGCATTGATCGCGGCAAAGATTCCTCCTGATGCGATGGAGGCCACGCCATGTCGAACTATAGAGAGGAAAGGCGGTTTCGGTGTCAGGACGACGGAGGGAAAACCTACGTTGTCATTCAGCAGATCAGGATTTCTGGACAGAACGCGGCTTCGCCCAAGACCGATTATATGACGGAGGACGGCGAGATCGTGAATCGGCTCGATGAAGAACATTTCCTCCTCCTGCTCGATGGCCACATACTGCATATTCCCCATGTTTCGGATGCTGATCATTGAGCGTAGCGTTTGTCTTCCTGGCGACGCCGATTGCGGCACGGATGACACCGGACCCGAGACTTCTATTTTGGTAGCATCTGATCGCACGTTGCAGAAATTGTGTGCGGCTGTCTTTCACCGCATTCCGTTTCCGATGCGTTTAACGCCCGGCGGTGCGAGGCAAGCTCCATCGAATCATAACGCTCTGTGTTCATCTCGCACATGACTGGAACATGAACGCCGGTTTCAGTGCGCATTCATTCCTTACATCTAATCTGTCGAACCAACAGCGCTCCAAAGGCGTTACGTGAGCAGATACAGATGGAGACCGATCATGAGAAAGCTTATTGTTGCAGCTGCCGGGTTCGCGACGCTGCTTGTGAGCGCACCGGCTTTCGCGGACGGCGTATACTTCGAATTCGGCTCCGGAGGTCCGCGCTACTATGACGATCCGCCACCGCCCCGCTACTACAGACACGGCCCGCGCTATGCCTACGACGATGACGATGACGATTATGATCGTCCGCGCTATGCGTCCCGGCAGGTATGCTGGGAACAGCCCTACCAGAAGAAGAGCCATCATCACTACATCACCAAATACAGGACCGTCTGCCGCGAGCGCTAATGCGTCGTCGCCGACGGCGTGAGAATCCCCGTCGATCTCTGGTGCGCAGACAGCGCGCCAGCATGTCAGGAGGCTCTTTTCAAGAGAAGCGCAAAAAGGTGATTGGCCCCGGTGCCTAGGCTGCGATAGGACTTCGCGGATGATTGCCTGCCGCCGGAGTCCCTAAGTGTCGATCGCCGATATTTCCTTGTTGAGCGCCCTATTTGCCGGCGCGCTGTCGTTCCTGTCTCCCTGCGTCCTGCCTCTCGTTCCGCCCTATCTCTGCTACATGGCCGGCATTTCCGTCGAGCAGTTCCGCGGCGGCAGCGCGATCGCCGTTGCCCCGGATGGGCGGCGGGGCGTGCTGTTTTCAGCGCTTTTCTTCACGCTCGGCTTCGCCACCGTTTTCGTGGCGCTCGGGGCTGGCGCATCCAGCATCGGCATGGCGCTTCGCCAGCATCTCGATCTCCTGGCAAAGATCGGCGGCCTGATCATCATCGTCATGGGTTTGAATTTCCTCGGGGTCTTCCGAATTGGAATTCTGGCCCGCGAGGCGCGCTTTCAGGGCAGCGGCAAGCCGGCGACGTTGACGGGTGCCTATGTCATGGGCCTAGCCTTCGCTTTCGGCTGGACACCCTGCATCGGCCCGGTGCTCGGTGCGATCCTTGGCGTCGCAGCCTCGCGGGAGACAGTTGGCTCGGGTGCCGGGCTCCTCGCCGTCTATTCCCTTGGCCTTGCCATCCCGTTCTGGATTGCCGCTGGTTTTTCCGGTGCCTTCATGGGCTTTCTGACGCGCTTCCGCCGACATCTCGGAACCGTCGAGAAAGTCATGGGCGCGTTCCTGATCCTGACCGGCCTCGCTTTCATGTTCGGTTTCGTCAGTGACGTGGCAATCTGGTTCCAGCAGACCTTTCCAATCCTGATGAAAATCGGCTAAGCCGAAATCGCCCCCGCAGGAATTTGCGTTGGAATAGCCGCCGTTGTCCGATATCGTCAGTCTGCTTCTGCCGTTTTTCGGCCTGATCCTCATTGGCTATATCGCAGGGAAAGTGACGAAGCAGCCCGCCGACGCGCTCGGCTGGATGAACACCTTCATTATCTATGCCGCGCTGCCTGCGCTCTTCTTCAAACTCGTCTCACGCACACCCTTCGAGGATCTGACACGCATCGATTTCATCGCCACCGATCTCGCTGCGACGTATTCGATCTTCATTGTGCTGTTTGCGATCGGTCGCTGGATCCGCGGCAGTTCGCTCGCTGACTGCACGATCCAGTCGTTTGCCGGCGCATATGGCAATATCGGTTACATGGGGCCTGGCCTAGCCTTGCTGGCTCTGGGCGAAGGTGCGGCTGTGCCGGTTGCGCTTATCGTCTGCCTTGAGAACGCACTGCATTTCATCGTCGCACCCGCGCTCATGGCGGCAGCTGGCGATGATCGGCGCTCCGCCGGGCGGCTGGCGATCGATATTGCTCGGAAAGTGGCCTTTCACCCCTTCATCCTTTCGACGGCGCTCGGCTTCGTTGCCGCAGGCTTGCACATCGATCAGCCGCTCGCCTTCCAGCGCTTCGTTGAATATCTCGCGCAGGCCGCCGCACCTTGCGCCTTGTTTGCCATGGGCGTCACGCTGGCCCTTAGGCCGCTGAAGCGGATACCAGCCGAGATCGGCTATATCGTTCCGGCCAAGCTCATTGTGCACCCGATCGTCGTCTATCTCGCACTGACAGCGGTTGGCGGCGTCGAGCCGGTCTGGATCTATGCCGCGGTACTGCTCGCCGCCCTGCCGACGGCAACCAATGTCTTCGTCATCGGCCAGCTATACGGAGTCTGGCAGGAGCGCGCCTCGGCGACGATCCTGATCACGACGGCCCTTTCCGTCGTGACGGTCTCGCTCATCCTGATCGCGATCAAATCAGGCTTTCTTCCGGCTTAGCTTTTCCTTGATGGCGCCGGGAATGTCGCGAAAGCCGCGACCGGGCTCGATGCCCTCGCGCATGACGATGCTGCGCAGTGGCGGGAGTGCCGACAGGATGTGCAGGCCGGCAGCGCGCATCACCTGAACAGGCAGGAAATCGGACAGCAATGAGCGGTTGAGGAGATCGACGCTTGCCGTGCGGGTCATGATATCGGCGCGGCGCTTGCGATCGAAACGGTCGCCGGCATCGGCGGCGATCGGCAGTTCGGGCCGTGCGCAGAGAATATCCGAAAGCGCCATGACATCGCGCAGGCTGAGGTTGAGCCCTTGTGCACCGATCGGCGGGAAGACGTGCGAAGCCTCGCCGATCAGGGCAATCCGCCCTTTGCCGGAGCGATGTGCCATCATGCCGGAGAGCGGCCAGAGTTGCACACCTTCCTCCACGGCCACCTTGCCGAGCAGTGACTGCATTCGCTCTTCGACGACATTGCTCAATTCGGCAAGCGAGAGTTCGTTGCGCGCGACGGCGTCGGAAGGGTTCTGGACCCAGACGAGGCTGGAGCGATTGCCCGGTAGCGGCACCTGCGTGAATGGTCCGCTTTCCGTATGGAACTCGGTCGAGATATTCTCATGCGGCAGCGAATGTTCGAAGTTCAACACCATGGCCGATTGGGGATAGGACCAGGTGCGAACGTCTATGCCGGCGGTTTCGCGGAGCTTCGACTTGCGCCCATCGGCGCCGACCGCGAAAGTCGCCGAGAGGACTTCGCCATCGGCGAGCGTGACTGTCACGTGCTCCGCGCCGATGTCGATCACGTCGGCAAAAGACGTGAAACGCGTGATATTGCCTTCAACCGCAATCGCAGCCTCCAGCACCTCCATCAGCGCCCTGTTCGGGAAATTGTAGCCGAAGGCCTCCAGGTCCAGTTCGACGGACCGGAAGGTGGTGATCGGCGCGCGCAGCAAACGATTCGTGCCGTCGATGATGCGCATCGTGGAAAGCGGAGCGGCAGCCGCGCGCAGCTTATCCCAAAGGGTCAGCCTGTCGAGGAAGCGGATCGACTGATCCATGAGCGCGGTCGTGCGCCGGTCCTGGCTGGCTGACGGGGGAGCAACGAGAACCACGTTGCGTCCACCGCGTGCCAGGGCGATAGCGGCAATCATGCCGGCAAGCCCGCCGCCGACAACCGCGATTTCAAAAGTCTTCATTGCACCGTTCCGTCAATTCATCGACGGCGATCCGGTGCTTATGCAGCCGGCTTCGCCTGACGGCGCCAACTATAGCCCTTGCCGGCGTCCGCGTCACGCACAGCCGGTTGATAATGATGCGGAATTCCCGGCAGGCGGCGCTCCGTCAGACGCTTGATCGCAGTCTCATTAGCCACCGCGAAGCTGTCGATACCGACGCGCTGCATCAGCGGGATCTGATCGATCAGCACGTCACCGACGGCGCGCAGTTCGTTGGTGTATCCGAGGCGGCCGCGAAGCAGCGACGCATGGCTGAACGCGCGGCCATCATTGAACGCCGGAAAGGCCACCGCGACGATTTCAAGCCGATAGAGGTATGGCTCGAGCTTGCGCACATCGTCCGCCGGCTTGATCAGCACGCCGAAGCCGACTTCATTGCTCTCGTCGGCTTTGGCGATCAGCTCATCCAGGCCAAGAAGGGGCTTCTGCCCCTCGCCTGCCTTCACCTCTTCCGTCTCGATCACCCAGGGATCGTTGTCGACGAAGCCGGTTTCTCTCCAGATCTTGCTCATCGTCGCCTCCTTACGCCGCTTCCGCCGCCGAACCATACAGCGCGTCCTTGAACGGCTGTGGACCGACGCGGCGATAGGTGTCGAGGAAGATCTCTGACGGTTCCTTGCGGATCGCGAGGTAGGTGTTGACGATCGTTTCGATCGCATCGGTCACCTTCTCGGGCTCGAAGCCACGACCGATGATCTCGCCGATCGACGTGTGCTCGTCGCCTGACCCGCCGAGCGTGATCTGGTAGAGCTCAGCGCCCTTCTTTTCCACGCCAAGCAGGCCGATATGACCGACATGGTGATGGCCGCAGGCATTGATGCAGCCGGAGATCTTGATTTTCAGCTCGCCTATCTCGGCTTGACGAGCTGGATCGCCGAAGCGCCTGGAGATTTCCTGCGCCACCGGAATGGAGCGCGCATTGGCGAGCGCGCAGTAGTCCAGCCCGGGACAGGCAATGATGTCAGTGATGAGACCGGCATTAGCCTCCGCAAGGCCGATGGCTACCAGACCGCGATAGACGGCTTCGAGGTCGGCGAGTGCCACATGCGGCAGGATCAGGTTCTGCTCGTGGCTGACGCGGATTTCATCGAAGGCATATTCCTCAGCGATATCGGCAACGGCATCCATCTGGCTATCGGAAGCATCGCCTGGGATGCCGCCGATCGGCTTCAGCGAGATCGTCACCATGCCGTAGTCGGGATGCTTGTGTGGCTGTACGTTCTGCTGCACCCAGCGGGCAAAAGCCGGGTCGGCCTTCTTCCAGCGGGCAAGGTTCTCCCAGCCTTCGGCGCGATCGGGTAGAGCCGGCGGCGCGAAATAGGCCGCAATCGCTTCGACGTCCTGCTCGGGCAGCTTCAGTTCGGTATCCCTAAGCTCTGCGAATTCGGCCTCGACCTGGCGTGCCAATTCTTCCGCTCCGGTTTCATGCACGAGGATCTTGATGCGGGCCTTGTACTTGTTGTCGCGACGGCCATGCAGGTTATACACGCGCATGACTGCGGTCGTATAGGATAGCAGATCCTCCTCCGGCAGAAAGTCGCGGATCAGCTTGGCGATCATCGGCGTGCGGCCCTGGCCGCCACCGACATACACGGCAAAGCCGATTTCGCCCTTGTCGTTCTTCTTCAGATGCAGGCCGATGTCGTGGACCTGGATCGCAGCGCGGTCGCGCTCGGCACCGGTGACGGCAATCTTGAACTTTCGCGGCAGGAACGAGAACTCCGGATGCACGGAGGACCACTGGCGCAGGATTTCCGCATAGGGACGCGGATCGGCGACTTCATCCGCAGCAGCGCCGGCGAAGTGATCGGCCGTGACGTTGCGGATGCAGTTGCCCGAGGTCTGCATCGCGTGCATCTCGACCGTGGCAAGCTCGGCCAGCACATCAGGCATGTCGGAGAGCTTCGGCCAGTTGAACTGCAGGTTCTGGCGCGTGGTGAAGTGGCCATAACCGCGGTCATAAGTGCGCGCGACATGAGCGAGCATGCGCATTTGACGAGAGCTTAGCGTGCCATAGGGAATGGCGATGCGCAGCATGTAAGCGTGGAGTTGCAGATAGACGCCGTTCATCAGGCGCAGCGGCTTGAACGCGTCCTCGGCGAGCTCGCCGGAAAGGCGGCGCTGCACCTGGTCGCGAAACTGCTCGACGCGCTCGGCGACAAAAGCGTGGTCAAATTCGTCGTAACGATACATCTGCTTCCTCAGACTGCGATGAATGCGGGGTCGGCGGGCTTGTAGCCCGGCGCGTATTCCATGGTCGGACCCTGGGCACGAATGCGCTCGCGAAGGCGCAGCGGCCAGAGCACGCCGTTGGTCTCCTGAACTTCGACGACGGCAACATCGACGACCTCGTTGTCGGCATAGGACTTCTTGCCAATCGCTTCCAGCGCCGCAACGGCTTCAGCATGGCGAGCAACGAGGGCGTCCTGCAGCGAGGTGACCCATTCGCCATTGGCGTTCAACCAGACGGCGACACCATCCGTCAATCGGTTGGCGGTCAGAACCTTGTCTACCATGTTCAGCTCCTTGCAAATTCGTCGGACCGGGCGCGTTCGCGTACCAGCGGTTCCGACAGTTCGAAATTGGCGCCTGCGACCGCATCGCCGATAATGACCATGACCGGGCCGGTCAACTCGTTGCGGTGCTGCAGGTCGGGAAGATCCCGCAAAATCCCATGCAATAGACGGCGATCGGAGCGGCTGGCGTTCTCGACGACGGCAACCGTCGTTTCCGCGGGAAGGCCGGCCTGCATCAGGCGTTCAGCTACCGAGGCGGCAACGGTACGGCCCATATAGACGGCGATTGTCGCACCGGATACCGCAAGGCTTGCCCAATCCGGCAAGACATCGCCCGTCAGATCGTGGCCGGTCGTGAAGACCAGCGAGGACGCAACGCCCCGCAGCGTCAGAGGCAGCTCGAAATCGGCAGCGGCGGCGAATGCCGAGGTGATGCCCGGCACCACTTCATAGGAAATGCCAGCAACTCGTAGAGCCGCCATTTCCTCCCCTGCCCGACCGTAGACCAGCGGATCGCCGGACTTCAGGCGAACGACACGCTTGCCTTCGCGACCGAGGTGCACGAGAAGATCGTTGATCTCCTCCTGTGACTTCGAATGGCACCCCTTGCGCTTGCCGACCGATAGCCGCTCGGCGTCGCGGCGGCCCATGTCGACAATTTCCTGCGGCACGAGGGCATCATAGACGATGACATCGGCTTCCATCATCACACGCTGGGCGCGCAGCGTCAGCAGGTCCGCTGCGCCTGGCCCGGCACCGACCAGCCATACGTGGCCCTCGACCTTTTCTGCAGACTGCAGCAGGCTATTGGCTGCACGACGCGCCTGCGGCAGGTTCTCGTTGGCGACAGCGTCCGCGACCACGCCGGAGAAGAAACGGCGCCAGAACAGACGGCGCGCAGCCCCCTTCGGCACGAGATGCTCGACGGTTTTGCGATAGCTGGTGGCAAGATCGGCCAGACGCCCCAGCGACGGCGCAAGCAGTTGGTCCACCTGGGCGCGTATCATCTGTGCGAGTACCGGTCCAGCGCCTTCCGTACCGATTGCGACAGCCACCGGCGCTCGATTGACAAGCGCAGGCGTAAAGAAATCGCAATAGTCAGGCTGATCGACGGCGTTGGCGGGCACTTTCTCGGCGCGTGCGGCCTCGACGATGACGCGATCCTGCGCGGCGTCGCCTGTCGCCGCAAAGACCAGAGTTGCCCTGCGGACCTGTTCGGCTACAAAGCCGGCGCGCACGGTTTCGATGCGATTGGCGATCAGATAGGCGTGATAATCGGCCTCGGGGCGATCGGTATAGGCAACGACGCTCGCCTGCGTATTCAGCAGCAGGCGAACCTTCGCAAAGGCTTCGTCGCCATTGCCGAAGACAGCCGTGATCTTGCCCTCGACGCGAAAGAAGGCAGGAAATACCGACAGTTGTTCACTCTTGGAAGGCATCATCAATCCATTTCGAAGTTGCCGGAATATGCACCGTCCAGCCAGGCAAATGAAGAAACAGAAATTCCAAAGCCTGCGCGGGTGCGTATTCTTTTACCCGCTCTTCCAACGATTTGAGTAAAAGTCACCGGTGCGGCGCAGCGGGCACACCTGGACCTGCCGCAACGCAGCAGAAGGCTGTGAGAAATCCGAGGACGCGATTAAATGGGCATTTGCCTCGTCTGGCGCTGCCGGTAGAGTGCAGTCACCAAGGAGACGACCATGCCCGACACGACCATCGCCGCCCGCCTGCTCAACGTGATGGAACATGACATCCTGCCGATGACCGAACGCGGGGTCGCCGCCGGCAACAAGGTATTCGGCGCCGCGATCCTTCGCAAATCCGACCTCTCGCTCGTCGTTGCGGAGACCAACAACGAGCTTGAAAACCCGCTGTGGCACGGCGAGGTGCACACGCTGAAGCGTTTCTACGAGCTTGGCGAGAAGCCAGCCACGAAGGACCTGGTCTTTCTCTCGACACACGAACCCTGCACTATGTGCATGTCTGCGATCACCTGGGCTGGGTTCGACAATTTCTACTATTTCTTCAGCCACGAAGATTCCCGCGACGCCTTCGCCATTCCCCATGACCTGAAGATCCTGAAGGAAGTCTTCGGTCTGGAACCTGGCGGCTACCGTCGCAGCAACGCATTCTGGAACAGCTTTGCGGTTGCCGATCTCGTCGAGACGGAAGACGAGCATTTGAAGGCCGCGTTGAAGGCACAAACGGCGCGCATCAAGGCGCGCTACGACGCGCTCTCCGACAGCTACCAGGCGTCGAAGGGCGACAACGACATTCCGCTGAATTGAGTGATCATGGACGCTTCCAAAGACATTTCACGCCTGATCGAGATCATGGCCGCGCTGCGCAATCGGGAAACCGGCTGTCCCTGGGACATCGTCCAGACATTTGAGACGATCAAACCCTACACGATCGAGGAGGCTTACGAGGTCTCCGATGCGATCGAGCGTAATGACATGGACGATCTCTGTGAGGAACTGGGCGACCTGCTACTGCAAGTCGTCTTCCACGCGCGCATGGCGGAAGAGGCCGGCGAGTTCGCATTTAGCGATGTCGTTGAGGCCATCACCCGCAAAATGATCCGCCGGCATCCACATGTCTTCGCCCGTTCCGATGCAGATACGCCGGATGCGGTGAAGAAGCAGTGGGACGATATCAAGCAGGCCGAAAAGCGCGAGCGCGCCGAACGGCGAGCCAAGCGCGGTGTCAGCGAGGATTTCAAGGCCGGTTTCCTGGGATCGGTCCAGCGAAATTTCCCTGCCCTGACCGAGGCGCTGAAGCTGCAGGAGCACGCTGCGAAGGTGGGCTTCGATTGGTCGGCGCCCGAGCCGATCCTCGACAAGATCGAGGAGGAAATCGGCGAGCTGCGCGCCGCGCTGGCCGAAGGCGATCAGGCGAAGGTCAGTGATGAACTCGGCGATCTTATCTTCGCCGTCGTCAACATCGGCAGGCACGTGAAGGCCGACCCAGAAGAATCTCTCCGCGGAACGAATATGAAATTTCGTAGACGCTTCAATCACATCGAAGCTGTTCTTGATGCAGAAGGTGAAACTCTGGCAGCAGCTAGCCTGGAGCGGATGGAAGAAATTTGGCAGGCGGCAAAGGCAATCGAACGGCAGTTGGGTTGAGCCGACACCCTCGCCTCACGTGAAGCGCAATCGCGGGCGTAAACTCAAGTACCCGCTATTGGGGAGCCTCTAGCGCTCCCAGTCCTCTTTGCCAGCCTTCGGCCCGTTGCCGAGACGGCGCTCCAATTCGACCGCTTCGGTTTCCGAGAGGCGCACATCGAGTGTGATCGACCCGTCCTCGTTGTCTTCGCGGTTGTCGACAATCGCGTGGTCGTAGAGCCAAGGCAGCAGCGCCAACTTGTCGACAGGCAAGCGTACGGTCGCTTCAGTCAGCACGCCGGAAAGCCTGCGGCTGATCTCTCCCATCAGCGTATCGATACCCTCACCGCTGATTGCGGATAGGGCAACCACGTTCTCGGCACCGCTCGCCTTCTGAACGATCGCATCGTGGGCTTCCGGCTCAAGGCGATCGATCTTGTTCCAGACCTCGATGATGCGCTTGTCGCTTTCGGCCTCGTCGATACCGAGGTCCTTCAGGATGCGGAGCACATCCGCGCTCTGCGCCTGGTTGTCGATGTCGGACATATCACGGACATGGAGGATGAGGTCGGCTTCCAAAACCTCTTCCAGCGTGGCGCGAAAGGCCGCGACAAGGTGAGTCGGAAGGTCCGAGATGAACCCGACCGTATCAGAGAGGATCACGGTGCGGCCATGCGGCAGCTTCATTCGGCGCAGTGTCGGATCGAGCGTCGCAAAGAGCATGTCTTCGGCAAGCACGCCTGCCCCGGTTATGCGATTGAATAGCGTCGACTTGCCGGCGTTGGTATAGCCGACCAGCGCCACGATTGGGTGCGGCACCTTCTTGCGCTTGGCGCGATGAAGCTGGCGTGTGCGCACGACCTGCTCCAGTTCGCGCTCGAGCTTGATGATGCGATCCTGCAGCATGCGACGGTCGGCTTCGATCTGGGTTTCACCGGGACCGCCCATGAAGCCGCCACCACCGCGCTGACGCTCCAAGTGCGTCCAGCTGCGGACCAGACGGCCCTTCTGGTAATTGAGATGCGCGAGATCGACCTGCAGCGTGCCTTCCTTGGTGGAAGCGCGGCGGCCGAAAATCTCGAGGATGAGGCCGGTGCGGTCAATGACCTTGGCGTTCCATTCTCTCTCGAGATTGCGCTGCTGTACCGGCGTTAGCGGATGGTCGACGATAACGAGACCAGAATCGTTCGCATCGAGCGTCGCCTTGATCTCTCCGATCTTGCCCGTGCCCATCAACGTTGCGGGTCGCGGATCGTTGACGGTTACGATGGTGCCATTCACCACATCAAGGTCGATCGCCTGGGCAAGACCGGTCGCCTCTTCCAGCCGGCTCTCGGGCGTCCTGGTGACCACGGGCGCAGCATCGCCCGCGCCGCGCCCGGCTCGCGCCTGCTTGAGCACAGGCACGACAACGGTCGCGCGCATGTCATCCCGGTGCTTAGCAGCTTCCGGGATGATCGAATCGTTCTTGGTATCGCGTGTCGAAATAATTGCAGTTCCTGTTAGGAAGCGGCTTCTTCGCTCTCAAACATCTGCATCGGCTGGCCGGGCATGATGGTCGAGATTGCGTGCTTATACACGAGTTGCGAATGGCCGTCACGGCGAAGCAGAACACAGAAGTTGTCGAAGGACGTAACCACACCCGTCAGCTTAACGCCGTTAATCAGAAAAATTGTCAGTGAAATCTTTTGCTTGCGAACAGTATTGAGAAATAAGTCCTGCAGATTCTGAGAACGTTCCGCCATCGCGCCGCTTCTTTCTTTATTGCCGGCTTCGTTTTGCCGGTGAAATACTAATCAACCTCGCCTGCAGGCAGCTGACAACCCTCATCCCCTCTGCCCAGAAAGCCTTGGTATCAAATCGCAATCTTTTCCGCAACGTCGAAAAAGGCCTCTCGAATTTTCTGGGAGATGCTGCCCGGATGACCGTTCGCGATTGACTGGCCATCGATCGACACGACCGGAAAGCAGATGCTGGTTGCAGCCGTGATGAAGACTTCGCGTGCGGCAAGCATCTCGGCCACCGAGAACTCCCGCTCTTCGATCGTCAGCCCCAGCTTGGCTCCGACATCGATCAGCGTCGTGCGGGTAATGCCGCGCAGAATGCCATGTTCTGCCGGGCGCGTGATGAGAGTACCATCGCGGTCGACCATCCAGACGTTGCTCGCAGCGCCCTCCTTCACCATGCCCGCGGCGTCGACATAGATCGCTTCCTGCGCCCCGGCTTCCTTCGCCTGCTGACGCGCCATCGCATTCGGCAGGAGGCCGACCGATTTGATGTCGACGCGATCCCATCGATTGTCCGGAACCGTAATTGCCTTGATGCCTCTGGCGTTCTTTTTGGCGATGATTGCGGGATCAGTACTCTTGGCGGTGATCACGAGCGACGGCAGGGTTCCCTCTGCCGGAAATACGTGATCGCGCCGCGCGACGCCGCGCGTGACCTGCATGTAGAAGAGACCGTTGCGGACCCGATTGCGCCGCAACGTTTCGCGAATGACCTGGGTTAGCGCATTACGACTCATCGGCCAGGCGATGCGCAACTCGCCAAGCGATCGGTCCAGTCTGTTTAGGTGGCGCGTAAGATCGACGATATAGCCATGCCTGATTTCACAGACTTCGTAGACGCCATCCGCGAACTGATAGCCGCGGTCCTCGATATGGACCATCGCGTTCGAGTGCGTGACATAACGGCCGTTCACATAGGCTATTTTGGGCATGGAGAACCTGTGCGTGGGGGTAAAAGCAGGTGAATGAGTGACGGCGCAGCAGCGCCGCCCTGGTCTCAAACGCCAAGCGACTTCAGCTTGCGGTGCAGCGCCGAACGCTCCATGCCGACGAACTCTGCGGTACGCGAGATATTGCCGCCAAAACGATTGATCTGCGCAATCAGGTAGTCCTTTTCGAACATTTCTCGTGCTTCGCGAAGCGGCAGCGTCATGATGTGATAGTCGTTTTTGGCCGAGACCTTCGGCAGCATGTCGCCGAGGTCGGTCGGTAGCATCTCGGCGGTGATGGGCGCGTCAGGACCGTCAGAACGGGCAAGGATCATCAGCCGCTCAATGTTGTTGCGCAGCTGGCGGATGTTGCCCGGCCAATCATGGGCCTGCAGCACGGCCATGGCGTCGTCGCCGATGCGGCGCGGACGGATGCCGGCCTGCTCGGAGATCTGCCGCATCAGCTGATCGACCAGGAACGGAATATCCTCGCGACGATCTGCCAGCGCCGGTACGCGCACCGGCACGACGGCGAGCCGATGGTAAAGATCTTCGCGGAACCAGCCCTCGGCGATGCGACTCTCCAGATTGTAGGCCGTCGACGAAACGATGCGCACATCGACCTTCACGCGCTTGGAGCCGCCGACGCGTTCGAACTGCTGATCGACGAGAACGCGCAGGATCTTGTTCTGCGTCTCGCGCGGCATTTCTCCGACTTCGTCAAGATAGAGAATGCCGCGGTGCGCCTCTTCCAACGCACCGATCTTGCGCGCCTGGCCGGGCGAACCTTCGGTACCGAACAGCGCGATCTCCATGCGCTCCGGCGTGATATTGGCGGCATTCAGCGCCACGAACGGACCGCTTGCACGCGCCGACTTCTTGTGGATCATCCGGGCGACGAGCTCCTTGCCGGAACCCGACGAGCCGAAAATCATGATCCGGCTGTTGGTCGGCGAAACCTTCTCGATCGTCTGGCGCAGTTGCGAGACCGCCACCGACGTACCGATGAGTTCGACCGGATCGCCAGCCTTGCGCTTGAGTTCCGATACCTCGCGCTTCAGCTTCGAATTCTCGAGCGCGCGTTCGGCGATCAGGATCAGCCGGTCGGCCTTGAACGGCTTCTCGATGAAATCGAATGCACCACGCTTGATGGCGGACACAGCAGTCTCGATGTTGCCGTGACCGGAAATCATGACGACGGGAATATCCGGGTGGCGCGTCTTGACCTCGTCGAGCAGCGATAGACCGTCGAGCTTGCTTCCCTGCATCCAGATGTCGAGGAAGATCAACCGCGGCGCACGATCGGAGATCGCTGCCAAAGCGCTGTCGCTATCGTGTGCCGTGCGGGTCTCATGTCCCTCATCAGACAGGATACCGGAGACGATCTCGCGGATGTCGTGCTCGTCATCGACGACCAGAATATCAGAGGCCATAAACACTTTCCTTGTCACTTGCGGCAGGGGCAGAAGGCACGGTTTCCAGACGTGGCAGGTGCACGCGGATCATGGCCCCTCTTCCCTGGTCGAAATCAGCGGGCGCATCATGCAGTTCGAGCTGCCCGCCATGTTCCTCAATAATTTTCTTGACGATCGCCAGACCAAGCCCGGTGCCCTTCTCGCGCATCGTCGTATACGGTTCGAGAATGCTATGGCGGTTCTCCACCGGCAGGCCGCGACCGTTGTCGATCACATCGACGGTAAAGCGGTCGCGTACCTGATCGAGCGAAGCACGAACCAGGATCTTGCGTTCTTCGCGCTCGCCGCTCGGCACGGCTTCAATCGCCTCCACCGCATTCTTGATCAGATTGCCGAAAGCCTGACCGAGCATACGACTATCAAATTGTCCTTCCAGGGGCTGGTCGCCCAGTTCCTGCTGGAAGCTCACGTGACTGTTGCCCATCTCGCGCAGGAACACCGCGTCGTGCAGGATCTTGCGGAGATCGCTCGGCTCCTTGATCGGCTTCGGCATCCGAGCGAACGATGAGAACTCGTCGACCATGCGGCCGATATCGCCCACCTGGCGGATGATGGTCTCCGTGCACTGGTCGAAGACACCCCGGTCGTCCTGGTCGATCTGTTTCCCGTAGCGGCGCTGGATTCGCTCGGCCGACAGCTGGATCGGCGTCAGCGGATTCTTGATTTCGTGAGCGATACGACGGGCGACATCGCCCCATGCCGTCGAGCGCTGGGCGATGACGAGATCAGTGATGTCATCGAGCGTGATGACATAGGATTCGCTCATGTCGCGAACCTCCTCGCGCGTCACCTGGACGCTGAGGGTCCGTACGGTCCCAGCGCGCACAAGAGCGATCTGCTTGCGGAAATCGCCACGATAGCGGGAAGCAGCTTCGGTCAAAACCTGATCCACCTCGGGCGCAATCTCGGAAAGCTGCTTGCCGAGCATTTCCGACGCCGGCAACGCCATCAGGGCTTCCGCCGAACTGTTGACGATCGTCACCCTGCGGTCGTTCTCGACACCGATGACCGAGGCCGTCACGCCGGAAAGAACGGCTTCGATGAAGCGACGACGGTCGTCCACTTCGTCCTTGGCCTCCAGGATCTCGTCACGTTGCGTGCGGATTTCCGAGATCATCTTGTTGAATGTGCGCGACAGGCTTGCAACGTCGCCGTCCACGGCATGGACGGGCACGACGATATCCATGTTACCCGAAGCCACGCTATCCGCCGCCGTAATCAGCAGCCGGATCGGGCGCACGATACGGTCGGCTACGGCAATCGCCGTCCAGATGGCAGCGAGCAGAACGATGAGAGCGAAGCCGATGTAAAGGACCGCGAACGCGATCTGCAGTGAGAAACGTCCCGCTTCCATCGATTTATATTCGGTGGCGTTCTCCTCCATCATCCGCATGGCGCCCATCACCTTCGGATCCACGGCGCGAACCGTGTAGAGAAACGCACCATTAATCGCATCGAGCTTGATGATCGCGCCGACTAAGTTCGTTATGCCCGGCGGGATCAAGGTGGGCTGCCCGGCCGCGGCCTTGTTCAAAGCGTCCTGAGGAATTGCCGGCAGCGGCTTCTCGGTCTTGATATCAGCCTGGATAATCACAGAGCCGTCAGATTGGACCAGAAATGCGCCCAGCAGCCCGCGGCCCCGCGCCTGTCGCGTCATCAAATCGGAAAAGCCTGTGCGATCGAGATTGAACAGCGCTCGATTGCGTTCGAGGTCGTTCGCCATCGATACGGTCTGGCCCTGCAGGTAGCTCGCATTCTCCATCATGTATGCCTGCCCGATGTTGCGGGAGGAACTGATGATCGACTGCGTACGAAGGGCAAACCACCGGTCGAGGCCGGCATTCAGCGTGATGCTGGCGAAAATGGCGACAAGGATCGCCGGGGTGATTGCGACGATCGAAAAGAGCACAACAATGCGGATGTGAAGGCGTGCCGCCGCGCGCCCGCGTTTGCGTGCCTTGACGAGGCGGGAAACCTCACGTGCAATGAGGGCCATCAAACCGAGTACGAAGAACGAGTTCACGACGACGGAGGTGACGACGACATGGTAGGTCGGCGCGATCGGGGTCAACCCAAGCAAGACGAAGAGCGTCAGCGTCGCGCAGAGAAGCGCCCCGCCGGCAAGGATCAGGCCCGGTAGCGCAAACAGGGCACGGCGATCGGTCACGGCCGTGACAGCTTCGCCTTCCGCCGCAGGCGGCATCGCATCCTGTTCCATTCGCTTAATTCTCCTGGCGGCAGACCGTCGCTTCCGCCGCTCCCCGCGGACAGGGCCGGAAGCCGCCAGCCTGCCGACACGACGCAACGACAAGTGCCGTTCGCTCTTGGGCAGCTGCGAAAACCCGAACCCCATGCGTGACTTCTAAGCAACGCATTGTGGCGAAAATGCAACGTCGGCAGTCACATTGTCAAGCAGTGCGGGAGCTTCTGTACACCGATACGCCGAGCTCTCTGATCTTCTTGCGCAGCGTATTGCGGTTCAGACCCAAAAGATCGGCCGCCTTTATCTGGTTACCGCGCGTGGCCGTAAGGGCGGCGAGAATCAGCGGATACTCCATTTCCGTCAGCACACGGTCGTAAAGCCCCGGCGGTGGCAGGCCATCGCCGAAACCGGCGAAGTACGTCCGCATGTTTTCCTCGACAGCCTGGGCGATCGTCATATTGCCAGTGCGGATCGGACCCTTGTCGATGGGACTGTCTGGAACATCGGACCGAAGCTCAGCCTCGATGATTTCGCGCGTGATTACATCCTGTGGATAAAGTGCCATCAGCCGGCGAATGAGGTTCTCCAGTTCGCGCACGTTCCCCGGCCAGGCGTAGGCTTTCATCAGATCGAGCGCTTCCTGATCGAAGCGCTTGGAGCCGAGCCCTTCCTTTTCCGCCTGCTGGATGAAGTGGCGCACGAGATCCGGAATATCCTCGGCACGATCGCGCAGAGGCGGCAGACGCAGCGGAACGACATTCAGGCGATAGTACAGGTCCTCGCGGAAGAGTCCCTGATTGATCGCCTGCTTCAGGTCCTTGTTGGTCGCGGCGACGATCCGAACGTCGGTCCGAATCGGCGTGCGGCCGCCCACAGTGGTGTATTCGCCCTGCTGCAGCACACGCAGGAGGCGCGTCTGGGCATCCATCGGCATATCGCCGATTTCATCGAGAAACAGCGTGCCGCCTTCGGCCTGCTCGAAACGCCCGGTCGAGCGCGTCTGGGCGCCCGTGAATGCACCCTTCTCGTGGCCGAAAAGCTCGGATTCGATCAGGTCGCGCGGGATCGCCGCCATGTTGATGGCAACGAACGGCCCGTTGCGACGCTTGCCGTAGTCGTGCAGCGCCCGCGCCACGAGTTCCTTGCCGGTGCCGGACTCGCCGGTGATCATCAGGGTCAGATCCGTCTGCATCAAGCGTGCAAGGACGCGGTAAATTTCCTGCATCGCTGCCGAACGGCCGACGAGCGGCATTCCGTCCTGCATGTCCTCGTCAAGCTTGGCAGGTCTGCGCTTCGGCTCGGCGAGCGCGCGACCAATGATGCCGATCAGTTCCGTCAGGTCGAACGGCTTCGGCAGATAATCGTAGGCGCCCTTCTCGGAAGCCTTGATCGCCGTCATGAAGGTGTTCTGGGCGCTCATGACGAGCACGGGTAGATCCGGGCGCGCTTTCTTGATCCGCGGCAACAGATCGAAGGCGTTCTCGTCCGGCATCACGACATCGGTTACGACGAGATCGCCCTCGCCCGCCGAAACCCAGCGCCAGAGCGTGGCGGCGTTGGAGGTAATTCGCACGTCATAGCCGGCGCGGCTCAGAGCCTGATTAAGCACGGTACGAATTGCCGCATCATCATCCGCGACGAGGATCGTTGCTGTCATCGAGTAGGTCCTGTGGGAGTTATGGTCGTTGCGTCTTCCAGCGATGCGTCCTTGGAGGCAGGCATCAAGACGCGGAATGTGGTGCGGCTGTTCTGGCTGTCGCATTCGATGATGCCGCCATGGTCGCCGATAATCTTGGCGACGAGCGCCAGGCCGAGGCCGCTGCCGTTCGTCTTTGTCGTAATGAACGGATCAAACAGATGCGGCAGCAAGTCGGCCGGCACGCCAGGGCCATTATCCTGAACACAAAATTCGAGCGGCAGCGAAATCTTTTCGCGCGTACCGGCGACGGATAGACGAATGCCCGAGCGGTAAGCCGTCGTCAAAACGATTTCGCCATCCGGGCGATCGCCTACGGCTTCGGCGGCATTCTTCACGAGATTGAGGAACACCTGAACAAGCTGGTCGCGGTTTGCGTAGACGGACGGCAATGAGGGGTCGTAGTTCTCGGTGATGCGCAGGTGCCGCGCAAAGCCCGCCTTCGCCACAGCCTTCACGTGATCGAGAACCGAGTGAATATTGACGGGCATCCGATCAACCGGCCGCTCGTCTGAGAAGACCTCCATGCGGTCCACGAGCGAGACGATGCGGTCGGTTTCGTCACAGATCAGCCGCGTCAATGCGCGGTCGTCGTCGACGACCGATTGCTCCAACAGCTGTGCTGCACCGCGAATGCCGGAAAGCGGATTCTTGATCTCATGCGCCAGCATGGAGGCAAGGCCGGTGACTGAGCGAGCGGCCGCACGATGCGTCAGCTGGCGATCGATCTTGTCCGCCATCGACCGCTCCTGAAAGACGATCACCACCGAGCCCGGATCGCTCACAACCGGGGCAACGTATAAATCGACGAGCTTGTCCTGTCCGAGGCGCGGCGAGCTCAAGTCGACGCGATACTCGTTGATCGGCGCCCGCCGTTCGCGAACCTGATCGATCAAGGCCAATAGCGGACTGCCAAAGGGAATGAAGGTCGAGATCTTGTACCGGGCAAGGTGGGCGGCGCTGGCACCAAAGAAGGCCTCCGCTTCCCAATTGGCGAAAGCGACGAGGCCGGCCTCGTTGACCATTACGACGGGATTCTGGATCGCGTTGAGCACAGCAGTGGCAACGGCGCTGCCTCCGTTGTCGAGCGACGATGACACGTCATTCGTCATGCAGCCTCCCGGGTCTGCGTGTTCGATGCCGCAGCCATCAATGCATCGTAAAACCGTGCGGCAACCTCTTCAGGCTCGCGTGCTGTCATGATTGCAGCCTTCTCCTCGGCCGCGACATCAGGTGCGAAGCGATCGAGATACCAACCGAGGTGCTTCCGTGCATGGCGGACGGCGACCGCATCGCCATAGAACGCAAGCATCATGCGGTAGTGTTCAGCGGCAATGTCGGGGATTTCCCATACGTCAGGCGCCGCGTGACCGGCCAATACACCGGGGTGCCATGGCCTGCCCTGGCACCCTCTGCCGATCATGACGGCATCGGCTCCTGAGCGCCGCAGAATCGCGTGCGCATCTTCGACGGTTTCAACATCGCCGTTTGCGACCAGGGGAACGGCGATGGCATTGCGCACCGCCCGGATTGCGTCCCAGTCAGCCCGGCCTTCATAAAACTGCATGCGCGTACGGCCGTGGATCGTAATCAACTGGACGCCTGCCTCCTCCGCGCGGTGCGCAATCTCGGGCGCGTTGATGGAATTCTCGTCCCAACCGAGCCGCATCTTCAGGGTCACGGGAACGCTCACCGCCTTGACTGTCGCCTCAATGAGGCTCAGGGCGTGATCAGGATCGCGCATCAAGGCTGAGCCGGAATAACCGCCGATCACCTTCTTGGCCGGGCACCCCATGTTGATGTCGATGATATCAGCGCCATGGTCGGCCGCGATCTTCGCGGCCTCGGCCATCCAATGCGCTTCGCGGCCAGCGAGTTGCACCATGTGCGGCTCAAAGCCTGCACTCTCAAGGCGGGCCCATGATTCGGCGGTGCTGTTGACGAGCTCACGGCTCGCAACCATTTCGGTGACCACAAGCCCGGCGCCATGGCGCCACGCCAGTTGCCGAAACGGCATGTCCGTGACGCCGGACATGGGTGCCAAAACAACGCGGTTCCTGACTTCCACAGGTCCGATCCGCAAAGGTGATGCGAGGTCAAAGTCCAGCAATTGATTATCTTTCAGGCACGCAAAATGCGTGCACTATTTTTAGACAGATTTAGATGGCTTGCCAAGAGGGCAGTGCGCGAATTGACATTTTTAGGGCAAATGCTGGAATTCGATGCGCCAAGCCGCTAAGCACCGGTGCAAAATCGCGTTTTGAGGATTTATGCCGCAAATGCATGAAAAGCAACCAGCAATAGGTATTGTCGTCGTAGCAGCCGGGCGTGGCGAACGCGCAGGCGCGTCCGAAGAGGGCCCCAAGCAATATCGGATAATTGGCGGCAAGCCGGTAATCGCTCATACATTGGAGAAATTCGCCAGTTGGGAGCTTTCCCGCCACATCGTCGTGGTCATCCACCCCGATGACGAGGTCCTGTTTGCCAAGGCAGCCAGTCAGGTCCACTCGGGCGCGCCGATCGATGCGGTCCATGGCGGCGCGACGCGCCAGCAATCCGTTCTGGCGGGACTGCACCATTTGCGCAGCAAGAACCTCACACATGTTCTGATCCATGACGCTGTGCGGCCCTTCTTCGACCACGCCCTTCTCGATCGCATCGCCAGCGTCCTGTCGGAAGGCGTGCCCGCGATTCTCCCCGCTATGCCTGTAGCCGATACGCTGAAGCGAGCCGACCTCGACGGAACGGTTCTCGATACGGTGCCCCGCTCACAGCTTTATGCAGCGCAGACGCCGCAGTCGTTTGCCTTCGAACCTATCTTGGCCGCCCACGAGAAGGCAGCCTCCGCAAACCTGACGGACTTTACCGATGACGCGGCCATTGCCGAATGGGCCGGTATACCGGTACGAATCGTCGAGGGGCTGGCGGACAATGTGAAACTGACGGTCAAACGAGACATTGCGATGGCAGACAGCAGACTCTCCGGTCAGGCACTCCCCGATGTGCGCACGGGCAACGGCTACGATGTTCACCAGCTAGAGCCCGGCGATGGCGTGACGCTTTGCGGCGTTTTCATTCCCCACGATCAGAAGCTCAAGGGCCACTCTGACGCTGACGTGGCGTTGCATGCGCTGACGGACGCGCTGCTTGCGACCTGTGGCGCCGGCGACATCGGCGACCATTTTCCGCCATCGGATCCGCAATGGAAGGGTGCACCCTCGCGCATCTTCATCGAACATGCGGCGAAGATCGTGCGCGAGCGCGGCGGCACGATCATGAATGCCGACGTCTCGCTGATCGCCGAAGCCCCGAAAGTCGGGCCTCACCGTGACGCGATGCGCGCCAAGCTGTCGGAATTTCTCGGCATTTCCATCGATCGCTGCTCGGTCAAGGCGACGACGAACGAGACGATCGGTTTCGTCGGCCGCCGCGAGGGCATTGCCGCGATCGCGACGGCAACCGTCGTCTATAGGGAAAACTGAGATGAGTATCTTCCCGGTTGATATCGTCGCACAAGCCGAAGCCATCATTCGCGACTTCACTGCTGCGGGGCTGATGGTCTCAACGGCAGAATCCTGCACCGGTGGGTTGATTGCCGGCGCACTGACCGAGATCTCGGGGTCTTCTTCGGTCGTGGACAGAGGCTTCGTCACCTATACCAACACCGCCAAGATGGAGATGCTTGGCGTGCAGGAGGAAACGCTGATCCGCTTCGGTGCTGTGTCGGAGGAGACGGCGCGGCAGATGGTGCACGGTGCCCTCTTCCGCTCCCGCGCTGCCATCGCCGTTGCCGTGACGGGCATTGCCGGCCCCGGCGGCGGGTCGGCGCAAAAGCCGGTCGGCCTCGTCCATCTCGCTGCCAAGTCACGCGCCGGCGGCCTCACTCATCAGAAGATGCACTATGGCGATATCGGTCGCGACGAGGTGCGCCTTGCGACGGTCAGGACCGCATTTGGCATGATCCAGGAACTGGCTCAGCTGTAGATCTTGGTCGCCCGCGTTTCAAAGGCTTCGGAGAACATGCGGAAGGCGCGGTCAAACATCGAGCCCATGACTGCCCCCAAGATGCGGCTCTTGAACTCGTAGTCGATGAAGAAGTGGACGTTGCAGCCCGTTGCCGTTTCCTCGAAGCGCCAGCGATTGTCGAGATAGCGGAATGGCCCATCGATATACTTCACCTCGATAAGGCGTTCGGCCCGGTTCAACAGCACCTGCGTCGTGAAGGTTTCGCGGATAGCCTTGTAACCTACGGTCATATCAGCGATCAGCAACACCTTGCCGTCACGCTCCTTGCGGCTGCGAATACTTAGCGCCTCACAGAGTGGTAGGAATTGTGGGTAGTGCTCGACATCGGCGACGAGGTCGAACATTTGATCGGCGGAATGCGGCACGGGGCGATGCGTTTCGAACTGAGGCATGATCGGCAGTTAAGTGGGAGCGCCGAGAAGATCAAGAAGGCGGCGCATTTCCTGATGCGATTTCAACTGAAGGACGGGCACGTCGGGACTGAATCGATCGATTCCAGCAACGATATGTGGCACAAACCGGCGCTCGAAACTCCAGATGAATCTCAGAAATTCGAGATCGAGCTTTTCGGGGCAGCCCGCCGGCAATTCAGGCCGCGCCCTTCCCCGCCAGCGCAGCCACCTACCGGTGACACCAAGAACGCAGCGCCAGCGTGGTAATCGCACCCATAGGACGAATTCTGTTCGCGGCAGACGGAGATCGAAGGTTGACGATCCCGTTCCATCCATCAGCCACCGTTCAGACGCAACCGCAACCGCGATCAAGTCCCGCTCCTCAGCTTTCGGCCGCTTCACCCAGCCAGGCAACCAATAGAACTCACGGTCCATCGAAATATGGCTTATGCCGAGCCGCCGCGCGAGCTGGCGCGATAGCGTTGTCTTCCCGCCACCCGAGCATCCAACGACCAGAACACGCTTAGAGCGGAGCAATAATTCGGCCGCGTGCGCAAAATCGGTAATGAAATTTGGCATGTTTCCATCCCTGCAGACAGGGGTCGAATTGAAAAGGTCGCTCAGTCTACTGGATCGAGGCGCTGCAGCTGGCGCGCCATGTCTGCTCGGCTTTTCAGCTGGACGACAGGAACCGATGCACCGTAGCGACGAATGCCCTCCATAAATTCCGGTACGTCATCCCGCTCGAAGTTCCAGACATAGGAAATGAATTGCCAATCCGGCATCTGCTCAAGGCAACCCGGGGCCATGTCGGGGCGGGTCTTTCCGCGGTCCAAGAACTCGCGTTTGACGATACTCCAAAGGCACAGCCAGCGCTGGATCCGCACCCGGACGACCCGATCGGCGCGCGGCAATCGAAGGTCGAGTGAGCTCGGATTGTTGCCGTCGATAATCCAGTGGCTCTCGGCAACGATCTGAGCGATCCGTTGCCTTTGCTCAGGCCTCGCGCGTGACATCCAACCCGGCAGCCAGGAGACCTCGCGATCCATGGACACGTAGCGGACGCCAATGACCCGCGCGAGTTTCTGGGAAAAAGTGCTCTTGCCACCACCGGAGCAGCCGAAAACAACGATCCTGCGCGCCGCACCAAGGACTTCGGCAGCATCCTCTATCGCGGTGGTGTCGTTGGGCATATGCGGCTCCGAGACTGGGAGCCGCGCAACATACACAACTTCAGATTAGGAACAACCGCTCTTACTCGGCGGGGATCAGCAACTTCTTCTCGCGTGCGGCCTTCAGGCGAGCGAAATCCTCGCCGGCATGGTGTGACGAGCGCGTCAACGGGCTGGAGGCCACCATCAAGAAGCCCTTGGTGTAGGCAACCGTCTCATAGGACTTGAATTCGTCTGGGGTGACGAAGCTCATGACCGCGTGGTGCTTGCGGGTTGGCTGCAGGTACTGGCCGATCGTCAGGAAGTCGACGTCTGCTGTACGCAGGTCGTCCATCAGCTGCAGCACTTCGTTGCGCTCCTCACCGAGCCCGACCATGATGCCCGATTTGGTGAACATGGTTGGGTCCAGTTCCTTCACGCGCTGCAACAGGCGGATGGAGTGGAAGTAGCGGGCACCTGGACGAACGGTCAAATAGTTGCCGGCCACGGTTTCCATGTTGTGATTGAAGACGTCGGGCTTGGCGGCAACGACGCGCTCCAGCGCGCCCGGCTTCTTGAGGAAGTCAGGCGTCAGGATTTCGATGGTCGTCGTCGGTGAGGCAGCACGGATCGCCCAGATCACCTTTTCGAAGTGCTCGGCACCGCCGTCCGCCAGATCATCACGGTCGACGGAGGTGATGACGACGTGGGAGAGCCCCATCTCCTTCACCGCCTTGGCGACATTCTCCGGCTCGGCCATATCGAGCGCATTCGGCTTGCCAGTCGCGACGTTGCAGAAGGCGCAAGCGCGGGTACAGATCTCGCCCATGATCATGAACGTCGCGTGCTTCTTGTCCCAGCATTCGCCGATATTAGGGCATCCAGCCTCTTCGCAGACGGTGACGAGCTTATGCTCCTTCACGATCGAGCGTGTCTCCGCGTAGCCCTTGGAGGTTGGTGCTTTGACGCGAATCCAGTCCGGCTTGCGCAGGACTTCCTGATCGGGCCGATGCGCCTTTTCCGGATGCCGCACGCGCTTGGCGTCGGGATTGATCGTGTCGAGAATGGTTACCATGGCAATTCAAATCTCCGCCGCTCCATGCGGCAAAAGCCCTATCTATCGGCGGACGAGCCGCGCGACGAATATCAGCGAGCAGGCACCAAGAAAACCCGTGACGAAGTAGCCGAGCCTGCCGCCAGCCACCTCTATATGAAATTGTGCCAAAATCGCCGTTGCGATCACGGAGCCGACAATCCCGAGCACGATGTTGAGCAATATCCCGTAGCGCGCCTCCATCAGTTGCCCGCGAGCCAGCCTGCAAAACCGCCGATGATGATTGCCGCAATCCAACCTACGCCTTCCATCCTGCCCCTCGCCCTTACGCTATCGCCCTCGCGATCAGCACCACGATGATGGCCCCGACCGTTGCGTGAATGATCTGCACCACAAGCACATTATCGATCCCGAGCGATATTCCGAGGGCGTTGAAGAGAAAGCCCCCAACAAACGCGCCGATGATGCCGCTCAGCAGGCATCGTATCAATCCACCTCCACCGACGACCAGGCTTGCGAGGAAGCCCGCGAGCAGACCGATGAGCAGAAAGATGAGCAGTGCCTGCGTACCATAGACATGATAATTTCCTTTTGTTTTTTCCACCCCCTAGGGATGGATTTGCCACCCCGAGATAGAGGGCGGCGACGGAAACTATCAAGCGTTCAGAACACGACCATAGGCATCAAGGACTGCTTCCTTCATCGTTTCGGAAACGGTCGGATGCGGGAAGATCGTGTGCATCAGTTCTTCCTCGGTCGTCTCGAGATTCATTGCGACGACAAAGCCCTGGATGAGCTCGGTCACTTCGGCGCCGACCATGTGGGCGCCGAGCAGCTCGCCGGTCTTCTTGTCGAAGATCACCTTGCATAGACCCTGGTCTTCTCCCAGCGCGATCGCCTTGCCGTTGGCCGCAAAGGAGAAGCGGCCGACACGGATGTCGCGGCCCTGCTCCTTGGCCTTGGCTTCAGTGAGGCCTACCGAGGCGACCTGCGGGTTGCAGTAGGTGCAGCCCGGAACCTTGTTTTTGTCGGTGGCGTGAACGTTCGGCAGTCCCGCGATCTTCTCGACGCAGACGACGCCCTCGTGCTCAGCCTTGTGGGCGAGCATCGGTGGACCGGCAACGTCGCCGATCGCATAGATGCCTGCCACGTTGGTCTTGCCGTAACCGTCGATGATGATGCAGCTGCGATCCGTCTTGACGCCGACAGCCTCCAATCCGAGGTTTTCGATGTTGCCCTGAACGCCGACTGCCGAGATCATCCGGTCAGCCGTAATCTGCTGCACCTTGCCGTCCGATGTCTCGACATGCGCGGTGACGCTGTTGGCGGACTTTTCGACCTTCGCGACCTTGGCGCTCGTGAAGATTTTCAGGCCGCGCTTTTCCAGCTGCTTGCGGGCGATCGCGGTGACTTCCGCATCCTCGACCGGCATAATCGTCGGCATGACTTCGACAACAGTCACATCGACGCCGATGGAGCGATAGAAGCTTGCGAATTCGATGCCGATGGCGCCCGAGCCCATAACGATCAGCGACTTCGGTAGCACATCCGGCTTCAGCGCTTCGAAATAGGTCCAGATCAGCTTGCCGTCCGGCTCGATGCCAGGCAGTGCGCGCGGACGGGCGCCTGTGGCGACGATGATGTGCTTGGCGGTGTAGGTGCCCTCGCCCTTGACGTTCTTCGGCACCGGGTTCTGCGGCTCGACGACAGGCTTGGACGATTTGCCGACGACGATTTCGCCGGGCTTGGTGATCTTGGCTTCGCCCCAGATCACATCGACCTTGTTCTTCTTCATCAGGAAGCCGACACCACCGTTCAGGCGCGCCGACACGCCGCGCGAACGGGCGACGACAGCCTTGACGTCGGCGCTGACTTTGCCTTCCAGCACGAGGCCGTAATCCTTGAGATGGTTGGAATGGTCGAGAATTTCGGCCGAGCGCAACAAAGCCTTGGTCGGGATGCAGCCCCAGTTCAGGCAGATGCCGCCGAGATGCTCGCGTTCCACGATCGCGGTCTTGAGGCCAAGCTGGGTGGCGCGCACGGCGGCGACATAGCCCCCCGGTCCGGAGCCGATGATGATGACGTCGTAATTCTCAGCCATGTTTTCCTGCCTTTGCTATCGGGCGTCGCGGGTGAGTAGCACCCACTCGTGTTTTCTGCCGTTTTCGAAGAACGCCACGGCATCTGCGCGCGCCGTCTGCGAAAATCCATTGTTCTTGTAAAGCGACAGAGCCGCTTCGTTGTAACTTGCTGTGATCAGACTGACCGGCGCGGTTTTTGCCCGCTCGATCTGATCCACCAGAAGCCTTCGATCCCGGTGCCGCGCAAATGGCTGTGGACACCGAGCGTTCCGATAAATCAGCTTCCAATCACCATCTGCTGGAGATTGATAACCGGCTTCAGCGCCGGGCGATCCGCCGGAATGTTGCGTATGCCTTCATCTCGTCCGTAGCCGATCGCGGCTCCCGCGATCTCGCCATGGGCCCGGCAATCACGGCATCGCACCAGTTGCCTTGCCCATCGTCGCCGCGCGGCTTCTGCCGTCCGCGCTCCGTCGGGTGACGCCGCCACCGCCGCTTCCTTGCTCCGTGAGCAAAGCCAGGAGGCGAAGCCGTGAGAGGCGGTATCCGTGAGCAACGCCAGCTCCGTCGCATCCTCCCGCGCGGCGGGCGGAAGCAAAACGAAGGATCTCATGCTCAAAGCCCCAGCATCATCCGCACAGTCGATTCCATGCCGCGCCCGAGAGCGCGGGTATTTTCAGCGTCAAGGTGGATGCCATCGACCGGCGTCGTCTTCGCCACCGAATTGCCATCGAAGAAGCCGCAGCCGAGCTCGTCGGCGAGATCACGATAGAGCGTCGGAAGCTTTGTCGATTCCTCGATGCCGCCGACGAACGAGGCCGCGAAGGGCACGTTTGCCGTCTCGCGAATCTTCGGTGGCGCAACGATCAGAATGTCAGGCCCATCGAATTCGAACGGCCAGGCATGATTGCGGATCAACCGCACCAGCCGTGCGATGCCCTGGCAGGCGGCAAAAGCCGATCCAGCCACGACGGGCTTCATGTCGTTGGTACCGAGAAGCAGAATGACAAGATCAAGCGGCGCATGCGTCTGCAGAATCGTCGGCAGGATGCGCGCGCCATTCCGGTCGCAGTCGGCGAGATGGTCGTCGAAGGCGGTGGTCCGTCCATTCAATCCTTCGGCGATAACACGCACCTCGTTGCCGAGTGCCGCCTGGAGTGCACTTGGCCAGCGATCCTTGTAGTCATGACGCCCGATCGTATCGGCGTCATAACCCCAGGTCAGCGAGTCACCATAGCAAAGAACGGTCTTCGTCATTTCCGCCACCGCTCCGGTCTCAGACGAGCATACCCATCGGATTTTCGATGTAGCCCTTGAACGCCTGCAGCAGCTCGGCACCGAGCGCACCGTCGACGCAGCGATGGTCGGTCGAAAGCGTGACGCTCATCACGGTTGCGATGACCATTTCGCCCTTGCGGACGATGACACGCTGCTCGCCAGCGCCGACGGCAAGGATCGTTGCATGCGGCGGGTTGATGACGGCTGCGAAGTTCTTCACGCCCATCATGCCCATGTTCGAAACAGACGTCGTGCCGCCCTGATATTCCTCAGGCTTCAGCTTGCGATCCTTTGCACGCTTGCCGAGGTCGCGCATCTCGTTGGAGATCACCGACAGGGTCTTTTCCTCGGCCTTGCGGATGATCGGCGTGATCAGGCCGCCCGGGATCGAGACCGCAACGCCGACATCGGCGTGCTTGTGCTTGACCATGTTGGCCTCGGTCCAGGAGACGTTGGCATCCGGAACATCGCGCAGCGCCAGAGCCATGGCCTTGATGACCATGTCGTTGACGGACAGCTTGTAGGAGGCGCCGCCATCCTTGCGGGGAGCCGCGTCGTTGAGCTGGGCGCGCAGCGCCAGCAGCGCATCGAGCTCGCAATCGACGGTGACGTAGAAGTGCGGCACCGTCTGCTTGGATTCGACGAGGCGCTTGGCGATCACCTTGCGCATACCGTCATGCGGCACTAGCTCGTAGGAGCCAGGCTCGAACAGCTTGAGAACGGCTTCTTCCGAAGCGCCCTTGGGTGCAGCAGCCGGAGCCGGTGCAGCAGCTTGCGTGGCAACGGCGGCCGGAGCAGCCTTGGCACCACCTGCGGCAGCGGCTTCCACGTCGCTCTTGACGATGCGGCCATGCGGACCGGAGCCGGCGATGCCAGACAGATCGATACCGGCTTCCTTCGCCAGACGACGCGCGAGCGGCGAGGAGAAGGCGCGGTTGCCACTTGGCGGCGCGGCTGCGGGTGCAGCGACCGGAGCAGGAGCGGCCGCCGCCGGCGCCTCAGCGGCGGGAGCCGGTGCGGCTTCAGCCTTCGGCGCTGCCGCGGCATCGACCTTTGGAGCCAGAGCAGCGGAGCCTGCGCCGCTGGCAGCGGCGGACACGTCTTCACCTTCCGCTGCGAGCACGGCGATCAAGGCATTGACCTTGACGCCTTCAGTGCCGGCCGGAACGACGATCTTGGCAACGGTGCCCTCATCGACGGCTTCGACTTCCATCGTCGCCTTGTCGGTCTCGATCTCTGCAATGACGTCACCCGACTTGACCGTGTCGCCTTCCTTGACCAGCCACTTGGCGAGGTTGCCCTCTTCCATGGTCGGAGACAGGGCAGGCATCGTGATGTTGATAGGCATCGAAATACCCTCCCCTTGTTACTTGTAGCAAACGGCCTTCACGGCATCGACGACTTCACCAACATTCGGGAGAGCGAGCTTCTCGAGGTTGGCGGCATAAGGCATCGGAACGTCCTTGCCGGCGACCGTCAGAACCGGCGCGTCGAGATAATCGAAGGCCTGCTGCATGACGCGGGTGGCAATTTCGGTGCCGACGGAGTTCTGGGGATAGCCTTCCTCGACAGTGACCAGACGGCCGGTCTTCTTGACCGATTCGATCACGGTCGGAATATCCATCGGGCGCAGCGTGCGCAGGTCGATCAGTTCGGCGTCGATGCCGATCTTCTCGAGTTCGGCGACAGCCTTGACCGCATAGGTCATGCCGATACCGAAGGAGACGATCGTCACGTCCTTGCCCGGACGATGAATACGCGCCTTGCCGATCGGCAGGACGAAATTATCCATCTTCGGCACATCGAAATGCTGACCATAGAGAATTTCGTTTTCGAGGAAGACGACCGGGTTCGGATCGCGGATGGCAGCCTTCAGCAGACCCTTGGCGTCGGATGCCGTATAAGGCATGACGACCTTGAGGCCCGGGATCTGGCTGTACCAGGCCGAGTAATCCTGGCTGTGCTGGGCGCCGACACGGGCAGCAGCGCCGTTCGGGCCGCGGAACACGATCGGGGCGCCCATCTGGCCGCCGGACATGTAGAGCGTCTTGGCAGCGGAGTTGATGATCTGGTCGATCGCCTGCATAGCGAAGTTGAAGGTCATGAACTCGACGATCGGCTTCAGGCCAGACATCGCAGCACCGACGCCGACGCCGGCAAAGCCGTGCTCGGTGATCGGCGTATCGATGACGCGGCGCGCACCGAACTCCTGCAGGAGGCCCTGTGTGACCTTGTAGGCGCCCTGGTACTCGGCAACTTCCTCGCCCATGACGAAAACGCTCTCGTCAGCCCGCATTTCTTCCGCCATGGCATCGCGAAGCGCTTCGCGAACGGTCATCGACACCATTTCGGTACCGGCCGGAATTTCCGGATCGTTCGGCACGGCTGCCTTCGGCCCGGCTGGAACAGGAGCAGCAGCCGGCTTTTCTTCCACCTGTGGGGCCGTGGTGGCGGGAGCAGGCTGCGCGGCAGGTGCTGCCGAAATATCGGAGGCCGACTCGCCGTCCTGCAGCAGGACTGCGATCTTGGCGTTGACCTTCACATTTTCGGTACCGGCCGGCACCAGCAGCTTGCCGATGACGCCTTCATCAACGGCTTCGACTTCCATCGTCGCCTTGTCGGTTTCGATCTCGGCAATGACGTCACCTGACTTGACGGTATCGCCTTCCTGTTTGAGCCACTTGGAAAGCGTGCCTTCTTCCATCGTCGGAGAGAGGGCGGGCATGAGAATATCGATTGGCATGGGTCGTCCCTCCCCGATTAGAGCAGAATGTCAGTATAGAGCTCGGATGCATCCGGCTCCGGATCGGATTGGGCGAAGTCGGCGCTATCAGCAACGACATCGCGGACGTCCTTGTCGATCGCCTTCAGATCGTCTTCGGAGGCCCAGCCCTTTTCGAGCAGGCGCGCACGCACCTGTTCGATCGGATCCTGCTCGGAGCGCATCTTCTGCACTTCTTCCTTGGTGCGATACTTCGCCGGGTCGGACATCGAGTGGCCGCGGTAACGGTAGGTGAGCATCTCGAGGATGATCGGCCCCTTGCCCGAACGGCAATGCTCGAGCGCTTCGTCCGCTGCAGCCTTCACCGCACGGACATCCATGCCATCGACCTGGATGCCGGGGATGCCGAAACCGGAGCCACGCAGCGAGTAGTTCGACTGCGCGGTAGCGCGCGCAGTCGACGTGCCCATGGCGTAGCGGTTGTTTTCGACGATATAGATGATCGGGAGCTTCCAGAGAGCAGCCATATTGAAGCTCTCGTAGACCTGGCCCTGGTTGGCGGCACCATCACCGAAATAGGCGACGGAGACGCTGTCATTGCCGCGGTAGCGGTTGGCGAAGGCAAGGCCCGTTCCGAGCGAGACCTGGGCACCAACGATGCCATGACCGCCGTAAAAATGCTTCTCCTTAGAGAACATGTGCATCGAGCCGCCCTTGCCGCGCGAATAACCGCTGCGGCGTCCGGTCAATTCGGCCATGACGCCGCGCGCGCTCATGCCGGTGGCCAGCATGTGGCCATGGTCGCGATAGGCGGTTATGACCTGATCGCCTTCCTTCTGGGCCATCTGCATACCGACGACCACAGCTTCCTGGCCGATGTAGAGGTGACAGAAACCGCCAATGAAGCCCATGCCGTAGAGTTGTCCGGCCTTCTCCTCGAAGCGGCGGATCAGGAGCATCTCGCGATAGGCCTTGAGCTCCTCATCGCGCGTAAAATCAGCAACAGGACCACCATTGGATGCCTTGTTTGCCGGCTTTGCGCTAGTTTTACGGCTGGAAACGGTCGCGGTTTTTCGCGGCGCCATTCAACCCTCCCTGTGGGTTTGTCGGTTCTTTGGTGGCGCGTACCATAGGGAAGAAATTTCGCCGCAGCAATGCCATAAATGCATGGCTCGTATTCATCAGTAAATTACTGATAAATAAGCATTTATCGAGATTAACTGAATTTCGGTTAATTGGAATAGTGATTGAATATGACGATCTCGTCGGCACGAGAAACATTCAGCTGAAGACGCGCTTTCTCGTCCAGCATATCCTTGTCCATCGAACCGTCGCTCAGCAGCGCGACCTGCTTTTCGAGATGCTCGCGCTTGCCTTTTAGAACCGCCAACTCCCTTTCGCGCGCTATCCGCTGACGCTCGAACCCCTCGGTTGCCCGCAGACCGTAATCACCATGAATGCAATGATAGCCGAAGTAGGAAAGAAACGCGATCGTCATCGCCGGAACGACGAAACGACCGATCTTTTTCTTCTTGTGATGCTTTGTCCACATAAACGCACGCTCGAACGCATTACCTCGATGCGCTCAAGCCTACCGGGCAGAGATTAACTGTCCGTTGACTATGAAAAATCGGCAAGAAAAAACCGCGCCTTTTGAGGCGCGGGTTCGAAGTCGATAAAAATCAGATGCGATTAGCCGCGGATGATCGAACGGCCGGCATAGCGGGCCTGCGGGCCGAGGCCTTCTTCGATACGGATCAGCTGGTTGTACTTTGCCAGGCGGTCCGAACGCGACAGCGAGCCGGTCTTGATCTGACCGCAGTTCGTGGCAACAGCCAGATCTGCAATCGTAGAGTCTTCGGTTTCGCCCGAACGGTGCGACATGACGGCGGTGTAGGCAGCCTTGTGTGCGGTGTTGACGGCATCGAGCGTTTCCGTCAGCGAGCCGATCTGGTTGACCTTGACGAGGATCGAGTTGGCAACACCCATGCGGATGCCGTCACGAAGACGGGCCGAGTTGGTCACGAAGAGATCGTCGCCGACCAGCTGAACCTTCTTCCCAGCCAGATCGGTCAGAGCCTTCCAGCCGTCCCAATCGTCTTCAGCCATGCCGTCTTCGATCGAGATGATCGGATACTGGGCCGCGAGCTGAGCAAGATATTCGGCCATGGCGCCCGATTCCAGCGTCCGGCCTTCACCTTCGAGAACGTACTTGCCGTCCTTAAAGAATTCCGTCGAGGCGCAGTCAAGGCCGAGGCTGATATCGTCGCCCGGCTTGTAGCCGGCTTTTTCAATGGACTTCATGATGAAGTCCAGGGCCTCAGGCGCGCTCTTCAAGCCTGGCGCGAAGCCACCTTCGTCGCCGACGTTGGTGTTGTGACCTTGAGCCGACAATTCCTTCTTAAGGACGTGGAAGACTTCTGAGCCCATGCGAACGGCTTCACGGATGGAATCGGCGCCGACCGGCAGGATCATGAATTCCTGGAAGTCGATTGGGTTGTCGGCATGCGCACCACCGTTGATGATGTTCATCATCGGAACCGGCAGGAGGTGGGCGCTGGCGCCGCCGACGTAGCGGTAAAGCGGCAGGCCGGAAGCCTGTGCAGCTGCCTTGGCAACGGCTAGCGACACGCCGAGGATGGCGTTGGCGCCAAGACGCGACTTGTTCGGCGTGCCGTCCAGCTCGATCATGATGTTGTCGATCTGGATCTGGTTTTCGGCGTCGATACCACCGATCGCGTCGAAGATTTCCGTGTTGGCGGCTTCGACGGCCTTTTCAACACCCTTGCCGAGATAGCGCTTGCCGCCATCGCGCACTTCGACTGCTTCGTGAGCACCGGTCGAAGCGCCCGACGGCACCGCCGCGCGGCCCATGCTGCCATCTTCGAGATAGACATCGACTTCGACGGTCGGGTTACCACGGCTGTCGAGAATCTCGCGGGCGATAATGTCGGTAATTGCGGTCATCGGCTCTTCCTGCTCGAGGGTGGATAAATCGTTCGAAGCCTGTTTAATCGAAGGCACGCAAATTACAATGCCACACCGACGACACACGGCATGTCACGGCCTACCGCGCGAATATGTCAGGCTTTTGAAGAGGCTTGCCACTCCATCTTTCTCCTGCCCTGCTCCAGTGTTTCGAAACTACAGGTTTTGAAAAACAAGTCACGGCATTCGATGTGGTTGCACATTTATCGATCAGTAACCAATTAATATTACAATTAATACTCGATAAGGAAATACTGCCTGTCCGCCGGCAAGTAGTATTGCATGATGCACTTCCTTGTGCGGTTCAAACCCGCCTGCTTGTAGGGCTTTTAAGTTCCCTCAAAATTCCAAGCCATTTCAATAAACCACACCTGTTCACTATCAAAATTTACGGGGCGCGCCGGATGAAACTCAATATTGCTCGCAGCCTTGCCATCTTCGCGGCCGTCGTCACCGCGGGATTGATTACTTCGATCGGCATACAGAACTACGCCTTCAACAAGCTGCGGGTGAACGGCGAAATGTATAAGCAGATCGTCTACGGCAAGGATCTCGTCGCCGATATCCTGCCGCCGCCTCTCTACATCGTCGAAACCTACATGCTTGCACTTGAGGCGGTGCAGCGTCCTGAAGTCGCGCCGAAGAATATCGAGCGCATCCAGACTGTCCTGAAGCCCGCCTATGAGGATCGCCGCAAATATTGGTCGGAAACGGCCCTCAGCGCCGATCTCAAGGAAAAACTCCTGAACGACGTCCTCGTCAAAGGCGACGTCTTCTGGAAGGTGCTGGCGGAAGAACTCGCCCCGGCCATTCTCAGGAACGACGCAGCCGTCATCCCGGCGGCCTTCGAGAAGCTTTCAACGAATTTCCATGTTCATGAAGAGGCCGTCAATAAGCTCGTGGACATGGCGAACGCCTTCCTTGCTGCTGCCGAAAGGGATGCTGCCGAACAAACCCGCATCCTCTCCACGATCACGCTTGCGGCAGCCGCTGTGTCCTTTTGCCTGTTGCTCGGCGGCCTCTATGCCTTCCGCCGACGCGCGATCGTGCCGCTCTCGGCGATGCGCGACTATATGGCGATCCTTGCCGGTGGCGATTATTCGAAGGAAGTGCCCTTCAGCCGCCGCGCCGATGAGATCGGCGAGATGGCTCGCGCCGTCGCCGTCTTCCGTCAATCTGCCGAAGAGCGAAACAATATCCGCGAGCGCCAAGATGCCGAACGCCAGGTGCAGACACAGCGTGATGCGGCGCTTGCCGCGACCAAGGCAGAAGAAGAAGCCGCCCGCGAGCGCGTCATTGCAAGCCTGAGCCGCGGTCTGGAGCGCCTTTCGGGCGGCGACCTCACTGTCCAGCTCAGCGAACCCTTCGAAGCTGCCTACGAAAAGCTGCGCCAGGAGTTCAACTCGAGCATCCGCACGCTTTCCAGCGCAATGAAGGAAATCTCGGCCGTCACGAATACGGTAAGGACCGGCTCGAGCGAAATCGCCTCGAGCACGGATGATCTGGCCCGGCGAACGGAACATCAGGCTGCCTCACTGGAGCAGGCAGCCTCCGCGCTCGACCAGATCACCGTCACCGTCAAGAACTCATCGGAACGGGCCAATGAAGCGAACGCGATGATGACGGCCACCAAGGAAAGCGCCAGCTACTCGGCAACCGTCGTGCACGAGGCGGTGGCCGCGATGGAGAAGATCGAGACATCATCCGCGCAGATCGGCGAGATCATCAACGTCATCGACGAAATCGCCTTCCAGACCAACCTCCTCGCGCTCAATGCCGGTGTGGAGGCCGCCCGTGCAGGTGAGGCCGGAAAAGGCTTTGCCGTCGTTGCGCAGGAAGTGCGCGACCTTGCCGGTCGCTCCGCCAATCTGGCGAAAGAAATCAAACAGTTGATCGAGACGTCTTCCAGACAGGTTTCAGCAGGCGTTGGCCTCGTCAACCGCACAGGCGAAGCGCTCAGCACTATCGATCAGCAGGTTCTGAATGTCACTGCGCTGATCGAGGGGATCGTGCGTTCTTCCTCCGAACAAACCACCGCGCTCCTGGAAGTCAACGCCGCCGTCAACACCATGGACAGCGTCACGCAGCAGAACGCGGCGATGGTCGAGCAAACCAGCGCCGCCTGCCGAGAACTCGGCGACGAGGCAGTGCACCTCAACCACCTGCTGTCGCGTTTCCGTCTCGACGATACGGGCAACTCCCTGACCAGGGGATATCCGACCCACAAACGGATGGCGCTTGCCGGTTGACGGCCGGCACTTTCTTCAGGTTTCAGGCCGCCTTGGCGATCACGTCGAAGGCCAGCAACTTTTCGAGTAGCCGCGGCATATCCTTCAGGTGAACCATGTTCGGCCCGTCGGACGGCGCATTGTCAGGGTCTTCGTGCGTTTCGATGAAGACGCCGGCGACGCCAACGGCAACGGCTGCCCGTGCCAGCGTCTCCACGAATTCGCGCTGGCCGCCGCTTGAGCCGCCCTGCCCGCCTGGTTGCTGCACCGAATGCGTGGCGTCAAAGATCACGGGAGCGCCCATCGCCGCCATGATCGGCAGCGAACGCATGTCCGAAACCAGCGTGTTGTAGCCGAAGGAGGCGCCACGCTCGCACAGCAGGATATTGGGGTTGCCGGTCGAGTTCAGCTTGTTGAGGACATTCTTCATGTCCCAAGGAGCAAGGAACTGGCCCTTCTTGACGTTGATGGTGCAGCCGGTCTTGGCGGCTGCGACCAGCAGGTCGGTCTGGCGGCTGAGGAAGGCCGGGATCTGCAGGATATCGACGACGGTCGCCACCTCGGCGCACTGCTGCTCGGTGTGGATGTCAGTCAGAACCGGAAAGCCGTATTCCTTCTTGAGGTCAGCAAAGACCGCAAGCGCCGTTTCGAGGCCGATCCCACGCTGGGCCGACAGCGAGGTTCGGTTCGCCTTGTCAAAGGAGGACTTGTAGACGAGGCCGAGACCAAGCTTGTCGCAGAGTTCCTTTAGCACGCCCGCGACCATGAAGGCATGGTCGCGGCTCTCCATCTGGCAGGGCCCAGCAATCAGCGACAGCTTGCCGGCATTGGAAAAGGTGACACGGCCGGCGCCTTCGCCAACCACGACTTCGGACTTTGTCTGGCTCATCTTTTCTCCTCAAAGGCGAAGAGCGCGCCCTGCCCGGCAGCCGCCTTCACCAGAATTCGATTGTTCTTGCGCGTGTAGGTCATCCCGTTAGCAGCCAAATGCGCTTCTGTCACGGCGAGATCGCCAACTTTGAAGACGATCGCGATGCCGCGCAAGCCGCGATCGGTGGACGCTGCAGGAAGGTCGAAATAGGCATACAATCCATCGGGGGATAGAACGCTGATCCTGGCATTCGGAGCGGCGACGCTCACGCCGAAAGCGTCGTTGACGATCCCCGGGCCGTGCGCCGCTGCGCGTACGAATGACCCGAACGCCTTCGGATCTGGCGAAACCAGAGCGATCTCTGCGATCCCTTGGACGCCGTTCGCGTGCACTTGCAGCGCTTTTCGATCGGCTGGCAGCGGATTGACGCGTTGGCACGTGAAAAAGAAGAAATCCGGAGCCCGCAGATCCACCGCGAAAGCGAGCTTGAACGCGGCTGTGGCCTCCGAGCCATCTGGCATCTTCATCGGTCGCTCGAACTGCAGCATCTCGCCACCATTGATCCGTTCGGAAAGGAACCGGGCGTGATCGCGATCGGCATCTGCGGTCGCGAAGACCACGGCAGAGAATCCATCATCCCCGCATCGAAACCGAAAGGCACGGTCACGCGCGGTGAAGACATTCCCTTTCTTCGCCGACGCCTCGTGCAGTTCCGCGTTGGCGACCCCCAGGGGCTCTAGGTAAGTTTCGTCGGAGAAGAATATGCAGGCGTTCTCTGTTCCAAACGGATGCCGGGCATCAGGCGCGACGGTGAACCCAAGTTTTCCGAGACGTTCGCGCGCGAGTCCAATATTGGAGACCGGCAGCACGATGTGGTCCAGCGGATGCGCTTCGCTCATAGCAAACTCTCCGGAATTTGCGAAGATGTGCGCCGGGTAGCAGGACAATGCAACCCCCTTCGGCGCTTTCAGTCAAATGATCTGAGAAAACTGAACAAGTTGCGGGGAAGTTTTACGAAAATTTAGGCACTTGCGGAACACATATGGAACATATAGTGTCTGTTCTGGCTTTGTTTCACGACTCTGGGGCTCAACTGCGATGCTGACGCGCAAACAACAGGAACTTCTCCTCTTCATTCACGAGCGAATGAAGGAGTCCGGTGTCCCCCCTTCTTTCGATGAAATGAAAGATGCCTTGGACCTCGCGTCGAAGTCAGGCATTCACCGGCTGATTACAGCGCTCGAAGAACGTGGCTTCATTCGCCGACTGCCGAATCGGGCCCGCGCCCTGGAGGTCATCAAGCTTCCAGAGGCATATAACCCGAGCTTGCAACCCCGCCGCGGCTTTTCGCCGAGCGTCATCGAAGGCAGCCTCGGCAAACCACAGCCCGTTGCGCCGCCGAAGCCGGCAGCACATGCCGACAACGGCAACTCCGCCTCTGTACCGGTTATGGGAAGGATCGCCGCCGGCGTACCGATTTCGGCAATCCAGAACAATACTCACGACATCACCGTTCCGGCCGACATGCTTGGCCCGGGCGAGCACTATGCGCTTGAGGTCAAGGGCGACTCGATGATCGAAGCCGGCATTTTCGATGGCGACACGGTGATCATTCGCAATGGCAGCACCGCAAATCCCGGCGACATCGTTGTCGCACTCGTCGATGACGAAGAAGCGACCCTCAAGCGCTTCCGCCGGAAGGGCGCCTCCATTGCACTCGAGGCCGCGAACCCGGCTTATGAAACGCGTATTTTTGGACCCGACCGCGTCAAGGTTCAGGGCAAGCTCGTCGGTCTCATTCGTCGTTATCATTGACCGCAGGGGCTCACCGTCAAACGTGCCGCTTCGCCAGTTGTATGCCCGATGCCGCATCCAGGGGCGGTCAAAGCGTGTTAATAGGCGGTCACACTTTGGTGTTGCCTGTTCGTCTTTCCATATGTCGGTGGCGCCAGAGCCGCGACGCAGGGTTTCTCCGGTGAATAGCAGTGCGCTCGACGTGCGCAAAGCACGCGGAGGCTTGTGAGCAGATTGAGCCCGGAGCAAGGAACGCTCTGCCACGCGAGCAAGCCCATCCACGCCGGGGGCGGCCTCCCTCACAAATGGCTTCAACCCCGGCATGCATCTGCGCCAAAAACAGCCGCCCCTGCAACCACAATGCAAGCTCTTCAGGCTTCAGGCAACAATAATCGATTGAAATCCGAAGCAAAATCGGAAGCCAGAAAAGCCAAGGATAATCATTAGCTTCTGCTATGCGCAGGGCTCATCGCAGCAGTGCCCAAAAGTTGATACTGCGATGCACAAAATGGCATCACGGGAACTTGGCATTAGGCGCGCGATCATATAGCTATCGTCGACGACGCTTAACCCTATGGCGCTTTTATGGCGCCAACCGCCAGTTTGGAGGATCAGAATGACGGAACAAAGCGCAACACTGAAAATCGGTGATAAGTCAGTCGATCTCGCCGTCAAGAGCGGCACGATCGGCCCTGACGTCATTGATATCGGCGCCCTGTACAAGCACACGGCTTCCTTCACGTACGATCCTGGTTTTACCTCGACCGCATCCTGTGAATCGAAAATCACCTACATCGATGGTGATGCCGGTGTATTGCTACATCGCGGTTATCCGATCGAGCAACTTGCCGAGCATGGCGACTTCCTCGAGGTCTGCTACCTGCTCCTCTACGGCGAACTGCCGACCGCTGCCCAGAAGAAGGATTTCGACTATCGCGTCACGCATCACACGATGGTGCATGAGCAGATGAGCCGGTTCTTCACGGGCTTCCGCCGCGACGCGCATCCGATGGCGGTCATGTGCGGCTGCGTCGGTGCATTGTCGGCCTTCTACCACGACTCCACCGATATCACGGATCCGCATCAGCGCATGGTCGCAAGCCTGCGCATGATCGCCAAGATGCCAACGCTTGCGGCCATGGCCTACAAGTATCACGTCGGCCAGCCCTTCGTTTACCCGAAGAACGATCTCGACTACGCCTCGAACTTCCTGCGCATGTGCTTTGCTGTTCCGTGCGAAGAATATGTCGTCAATCCGGTGCTGTCCCGCGCCATGGACCGCATCTTCATTCTGCACGCCGACCACGAGCAGAATGCGTCGACCTCGACGGTCCGCCTCGCCGGCTCATCGGGCGCAAACCCGTTCGCCTGCATCGCCGCCGGCATTGCCTGCCTCTGGGGCCCGGCTCACGGTGGCGCCAATGAAGCAGCGCTGAACATGCTGACCGAGATCGGCACCGTCGACCGTATTCCGGAATACATAGCCCGCGCCAAGGACAAGAACGATCCGTTCCGTCTCATGGGCTTCGGTCATCGCGTCTACAAGAACTACGATCCGCGCGCCAAGATCATGCAGAAGACGACGCACGAGGTTCTCGGCGAACTCGGCGTCAAGGACGACCCTTTGCTCGAGGTCGCAATGGAACTGGAGCGTATCGCTCTCACTGATGAATACTTCATCGAAAAGAAGCTCTATCCGAATATCGACTTCTACTCCGGCATCACGCTCAAGGCTCTGGGCTTCCCCACGACCATGTTCACCGTGCTGTTTGCTCTGGCCCGCACGGTCGGCTGGATTGCACAGTGGAACGAGATGATCGAAGATCCGGAGCAGCGTATCGGCCGTCCGCGCCAGCTCTACATCGGCGAGCCGCAGCGCGATTACCTGCCGGTCTCCAAGCGCTAAACCGCGACAGCAGACAGCAGAAAGCCCGGTCAGAATGGACTGACCCCCGAAAGTTGGACACCAACCTTCGGAGGTCAGTTCAAGAAATGGCCGGGCTTTTTCTTTTGCAGGACGTCGAGAACAATCTCAGCCGCGTGCTCTCCGGGCGGCTTTTCGGTCTGCATCCTCTGCCAGAGGGCATCAAACCCCTCCATCATCGCCCGTCGCGGCAAGCTATCTGCCGAAAGCTTCTCCATCCAGCGGGCAAAGCTGCCGCCTCGGACGACTTCATTGATATATTCGGGCACGACGGTGTAGTCCGTGATCAGGTTCGGGAGGGCCGCGCTCCACGTCTTGATCTTGCTGGTCATGAGCTTGATGATCCAGTCGGTCTTGTAGGCCGAAATGCAGGGAACACCGGTCAGCGCAAGCTCCAGCACGACAGTCCCGGACGCGGCCATGGCCGCATCCGCTTCAGCGAATGCCTGCCACTTCGCCTCCACCCCCGTCAGGATCTCCGGCTTGGTCGTCCAATCCTTGACGAGATCACGGATCATGGATTCGCGTCGTGGCATGGTCGGCAAAACGAAGCGCACGTCGCCGTTGCGCGCCACCAGCTCGCTCACGGCATCGCCAAAATGCGGCAGCAGCTTCATGATCTCGGACGAACGCGAACCGGGCAGCAACATCACCGTCTTGCGGTCGGTTTCATTTCGCGGTTTCGTCTGCGCCCGCTGGCGCCGTGCATCCAGGAGGTTCGGATCGGCGGTCAAACGGTGACCAACATAAATTGTCGGCGGACCACCCAGCTTGCGCATCACTTCCGGCTCGAAGGGCAAGACTGCCAGCACCTGGTCGACGTATGAGAGCATGTGCTGCGCGCGGTATTCCTTCCACGCCCATACGCTTGGACAGACATAATTGACGACGGGCAGTTCGGGCAGCGCCGCGCGCACGCGCTTGGCGACCCTATGGGTGAAATCGGGACTGTCGACGATAACAAGTACATCCGGTTTTGCCGCGATGATCGCCGCCGCCGTCTCTCGAATGCGTCGAACCAGCCGTGGCAGGTTCGAAAGCACTTGCGTGATGCCCATGACCGATAGTTCGGAGAAATCGAAAAGCGAGCGCAGGCCCTGCGCGTCCAGCCCCTCGCCGCCAACGCCGATCAGCTCGACGCGACCTTGATATTGCCGCTTTAGCGCCGCGACCAGATCCGCGCCCAGAAGATCGCCCGATACCTCTCCAACGACGATAGCAACTTTTAGCGAAGCCTCGCTCACGCTAACCCCCAGGATCGCAATCCCCTATCCAGTCCGCAGACGAAGATACCAGCCTCGTCCGCGGCCTTGATGACAGCGTCACGCTCCAGGATCAGCGAGCGGCCCGCTTCAACGGCCACGCCGGCCAATCCCGCCTGGCGCAGGTTCTCGATCGTCGAAATTCCGATCGATGGAAGGTCGGCGCGGATATCCTGCTGAGGCTTGCAGAGTTTCACGAGCACTCCGCGCCGGCGCGCGGAAATTCGCCCGGCCGACCGCAGGTTAGCGACACGCTCCAGCATGCTGTCCGTGCCTTCCACTCCTTCGAGCGCAACGATGCGACCGCCGACTGAAACCGACCCCTGACCAACGTCCAGCCTACCGAGCGCATCCGCCGCTTCGGCTGCACGTATTATGTCCTTCGTATCGTCGGCGCTTGGCTGCAAGGCGCCCAATGGACCGACCGATGCAAGCAGATCCGGTGCGATCTCGTGCGCGCCGACGACCCGGCGTCCATTCTCTTCAATCAAGGTGATAACCATGCGCAGTACCGTATCGTCGCCGCCAGCGAGCAGCGTACGGATTGTCGACGGCAATTTCACCAGAGTCTTCAGCGTCGGCCGGACTTCCCGCCACTCCGGACGCCGGCGCACAGCCCCGGACATGACGACGCGGTCTATGCCGTTGCTTGCAAAGATGCGATTGAGAGCAGCAAAATCGCCGACGCCGATCACTGCATGGTCAAAGCCTTCCCAAGAACGGTCGGCCTCGTCCTTCAGCGCAACAATGAAGGGATTCTCACCTGCTTGCCGCGCCGCGGTGGCGACATGAGACGGCAGAAGGCCACTGCCCGCGATGATTGCCAAGCGGCCTTTTGCCATGTCACCAGCGAGAGCCAAGCATCACCCTTTCTGTCCCCTCGTCGGAGAGGAAAGAGCGCGATCGCTTTCGGCGGCAATGAAATCGAGAATCTGCATGACCTGTTCGCAATCGGCATACTCATCCCTGATCGCGGCGGCATTGTCACGGATCGAACCGTCGCCTTCGAAGATCGCCTTGTAGGCCCGCCGCACGGCATGAATCGTCGCCCGGTCAACACCGGCGCGGGTCATCCCAACGACGTTCAGGCCGCTCAGAAGACCTGGATTGCCATTGAGCATGCCATAGGGAATGACATCATAGCTGACAGCCGAGAGCCCACCAACAAAGGCCTGCCGGCCGACACGCGTGAACTGATGCACGGCACAGCCGCCACCGAGAATGACACGATCCTCGATCGTCACGTGGCCCGCGAGCATCACATTGTTGGACATGATGACGTTGTTTCCGACCCGGCAATCATGGGCGACATGAGAGTTCGCCAGGAAGAGATTGTTGTTGCCGACAATCGTCTGACCACCGAAATCGGCGGTACCCGTGTTTACCGTCACGCCTTCGCGGAAAGTGCAGTTGTCGCCAACCGTCAAGGTCGTCTCTTCGCCGCCATGATGAACGCTCTGCGGATCGCCGCCGATGACGGCCATCGGGAAAATGCGGCATCCCTTGCCGATCGTCGTCTGGCCGGACACAACCGCGTGCGTCAGCAGTTCCACGTTATCGCCCAGCACGACCTTCGGGCCCACATGGCAAAAAGGGCCGATCTTGACATTCTCGCCGATCACGGCGCCATCTTCGACGACGGCCATAGCGTGAATGCTGGCAGTGGCTGCTATAGTGCTCATGCCTGATCCTTGCGAACGATCATCGCCCCGATATCGGCTTCAGCGACGAGCGCTCCATCAACCTTAGCATCGCAATGGAACTTCCAGATATTACCGCGCTGTTTCTGTTTCTTCACGTGATATTCGACGCGATCACCGGGAACGACCGGCTTGCGGAAGCGCGCATTGTCGATCGTCATGAAGTAGACCAGGTTGCCGGTCTCACCTTCCTTCTTGGCGCAGATCGCGCCGGCCGTCTGAGCCATGCCCTCGATGAGCAGGACACCCGGCATGATCGGCGACTCCGGAAAGTGACCGGTGAAGTGCGGTTCGTTTGCCGTCACATTCTTGATGCCGATCGCCGAATCGTCGCCATCGATCTCGATAATCCGGTCCACGAGCAGGAACGGATAACGATGCGGCAGCAGCTTCATGATCTCGTTGATATCCGCCGAAGAGAGCGAAGTCTTGGCTTCCTCAGTCATTCTTTTCTCCCATTTTCTTGCTGCCCGTTGATCGCGCCAAGATCGCTGCCGTCTCTCGCAGAAAATCGTTGATGGGACGCGCGGGCACGCCACCGTAGCGTTCGCCGGCAGGTATGTCTCCGATCACGCCGCTCTTTGCGGCGATCTGCACTCCGTCACCGATCTTGATATGCCCGTTCAGTCCAGCCTGCCCGCCGACCTGCACGCCATCGCCGAGCACCGTGCTGCCGGCAATGCCGACCTGGGAAACGATGGCGCAATGGCGTCCGATGCGCACGTTGTGGCCGATCTGCACCTGATTGTCGATCTTTGTGCCTTCGCCGACGACCGTATCATCCATCGTCCCGCGATCGATCGTGGTGTTGGCGCCGATCTCGACATGATCCTGGATGATGACCCGGCCGACCTGCACGATCTTGATCATCCCGCGCGGGCCTGGGGCGTAACCGAAGCCATCTTGGCCGATCCGCGCACCGTTGTGAATGATGACGCCATTGCCGACGAGTGCGCACAGCACACTCGCACCAGCCGCGATCGTGCAATTGCGGCCAATCTTGACGTTTGGCCCAATGATGGCGCCCGCCCCGATGTGTGTGCCCTCACCGATTTCAGCATGCGCACCAATGACCGCGAATGGCTCGACCGAAACCTTGCCCTCGAGCCGGACGGTCGGATCAACGATTGCACGATCGGAGATACCGGAAGCTTCGGACAACAGTGCTTCAGGGCGCAGCGCCTTCGGATAGAGGTAGCCCCCAGCCATGGCAAAGGCCGCATGAGCATTCTTCGAAATCAGAACAGGCAGATGATCCGGCACCAGCAATCGCAAGCCGACACTGCAAAGGACGGCAGACGCCGCGCACGTCGCGAGCTCGTCCTTGCTCTTCTTCGACATGATGTAACAGAGGTCACCCGCCTTCGCCCGACTTACGGGCGAAACGGAGCGGATCACGACATCTGCATCTTTGGGATCAGCAAGCTCTGCCCCAAGATACTGCGCCAACTCCACGAGTTTCACGCCATCATGGGGCAGAAAAAAGCCATTTTGCTCCATCGGCAAATCTCCAGAACGGAATTCGATTTTACGGTTCCGGACTGCCGATATCAGAATTGGTTGTTTATGCCAAACTTGAAGTGCTGAGTTTTGTCGAAGTCTTCCTTGAGGACCGGAATAGCGTAGTCGACGCGCAGCGTACCGAATGGCGACGCCCACATAAGACCAACACCGACAGAAGCACGCAGCGATGCGTCATCGCCGTTCACACTATCACCACGCGGATCGACATCATTGCCAAACAGCGTACCTGCATCGGCAAACACGGCGCCGCGCAAGCCGAAGTCACGCGGGACCGCAGGGAGTGGGAAGGTCGCTTCAGCCGACACCGTAAAATAGGTCGTTCCACCGAGCGGGTCGTCGTTTGCCCCGGCAATGCGTGGGCCGATGCCCTTGTTCTCGAAGCCGCGAATATCACCGTTGGTCAGCGTGAACTGGTCAAAGACGTTCAGATTCTTGTTAAAGCCGATGACATAACCCGCCGAACCCGAAACCGATCCGATGATATCAGCATCGTCCGCAAGCAGGTGGAAATACCGCGCCTTACCGTAGATCTTGTAGAATTCCGAGTCGCCACCAAGGCCAGCGATTTCATGCGTGGCGCTTGCATAGATACCTTCGCGAGGCAGCGTCATGTCATCGAGCGTGTTATAGGTCAGCGTCTGCGAAACGGACGACTTCACCCACGGACTGTTTTCAACGAGGTTCTGGTATGGCGCAGACAGATTGCTCAGCGAGCCCGAGGGATCATACTTCATCTGCTTGTAGTTGTAGCGGAACGTCGTCGCCAGATCTTCCGTGATCGGCGCCGTCGCGCGCAATACGCCACTGTTTTCCTCGTAGTCGTAATTGTCGTTGCTCGACGTCTCACTGTGGTTAAGATCGAAACCAACAGCCAGGCGGTAGCCCAAGAAGTAGGGCTCCGTGAAGTTCAAGCCATAGGTCTGAGAGCCCTCTTGACCACCACCGGCGCTAATCTTGATGTACTGACCGCGGCCCAGGAAGTTCTTTTCCTCGACAGATGCCTCGAGCAGCAGACCGTCGCCGCCGGCAGCATAGCCTGCGCCGATACCGAACGAGCCGGTCGCCTGGTCCTGCACGTCAACGACGACAACAACGCGATCCGGCGAACTGCCAGGCTGCGTCGAGATGTTGACGGACGAGAAATAGCCGAGAGCCTCGAGACGGCGCTTGGCCCTGGTGATCATCTGCTGATTGAAGGCGTCGCCTTCGCTCATGTCGAACTCGCGACGAATGACAAAGTCACGCGTACGGCTGTTGCCGCGGATTTCGATGCGTTCTACGTAGGCGCGCTCGCCCTGATCAACGAGGTATTCGACGCCGATCGTATTGTTGGTCAGGTCACGATTGCCGCGCGGCGTCACGCGCGCAAACGGATACCCGGCGGAGGCAACCTGATCGGAGATCGCTTCCATCGACTTCTGGACTTGCTTGGCGCTATAGACCTGACCTTCGTGCGTGAGGACGATACCCTGAAGCTGCGTAGCATCAATACCGGGAACAGTCGACTGCACGGTCACGGCACCGAAATTATAGCGCGGACCCTCTTCGATGTTGAAGGTCAGCGTGTACTTGTTCGTTGCCTCGTCGAAAGCCGCATCCGATGAAATGATACGGAAGTCGGCATAGCCGCGATTGTAGTAGAACTGACGCAGTGTTTCTTCGTCGGCATGAAGCTTGTCTTCGCTGTAGACGTCCTTGCGGGTCAGGAACGACAGAAAGTTCGAGCGCTTCGTCGCGATAACCGACGAGAGACGACCCGAACTATAGGCGTTGTTGCCAACGAAATTAATGGCAGCAATCTTGGTGCGATCACCTTCGTCGACGACGAAGGCCAGATTGACGCGTCCCTCACCGAGCGGCACGACCTGCGTGGTCACCTGCACTTCGCTGCGGCCGGTCGCGGCGTACGCGTCCTTGATTGCCTGAATGTCGGACTGGATCTGCGCTTCGTTATATGGTCCGGCCGCGTGCGTTTTCACGACAGCAGCGAGCTTGTCGTCCTTGATCTTGCGGTTGCCGTTGAAGACGACCTGGTTGACCAGCTGCGCTTCCTCAACGGAAACAACCAGCGTGCTACCGGAGACAGAGATCTTGACGTCGGAAAAATAGCCGGTGTCGTAAAGCTGCTTCACCGAGTCATCGATGTCTGTGTTGGAGAAGCTCCTGCCAGGCACGATCGTCAGGTTCGAGCGTACGGCTTCGGCGCCGACACGGCTTGCGCCGCGTACATCAACACGCTGAATGACTGCAGCTTCTGCCGTCGTTGCCGAGACGAAAACCGTTGCACCTGCCCCCGAAGCAACAATACCTGCAGACAGCGCAACCGCCGATACTGCGTTCAAAAATCTTGAACCAGCCTTCATTTCACCCATTACCTTTTTTCTCGTCCCCGGCCCAGGCGTCCCCCGATTCCGGTCACGTGTGTCGTTTTACCCGCTTTTGACATACAAGCAAGGGAGCAAGTTAATTTCTGTTTACTTCATTTCCAAGCGTGACGCATTCGCCACTACAGCTTTGAAACATCGTAAATAAACGGTAATTTTCCCTCGTCCGGCAATCAGCCTATCAAAGCACTTATATCGTTCCAGGTGGCAAAAACCATCAAGCTCAAAACCATCGCCAAGCCAATGCGGAACGCAATGTCCTGGGCAGACGATCCCAACGGTTTTCCCCTCACCGCCTCAATCGCATAGAACATCAAATGACCACCATCAAGTACCGGAACCGGCATCAAGTTCAGTAATCCGATAGAAACCGACAAGACAGCAGCGAGCTGCAGCAAAGCTGCAACGCCTAGTGTCGCCATCTGGCCGGAAGCCTGCGCCACGCGGATCGGTCCACCGAGCTGGTCGGGCTTCATGTAACCGGAGATAAGATTGCCGATATACTTGAAGGTGCCGGTTACGATGTGCCAGGTCTGGATCGTTCCTTCCTTGACCGCCGCCAGCGGCGAATAGGTCTGCACCCGGAAGTGGCCGACCTCCTGGTTCGTGACGATACCGATAAGGCCGATCTCGATCTTGTTGCCGAACTGATCGGTCATGTCGGTTCGAGCCGGTACCATCGGCACATCCAACTTCTCGCCGTTGCGCTCGATCGTCACGATGATTCTTTGCTCGGGCCGAATGCTGACGTAGCGCCGGACGTCGTCGAAAGTCTCGACCTTCGTGCCATCGATAGCGATCAGAAGGTCACCCGGCACCACGCCCGCCTCGGCAGCCACGCTGCCCTGCTTGACCTCCGCGACAACGGGATCCGCGACCGATCGGCCGTAGATCGAGAAAAGAACCGCAAAAATCGCAATCGCCAGGACGAAATTGGCAATCGGGCCGGCGGCAACCGTTGCGGCACGCTTCCACAGCTTCGCGCCGGCGAACGAACGCGCACGATCCTCTTCCGACATCGCTGCGAGCTTGTCATCATCGGGCTTGCTCGACGCATCCTCATCGCCGAAAAAGCGGACGTAGCCGCCAAGCGGTATCAGTGAAAGCTTCCAGCGGGTTCCGTGCTTGTCGGTGAAGCCGACCAATTCCGGGCCAAAGCCGATCGAGAACGCCAATATCCGGATGCCGCTCCAGCGCCCGACAAGATAGTGCCCCATCTCGTGCACGAAGACGAGCAACGACAAGACGAGGACGAAGGGCACGATATAGCCCGTCAGCAACGCCAATATACCGGTCAAGCCAAGCATCTGATCTTTCCGCCAGCCTTTGCAGACATTATACGCCGAACAGGGCTGCACCGAGCGACGTCATTTCGCCGCCCTTTATCAGCGAAAAAAGCCCAGCTAGCAAGAACGCTGCAAAGCAGGCAAAAATGAGCCCGTCGACCCGATCCATGACGCCACCATGCCCAGGAATGAGACGGCTCGAATCCTTGACGCCGAAGCGCCGCTTGATGAAAGATTCGAAGAGATCGCCGGCCTGGCTACATATCGACAGGACGAACGCGATCGGCGCCACAAACACGACGCTTTGCGGAAACGCAAAATAAGTCACCAGACTGCCGGCAATCACTGCGGAGACGGCTCCGCCAATGGCACCGGACCATGTCTTTCCCGGAGATATCTTCGGCGCCAGTTTCGGGCCCCCGATGGCGCGGCCGACAAAATAGGCAAGAATGTCGGTTGCCCACACGACTGCAAAGACGAAGAGCATCGCAACGAGCCCGACGCTGTCGGCGCCGCGTATACTCGACAGCGCAATGCCGGTAAGACCGGCGTACATCATACCCGTGGGAAACCAGCGTGACGATGTTTTCGACACAAGCACGAAGCCAACAGCAACCAGGAAGAACAGCGATAACAGAAGCAGCGAATAGCTAAATGTGCCAGCCACGACGGCCACGGCGATTGCCACCTGCCCCAGCCAACCGATCGCGTTGGCGACCGGTTGCTCGGTCGCAAGCCTCGTGATTGTCGACCATTCATAATAAATCAGCAGTCCGATCAATGCGGACAAAAGGCTAAAGGCGACACCACCATACCAGGTGGCGAGCAGAACGATGACGGCAAGAATCACTCCGGAGAGAATGCGTAACTTCAGCTCCTGCTGCATCAAGTACCTACTGCCGCAGCCGTTTGGGCTACCAATCCACCGAAACGACGGTCGCGCGACGCGAAGGTCTCCAACGCTGAATGGAAGATCTCCCGGCTGAAATCGGGCCAATATTCAGGAACGAAAATGAACTCCGAGTAAGCGGCCTGCCAGAGCAGGAAGTTGGAAAGGCGCTCCTCACCACTCGTACGGATGATCAGATCGGGATCCGGGATGCCCGCCGTATCGAGCCGCGCATTGATGAGCGCGGGTGAAATGTCCTGCGCCCTCAGCCGTCCTGCCTCGACGTCACGCGCAAGACTTGCCATTGCACGAGCGATCTCGTCGCGCGAACCATAGTTGAAGGCGATAACGAGGGTCAGTGCGGTGTTCGACTTCGTCCTCTCTTCTGCGTCCACCAGAAGATCGAGGATATCGCTCTTGAGGCTGAGCCGGTCGCCGATCACCTTCACGCGCACGTTCTGGCGATGAAGCTCCGCCAAGTCGCGACGAATGAAGGCCTTCAGCAAGCCAAGCAGATCGGAAACCTCGGTTTCCGGACGGCGCCAATTCTCCGAGGAAAAGGCGAAGAGGGTGAGATACTTGATCCCTGCGTCACCCGCAGCGCGCACGGTCTCGCGCACCGCGTCAACGCCCTTTCGATGACCCATCGTCCGCGGAAGTCCGCGCTGCTTTGCCCATCGGCCATTGCCATCCATGATGATGGCGACGTGTTCTGGCACAGTCAAAAATGTTCGTTCCGACATTTCCCGTCCGGTTCTTGCAGCAATGGCGCAGCCGCAGCGCGCCCTAAACCTGCATGATTTCCTTTTCCTTCTCGCCAAGCAAGCGGTCGACTTCAGAAATCGTCTCGTCTGTCATCTTCTGCACACGATCTGATTGCGCCCGGCTTTCATCCTGGCCAATCACACCGTCTTTTTCGGCCTTCTTAAGGCCGTCCATACCGTCGCGGCGCACATGGCGAATTGCAACCTTGCTCTTCTCGGCATAGTCGTGGGCGACTTTCACCAGCGATTTGCGGCGTTCCTCATTGAGTTCCGGCAGCGGAATGCGCAGGTTCTGGCCGTCGATGATCGGATTGAGACCGAGATTCGACTCGCGGATGGCGCGGTCGGTCGCGTTGACCATCGATTTATCCCAGACCGAAACCGACAGCATGCGCGGCTCCGGCACGGTAATGTTGGCCACCTGGTTCAGCGGCACACGCGAACCATATGCCTCGACCATGACGGGGTCGAGAATGTTGGCCGAGGCGCGGCCCGTGCGCAACGATGCGATATCGTGCTTGAACGCGGAAATCGCGCCATCCATGCGGCGCTTGAGTTCCTTGATGTCGATGCCTTCACTCATGTCATTGCTCCCGTCTTGGTAGAAGCTGCGGCAAAACCAGCCGTCCACTCGATCAGTTGTCAGAAACGACGGTCTTGAGGCCGCCGCCCTTGAGGATTTCAGCAAAACCACCCTTCTCGTGGATCGAGAAGACGATGATCGGAATTGAATTCTCCCGTGCCAGCGCCACGGCCGCGACGTCCATGACGGCCAGCCCCTTGTCGAGGACTTCCCTGTGCGTCAGATGGTCGAAACGAGTCGCTTCGGGATCCTTCTTCGGGTCTGCCGAATAAATACCATCGACCTGCGTTCCCTTGAAGATCGCTTCCGCACCCATTTCGGCAGCGCGCAGCGCGGCCGCCGAGTCCGTCGTGAAGAACGGGTTTCCGGTACCGCCTGCGAAGATCACGACGCGGCCGAGCGACAGATGATAGAGCGTCGCGCGCTGTGAGAAACTCTCGCAGATCTCGGGCATCGCAATCGCCGACAGTACGACGGTATCGATGTTGAGCTTGCGCAGCGAGGTTGCCAGCGCCAGCGCGTTGATCACGGTCGCAAGCATACCCATGTGGTCGCCGGTGACACGATCGCCGCCCTTGGAGGCAACTGCAACGCCGCGGAAGATGTTGCCGCCGCCGACGACAACGCCGACTTCCACGCCCATCTGCCGCGCTTCGGCTATGTCAGCCGCAATGCGGTCTGCGACCGCTACATCAATTCCAAATCCCTGGCTGCCCATGAGGGCTTCGCCGGAAGCCTTGAGTAGAACGCGTTTGTAGACAGGCTCTGACGACATCGTGGCTCCTCGTATATCACCGCTGAGGCCCGGATACACGAAGGGCACCGCGTTGTCACGCGATGCCCTTCGGTTTTCACATTTATAGGTTTATCAGCCCTTGGCGACGGCGGCGACTTCGGCAGCGAAGTCGGACTCTTCCTTCTCGACGCCTTCGCCGAGCAGCAGTCGTGCCATGCCGGTAACTTCGATCGGCGCGCCGGCTTCCTTTTCAGCTTCCTTGATCGCAGCGCCGACCGTCAGGTCGGGATTGATCACGAAGGCCTGCGACAGAAGAGCGACTTCTTCGAAGAACTTGCGCATACGGCCGTCGACCATCTTTTCGATGATGGCTTCCGGCTTGCCGGATTCGCGGGCCTGTTCAATGAAAACGTTGCGTTCGCGCTCGGCAACGGCGGCGTCGACTTCTTCGGCACGGATGGCCAGCGGATTGGTCGCAGCGATGTGCATGGCGACCTGGCGGCCGATCGACGTCAGAACGGCCTTGTCGCCATTCGACTTCAGCGCAACCAGAACGCCGAGCTTGCCGATGCCGTCGCCGGCAGCGTTGTGGATGTAGGTCGCAACGACGCCGTGCTCGACTTCCAGCTTGGCGGCACGACGCAGCGTCATGTTCTCGCCGATGGTCGCGATCGCGTCCTTGATGGTGTCAGCGACCGGCTTGCCGGATGCCGGGTAGGTTGCAGCCGAAATGGCCTCAACCGTGCCGTCGGTCGAAAGAGCAACGTTGGCGATGCCGCGAACGAGATCCTGGAAGGCGTCGTTGCGGGCAACGAAGTCGGTTTCGGAGTTGAGTTCTACGACGACGGCCTTGTGGCCGGCACCGGCAATGGCGATCAGGCCTTCAGCAGCGGTACGGCCCGACTTCTTGTCGGCCTTGGAGATGCCCTTGGCGCGCAGCCAGTCGATTGCGGCTTCGATATCGCCGTTGTTTTCGAGCAGCGCCTTCTTGCAGTCCATCATGCCTGCGCCGGACTTTTCGCGCAGTTCCTTTACCAGTGCAGCCGTAATCTCGGTCATAAGCTTCCTCTTGTCGGTTCAAACGGTGGCCCGCAAAAGGCGGTGCGGCACCGGATTGAGGCACGAAATGTACCTGTATGTATGACAGCGTGATGAAAGACGCGTCATAACGAAACTCGTATGGCGACGGGCTGACCGCCCCCGCCTGAAACGGTCAAGGCCGCCGAACTTCTAAAAGTCGCGAGCGGCCTTTCCCAATCTCTGGAAAGCATGGCGGGCAGTTCAGCCCACCTGCTTCTTTTATCAGGCGCCGGTTTCGTCGAGCGCCGGCTCAGCCGGAGCTTCGATCGATGCGCCGAGGTCGCGGCCCGACGAGCTCTGCTGACGAGCGATACCGTCGATGGCAGCACGGGCGATCAGGTCGCAGTAAAGAGCGATGGCGCGCGAAGCGTCGTCGTTGCCCGGGATCGGATAGTCGATCAGATCCGGATCGCAGTTCGAGTCAATGATTGCGACAACCGGGATGCCGAGGCGCTTGGCTTCGTCGATCGCGATCTTTTCCTTGTTGGTGTCGATGATGAACATCAGGTCCGGCGTGCCGCCCATGTCCTTGATACCACCGAGAGCCTTGTCGAGCTTTTCGCGCTCGCGCTCGAGGGTCAGGCGCTCCTTCTTGGAGTAGCCGGACTGCTCGGAGCCAAGGATTTCGTCGAGCTTGCGCAGACGCTGGATCGAGTTGGAGATCGTCTTCCAGTTGGTCATCATGCCGCCGAGCCAACGCGAGTTGACGTAGTACTGAGCGGAACGCTTGGCCGAGTCAGCGATGAGCTCGGAAGCCTGGCGCTTGGTGCCGACGAAAAGAACGCGGCCGCCACGAGCAACGGTGTCGGAGACAACCTGCAGGGCGCGCGACAGCATCGGAACGGTCTGAGCGAGGTCGATGATGTGGATGTTGTTACGATCGCCGAAAATGTACGGCTTCATCTTCGGGTTCCAGCGGTGCGTCTGGTGGCCGAAGTGGACGCCTGCTTCGAGGAGCTGGCGCATAGAGAAATCGGGCAATGCCATGCCTTGTTATCCTTTTCCGGTTGAACCTCCGCAAGGCTAACAGCATCCTCTTCGAGAATGCCACCGGGCGGAACCATCCGGATTTCTCCCGGACAATCCCATGCCTTACGTGTGGAATGCGGGTCGCCATACCCTTCCTTATCCGGAAAATCAAGGCTTCCTGCGAAAAAAGCGACAATGGAGGCTCGTGGCTGAGTACTCGACGCCGGCTGAAGGCGGCCACAGCAGTGCGATCAATCCGACGCGCAGGGCCAGTTTGCCGGTGGCGAAAGGCCGGCAGGCAACTTCGTCTTCGCATCGCCGCAGGCAAGATCGACCTGAGCCTGCTCAAGACCCGTCGCCGCAGACAAATCAAGCCCTTCGATCCGCGTCAAAAACATGAAGGCGCGATCGAACGCTACCGGCCCCTCGAAGGTTGCCTCGCTGAGGTCGGCGCGCGACAGATTGGCGAGAGAGAACTTGGTTCCTGTGAGAACGGCTTTGGCGAAGCTCGCGCGGCCAAGCTCGGCTTTCTCGAAGTTCGCGCCGCTGAGCTTTGCGCCATTGAAATTGGAGCGCTGAAGTTCTGCGCCGGCGAACGACGCTCCCTCTGCGAAAACGTTCTCGAATCCGGATCGATAAGCCTCGATCTTCGAGAAATTCGCCTTACCGGCCTGAGCTCCCGTGAACCACGCACGCGCCAACGTTGCCTTCTCGAGATTCGCCGAGGTGAGATTGGTATCGCTGAGATTGGTCAGGCTCAGGTCCGTGCCTGCCAGGTTGGCACCCTGAAAGTCGCTTCCCTGCAACATGAGATTCTTCTTGCTGCACTCGCTCCAATCAATTCCTGCCACCGGCGTCCTGCCGCAATCCGACGCCGCGGCTGGAGTGCTCGCGAACAGCGTCAACGCAACCAAGCCAGCTGAGAGTCCGGAGAGTCCACCACTCAAATTACCATGCCGCATCGTCAAGATTCTCACTCCAATCCGACTCTTGCGCCCTCATCAGCGCGCCTTTCGAATTACTAGCATAGAGAGGGTTTACTTAGACATACCGACAATCGTCGTGGTGAGCATCCGCGACGATTATTTGCAGGCAGCGGACGTTCTATCGAGCAGTTCGAGCTTTGCAAGCCTGCCGCTGAGAACAAAGTCGCCATAGTCCATGGTCAGATCGCGCGTGATGCCGTTTTCGTAGAGCTTGAACGACATGCGATAGACTGGCAAAGCGTCGGTCTTGGTATTCTCGTTGAAATACGAGATCGTGACCGGCCAGAAGGCGGCCTTCGCGAAGGCGCCGGCATTGCCCGCATCGGCCTCATCGACCGCCGGTGCCACCTGCTTGCCGACGACGGTGGTCGTCACAAGCGCCTTGTCCCCATCATCCGAGCCGTCGAAGACGCGCGCCTCGAACAGGCGCTTGCCAGCCTTGGCGTTCTGGATCACGTCCAGCATATGTTCGGTCGGGAACCGGCTCGCGGCAAGTTGCAGCTCCTTGCTGGTCGGCTGGGTCAAGGCAACCTTCACGCCTTCAGCCTGGTCCTGCGCGGCTCCGTTGACCTCCTTGTCGAGCTGCTCGTCGGTAAAAGACTTGGTGTCGAACGTGAACCTGCGGTCCTTCAGGTTCTCGAAGGTCTTCGTCTGCTGGTCGCTGACGCGCACGGCATCGCCCGTATCGATCTGCGTCACGAAGCGGAAGTTGGTGGTGAAGCCCGTGCAGTAGTTGCCGTCGAACTCGTAAACCATGCGGCCCGACATGCCCGAAATGCCGGAGCGCTCCGAGGCGTCCTTCAATTCCAGATCATAGACCGCCCGGTGAGCGACAAGACCGGTCGCAATCGCCGCACTCGTTGCTGGCGCGGCCGCATAGACGGTCGTCGAAACGCTCGCCAGAAGAAGTGCGGCAAGACTCGATCGGAACATTGACAATCTCCTGTTGGACTCGCCTGCAATGTTATAAGAACGCTTTCGGCCAAATCGAGGCTCGAAAATGTCACAATCTAGATTCCAAGCCTTGATGCATAATTTTAGAACTATTCACAACAAAAGCGGAGAGGAAAATGTCCGATCAAATCGCTGCGCGCCTAAAAGAAATGGGGATATCTCTGCCTGAGGCTGCGGCCCCGGCCGCAAACTACGTTCCCTACGTTATCAGCGGGAACCTCCTCTATATCTCCGGGCAGCTGCCTCTGGAGGGCGGCAAGATCGCCGTCTCCGGTCATCTGGGCAAGAATGTCGACGTCGAAGCCGGCCAACGCGCTGCAGAACTCTGCGCCATCAACATCCTTTCTCAGGCACGCGCTGCTCTCGGCGGCGATCTCGGCCGCATCAAGCGCGTCATCAAGCTCAACGGCTTCGTGGCCTCTGCATCAGACTTCGTCGAACAGCACCTCGTCATCAATGGTGCCTCCAACCTGATTGCCGGCGTCCTTGGTGAGGCCGGCAAGCATGCGCGCGCCGCCGTCGGCATGGCCGCCCTGCCGATGAACGCCGCTGTCGAAATCGATGCGATCGTGGAAATTGCCTGATGACCTCAGCTGCATGGCTCAAGGAACAGCCGGTCGCTCATCGCGGCTATCATGACCTCAACAAGGCCGTGTGGGAAAACACGCTCTCGGCGTTCTCGCGTGCGGTCGAAGCAGGCTTTGCGATCGAGTGCGACCTGCATTATGCCTCAGACGGCGTGCCGATCATCTTCCACGATGAGGATCTGGAGCGCCTGTGCAATCTCAAGGGAGACGTACGCGAGCGCACGTCACGGGAACTCGGCCTCATCTCCGTCGGCGGAACAGCCGACAAGATACCGACGTTGCGGCAGCTGCTGGATCTTGTGAAGGGCCAGGTTCCCTTGGTTATCGAGCTGAAAGGCCGCGAGGCCGATGACGAGGGATTTGCGGAAGCCGTTCTCGAAGTGCTTGAAGGTTATGAGGGCAAGGTCGCCCTGATGAGCTTCGACCACTGGCTGCTTCGCGATCTAAAGGCGCTCAATGCCCCCTTTCCGCTCGGGCTGACGGCAGGGGGTAACAAACCGGAAGAGTTCGAAGCGCACGAAAAGGCCATTGAGCTCGGCCTCGACTTCATTTCCTATTTCTTCGCCGACCTGCCGAACCCGTTCATTACGGCACAACGTGAAAAGGGCATCGTGGTCATCACCTGGACCGTGCGCGATGAAAAGGGTCAAAAGCACACGTTCGAGAATGCCGACCAGATGACATTCGAGGGATTCGATCCGCGCGTTTCGGTTTGACGCTCGCTTTTTGGACAAGATCGTGCGCAGACTGGTGGTGAGCCCTATTTTCCTCCCAAACGGTCTCGCATTCGCTCCATGACAGACGAACTTTCAATCCGCATCGAGCGGTCTTTCACCGCGATTTCCCAGGAGAGCTGGTCGCGGCTTTCCGGGGCCTCCCCCAGAGGCAGCACGCTTACCTACAATCCTTTCGTGTCGCATGCTTTCCTGTCCTCGCTGGAGGAATCGGGATCAGCGACGGCGCAAACCGGCTGGATGGGCCACCATCTGCTATTGGAAACGGACAAGGGCGAGCTTATCGGCGCCCTACCCGGTTATCTGAAGAACCATAGCCAGGGCGAGTATGTTTTCGACCACGGCTGGGCCGATGCCTTCGAACGAGCGGGCGGACGCTACTATCCGAAACTGCAATGCTCCATTCCCTTTACCCCTGCGACCGGCCCACGTCTGCTTGTCGCCGAAGGTCTGCAGCGCCTGCCGATCCAGCATGCAATAGCCGAGAGCCTCAAGGAAGTCGTGCGCCGGCTCGGCGTGTCGTCTGCTCACATCACATTCGTACCCGAGGACGAGATCGGCATCTTCGAGGGCGAGGATTACCTGCACAGGACGGACCAGCAGTTTCATTTCATCAATGAAGGCTATGCCAATCACGAGGCGTTTCTTGAGACGCTGGCGTCGCGCAAGCGCAAAGCACTTCGCAGGGAACGCCGCACCGCACTCGAAAACGGCATTAGCATCGATTGGCTGACCGGCAGCGATCTGACCGAACGCATCTGGGACCAGTTCTTCGCCTTCTATATGGATACGGGCGGCCGAAAGTGGGGCCGGCCGTACCTGACGCGCAAGTTCTACTCGCTGATCGGCGAGCGTATGCCGGACAATATACTGCTCGTCATGGCAAAACGAGACGGTCGCTACATTGCCGGCGCGATCAACTTCATCGGCGGCGATACGCTCTATGGCCGCCATTGGGGATGCATCGAGGACCACCCGTACCTGCATTTCGAGGTCTGTTATCATCAGGCGATCGACTTTGCCCTGGAAAGGGGCCTCAAGCGTGTTGAAGCCGGTGCCCAGGGCGAACACAAGCTGGCACGAGGTTATCTGCCGGTGACAACCCACTCCGCGCATTATGTTGCACATGCGGGGTTGCGCCGGGCGATCGCCGACTATCTCGAGCGGGAGCGCAACGACGTCGAACAGATGAACGAAATCCTGACGGAGCACAGCCCGTTTCGAAAGGGCGAGCGCCGACAGGAGGATTGACGCTTTCGTCCCTGCCGCGCTACGCGATCACAGCAGCAAAGAGGAGATTTCGTATGACCAGCGCCACCTATGACAGCAACAATATCTTCGCCAAGATCCTGCGCGGCGAAATTCCGTCGCATCGTATCTACGAAGACAATGACACGGTTGCCTTCATGGATGTGATGCCGCAGGCACCTGGCCACGTGCTCGTCGTTCCCAAAGCGGCTTCGCGCAACATCCTCGATGCCGATCCGGCGGTTCTTGCGCAGACGATCCCGGTCGTGCAGAAGATCGCCAATGCCGTCAAGGAAGCATTCGATGCAGACGGCGTCCTCGTCTGCCAGTTCAACGAACCGGCGGCTGGCCAGACCATCTTCCACCTGCACTTCCACGTGATCCCGCGATACGAGGGCATGGCGCTGCGTCCGCATTCGGGGCAGATGGAAGACAATGCGGTGCTCGCGGCCAACGCCGAGAAGATCAAGGCAGAGCTCTGATCAAACGCCGGGCGTGGCTACGATTCCGCTGCGGCGTTGTCGTTGCGTCCTTTCAAGTTGGCGCAGGGCCGCATCGGCGAGTGCGTGGGCAACGCCGAATGCAAGCAAACCGCCAAGAACATCCGCAAGATTATGCCCGCCCTGTATCAGGATCGCGGGCATCATCACGACATTCAAGAGCAGGAACGGTAGGCCGAGTGGCCCGCACCGCAGCATGAAGCGTGCGGACATAGCCGCCATAACCGTGTGGAACGACGGAAATCCGATCAGTCCCAGCACGTTGCTTGGCGTCAAATAGGTCGCGCCGTTGCGTCCGAGCTCGACTAGCTGAGCACCGTAGTGCGGACCAGCGGCAAGGGGGACGGCCTCTGTCACCGCTGGCGACAGCCCGTAAATCGATGATGCGCCAAACGATGGAAAGAAGAACCAGCAAATGATCGCCATCAGCGCTCCGATCACGCCGGTCATCAGGAAATGATGAAGCAGCCTTGTCCGACCGCCAAGACCCAAGATCAACAGGATGACGACGAACTGCGGCAATGACGTCGCGTAGATCATCTGCAGCACAATCCCGGCGGACGGATATTGTGAGGCCCACGTCACCAAGTCCGGCCAGTGAAACCCTAACGCTGCGTCAAAGCGAGCGAGAACTGGGTCGATTGGCTGAAACCGCAGCGGCAACAGCAGATAGTTGAAGATCGAGCCTACAATCGTGAAAAGCACGAAGAGACCGGCAGCGATCGCCGTTGCACCAATCCGGTCGTTGCGGCGGACATGCCGATAGAATTGCCCAAGCCCGAGCAGGAAGGCGCCACAGGCGACGAGGCTCGCATATCCGGTAACGTCGATTCCAACGCCCTTCAATAACAACAGGCAAGCATCAAGCAGTGCGAAGGTCGCGATGATCAAAATGATAAAACGTTCGGCCGGCAGAAACGCCATTGCGAGGCTCCTTGCTGGAGCCGATATAAAGCCGGTTCATTTAAGAATCGCCTAAGCGATCGCTTATAACAGCAAAGAAACAGGCGGCCGTTGCAGCCGCCTGTTTGGTCGCTTTACTTCTTTGGAACCCGTGGAACCGCACTGCCCTTCTTGGGCGGGCTCTTCACCTCGGATTCGACGACTGCCTTTGTCTTCCTGGCCGTTGTCTTCTTCGGGCGAGCCTTCGTCTTCAGCTCGCCGTCATCCTCATCGTCGGCCTCGGGATGCGCGACTTCGGCTTCCGGCTTCGGCTTGATCGGCGCGCTGTCCGACACGGCTTCGAGGATGATGCCGGGCTTGCCGTCTTCCTTCGGCCCGACCGTGACGTTGACGACGCCGCCCTTGCGCAGCTTGCCGAAGAGGATTTCGTTGGCAAGCGGCTTCTTGATGACGTCCTGGATGACGCGGGCAAGCGGGCGCGCGCCCATCTTGTCGTCGTAACCCTTTTCAGCCAGCCAGGCGATAGCATCCTTGTGCAGGTCGAAGGTGACATTCCGTTCGGAAAGCTGTGCTTCGAGTTGCATGATGAACTTCTGCACGACCTTGTGGATGACTTCCGTCGGCAGCGCCGCGAACGGGATGATCGCGTCGAGACGATTGCGGAACTCCGGCGTGAACAGGCGGGTCAACGCCTCCTCGTCCTCGCCCGTGCGCTTGGACGAACCGAAGCCGATCGCGGCCTTGGCCATCTCCGACGCACCCGCGTTGGTCGTCATGATCAGGATGACGTTGCGGAAGTCGATCTTCTTGCCGTTGTGGTCCGTCAGCGTGCCGTGGTCCATCACCTGCAACAGAATGTTGTAGATGTCAGGATGAGCCTTCTCGATCTCGTCGAGCAGCACCACGCAATGTGGATGCTGGTCGACGCCATCGGTCAGGAGACCGCCCTGGTCGAAGCCCACGTAGCCGGGAGGTGCACCGAGCAGGCGCGATACCGTGTGCCGCTCCATGTATTCCGACATATCGAAGCGCAGGAGTTCGACGCCGAGAGACGACGCCAGTTGCTTTGCAACCTCGGTTTTGCCAACGCCGGTCGGGCCGGAGAAAACGTAGGATCCGATCGGCTTGTTCGGTTCGCGCAAGCCCGCGCGAGCGAGCTTGATCGCGGTCGACAGCGCTTCGATCGCGTTGTCTTGACCGTAAACCACCGAGCGCAATTCCTGCTCCAGATTGGCAAGAACAGCTTCGTCGTCCTTCGACACCGTCTTCGGCGGGATACGCGCCATCGTCGCGACCGTCGCTTCGATCTCCTTCTCGGTGATCAGCTTGCGGCGCTTGGAGGGCGGCAGCAGCATCTGGGCAGCACCGGTCTCATCGATGACGTCGATCGCCTTGTCCGGCAGTTTGCGGTCCGAAATGTAGCGGGCCGACAGCTCGACGGCGGTCTTGATCGCTTCGTTCGAATAGCGCAGGTGATGGTACTCTTCGAAGTAGGGCTTCAGACCCTTCATGATCTCGATCGCATCGTCGATCGACGGTTCGTTGACGTCGATCTTCTGGAAGCGGCGAACCAGAGCACGGTCCTTCTCGAAGAACTGGCGGTATTCCTTATAGGTGGTTGAACCGATGCAGCGGATCGCGCCCGAAGACAGAGCCGGCTTCAAGAGGTTTGAGGCATCCATTGCTCCGCCCGACGTCGCACCCGCACCGATGACGGTATGGATCTCGTCGATGAACAGCACAGCACCCGGATATTCTTCCAGTTCCTTGACCACCTGCTTCAGACGTTCTTCGAAATCGCCGCGATAGCGCGTGCCAGCCAGCAGCGTGCCCATATCCAGCGAGAATATCGTGGCATCGGCCAATGCTTCCGGCACCTTGCCCTCAACGATTCGTTTGGCAAGGCCTTCGGCAATCGCCGTCTTGCCGACGCCGGGATCGCCGACGTAGAGCGGGTTGTTCTTCGAACGGCGGCACAGGACCTGGATGGTGCGGTTGACCTCAGCCTGACGGCCGATCAGCGGATCGATCTTGCCGCCCTTGGCCTTCTCGTTGAGGTTCACGCAGTAAGCCTTCAGAGCGTCCTGCTGCTTTTTAGGACCGCCCTCCTCCTGCTCGCCGCTGCCACGCGCCGTTGGCTTGCTCTCGGATTCACTGTCATCGGCGCCGCGCGGCGGACGAGATTCGGATGCGCCTGGACGTTTGCCGATCCCGTGGGAGATATAATTGACGGCATCGTAGCGGGTCATTTCCTGCTCCTGCAGGAAGTAGGCAGCATGGCTCTCACGTTCGGCGAAAATGGCAACGAGGACGTTTGCCCCTGTTACCTCCTCGCGACCGGATGACTGCACGTGGATCACCGCTCGCTGGATCACGCGCTGGAAGCCGGAGGTCGGCTTGGAGTCCTCGTCATAGCCGGTGACCAAATTGGAGAGTTCGTTATCGACATATTCAACAAGCGTTTTGCGCAGCGCGTCGAGGTCGACATTGCAGGCCCCCATGACCGCGGCCGCATCGGCATCGTCGATCAGGGCGAGCAGCAGATGCTCGAGCGTGGCATATTCATGATGCCGCTCGTTGGCAAAGGTCAGTGCCTGATGGAGCGCCTTCTCAAGACTAGGCGAAAATGTTGGCACGTTCAGATCCTCACTTCTTTTCCATGACGCATTGCAGCGGATGCTGGTGCTGTCGGGCGAAGTCCATCACCTGGCTCACCTTCGTCTCCGCTACCTCGTATGTAAATATTCCACATTCACCGACACCATGGTTGTGGACGTGGAGCATGATGCGGGTGGCACTTTCACGATCCTTCTGAAAAAAACGCTCAAGGATATGAATGACAAATTCCATGGGAGTGTAGTCGTCATTCAAGAGGAGCACGCGGTAGAGATTGGGCTTCTTGGTCTTCGGTTTCGTGCGTGTAATGACCGAGGTTCCGCGATTTCCGTTGTCCCCGTTCCTTTCGCTGTCGTTTTGCATCCGGATCGGCGCTGCGATCATTTTCTTTCATTCCTCGATCGGTCCAGCGGGGCCTGGGAGGAGTGTTTCCCGCCGAATATTCGAAATACTAACTTAGTTCATCCTGGAGCGATTTTAAGCCCCTCGTTTCACACTGCAATCACAATTCGGCCGGTCTCGACGCAAAGACACAGAAACTGGCGATGGGCAGCCGACAGGCATCGTGAAAAAAGAAAAGACCGGCCGCAGATGCGTAGCCGGTCCTCGATTTTCAAGAGCTATGCGGCCTGTGCCGCGTATCTTTACGCCGCGGCCGGCGCAACAACTGCGGCCGCTTTCGTCGCCTTTGCGGTCGCTGCGGCAACAGGCGCTTCATATGGTTTGTAAGCGCTTTTGGCGAGATCGGAATACATTTCGCCGAGCTTGGTGGCTTCGGTCACGAAGGCTTCGTATGCGGATTTCACATAGTTGCTCTGCAACTCGAACGCAGCTTCGAAGCTGCGCGCCCCCGAGAGGCTTTCAAAATGCGTGACCGTATCCTGGAACGACTTCTTGGAATATTCCACGGCCTCGGCGGCGATCGCCTGGAAACCCTTGGCGGTATCCGAGTAGCTCTTCAGCATCGTATCCATGGCTTCCTTGCTCTTCCGGTTGGCTTCATCGAAGTTCAACATGACCATCATCCTCCTTGGCTTCTGCGGCAGATAAAGCGTAGCTGCAATGCACACAAATAGTCAAGTGTCATTGTGCATCGCAAAACACTCTATGGTTGCGCCATCGAACCCCGCTTTTTAGACGGCGCAGGGCGGCGATATTTCGATATTTGATTTCACTAAAATATATCAGAAGCGCCGCAACCAGAAGCTTTGCCAAAAATGTCGCCGCGGCGCTACCGGCACTGAGCCGGTCAGTCGAGAAGGTCGGCCGGAACCTTTCCGCCGTTCTCGGCAAGGCGCTTCATCAGAGCCTTGTGCAGGAACAGGTTCATCGTCGCGGTGTCGTGCGTGTCGCCGGTAAAACCAAGCTCGGCGGCAAGTTCCTTGCGCTCCGCAAGGCTCGCATCCATGCCGACTGCCTTCATCAGATCCACGATCGAGCGTCGCCAATCCAACTTCTGTCCACTCTTCTTCACCGCTGCGTCTAACAGGGGCACGATGTCGATCGCGGCCGCGGCCGGCGAGGCGGCTGACGGTGTCGGCTGTGGTGTGGCTGCCGGCGCAGCGCCTGGCGCTGCTGCGGTCGGCGATGGCGCCGGCGTGGCGGACGGAGTGACCGGAGCGGCGACGGCCTCACCAAAAATCGCGTGCTTGATCTTGTCGAAAATACCCATTCTCGGCATCCTCCTTTGGCGCTAGAGCACATGCTCAGCGGAGGAGATGGAGCATTCGGCGGACTGGTCCAGTGAAGGCGGCCCATTTTTCCGCCAAAGATTGCTCTGCGAAAAGAAACAATCGGAGGTTTGCAAGATCAAGGCTTGAGCCGCGTTCCAGCTCGATTGTGTGGGCTGCCTTGACAGGCCAGCAGCTCGCGGACGCGAGCCGAGGCAGACGGGCGGGCCAAAAGGCACGCCGCCCGTCAATCACGGATCAAAGGTCGACGTCGAGGATCGCCATCGAGAAATTATAGGAGCGGTCGCCGTCCTCGTCATCGATATAGACGACGCCCAGAAATTCTTCGCCGAGATAGACTTCCGCGGAATCGTTCTTTCGCGGGCGTGCCTTGACGATCACCTGCGGGTTGAACGTGCGCTTGAAATAGGCGTCGAGCTTCTTGATTTCTTCGGGCTTCACACTGCATCTCCTGAGCGGTCTCGGTTGGCCGCTTTTTGCATGGGAAAGACGGCGCTGTAAAGGCACGGGGACAGACGCATGAACGCTATCCCCGCCGATGTGCCGTGCTAAGGCAACGAGCGGCTCAGATATCTGCGCCGATCACCTGATCCATTATTCGCGACGGTTCCGAACACCCTGCTTCTCCGACCACCTTGGCCGGCACGCCCGCCACAGTCGTCTTGGGCGGCACCGCCTTCAGCACGACCGAACCAGCGGCAACGCGCGAGCAATAGCCGATCTCGATGTTGCCGAGAATCTTGGCGCCGGCGCCGATCAGGACACCGCTGCCGATCTTGGGATGCCGGTCCGAGCCTTCCTTGCCGGTACCGCCTAGCGTGACACCGTGCAGGATCGACACGTTATCACCGATGACGGCGGTTTCACCAACGACCAGCCCGGTTGCATGATCGAGGAAGATGCCCCTGCCGATACGCGCTGCGGGATTGATGTCGGTCTGGAAAACGCTCGACGATCTGCTCTGCAGATAAAGCGCCAGATCGCGCCGGCCGCGGTTCAGCAGCCAGTGCGCCAGGCGGTGTGTCTGCAGCGCGTGGAATCCCTTGAAATAGAGCACGGCTTCCATGAAGCGCAGGCATGCGGGGTCGCGATCATAAATTGCCTGGATATCGACGCGCAGAATGGCACTCCACTCTGGCCAATCCTCGAGCATCTGATCGAAGGTCTGGCGCAGCAGGATTGCCTGCATGTCCGGATGGTCTAGACGTTCACAGATGCGGTAGATCACGCACTCCTCGAGTGACCGATAGTTGAGCACGGTCGAGTAGAGAAATGCGGCCAGCACCGGATCATTTTCTGCGGCAGCACGCGCTTCCTCGCGCAGGCTGTCCCAGATCGGATCCATCACCTTGAGAGGATTGCCCGTCTCAAGAGAGCGAATATCTGTCTTTGCGACCATGAAAGGTCTCCTCGTATGCCGTAGGATCGGCTCTATATAGGGCAAAAACCTGTTAACATAAATGGGTGGTCGGGGAATCGTTTCTGCGCCGTCTCGAACCGCCGTGACAAAGCCAAGTCACCATCCGGCGACTTCGGCGTAGAACTCCAGCACCGCCTTCTTGAAGATCCGGTCCCCGACAGCCAGCATGTGATCGCGACCGGGAATATCGAGCGCCTGTGCATGGGGCATCAGTGCTGCAAGCTCCTGGGCTGACCCCGCAATGTCGTCCTTCGTTCCAACGCCGATCAAGGTTGGAGCGTCGATCTTGGCCATATCGGACCGTGCGACGAGATCACGCGACCCCTTGATACAGGCAGCGAGCGCGTCGCGGTCGCTTTTCGTCTGATCGGCAAAAGCACGAAACATGCGTCCGCGATCATGAGTGACGTCTTTGAGGGAAGCGGTCAGCAAGGCATCCGCAATAGGATCCCAATCGCCGACACCATCCGTCATGCCGATCCCAAGACCGCCGAGCACCAGCGAGCGGACGCGGTCGGGATGGGCAAGTGCGGCGAACACGGAAATGCGGGCTCCCATCGAATAGCCCATGATGTTGGCTTCCGGAATCCCCAGGTGATCGAGGAGCGCAACCGCATCGCTCGCCATATGCCAAGGACGATAGGCCTCGGCGTCGCGCGGCTTGTCGCTCGCACCATGTCCCCGGTTATCTATGGCGATGACCCGATAACCCGCGTCGCCCAATGTCTTCAGCCAGCCCGGATGAACCCAGTTCACGTTGGCGCTGGAGGCAAATCCGTGGATCAGCACCACCGGCACCCCCGACGGATCACCTTCATCAAAAAAGGCGAGCTTCAGACCGTCATGCGTGAAGCTGGAAAAGGCGGGCGTATTCAAGTTCATCGGACTGTCCTTTTTTGCCGGACCATATTTTATAGGCCGCCGAACTGAAACCCTCGCGGTGGCAAAAACTGTGCGTCCCGCCTCTCTTTGGCTCTACACATTTGTAGTGAACGACTATAAGGTCCGCGCACGTTACAAAGCATTCGGAGACGAACATGGCCGGCCACAACATTCCCCACTTCCAGAACGACGGCGGACACCGCGTTATCGAAGTCGGTGTGAAGGAGTTCATGTGCACCGGCGCCTCCGTTCCGTTCGATCATCCGCACATCTTCATCGACATGGGCGACGAGAACGAGAAGGTCTGCTCATACTGCTCGACCCTTTACCGCTTCAACGGTGCGCTGAAGGCAAATCAGACCAATCCCGCTGGCTGCGTCTTCCACGTCAAGGCTGCCTGACCCCAATTCGAGATCGGACAGCCTATGCCGGCTGAACATGCCGCCATTGTCGGCGCGGGCGTAGCGGGCCTTACAGCTGCGCTTGCGCTGGCGAAGCGTGGCATCAGTTCCGAAATTTTCGAGCAGGCGCCTGATCTGACCGAGGTCGGGGCCGGTCTGCAGATTTCGCCGAATGCTTCACGCATTTTGGCGGAGCTTGGCATCCTCGAGCGCCTGGCCGAATCCTGGCTCGAGCCAGAATCCATTCGGCTGATATCTGGAACCACGCTGCGTCAGCTCGCGGCCATTCCAGCCGGCGGATTTGCGCGTGCCCGGTGGGGGGCTCCCTACGGCGTCCTGCATCGCTCCACGCTACAGCAAACATTGCTTGACGCCGTCGCCAAGGAACCGCTCTGCCAACTGCATCTTGGAGCGCAGATCAAGGGTCGGGTATTGTCGAACCTATCACGCCGAAAGGATCTTCTGGTTGGCGCCGACGGCGTCTGGTCGCAGGTTCGCGAAGGCATCGAAGGCAGCCCCTCGCCCCGGTTCTCCGGCAACATCGCCTACCGCTTCACGGTTGGCGCCGCAAACGCGCCCACATTTCTTGAACGCAATGGCGTCTCGGCGTTCCTTGGTCCGTCGGCGCATCTCGTCTGCTATCCGCTCAGGGAAACCGACAGTTTCAATATGGTGGCGATCACGGCCGGCAATGGCGCGCCGCATGCCTGGATCACGCAGCCGACGCAAGCCCAGCGTCGGCAACTGCTTTCGCGTTTTTCCCGGTGGCACCCTGCCATGACAGAACTTTTCGGCAAGGCCGAAGACATGAGCTTCTGGCCGCTCTACGAAACGACGAACGGCCGCTGGCAGGACGGCCGCGACTGCGTGCTTATCGGCGACGCAGCGCACGCAATGATGCCTTTTGCGGCCCAAGGTGCCGCGATGGCGATCGAGGATGCCTGTGAGCTCGCGATGTTCGTTGCGACGCGCCCGGTCGCCGAAGCCCTACCGTTGTTCGAAGCGCGCCGCACCCCGAGGATAGCGCGACTGCGCCAGCGCGGCGCATTCAACCAGTTTGCCTATCACGCCCGCGGACCGATACGCATCGGCCGTGACGTTGTCCTAGCGCTGAGAGCGCCGCAAAGTCTCGCGGCGGATCTCGACTGGATTTACGGTTACCGCGCCGGCACCTGATCAGACGGCCCTGGCGGCTGCAAAGCCGCGCTCGATATCCGCCTTGATATCGACGACGTCTTCAAGCCCGATCTGCAGACGGATGACCGGTCCTTCGGCTGGCGCCTTGCAAATGCGGCGATCGTTCAGGTTGACGTGAACGGCGAGGCTTTCGAAACCGCCCCACGACCAACCGAGGCCGAAGATCTGCAGCGCGTCGAGGAAGGCGTGCGCCTTCGCCTTGAACTTTTCCGGGGCGTCGACGGCGAGCACGAAGGAGAAGATGCCGCTCGCGCCCTTGAAGTCGCGCTTCCATAACGCGTGCGACGGGAAGCTCGGCAGCGCCGGATGCAGCACCGTGGCAACGTCCTCCCTGCCCTCAAGCCACTTGGCGATCGTGAGCGCGCTTTCATAGTGGCGCTCCAGGCGTACACCCATCGTTCGCAGCCCGCGCAGGATCTGATAGGCGTCGTCGGGCGCGCCACAAATGCCAAGCGTAATGTTCGCTTCTTGAAGCTGCGGCCAGTATTTGGCGTTTGCCGAGACCGTCCCCATCAGAATATCGGAGTGCCCGGACGGATATTTGGTGGCGGCGTGAATGGAGATGTCGGCGCCGAAGTCGAGCGGCTTGAAGTAGACCGGCGTCGCCCAGGTGTTATCCATCGTCACCACCGCACCGTGCTTGTGCGCGATTGCGGCAATCGTCGGAATATCCTGCATTTCGAAGGTATTCGACCCTGGCGCTTCCGTATGGACGAGCTTGGTGTTCGGCTTGATCAGCGCTTCGATACCCGCGCCCACCAGCGGATCGTAGTAATCGACCTCAACGCCGAGGCGCTTCAGCATCGTATCGCAGAAATGCCGGGTTGGCCCATAGACCGAATCGACGATCAAAGCGTGGTCGCCGGCCGACAGGAATGCCAGGAACGGAACCGTAACCGCAGCAAGGCCCGACGGCACGAGAATCGTTCCGGCCGACCCTTCCAGGGCATCGATTGCCTCACAAAGGGCATCCGTCGTCGGGGTACCGCGCGTTGCGTACGTATACTTCTGTCCACGGGTTTCCATTGCGCGCGCGTTCGGGAAGAGGACCGTGGAGGCATGGACAACGGGCGGGTTGACGAAACCGTGGAATTCGGCCGGGTCGTTGCCGAGGTGGGAAAGGCGGGTGTTGATGCCAGCGTTGTGAAGCGGGCCTTCTCTATCTTTCATGTCGGAAATGCCTTTGGCGGTGGGATGCAGTGGGCAACTTTTGAACCGAGCGAAACCATCGGTCAACCCCGAAGCAGGACCGGGCAACGGATCCCTGCGATGCCGCTTATTCAGATATATCAGTGATTTTGCGCGATTTTTTTCGGCAAAAGGCCGCCATTTCGATAGCCATCTGCCTCTTTTGCGCGCCGCGAGTAGCGAATTGCCGAAATATCACGCAATCTTTCAACGCGACACTTGACCATGGTGACATTTGCGACTGTGATAGCACCACTCGCGCCGGGAGGGTGTCGGGTCATCTGGGAGGTTTGCTTGCTTCGGCGAACGCTCCCACAAAAAGATAAGACAAAGGAAAAGGTTGGGAAAAATGAAGACTAAGCTTCTGTCCGCCGCGATCGGCGCAGCAGTTTTCGGGCTTGGCGCCTCGGCAGCTTCTGCCACCACGCTCGAAGACGTAAAGGCAAAGGGTTTCGTTCAGTGCGGCGTCAACACCGGCCTTCTCGGTTTCGCGCAGCCTGACGCTTCCGGCAATTGGGCCGGCTTCGACGTCGACTTCTGCAAGGCAGTTGCTTCGGCCGTTTTCGGCGACCCGACCAAGGTGAAATACACGCCGCTGTCAGCCAAGGATCGCTTCCCGGCGCTGAAGTCGGGCGAAATCGACGTCCTGTCGCGTAACACGACGTGGTCAATCAACCGCGACACGGCGCAGGGCTTCAACTTCCGCCCGGTCACCTATTATGACGGCCAGGGCTTCATGGTTCGCAAGAGCCTGAACGTGAAGTCGGCGCTCGAATTGTCCGGCGCGGCCGTTTGCGTTCAGTCCGGCACGACGACGGAACTGAACCTCGCCGACTACTTCAAGTCGAACAATCTTCAGTACAATCCGGTCGTTTTCGAGAAGCTTGACGAAGTCAACGCCGCCTACGACGCCGGCCGTTGCGACGTCTATACCACCGACCAGTCCGGCCTCTACTCGCTGCGTCTGACGCTGAAGAACCCCGACGAGCACATCGTCCTTCCGGAGATCATTTCCAAAGAGCCGCTGGGCCCGGCCGTTCGTCAGGGTGATGACCAGTGGTTCGACATCGTGTCGTGGACGGCTTATGCGCTCGTGAACGCCGAAGAGTTTGGCATCACGCAGGCAAACGTCGACGAGATGAAAAACTCGGCAAATCCCGACATCAAACGCTTCCTTGGCACGGAAGCCGATACGAAAATTGGCACCGACATGGGGCTCACCAATGAATGGGCCTACAACATCATCAAGGGCGTCGGCAACTATGGCGAAGTCTTCGAACGCAACGTCGGCCAGGGCAGCCCGCTCAAGATCGAGCGCGGCCTGAACGCGCTGTGGAACAAGGGCGGTATCCAGTACGCCCCGCCGGTCCGTTGATCGACTGACGAAGGTGTGGGGAGGCGGTTTTCCGCCTTCCCATCATAAAGAGAAAAGCCCGAAAACGGGCTCATAGGGGATTAGGCTCGGCATGACGCAAGAGGCTGTGCACACGTCACATGTGCAAAGCACTGGCTGGAGTTTCCAGTCGGTGATCTACGACCCGAGGCTTCGGGGCATTTTCTTCCAAGTCCTGACCGTCGCGGTCATCGTCGGATTCGTGTGGTGGATTGCCCACAATACGGCTGAGAATTTGACCCGCTCGGGTACCGCCTCCGGCTTCGGTTTCCTGAACGGGCGCGCGGGCTTCGACATCGGCCAGTCGCTGATCGGCTATTCCAGCGACGCCACCTATCGCCGCGCGCTGCTGGTCGGCTTTCTCAATACCCTTCTGGTAGCAGTTACCGGCATCATTACGGCAACGATCATCGGTTTCATCGTCGGCATCGGCCGCCTGTCGCATAACTGGCTGATCGCCAAGCTGTGCACGGTGTATGTCGAGGTCTTCCGCAACATCCCACCCCTGCTCGTCATCTTCTTCTGGTATCAGGGCGTTCTTGCCGTTCTGCCAGGGCCGCGCGATTCGCTGCATCTGCCGCTGAGCATGTTCCTCAACAATCGCGGACTGGCTTTCCCCAAGCCGATCTTCGGTGAAGGCATGTGGGCGGTTGGCGCGGCATTCCTGGTTGGGATCGTGGCATCGGCGATTGTCGCGCACTGGGCGCACAAGCGTCAGGCAGCCACGGGCAAGCAATTCCATACCATTTGGGTTTCCACCGGTCTGATTGTCGGCCTGCCGATCCTGATATTCCTCCTTTCCGGCCTGCCGCTGTCGTTCGACGTACCGGTCGCCGGCAAGTTCAATCTTACCGGCGGCTCCGTCGTCGGACCAGAATTCATGTCGCTGTTTCTAGCGCTGTCCTTCTATACGGCGGCCTTTATTGCCGAAATCGTCCGCGCCGGCATTCGTGGCGTGGCGAAGGGCCAGTCCGAGGCAGCAGGTTCACTTGGCCTGCATCCGACGAGCGTCACGCGCCTCGTCGTGGTTCCGCAGGCTTTGCGCATCATCATTCCGCCGCTCACCAGCCAATACCTGAACCTGACGAAGAACTCGTCGCTCGCCATCGCCATCGGCTTCGCGGATCTCGTTGCCGTCGGCGGCACAATCCTCAACCAGACAGGTCAGGCGATCGAAATCGTGTTTATCTGGGCGGTCGTCTATCTCACCCTCAGCATTCTCACATCGCTGCTGATGAATTGGTTCAACGCCAAGATGGCTCTGGTGGAGAGATAAGATGCCGACATCCAACCAACCCTTCGTCAGAACCAACTTCCTCGACGCCGAACCTGCACCGCGCAGCGAAAGTGGCCCGCTGGCCTGGGTTCGCAAGAACCTGCTGGCGACTCCCAAGGACATTGTGCTGACGGTTCTCGCCATTGCCCTCCTCGCTTGGGCGTTGCCGCACATGATCAACTGGCTGTTCATTCAAGCCGTCTGGACCGGAACAGATCGCACGTTCTGCGCAACGGCCGTTCAGGGAGGCACTCAGCCCGACGGCTGGAGCGGCGCCTGCTGGGCATTCGTCAATGCGAAGTTCGACCAGTTCGTGTTCGGTCGATATCCCCTCGACGAGCGCTGGCGCCCGACGATCGTCGGGATCTTGTTCGTGCTCCTGCTGGTGCCAATGCTCATACCCAAGGCACCGTTGAAGGGCACCAACGCGATCCTGCTTTTCATCGTCCTGCCGCTTCTCGCCTTCTGGCTGCTTTACGGCGGCTTTGGCCTTGAGATCGTCGACACGCCGCTCTGGGGCGGCCTGATGGTGACGCTGGTGCTTTCGTTCGTCGGCATTGCCGTATCGCTGCCGTTCGGCATCATCCTGGCGCTTGGTCGCCGCTCCAACATGCCTGTCATCAAGATGGTCTGCGTCGCCTTCATCGAGATCATCCGCGGCATACCGCTGATCACGGTGCTCTTCATGGCGAGCGTGATGCTGCCGCTGTTTCTGCCGACCGGATACACGATCGACAAACTGCTGCGCGCCCTGATCGGTGTTGCGATCTTTGCGTCTGCCTATATGGCCGAGGTCATCCGCGGCGGTCTGCAGGCGATCCCGAAGGGCCAGTCCGAAGGCGCCGACTCGCTCGGGCTCGGCTACTGGCAGAAGATGCGCCTCATCATCCTGCCGCAGGCGATCAAGCTGGTTATCCCCGGCATCGTCAACACCTTCATCGGCATGTTCAAGGACACGTCGCTGGTATCGATCATCGGCATGTTCGATCTGCTTGGCATTGTCCGGTTCAACTTTACCGACGCCAACTGGGCAAGCGCAGTGACGCCCTTGACAGGGCTGATTTTCGCAGGCTTCGTTTTTTGGCTGTTCTGCTTCGGCATGTCGCGTTATTCAGGCTTTATGGAACGCTATCTCGATACCGGCCACAAACGATAAAAGATTAAGGGAACGAACGCATGGCTGAGGCTCAACCAAAGAAGATGACCGTTTCGGCGACCGATGTTGCTGTCGACATCATCGGCATGAACAAGTGGTACGGCGATTTTCACGTGCTGCGCGACATTAATCTGAAGGTGATGCGTGGCGAACGCATCGTCATTGCCGGCCCCTCGGGCTCCGGCAAGTCGACAATGATCCGCTGCATCAACCGTCTGGAGGAACACCAGAAGGGCCAGATCATCGTCGATGGCGTCGAACTCACCAACGACCTGAAGAAGATCGATGAAGTGCGCCGCGAAGTCGGTATGGTCTTCCAGCACTTCAACCTCTTCCCGCATTTGACCATTCTGGAAAACTGCACGCTGGCACCAATCTGGGTGCGCAAGATGCCGAAGAAGCAGGCGGAGGAGATCGCCATGCACTTCCTGAAGCGCGTCAAGATTCCGGAGCAGGCCAACAAATATCCGGGCCAGCTCTCGGGCGGTCAGCAGCAGCGCGTGGCGATCGCCCGATCGCTCTGCATGAACCCGAAGATCATGCTTTTCGACGAGCCGACCTCAGCGCTCGACCCCGAAATGATCAAGGAAGTCCTGGAGACGATGGTCGGGCTGGCCGAGGAAGGTATGACCATGCTCTGCGTGACCCACGAAATGGGTTTTGCCCGTCAGGTCGCCAACCGCGTCATCTTCATGGACCAGGGCCAGATCGTCGAACAGAATTCGCCGGCCGAATTCTTCGACAATCCGCAGCACGAGCGCACCAAGCTCTTCCTCAGCCAGATTCTGCACTAGTCCGATTGGACCACCGAATTCAAAGGCCGTCGGACTTTCCGGCGGCCTTTTTGTTTAGAGCATTTCTGGTGGACCGGTTTGAGCACATAGCCGCGGTAACGCGTCAAAACAAAAGGCCCCACTAACGGGGCCTTTCGAGATGAGCAACGGTCCATCAGCTCTTCAGCTTGGCATTGCAGAGGCTATAAAAGCCGCCACCCTTCTGAATCCATTTCAGGCCATTGAGCGTGTTGGCGTCCTTGTTCTGATGGTAGGAGTCGACGCAAGTGTGCATCCGGCCCTTGCCAGGTGTTTCCTTCGCATACTTCGGTGCAATGGCTGTCGGGAACGAAACGCCCTTGGGCGCCGTCATCGTCGGCTTTGCCGGCTCTTCGCCGCTATTGAGCGTAACATCCGGCTCGGCCGTCGCATCCGGGCCGCATTGCGCCTTGCGGAAGTCATTCCACTTCATGTCCTTCGCAGAGCCGTCAGCCTGCGCGGACTTATACTTCGCGCTGCATTCCTTCATGCTCAGCGCCGAGGACGGCGTTGCAAACGCCAGCGCCCCGAGCAGGGAAACGGATGCAAGAATAGTCAAATGCTTGATCATGATCTTCCTCCAAGCCTCCAGGGCGACCGAACTATCAATCCGACCCATTTTCTTGTCAACGCGACAATTGGCGCAACCAGCACGTTAAATATCTCCATTGATCGCCCTGGGCATTTGCAAACGGAAATGGATCACCGCAATGCCCTCCCGTCGCCTTCGCGGCAAACGCTGACGATGATATAGTCCACCGGGATTGGTCCTTTCCTGCATTCTCGATGGAGGAAGATATGCGCGAGCCTGACATGCAGAAAGTGGATGCACTCGTCGGTCGGTTGATCGGCGACGTAGGCGCGGCCATATCCGGAGCGCTGGTGGTGCTTGGCGATGACCTCGGCCTGTTCAAGGCGATGGCCGACGGCAAGCCACGCAACTCGGCTGATCTATCGAAGGAAACCGGCATAAAGGAGCGGTACATCAGGGAATGGCTGTCCGCACTCGCGGCCGCCGAGTACCTCAGCTATGACGAGAAAACCGATCGCTTTCACCTGACGCCGGAGGAGGCAATGGTTTTTGCCGAGGAGGACAGCCCTGCCTTCTTCGCCGGCGCTTTTCAGGTCGTGCAGGCCTTGTGGATGGACGAACCCAAGGTGGCCGACGCCTTCCGTACCGGGAAGGGCGTGGGATGGCACGAGCATAGCACTTGTCTGTTCCGAGGTACGGAGCGCTTCTTCCGCACTGGTTACAACAACAGTCTCGTTGCCGACTGGATTCCGGCACTGCAGGGCGTCGAAGCCCGCCTCAAGGCCGGCGCGAAAGTCGCCGATGTCGGCTGTGGCCACGGCGTTTCGACGATCTTGATGGCTCAAGCATACCCAGCTTCGAAGTTCTTCGGCTTCGACTATCACGCGCCGTCGATCGAGCGGGCAAGGGCCGCGGCCAAGGAGGCCGGCGTTTCCGACCGCGTCACGTTCCAACAGGCTCCGGCGGCTGGCTTCCCTGAAGGGAGTTACGACCTCATCGCCATGTTCGACTGCCTGCACGACATGGGAGATCCAGTCGGCGCCGGCAAGCATGTGAAGGAATCGCTTTCGGCCGACGGTACCTGGCTGATCGTCGAGCCCTTCGCCCATGACTGCTTGAAGGACAACCTCAATCCGGTCGGCCGTGTCTACTACGGCGCATCGACGATGATCTGCACACCCGCCTCGCTCTCTCAGGAGGTCGGGCTGGCGCTTGGCGCGCAAGCAGGTGAGACCAAGCTGAGGAAAGTCGCCCTCGATGCCGGCTTCAAGCATTTCCGCCGCGCCACCGAAACACCTTTCAACATGGTCTTCGAGGTGCGCGCCTGAGGAAAATTGCAACATTGGCGACGTGGCAGGCTCCGGCTGGCCACGTCGGCTGAAACTTTCCACATGGCCGCGAACAGCGTGTGGAACAAGAAATAACATAGTCATTTCAAAACGATAATCATGGCGCATCGAACGCCATAAGCGCGAAGCAAAGAAAAAATCGCGCCATTGTGATTTTTTCTTGTTTTGCCGCTTGCGGGATTCAAAGTGCCTGACTATAAGGGCGCCACCACGAAGGAAGCGCCCTTCGTCTATCGGTTAGGACACCAGATTTTCATTCTGGGAAGAGGGGTTCGACTCCCCTAGGGCGTGCCATTTTCCTAATAAAAATCAGCATCATAAGCTGTCCCCGTCTGGCGGGCTGGGCAAAAGGGTATCGCTCACGTGGTGCCCCTCATATCGTGGGATGCTGTCGCCTCGCTCCAATTTTCTTTGGCACTGACCATTGCCGCTTCCTCCGCGGCCGCGAACACCAGCCTCGCTCCAACTCTGCCCCATAGATAGTCATTGCTAGATCTTTGCCGGCAAGCGAGCCGCGCAGATATCGCCATCGCGGAGGCGATCTTGGTGGAAGTCATGATGCGCACTGGGGAGCGGTTCCCATGGACGAGAGGCGGCACCTTCTGGTCCGTCCCGCGGGCGCATGCCTTACTCTGAAATCATGATCCGCACAATTTCGGGCGCCCGCGCCCTTCGACCAATGCCATGAAGGCGACAGGCCCCTGCCCCGGAGACAATTCAATTGAGCGGCATCAAACTCAGCATATGTATCCCGACCTACAATCGGGAGGCCTATCTCCGCAACGCACTCGAGCATTGCGAAACCTATGACTTCGACTTCTCATACGAGATCGTGATTTCGGACAATGCCTCGACCGACAATACAGCGCAGGTGGTCGAAGAGTTCGTCGCCAAGGGCCTTCCCATTCGCTTTCACCGCCGCGCGGCCAATGGCGGGCCATACAAGAATATCGCGAGCACGTTCCGCCACGCCGTTGGCGAGTATTCGATCTATCTCGCCGACGACGACTTCCTGATGCCAGATGGCGTTAAGGCGGCCGTGGCTTATCTCGATGCTAATTCGGACGTGTCCGCGTGCCACGCTTCCTGGTATCTCTATGACGAGATCGCCGACCGCGACCTCACGACGTTCTATAAGGTCGATGAGGATATCAAGTTTGGCCGACATGATTTTGTCGAAGTGTTTCAGTTCATCTTTGAACGCCACATCTTCCCGGAAATCGCAATCTACAGGTCATCGGCGCTTCGATCCGTGTGGGTTCCGCGCGATTTTTGCTTCTGCTTCTTTGCTTATCTCGCGCACGTTCTCGATCAAGGCGGAGTGGCCTTCCTCAAGCAGCCCTTCTATCGCTCTGTCGTCACCTCGAAGCTGGCGCCCAACCGTTCGCAGACCGGCAACGAAGAGGTCATGGTCGCGTGGGACAAATATCGCGGCGGGCTTGAGTACTTCCTCTACATGGCCGCCAAGCGCGGAAAGCTCAACACAGGGCCGGAATCGCGCGCAATCTACGAAGAAATGTGCAAGGTCTTCACCCTCAACCGAATGGCGGTGGCGGTGCGCTTCTGGGCGGTTCGCAAGGATTTCATCAAGGCCTATGAACTCTACACGCGCATGGCACTTGGCGGCATGGGCAATCACCCCGAGGTGGCAGCACTGCGCGAATCCTTCCCGATGCTGGTGGCCATGCAGACCCTCGCCTACCAGGTGAGTGCAACGGCAGGCGTTGACCGGCTGGTTCTCAGCGGAATGGCCGATCCGGCGTTGATCACCGAACTCCTTCGCGACGTCGGTCTAGCGCCAGAAATCGAAGTCACCGCAGATCTAGACGATAGCGCCTCAGCAGACGTCGAAAGCACGATAATCTTCGCGGCGGATATGGCTCGCCGCGAGAAGTTCCTCGAGCTCGGCTACAAGCCCAACATGATCTTCATCGAAAGCGACTTGACGCAGCACATTCTCATCTGACGCGACGATCGCCGCGCCAGGGACCGGAACTCACATCTATGGCACGGCAGCCGTCTAACGAAACGCTGCGCTGTACATCCACCGAGCTCAGCGGGCCGGCGCAGCGTCCTGAACGCGCAACTGGATGCGTCGGGAGCCCTGATAGTGGTCCGCACCGAGCGAGCCTGCAACGTGCAGGCTGCCGCCCCTGGAATTCAGGAGCAGGCTGCCGAGCAGTGTATCGGCGGACCGAAAAGCGATCCCGTCGAGGCGGGCTCCGTCCATGGCTTCGAGCGTCACCTTCACGTGCTTGTCGCCAACCAGACGGGAATCGCGGACTCGATGAGCGGGAATCGCGAAGAGCGGTTGAGAATGGCCAGAACCGTAAGGCCCGGCGGTCTCCAGGCGATCGATCAGATCGATCGTTGCACCGCTGGCAGCAATCGCACCGTCGATTTTCAGGGTTTCGTTGGCCACGAGCGCCGCTACCGTCTTTTCGGCACGCTCGGTGAAGAAACTGCGCAGGTGGCCGAGCTTGTCGCGCTCGACGGTGAGGCCAGCGGCCATCGCGTGGCCACCGCCTTTGACCAGCAAGCCCTCATCGACTGCCGCGCGCACCATCTTGCCCATGTCAAAGCCGTTGATCGAGCGGCCCGAGCCGGTGCCCTTGCCGGATGGATCGAAAGCAATTGCGAAGGCTGGACGCTTGAATTTCTCCTTCAGGCGGGCGGCAATCAGGCCGACGATGCCCGGGTGCCACTTTTCGTGCGCAGTGACGATGACCGAGGCCCCCTCGCCATCCCCGTATTCCGCCAGCGCCTCGGCCTCCGCCTCTTGCAGCATTGCCGCTTCCATCGCCTGCCTGTCGCGGTTGAGTTCATCCAGTTGCTGGGCGATAGCCTCGGCCTTTCCCGTATCGTCCAGCGTGAGCAGGCGGCTGCCGAGCGCCGCATCGCCGATGCGTCCACCCGCGTTGATGCGCGGGCCAATCAGGAAGCCAAAGTGATAGGGTGTCACCGGGCCGGCAAGGCCGGCCTTGCGAAACAGAGCGGACAGGCCGGCATTGCCCTGATGGCGGGCGGCGATCAGCCCCTTGACGACATAGGCACGGTTCAGGCCCTTCAAAGGGACAACGTCGCAAACGGTCGCAAGCGCGACAATATCAAGCCATTGCAGCAGGTCGATCGATCGCACGCGTGGATCCCCAGCCTCTCGCAGCAGGCGCAATGTCGCGACGAGTACGAGGAATACGACGCCCGCGGCGCAGAGATGTCCCTGGCCGGAGAGATCGTCCTCGCGGTTCGGATTGACCAGCGCATGGCAGGGCGGCAAATCATGTGTCACCTGGTGATGATCAATCACCACGACGTCGGTGTTGCGCCTGGCAGCCTCAGCCAGAGCATCATGGCTGGTCGACCCGCAATCGACGGTGACGATCAGCCGTGCACCGTTGCCGATCAGGCTGCCGATTGCGGCCGCGTTGGGGCCGTAGCCCTCGAAAATGCGGTCCGGAATGTAGATCTCGGCCTTGGCGCCAAAGTGGTTGAGAAAGCGGAACATCAGCGCCGAGGAGGAGGCGCCGTCGACGTCGTAGTCACCGAAAATCGCGACCTGCTCGTGACTGCGAATGGCTTGCGCGAGCCGCCTGGCCGCCTTCTCACAATCCGTCAGCGTATAGGGGTCGGGCATCAAGCCGCGAAGCGTCGGATCAAGAAACTCCAGCGCCTCATCGACGGTGACACCACGTCCAGCGAGAACGCGCGCAATGAGCTCAGGCATTCCGTGCATCTGGGACATGGCGAGCGCCCGGTTCTGACCAGCTTGATCCAGTCGCGATATCCAGCGGTTGTCCAGGACGGACTTCTCCACCCCCAGAAATGCGCGTTGCACCGGATCGGCCGGAATCTCCATATCGCCTGCTGCCCTCATCGCTTGTCACCACCCCGGGACCGGAGTGATATCGGCAGCTTTATGCGCCTTCGCGCGGTCGCACAACGGTTTTGGACGAGGCGGGCGACGTTAGCTGTGGACGCACGCGGCAAGTCTGCCGCGGCGCGCCTCAGGCAATGTCAATGTGGTCGGATGGAACAGTTTTCAGTCTTCCTTGGGCCGCTCGATGCGGATCACCTGGGGCTCGCCGACATGGTACCCCTCGCCCTTGATCGCAGCGACCGCCTTGCGAACGGAATCCTCCGTCGTCGCATGGGTGACCATGATGATTGTCTGGTGATGCGACGGCGCCAAATGCTGCTTCGAGCGCTGAACGATCGACTCCAGCGAGATATGGTTTTCCGCCATGTGAGTGGCGACGCTTGCAAACACGCCAGTGCGATCGAGCACGGTCAGGCGAATGAAATATCCGCCTTCGTGGCTCTGCATTTGCGCCTTGCGGTACGGCTCGAGCGATTTGGCGGGATGGCCGAGAACCGGCACACGCTGTGCGCCGGGGCGGCTTTTAGCGATGTCGGCGATGTCGCCGAGCACCGACGAAGCCGTTGCATTGCCGCCAGCGCCCGGGCCGACCATCAGCAGTTCACCGAGAACGTCGGACTCAATCGCAACGGCATTCGTCACGCCGTCGACCTGTGCAATGACAGAATCGACGGGCACCATCGTCGGATGCACGCGCTGTTCAATGCCGGTATCCGTCCGCTGTGCAACGCCGAGCAGCTTGATGCGGTAGCCGAGATCGGCGGCAGCGTGAATGTCCTCGATCGAGATGTTGGTGATGCCTTCGAGGTAGATGTCGTCGGCTGCAATCTGGTTTCCGAACGCAAGCGTGGTGAGAATGGAGAGCTTGTGGGCCGTGTCATTGCCCTCGATGTCGAAGGCCGGATCGGCTTCGGCATAACCGAGACGCTGGGCCTCCTTCAGGCAATCGGCAAAGGACAGGCCCTCCTTCTCCATCTTCGTCAGGATGTAATTGCAGGTACCGTTCATGATCCCATAGATGCGGGAAATCGTGTTACCCGTCAGAGATTCGCGTAGTGCCTTGATGACGGGAATGCCGCCGGCAACCGCTGCTTCGAAGTTCAGCAGCACGCCCTTCTCTTCTGCGAGCGTTGCCAGTTCGACGCCATGATAGGCAAGCAGCGCCTTGTTCGCGGTCACCACATGGAGACCACGTTGGAGCGCCGCGCGCACGGAGGTGTTTGCCGAACCGTCGACGCCACCCATGAGTTCGACGAAGACATCGATGTCGCCCTTCTCCGCCAGGTCCTGCGGCCAGTCGAACCACTCGATGCCGCCGACGTCGATGCCGCGGTCCTTGGTCTTGTCGCGGGCGGAAACGCCCGTAATCAGGATCGGGCGCCCGCATGTTGCGGCAAGCTCATTGCTGCGCTGCTGAATGATACGGACAAGCGAAGCACCAACGGTGCCCAAGCCCGCAATGCCGATTTTGAGGGCATCTGCCATGGATCGATCCTGAAATGTGTCATGAAAGGCAGCCGCCGGAGCGGCTGCCATTGAGGGGGATTATATCAGCGATGTGCGTTGAGCGAGATGACGTTGTGCATCGTCTCATCCGCCGTCGACATGAACTTCTTGATGTTGCGAGCAGCCTGGCGAATGCGATGCTCGTTCTCGACAAGCGCCAGACGCACGTAGTCGTCTCCCATTTCGCCGAAACCAATACCAGGCGCTACCGCCACGTCGGCTTTCTCGACCAGCAGCTTGGAGAATTCCAGCGAACCGAGATGCCGGAACTTTTCCGGGATCTTGGCCCAGGCAAACATCGTCGCCGCCGGTGGCGGCACCTCGAAACCAGCCTTGCCAAAGGTATCCACCATGACATCGCGGCGGCGCTTGTAAACGTTGCGGACTTCCGCAATGTCCGAACCGTCGCCATTCAGTGCGTGCGTTGCCGCCACCTGGATCGGCGTGAACGCGCCGTAATCGAGGTAGGATTTGACCCGTGTCAAGGCCGCGATCAGGCGCTCGTTGCCGACAGCAAAGCCCATGCGCCAGCCCGGCATCGAGAATGTCTTCGACATCGAGGTGAACTCGACGGTCACATCCATTGCGCCCGGAACTTCCAGAACCGACGGAGGCGGCTCGCCATCGAAGTAGATTTCCGAATAGGCTAGGTCGGAAAGCACGATGATGTCGTGCTTCTTGGCGAAAGCGATGACGTCCTTGTAGAAGTCCAGCGTTGCCACAAACGCCGTCGGGTTGGACGGATAGTTGAGGATCAGCGCCAGCGGTTTCGGAATAGAATGACGGACGGCACGTTCCAGCGGCGGGAAGAAGCTTTCGTCCGGCTCGACCGACATCGAGCGGATGACGCCGCCAGCCATCAGGAAACCGAAGGCGTGGATCGGATAGGTCGGGTTCGGGCAGAGGATGACGTCGCCCGGTGCGGTGATCGCCTGCGCCATATTGGCGAAGCCTTCCTTGGAGCCCAGCGTCGCGACGACCTGCGTGTCCGGGTTGAGCTTCACGCCGAAGCGGCGGGCGTAGTAGGCAGCCTGGGCCCGGCGCAGGCCGGGAATGCCCTTGGACGACGAATAGCGATGCGTGCGCGGATCCTGGACAACTTCGCAGAGCTTGTCGACGATCGCCTTCGGGGTCGGAAGGTCAGGGTTTCCCATGCCGAGATCGATGATATCGGCCCCGCCCGCTCGCGCGCTCGCTTTCAAACGGTTGACCTGTTCGAAAACGTAAGGCGGCAAACGCCGGACTTTGTGAAACTCTTCCATTTCTTTCCCCACGGAAATGCGGCCACCACGACCGCGCTCGAAGTTCGTCCTAATTCCCGGCTGTTCGCGATACGAACTTCACAATCGCCAACGCCGTATTCATCAGACTTGCGTCGCAAGGCATTTCTTTGACGGAAAGCCGTGCAGGCCGCCCATTATCAGGAAAAATTGATCTTCCGCTACTGTCGGAAGGCTTTGCTTCCAAATAGCAGCGAAGGCAAGGCCTAATTGGCGATTTCGGAGAGCGTTTCGGCGCCGTGCTCGGCCGCGAGCTTGCGATATTCCGCAACACGACGCTGATATTCGGCTTCCGAAATGGTGCCGGCCTTGCGTTGGGCGCCGAGTGCGGTCAGCTTTTTTTGAAGCCCGCCGGCCTCATCGTCACTCATCTGAACGTTTGCGGCTGTCAGCGGCGCAGCGAATCCCGGGTAGCCGTCCTTGTAATGCGAAAGGCCGCTTTTGGTGGGCGCCTCACCCTTTGTCGCGTTCATGACAACGGGCGTCGGCGCCGCTTGCCTGGCCGCGAAGGCGGCCTTTTCCTCAGGCGTTTGCATGCATCCGGCAAGCGTCATGGCCGCGGCAGCGCCGATGAGCGCGATGCAGGTCACGTTTGCGATGGTGCGAATGCCGTTTTTCGTCATGTGCCAGAGGTCCCAAATCCTGAGGTGCTTCGACTGTTAAATTCGTCGCCGCCACAAAGCAATAGCACGAGCGAGCATCAGCGGAACTTGTTTTATCGATCTTTCCAGATGTACAACTCGATTTGCAGGAACATGCTGCCGCCGGAGGAAACACGTGACCGACAGCAAGCAGGAAAACGGCGACAAGGCAAAGAGCCAGGGCTTTGGTGCAAAGGACCTGGATCCCTACCTGTTGAAAGACCCCGAGGCCATGGCGATCAATTTCGCCCGTGCGCTCGAGAATCTCGGCAAGGCGGCAACGGCCTGGCTCGCGCCACGCGAACGTGGCGAGATCGCAGAAAATGCGGCAGAGCCGGTGACCGACATGGTCAAGACGCTCTCCAAGGTCACCGAATACTGGATTTCCGATCCGCGCCGCACCTTCGAAGCGCAGACGCAGCTGATGAGCAGCTACTTCGGCATATGGATGCGCTCGATGCAACGCATGCAGGGCGAAACGCCGGCGCCGGAACCGGACAGCAAGGACAAGCGCTTTGCCGACGAGGATTGGCAGAAGAACCCGTTCTTCGAATTCCTGAAGCAGGTTTACCTGATCACCGCTGATTGGGCCGAAAAGATCGTGGCCGAAACCGAGGGCCTCGACGAGCACACGAAGCACAAGGCCGGTTTCTATGTGAAGCAGATAACGGCCGCACTCTCGCCGACCAATTTCGTTGCAACAAACCCGCAGCTTTACCGCGAAACGATCGCGACCAGCGGCGAGAACCTGGTGCGTGGCATGAAGATGCTCGCCGAGGACATCGCCAAGGGCCATGGCGACCTGAAACTTCGCCAGACCGACATGACCAAATTCGCCGTCGGTCGCGACATGGCGCTCACCGCGGGCAAGGTGATCGCGCAGAACGAGATCTGCCAGATCATCCAGTACGAGCCAACGACCGAGACGGTGCTGAAGCGCCCTCTCCTCATCTGCCCGCCGTGGATCAACAAGTTCTACATCCTAGACCTTAACCCACAGAAATCATTCATCAAATGGTGTGTCGATCAGGGGCAAACCGTTTTTGTCATCTCTTGGGTCAATCCGGACGCGCGCCATGCTCAGAAGGATTGGGCGGCCTATGCGCGCGAAGGCATCGACTTTGCCCTCGACACGATCGAGAAGGCGACGGGCGAGAAGGAAGCAAACGCCATTGGTTACTGCGTGGGCGGCACACTGCTTGCCGCAACGCTGGCGTTGCACGCCAAGGAGAAGAACAAGCGGATCAAGACCGCCACCCTCTTCACGACGCAGGTGGACTTCACTCATGCCGGCGATCTCAAGGTCTTCGTCGACGAGGAGCAGTTGAGGCGGCTAGAGGCCCATATGGACGAGATCGGCTATCTCGACGGCTCGAAGATGGCGACCGCCTTCAACATGCTGCGGGCCTCGGAACTGATCTGGCCCTATTTCGTAAATAACTACCTGAAGGGCCAGGAACCGATGCCCTTCGACCTTCTCTTCTGGAACGCCGATTCCACTCGCATGGCGGCGGCGAACCACGCCTTCTACCTGCGCAATTGTTACCTCAGGAACGCACTGACTGCGAACGAGATGATTCTCGACGGTCAAACGCTGTCCCTGAAGGACGTCAAGATTCCGATCTACAATCTCGCCACCCGCGAAGATCACATCGCGCCGGCCAAGTCGGTGTTTGTCGGCAGCCAGTTCTTCGGCGGCAAAGTCGATTTCGTGCTGGCGGGCTCCGGTCATATCGCCGGGGTCGTCAATCCGCCGGACAAGAAGAAGTACCAATACTGGACAGGAGGCGCTGCAAAAGGCGACTACGACACGTGGCTTACCGAAGCGGCCGAGAATGCCGGCTCGTGGTGGCCACACTGGCAAGCCTGGATCGAGGCGAAGGACGGCAAGCGCGTGCCCGCCCGCAAGCCGGGCGGCGCAGCGCTCAACGCCATCGAAGAGGCGCCGGGAAGCTATGTCATGGAGCGCGTCTGATCGCGATATTCCTGCTCAGGCTTCGTCACTCCAGGAAGATCAGGCTCGCTGGCGATGGTGGCAGCGGTTTCGTAACGACGTCACGAAAACCGGCTGACTTGGCCATGTCGGCAAGCTCCCGCTCGGTGTAGGCGTCGCCCTTCGGTGTGGTCGCCAGCATGACCATGGCAAAGGCAGCCGGAAATTCGGGCGACACACGATCCTCGTTCGGAACGAACTCGACAATCGCAACACGGCCTCCAGGCGCCAGGCTGGCGCGCGCCTTCTTCAAGAGCGTGACGCAGCCATCGACGTCGAAATGATGGAGGAAGTTCGGCAGCAAGATCAGGTCATAGCCGCTGCCCCAATCGACGTCGAAAGCGCTGCCGGGCTGGAAGGTGAAGCGCGCCGCCACCCCCGCATTCGTCGCATTCTCCTCAGTCACCGCAAGAACCGGCTTCCAATCGAGAGCGACCACGCTTGCCGATGGCGATACTTTCGCGATTTCAATACCGAAAGCGCCGGGACCGGCGGCAATGTCCAGCACCTTGCTTGGCGGCTTTGACCATGTCGCCACGTCCAATGCCACGGCCTTAGCGCTTGCGCCGGTGAATGCCCCCATGGCTCTGGCAAACTTGACCCATACGGGATTATCCGGCGCCACATTCGCCAAGCCGACGGAGCCGCCATTGCGAACATACGCGGCCGGGTCGTCTAGGAACAACGACACCATTTGCGGAGAAGCCAGGAAATCGATCGCTGCTCCCATATAGGCAGGCGAACGCCGATCGAGAAAGATCTGGCTCGACGGCGTCAGCCCGTAAGTCTCGCCGCTCTTTGTGAGGAATGCCGAAACCACCAGAAAGTCGCAGAGAATACGCACTCCGCGCTCGGCGCAGCCCAATTCCGACGCGAGCATGGTCGCCGTGCGGCCTTCCCCGCCAAGTTTCGTGAAAAGATCGAATTCGATTGCCGCCTTGATCGCGGCCGTTTTGCGAAATGCGAACATCGCATCGACCAGCAAGGCCGGCGAGATTTCTTCATGCGCCACTGGATGTGTCGAAGACATTGGCTTTTCCTCCCAACGCGGAGTTCCGCGACGGGAGGCATTCATAGCAGAACCCGCATTCTTCGACACCTCATGACAAAGGAGGAGGCCGGCAAAAATCGGACCGCGGCGATGCGCTGAAATCCCCGCATTCGAATTCGTACGGGGCGAGCGATCACGTAAAGGAATTGGTTACCATAATTCGCCATTCTATCAGGCGACCGGATATATTAGCGGGCCGCAATTTAGCCCTGATGCTCCTATACCGGCCCCGGCGAAGAAAATATCAATCTGTCAGTACCGCCGGCCTAGTAACGAGTTGTGAAAGACAAGTGTTATGGCGTTTGCGGTCGATGTGTTTAGCAATAGCAGGCCAATAGGTACGTCCATTTCTCGCTTCCGTCGCTCTTTCCGCTTTCTCTCAGGTGCAGCTCTTGTCGGTGCGGGCTTTGCCGCTTCAGTTTGGGTGGTCGCCACAGTCGCTACCATGCACATGGCCGCGCCGGCTCCGCATCCGAGCGTCGGTCCGCTTGCCGATGTCGCGCTTGCATCCACTGCCATCGCCAAGAGCGATCCCACGCAGCGCCTCGTTCACGTCACGAAATTCTCGCGGTTGCGCATGAGCACGCAGAGAGAGCTAGCGCTGGTAAGAGGTGCTCACGTGGCCGCTCCGTCCGCTGCGCTGGCAGCAGCATTCGTCGGGCAGTCCGAACCTCTCACACTTTCCGAAGCCTCTCCGAATAAGCCGCCGGCAATGGTTGTCGCATCAGCAGCACCTGCCCAGCCGGCCCGCGCGACCAAGGACGACGCCTTGACCGCCACGCCGGTCGCTGTCGCCTCAGCTGATCGCATCATCATCCCTTCGAAGGAAGAGGTTGCAGCCGCCGAAGGACCGGCTCTGCTGGCACTCGCAGCGCCCCTGGCCGACGCCAAGGCAGAGGTCCCGGCTGCCGCCGCCAAGCCAGGTCCGGTCGAATTTGCAAGCCTTGCGCCGACTGCCCCGACCGAGCAGCCTGCGTCCACGACGGTCCAGCCGTTCGATCTCGTGCTGAGCGGCAGCGACACGTCGATCCCCTTGCCGATGGCCCGGCCCGATGGCCTGTACAAGCGGGCCGCGCCCGACGATCGCAACGCCCCGGCAGAACCAGTGCTGGCCTATGCACGGCCCGATGCCGGCGCTTCGGATGACGACGACGACGCCATGCCGACCTTGAAGAAGGGACTTTCGGGCCCCATCGCCCGCAATGGCGTCGCGGTCTACGACATTTCCGCCAACATGGTCTACCTTCCGAACGGCGAACGCCTGGAGGCCCATTCCGGCCTCGGCAAGATGCGTGACAACCCGCGCTATGTGCATGCCAAGAACCGCGGACCAACCCCGCCGCATACCTACAATCTGACGATGCGCGAAAGCCTGTTCCATGGTGTTGCGGCCATCCGCCTTAGCCCCGTCGGCGGGGCGGGCTATATCTACAACCGCGTTGGTCTGCTTGCGCATACCTACATGCTCGGCGCGCGCGGCGATTCCAATGGCTGCGTATCCTTCAAGGACTACAGGCGTTTTCTCGCCGCCTTCAAACGCGGCCAGATCCGTCAGCTGGTGGTGGTCACGAGCATGCCGAACAAGCCGACGTCCACCTTTGCCTCGCTGTTCTCGTCGCGCTCCTAATCAGATCGTAGTCAAAAACGACACGCTCGATTTTCCCCGCATCGCGCCGCCATGCCATCAACTCCTCGTCCCATCTTCGGATGCACCGCAAGGCGTTGCGGCGAGACGGGACCGGCGCTGGATGACGGAGAGCGACGCAGGCTCCTTCGGGGTTTCGCAAATGGTCCCTCCGGAGATGGCGGCGGCGACGGCGAGTTTCGCTCCGGACGTGCCTGCGAAGCACACAAGGTTCCCGAGGAGGAGCAAATCTCCTCTGCGGCAAGGCGATAGCCTTCGCCGCTGGGGCTGCAGAAGGGACTTAAGTTGCGAGGCACACCGCCGAGCGGGGCGCTGGGAAGCGCCATATGTTTTTTACTCTAGCGAGGCAATTTCCAGCGTCTTGTCCAAGTGACATGCATTTCAAACCACGGGCCGAAAGGATCGGGTGACGGTAAGGGCGTGTCCGGCCCGCAGAAATCCACCCGCCTCGATCGAACACACCCTAGTACGGTAGAAATGACATCCACCCCATTGATCGCGATGGACGAACCCGGCATAGCTGCATTATGTACCAGAATGACAATCGCTAAGGCCATGCAATGGTGAATTATATCGAAGCCTCTTCCGCGCCATCGAAGAATACGGGCGCAATCAGGCTCTACGGTCCTGAAGCTTTCGAGGGAATGCGTAAGGCTTGCCAGCTGACGGCGCGTTGCCTCGATGAGTTGGCTGCTGTCGTCAGACCCGGCCTGCCGACCGATGCAATTGATCGCTTCGTGTTCGAGTTCGGCATGGACAACGGCGCGATTCCGGCGACCCTTAACTATCGCGGCTACACAAAATCGACCTGTACCTCGATCAACCATGTCGTCTGCCATGGTATTCCGGATGCAAAGCCGCTGCGCGAGGGCGATATCGTCAACATTGACGTCACCTACGTGGTGGATGGCTGGCACGGCGATTCAAGCCGGATGTATCCGGTCGGCACCATCAAACGCGCCGCTGAGCGGCTGCTTGAAGTGACCTACGAATCCCTTCTGCGCGGTATAGCAGCCGTTCGTCCCGGTGCTCGTACCGGCGCGATCGGAGAAGCCATCCAGACATATGCCGAAGCCGAGCGCTGTTCCGTCGTGCGTGACTTCTGTGGTCATGGCGTAGGCGCACTCTTCCACGACTCCCCGAATATTTTGCATTATGGCCGCGCAAGCGAAGGGCCGGAGCTGCGCGAGGGCATGATCTTCACCATCGAGCCGATGATCAATCTCGGCCGGCCGCATGTGAAAGTGCTGGCCGACGGCTGGACTGCAGTTACGCGCGACCGCTCGCTTTCGGCGCAATACGAACACACGGTCGGCGTCACCGCCGACGGCTGCGAGATCTTCACGCTTTCGCCGGGCGGCCTCGACCGACCGGGCCTTCCGTCCCTGAACCGATGAGCGCTTGATCGGACAAAGGGTCCTGTTTCGCACTCCAACGACGACGAACTGCCTTTCGCCGCTCCGCATCGCTTGGCAAGGATGAGCACTACCATGGACACCGGGAGCGACCGCGCGACCGCTTTCGCCAGCATGGCGACACCGCGCTTGCCGATTATGATCTGCTCGAACTGCGGCTATTCAGACTGATTCCGCGGCGGGACACCAAGCCGATCGCCAAAGCACTGCTCGAACGCTTCGGCTCGCTCGCTGCCGTGTTCGGCGCACCATGAAGAGCGAACTCCGAGGCAAGCAGGTCCTGTCGTCCTGGTCGTCGGTGATCCCTGCCACGCAGCGATGGCGCACGAGACACGCGAGCAGTTCCGCATTCTCGTTCTCAACAAGCGCAATGCATTGATCGCTGACGAAATTCAGGGACACGGGGACGGTCGATCATACGCCGGTCTATTCGCGCGAGGTCGTGCGGCGGGCGCTGGAGCTTTCGGCCACGGCCCTTATCCTGGTCCACAACCACCCCTCGGGCGATCCGACGCCGTCGCAGCCGATATCGATATGACAAAGATGATTGTCGATACGGCAAAACCGCTCGGCATCACAGTTCATGGTCACATCATCATCGGCAAGGACGGTCACGCGAGCCTCAAGGGGCTGCGTCTCAGCCAAATCCGCTTCAGGTGTCCGTCAGGTTTGGGTGGCAAAGCGACGATGCTGCAACCATCCTGCTCCGAGACTTTCATGACGACAACGATTGCTTCTCGCCAATTTCCTCGCTTCAGGAAGGCAGCACTATGCTTTCTCGCCCCACTCTTTCTCATCGTTGGCAGCTATGCTCTCTATTTGAAAGCCACGAACAACTTCCACACGGTCGTCGCCGGCGAAGTCTACCGTTCGTCCCAACCATCTCCGCAAGCTATTGCGGATTTCGCGCAGCGGTATGGGATCAAGACCATCATCAACCTGCGCGGCCCGACCAACAGCCCGGCATGGCACGCCGAAGTCGAGCAAGCGAAGACGCTTGGAATCGAGCATATCGATTTCCCGATGTCTGCTTACAAGGAGCTTTCTCCAGAGCGCGCGGAGGAATTGATCCAGGTCATGAAAGAAGCTCCCAAACCGCTGTTGATCCATTGCCTCTCGGGCTCGGATCGCACCGGGCTCGCATCGGCCCTCTATCTGGCTGCGATCAGCAAGACGAACGAGAACGTCGCGGAGGAGCAAATGTCGATCATCTATGGCCATATTGCGCTGCCGATTAGCCGCGCCTTCGCCATGGACCGCACCTTCGAGAAGCTGGAACCCCTGCTTGGCTTCCGAGAATCCTGATATTCTCCCTTAAAATATTCTGCAACATTGACCTGCTACCCGTGGACGCGCGACATATTGCGTCGCAAAAATGATTCCAGCTTTCCAATCGGGGCCAGCTTAATGTTCCAGTACGATCTCGTTGTTGTGGGTAGCGGTCCGGCGGGCCGCCGCGGCGCAATCCAGGCCGCCAAGCTCGGCAAGAAGGTTCTGGTCATCGAACAAGGAAAGCGCGTCGGCGGCGTTTCGGTTCACACAGGTACCATCCCCTCCAAGACGCTGCGCGAAACGGCCCTCAATCTCTCAGGCTGGCGCGAGCGTGGTTTCTACGGCCGGTCCTACCGCGTGAAGGAAGAGATCAGCGCGGATGATCTTCGCCGCCGCCTGCTGATCACCCTTGATCACGAAGTCGAGGTGCTTGAACATCAGTTCGCCCGAAACCGCGTCCAGCACATCAGAGGCAAGGCAAGCTTTGTCGACCCGTCGACGCTCGAAGTCGTCAAGGACGATGGCGAAGTTGTCAAGGTCACGGGGGCCAGCATCCTGCTTGCGGTCGGCACCAAGCCGTTCCGCCCGGACTACATCCCCTTCGACGGCAAAACGGTACTCGACAGCGACGAATTGCTCGACATCGAAGAACTGCCACGCTCCATGGCCGTGATCGGCGCAGGCGTCATCGGCATCGAATATGCGACGATCTTCAGCGCGCTGGATACTGCTGTGACAGTGATCGATCCGAAGCCGACGATGCTCGATTTCATCGACCGGGAAATCGTCGAAGATTTCACCTATCAGCTGCGTGATCGCAACATGAAGATCCTGCTCGGCACCAAGGCCGACACAGTCACGCGCCTCGACAACGGCAGAGTGGAGCTGAAGCTCGACAATGGCCGCCACATGGTGACAGACATGGTTCTGTTTGCCGCAGGGCGCATGGGCGCGACCGACACGCTCAATCTGGACGCAGCCGGGCTCGACGCCGATAACCGCGGCCGCCTCAAGGTCAACCCGGAAACCTTCCAGACATCCGTGCCGAACATCTACGCTGCCGGCGACGTTGTCGGCTTTCCGAGCCTTGCCTCCACCTCGATGGAACAAGGCCGCATTGCCGCGCGCGTTGCCGTTGGCGCGGTCGCGAAGGAGCCGCCGAAATACTTCCCCTACGGCATCTATGCGGTGCCGGAGATCTCTACCTGCGGCCTGACCGAGGAAGAGATGAAGGAGCGCGGCATTCCCTATGAGTGCGGCATCGCACGTTTCCGGGAGACCTCGCGCGGACACATCATGGGGCTCGACACCGGACTTCTGAAGTTGATCTTTTCTTTGAAGACGCGCCGGCTGCTCGGCGTGCATATCGTCGGTGAAGGGGCGACCGAGCTGGTGCACATCGGCCAGGCAGTTTTGAACCTCAAGGGCACCGTCGAATATTTCGTCGAGAACACGTTCAACTACCCGACACTCGCCGAAGCCTATAAGATTGCTGGTCTGGATGCGTGGAACCGGATGGGCGATATCAAGTCGGAGCTTTGATGTTGCCTCAAACAGTGACAGCGCCGATCTCCTGACGGTTTTCTTAACGAAAGCAATGATATACGAATCGAACAAAATCCGCGCGACCTGACTTATTTGTGTCGGATAGCACCGGTAAAAGCTTTGCTTGTATAATCCACCGCGTCTGGTAGCGTCCATTTTCGGGGATTCCTCTTACCAGCGAGCGACCGTGCAAGATCTGTCCAAGACTGCCGAACGGATTTTCCAACTGATCCTGATCAAGCCGTCGCACTATGACGATGATGGCTATGTGATCCGCTGGTGGCGGGCGATGATCCCGTCCAACTCCCTGGCTGCAATCTATGGAATCGCGTCCGACTGCGCAGAGCGCAAGGTATTGGGGGCAGAGGTCGGGATCGAGATCACGGTGGTCGACGAGACGAACACGCGGGTCAACATCCCGGCACTGCTCAAACGACTTGCCCAACATGACAATTTCGGGATGGTCGCCTTGGTCGGCGTTCAGTCGAACCAGTATCCAAGGGCACTGGATATTGCGCGCCCCTTCCGCAAGGCCGGCGTACCGGTTTCGATGGGAGGCTTTCACGTGTCGGGCTGCCTCGCCATGCTCGATGGCAAGGCAGTCGGCTTGGATGCATGTCGCGAGATGGGTATTTCGATGTTTGCGGGCGAGGCCGAAGGCCGCCTGGACCGCGTCCTGCAGGATGCCGCCAGCGGCAAACTTGAGCCGCTTTACAATTTCATGAATGACCTGCCGAGTATCGAAGGTGCGGCCGTCCCCTTCCTGCCGAAAGCCAATGTAGCACAGACGCTTGGCCTCAGCACGAGCTTCGACGCCGGCCGCGGTTGCCCCTATCAATGCTCTTTCTGCACCATCATCAATGTGCAGGGGCGCAAGTCGCGGTTCCGATCGGCCGATGATGTCGAAAAACTAGTGCGGATGAATTGGGCGCAGGGCATCCATAAGTTCTTCATCACCGACGACAATTTCGCGCGCAACAGGGATTGGGAAGCGATCTTCGACCGGTTGATCGAACTCCGGGAGAAGGACGGTATTCCACTTGGATTGATGATCCAGGTCGACACGCTCTGCCACAAGATCCCGAACTTCATCGAAAAATCCAAGCGCGCCGGCGTCACGCGCGTCTTCATCGGGCTTGAGAATGTAAATCCCGACAATCTGACGGCGGCCAAGAAGAACCAGAACAAGATCACCGAATACCGGAAGATGCTGCTCGCCTGGAAAGCCCAAGGCATCATGACGCTCGCCGGCTACATTCTTGGTTTCCCGGCAGACACGCCGGAGACGATCCGGCGCGACATCGCGATCATCCAGCATGAGCTTCCCCTCGACGTCATTGAGTTCTTCGTGCTGACGCCGCTGCCGGGCTCGGAAGATCATCAGACATTGTGGAAGAAGGGCGTCGAGATGGACGCCGATCTCAACATCTACGACGTCGAGCACGTCTGCACTGCGCATCCGAAGATGAGCAAGCAGGAGTGGGAAAGCATCTACCAGGAGGCCTGGTCGCTCTACTATTCGCCAGAGCATATGAAGACGCTGCTGCGCCGGGCTGTTGCTACCGGCGTGCCGCTCGCCAGCCTCGTCAAGATGCTCGTGTCGTTCGCCACGACTGTACCTCTGGAGAACGTTCATCCACTGCAGAGCGGCCTGCTGCGTCTCAAGCATCCATCCGAACGCCGCCCAGATCTTCCCAAGGAAAGCGCCGTTGCCTTCTGGCCACGGTTCATCTGGGAAACCGTCACCAAGCATTTGTCGCTGGGCGCCACCATCGCCGGCCTCGCAACGAGCGCCTTTTTCATAGCCCGTGACAAGAACTCGAAGAGCTACATGGATCAGGCACTGACACCGGTCGGTGACCACGAGGATGAAACGCTCGAACTCTTCACGAAAACGGCGGGCGGACGGGCTGCGGTCTCGCACATCCACCGAGTCGCCGAACTAACCCATGCCCATAAGGCAGTCTGACGCGCCCGAGCTCTTTGGTTGGGCGCGTTGAGATCCATTGGCGGATCGACGCTCTTAGTTTCGCGTGGGTAATTTCACGACGTCCAGCAGCGCGGCGGCCTGCAGCGTGTCGATGAACTCCACGCATTCCTTCAGCTTGCCGTTCTCGAAGGTCATTTTGTCCATGATCTCGGTGTCGTATTCCGTCGCGCCAAAACGCATGCGTCCCCTACGGTGAATCAACGCAACGTCGCCGTCGACATGGATGGACACAAAATCGATCCCTCTCATATCCCAATTGTCGATCAAGTATTGCATCGTCACGCGAAGCGCGGCGGCGCCGACAACAGGATCCGTCAAAGGCGCCAGGTGCTGGTTCCCGACCACACGGAATAGGCAATCGTCATCAAGGAAAGACATCAAACTCTCGAGATCGCCCTCCACCCGCGCGTGATAGATCCGCCGCACCAGGTCCCTAAGGTCATCATTGGAAGACATTGCCAAATCCCCTCTTGCAATGCTCCAGTCTGCGTCCGTTCAACCGAAACTGCAACTATTTCGTGTAACAACTCCACTTTCGACGTAGCCCAGTCGCGCCGCACCCTCATCGCGGTGTCGCAACCACCTCAATGACAAACGAGGCCGGAACATCATAACAATGTTCCGGCCTCGCAATGTATAAGCCGCGCACGAGGCGGAGCTTTCATGAATTCGGCAAACCGAAGATTACTCGGCGCTGTCCTCGGAAGCCTTCTTCTTCGGAGCGGCCTTCTTCTTCGGAGCGGCAGCTTCTTCGCCTTCAGCGGCTTCTGCCTTGGCAGCAGCCTTCTTCTTCGGAGTGGCCTTCTTGGCTTCCTTCTCAGAAGCTTCGCCCTCTTCGTCGGCGAGCAGTTCTTCCTTGGTCACCTTCTTGTCCGTGACGTCGATCTCGGTCAGCAAATGGTCGATGACCTTTTCTTCGAAGATCGGAGCGCGGATCGAGGCGGCCGCACCCGGCTGGCTGCGGAAGAACTCAAGGATCTGCTTTTCCTGGCCCGGATACTGACGCAGCTGCTCGTAGATGGCGCGCTGCATTTCGTCTTCACTCACTTCAACACCGGCCTTTTCGCCGATTTCGGAGAGAACGAGGCCGAGGCGAACGCGACGCTCAGCAAGCTTCTTGTATTCTTCGCGAGCTTCCTCTTCCGTCGTGTCTTCGTCTTCGAAGGTCTTGCCGGACTGGGCGAGATCGTTGGCGACCTGGTTCCAGATGCCGTTGTACTCGGCGTCGACGAGCGAAGCCGGGGTATCGAACTTGTACATTTCGTCGAGCTGGTCGAGGATCTGACGCTTGACCTTCTGGCGGGTCATCGAGCCGTACTGCGACTCGATCTGACCGCGGACGATTTCCTTCAGACGGTCAGCCGATTCAAGGCCGAGCTTCTTCGCCAGCTCGTCGTTGATTTCAACCTCGGCCGGAGCAGCAACGTCCTTGACGGTGACGTCGAAGGTGGCTTCCTGGCCAGCCAGGTTCTTGGCCGGGTAGTCGGCCGGGAACGTGACGGTGATGGTCTTTTCGTCACCAGCCTTGGCGTCGACCAACTGGTCTTCGAAGCCAGGGATGAAGCGGCCGGAGCCGAGAACGAGTTCTGCGCCCTGGTCGGTGCCGCCATCGAAGGCAACGCCGTCGACCTTGCCGACGTAGTCCATCGTGATGCGGTCGCCGTTGGCGGCCTTGCCCTTCTTGGTCTCGTAGGAACGGGCGCTTTCAGCGACCTTCAGAACCTGCTCGTTGACTTCATCTTCCGAGATGTCGACGACTTCGCGGGTGATCTTGATGCCCTTGCTGGACTTCAGCTCGATCGGCGGCAGAACCTCGTAGGAGAGCGTGAACTCGAAATCCTTCTGAGCGGCGAGGATCTGCTCTGCCTCATCCTTGTCTTCCGTCATCGCGATTTCCGGCTGCGTCGCGGACTTTTCGCCGCGTTCTGCGAGGATAGCGGTCGGCTGCTCGCGGACAATCTCGTTGACGAGATCGGCCATGATGGACTTGCCGTAAACCTTCTTGAGGTGAGCGGCCGGAACCTTGCCCGGACGGAAGCCGTTGATGCGGACCTTGTCCTTCACGTCGGCAAGACGCTCATTCATCTTGACTTCCATGTCCTTGGCCGGGATTACGACCTTGATTTCGCGCTTCAGCCCTTCAGCGAGCGTTTCGATAACCTGCATGTCTTCCTACCTTCATTTCGTGGCGGCCGTGCCCAGACGCCGTTCGTTTCGATGAGCACGACGCCGGGAAATTGCCGAGCGTGGCTTGTTCTCAATTCTTATTCATTCCGCCCCTGGCGGAACGGCGCTTTGCTTCCGGGTAATCGAGGGACACCGTTTTCCGATCCCCCCGCCTGCAAGCCAGCTTTTGGTGCGGGTAGAGAGACTTGAACTCCCACGCCTTGCGGCACCAGAACCTAAATCTGGCGTGTCTACCAATTTCACCATACCCGCGTTCTCAAAAACCGCATGCATATGCCTGCACATGAGGCCTTCCGGAGCGCGGCGTCTCTATAACACCCGATTTGGTAGAGGCAAAGGAAAAATGAAGGGCAAATGACAGTGATTTCGCCCGCAGTGGCGGGCTTCCACACCATTCGGTCTCTACTCAATAAAGAGGCTCGTCGTAAGCAGCCTTGCCGTCCACGAGCAGGCTGCGTATCTGCGGCGTCCCATCGGTAGCGACGCGAATGGCAACAGAGACGTCACCGTCCTGGCGGGCCTTCTCCAAAGCCGTGCCCTGGCCTTCCGGAACGTAGTAGCGTTCGATGCCGTACTCGACGCGGATATGGTCGGCGGAATTGGCACCATAACTATAGAAAGGTCTGCTGTGGAGAACCACGGTGCCCGGCTGCTCTGGCAGACGTTCGAACGATGATTCGACAATGTCCCAGAAGCCGCCATCACCGGCCTTCAACCGCACCCAAAGGCTCTTCTTACCCTGATCCTGCGGCACCCCACCCATAATCGACGCGACCGGAACCGAGGATATCTCGTAGTTCAGCACGACGTAGTCGCCCCGGAGAAAGTCGCGCGGATCGACGGGGGCAGTTTTTAGGAGAGCGTCGGCGCCACTTCGCAGGATCGATGCGCGGCTTTCTATCACATAGCCAAGAACGGCGGTCTGCAGGGCAGCAACGATGATTGCAGCGACAATGTAGCGGCGCCCTGAGCCTTGCATTGAGGAAACGCTCACAGGCTTGCCTCCGGGGTTCTCATGGCAAATCGGCGCTCGAGGCGAATGACGATCCATGCAACAGCTGCAACGAAAAGCCCCGAGAACAAGAAGAGGCTCGATGTGCCAAGAATCGATCCGACGGTCACCGATGCAAGGTAGAGCATCTCAATGGCAAACGCCGTGTAAGCCAAATAGCGCACCGCGCCGTTGTTCCGGCCTTGGAGTGCAATCGCAAGGACCGCGGCCCCCAGCGTCACGAGCGCCAATGTTACGAACGGCCAGCCATGCTCGAGTTCAACATGCAGGAAGAACAGTCCAATCACGGCGACGAGGAACGTGTAGAAGGCAGGAGCGGAACCGGCACTTCTGATGAGCGTGGAAAGGCGCGGCAGCGGCAGACTGACGAGCACGAAAGCCAACATGCCAGCAATGGCATAGACGAGCGCGAGCCAGAAATTCTCGTTCACCGCATAGAGCCAGGTGAGCCAGCCGACGAGCAGCAGATATGCCAGATGACGGACACGATCAGCGCCGGTGAAGCGCACGAGACCGATGACCACTGCCGCCATGAGCGGCACGACCCAAGGATCGAGGCCGACCCAGCGCGTGTCGTAGGTATCGAGATAGGCGGCAAAGCTGCCCCAGGACAGAAAGCCCGCCACCGCGGCGACGACGCCGGAGCGGAACAGCACCGCCGAAATCACCGCCATGGCAAACCAGAGATACATCACCGTCAGCTCGTCTCCCGACAGATGATACATTTGCCCGACCAGCGAAATCGCTCCGCCAAAAGACAAGGTACCGATCACCAGCAGCCCGCCCGCAGCCGCCGTCGCACCGCGCCGCAGCATAACCGCCGCGCCGAGATGCACGGCCCAGATGATGACAAGAATGACGGCGACGCGCACAAGGCGTGGAATGGCTTCCCAGTTCGAAGCGACGACCAGCAGGATCGCCGCCCCAAGTAGGATTGCTGCAAGGATCGTCAGCACGCTGCCGAGGCTGAAGTTTGCCGGGCGTGCATCATACTCACTCAGCAGCGCTCCTGCAGTCGCTTCCTGCAAAAGTCCCTTTTCCACCCAAACGGAAAGATCTCGCTCCAATCGACCGCGGTACATGCCCTACTCCGACAAACGCGCGATGACGCGCTTCCTCTTTGCTTTATACCCACTGAATAGTGCGAGGGAAATATTCCCATATGAATTCCTCACTGGGCGAATTTGGGGGTGCTCATTAACCGATCAACAACGTCAAATCGCGAATATATAGCCTCTCCTCATTAGCCATGCACTCGGCGCATGGGCAGCATGAAAATATCGCACTGCAATATCTCGATCAGGCGTCCTATATGTTTGATCATAAGCGAAGATGATCTTCGTAACAAAATTCGGAGAAGCGCACTCCTCCTCCCAGCGCCCTCCGATGGACTGACAACACTCCTCCTCCCAGTTGTCAGTCACCCCTAATGGCGCTCACCGGATCCTCCCCGGTGGGCGTTTGGTTTTCCACAACCGACAATTCACAAGTCTGGTTTTCCAGTGCCTTCAAGGCAGCAGCCACGATGCCTCTCCCCGCATACAAGCGCCGGACCATTGGCCTAGTGGCAAGCAATCGGATGCAGCAACGACTCGCAGCCACTGTCGACAGCCCAACCTGCGGGAGTCCTCCTTGTGGGAGGCAACCGCATATACCGGCCTTCGGAAATTGGTCCCTGGAGGCAAAAAGGCCGGCACCAGCCGATCAGCGGCAAATCATTCTGCCTAATGATTGACCAAATGCCGGCTGCATCGCGTAAATAACGGCATGAGATCTGCATCCAACGCATAGGTGGTCTGAAATCTTGTGTCTGGCGCGACTTCGCAGTGCAACATATATTCTGCTCATCAAATAGAGGTCAGCGCCGATCGGCGGCAGCTGCCAAATCACAAGCCCTACGAAAGGGGATTAAAATGAACTTCTCACGCTCTTTCAACAACTGGCGCAAGTATCGTCAGACCGTTACCGAGCTCGGCCGCATGACCAACCGCGAATTGCATGACCTCGGCATCGACCGCTCTGACATCCATCGCGTTGCTCGCGAGGCTTCCGCCCGCTAATCCAAGCGGTCCGCTATCCTCCCAAGCAGATCGCCTTGACAAAACGCCCGCTGCCCTTGGCAACGGGCGTTTTCTTTTATCTGGCTCACAGCTTCCGCAATGGTTGCGGTCGTTTTGGCCTCCCTTCTTGTCGCGCACAGAAAGTAATCACTGCATCCGGAATGAGCATCACATGCACAATTGCATAGCAGATGCCTTTTCTTTGCACTGCACAATACGACAGGGAACGCCTATATGAATGTCAACGACGAAGCGGCGATGGCGCCGTTCTCGACGATCATTCTGAGGAAGACGAACATGAACCCGATCCGCATTGCAAAGAGCTGGATTAGCTACCGCCGCACGCTTAGCGAACTTGGTAACCTCTCCAACCAGACGCTCGCCGACATTGGCGTTAGCCGCTACGACATTCGCAACATCGCTTCCCGCTCGTTCCGCTAATAGCGGCGAGCGTGAAGCTTCCAAGACGGCGCCTCGGGCGCCGTTTTTGATTCCGGGCCTTTCGCTATGAGCGACACCCCGTTAACGCGAGACGAGCGAACCAAATTCCTAGGTCCGAATCGCTGCACCGATGCGAACGCGCGGCACGACGGCAAGATACGGTCCTGGCTGCCCTGTTGATACCGTGATTTCGGCCATTCTTTAGGGTGGACTAATATTAACCATTGTGAAAGTATCCCGCCGTTGCCTAACGGAGACATGCGTGATGTGCCGATATAATCTTCGCATGGAGGACGGTTTGTGGACCGTCGTCGACGCCACGACACAGCAGCCGGCCGAACTGAACGACGTGCAGATGGCTCGGATGACGTGGCGCGAAGCATGCGACATGGTCGATATCCTGAACAATCTCGATCGAATAAGCTTCATGTCCAAACGATACGAAGCCTCCGCTAGGACAATGGCTTGAACTTCGTGGATGCCACCAATGCGGCATCGAGCTGATGCCGGCAGTTAGAGTCTGAGCGTCTTTATCTTCCGAACCGCGACATCAACGAAGGCGCGCGTCTTGGCAGAGACGTGCCTGCCCTCCACATGAACGACGTGGATTGGCAGTGGCTCTTCCTCATATTCCTCGAGCACTATTCTCAGCCGACCGGCGGCAAGATGCTCCGCCACCTGATAGGATAGGGTCCGTGACAGGCCCCATCCAGTCACCGCCGCTGCAATCGATGCATCGACAGTGTTGCAGTACATGCGCGGATGAAGCTTGACGGGCGTATGGTTGGGCGAGAAGTGCCAGTCCAATGGCGCCGATGAGCCCGTGTTGACGATCGTGACGTGTTGGGCCAGGTCGGCTGGCGTTGCCGGTTCGCCGTGACGCTTGAAGTAGGCCGGCGCTCCGCACACGACGCGGCGCACGCTGCCGACCTTTATTGCCTGCTGATCGGAGTCCTGCAGGTGGCCGATGCGGATCGCCACGTCGATGCCCTCCTCCACAAGATTGACCATCCGATCGAAGAGAAGGACGCGTCCGGTGACGGCCGGGTGCATGCTGAGAAAGTCCGTCATAATCGGGACGATATAGATCTGACCGAACAGAACCGGCGCCGTGATCGTCAGCATTCCCGATGCAGTTGAATGAGATCCGCCAGCAGAGGCTTCCGCCTCGTCGATATCACTGAGGATCCTTCTGCAGTCATCGGCATATCGGCTGCCCGACGGCGTCAGCTTTACTGAGCGCGTGGAGCGGACGAAGAGCCGCGCCCCTGTGGCTTCCTCCAGAAAAGCGATCGCGCGTGTGACTGCCGGCGGGCTCATGTGGAGCTGGCGCGCTGCCTGCGCAAAGCTCGCCGTCTCGGCGACCTTGACCAGAACCCTCATGCATTGAAGCCGATCCATCTGCTCCCCGTACTATTCCGCCAAATGAAATAGTTTCTTTCATGATATCGCAATTCAGCACGTGGGAGGAAACAATTATTGTCTGGTCACCTCAACACGGAGACCAGACCGATGAAGCTTTACTCGCATCCTCTCTCGGGCCATTCCCATCGCGCCCGCCTCTTCCTGTCGCTTATTGGCGTCGACGTCGATGTCGTAGCGGTCGATCTTGCTGCCAGGGAGCACAAAAGCGCCAGCTTCCTTGCTCTCAATCCGTTCGGGCAGTTGCCTGTGCTAGAAGATGGAGGCGTCATCATCAGCGATTCCAACGCCATCCTCGTCTACCTCGCCAAGAAGTATGCGCCCGAGGGATGGCTTCCGGAGGAGCCAGCAGCTGCAGCGGCGGTCCAGCGCTGGCTATCGGTCGCTGCCGGCGAGATCGCCTATGGCCCATGTGCGGCAAGGCTTGTGACGTTGTTCGGAGCCAAGTTCGACTCCGAGGACGTGATCGCGAGAGCGCATCGAATCCTCCAACTGATCGATGACCGCCTGGTTGATCGCGAGTGGATCGCCGCGAACAGGCCGACGATCGCCGATGTCGCCCTTTACAGCTACATCGCCCGCGCGCCGGAAGGAAATGTCGACCGGTCCGGCTACCGCAATGTGACGGCATGGCTTCAGCGGATAGAAGCCCTGCCCGGCTTTCAACCATTCCAGAAATCGCCAGTCGGCATTGTCGAGGCGGCTTGAGGCGTTCCATCGCGCTGCGGCCGATCACAATCCAAAAGGGAGCCTGTTATGCCTATCGCGGCACAAAGCACCAAGTCCTCTCCTTGGCATGCCGGGGAGATAGCACTGCACGAAAAGGTCGGCGTCGCCAAGCGAATGGACGAGGTGGGCCGGCGCGTGCTGCGAGATCACCTGATCGATCAGCACCGCCAGTTCTATGCGCAGTTGCCCTTCATCGTCCTGGGAACGGCAGATGCGGACGGCAATGCATGGGCAACGCTACGCGCCAATCGTCCGGGTTTCCTTGAGAGCCCGGACATCCACACGCTGAGCGTCCGCCTTCCGCGTGAACACCTTGATCCGGCCGACGCGGGAACCGACGACGGCAAGGCCATCGCCATGCTTGGCATCGAACTCCACACGCGCCGCCGCAACCGGCTAAATGGGACCGTCCACCGAACGGAGCAGGACGGCTTCGATGTGCGCGTGGGACAATCCTATGGAAACTGCCCGCAATATATCCAGCTGCGCGATTTCGACTTCGTGCGGGACCCGATGCAGCGCTCAGGGTATGACCCGGTCCATTTCGACAGCCTTGATGGGCGTCCCGCCGAAATGATTGCTAAGGCAGACACGTTCTTTGTCGCCTCCTACGTCGATCGCGAGGATGGCGAGCGCCAGATCGATGTTTCGCATCGTGGCGGCAGGCCGGGTTTCGTACGGATCGGCGAGGACGGCGTTCTGACGATCCCGGACTTTGCCGGCAATCTCTTCTTCAACACGCTCGGCAACATCCTCGCCAATCCGCGGGCGGGGTTGGTCTTTGCGGATTTCGAGAACGGCGATCTGCTGCAATTGACTGGCGACGCGCAGGTCATCCTGGAATCGCCGGAGATAGCAGCCTTCCAGGGTGCTGAGCGACTGTGGCGCTTTCGCCCGACGCAAATCGTCTACAGACAAGAAGCGTCGCCGCTTCGCTGGCGTTCGCGGACCGATGGTCCATCTCCCAATTCTCTGATGACCGGCAGCTGGAATGAGGCCGCCGCGCGGCTTCGTGCGACAGCCGTCGCCAAGAGCTGGCGGCCCTTCCGCGTCGCCCGGATCGTCCAGGAGAGCGCGAGCGTGCGCTCGTTCTATCTCGAGCCGACAGATGCAGGCGGGATCATTCCCCATGTCTCCGGGCAGCATCTGCCTGTCCGCATCGATGTGGAGGGATCGGAGGTACCCGCAGTGCGCACCTATACGATCTCCTCGGCGCCCTCCGATGGTACGTATCGCATCAGCGTCAAGCGCGAAGGATTTGTCTCGACGCGTCTTCACGACGCCATCCGAGAAGGTGACATCATCGAGGCCCGCGCCCCTGCCGGCGCGTTCACGATCAACGCCACAGAACGACGTCCTGCCGTTCTGCTGGCCGCCGGCATTGGAATAACGCCACTGCTCGCCATGCTCCGGCATGTCGTCTACGAGGCCTGCGCACCCGCCGGATACGACCGACGTGGCTGGTCTACTCCGCACATAGCAAGTCGGAGCGTGCATTCGATACCGAGTTGCAGGCACTCGCGGCGGCATCCGGTGGCGTCGTCAGGCTGGTCCGTCTGCTCAGCGATACCTCCGATACCGTCGCTGGCGAAGACTACGAACAGCAGGGGCGCGTCGACATGAACCTGCTGAGCACAGTATTGCCCTTCAACGACTATGATTTTTATCTGTGCGGTCCAGTAGGCTTCATGCAGTCCGTGCACGACGGCCTGCGCGGGTTGAATATTGCCGATAACCGCATCCACGCCGAAGCGTTTGGATCGGCGTCTCTCCAGCGATCGGGGGATGAAGCCAAGCGGCCGCCAGCGCGCGCCGCCGCTCGCGATCCGCAGCCAGTGAATTTCATGCGCTCAGGCAAGCAAGCGCGCTGGGAGCCAGGATCAGGCAGTTTGCTGGAGCTTGCCGAAGCATGTGGCTTGGCGCCTGATTTCAACTGTCGCCTCGGCAATTGCGGGAGCTGCAGGACGAAGATCGTGTCCGGCGCTGTCGCCTATGTCAAGGAGCCGACAGCCGACGCCGCCGATGACGAAGCTCTGATCTGCTGCGCCGTGCCGGCAGCGAGCGACACAGGCGCTCGGCTGGAACTGGATATCTAAGAGCGTCGCCGTCTACATCAAACCGGTCGTCAATTCTTCGGTTTCCTGTGCCGCTCCAGCGTGGTAATCAGCCGCGCATGAACAAAACCTCTTCCCATTCTCCCATCCACGTGGTCGGCGGCGGGCTCGCTGGCTCAGAGGCGGCCTGGCAGATCGCAAACGCCGGCGTGCCCGTGATCCTGCACGAGATGCGTGGCGTGCGAGGCACCGACGCTCACAAGACCGACGATCTGGCCGAGCTCGTTTGCTCCAATTCCTTCCGGTCCGATGACGCGACCAGCAACGCGGTCGGCGTCATCCATGCCGAGATGCGCTTGGCGGGATCGCTGATCATGGCCTGTGCGGACAAGCACCAGGTCCCGGCCGGCGGCGCATTGGCTGTCGACCGCGACGGATTTTCCGAAGCCGTCACCAAGACGATCCACGAGCATCCGTTGATCACTGTCGTTCGTGAAGAAGTGACCGGTCTGCCGCCGAGGGAATGGGATCTTGCAATCGTTGCGACCGGCCCCCTGACTGCGCCTTCCCTTGCGAGCGCCATCCAGGCCGAGACGGGTGCGGATGCGCTGGCCTTCTTCGATGCGATTGCACCGATCGTTCATCGCGACAGCATCGACATGGATACCTGTTGGTACCAGTCTCGCTACGACAAGGTCGGCCCGGGCGGCACCGGCAAGGACTATATCAACTGTCCGATGACCGAAGAGCAGTACAATGCTTTCGTGGATGCCCTGATTGCCGGTGATACAGTCGGGTTCAAGGAATGGGAAGGGACACCCTACTTCGATGGCTGCCTTCCGATCGAGGTGATGGCAGAGCGCGGTCGCGAAACGCTGCGTCACGGCCCCATGAAGCCGATGGGCCTGACCAATGCGCACAACCCGACGGTTAAGGCCTACGCTGTCGTGCAGTTGCGGCAGGACAATGCGCTCGGTACGCTCTACAACATGGTCGGCTTCCAGACGAAGCTGAAATACGGCGCCCAGGCAGAGATCTTTCGCATGATTCCGGGACTTCAGAATGCCGAATTCGCCCGCCTCGGCGGCCTTCACCGCAATACCTACATCAATTCGCCGACGCTGCTCGACCCGTCTCTGACGCTCAAGTCACGCAGGGGCCTGCGCTTTGCCGGACAAATCACCGGCTGTGAAGGCTACGTCGAAAGCGCCAGTGTCGGGCTTATGGCAGGCCGGTTTGCCGCTGCCGAGCGGAAAGGAGAAGCGGTATCGCTGCCGCCCGCAACCACGGCGCTAGGCTCACTGCTCGCCCACATCACAGGCGGTCACATCGTCAATGACGAGGAGCCTGGCAAGCGGTCGTTTCAGCCGATGAACATCAACTTCGGCCTTTTCCCCGAACTCGAGCCTGGTTCGATCGTCAAGCCCGAGGGCGTGAAGCGCTTCCGCGGCAAGGATAAGACCATCATGAAGCGGCAGCTGATCGCCAGGCGCGCCCTTGCCGATTGTGCAAACTGGCTTGGGCTCGACATTAAACTCGCGGAGAGTGCATGATCGGGCCGCGCGTACCAGCATTCTCGATGCTGCCATCGGCCAAGGGCCGCGGCGGTTGTCAGAATCGAAGATGTTGTGCGGCGTATCTTCTTCGAAAAGAGTGCGCTGATGGCAGCATTGTTTCAAGGCACATCCATGCCGGACCGGGACTGGTGGTCCGCGCTCTGGCCCGATCCGGCAGGGCTGCTTCAGCAGGTCGGCATTCGGCGCGGCATGAGCGTGCTCGACCTTTGCTGCGGCGACGGCTACTTCACAGGCCCGATCGCCGAGTTGGTCGACGGACGCCTTGCGGCGCTTGATCTCGATCCTGATATGATCGAGCTGGCGAAGGCCGAAGTTGAACGAAGGCACGCGTCCGTTCGCCAGTGGATCTGCGCGGACGCCACCTCCCTGGCCGAACACCTGGATGAGCCGGTCGACTATGTCCTGATCGCCAACACATTCCACGGCGTTCCTGACCAGACTGGCCTTGCGCGTTCCGTCCGGGCAGCTCTGCGGCCGGATGGGTTATTCTGCATCGTGAATTGGCATCCGCGGCCGCGGGAAGAAACGGTTGTGCTTGGTCAGCCGCGCGGACCGCGAACCGAGACCCGCATGCCAATCGAAGCCGTCCGCACCGTCGTTGAGCCGGCCGGCCTTACCATGCTGCGGATCGTCGATCTCCCGCCCTACCACTACGCGGCTGTGTTTCAAGTCGCGTGACATTACGGCGAGGGTTCCCGGCCTGAACCGGTGGACGGCGAACCGACCCATATGAGCAGAAAACGCAGCAATCACCGTCCTTCGGCTTGAGTGTCGCACGGCAGCCTCGGCATTCTTAGAACCAAACGCTGGCATCAACCGGCATCGTCTCTGCCGATCGGTAGCTGCAGATGGGACAGGTCAGAATTCATCGCTGCTTTACCATTGCACGGCTCACCGAGGCTGCTCGCTAATGCGCGATCGGTCCTTCCGCCTTCTTCCAGGCGTCGATGCCGCCTTCGATGTGAAAGGCCAGAGGAAGGCCGGCATCGTGCGCTGCCTGCACGGCCATTGCCGATCGCTCACCGAACGCGCAGTAGAAAAGCAGCCTTTTGCGGGTTGAGCTTGCAAGTTCATGCAGCATTCCGCCCGCGCCTATGCTTTCCTCGAGCGAGGGATACGGGACGTGCAGCGATCCCGGAATCGTACCGTTTCGCCGCCGCTCGGCGTTCTCGCGCAGATCGATTAAAGCGACATCCCCGAGGCCCACGACACTCAGCGCCTGTTGCGCCGTCAGTGCCCAGCCGTGGCGCATGACGTTAGCCTGGTTCATCCCGACCTTCATGTTGGCAGGGACGGCAACATCCATCATCTTCGGATTCGAGAGCTTCAGATTGTTCATCAGGTCGGCATATTCATCGGCAGACGTCACCTGCAGGCGCGGGTTAAAGGCCCTCTCCTCACCAATGGTAGAGACCGTATCCCCCTTGTAATCGTGCGCCGGGAAAACCAGCGTTGAATCCGGAAGCTTTAGAAGCCGACCGAATATAGACTCGAACTGTGCTCTCGGATCACCGTTCTGAAAATCGGTCCGGCCGGTGCCGCGGATGAGCAGCGTGTCGCCGGTGAAGACGCGGTCGGGCAGCACGAAACTGTAGGAATCGTCCGTGTGGCCCGGCGTATAGATCACGTCCAGAGAAAGCCCCTCGATGGTCAGCTTGTCGTTGTCGCAGAGCCGCATCGAAACGACATCGGCTTTTGTCTGCTCCCCCATGACTGTTATGCAATGGGTTTTGTCGCGCAGAGCGCCAAGTCCTGTGATGTGGTCGGCGTGGAGATGCGTGTCGACGGCCTTGACCAGCTTCAGGTCGAGTTCATGGATGAGTTGGAGGTAGCGATCGACCCTTTCCAACACCGGATCGATGATCAGCGCCTCGCCGCCTTTCCGGCTTGCCAGCAAATAGGAATAAGTACTCGATACCGGATCGAACAGCTGCCGGAAGATCATCCCTACCTCCTGCGTGGCGGCACAGTTTGCGATCGACTATCCGTGCGGCTGCGGCACGATCCTGATATAGGGCTTCGGTGCGCGCCAACCTTGCGGATACTGCTTCTTTGCCTCGTCGTCGGAGACTGAGCCGGCGATGATCACGTCCTCCCCATTCTTCCAGTTCACCGGCGTAGCGACCTTGTGCTTGGCGGTAAGCTGGAGGGAATCGATCACCCGCAGCACCTCATCGAAGTTACGACCTGTGGTCATTGGATAGACCATAACCAGTTTGATCTTCTTGTCGGGCCCAATCACGAAAATGTTGCGGACGGTCTGGTTATCGGCTGGGGTGCGGTCCGTCGGATCGCCGGACACCAGGGCAGGCAGCATATTGTAGCGCTTCGATACCGCGTAATCGACATCCGCGATCATCGGATAGTTCGGACGGTAGCCCTGCGTTTCCTCGATGTCCTTCATCCAGCTGGTGTGGCGTTCGAGCGGATCGACAGAAAGGCCGATGATCTTCACACCACGCTTGTCGAATTCAGGTTTGATCCGCGCCATGTAACCGAGCTCGGTTGTGCATACGGGGGTAAAATCCTTGGGGTGCGAAAACAGCACCGCCCAGGAATTGCCGATCCACTGGTGAAAACTGATTTTGCCTTCGGTCGTCTGGGCTTCGAAATCCGGAGCGGTATCATTGATCGCAAGCATCACGCACCTCCATCGCGTTTGTTAACACAAACTCAAACATTTGCCGGATGAGCGCAAATCTTGCGCCTATTTCGGCCGTCAGGCAACGGCAAAACGGCCGCAGCCATGCGTCCCGCCAGAGGCGACGCCGATAAGGATGATCGTGAATGCGGAATGGCCGCGGCGAAAGGATATGCCGGTTCGCCAGGGGCCTCGCTACTGGCCGTGTGCGGCCGTGGAATTGTGCGGCGGCAATGCCTTGTCAAGGTTCCGCCACGTAGTTGCCGAGCAGCCAGAGGGAGACCTCTGATGCCTCCTTGGCGGAGGCGAATTCGAACGTGCCGTTCTGATGCGGAGCATCAAGGAACTCGATGCTGAGGCCGCTGCCAGTTTCAGAACTCAGCACACGCACTCTGCCCGGCTCGATGATGTGGCATGAATAATGTCTCTGCATGTTGCGCATGAAGCCCGCCTTGTTGTCATGCAGGCGCACGAACATCGCTTGGCCGTTGGCGGTCGCCTGCAACTGGCGGATTGCTTCATTCGGGAAAGCACGGTTGAACTCGATGATGGCGAGTCCGGTATCGTGGAGGCCATCTTCCTTGTTCTGCGCGGCCATGCGCGTCGAAACAAAGGCGATGAAGATGACGATTGCGAAAATAACGCACCAGACGATAATGCTCACATCGCTCTCCGATCAAAGCTGCAACGGCGCCCTTATACCGCACGAGCCTTGCGCGAGTTTAAACAGGATCAGATTTTCTTGCGCATCAACGCTAGCAACATAACCGCCTGGCGTCGCAACTGCGAGCGCTGTAGCTGACGCTCGAACAATCCGGCGCCAGCCTTCTGGGCACTGACGAGAACCGGCTCCGCCAGAGCGACAGGCAGAAAGGCCGGAAATACGGTTGGTGATATCGCGACACTTCTCGCCTTGGCGAGATGGTCGCGGCCGAGTCCGGAAAAGGCTTCGATCGCCGCAGAGATGCGCGGCCTGTCGTCGCCCGAAAGAAACGCATCGCGATCAAGTCCCGTCGCGGATAGGATTTCGACGGGAATGTAGAGCTGTCCGCGGTGACGATGCAGCGGCATCAAAAGCAGCAGGCCAGCAATCGCCTGCGCAACGCCTGCGTGTCCGGCAGCCTCGGCGGATCTTGCCGCCTCCTCCGGCGCAAGCACCAGGCTGGCCAATTGAATGAGGGCAGACGCCGTCTCGCCGGCATAGCCTTCGAGTGAAAGGCGCGTCTCCATTGGATCGTCGTAGAGATCGAAGATACGAGCGTCGATCATGTTCACGAGCGTCTGTTTTGGCAAATGGTGGGCTTCGATCGCCGACAGCAAGGCGGCGGCAATCGGGTTCGCCTGGGTGGAGCCGTGCGCACTTCCTTCCAGCAGGTCACGCCAGTACTGAATGCGAACCTCTCCCGGAAGCGGCTCATGCACCAGATCGCGAATGCGTGCGAGTTCAGCGCTGAAGGCGTAAAGCGCTGCCAGGGCGCCGCGTTTGTCATCCGGCGACAGCAGGCAGGCAAGGTATCGGTCGCGGTCATTGTCGCGTAGCGTCGCCAGGCAAATGTCCTGGTTCGTCAAAGACTGATCGGCCATTGTCAGACCGCTATCATTGCCGCGGCAACGGCGCGCGATTCCATCAGCATGATATTGAAGGTGCGAACCGCGGCACCCGTATTCATCGGATCGGATGAAATGCCGGCGGCCTTCAAGGCTGCCTTCAGATCGGCCGGGATTGGTCGCATGTCGCTGCCAGTGCCGATCAGCAGGACCTCGATCTCGGCTGCCTCATCGAGCACCTTCTGAAAATTCTCGATGGACAGCGGCTTCGACATATCCATGTCCCAGCCATAGATGCCGGACGGCAGGCAAAGGATCGATCCGCGATGGGACATGTCGGCGAAACGGAAACCGCCATTGCCGTAGGTATCGATGGGGGCGCGTCCAGGGAAATGCGCCTCGCGGATTACTATGCCTCTTGCCATATTCTCACACTGCCGGATTGCCGGAGTTCGTACCCGGCTCGGCCACTTTCTTATTTTGATCGCTATCGACCGCGTCCGGGCGGAGCTTGAAAGCGATCAGCACGGGCGCAGCTATGTAGATGGAGGAAAAGGTGCCAACGGCAACGCCGAACAGCATCACAAAGGCGAACGGGCGGATCACTTCACCACCGAACAGGCAAAGCGCCAGCAGTGCCAGCAACGTCGTCGCGGCCGTCAGAACTGTGCGCGATAGCGTCTGATTGATCGAGGCGTCGATGAGGATCGGCAGGGGCATTTTTCGGTAGCGCTTCAGGTTTTCGCGCATGCGATCGTAGACGACGACCGTGTCGTTGAGCGAATAGCCGACGATCGTCAGGATGGCCGCAACGCTCGTCAGATTGAATTCCATGCCTGTCAGCACGAAGAGGCCAAGCGTCAGGATGATATCGTGCAGTGTCGCGATGATCGCACCGATCGCAAACTGCCATTCGAAGCGCAGCCAGATGTAAAGCAGGATGACAGCGAGCGAGCCGAGTAAGCCCAACGTCGCAGCCCTCGTCAGTTCGCCCGACACGGCAGGACCGACAACCTCCACGCTTCGGATCTCATAGTCGTTCGCCAGTTCATCACGCAGCAAGGTCATTGCAGACTGCTCGGCATTCTCGCCGCCACCTTGCGCCTGAATGCGAACCAATGCCGTCGAGGCATCGGCAAGGCGACGAGCCTCGATATCCCCGATGTTCAGATCGCCGAGACGCGCGCGGATATCATTCGGATCGGCAGAGCCCTGCTTCGCCTTGACCTCCACGTGCGAACCACCGGCAAAGTCGACCCCCAGATTCGCGCCAACGGTCGCGAAGCCGACCATAGCCAAGATCGAAAGTGCGGCCGACACCGTGAAGGTGTACCTCCGGATGCCCATGAAACGGATGTTCGCGCGGTCGAAAATGCCTGTCTGAACATCCCTCGGCAGATGCCGCGGATGCTTGCGATGAAGCCAGGTGACGACGATCCAGCGGGTCAGCGTGAACGTCGTGAAAACCGTCGTCAGGATTCCGGCCGCAAGCGTCACAGCAAAACCGCGAACGGTGTCGCTGCCGAGATAGTAGAGAATGACGGCCGCAATGATGATCGTGACGTTGGCATCAAGGATCGTCAAAAATGCGCGGGAAAAGCCGTTGTCGATCGCGTCCGCGAAGGAGTGACCTGCTTTTGCCTCTTCGCGAATCCGCTCGTAGACGAGCACATTGGCGTCCACAGCCATGCCTATGATCAAGACAATGCCAGCGATGCCGGGCAGCGTCAGGGTCGCACCAATTGCGCTCAGCACCGCGAGAATGAGGACAAGGCTCAAGGCAAGCGAGATGCCGGTGATGATGCCCAGTTTGCGATAGAACGCAAACATCAAACCGATGACAAGGAGCGCAGCGACGAAGCCGGCCACCAAACCGGCGCGCTTCGATTCCGCGCCGAGGGCGGTGCTGACGGTGCGCTCCTCCACGGTCGTCAACGTCGCCGGCAGAGCGCCGGCTCTCAACATCAGCGCAAGATCGTGGGCACCGTCCTCGCTGAAGCTGACCGGTACCGTGCCCGTGCCATCCAAGATCGGGGCATTGATCATCGGCGCCGCCATGACCTGATCATCGAAGAGGACGGCAAGGTGTCGGCCGATGTTCTGGCGCGTCTTCTGTGCGAGGTGTTCGGCTCCCTCAGAATCCAGCTTGTAACTAATAGCAACCGTGTTCGTCTGCGCATCGACGACCGCCTGAACATCGACGAGATTCTTGCCTGTTACGAAATCCGTGCGATCGACGAGGTAAGGAATGGGCGGATCGTCCAGCGAATAGAGCACCTCGGAAGTCGCTGGCCAGCGACCGGCAAGCGCCTGCTGACCCGACATGCTTTCGTCGATCATCCGGACGGAAAGCTGAGCGGGTTCGTTCAGAATATTTTTCAGCCGCTCAACGTCGATCGAGCCCAGGGCTTTGACGTCGATGCGGTCGCGGCCATCTGCGCGAACAGAATAATCGTTGATCCCGAGGCCGGCAATGCGACGCTCGACAACCTCCAGAGACTGCGCCTGGGCAGCCGCGATGCCTTCGTCGATACTATCCTTGGAAATTCGCAGCGTGAGCTGTCCGTCGGTGCCCCTCTCCAGGGTGACATTCTGGATCGAGCCGCCAAACCAGCCGCTCTTCCTGCTCGCTGTCAGCGCGCTCAAGGCATTGATTGCAGCCTCCACCTGGCCGGCATCGGTGATCTTGACCGTGACGTCCTGGTCGTTGCCGGTCAGGCCGGTGTAGCGAATGTTAGATTCGCGCAGCTTGCCACGAATGTCCGCGACGGTGCGTTCGAGCCGTTCCTTGACAATATCGGCGCGTTCGATCTGGAAAAGCAGATGGGAACCGCCCTGCACATCAGGGCCGAGGGCAACATGGCTGTGAGCCAGCCATGCGGGCAGCTTAGAACGCTGCCCGTCTGACAACAGATTTGGGGCCGCGACGACAACGGCGACCACCACCAAAACCCAGATCAGAACAGCCTTCAAGCGCGAAAAACGATGCATTTTCTCTCGACTATTTCCGACCCGGCCCAGCCCGGTTCACAACTGGGTTCGCAATACTATGCAGCGTCGGCCTTTACCGGCTCACCCTTGACGCGAATTTCCGAGATTCCGGTGCGGACGATGCGAACGCGCACGCCGTCTGCAATCTCCACTTCGAGCTCCTTGTCGTCAACAACCTTGGTGACCTTGCCGACAAGGCCGCCACCCGTGACGATCTGATCGCCACGACGGATCGCCTTCAGCGTTTCTTCGCGCTTCTTGGCCTGCGCGCGCTGCGGACGGATCAGCAGGAAATACCAGACGACCATCAGCGGCACGAACAGGATAATCATTTCGAAGCCGGAGCCGAACGGCGACGCCGCGCTATCGGTGGCAGCCTGGGCAAATGCCGGGGTGATGAACATGCTAAACTCCTCAAAACTTTCCGTGGGCGGAACTCCGCCTTTTCTCGGGTGGCCGGACTATAATTATGGTCTTTGCGAATGCAACAGAAACAGCCGGAAACCGTACCGATTCCGCTGCCTCATAACCTTTCCGCTCGCAAAAGGCCATGCTACGCCGCAGGCAAAAGACACAGTATGCTGGTTGCAACCAGAATTCAGGAGGAAGGCCCATGGCCGAAGACTTCAACAACACCATTCTGGCGGAGTTGCGCCGACTGACCGATGCGATCGACCGGTTGGCCGGCCCGGCGCCTGCGATCAACGACTGGAACGCGGCCGATTGCTTCGTCTGGTCCCCTGCCCGTCAGCACCTTCAGCCCGTTGCACGACCGAACCGCGTGGCCCTGAAGCTAATCCGCGGCGTGGACCACGTGCGTGACATCCTCCACGAAAACACGGTGCGCTTCGCCGACGGCTACCCGGCAAACAACGTTCTCCTTTGGGGTGCGCGCGGCATGGGCAAGTCGTCGCTGGTCAAGGCTGTTCACGAAGATGTGCGGCGTGAGAGCGCAGTATCGCTGAAGCTGGTGGAAGTGCATCGCGAAGACATTGCGAGCCTCCCGACGCTGCTCGATCTTCTCAAGGATACGCCCCATCGTGTCATTGTCTTCTGCGACGACCTTTCATTCGACCACGATGACACGGCATACAAATCGCTCAAGGCAGCCCTTGACGGCGGCATCGAGGGGCGGCCGGACAACGTGCTCTTCTATGCAACCTCGAACCGGCGTCACCTGCTGCCACGCCACATGATGGAGAACGAGCAGTCGACGGCAATCAATCCCTCCGAAGCCGTCGAGGAAAAGGTTTCGCTGTCCGACCGGTTTGGCCTTTGGCTCGGCTTCCACAAATGCAGCCAGGACGACTATCTGACGATGATCGACGGCTATGCCGACTACTTCAAGCTACCCCTCGATCGCCAGAAGATGCATGCGGAGGCTCTGGAATGGGCCACCACGCGCGGCGCGCGTTCCGGCCGCGTTGCCTGGCAGTACATTCAGGATCTGGCTGGCCGTAAGCGCATCGCCCTCGACCGTGCCGAATGACGAAAGCCCGGCCTTGGGCCGGGCTTTCGAGCATCCTCTAACGCATAACCTACTCGAGGAAAGTAATCGGGTTGACCGGGGTCGCATCCTTTCGGACTTCAAAGTGAACCTGCGGCTGCTTGACATTGCCGCTCATGCCGGAAACGGCGACGGTCTGGCCGCGCTGGATCTTCTGGCCGCGGCTGACACTCAAGGTATCAGCGTTGCCGTAAACGGTGACCGTACCGTCGTCGTGGCGGACGAGAACCGTATTGCCGAGTTCCTTCAGCCCGTTGCCGGCGTAGATGACCACGCCGTTTTCGGCGGCCTTAATCGGCGTCCCCTGCGGCACCGAGATGTCGATACCATCGTTGCGGCTGCCGTTGACGTTGGCGCCGTAGGCAGCAATCACCGCACCACGAACCGGCCAGCGATACTTGCCGATGCCGGTCGCCTCGGGTGCCGCCGAAGCCACTTCCTTCTTCGCAGCCTCGTCCACAGTCTCGGTCGCGACCGGAGCCTTGTAGGTTGCCGGCTGCGCGGCGGCAGTCGTCGTTGCGGCGGCGGGCTGAGCGACCGGCTTCGGCTCTGCCTTTGCCGGAATGGAGGCTGTCTTCATTCCATCCTGCGAACCGCCCGGGAGATTGAGCTCCTGACCGATGCGGATCGAACCTGCCGAGAGGTTGTTGGCAGCCTTCAGGTCGTCGATGCTAGTGCCTGTCGCCTTGGCGATCTTGGCAAGCGAGTCGCCAGGCTTGACGACATAGGTGCCGCCAGCGCCTTTGGGGCCCTTGCCCGCACCAGCCGCAGGCTTGCCCGCCGGATCTGCGTTTGCAACCGACTTATCGCGAGCGGAGTTCGCGCCCGGAACGACGGCAACGTTCTGCTCTTGCTGCTTGCCCGGCTGAGGCAAGTGTCCGCCCTTGGAAAGGTCGGCCGTCTGAGCGGATGCCTTGGCCGCATTGCCGCCGTTGAAGGTCGGGATCAGGATGATCTGGCCAGGCTTCGCGGCTGCCGCCGTCTTGAAGCCGTTGGCACGAAGGATTTCCTTTTCCGGCACACCGTAGCGATTGGCGAGTGTCGCGATGGTCTCGCCCGGACGAAGCGTGACAGACGGCGCGTTGGTTGCCGACCAACCGGACACCTTCGGGGTCGTGCCCGTGACGATCGAGTCGGTTGCCATCTTTGGCGGAACGAGAATGGCCGCCGATTTCTTCGGCGCAGCGGCTGCGGGGAATGGCTGCGCGAGAGCCACCTGCTTTTCGCGGGACGGCGCTGCAGGCGCCACTGCCGAGGGCGCAGCGAGGTCTGAACGCTGAACAGAGACCGGTGCCGAGGCCATGCGAGCGCTGGAGGCGCCATAAGTGGGCTGCGCCGGATACGGCTGGTTCATCGCCTGATTGCTTGCCGAGTACACGCCCTGCTGCAAATCCGCCTGCGGCACCGGATCGGCCTGCATATTTCGGCGAGGGATTGAGTTGGTCGTCATCTGATCCTGACCGGATGACGAGAAAAGACCACCGAAACGTGTCACATCGGAACTGCAACCCGTTGCGGCACTCGCCAGCAAAGCCGCTATCAGGACATTACCGGCAGACTTGCCTACTCTTGTCGAAAGACTGAAACGCATGACTCGACCCACTGATGAACGCAACCATTTGTGGGTTTATTAAAGCGCGTTAGTATTACCACGCGGTTAAGGTACCGGAATCTGCGAGATTTTTTTGAGAGAATGCTAACCATAGCAACCTGCGCCACCGCCTCGCCTCAGAGTTGAGACGCCAGGCGCGGGACAATGGGAAGGTAGGGCGTGTCGAACAGTTCTTCGCGCTCGAAGCGGCTGCCCGTCTTCGTGAGCCGCACGAGGCGACATTCATTCTCGGAGATCATCAGCGGCGCGATCATCGAGCCGCCTGAGACCAGTTGGTCGGTGTAGAACCGCGGCATCGAATTGAACGCAGCGGTGACCACGATACGGTCGAAGGTTCCCTCGCCCTGCAGGCCGGCGCTGCCGTCAGCCTGGCGGATGATGACATTTCGGAGCCCGAGCGAGTCGATGCGGCGCTGCGCATTGGTCGTCAGTGTCTTGTAACGGTCGATCGTCAGCACGCGTTCGGCCATGCGGGCCATGACGGCCGACATGAAGCCGCTGCCCGTACCGACCTCAAGCACACGCTGGCCCGGCTTGATCTTCAGGTGGTGAAGGATCCTGACCGCCAGATCGACGCCCTCGAGAAACGAGCCGCATTCGATCGGGATCGTGCGGCTCGAATAGGCCTGGTCCGCAAACTGCGGCGGCACGAACAAAGAGCGCGGCGTCTGCTCGACCGCGGTCAAAAGATCCAGATCGGAAACGCCTTCGGCCCGCAGCCTCAAGACGAGCGCCGCAAACCCTTCCTTCTCGACCAGCCGTGCCGTCAAAACAATCTACTCCGTACTCGAAAGCGCCCGCGCCACGCGGTCCCGTACGGAATAATCAGTCAGATCCAGTTTCAAAGGAGTTACCGAAATCTTGCGATGCTTCAGGGCGTTTATATCGGTGCCCTCGACGAAGGCGCCGGCACGCTCCCCAAACCTGAGCCAGTAATAGGGAAAGCCACGTCCGTCGGCGCGGGCATCGACCTGCAGGTTGAAGGCAAGCTTGCCCTGCGCCGTGACTTCCATGCCCTCGACCTCTTCGGGTCGGCAATTCGGAAAGTTGAGGTTCAGGAATGTGCCCTCGGGCAATTCGAGTGACATCAGCTTCTCCAGAAGTGCCGGCGCATGCGCCTCGCAGACCTCCCAGGGGACCGTCCTTGCTCCATCCTGGTGGAAATAGGCCTGGCTCAATGCAAACGAGCGAACGCCCTGCATCGTTCCTTCGATGGCGCCTGCGATGGTGCCCGAATAGGTGACGTCGTCGGCGACGTTCGAGCCCGAGTTGACGCCGGAAAGCACGAGGTCCGGCTTGACGTCCATGACCTGCTTGATGCCCATGATGACACAATCGGTCGGGGTACCGCGCAGCGCGAAATGTTTGTCAGAGATCTTGCGCAGCCGCAGCGGTTCAGAAAGGCTCAACGAATGCGCAAGGCCGCTCTGGTCAGTCTCCGGCGCAACAATCCAGACATCGTCAGACAGAGTGCGCGCAATCCGCTCCAGTGCCGCGAGGCCTTCTGCGTGAATGCCGTCGTCGTTGGTGAGCAGGATGCGCATCGGCTCAGGCCGCCCGTTCTATCTTCTTCAAACCGCCCATATATGGCAAAAGGACGTCCGGAACAGTGACCGTACCATCCTCGTTCAGGTAATTCTCCAGAACGGCGATCAGGCAGCGGCCAACGGCGGTGCCGGAGCCGTTCAGTGTGTGAACGAACTTCGTTGCCTTGTCTTCCTTACCGCGATAGCGCGCGTTCATGCGCCGCGCCTGGAAATCGCCGCAGACGGAGCAGGACGAGATTTCGCGGTAGGTGTTCTGGCCCGGCAACCAGACCTCGAGGTCGTAGGTCTTGCGCGAACCAAAGCCCATATCGCCGGTGCAGAGCGTCATCGTGCGGAAATGCAGGCCGAGGCGCTTTAACACCTCTTCCGCGCAGGCCGTCATGCGCTCGTGCTCAGCAAGCGAGCTCTCGGCATCGGTGATCGAGACGAGCTCGCACTTCCAGAACTGATGCTGGCGCAGCATGCCACGCGTGTCGCGCCCAGCTGAGCCGGCTTCCGAACGGAAGGACGGCGTCAGCGCGGTGAAACGAAGCGGCAGCTTCTCCTGGTCGAGGATTTCACCGGAGACAAGATTGGTGAGTGTCACCTCGGCGGTCGGGATCAGCCATCGGCCGTCCGTCGTCTTGAAGAGATCGTCGGCGAATTTCGGCAGCTGCGCTGTTCCGAACACCGCCTCGTCACGCACCATCAGCGGCGAGCTGACTTCGGTGTAGCCATGCTCGCTCGTATGGAGGTCAATCATGAACTGGCCGAGCGCGCGCTCCAGCCGCGCAAGCGGACCGGTCAGCACGGTGAAGCGCGATCCGGAGAGCTTTGCGGCCCGCTCGAAGTCCATGTAGCCAAGCGCTTCGCCGATTTCGAAGTGTTCCTTCGGCGTATGGTTCCAGCGTGGCTTTTCGCCGACGACGCGAGCAACGACATTGTCGTGCTCGTCCTTGCCGACCGGCACGTCGTCATGCGGGATGTTCGGAATGCGCGACAGTGAATCATTCAGTTCGTCTGTCGCGTGACGCTCGCCCTCTTCCTCGGCCGGAAGCAGCACCTTCAGGTCGGCCACTTCGAGCTTGAGCTTTTCGGCAAGTTCGCTGTTCTTCTGCGCCATCGCCGCGCCGATCTCCTTGGAGGCGGCGTTGCGGCGGGACAGCATGTCCTGGACCTTCTGAATGGCAGAACGGCGCTTTTCGTCGATCGCAATCAGGCTTTCGGACAAAGGCTCGGCACCACGCTTGGCAAGTGCCGCGTCGAGCGCTTCGGGATTCTCACGGATCCATTTGATATCGAGCATCGTCGTTCCAGGGTCGTTGTAAAAAGATAAGCCGGCCAAAGCCCGTCTGGGCCTCGACCGGATGCTTGGAAGCGCTCATCGAAGCAGATCGGTCAGACGTTGTCCGACTTGGCAACGTCCGTGGTTCCTTCAGCCTCTTCGACCGCCTCGCGGGCACGCTGGCGCTCCACGAGTCGCGCCGCGTAGATGGAAATCTCGTAGAGAAGGATGGTCGGCAGTGCAAGGCCGATCTGGGACATCGGATCTGGCGGCGTCAGCACCGCTGCGACGATAAAGGCGAGCACGATCGCGAACTTGCGCTTCTCCCGAAGCCAGTCCGACGTCAGCAGGCCGACGCGCGCCAAGAGCGTGGTAACGACGGGAAGCTGGAAGACCAGGCCGAACGAGAATACCAGCGTCATGATCAGGCTGAGATATTCAGAGACCTTCGGAAGCAGCGAGATCGCGACATCGCCCTCACCCGGCGCCTGTTGCATGGTCAGGAAGAACCACATGACCATCGGCGTGAAGAAGAAGTAGACCAGGGATGCGCCCATGAGGAACAGAACCGGCGAGGCAATCAGGAACGGAAGAAAGGCAGCGCGCTCGTTCTTGTAAAGACCGGGCGCCACGAACTTGTAGATCTGCGCCGCTATAATCGGGAAGGCGATGACCAGACCGCCGAACATGGCGACCTTTACCTGTGTGAAGAAGAACTCCTGGGGCGCCGTGTAGATGAGCTGTGCCTTGGACACATCGAGATGCGCCCAGATAACGGCCCACTTGTAGGGATAGACAAGGGCATTGAAGAGATGCTTGGCAAAGATGAAGCACACGATGAAAGCGACGAAGAACGCGCCAATCGACCACATCAGCCGCGTGCGCAGCTCCATCAGATGTTCGATCAGCGGCTGTGGCTTGTCCTCGATGTCACCGCTCATGCGTCGTCCTTCTTCTTTTTCGCTGCCGTCTTCTTCGGAGCGGCTGTGGCCTCAACGGCGGCGACCGTCGGCTTCTTTGTTGCGGTGGCCGTGCCTGCTGCCGTGGCCTTGGCAGGCGCGCGCTTCGTCTTTCCGGCCGGAACAACGACGATGGCGGCTGCGGCATCAGCCTTATCCACAGCCTTGGCGCGTGGCTTGCGCACGGCCTTTGGCTTCTCGGTAACAGCGGCTCCAGGCATTTCAGCGGCTACGGCGGCTTGAGGCGTGGGAGGCGGCATGACCGGGGGCGTCTCAGGCAGGCTCATCGACGGATCAGGCACCGATACGGCAGCGGACGGAACCTCGGTCTTGTTCTCGACCGTCGTCGCCTTCTGCAGGTCGGCCTTGATTTCGTTTCCCATCTGGCGAAGCGGGTTCATTGCCTCACGCAAGCTGTTGACGGGGTTCAGCTTCTGCGCGTCCGTCAGCGTCTGGCGTACTTCGTCCAGATCGGCTTCACGCAAAGCTTCGTCGAACTGGGCGCGAAACTCGCCCGCAACCTTGCGGGCACGCTGTGTCATCTTGCCGAACGCACGCAGCATCGGCGGCAAGTCCTTGGGACCAACCACCACGATCAGTACGACCGCGATGACAAGCAGCTCGGTCCAGCCAATATCGAACATTCAAGGCTCCTGAGCGGGAAACGTGGGGGCTACGTTTGCCCGGAGGTGTTTACTTCGTTTCGTCGGCCTTGTGATCGACGGTCTTGGCAGTCGTGGACTCGGGCGTGGTGTCTTCGTCGTTCATGCCCTTCTTGAAGCTCTTGATGCCCTTGGCAACGTCGCCCATCAGTTCCGGAATCTTGCCGCGACCGAACAACAGAAGCACGATGACCAGAACGATCAGCCAGTGCCACATGCTAAATGAACCCATTACGCTAACTCCCTGTTGCGATGTTTCCAGATGTAAGAGCTTCCTACACCAATTCCAACATCAAAGTTCCCCTTGGATTGTCGCTTAATGTCACGGTATCGCCCTCTGTGACAAGAGAAGACACATTCGAAAAACTGTGATCGGCATTGTTTTCGCGATGCGTGGCGGAACCAAGACAAATCCGATTAGTCTTCGGACGCGCCGCCGGGCGCAAGCAGGCCGAGTTCCTCGAGATCGAGCTGCGTGATCGGATCTTCGTCTTCGGTCAACTCGTCGTTCATTGTCGGCGATGGTATATTGAAGTTGGCCGGGATGCGACCGGAGAGCAGCCCTGCGCCCTTCAATTCTTCAAGTCCTGGCAGATCGCGCAGTTCTTCCAGGCCGAAATGATCGAGGAAATCGCGCGTCGTGCCCAGCGTAACGGGACGACCCGGCGTGCGCCTGCGACCGCGAAACCGAACCCAGCCCGCCTCCATCAGAACGCCGAGTGTGCCGCGGGAGGTCTGGACGCCTCTGATATCCTCGATTTCGGCCCGCGTCACCGGCTGGTGATACGCAATGATCGCCAGTACTTCCAAGGCCGCTCGCGACAACTTCTTGGCTTCGTTCTCGTCGCGCCGGATGACGAAGGAGAGGTCTGCCGCCGTACGGAAGGCCCAAGCATCATCCACCTGCACGAGATTGACGCCGCGATGGGCATACTGCTCCTTCAGGCGCAGCATGATCCCACGGACGTTGAACGGACGCGGCAGGCGATCGGCGATGAACCCTTCGGAGACGGGCTGCGCAGATGCGAAGACCAATGCCTCGGCAATGCGCTCCGCCTCAGTCTCTGCACGAACGTCGTCCTCTGTCTCTTCCACCATTGCACTATCGATGTGTTCGTCTTCCAGATCGGTCACGCCGGTCGCTCCTGTTCGACGACCTGCAGCGTTCCATGTTTAGGGCCGCGTCTCATATAGAGCGGCTGGAAAGCTCCATCCTGACGGATCTCGAGCTTACCTTCGCGAACGAGCTCGAGGGAAGCCGCGAACGCACTGGCAATTGCTGTCACTCTGTCTTCCGGCGACGCCATGTAACGCATGAGGTAAGCTTCCAATGCTGTCCAGTCGCTGATCTCGCCGATGATGCGGGTCAGAAGCTCGCGGGCGTCGGTCAGCGACCAGACAGTGCGACGTGCGATCGTCACCTGCGTTACCGCCTGACGCTGACGGAGCGACGCATAAGCCGTCAGCAGATCGTAGAGGCTGGCAGTGTACGCCGACTGATGCCTGTCCGGGATGTGCTCCGGCGCACCACGAGCAAAGATATCGCGGCCCAGGCGGTTCCGGTTGACGAGACCGCTCGCAGCCTCGCGCATCGCTTCGAGGCGCTTCAGGCGGAAGGCAAGCGTTGCCGCCATTTCCTCGCCGGAAGGGCCGTCGTCCTTGGCCTGCTGCGGGATCAGCAGGCGCGATTTCAGGTAGGCAAGCCAGGCGGCCATGACGAGATAGTCGGCTGCCAGCTCGATCCGGATCCGCCTCGCGCTTTCGATGAACTGCAGATATTGCTCCGCCAGCGCAAGAACGGAGATGCGGGACAAATCGACCTTCTGATTGCGGGCGAGATAGAGCAAAAGGTCGAGCGGGCCTTCGAAGCCGGCAACATCGATCAGCAGCGCGGGATCGGAGCTCGCGCGCTCGGCGCCGTTCTCCTGCCACAACTTGTCCATTGGCGTTGCCGTCTGCAGCCGTTCCGTGCCTTTGACCGTATCCACCCTGCCCTGCCCCTTCTGCGATCAGACAGTCGCAAACAACTCATCGAACTCGGCGCGGATCGAAGCCTCCTCGGCATTGTCAGCGCTCGGGAGGCCCCTCAGCACCGCTTGTGCGCGCAAGAGCGACTGGCCCTGCAAGACCGGCACATTTTCGACGACCTGCTGCATCTCGTCCATGTGGCCGTTGCAATGAAGCACGATATCACATCCGCCAGCGATGATGTTGGCGGCGCGCTCTGCGATCGTGCCGGCAAGGGCGTTCATCGATGTATCGTCGGAAAGCAACAGACCCTTGAAGCCGATGTAGTCGCGAATAATACCGGCGATGACCTTGCGCGAGGTAGTTGCCGGGTGCTCGGAATCGACGGCTGCAAAGACGACATGGCACGTCATCGCCATCAATTCGTCCTTCATGGCAATGAACGGAGGGAAATCATGCACCTCGAGTTCTGCGCGCGAAACCGCGACGACCGGCAGCTCGTGATGGGAATCCGCAAAGCCGCGACCGTGGCCCGGCATGTGCTTCACTACAGGGAGAAGACCGCCCGCTTTCAAACCCTCGGCTGCGGCACGTCCCATGGCCGTGACTGTCATTGGATCGCCACCGTAAGCGCGGTTGCCGATCACGTTGCTGCTGCCCTCCACGGGAACGTCCAGCACCGGGAGGCAGTCCACATTGATCCCAAGGCTCGAAAGATCGAAGGCGTGCAGCCGCGACATCAACCAGGCGGCACGGAGGCCTTTTTCTCTGTTCTGCCGATAGATATCGCCAAGCTGTTGCCCCGAGGGATAGTGCTGGAAGATCGGCGGCCGGATGCGCTGGACGCGTCCACCTTCCTGGTCGATCAGAACCGGCGCGTGCCAACCGACTGCTTCTCGCATCTCCGCGACGAGATCGCTGATCTGTTGCGGCTCCGAAATATTGCGTCCAAACAGAATGAAGCCCCAAGGACGCTCGGCGCTGAAGAACGCCTTTTCTTCGGGAGTAAGAGAAAGGCCGCTACAGCCAAGGATCATTGCTTTTGATTCGGTCATACCCGAATCATAGAGGTGCTCCGCAAAAATACGAGCCGCGTCAACCGGCATTCACAAAAAAAGCGGCGGACCAGAGACCCGCCGCTTTGATTGAATGCTTGCCGATAGCTTACTTCGAGATAAGGCAGCTGCCGCCTGCGGCACGGTACTTTTCGCAGATAGCCGCGGCTTCGTCCTTGGAGCCCGCAGGGATACGAACTCGGTAGAACGTGCCCTTCCCTGCAATCTCGGCCTTGCGAATCTCGTAGCTGCGGCCGCTAAGCACGCTTGCAAACTTCTTCGAAAGGCTCGCGTAGGACTTCTTCGCCTCTTCCTCGGAAGGGAGCGATGCGATCTGGACGCCGTAGCCACCAGCGGCCGTAGCAGGTTGAGCCTGGGTTGCAGCCGGCGAAACAGCGGCAACTTCCTTCGGCTTCTGTGCTGCAGGTGCTGCGGGCGCCTCGGTAGTTGCCTTCACCGCTTCAGTCCCAGCCGGACGCGCTGCAGGAGCCGGCGCGGTGTCGCTCACCGTGGAACTCTTCACCGCGCGGACCGGCGGGTCGACGTTCGCTGGAGTGGCGGCCGCCGCCTTGGCCAGCGCATTTTCCGAGGGAGCCTGTGCAGCTGTCGGCTTGGTTTCTTCAACCGGGGTCGAACGAATGTCGGCGGCGGTGACCTGCCCCGATGCCGGGAAATTCGCAGCAGTGCCGCCAGCCGGCTTTGCGCCGGCGGTGATCTTCTGCGTCTGAACGGGAGTTGCCTTCGGCAGCGTCGGGGCCGCTTCCGGAGCCGGCTCGTCGCGGGCAACCAAAGTACCGTCCGGCCGGACGATCATGGTGCGGACCTTGCGGGCGGAAACCGACGGAGCCTGGCTTGCATTGTCAGCTTCGTCGACAGCGGCCGTCTCCTGGCTCGGCAGCAGGCGCGGATCCTGAGTGTCGCCGACCGGTGTCGCCATTGGCGGCGTTGCGATGTCGCTGTCGTTGTCCTCAGGCAGCGTCTCCGGCGTCAGCGTGCGCTGAACGACGTCGACCGGCTGCTCGTCGCTCGACACCAGTGCTTTCTGCTTCGGCGCTTCGGCAGCGGCACCGCCGACGCTGTCGTAAACAGCCTTGTCCTGGTTCGGCACGGTCTTGCCGCCCGGATTTTCCGGTACGACCTTAACCGGGTCCTTGTCTGCTGTGATCACGCGCGGCTCGCCGGAGGCAATACCAAGGCCTCCATCACGGGCTAGGAACGTATAGCCTGCATAGGCGACCCCGCCGAACACGACGATCGCTGCAGCGGCGGCCAGCATCCGTTTCATCGAGCGTGCACGGCTCATATCCTCGGCTTCACCTGCCGACTGGATCTGCACCTGGGAAACGTTCTCGCGGCGTTGGACCGGCTCGTTGACGCTCCGTCGGAAGTCTTCTTCAAGCGCGCGTTCGAACTCGTCCAAGCTCTGTAACGGAGCCTGCTTGGCGATAGGCACGGCTGGCACTGCGGTCGACGCGACAGAGATCGGCGCACGGGTCCGCCATTCCTCGACGACTGGCTTTGCAGGCGTTTCCGCCGGCTTGGCCGGCGCAAGCAGGTTGGCGATCTCGGCGTCGACGTCGAAATCGAAGTCTGAGGTCGTCACCACCGGTTCCGGCTGCTCGACGGGCGGCAGCACGGGCACGTGCATTTCTTCGACGGCTTCTGGATGATACTCCGCATCCGAGATCATCGACGGATCGAACCGGAGGTCGTCTCCGGCATCGGTCGAAAATGCGGGCGTTGCGGGCGCCTTTTCGACGAAAGCTGCCTCTACCGGGGCCTGACGGATTGGCTGGGCGGCAACAACCGGAGCGGGCGCCGACTGGAAAGCGGGCACTGGGGCGACCGGCTGCGGTCCAACGGCCTCGACATGTTGTGTCTGAACTCTCGGTGGTTCGGCCGCTTGCGGCTGCACCTTCACTGGCTCAGCAAAGTCAAAATCGGCCAATTCCAGCTCGATACCTTCAAGATCGAGTTCGAAGTCATGGCCGGCGAAAGGATCATCACCTTCCGGTTCAGCCTTGGCCGTGGAGGCGAGCAAAGGCGGCTCGACCGGTTTCGGCATTGGAGCCACGACAGGTGCCGCGACGCGGACCGGCTCCGGCGAGCGCGGCATCTCGGCGACGTCTGTCGCGGGCGTGATCTGGCGCTCCGGAACGGGGTAATGCGACACGTCGGCGAGGAGTTCATCGATATCGAAGGCAATATCGTCGATCTCACTCGGCGCTGCTTCCGTCAGCGCAGCATCGGCCTGAACGGCACCATCCTTCGCGGCAGCAGCCAGATCGAAGGCGCGGTGATCGATGAGAGGTTCAACGACCGGCGCTTCCGGAAGCACCTCACGCTCATCGTGGACCACCTCGGGCTCTTCGTGCCGATCGATTTCAGCGGGGAAGCCCGCTGCAACAGGCATTTCAAAAGCGGCAATGCCCTCCGACGCAGCAGCATCCAGTTCAGGCGCAGAAGCAGTCGGTTCAGGCGCAGAAACAGCCACGGGAACGACCGGGGCAAAAGGCTCATCGCGGCGCGCCGGATGGAAGTTGGCGATCGGCAGCCGGATGCTGGCCGCAGACCACTGCGGAGCCTTGGCAGACGCCACCGGCACAACGGGCGCAGCCGAAGCGGGCGATGCGCCGATCGACATCTCGAGTTCTTCGATCAGATCACGAGCGCCGCCGGAGATTGGTTCACCCTCACGAATGGCGCTTGACGCCCAAGCGGCGGCGGTCAAGTTGGAAGCCACTTCCGGCGGCTGAAGAACCTCCGGCTCAACGGCAACTTCGGGGGAAACTTCAGGCTCGATGACAAAATCAAGTTCGGCCTCGGCAGCGGGCGCGACACCAACTTCATCGGCGGAAGCCTCATGGGCAGTCGGCTGCTCGAAGACGGGCTCAGGCAGCCGATCGAAGGAACTTGCGGACTGAGGCTCGTCGTAGCGCTCGAACTCGCGCAGCAACTCATCTTCGAGATTGAATGCCGGTTCCTGTCGGGGTGCGTCTTCAACAGTATTCGCTGCTACCCGGGGTTCAAAGCCAACGATACGGGCAAGTTCCGCCAAAGGGTCATCGTCGGCAAAGTGGTCCGTATTCTTACGCGTGTCATACGCCCGCTGTTTGTCTGCCATACTCATCCCACTCGCAACTGCTAAGGTTTATGCCAGAGCATTGTGGGTAAATGGTGACGCTACCGCATCTCATCCGGCGCAGCGGTACCCGCAATAGCAAGTCCCGACTTCAAAACCGACGCAACGGCGTACACCAGCCCTAATCTGGCTATACTCGATTCTCGGTTCTTATCGTTAATAAATCGTAAGTCTACTTGATCCTTGCCTTTATTCCAGTGCGCATGGAAAGAACTTGCCAGGTCATAGAGGTAAAATACGACGCGGTGCGGCTCCTGTGACTGCGCCGCAGATTCGACCAGCCGGGGAAATTCTGCGGCCTTCGCAACCAGCTGCAATTCCGCGGGATCCGAGATCCGCGCTGCCGCTTTCGCAAGCTCGCCAGGCGCCGCGTCAAGGTCCGGAAACACCTCCTTCGCCTGCCGGAAAACAGACATGCAGCGCGCGTGCGCATATTGCACGTAGAAGACTGGATTGTCCTTCGATTGCTCCGTTACTTTGGCGAAATCGAAGTCCAACGGCTCCGAACTCTTGCGATATAGCATCATGAAGCGCACCGAATCGCGGCCGACCTCCTCGACGACTTCGCGGAGGGTCACGAAGTCGCCCGAGCGCTTCGACATCTTCACCGGCTCGCCATTGCGGAACAGCTTCACGAGCTGGCAAAGGAGGACCGTCAGCTTCGCCTTACCTTCGGAAACACCCCGGGCGACCGCCTCCAGGCGCTTGACGTAGCCGCCGTGGTCGGCGCCGAGAACATAGATCATCTCGTTGAAGCCACGGTCGAATTTGTTCTTGAAGTAGGCAACGTCGGCAGCGAAATAGGTGTAGGAGCCGTCCGACTTGATCAACGGCCGATCCATATCGTCGCCGACTTCCGTTGAGCGGAACAGCGTCTGCTCACGGTCCTCCCAGTCCTCGGGCAACTGGCCCTTCGGTGGCGGCAGCGTGCCCTTATAGACATGCCCATTGAACGTCAGATCGTTGATCGCGGTGCGGATTGCGGCAGCGCCATGGGCGTGCAGCGTGCGCTCAGAGAAAAACACGTCATGATGCACGTTCAACGCATCCAGATCCTCGCGGATCATCGCCATCATCGCATCGATCGTGCGATCCTTAACGATCGGCATCCACTGATCTTCGGTCATGTTGTGCAGCCTGACGCCGTAGTCACGGGCCAGTGACTGACCGACAGGAATGAGATAGTCGCCCGGATAAAGTCCTGGCGGAATCTCTCCGATCTTCTCGCCGAGAGCTTCGCGATAACGCAGGAAGACCGACCGCGCCAGCACGTCGATCTGTGAGCCGGCGTCGTTGATGTAGTACTCCTTGACGACATCGAAGCCGGCAAAGGAAAGCAGGTTGGCGAGCGCGTCGCCGACGACAGCGCCGCGGCAATGGCCGACATGCATGGGACCGGTCGGGTTCGCCGACACATACTCGACGTTGACGCGCTTGCCTGCGCCGAACGCCGAGCGGCCGTAGTCCGTGCCAGCCTCGATCATCGAGGCAAGCAGGCGCTGCCAGTAGCCGACCGAAAGCTTGATGTTGATGAAGCCGGGGCCAGCTACCGAGACGTCCGCGACGTCGGCGTCTTCCTTCAACTTCGCCGTAATGATCTCTGCCAGAGCGCGCGGATTGGTGCCGAGCGGCTTTGCCAGCACCATCGCTGCGTTGGTCGCAACATCACCGTGGCTCGGGTCGCGCGGCGGCTCGATCGCGATGCGGCCGAAATCCACCTCGGATCGCTTCTCCTTGACCAGATCGATCTGTTCAAGGGCGGTTTTAATCCTGGCGTCGAAATCGGTAAAAAGGTTCATCGCACTCTTCCATGCATAGGCTCTGCCACAAGGCATTTGTCCGGTCCCGGCCGGGCGACCGCTGCCTATCGCAAATCCGGAGTGTGGTCAAACAATCGCCTGTGGGCGCTGATCGCGTAGGTGTCGGTCATCCCCGCCAGATAGTCGCCGACATGGCGCGCCCTCGCGGCTTCGGCAAGGCCGGCGATGTGATCCACCCAATAGTGGCTCTGCATCTCCTTCGGATTGGCCATATAGGCGCCGAAGAGATCGGTCACGATCTGCGCTGCGCCGGCGCGGATGCGCATGATGTCCGGATGCCGGTAGATGCGCTTAAAAAGCATCGCCTTGATCTGCCGGTCGGTTTCAAACATGTCGTCGGAAAATGTCGCGATCACGCGATTGGCCTGGCGAATATCCGTTGCGTTCTTCGGCTCGATCTCCGCAAGGCCCTGTTGCGCGACGGAAATGACGTCCTCGACCATACGGGTGATCTGGCGCCGCATGATCTCGTGGGTAAAGCGGCTGGACTCGAGGTTTGGGTAGCGTTCCCGCACCTCCGCCATCAGACCAGCCAGAAACGGAATCTCCTCCAGCATGTCGAAGGTCAGATAGCCGGAGCGAAGCCCATCGTCGATGTCGTGCGTGTTATAGGCAATATCATCTGCGATCGCGGCGACCTGCGCCTCGAGGCTCGCATAGGTATCCAGTTCCAAGTCGTGGATCTCGCAATAGTCCAGGATCGGCTGCGGAACCGGCCCACGCGTGCCAGCACCCTCCTTGGTCAGGAGTGGGCCGTTGTGCTTGACGAGCCCTTCCAGGCTTTCCCACGTCAGATTGATGCCATCGAAATCGGCATAGCGGCGCTCCAGCTTGGTTACAATGCGCAGCGACTGGGCGTTGTGATCGAAGCCTCCGTATGGCAGCAGCATTTCGTGCAGCGCATCCTCGCCCGTATGGCCGAAGGGCGTGTGGCCGAAATCATGGACGAGCGCCACGCCTTCGGCGAGGTCCTCGTCGAGCTTCAGTGCCCTGGCAAGCGCGCGGGCCACCTGCGCAACCTCGATCGTGTGCGTCAACCGGGTGCGATAGTGATCGCCATCCTGAGCGATAAACACCTGCGTCTTGTGCTTCAGCCGGCGAAATGCCGTCGTGTGGACAATGCGGTCGCGGTCGCGCTGAAAATCGGAACGGGTGGGGCTAAGGTCCTCGGGATAGAGCCTCCCGCGCGTCGCCCAGGGATCGGCCGCATAAACCGCCCTGTCGCTATTGCCGTATCCCAAAGCATGCCTGTCGATCGTCATTTGTCACCGTTACCCGATATGCAGCCGCCCATTGACGCCGCCTTGCGCTCTTCATACCTATAGAGAGCATAAACGGCAAAGCGCCGCTTTCGCTGCCACTTTAGCCAAACATGCGCTTTCGTGGTATGAAGCGTAAGTAGCTTTGAAATCAGTCGCTTGAAACCAGCGGCTAACAGTTATTCTCTCCGGTTCTTGACCCCGGCAGGAGCAAACATGACGGACGCAAGTGTAACCCTTTCCGATGCCGCGGCAAAACGAATCGCGGCGATCGTCGGCACCGAACCCGGAAAGAGCGCGTTGCGTGTTTCCGTGGAAGGCGGCGGCTGTTCGGGCTTTTCCTACAAGTTCGACCTTGCCGATGACGCGCAGGACGACGATACCGTCGTCGAAAAGAACGACGCCAAGGTGCTGATCGACAGCCTCTCCCTAGTCTATATGGCGGGATCCGAGATCGATTTCGTCGACAGCCTGCTCGGACAATCCTTCCAGATCAAGAATCCGAACGCGGTTGCAAGCTGCGGCTGCGGCACAAGCTTCTCGATCTGATCCTTCTCCAGGTATCCACATTGAACCGGCCGAAGAATCCCTTGCGGCCGGTTTATAGTCTTGTCCGCGCTCGACGGAGCGCGATACAAGAGACCGACGAAGCGGAACAGGACACCCCATGAAGATCGCGACCTGGAACATCAACGGCGTCAAGGCGCGCATCGATAACCTGACGCAATGGCTGAAGGACTCGGATCCCGATATCGTCTGCCTGCAGGAGATCAAGACGATCGACGAGGGTTTTCCCAGGCTCGAAATCGAAGCGATGGGCTATCATGTCGAGACGCACGGCCAGAAAGGCTTCAACGGCGTCGCGATTCTTTCGAAAACCAAGCCCGACGAGGTGAGCCGCGGGCTGCCAGGCGATCCGCTTGACGAGCAGGCCCGCTTCCTGGAAGCCGTCTTTTCGCTGCCCGGCAACCGCGTCGCGCGCGTCTGCTGCCTCTACCTGCCAAACGGCAATCCGGTCGACACCGAGAAATATACCTACAAGCTTGCATGGATGGAGCGGCTGCGCACATTCGCAGCCGGGCGCTTGGCTTACGAGGAAATCCTGATCCTTGCCGGCGACTACAACGTCATCCAGGAGCCGCACGACTGCTTCGACCCCAAGGTCTGGGAGAACGACGCGTTGTTCCTGCCGCAGACACGCCAGGCATTCCGTCGACTTGAAGGGCTTGGATTGACCGATGCCGTGCGCGCGACGACGGATGCCGTTCAACTCTACTCGTTCTGGGATTATCAGGCCGGCGCTTGGCAGAAGAACAACGGCATTCGCATCGACCACCTGATGCTTTCGCCCGAGGCTGCAGACCGCATGACATCATCTGCGATTGAAAAGCATGTCCGTGCCTGGGAGAAGCCGTCGGACCATGTGCCTGTCGTTGCGTATTTCGATTTCACAGCCGGAGCCTAAAGCGCGTCGCGCTCCTTCGGATTGCTTGTCGCCGGCTCCCAATTTTGGGAGGCATTCTCTAGTCGGCGCCGTTAACGGCGATCTTGTGAGAAAGTGCCACGGCCGAGCGGCGGTCGCTTTCGGTCGCGACGGAGAAAGCCTGCTCCTGCAGGGACTCCATCCAGCCACAGTCCTTCGGCTTGCAGCGATCGAGAGCGGCGGTCATCAGCGCCAGCCCATTGGCTGCCTGCCCCTCCTGGAAAAGGATATTGCCGAAGACGGCCATGGCGCCTGGATGGCCGCTCTTGCGAGCCTGGTTGAGCCACTTCTTTGCCTGCTGCGTGCTGGTGCTGCCGCCTTCGCCTGCTAGCATCATCTGTGCCAGCTGGAACTGCGCCTCGGGCACACCGAAGGTGGAAGCAGCCTGGAAATAAAGCTGACGCGCCTGGTTGAGATCGGTCTTAACAGGGCTGCCCGGAATACCGCGCTTATAATAGTTGGCAAGCGACAGCAGCGCGTTGACGAAGAAGCCAGTGTCTTCAGAGCCGGGCTCCACCCCTTGCTGGGCAATCTCGCTATAGATCTTGAAGGCTTCGAAGTCATCCTGCGCGACGCCATCGCCATCGGCATACATGTTGGCAAGTGCCCAGCGCGAGCCCGTATGGCCCTTCTCGGCGGCATATTTGTAAGCCTCGACCGCTTCTTCTTTCTGACCGTTCTTATAAGCCTTGAAGCCAAACTTGAAGAGATCGAAGGGACCGGACTCCTTCGAAACGCCTGACTTGATGTCGAATGCGCTCGCGGGCGATGCAATTGCCGCGCAACAGGCAATGGAAAGCCCCATGAGCATTCGTCTGAAAGGTCTGAACTCGGACGTCAGCATTTCACTCGGTTTCTTTCGCTTCCACCCGTGCGGACTTTCTATCCGCGGATGCATTCCTCCCGGCGAGCGATCCCGCGGTGGGCTCAAGGGCCCGCTTGCCCGCGTCGCATCTAGCCTTTCGCCCTCCCGCGAGAGCCTCAATTCCCAGCGCATCGACACTCTCCGCCCGCTGTCCGGCGCGATGCGATCTGCCTCACTCCCGCGGCCCGGCTATGCGCCTTTCCGCCGTCAAAGAAAAGGTAATCACCAATTGTGACCAAACCTGTGTCGATGTTACCGGAAGCCGATTCCGATAATGCCGATCGGTTTGAAAACGAGAAGAAAGAGAGGTTCGGAAGCGCAACGTCAGAGCGAAGTTCTGGGGCGGAATCGCCTTGCGGGAAAAGGAAAATGGCGTCGGCAGCGGCATCTTCGCCGTAGGCTTCACCCATCTTGACTGTACCCGTTACGAACTCGCTCATCGTACTCTTTTACGCACACCCTACGCCTGTCATTCCCTCGCCCGCCTATAGCGCTGCGCCTAGTTTGTGGCGGGAAATGGACAATTTCACCGTGGGATCATCTTACTCAAATGCTGGTAAAAAACTGTTGCTGAATCGTCACAAAATGAGACGTGGAAACGGCATGCTTAACGACCCGTACATAAAGAAAAGCCCGACAATTTTGCCGGGCTTTTCTCAGGTTTGTCTTGAGGTCTTAGAATTTGACCTTGATGCTGGTCGAGACGGCAGCCACGAGATCGTTGCCGAAGTCGTATGAGACGTCATTTCCGTATGTGACGCCATCTTCCACCAGCACACCAGATGAACCACTCGTCAGGATGCCGAGAGCACCGGCAACGCGCCATTCGATGTTGTCGGTCGGGTTGTAGGCAGCACCGAGCCCAACCGTCCAAGTATCGGTCTGTGCGCCGTAGCCGTGGCTGGTGCCGCGATCCCAGGTCAGACTGACGGCGCCCGTCCACTGGTCGTTGAACTTGTGACCGACGCCACCCGTAATGGTCCAGCCATCCTGATAGAGCAAATCAAGAGACGTCAATTTGGTCAGGCTGCTCGACGTGCAAGCCCTGCCCTTCGTTGAGACGGGGCAGAGCGGAATCGACTGGAGAACACTCCAGTTGGTCCACTTCACGGAACCAAACGCCAGCCAATCGGGTGCGATACCGCTTTGAACCTTCAATTCCAACGAATCCGGTGCCTCGGCCTCACCGAAGACACTGGTCACACGTCCGCCAAATCCAGGGACAACCGGAACCTGCGTAAGATCCACAGTACCGCTCAAGCTGTCGTACTTTACACGGCTGTTATAGACCAAGCTGGCACGCATCGCGTACTCTGGAATTTCGTAGCCAAGCCCGGCGCGCCATCCCCAGCCATTGTCCTCAAGATCGAGGCGACCGACGCCTGTCCCGGTGCCCATTGCTATAGGCAAGGTACTTACCAGACGCTCCTTGAACCCTTCCACCTCCTGATAGAAGACGCCGCCAATCAAGCGAAGCTGGCCGGGACCGACATCAAACTTGTAAGAGCACGTGGTGGCGTAGTTGTGCGTCTCGATTTTCGTTTCGATATTATTGTTGGCGCCAGCCCAGTTGATGCCCGGGTTCGTATGCGCGCCAAACGGCTCGGAGTAGTCAAACAGGCAGTCCACATCCTCGTATCCAGCCTTGAAGCCGACATACGGGATCGCATAGTTCGCCGTGTCATCCGCCGAGTGCGACCTGCCGTTGAGGTTGCCCCCACCCGTGAGTACTGACGTATTCGTGTCCCTCACATTCTTCAGCTCGCGCTGCGGCATGACATAGATCACGGCCGACTGCGCTGAAAAACGCGACTGATCGAAGAGCAGATCGATATTGTACCCGCTGCGATCAAGGCCGCCCGCGAAGGACGGCTGCGCCAGCGTCGAAAATAGGGCAAGCGACAGAACGCCTGCCGAAATCATACGAGATGCCAATGTGTCTCCCCCACTCAGGCAATTGCAATGGCGGGACTGTGCAGGCGATGCCGATAAATGGCAACTTTGTGATCGGGCACGATTGGAAACTGGGCTAACGGATGTTTTACGTAAAAAATTGACGGGCACGTCAATATTTCGGCAATTTAGAACAAAATTCTATGGATGGTAAAATTACCCATACTGCTGAGGTCGACCATTCCACATTAGCTGCCTCCTGTAACAGGGAAACAACACTCATGTTTTTGCGCCCAGCGGCCACAAGAAAACGTGTGGAATCAAGGTAGGGCTCAGGAATATCGGTAAATCCGGATGCCAAATCCGGAGATCCATGTCGAGTTCAACAAACGGCGCCCGATTCGACATCGGGCGCCGTAAAATTCCATGCTACTAAGCGTTGATTTTACGCAGCCTCGGATACACGGGAGAGTGCAACCCGCAAGCTAGCGATCTGGCCTTGCAGTTCCTCCAGGCGATCGCGCTCGGCGGCGACCACCTCAGGATTGGCATTGGCGACGAACTTCTCGTTCGAGAGTTTGCCGTTGATGCGCGCGATCTCGCCATCGGCCTTAGCAATCGCCTTCTCGAGGCGCGCTTTCTCCGCGGCAAGGTCGATCAGCGTGCCAAGCGGAAGGCAGACAGTCGCTTCGGAGACGATGATCTGCGCCGCTCCCTTCGGCGCCTCCCCGGCAAGCGAGATGCCGTCGACACGCGCAAGGCGCTTGATGGCTGCATCATGGCGAGCAAGGCGCTCACGCGTCAGGCTATTCGCACCGACGACGACCAGCGGCGCGACCGCAGATGGTGGCACGTTCATTTCGGCGCGAACCGAGCGGATGCCGGAAACGAGATCGATCAGCCAATTGATTTCGTCTGCTGCGGCGTCGTCGGCATAGGACGGCGCCGGCCATTCGGCATGGCAGACCAGCGTGTCGCGCTGGAGGCCCTCGCCTGCGGTGTGCGCCCACAGCTCTTCCGTCATGAAAGGCATGAAGGGATGCAGGAGCTTGTAGATCTCTTCGAGGATGTAGGCGGCGCAAGCCTGCGCTTCCTTCTTGGCGCCCTCATCCGTGCCGTTGAAGACCGGCTTCAGCAGTTCGAGATACCAGTCGCAGACCTGGTTCCAGACGAAGCGGTAGAGAGCGCCTGCCGCATCGTTGAAGCGGTAAGACTCCAGAGCTTCCGTTACGTCACGTTCCGTACGGGCAAGTTCCGTGAGAATCCAGCGGTTGATCGTCAACTCGGCGGCTTCGGGCACGAAATGCGGATCGCTCTTGGCGCCGTTCATCTCGGCAAAGCGCGTCGCATTCCAGAGCTTGGTGCCGAAGTTGCGGTAGCCGGCGATGCGGGCCGGATCGAGCTTCACGTCGCGACCCTGGGCTGCCATGATCGCCAACGTGAAGCGCAGTGCGTCGGCGCCGTACTCGTCGATCAGTTCCAAGGGATCGATGACGTTGCCCTTGGACTTCGACATCTTCTGGCCATTCTTGTCGCGAACCAGCGCGTGAACATAGACCGTGTGGAACGGCTCGACCGGAACGCCGTCGTCATCCTCCATGAAGTGCAGACCCATCATCATCATGCGGGCGACCCAGAAGAAGATGATGTCGAAGCCGGTGACAAGAACGTTGGTCGGGTAGTAGCGTTCCAGTTCCGGCGTCTTGTCGGGCCAACCGAGCGTCGAGAACGGCCAGAGCGCAGACGAGAACCAGGTGTCGAGAACATCCTCGTCACGCGTCAGGATTTCGCCTGGCTTGAAGTTCTCAAGCAGGTCTTCGACATAGGCCTTCATCGGGCCTTCGTGGGAGAGATAGTGCTGGATCGCCGCCTGCAGGGCTTCCTCTTCCGTCTTTTCGACGAAGACCTGACCATCCGGACCGTACCAGGCCGGAATCTGATGGCCCCACCAGAGCTGGCGCGAGACGCACCAGGGCTGGATGTTTTCCATCCACTCGTAATAGGTCTTGTCCCAGCTGCGCGGAACGAGCTTGGTGCGGCCTTCGCGAACCGACGCGATCGCCGGCGCTGCGAGCGTCTTGGCGTCGACGTACCATTGCTCCGTCAGGCGCGGCTCGATCGGAACACCGCCACGGTCGCCATGCGGAACCATGTGCTTGTGTGGTTCGACCTTGTCGAGCAGGCCACCCTCTTCAAAGATGCGGACGATGATCTTGCGGGCCTCGAAACGATCCTTGCCTTCGAGTTCGTCCCAGGCGCCATGCAGCGCTGCCGCATCAGGAACGCCTTCCAGGAAATCCTCGTTGTCCTTAATCGTGATCCGCGCATCGGCCGTGAGTACGTTGACGACGCGCAATCCGGTGCGCTTGCCAACGTCGAAGTCGTTGAAGTCATGCGCCGGCGTCATCTTGACCGCCCCGGTGCCGGCCGTCGGATCCGGATAGTCGTCAGTGACGATCGGAATACGGCGGCCGACGATCGGAAGGATCACATGCTTGCCGACCAGCGGCTTGTAGCGCTCATCCTTCGGATTGACGGCAACGCCGGTGTCACCGAGCATCGTCTCCGGGCGAGTGGTGGCGACAACGATGTAGTCGCGGGTTTCCCATTCCGTCGGCTTGCCGCCTTCGTCAAAGGCAACGGGATGCTGATAAGCCACGCCGGGTTCTAGCGGATAGCGGAAATACCAGAGGTTTCCATTGACCTCGTGCTGCTCGACCTCGATGTCGGAGATCGCCGTCAGAAGCTTCGGATCCCAGTTGACGAGGCGCTTGTCGCGATAGATTAGCCCTTCCTTGTAAAGGGTTACAAAGACTTCAAGAACGGCAGCGGAAAGCCCGTCGTCCATCGTAAAGCGCTCGCGCGACCAGTCGCAGGAGGCACCAAGGCGCTTCAACTGGTTGAATATGAGGCCGCCCGATTCCGCCTTCCATTCCCAGACCTTCTCGATGAAGGCTTCGCGCCCCATGTCGCGGCGACCCGGTAGCTGCTGTTCCATCAGCTTGCGCTCGACAACCATCTGGGTGGCGATGCCGGCATGGTCCATGCCGGGCTGCCAGAGCACATCCTTGCCACGCATGCGCTCGAAGCGGACCATGACATCCTGCAGCGTGTTGTTCAGGGCGTGCCCCATATGCAGCGAGCCGGTTACGTTCGGCGGCGGAATGACGATGGTAAAGGTTTCGGCGCCCGGCTTGGCATTGGCGCCCGCGCGGAAGGCGTCTGCCTCATCCCATTTTGCAGCGATTTTCGGTTCAACGGCAGCGGAATCGTAAGTCTTGTCGAGCATTTGGGGACCAAAATCTGGAGGTTCTTAGATGCGGGTTGTAAATAGGATGGCTTCAGGCAAGTCAATAAAAAAGCCGCCCCGGAAACCGGAGCGGCTTTTTGAGGAAAGGCGTTTCCGATCAGCGGCGCGGGCCGCGCGCCACTCGTTCGATCTCTTCACGCACGAGGCGCTCGACCAGGGTCGGCAGATTGTCATCAAGCCATTCGCGCAGCATCGGGCGCAGCATGTCTTCCGCGATCTCATCGAGAGAGCGACGCTCGGCGCCATCGATGGCGGCAGCGAGTTCCTCGAAGGACCGGGCGACCTGAAGGCCCGCATCGTGTGAGAGCAATACTGGCTGCTGCTCATCCTCAATGCGGCTTGGCAGCATCTCCTCCGCCATCGGTGCGGAGATAGCGGGAACGGATACCTCAGCCGCCTCAGCAACAGCCGGTCGTGGCTCGATGGCAACGACCTGAGGCATTTCGAACGGTACTTCCACGGGCGGGCGCACGGCGACGATTTTCGGCGCAGGAGCTGAAATGGGAGCCATAGGGGCGTCCGCAGATCGCGAAGTCATCGGCGCAGCAGCCGACGCCTCGCCAACAGCTTCCGGCGCGTCGGTCCCCAGTTCCGTGCCACTTGCTTCCGGCTGCCGAAATGCCGGCGTCACTTCACGCTGCAACTGCGCGGCGTTCCGCTCCGACGCCGCACGGACGCGCGCGGCGACATCAGCGAGAGACATCGCACGCGGCGGCGCCTCCGGCAGAGGAGCCGAGCCTGCCGAGTTGGCAGCGACAAAACGCGGATCGAACTGGGCGACGGTCTCGGGGAATTCCACGCCAGCGTAGGCCTCGTCCACCGTCAAATGGATGTCCGAATCACGATCGTCCTCATCGGCGCCATAAACCGCTGGCAGCGACGCGGAGAGCGCCCTGCCCGCACCCGGGTCATTGCTCTCGATGATCTGGCGGATCGACGCCAGAATCTCTTCCATGGACGGTTCACGCGCTACGCTTGGCTGAGCCATATCTATCCCCGTTATTCCGAAAAACGACCGGATTGCGTGGAATGGGCATCCGAATCACCCGTAGCTTAGGATAGCCGATGACTGAAAAAAATCATCGGGAATCAAATGAATGCTGGAGTGCACAGCTTTCTGCCGTCCTTTCGCGGCGTGACCATTCGATGACGAGAAAGAAAGACGGGCGCCATGGGCGCCCGCTGAAAATGACTGACCGAACGCTAAGGATCAGAAGACGAATTCGCGCGCCTTGGTGAAGCCCGGAAGCGGCTTAACGGAGGCGTTAAAGTAGACGTTTTCGGAAACCGTGCCGCGCTCGCTCACAAAGACCTTCGCGCGTGCGGAGCCGCCATAACCCTGTACCGTGACCAAACGGGCACCGTCACGAAGCTGTGCGAGCATGGCCGCAGGAACTTCCTCGATCGAGCCGCTGATGAAAATCAGATCATAAGGAGCACCGGCCGGGTTGCCTGCATTGAGCGTTCCCGTGACGACCGACACGTTCGTGTAGCCGGCAAGGTTGGTTTTGGCTTCCGCTGCGAGCGTTTCATCCTCTTCGACGGCGATCACTGTTCCAGCAAGCTGCGAAAAAAGAGCCGATACGTAGCCACTGCCAGCGCCGATCTCCAGCACGATGTCATCCTTCGTGACCGCCGCAAGCTGAAGCAGCTTTGCAAGCGGCGACGGCTGCATCAGATAGCGCGCCGGCTTGCCGGAAGCTGCCGGGCAGATTTCGACGTCACGATCGATATAGGCAAGCGGCTTCGCCTTCTCAGGAACGAAGTCCTCGCGCGGCACGGTGAGGAAGGCCGTCAGCACGGAATGCGAGGTGACGTCCGTCGTACGAATCTGGTTGTCGACCATGTTTGCGCGTGCTGATTCGAAATTCATTGTGTCCTCTCGCCCGGTAGAAGCGGCTTTGTCTGCACGTCTCTTAATCTTAGCACACTGGCCTTTCAAGGCTTCACGAATGGCTGCGGCAAGAATTCGGGGTGCCAACGCTGCCGAAGCGGCCCCACCGCAATCCTTCATGGAACAAACGAGCGTGCTGTGATATTACTGCAACCGGAGGAATTGAGGAGGAGTAGGCCATGCCGAACATCATCGAATATCTCTCGTTGTTCGACTTCTTCATCATCGCTACGCTGGTTGGCATCTTCTGCTGCGGGCTTTTCGATCGTGAAACGAGCTGACTGCCTGCCTTCAGGTCATTGTCAGTTTTTCGCCGGATAGTGTCGTTTCCTTGGGGTTCGACGGACGGGAAATGGCAATCAAACCAATCGTGCTGGGCAGCTTTTTCATCTGCGCGCTGCTGGCCATCATACTCCTCATTCCCTTTGTGAGCGTCGGCGCCCCGAATGTCGCGACAACCGGCGTGTCACCAATGCCGTCACTGCAGCGGATCAACTGAACGCCGAACTGCGACGAACGACTCCGCGAGCAGGCGATTGAATTATAGGGCCTGTCTTGCTTGTGGCGACTGCAAGTCCCAAGCTTCGCGGGTCCTAGCTTTTTGGTGGGGGCGACGGGTCGACATTCGCCGCGAGGTTCTTTTTAGGCAAGAACAAACGACGAAACATACCTCTAAGCACCAATTCCGACTGTCGGACGAGATCTGTAGGCTGTCGGCGTCGATTTCGGAGCCTCCCCAGCCCCTCCTAGGTCGACGACCCGGCCGGGGCCTGAAACAGCCGCGGCCGGGGCCATTCGGTTTGCCGCATGCCGCCGAGGGCTATTGCAGCTCCGTTTCTTCTTCTATGTCGACCAGAATGCCGTGGCGCAGCGCTTCTTCTTTCGCCTCTTTCAAAGCCTCATCGATCAGGATGACAAGCATGTCCGCGTGTAGCTCGCGCTCCGCCATTTCCCGCGCCACGCTCAAGGCAAAGATCAGTTGCGGCATTTGGGTCGCCGGCATCGGAGGCGCTCCTAAGAACTGGAACTGAAACTTAGCGACCTATCGAAAATTCGACAATCGACGATTTGGCTATGAAAATGCATGCATCAACGCTAGCGCCGTATGGATTCTCATTATGTTGATGGAGCAAATGCCACGGCAAGGTGACTTTGGTGACACACGTCCTGTCCCATACCGGAAGCCAAGTCGGGATGGTGATAGCAGAAGCCGGGAGAGGACCAGCCACTTGGGCCGGCCCCCTCCAGCATTGTCGGGACTGAAAACATACCCCCGCCCTGTCTGCCGTGGGCGGCAAGCGCTAAATCAGGAGTGGGTCCGACCTTCAAAGCCCAACTGTCCTCGGCAGACCAGCGAGAGAAACAATAGCGCTGAGATCAGGGCCGGCCTAGACGGACCTAGGTCCTAATCCGATTGGAGTAGGCTGGTTGGCGAGGTCACGCTGGAAATTTCGCAGATAGAAGCAGCAAGAAGCTCTGACGGCAGATGCGGCGACGGCCCGAAAACGGAGCAGTACACCACGGCCGGATAGGCATGGCGGAACAGGCCACCTTCAGCCACCGCCCGGAGAAACGCGGTCACAAAATCAATAACTTGTCGGTATATAGAAAGATTTGGAGGCCTCGCCCGGAATTGAACCGGGGTACAAGGATTTGCAGTCCTCTGCGTCACCACTCCGCCACGAGGCCTCACGACGCTTCATGACCGAAGCGTTGGCGGGCATTTAGAATGAATAGAAATCGAGTGCAAGGGGGTTGTTGAAAAACCGATGGGATTTCAGGTCGTCATCCCACCGTTTCTGTGGTCAACCATTAGTAGGGAGAGTAGCACTGCCGCCGCGGACCGTAATACGGCTGATAGGTGTTGTCATACGCCCGATACGACCGGTAGCGGCTGTAACACCAATCGACGTGCGAATTGCCTACCGGTCGAGCCACCGGCTGCGAAGCAATGAGGCCGCCGATGATTGCGCCGGCTGCAAGACCGCCGAGCAGCGCACCAGCATCGCTGTTATGGCGGCGGTAGTAGCCGTCGCGATAATAGCGATTCCCGTAATGATTTCCGTAATAACGATCTCCGTAACGGCCATGGCGGTAGCCGCCGCAACGGTAGATACTGCAGCGGTCGAAGCCGCGACTATTTCTCACACCGGAATCTCCGAACCCACCGCGGCTCTGAACCGAATGCTCATCGCCTGAATTTTCGGCAAAAGACGGACCGACGCCGGCTAGGCTTGTGGCGATTGCCAATACCAATACCGCAAGTTTCTTCATTCCAGCACCTTCTTATTTCCTGCATGCTTGTACACGTCCGCGCATATCTCATTAACGCTTAGCTAGGTCCGAGGTTCCGGCCCGCGCACCGTTCGGCATTTCGCTTGAGCTGCCGGATGACCACAGATTCAAGGGTTGGATTTACGCCTCTTCACCCACCAGACGGAGAATCGCCGCCGCATCCGACGGACGAGATGCAAATCGTGCGACAACAGGATGAACCCCAGCGGAAGCATCCAGAAGCCGAGAACCGGCAGAAAACCCAAAACGCCGCCGAAGATCAGCAGCACGCCGATTGTCAGCCGGGCAAAGCGCGACCGCGGGAGCGGGATGCTTACGGAACCCAGAATGAGATGGCCCGTGGTGTGGTCGATGCCAAATCGCTTGGCGCTTGATTTTCCAGTGGTATCATGTGCTTCAGTCATCCACAGGAAATGGGGTTATGCAGGTCGAATACAAGCGGATGTCATTTTTTTGAAAAAACCGCTTGGCAAATCGTGCAAGCGTTTGTATTAGGCCACTCACACCGCGGCGAGCGGTGATCCCTGGTAGCTCAGCGGTAGAGCATTCGACTGTTAATCGACAGGTCGCCGGTTCGAATCCGGCCCGGGGAGCCAGTTTTCTCAGCTAAGTAGCTGAATTTGTTTTAGGAGTCGGTTCTTGATTGAACCGGCTCCTAATTTGTTTCCTAATCTATGTTTTGCCAGGCTTGCAGGTTGGCGCCGACGGCAGACGGTCATGCTGTACGGGATTCGCCCTTGATGCCGTATACCTGCGCATAAGCTTCCGGCAACCTATGTATAATTTCGCAAGTGCCGTCTGTTGGATAGGTTCTCATTGCCTCATCTCACCCCAACCCAAACGATGAGGCGGCAACTGCGCCTCGGTGCTTCTGCGTCAACCCACTGGGGCGGCGGATTTTGCATCCGCATTGACCGTCTCAACTGGTCATGTTGAGGCGGTCTTTCGCGTGTGCCACCAAGAAAACCCGCCGGCATTCGCGCCGACGGCTGCAGTCTCCTCGTGGGTCGCCACGGTTGGCTCCGTGGCACGACTAAAAATTAAAATACAGGCTCACACCTGACCTACGATGGTAGGGGTAATAGTCGCGATAGCCATAATATCGGGGATAGCCGTAGTACCGAGGACGGTAGCACGAGCCGTAATACCGGCAGTCGCGGTAAGCGTACCGCCGGTTCTTCCAGTGGCCATTCGCATACCCATTACCACGGCCGCGGTGTTTGACCTGCTCGACGTCGGCGGTGTGCATATGCACTGCGTTCGGCACGACGATCGGCGTGGCGTTTAGCGGCAGGGCGAAAGACGTAGCCAAGACTACGGCTGCGAGTGCGGGGAAAATCTTCTTCATCATCGGCGCATCCTTTCAGGCTGCGAGCCTGGGTTAATAAGCATTAACCTCCGATGAACGGCTGCGCTCTGCGGACTTCCCAAAAAGACACCTGCGGGCGCGCTGCTTGTGTAGGCGCAGGTGGTGACCGCGCCGGCCATAGGTGAGTGCGAATGGACGGTGCGCTATCGGTGCCCGCAATAGACGATGCCAACGAAATATAGGGAAATTAGGAGCGGCGCACCAGCTGGTGTCAATAAAATACATCTATAACAAGCACTTAAATCCGACCCGGGGAGCCAGTTTTGAAAGTAGGCGGCTGCTTTTGTTGAATATTCCGGAAGCAGGCGTTTTCTTCCCCACTTTCCCTCCCCACTGTTGAAATCGACCACGAGCCGCTGGCCTGCCTCAGCTACACTAGGGCGGGGCATTTTGAATCTGGGATAACCTCGCCCTGACGCTGGAACAAAGGTAACGGGCATTGTCGTTGAGGATTGCGCGGAGTGTGGAGCGCAGAGATTGTATGCGCCTCATGGGAGGGGTAGATCGCGTAAACCGAACCGGCAAACCTTTTCGGCATGTTGCCGCAGCATGTCCTAGCCGCGAGTGCCCACGCCGCCCCCTAGCCTGTCGGCTTTCGCTTTCTGGTGGGCGTTAGCAGTGCGCAGCGGAACCATTCGCGGGTTTGTGGGTTTTATCAACGCAATCGCTCTGACAGGTCGTTGCGCGCGCTGGCCCTCGCAGTCCCTCAAGGCGCCAGCACAAGAAGGCCCGGAAGCTCCCAGCGCCGGGTCTCCATTTTGAGTGCTTAATGCTTCCCGCCGATTTTTCCGTCAGACCCAGATCCAGCTCCATCATCCCGTAGCGTGAACGAGTCCAGCAGACGGCGACTCTCGCGCATATGGGCTATCAAGCGGCGAGCGTAGTTGTCGTAGGCGCTGACTTCGTCGGATCGAACTGGCGGCAGTCTCTCCATGCGCGAATCCTCCATTAGGTCAACCTAATAGAGATGAGAAAACGGGCGGAGGCAACTGATTCTATTGGGGTAGACCGGTCGGCGCGCTGCCGGTGGAGGCGCCGGTAGTGACCGCGCCGGCCATTGGTATATACAAAAGGCCACGCCAGGGAGGCGGACCGGCGCGCAAGTGTCGCGTCTAAAACTTGTTCATGATTCTGTCGAAGAGCTCACCGCTCGTCTTGTAGATCAGCCAGTCCATGGAACCTCGGCTGGAGTTGCAGTCGAGACACGCCAGCGCCAGGTGTGACCGTCTGTTGCTGCCGCCATCCGATCGCCGATCAAGATGCTCGAGCGTTTCCGCGCTAGGCGGCATCCTGCTGGTAGGAGCGTCAGGACCATGCACCCCCCGCAGCAGCAGCAGAGGCTTCCCTGCTTGCGCCTGAGCGTTGCGCGAAGTCCTGCCTGCTTGATCTTCACTGCGTGGCTCCGCGTGGCTAATGAGTGTTCGAGCGCATCGCCTCCGTTCGTGATCGCGAGGGAGGTATATTCCGTAGATTCCTCTACTCATTGCACTTCGCTGACGGGAAATGACGATTGCTCTGGTTTCATGGAAGTCGACGAATGACGCCTTTGCCCTTTGCGACAAGATCAGGTAGACCCTGCGACCGGGCGCGACTGCCATTAACTTAAGAATGGGGTCGGGTGGCAGATTGACGTCACGCCGCTGTCACGAGATCACGTGACCGCCCTTGATATTATTCAGCTCCTTGACCGCCCTCATCCGGCTCGCCTAGCTTTTTCATCGCGGCCCACCAAGCTGCAATTCGCCGTCCAAGGACAGCGGACACCACCATACCGGAGGAGACATCGAAATGCTTTCGGCATTCGTGCCGGCGGCAATGTCTCTGAAGTCTTTGGTGGGAAATGGATGAATCCGATCTTCAAACCAGCCGTCGCCGACGCCCGTTCAGCGCAGCGCGAGGACGTGCAACTAGCGTTCTTGGCCAGAATGGAAGCTTTCCCAGTGCCGCGGTTGTTGGCGCTTATGGAAGTCGCGTCGGCGCTGAATGCATCTCCGTCAACTACTCAACAGTTAGTCGCGTACGGCGAGCTTGCATTTGTTCAAATAGGCAAAGGCACAGAGCGAACGCGTCTGGCTTTCTCGTAGTCCGATGTGGAGGGTCTTATAGAGCGAAAGAGGCCAAGGACCCTACACATTCGTGCGCATGACAGCAGCTTGGGAACGTCGACGACGAACTCGACGAACCGGACGCTTGCGACTACGATGCGGAGGACGACGACGTTTGGGATGAAGACTCGAGGTTGCGTTGGCGCGTCCCCTCTCTCGCGCACGAAGCTGGTCCGCTTTGTCCAGAGCTCGCGTTGTGCTTGCAGCTTATTGTACCCGCAAAGGTTATGAAAATGCACCTGTCAACCGAAAGGTTAGCTCCCCGAACAACGACAGTGTTGATATTTTGGTTAAAATTGAAACCGCTACCGTTCGGGCACTGAGGCATGTCAAGCATCTCGACAACATCGGATTTCGTCTCCGAGCTCGTTCGGGCAGTAAACCAAATCCACGTGCTGACTCCCAACGAACGAAAGGAGCTAGTCGCTCGCGGCATTGCCAGCATCCGCGAGTTGCGACTGACACTTGATGAAAGTGGAGCAGATACGCCTATGACATCACGGACACTGAGCGAGGTGGAGACACTGATTGCCGAGATGGACGACACGCCCAACGAGCTCGTCGCCGCTGCGTTCGTGGTTTTATGCGACGAAATCAACAAGCTGCTAAAAATTTGTGAAACTGCATCTGCGACCGAAGAGAGGGAGCAGTAATGCATGCATCCGCAATTCTAACTGCAGCGGCTCTATTTTCTTCTCATGCCCGGGCGGTGCTGCCATCGGTAAAGCGCCTCGACATGCAGGGCTGAGGCCCGCCAAGGTCGTCTGTAAGAATATGGGTAGGACATTTGCCCTGCAACTCGTCACCGAACCTACAGCAGGCAGCATCAAGGGCGGTGGGAGCCAACCGTCGGGGGCGGAATGTTTCAACGCATTCCTCGTCCTGAACCGGCAACAAAATCGCTGGAGGAGAAAGCTATGACGGATTCCCGGGATTGGTCTTCTTTTGCGCAGAACGCGACACTGCTGTCGTCCGAGAACGTTGCCAGAGCGTCCGAAGGGCTGCCCCTGCGAGGGGCAGCGACGGCGGGCCGGACGCTGCCATCCGCCTCCACAACTGGAACCTTACCAATCGAGCCCTGACGAGCGGCACGATCGGCGTTGCGGAAAGCTACATGGACGGCGACTGGGAAAGCCCTGATATTGCGTTATTCCTCGAGCTTTTTCTGATCAATGGCGAGGCAACCAGCAAATATGCGCGCGGCACCAGCGGCATCATGCGGGTCGTGGAGCGTGTGCGTCACTGGATGCACGCCAACACCAAGACAGGTTCAAAGCGAAACATCTCCGCGCATTACGATCTCGGCAACGACTTCTACGGGCAATGGCTCGACCCGACGATGACCTATTCGTCGGCGCTCTACTCAACCGGCGCCCGCGACCTGCAATCGGCCCAATGAGCGAAATACCGCGCGCTGGCCGAAGCAACCGGCATCAACCCCAATGACCATGTGCTGGAGATCGGCTGCGGATGGGGCGGTTTCGCAGAATTTGCCGCCAGCGAACTGAACTGCCGGGTGACCGGCCTGACGATCAGCCGCGAGCAGCTTGCCTTTGCCGAGGATCGCATCCGCAGGGCCGGCCTTCGCGACAAGGTCGAGTTTCGCTTCCAGGACTATCGCGACGAGGCCGGCGTTTATGACAGCATCGTCTCGATCGAGATGTTCGAGGCGGTCGGTGAACAGTACTGGCCAGCCTATTTCTCCAAGCCACGCCAATGCCTGAAGCCGGGCGGCAAAGCCGGCCTTCAGATCATCACCATTCGCCCCGAGGCTATCGCCCAATATCGGACGAACCCCGATTTCATCCAGCGCTACGTCTTCCCCGGCGGCATGTTGCCGACACGCGACCACCTGGCCGAACTTGGCCGCAAGGTGAATTTGTCACTGGTCAGGGACTTTGGTTTCGGGTTAGACTACGCCCGTACACTTGCCGAATGGCGCGAGCGTTTTTGGTCGGTATGGGAGCTTGTTGGCCCATTGGGCTTTGACGAGCGCTTCAAGCGGCTCTGGGAATTCTATTTATTTTATTGCGAAGCAGGCTTCCGCGCTAGAAACATAGACGTCCGCCAGGTCGTCTTTGCGCGGAATTGACGAGAGCGGATGGCGGCCAATCCGGCAGATGACCTCCTGTCTGGCCGCCATCCGCCTCGTCAATGCCTTGGACGCCGAACACTACTCTGCAGGATGCGCCATACCCGGTCGTGCATGCTTTTCAAGCGGCCGCTCCCGCCAGCCCGTCGAGCGATTCACCAACCAGAAATAGAGACTATAAGGCAGGAGATTGACGAGCTTCATCATGTAGGTGAAACGCTTCGGGAAGATAATCTCGAAACTCCGAGACTTGAGGCCCGCCGAAATCTGCTCGGCTGCCTCCTCGACCGAGACAAGAGAAGGCATGGGGAATTCGTTCCTCTTCGTTGCAGGAATATCGACGAAGCCCGGATTGATGAGCTGAATGCGGATGCCCATCTTGTCTAGATCGAATTTCAGACTCTCCGCCATGTTGATCAAGGCGGCTTTTGTGGCGCCGTAGGCCGCACTGGTCGGCAGGCCGCCATAGCCTGAAACGGACGAAACGATGGCGATTTGTCCGTGCCCCTTCGCCTTCATGTGCCGTACGGCCGGGACCAGGCAATTTACAACACCCTGCAGATTGACCGCGAAACTCTGCTCGAAATCAGCAAGCTTCAACTCCTCCGCGTGGACGGGCAGATAGACACCGGCGTTGAAGATCGCCAGTGCGAGCGCACCATGTTCATATTCGATTGAAGCAAGCACGTGCTCCATGTCTTCGGCGTTCGTAACATCGCCGTCGAGCACGATAATACTGCCGGACAGGTCGGAGGCCTCGGCCTGCAATTCGGCGAGCTTCTCATGGTCGCGGGCGGTGACGGCGACCTTGTATCCATCTCCCGCGAGTTTGAGTGCCAGCGCTCGCCCAATTCCGGAACTCGCGCCGGAAATCCAGGCTATTCCATGTTCGGGACGAGCAACGAAATCTTGCATGGTACATCTCCTCCGGGCCGCTTTTCTGAACGCCAAAAAAGGTCCGGGAGTTCCTCGCCATCTCCCGGATTTAGGCCTGTATCATACCATTGTGGCTGCTTTCAGCCGATCAGGTCACCTATGAGCTGACGGAAAGATCCAGTCAGCTTGACCGGCGCATCGAGAACCGAAAACGCAATGCAGGGACGGTCCTTTTCGGCGATCGGCCGGTGGTCAACGCTCTCATCTGCTACCGAGATATCGCCGGGTCCGAAACGACCGCGAGCATCGTTGAACGCGCCGTCGAGGATCAAGGTCAGTTCCATTCCTTTATGGGTGTGCGCGGGCAGCGCACGGCCGGCCTTGATCCACATCAGGCTGACTTCACAGCCATCGATGTCGGCGGAGTATTCCTTGAAACCTGGAAGCTTCGTCTTCCAAGGCACTGTATCCACATCATAGCCGACCAGATTGCGTATCGCTCTCGGAAAGAAGCCCCTGTGTGCCTTCAGATCGGCTGGCGCGCGATCTTCGGCCGGCGGCGCGGAGCCGAAGACGGCAGCGAGCTGCGCCATGCGATCGCCGATCGCAGCCTCCGGTATCTGCTCGAGAGCCTCGCCAGCCAGGGATTCGAGATCGCTCACCAGCAAGCGATGATCCGGCTTCATTTCAAGATGCGATTCCACCAGCACGCGCGCCGGCTCTGGAAGGGATCCGGCGACGTAATGCGCCATCAGTGCATCGACCGTGTCGATGTGATCGTGAATCATGACGGTTTCGGTCGTTTCCGCTTTTAGAGATTGCTTTGTCGTCATCCGTACGTTGAAAGTCAATCTCCGGATCACAGCGGCGGCGAAAGCTCAGTCTCGACCACCCTGGACGCGGCGAAGTCTAATTTTATCGTTGCGCTCAAAGGGATGGAATAGCATTTCTTGCCAACCTAGCCTTGTGAAGGGAAAAGACCGTTCCTAAACTAAGCGTTCAAATGAGGCAGAGTCCATGACCGTCTATCCTTCCGTTCTAGAGGCAATCGGCAACACCCCCCTGATCAAGCTCAAGGGCGCGTCGGAAGCGACCGGCTGCACGATTCTTGGCAAAGCGGAATTCCTCAATCCCGGCCAGTCGGTCAAGGATCGCGCTGCGCTCTACATCATTCGCGATGCAGAGAAGAAGGGCCTGCTGAGGCCGGGCGGCGTTATCGTCGAGGGGACGGCCGGCAATACCGGCATCGGCTTGACTGTCGTTGCGAAGGCGCTTGGCTACCGAACCGTCATCGTCATCCCGGAGACTCAGAGCGAGGAAAAGAAGGACGCACTGAGGTTGCTCGGCGCAGAACTCGTTGAGGTGCCCGCCGTTCCCTACAAGAATCCGAACAACTATGTGAAGGTGTCCGGAAGGCTTGCCGAACAGCTGGCGAAGACGGACCCGAACGGCGCGATCTGGGCAAACCAGTTCGACAACGTCGCCAACCGGCAGGCCCACATTGAAACGACAGCCCGCGAAATCTGGAACGATACGAACGGCAAAGTGGACGGCTTTATCTGCTCTGTTGGCTCGGGGGGGACGCTTGCGGGTGTCGCAGCCGGCCTCAAGGCCTTCAGCAAGGACATCAAGATCGGCCTTGCCGATCCCGACGGAGCCGCGCTCTACGAATTCTACAAGAACGGCGAACTTAAATCCGCTGGCTCCTCGATCACCGAAGGAATCGGTCAGGGTCGGATCACGGCAAACCTGGACGGTTTCACGCCCGATTTCGCCTACAACATTTCGGATGCGGACGCCCTGCCCTACGTTTTCGATCTCGTCGAGCATGAAGGCCTGTGCCTGGGTGGATCGACGGCGATCAACATCGCCGGCGCGGTGCGCCTTGCCAGGGAGCTCGGTCCCGGCCATACAGTCGTGACGATCCTTGCCGACTACGGCAACCGCTACCAGTCAAAGCTCTTCAATTCGGACTTCCTGACGTCGAAGGGCCTTCCAGTTCCCGCATGGCTCACCAAGACGCAAAACATACAGATCCCATACGAACCAGCAGCGTGAGACCCCATGCCCGTCAATGCCCTCTATCGTGACGATTTCTATCTTTCGACATGCGAGGCGGTGGTGACCGCCGTTCACGATGACGGGGGCATTGAGCTGGACCAGACCTGCTTTTATGCGACATCGGGAGGCCAGCCGGGCGATACCGGCTTTCTCGAGCGCACGGACGGCAGCAAGATCGCGCTTGGGCAGACGAGACATGGAGCGACAAAGGACATCGTCGTGCATGTCCCCCTCGAAGGCGAAGCCAAGCCAGCGGTTGGCGAAAAGCTGGTGCTGCATGTCGACTGGCCGCGTCGCTACAAGCTGATGCGAATGCACACAGCCTGCCATCTGCTTTCCGTCGTCTGCTCCTATCCGATCACCGGTGCCGCCGTCGGCGAAGACGAGAGCCGTGTTGACTTCGACATGAGCGATACGATCGACAAGGACGACGTGACCGAAAAACTCATGGAGCTGGTGCGGCAGAACTATCCGGTTTACCTGCAGTGGATTACTGACGAGGAACTTGCGGCCAATCCCGGCATCGTCAAATCCAAGAATGTTCGCCCGCCCATCGGCCTGGGCCGGGTCAGCCTTGTCTGTATCGGCGAAAACTCTGCGATTGACAGCCAGCCTTGCGGCGGCACACATGTGTCCGAAACTCAGGAAGTCGGCCAAATTCACATTGCCAAGATCGAGAAGAAGGGCAAAGAAAATCGGCGCTTCCGAATTCGCTTCGGCGCTCCCGGCGACGAAGCTTGACGGTCTAGGGAGAGCAAAATGAGCGAAAAGAAGAGCCGTTTCGTCGTTTCGGCCGATTGGCTGCAGGCGGAACTCGGCAAGCCGGATTTGCGGCTTCTGGATGCGTCCTTCTATCTGCCGGCGCAGAAACGTGATGCTGACGCGGAATACGCCGCCGGCCATATCCCCGGCGCGATCCGTTTCGATCAGGACAAGATCGCCGATCACTCCGTGGCGCTGCCGCACACCATTCCTTCGCCAGACCTTTTCGCAATAGAGGTCGGCAAGCTCGGTATCGAGGAAAAGGACCGCATCGTCGTCTATGACGGCATCGGGATGTTCGCCTCTCCGCGTGTTTGGTGGCTGTTTCGCATGATGGGCGCGCGGAATGTGTACGTGCTCGACGGCGGCCTGGACGGATGGAAATCCGAGGGCCGCCCGCTAGAGACAACCGTGCCGTATTATGAGCCCAAGGTCTTTAGGCCGACCTATGACGCCTCGCGGGTCGTCAATCTCGACACAATGCGGGACATCGTTGCGAGCGGCGCCCTGCAGATAGCCGATGCGCGAAGCGCCGGCCGATTTGCAGCGCTCGAGCCCGAGCCGCGCGCTGGTATGCGATCCGGTCACATGCCCGGCGCGCGAAACCTGCCATCGGGCGTCTTCGCCAACCAGGGCCGCTTCAAGTCGCTGCCGGAACTCCAGCAGACGATCGAGGACGCGGGCATAGACCTGTCGAAGCCCGTGGTGACATCCTGCGGCTCCGGCATCACAGCTGCGATCATCACGCTGGCGCTCGAATCGCTCGGCCATACCGACAACAAGCTCTACGACGGCTCCTGGAGCGAATGGGGTGGCCGGGACGACACGCCCGTCGTCACTGGCCCGCCAGAACCGGTCAAAGCCTGACACGATGGTGAAGGCCCCCTCGTCCATGAAAGCCCATATTACGCGCCTGGAAATGACGGCACCGCCGAAGGCAAGCCTGCCGGTGCCGATCAACATCCAGACGGCGATCATGCGGGCACCCGACATTCCGTTGCCGTTCTACCGCTATCTCTACCGCCAAGTCGGGGCCAGATGGCAGTGGGTGGACCGTTTGAGAATGGTTGACGAGGATCTGGCCAGGGCGCTGCACGACAAGCGCAACAATATCAGCGTGCTCTACGTGAACGGCGCACCCGCCGGTTTTTATGAGTATTTCATCGAGGATGAGGACACGATCGAACTCTGCCACTTCGGACTGTTCGAGCATGCGCTTGGTCTGGGGATCGGAAAGTGGTTCCTGCTGCAGGCGCTCTATGCAATCTGGACGCTCAATCCGAAGCGGGTGACGACGACGACCAACAACCTCGATCACCCGCGCGCCTTGCAGCTCTACCAGATGTTCGGCTTTTCCCCGGTCTCCACCGGCTCGGGCATCGTCCGGCCTCTCAGCGACAAGGAACTTCTGGAGTTGAGTAAAAGGGACTGGTGAGCCGGCAGAGGGAAACCAGTCCGAAGAGCACCTGCAGGAATCGGGTGGTATATGTGCCGGCAAAGGCGCATCTCATGGCCATCAGCTAGGAGATCTGCCATGACCGACATCCGCTTTTCCGCCATGCCCACTGCCGACGCCGAAAATCTCTGGAACGGCGGTACAGATGCCTACGGTTTCTTGCCCGAGCCGATGGTCTCTGACGGACCAGGCCATCCCTGCCGCCATTGCCTGAAGAATATCGATGCGGGCGAGGAACTGCTGGTCTTCGCCTATCGGCCGTTTCCCGAGCTTCAGCCCTATGCCGAAACCGGACCTATCTTCCTCCACAAGGAACGCTGCGAGCGCTATGCCGCCGAAGACGTCCTACCGCCGGTCCTGACCAGCCCGGATTTCATCGTGCGCGGCTACAATGCCGAAAACCGCATCGTCTACGGCACCGGCGCGGTGACGCCGACGCCCCATATCCGCTCCTATGCCGCCGAACTCCTCGAGCGGCCGGAGATTGCCTACGTGCATGTGCGCTCGGCGCGCAACAATTGCTATCAGTGCCGTATCGACAGATGATATGAAAAAGCCGGTCGCCGGGAGACTGCGGCCGGCCTGAAGCAAGTTACGCTACGTTCAGTACGCTTTCCGGAGCGTAGGATTCATAGCCCAGCGCTTCGGCCACGGGCTTGTTGGTGACGCGGCCCTTATGGATGTTGAGACCGTTCCTTAGGTGGCGATCTTCCGCGATCGCGCGCAGTCCGCGGTCTGCAAGCGCCAGGCCATAGACGAGCGTCGCATTGTTCAGGGCATGCGCCGAAGTGACCGGCACAGCGCCGGGCATGTTGGCAACGCAATAATGCACCACGTCATCGACAACGTAGGTCGGCTCGGAATGCGTCGTTGCATGCGACGTCTCAAAGCAGCCACCTTGGTCGATGGCGACGTCGACGATGACAGAGCCTCGCTTCATGCCCGACAGCATTTCACGGGTGACAAGCTTCGGTGCGGCAGCACCCGGAATGAGCACAGCGCCGATGACGAGGTCGGCCGAGAATACCTCATCTTCCAAGGCCTGAATGCTGGAATAGCGCGTATGGACACGACCGCCGAAGATATCATCGAGCTGGCGCAGGCGCGGCAGAGACTTGTCGAGGATGCTGACGTCGGCACCGAGGCCTGCCGCCATCCTGGCCGCGTGCAAGCCGACCACACCGCCGCCGATCACCGTGACCTTGGCCGGCAGCACGCCAGGCACGCCTCCGAGCAAGATGCCAAGACCGCCATTGGCCTTCTGCAATGCGGTCGCCCCCGCCTGGATCGACAGACGTCCGGCGACCTCGGACATCGGAGCAAGGAGCGGCAGGCCGCCGCGATCATCCGTCACAGTCTCATAGGCAACAGCGGTGACGCCGGAGGCAAGCAGGCCCTTGGTCTGTTCCGGATCGGGCGCAAGGTGAAGATAGGTATAGAGAATCTGGCCATCGCGAAGCTGCGCCCACTCGGAGGGCTGCGGCTCTTTGACCTTTACGATCATGTCGCACTTCTCGAAGATCTCCTTGGCCGAGGCGGCAATCTTTGCGCCAGCGGCCACATAGGCGGCATCATCGGCGCCAATGCCGGCGCCTGCCTTGGTTTCGACCCAGACCTCATGGCCATGGGCAACGTACTCACGAACGGACGCAGGTGTCAGGCCGACGCGATATTCATGATTCTTGATTTCCTTCGGGCAACCGACACGCATAGGCGTTCCTCTCTTTTATGTCCGCTTGGCGGAGTGTCTTTGACGGGGAAATCCAACCACCACAGCCGCGAAATGTCCTTGCAAAGAAGGTTTGCTCTGACACTGTTTTTCGAAGATCATTGCGAATTCGAGCAAATAATCGAAAGTTCTTCGAATGTCCGAACTCGACGCCATCGATCTTGCGATTCTGAAGACGCTTCAGTCCAATGCCCGCATCACCAATGCCGATCTTGCCGCCAAGGTCGGATTGTCGGCATCGGCCTGTTCGCGGCGGCTCGACATATTGGAGAAGAGCGGCGTCATCAGCGGCTATCACGCCCACGTCTCGCATAAGGCACTCGACTACAGGATGATCGCGGTGGTGCACATTTCTCTGTCGGGCCAGTTTGCGAAGACGCTCTCCGAATTCGAGGCTGCCGTTAAGCGCTGTCCGAACGTCCTCGTCTGCTATCTGATGTCCGGCGAATACGACTACATTCTTCGTGTCGCCGCCCGTGACCTGGAGGACTACGAGCGCATCCATCGCGACTGGCTCTCGGCGCTTCCGCACGTCGTGAAGATCAATTCCAGCTTTGCGCTCCGAGAAGTCATCGATAGGCCAAACGTCGGGCTTTGACAGAACCCCAAAACCGGCAGACAGTCCCCGGCGCGGAGCCGCGGCTTCGCCATCCTCTGCCTGATCCCCCGCTGTAAGACACACGCATGAAATCCAAGACCCAAGGCTATGTTTTCGTCCTGTTGGCGATCACCATCTTTTCGCTACAGGACGGCATCTCGAAGCATCTGGCATCCGCCTACCCGCCCGTCTTCGTCACCATGATCCGCTACTGGGCGTTTGCCGCCTTCACCGTTGCGCTGGCCTGCAAGATGAGGGGTGGCCTGAAACAGACGGCCAGGACAAAGAGGCCGTTCCTGCAGGTGATCAGAGGCCTTTTGCTGGCCGCGCAGGTGGTTGTCGTCATCAACTGCTTTGCCTTGATCGGTCTTGCCCACTCGCAAGCGATTTTCTCGGCAACACCGATAGTCATTGCGCTGCTTTCAATGCCTATCCTTGGCGAACGGGTCGGCTGGCGTCGCTGGACAGCGATCGCCGCGGGTCTGGTCGGGGTCTTGCTGATTCTGAAGCCGGAAGGCAGATTCTTCGACTTCAAGCTGCTGCTTGCTGTCTTCTCGTGCTTCCTGTTTGCCTTCTATGTCATCGCGACGCGGCTTGTCAGCCGGGACGACTCGGCCATGACGAGTTTTTTCTACACGGGCGTCGTCGGCGGCATCGGCATGACGCTGATCGGCCCCTTCTATTGGACATGGATGTCGGGGTGGGATTGGGGATGGATGGCGCTTGTCTGCATGACCAGCATATCGAGCCATTATTTTCTCATCCGTGCGTACGACATGCTGGATGCCGCCGCCGTGCAGCCGCTGACTTATCTGCAGCTTGTCTATGCATCGATTATTGGCGTCGTGATCTACAACGAGAGGCTGAGCCTCAGTATGATCATCGGCTCTGTTATTGTCGTTGCGGCAGGAATTTTCACCATGTGGCGGGAACACGTCGTTGCACGCAGATCCCATCCAAGACCAACGTCTCCGTAATTTTAGATCGAGCTATTAAAGCATTCTCAATGTTCACCCAGTAGATTTCATCCACATGTTTCTGGTGGAGCGTAACATGCAGAACAATCTGAATATCATAACTCGCAAGGCCGAGCGCAAACATTGCCGCATATTCGGTAAGGTCCGCTATCTCACCAAGGAAGTGGATGCGCGCATCCTTGACATGTCGGTTACCGGCATGGCCGTCGAAATCCGGGCGCCGATTCATGCGGCATCTGGCAGCCGTGTGCAGATCCTTGCCGATGATCTCGGCACCCTTCACGGCATCATCCGCTGGACCCACAATGGCCGCCTTGGAATTCAGTTCGATCCGAACTCCAATGCCCGCGCGCAGGTGTCGTCCTATTTCCGGTTCTTCCACAAGGAAGTGAAGCCGGTCCTGACGCGATAATTGCCCTGTCATTTTCAGGGTTTACTCCTTCGCAAATCATCCTAGTCTCGCCTGCGGGCCGGGCGACGCGTGATTTTCGAAGGAGTTTTCATGTCTTCCATTCTCGATTTGCCGCCAATGACCCGCCGCTCGTTGCTTGGCGGCATTGCTGCGACATCTGCACTCGTCCTGCTTCATCCCTTTAGTGCGCGCGCGGGCGCCAATCAGGCTCATCTGCGCCTGATGGAAACGACGGATATTCACGTCAACGTCTTCCCCTACGACTACTATGCCGACAAACCGAACGACACGATGGGCCTGGCGCGCACCGCGACGATCATCGACAACATCCGGGCGGAAGCTGCTAATTCTCTGCTGATCGATAACGGCGACGTCTTGCAGGGCAATCCCATGGGTGACTACATGGCCTATCAGCTCGGCATGAAGGACGGCGATGTGCATCCTGTCATCAAGGCAATGAACACGCTGGGGTACACCGTCGGCACACTCGGCAACCATGAATTCAACTACGGTCTCGACTTCATGTTCAAGGTGCTGAGCGGAGCAAACTTCCCATTCGTCTGCGCCAACCTGACGAAGGGGCAACTTGCGTCCGACCCGACAAAGGACGAGCTGTTCTTCAAGCCGTACGTCATCGTCGAGAAGGTCATCAAGGCCGGCGCCGGCAACGAGAGCCCCGTCAAGATCGGCTTTATCGGCTTTGTACCGCCGCAGATCATGCTGTGGGACATCAAGAACCTCGAAGGCAAGGCGCAGACGCGCGACATCGTTGAAGCTGCCAAAGCCTGGGTGCCGGTCATGAAGCAGGAAGGCGCGGATATCGTCATCGCGCTCTCGCACTCCGGCATCGACGGTGCGGCCCCATCCGAGAAGATGGAGAATGCATCCCTGCATCTTGCTGCGGTCGATGGGATTGACGCGATCTTCACCGGGCATCAGCACCTCGTCTTTCCCGGTCCGAAGACTTGGGACGGCATTCAGAATGCCGATCCAGCGAAAGGTACGTTGCACGGCAAACCCGCGGTGATGGCCGGCTTCTGGGGCTCGCATCTCGGCCTAATTGATCTCCTGCTGGAAAAGGACGGCAAAGGCTGGCAGATAGTCGACTTCACATCGGAAGCGCGGCCGATCTACCACCGCGATGACAAAAAGAAGATCATCGCCGATGTGGCCGATAAGAAGGACGTCATTGAGGCTGCGAAGGCCGAGCACGAGGCGACGCTCGCTTATGTGCGTACCCCCGTCGGCAAGACCTCGGCGCCGCTATACTCCTATTTCGCGCTGGTTGCCGACGACCCGTCCGTTCAGATCGTCAGCCAGGCCCAGACCTGGTATATCAAGCAAATGCTGGCAGACACCGAGTACAAGGACCTGCCGGTGCTTTCGGCAGCCGCACCCTTCAAGGCGGGGGGACGCGGCGGCGCCGACTACTATACGGATGTGCCCGCCGGCGACATCGCGATCAAGAACGTGGCAGACCTCTACCTGTACCCCAACACGGTTCAGGCGGTCGCCATCAGCGGCGAGCAGGTGAAAAACTGGCTGGAGATGTCAGCGGCGATGTTCAATGAGGTCAAACCCGGATCGAAGGATGCAGACCTGCTGAACAACGCGTTCCCATCCTATAACTTCGATGTGATCGACGGCGTGACCTACCAGATCGACCTGTCGCAGCCGCGCAGGTTCGATGATGACGGCAAACTGATCAATGCCGACGCAAACCGCATTCAGAACCTGCAGTTTGATGGCAAACCTATTGACCTCAAGCAGAAATTCGTGGTCGTCACCAACAATTACCGCGCCGGCGGCGGTGGAAAGTTTCCGGAAATTGCCGCCGACAAGGTCATCTTCCAGGCGCCGGACACGAACCGCGACGTCATCGTCCGCTTCGTCCACGAAGAGGGCACGATCAATCCGTCGGCCGACGGCAACTGGACCTTCAAGCCACTCTCGGGAACAACGGCAGTCTTCCAGAGCGGCCCGAAGGCAAAGCAGTTCCTGGCTGACGTGAAAAGCGTCAAGATCGAGGAAGCAGGCGACGGCGCCGAAGGCTTCGCGAAGTTCAGGTTGATACTCTAGATGTGAGCTTTCAGAAGGTTGGCCACTCAGAGCGGAATGGGAGGGCGCGAGGTACCCGCGTCCTCTTACTCGGCGGCAATCGGCAAATCGGGCGGCGACAGCTCGGCCAGTTGAGCCGTAAAATCGGCGTGCCTAGGGCATTGCTCGAGCCTCACCCGAAACGCATCGATCATCCAGCTTGCCGCCGGACCAGGCGGGCTGGCGATCCGTCTCATGGCGTAGATCGGATATTCTCCCTGCTCGAAAGGCGGCAAGTCGAGATGGACCAAAGCGCCGCTTCTCAGATCGTTGCGAATAAGCGAGGCGGGCAAGCCGCCCCAACCAAGCCCACCGCGAATGAGGGAGTGTTTCGTCGCAATGTCGCTGACCCGCCATGTCTTGTAGGAAAGCACATTGAAATCCCGGCCTTTTGTCAAACCCGACGCGTCCGTCACCACCAACTGCGTCTCCTCACGGACATCCGCCATGGTCAGCGGTCTGCCGATCTTCGCCAGCGGATGATCATGCGCGGCAACGGGCATCATGAAGGAGTGTCCGATTTGTTCTGCAACAAGCGCATCGTGTTGCTTCAGCAGAGCGCCGCCGATGCCTATCGTTGCCTTGCCGCTCAAAACGAGATCCATCACCACACCGAGTTCACCCACGGTCAAACTGAGCGCCACGGACGGGAATTTGTCACGGAACCCGCGTAGCACGTCGACGACCGCATGCGACGGCACCATGACGCTGATCGCCGCGGAGACCTCGGCCTCCAGTCCTTCCTTCAGCCCCTTTACGCGGGCGCGCATCACCTCGAGATCGGAGACAAGCCGCCGCGCATCCTCAAGAAGCGCCTTACCCGCCTCTGTCAGCTTCGGTTGCCTCGCGCCGGAGCGCTCGAAGAGCGGCACTTCAAGTTGAGCCTCGAGGTTGGCGATCGTGTAGCTGATGACCGACTGAGCGCGGTTGAGCGCGCGCGAAGCTGCCGAAAAGCTGCCCGTCTCCGCAACTGTGAGAAATACTTGCAGCTGGTCCAATGTCGGGTTCGGAAGCATTTGCCATCCAATCTATCGATGATTTTGATCGACATTATCACAGTTTTTTCGATAGTCGGCCAGTCCTATTTTCCTCTCGAAACAGCGGCTCGAGGCTTCCAAGACGAGCCGCGGAACCCAATTCGAGAGGAAATTCAATCATGTCATCCATCCTGCTTCTGACTTCCAGCCCGCGCGTAGACTCGCTTTCCACCACGATCGCAGCTGACCTCGTTGAAAAGATCAAGACTCAGCAGCCGGGCAGCGTTGTCGTTCGCCGCGACCTATCGGCCAACCCGCTTCCGCACATCGACGATCTCTTCACCGCCGCGATCCGCAAGCCAGCTGATGCCCGCACCGCTGACGAAGCCGCGGCTGTGAAGACGTCCGACGAGCTCGCCGCTGAACTGCTTGCCGCCGATACGATCGTCATCGGCACCGGTCTCATCAACTTCAACATCTATTCGTCGCTGAAGACCTGGATCGACAACGTCGCCCGCGCCGGCCTCACCTTCAAGTATACCGAAAGCGGCCCGGTCGGCCTTGCCACCGGCAAGAAGGTCTACGTCGTTCTCGCCTCCGGCGGCGTATACTCGCAGGGCCCGGCAGCCGGCATGAACCATGCCGTTCCGTATCTGAAGTCGGTCCTCGGCTTCCTCGGCATCACCGACATCGAAACGATCTACGTCGAAGGCCTCGCCTTTGGCCCAGAAGCTGCCGAGAAGGCGATTGGCGCTGCCAAGGCTCGCGCCGAAGAAATCGCCCTCGCCGCCTAATCAGTGTTCAGACCGATGTTGAAACGGCCGGTTCTCACCGGCCGTTTTCATTTTGTGCCGACCTCGTTCACGAAAGCCTTCACGGTATCGAGTATCTCGCTGGCGAGGTCCTCATCCTTCGCGATCCGTGCGAGACCAAGTGCGCCGGTCATGAGACAGGACGTGATTATCGCCTTGCGGCGCGCCTGTGTTTCATCGGTCGTGTTCATGCGCGCCTGCATGGTATGTAAGTTCATCTTCATCTGATCGGTCGCGAGCGACCGGCACCTCTCGCCGGCGCGCGCTATATCAGCCGTGAGGGCTGCGAACGGGCATCCGCCAGCGGGATCGTCCCGGTGTTCCCCGCTCAGGTAGGTCGCCGCATATTCCTGCAGCGGAATATCCTCCGGAGCGCGCCCTTCCGACCGTACCTTCGCGGCCCAGGCGCCAAAAGCTGCTTGCATCGCCTCGACCACCAGTTCGTCACGCGAGGCAAAATGCTTGTAGAAGCCGCCGACCGTCAGCCCCGCCTCCTTCATCAGATCCGCGACGCCTACGCCTTCCAACCCCTTCTCGCGTAAACGCTTCGACGCGATTTCGACGATCCTCTCGTGCGTCTTGCGCTTATCCTGCTGTGAGTGGCCCATGAAAATTCTCTCCGGGGATCGGTTGACTTATCAAGATTATACTCATAATCCTTATGGATGTCGATCGTAATCCAGATCAAATTTCCAAGAGGAGTCATGCAATGCGTCTGCAGAACAAGGTCGCCCTATCACGGGCGGAAACAGCGGCATCGGTCTTGCGACCGCCAAGATCTTCCTCGATGAAGGGGCCAAGGTGATCATTACTGGTCGGAACCCCGAGACCCTTGCGGCCGCCGAAAAAGCTCTCGGTAGCAACGTGCTCACGCTGAAGCTCGACGTCACTGATGTAGCGGCCACGGAACGGGCATTCGCAGAAGCAGCTGCCAAGTTCGGTAAATTTGACGTGCTCTTCGCCAATGCCGGCATTGGCGGTGCTACCCCACTTGGAGGGACGTCGCTGGAGCAATTTAACGCCATCATCAGCACGAACCTCACCGCCGTGTTCTTCACGGTCCAGTCGGCACTGCCGCATCTCAACGATGGCGGCGCTGTCATCCTCAACGGATCCGTGCATTCCGTGCTTGGTGCGCCTGGCTGGTCGGCCTATGCCGCCACGAAGGGTGCTGTACGCGCCATGACCCGAAATATGGCGTCCGAGCTTGCGCCGCGCGGCATCCGCGTCAATCAGGTCACACCCGGCGGCACCAAAACACCAATCTGGCAACCGATGGCGTCCACCGCCGATGCAATGTCCGCGCTCGAAGCCCGGCTGGGCGGAATGAGTCCGCTCGGACGAATGAGCGAAGCGGAGGAAATTGCCAAGGCTGCGCTCTATTTCGCCTCAAGCGATTCGGCTAACGTCACAGGGATCGAGATCGTGGTCGACGGCGGCGCGACAAGCGCGCCCTCCGGCGCCAAGATATTCCGCGCCGGTTAACCGCTAGCCAGTCTTCACAAGCCCAGGCTTGCCAACGACGCAGTTGCGGCCGCCTTTCTTTGCCTGATAGAGCCTCTCATCGGCAGCCGAAAGGACGGTTGTGAAGCTCACCCCGTCGGTATCGGCTGTCGCCACGCCAATGCTGACGGTAACCGGCTTTCCGTCCGGCGTCTTGACGCTGCTTGCGATCGTCCAGCGCAAGCGTTCGGCAAGACGCATTCCCTCAGCATGGTCGGTTGCCGGGCAGACCGCGACAAATTCTTCGCCGCCGAAGCGGAAAACACGATCGGCCGATCGCAGAATGGTGCCTAGGCGAAGCGCGATCGCCTTCAACACCTCATCCCCCTGCAGATGTCCGAAGCGGTCGTTGACGACCTTGAAATGGTCCGCATCCAGGATAATCACAGTGGCGAACTGCCCTTGCTGCAGCGCCTCACGGACCATGACCGGCGCGTCCATCTCCATCCGGGTGCGGTCGTAAACGCCGGTCAGAACGTCCCTGCCGGTACGGTTCAGCAGATCGTTGTAGCGCTCCCGAAAGGTCAGATCACTGAAGACATCGCTGATCGGCCGCACGCTCACGGGACCGCCGTCGCGGCGTATCCAAATCTCATAGACTGCAAAGAGCGCCGTATAGACGCAGACGGCAAACATCTTTGCCCTCCACCCGTCCCAGAAGGCGGAGGCGGGAATCTCGAGGAAGTAGTGCAAGGCACCGAAGAACCCAATCTGATCGAAGGTTAGGAGGACGAAGCCGCAGATCATGAAGCGCAAGATGATCCTGCGTTTCAGATAATGGCCGAGACGCTCGTACAACAGGATAATGCCGATGGAATCGAGATACAAAAGCGTTGTGCCCCACACCATCAGCCAGCCCATTTCCTTAAGGAAATCGAAGTTCGCGCCGTCCCCACGCGGGAGATCGATTGGCGTATGCAACTGAAGTAGCCACGCTATGCCGACCGTCAGAATGTTGCCGAGAAAGAGGCCGTAGATCGGTTGACGAACCGTGGCGGCATCCTCTTGCAGGTACAGCATGAGAATCATTATCAGCTTGCCGGCGAAAAACACCGACGAGCCGGGCGATGCAACGCCGAATGGCAGCGCGACGTAGAAGACTGCCGCCAGATAGGTTTCCATGAAATGCATTACGCCGAGGGCGGTGAGAAACACGCCCAAACCGAGGCGCTGGCGGAAATGCAACAGCGCCACCATGAGGGTGAAATAGCCAACCGCCTCAATGGCAAAGAGCAGCAGGTTAATGGCTTGCATCAGGCGCCCCTGTCATCAGCCAGCGCGTCAACACCAGAGCGCTGCGTCCACGCCAACAACCAACGGCGGTGAACATGACGGTCGGTTTTTGTGTGGCGTCGTGCACGTGGCTGTTCTGTAAGACTTCGCACACCAAGGTTCTTCGCAATCCTTTAAGATTGCGTGAGCAGAAACGTTGCCTCGCCAGATGCTGAAAAACCGCGTCGGAAGCGGATCAGACCTGACGAACTCTTGCGCCATCGCTGAACAGTGACGGACCGTTCTGATCGATAATCTGCTGCGCCTTGCGTACCGTGCACTCAATCGCATCATCGGAAGACCCGAACATATCGGCGCGGATGAAGTTGCGTACGAGGACTTCGCCATCAACAGTCTTCTCGATGCGGCCGGCGAGACGATATTGGCCACCTTCCTTCTGTGGCTCGGCGTAGATTGTGCAGTCGCCGTAGAGCTGGGGCTCGGAAGAGACGCCTGCCGGAGCGTCAGCAGATTTGCCGACGCCTGAAAACATTGAAAAAATGCTGGAGAAGATCGAAGCCATACTCCGCCTTTATCATGGCAGCTCGTGCCGGAAAAGTTAAATGATGAGGTTTGCGAGGATCTCGTTTTCGGTAATGTCCTCGAAGCCGATGGCAGCATTCTCGAAGTTCGCGACGAGTTGCGCGAAATTTTCAGGTGCCTTGGATTCGATGCCGATCAGCACCGAGCCGAAATTGCGAGCCGTCTTCTTCAGATACTCGAAACGGGCGATATCGTCGTCCGGGCCAAGCAGGTTCAGAAAGTCACGCAAAGCGCCCGGTCGCTGCGGCATCCGCAGGATGAAGTACTTCTTCAAGCCGGCATAGCGCATGGCGCGCTCCTTGACGTCTGGAAGGCGTTCGAAATCGAAATTGCCTCCAGAAACGACTGCTATGACAGTCTTTCCTCTCAGCACTTCCGCATCCATCGCGGCGATCGCGGTCAGCGACAACGCCCCTGCCGGCTCAAGAACGACCCCCTCAACGTTCAGCATCTCGCCGATGGTCACGCAAATCGCGTTTTCCGGCATCAGCATGACCTGCTCGGTCGGGAATGTTTCCAAGGCGGCGAAGTTCAGCTCCCCGATCCTCGCCACGGCCGCGCCGTCGACGAAATTGTCAACCTTGGTGAGCGTCACCAGGCGCCCTGCCTCGATGCTTCGCTTCAGGCTCGGCGCTCCGGCCGGCTCCGTGAAGATGAACCCGGACGTCGGCACAACGCCATCGAGATAGCCGGTGATGCCAGCCGCGAGGCCGCCGCCTCCCACCGGCATGACGACCATATCAGGTACCGTTCCCTCGGGCAGCTGCTGCAGGATTTCGGCAGCAACCGTCGCCTGGCCTTCGATGATATCCGCATGGTCGAAAGGCGGCACCATCACACCGTCGATCGCCTCGACGTAATCGCGCGCGGCCTGGTAACATTGATCGAAGAAGTCGCCCGTCAGCTTGATGGTGATGAACTCCGCACCAAAAATGCGGGTCTTGTCGATCTTCTGCTGCGGCGTCGTCACCGGCATGAAGACAACACCCGGCACACCGAAATAGCGGCAGACAAAGGCAAAACCCTGGGCATGATTGCCGGCCGAGGCACAGACGAAGGTCTTGCCGCCGGCACCCTCGGCGATCGCCTTGCGGAAGAAATTGAAAGCGCCGCGAATCTTATAGGAGCGCACGGGCGAAAGATCTTCGCGCTTCAGCCAGATGTCGGCGCCATAACGCGCCGACAGGTGCTCGTTCAACTGCAGTGGCGTTGCTGGAAAAAGGCTGCGCATGGCCGCCTCGGCGCTCTCGACATCCTGTCTGGTCACGGTCGTTCGTCCATTCCTGTTTCACCTCCGCTATCGCACAACTGCGCGGAGCGAGAAAGCCCATATCCGCCAGCTTCCAAAGCTGGTGTGATAACGCAATTGTGCGCTATCAATTCGCTCGCGATGGAGCTACATCGCCCCGATGATCTCAAGTAAATTTGTAAGGCCGGGTGCCTGGCTACTTCTCGCGGCCATTATTTTCGCCACGCTGTCGCCGATCGGGCTACGGCCGCATACCGTGACCTCGGTTAATCTCGACCGCGCGCTGGCCTATTCGTTGGTCGGCTTCATGTTCGCGGTCGCCTATCCACGGCATTGGCTCGCGGTCGCCATTCTCTTGTTCCTCGGCGCATTGGCAATTGAGTACCTGCAATATTTGTCCCCGACGCGCCACGCGCGCCTGCACGACGCGCTTGTCAAAATCCTTGGTGCATCCGTGGGAGTTTTGGTGGGCTGCATGCTGAATAAAGTCCGGTTCGCAAAATCTGCAGCGAGCATCTCGCAGATGTGACACAGCCGCCTGCTCTTGACTGAATGGCCGCAGTCGTAGATGGAGTGGGCTGCATGCCTGCCGCCCATTCACGCTCATTGGTTCGGTCTTGGTTGACTTAACTCAACTTGGAATGGCACAGTGCCGCACAACCTCCCGTCAATGCTATAGTTCCGCCGAGCCCACGACATTGCGCATCATCTCGCTCTCCACGATCCCTCCACGTTTCGCCAAGCTTGCACCGACGCTTAACAGCCTCATAAAGCAGAACGGTGCAGTGGATGAAATCCGGCTCTACGTTCCCAAACGATATCGACGATTTCCCGACTACGACGGGTCTCTTCCGTCTGTACCCACCGGGATCACGATAGTTCGGCCCGAAGAAGACATGGGGCCTGCGTCTAAGGTGCTGTTTGCTGCGCGCGATCTGCGTGGGAAAAAAGCGCAGATCCTATTTTGTGACGACGACAAGGTGTTCTCGCCTAATTGGGCCGCTCAGCTGTTCGCGGCACAGGATGAGCGACCGGCGGAGTGCGTAGCCTTGATCGGCAAGGACGTGCCAACCGATATTGCGAGACCTTCCGCCTTTGTGCCGAAAGCAATGCGCAGGCGGAAAATAGATCTTTCGCTCCGCGTCCGCCGACTACGACATAAGTTCGCTTCCATAGTGTTGCGTTTGGACCGACCGAAGCCAATGCCAAGCTTGGTTGCGGAAGGCGGTTATGTGGACGTACTTCAGGGGCTCGGTGGTGCCGTCGTGCGTCCCGAGTTTTTCGATGATATCGCATACGACATTCCTGATGTCATATGGGCAGTCGACGATGTTTGGTTGTCCGGCATGCTCGCGCTGAAAGGGATCCCGATCTGGCTTCCTGCCGGGCTGGAAGAACCACGGACGACCGCTGCACACGATGTCGCCTCACTATACCTCGCCACCATCGAGGGTGCGAACCGTGCTGAGGCCAATCGCCGGTGCATCGAGTACATGCAGCAACATTTCAATATATGGCGGTAAACTGCCCATAATTGGTAATCGACAGAGCAATTTAACAGACATTTGCAGTTACGCGGGGACAGACGTGCCCGGTCCTCATCTGGCGAAACGATTACCTGACCAAACTCAAGCTTGAAGGTCTGATACGGGAAGGCTGCACCCTGCATGGCCTGCCGGTCGCGTATGCTGCTACCGCAACATCCCCATGCACAACGCTTGGATGGACTAAGGGACCTTGCTTGCGGAGAACGACTGGGACGTCCTCAAGACCATCCGCCTGTGGGCGAAGGCCAGCCATGAAGCAATCCATGACAAGATCGCTTCGCGGCTCAAGGTTGATCCGATCGATCGCTTCTCGCTCCAGTTCAAGCTGGACACCAGCCTGTCGGACAAAGACAAGTTCCCGCTCAAGCTCAGCGATCTGATCATCATGGGCCGGAACCCGAAGTAGGCTCCTCGTGAAATCGTCTGGGGCTCCGGTCCCGATCAGGTCATCGAGAAGCTGCAGCTGGTTGGCCTTGCCGTGACCGCTGGCATCGCCCGATATTCCACGACAAGACTTCCTCGACTACGAAGGCACGGCCATGTACGTGGACCTCTCCGGTCGTGGTAAGGACGCATTCATGTCCCTCTCAATCAGTGTCTTTTGGTCTAACCGGCGATAGGTCGTATCCATCCGAGCAAGGCCGCGGGATTTTGATTTTCGCGCGTGGTAATGTCGGTTCATGGAGATCGATGAGGACAAAATCGACGATGCAGTTT
>NZ_FOCV01000119.1 GCF_900110205.1 Rhizobium tibeticum | reverse complement strand
GCCTCCGACCAAATCACCAGTCGGGGGATGGAATCAGAATTCCGCAGCCAGGGGAATCCTCAACGCGATTCCGCGTTCAATGGACGCGCTCTAACTTCCATTGTGGACGCTCCCTCTCTTACGGTGGCTGTCAAACACCACCATTCTGGCACATCGATGCCGTCGAGGGGGCGTCCACCCGTCACTACCGGTCTACCGGAAATGCGTCGGCGATGGCTTCGCTCTTTGAGACGGCGCAGCCAGTATAGTCGGCGCATGAGCTGGTCGGAGTTCGAGATCGTCACGGCACGCGGGTGCGGGAATCCGCCGCCCGATCTGTGAGGCGAGCCGAATGACTGACCTACTCGACCGTCATCCCTGCGTCTCTCTCGTGCTTTCATTGCGCCGATTTCGGCTACAATCACCTCATATTTTCTGGGTCCACGCGCGCTAATGGGGCGAGTTAAGCAGTTCCAGACTGTTTCTGTTCACCAGGAGCTGGAAATGGCGTGATCGACCAATCTATCAGCCCGACGGCCCGCTGAAGTATCGCCTCCGTACGAGCAAGGCTAGGTGACGCGGCGATGACGTGCCCGATCGAGTCTCGGTCATCGCCGTTCCTGACGATCAGCGTGTTTGGCTTAACATATAACTCTACCTCGGTGACACCAGTTTCGGCGGCCGCCCGGCTATCGCCATCGATCCAGTCGAGGGTGCCGTCGCGATCAGGAACTAGGAACCGTGCGGCCGCAATCTGCGAATGCCCTTTGCGCAAATCACATTCCTCGCCTGTGACAAGCTTGATGTGCTCGGTGATGAGATCGACACCGTACGCCAGTTGAATCAGCCGAGGAGTGGAACAACCCGGAAGACGCGGATTGACTTCAATGGCGACTGGGCCGCGCTTAGTCCACCGCAATTCAATGTTCGCAGGCCCCCAACCAAGCCCGAGAGCTTGTAGGCAGCGTAGTGAAACATCGGCGATACATTTATATTGGCCATCGGTCAGAGGGGCCGGAAAGATGCTCCCGCGGGGGACGAAATGCGGTGGGCGGCCGAAGTCAGAGGTGCCAATTGCAATTACCTCATTGCCCATGGTGTCGACACTATAGTGAGGCCCTTGTGCGAATTCCTCGATCAGTATCCTTGGCGAAGACCGCCAGATGTGCTTCGCGCCCAGCAGGCATGTCGCATGCTCAGCTAACTCATCGGCGTCGCGGCACAATCGGACACCGCTGCTTCCGCTGCCTACAACGGGCTTAAGAACCACCGGAAGACCGATCTCAGCGGCAGAGGTTTCTACGTCCGTTGCATTCGCGGCCACGCGATAAGCAGGTGTTGGAACGCCGGCCTCTGCGAGGAGTTGACGTTGAGCGAATTTGTCGTAGCACCCTTCAATCGATGTAGGGTTCGGTCCCGGTAGATCGAAGTGCCGGCAGAGCTTGCTGACCGTCACATATACCGATTCATCGCGGCCTGCGAAGCCAGTAATGCCAGCAATCTCATACGACGAGCGCAGCTGGGAACATTCGCGCATCAGCACATCGAGATTGTTCGTATCGGCTTGGATTGCCTCAACCTTTCCCACCGGTAGATAGTCGTATTGCGTTGGGTCAGCCGACAGCGTAATTGGATGAAGACCAAGACGCTGGGCCGCTTGGACGTACAGTGGACCATTACTTCTATGCCCTTCAACCAGGATGAGTGCTCTTTTTGCCATTTGCATTTCCTCCACGTTGCGTGCTCTAAGGTCATTTTGAGGGACAATACCCATCAGCTTTTTCACTCAATGCTCATCCTCAGGCTAGAGGCGAGCCTACATTGTCGGCGATCTGCAATTTGTATCGCATCTAAATGGTCTCTTGGAACTCATCGGCACACGTTCACTACAGTTCGACTTGGGGCAGAATCAGTCAACTATCTGATCTGGTAGTAGATTGAGTGCCGTAACCGAGTAAGTCGTTGCAGCGTTCTGAGCAGAGGGTACCGAAATGCGCGAAGAACAGTACTTGGCGATTGTTGTGACTGACCCGGGGCAGATGATTTCAACCCGGAAAAAAACTTCTCGCCGGCCCAGGGCCTCGTTGAAGGTACTCCGGTTCTACGTCGCTTATTAAATCAGATGGCACACGTTGGGGTGAAGAAGACAGTCATATTGGCCCTGGAAAATACAGGCAAGATCCCCACCGAACTCGGCGGTGACTTTGATGGGATGGAGGTTTCTCTGCGCGATTTGCCTGCGGGAAATGCCGGACGTCTCATTCATGCAGTGACGGTAGAAGAAATTGGCGATGTATCTAGCGACGTTCTTGTGTTCACCGAGAATGTCGTAGTGGAATTCTCGTTTATCGAGCGCCTGTTGCAGTTACCGGACAGCAACATCGTTGTAGTACGCAAAGCACGCGGTCGAGAGTCGCTCCGCGTGCTAACGGACGAGGCGCTGCGCGTTACAGCAATCCTGGGCTCTATCGATAGCAAAGGCGCGTCTGCAGATTTGAGCCCTATCGGTCTCTATAAGTTTGAACCCTCGTTTCTTCGCGCAATAGCTAAGCTAGTGCCCGTCCATAAACGTCTGTTTGTCTGGGGTTTTCAAGGTTTCTTGTCGACTGAAGCGTGTTTTTTGGACGCGTGATGGCACAAGACCATGCAGGTTATGGCCCGAAGAGCGATTGGCGGCAAAGGGGTATCGGCCGACGCTTGCCGGGCGTGATGTGAACGCTGCCGGATGAGGAGCGTCAGGTCGGCCTGAGGCGTGCGAAGAGGGCGAGATTGTAAGCGACCACCGAGGAC
>NZ_FOCV01000144.1 GCF_900110205.1 Rhizobium tibeticum | reverse complement strand
TATGTTACGTAGACCCCGTTTTACCATCAGCCTGAAGCGCAGCACCCAAAGACCTGAGAGCGGGGCACGGCCGGCCGATTACCCCATCTTTTGCGGCAAGGCTTATAGGCTGCTCGTGTCTTCCCGAACCTTCAGAATACGGTCGATAAGACCCCATTCAAGCGCTTCCTCCGCCGTCATGAAGCGGTCGCGATCCATCCCGCGCTCAAAGTCTCCGTAGGAACGTCCGCAATGCTCCGCGTAGAGCCGCGTCATGCGTTGCTTGGTCTTTAAAATTTCCTCGGCATGAATCAGCATGTCGGAAGCCTGCCCTTGAAAGCCGCCGGAGGGCTGGTGAATGAGGATACTGGCATTGGGCAATGCGGCCCTTTCGCCGGGTTCGCCTGCCATCAGCAGGAACGATCCCATTGAACGGGCCGTCCCCATGCAAAGTGTATGAACCGGCGCACGGATGAAGCGCATGGTGTCGTACATGGCCAGGCCGCTGGTCACGACGCCGCCCGGCGAATTGATATAGAGGTTGATGGGCTTTTTGGGGTTTTCCGCTTCCAGAAACAGCAGTTGCGCGCAGACGAGCGCCGAAACGGTATCGTTCACCTCGCCATTGAGGAAGATAATCCGCTCGCGCAGAAGCCGGGAATAGATATCAAAGGATCGCTCCCCCCGGCTGGACTGTTCTATGACCATAGGGACGAGTTGCATCGCTTCGCGCATCGGCGACCTCCAGACTTTCAAAATTTAAGGGGGAGGCTCGCCGTGTCAGGCGGCGAGCATGAGGGGCGGGCTGTTGCTGTTCGCCGGCGCTCTTGCCATTCCATCGAATCTTGCGTCCGTCAGTTCGTGCACGATCCGAAGGCAAGTGCCGCCAGTGGCATTCGGGGTGATCGTGAACGTCACGGTGCTTTCAAGGAAAGGCGGGTTATCGTCACGCAGCTTGTAGCGAACTGCCTGGCCGGGGGTGACGGCCTTTCCCGAAGTTCGGGAATTGTGACAGCACGCCAGACCTTTTGCGGCGGATCGCCCAAGTCAAACTCCAACTCGACGCCGCTATCCTGCTCCTTGGTCTTCCCTTCGTTCATTGATCCATGTCCTTCAGCAAGACTTTGAGTGCTGCGATACGCTCCGGCCAATAGGCGCGGTATTTTGCGAGCCACTGGGCGATGAGAGCCAACCCATCGGGATCGACTTCGTAATTCACGAAACGCCCCTGTCGTTCTTCCCTCACGAGCTTTGCACTGCGCAGAACTGCGAGGTGTTGCGACATCGCCGGCTGGCTAATCTCCATGCCCTCGCGCAAGGCACTAGCGTTCATGCTCCCTGCCGCCAGCTTCTCAAAGATCGCACGGCGGGTGGGGTCTGCCAAAGCTCGGAAGAAGTCATTCTCGATCACGCGAGCACATAAGCATGGACTTATGCGATTCGCAAGCTATTTCGAGGCAGCTTTCTGTTGTTGCGGAAATCCTACAGACCGTCTGAAAACCCCGTCGGGGATTCCTCACGTTAGACTGCCGTGGTAGCTTTTGCCATGGCGCATCTTTCAGGAACAGACCGCTC
>NZ_FOCV01000076.1 GCF_900110205.1 Rhizobium tibeticum | reverse complement strand
TTTACGATCCGCCGGCGCGCTTCGCGGCTTATTCCGCTCGACGACTACGTAACCGCAAAGATCATGACGGAAGCGCAGGCTTCTATCATCCGGAGCGCCATCACCAACCGGCTGAACATTGTCATCGCCGGCGGGACTGGCTCAGGCAAGACGACGCTCGCAAACGCGGTCATCGCAGAAATCGTTTCCGCTGCGCCGGAAGACAGGATGGTGATCCTTGAAGATACGTCCGAAATCCGATGCGCCGCGGAAAATGCCGTCTGCCTCCACACGAGCGACGTGGTCGACATGGCTCGACTTCTCAAGAGCACGATGCGCCTGCGTCCCGACCGCATCATCGTTGGCGAGGTGCGCGACGGCGCAGCACTGACCCTCCTGAAAGCCTGGAACACGGGACACCCTGGAGGCGTCACGACGATCCATTCCAATTCCGCGATGTCGGCGCTTCGGCGCCTCGAGCAACTGACATCGGAAGCCAGTCAACAGCCAATGCAAGCCGTGATTGGCGAAGCGGTCGATCTCGTCATCTCGATCGAACGCGCCGGGCGCGGCCGCCGGGTGAGAGAGGTCCTCCATGTCGAAGGGTTCAACGGCTCGCGCTACCAGACAGAACACTATCCGCAGATCGATGAGGACAGTCATGCAGCATAATCGCTTTCTCCGTTTGGGAATTATCGGCGCATTGATTTGTGTCTCTCTCGCCGGCCCCGCACGCGCAGGTTCAGGCGGAAGCCTGCCGTGGGAAGGTCCACTCGAGCAAATCCAGCAATCGATCACTGGGCCGGTCGCTGGCTACATCGCGCTAGCCGCGGTCGCGATCGCCGGCGGTATGCTGATCTTCGGCGGCGAGCTCAACGATTTCGCGCGGCGACTGGTGTATGTGGTGCTGGTCGCAGGGATCCTGCTTGGCGCGACGACGATCGTCGGCCTCTTCGGCTCGACCGGCGCTTCGATCGGTGGCTCGTCTGTCGCCGAACAAACCGCGGTCCCGAATGCAAATCGGGTTGGGGGAGGGGAGGGGTGTCATGGCTGACGCCGGCACCGGGCTTCACCGCAACCGGATCCACCGCGCCTTGTCGCGACCGAACCTCTTGATGGGAGCGGATCGTGAGCTCGTGCTGCTGACCGGGCTAGCCGCAATCATTCTCATCTTCGTCGTGCTAACCATCTACTCGGCCCTATTCGGCATCGCGATCTGGATCGTGGTCGTCGGCGCGCTCCGCATGATGGCGAAATCGGACCCCATGATGCGCAAAGTGTATGCCCGCCATATGCGGTATCGGGCGTATTACCTCCCGACTTCCACGCCTTGGCGCCGATACTGAGGAGCTGTCGATGGTCGCTTTACGAACATTTCGATCGACCGGTCCGTCATTCGCTGACCTGGTTCCCTATGCGGGCCTCGTCGATAACGGCATCCTTCTGCTGAAGGACGGCAGTCTGATGGCCGGCTGGTATTTTGCCGGTCCTGATTCCGAAAGCGCTACGGATTTCGAGCGCAACGAGCTTGCCCGCCAGATCAACGCGGTTCTCTCGCGCCTCGGTACGGGCTGGATGATCCAGGTTGAGGCCGTACGCGTGCCGACGACAGAATACCCGTCTGCTGAACGCAGCCATTTTCCAGACACCGTGACGCTGCTTATCGACGACGAGCGTCGGCGGCATTTTGGACAGGAGCGCGGGCACTTTGAAAGCAGGCATGCGCTTATTCTGACCTATCGGCCGCCAGAGCGGCGCCGATCGGGACTGACCCGCTATATCTACTCGGATACCGAAAGCCGCTCAGCGAAATATGCCGATACCGCTCTCGATACGTTTCGGCGCTCAATCCGGGAGATTGAGCAGTATCTCGGAAATGTTCTCTCGGTGCAGCGCATGCAGACCCGAGAGGTTTCCGAACGGGATGGTGCTCGTGTTGCGCGCTACGACGAGCTCTTCCAGTTCATTCGGTTTGCCATCACCGGCGAGAATCATCCCGTCCGGCTGCCAGAAATTCCCATGTACTTGGACTGGCTCGCGACGGCGGAGCTTGAACATGGACTGACGCCGCGGGTCGAGGGCCGATTTCTTGGCGTGATCGCGATCGATGGGCTTCCGGCCGAGAGCTGGCCGGGGATCTTGAACAGTCTGAACCTGATGCCGCTGACCTATCGCTGGTCGTCGCGTTTCATCTTCCTCGACGCGGAGGAGGCCAAGCAGCGCCTGGAGCGGACCCGAAAGAAATGGCAGCAGAAAGTGCGGCCGTTTTTCGACCAGCTGTTCCAGACGCAATCGCGGTCGGTCGACCAGGATGCGATGGCGATGGTCGCCGAGACTGAGGATGCGATTGCCGAAGCCTCATCGCAACTGGTGGCCTACGGCTATTACACGCCTGTTATCATCCTCTTCGACGAAAGCCGCTCGGCGCTGCAGGAGAAGGCGGAAGCGGTGCGTCGCCTAATCCAAGCGGAAGGCTTCGGAGCTCGCATCGAGACGCTTAACGCGACCGACGCTTTTTTCGGCAGCCTGCCTGGCAACTGGTACTGCAACATCCGCGAACCGCTGATCAACACGCGCAATCTGGCAGACCTTATCCCGCTGAACTCTGTCTGGTCAGGGCAGCCCGCCGCCCCATGTCCGTTCTATCCGGTCGATGCGCCACCGCTCATGCAGGTGGCGTCAGGGTCGACACCCTTCCGACTGAACCTGCATGTCGACGATGTAGGCCATACGTTGATTTTCGGGCCAACCGGCTCGGGCAAGTCGACGCTCCTTGCACTGATCGCCGCGCAGTTTTGCCGATACGAGAAGGCGCAAGTTTTCGCCTTCGATAAGGGCAATTCGATGCTGCCGCTGACACTCGGGGTGGGCGGTGACCACTATGAGATCGGCGGCGAGAGCGGGGAGGGCGCCAATCTTGCCTTCTGCCCATTGTCCGAGCTTTCGACCGACGCCGATCGAGCTTGGGCCTCCGAGTGGATCGAGACCCTGGTTTCGCTTCAGGGCGTGACGGTTGCGCCAGATCATCGAAACGCTATCTCGCGGCAAATCGGATTGATGGCATCAGCGCCCGGCCGTTCGTTGTCGGATTTTGTCAGCGGCGTCCAGATGCGCGAGATCAAAGATGCCCTTCATCACTATACGGTTGACGGCCCGATGGGTCAGCTCCTCGATGCGGAAGAGGATGGTCTGACCCTTGGGCGCTTCCAGTGCTTCGAGATCGAGCAGCTGATGAATATGGGCGAGCGCAATCTCGTCCCGGTTCTAACCTATCTCTTCCGGCGGATTGAAAAGCGGCTTGATGGTTCGCCAAGCCTTATCGTTCTGGACGAGGCATGGCTGATGCTCGGCCATCCTGTGTTCCGTGACAAGATCAGGGAATGGCTAAAGGTCCTGCGCAAGGCGAATTGCGCCGTCATCCTTGCGACGCAGTCGATCTCCGACGCCGAACGCTCGGGCATCATCGACGTCCTGAAGGAATCTTGCCCAACCAAAATTTGCCTTCCGAACGGCGCAGCCCGGGAAATCGGCACCCGCGAATTCTATGAGCGGATCGGCTTCAACGAGCGGCAGATCGAGATTGTCGCAAACGCCATCCCGAAACGCGAATACTACGTGACCTCGCCCGACGGCCGCAGGCTCTTCGACATGTCCCTTGGTCCGGTCACTCTGTCGTTCGTCGGCGCTTCCGGCAAAGCCGATCTAGCACGCATCAGGGCGCTCTCGTCGACCCACGGCCACGAATGGCCGGGTCAGTGGCTCATCGAAAGGGGGACCAACCGCTATGAGTGAAGCAGTCAAGTATTTGAAGCTCAGCAAATCGCTAGTTGCGGGGTTGGTCGCCGCTGGCCTTGCCGCAACGCCCACGGTTTCCTTCGCAGGAGGTGCGGTTACCGGCGCGACCGAGATGACGCAGATGCTCAACAATGGCGAGCTTATCCACCTTGTTGGTCAGTCGACCGAACAGATCAATAACCAGATCAAACAAATCACTCAGCTTGCCGAGCAGATCCAAAACCAGCTCAATATCTATCAGAACATGTTGCAGAATACGGCCCAGCTCCCGAACCACATCTGGGGTCAGGTCGAAGGCGATCTGGATCAGCTGCGCGATATCGTCACTCAGGGTCAGGGCATCGCCTTTTCCATGGGCAACGCTGACGATCTCCTAAAGCAACGGTTCAAAAGCTACTCAGACCTGAAAACAAACCTGCCGAACGCCGAGAGCTTTTCGTCTACTTATCAGACGTGGTCGAACACGAACCGCGACACGATTTCCAGCACGCTTAAGGCTGCAAGCCTCACCGCCGATCAGTTCGACAGCGAAGAGGATACGATGGGCCAACTGCGATCAATGTCGCAATCGGCGGACGGCCAGATGAAGGCGCTTCAGGTCGGCCACCAGATCGCCGCTCAGCAGGTCGCCCAGATGCAGAAGCTCCGCGGCATTGTCTCCCAGCAGACCACAATGATGGGGACTTGGCTGCAAAGCGAACAGACGGACAAGGATCTCGCAGAGGCGCGTCGCGAGAAATTCTTCAATGCCGACGTCCAATCCATTCCCTCCGGACAGAAAATGGAGCCTCGCTGGTGACCCGCCCCGCATTGATTGCTTCTGTTTGCATCGTGATCGCAGGGATTGCTGCGATCACCGCCGTCGTTCTGATGCGTGGAGAGAGCTCCGCTCCGCCCCAGATGAGTGAAGAACAACGAGCAACACGCGAGAAGTTCTTTGGCACGAGCAAGGCGCTGCCGCCGATCGAAAAGGGTCAGGAGATGCGCCCGAGATGGTGAAGCGCGGTCGGAGAAGCACCATCCTAGTTGCGGGTATCGCCTTCCTTGCGTTGGGGGTGCCGGCTCTCGCCCAGCAAGGCCAAGTTCTGACGGAATTGGAAAATCAGGTCTCGACGGCCGCGAAAGGGTGGGAAACCACCGTCATGGATGCGGCGAAATCGTTGTTCTGGATCCTCGCAGGCATCGAGGTTGGCATAGCTGCCGTGTGGCTCGCTATCCAGGCAGCATCGCTGGACAGTTGGTTCGCAGAGCTCGTCCGGCGCATCATGTTCATTGGCTTTTTCGCCTTTGCACTCGCACAGGGTCCGACTTTTGCTAAGGCCGTCGTCGATAGCCTGTTCCAGATCGGCGCCGGCGGCGGCTCTGCGTCTCCGGCCGAAGTCTTCGACGCCGGCATTCGCGTTGCGTCTCAGATGTCAGAACAGGCTAAGTTCGGCGTCTTTGAGGACAATGCCCTGGCGATCGCCGCCGTGCTTGCCATGGGTATCGTCGTCATCTGCTTCTCTCTCGTTGCGGCAATATTCGTCTCGGTCATGGTCGAGATGTATGTCGGCCTGTTGGCAGGCATGATCATGCTCGGCCTCGGCGGCTCCTCCTTCACCAAAGACTTTGCGATCCGCTATCTCGTTTATGCCTTTGGCGTTGGGATGAAGCTTATGGCCTTGGTCATGATCGCCAAGATCGGCTCTAGCGTCCTGCTTGGGCTCGCGCAGGCTCCGACAGCCGAAAGCGACCAGTTTATCACCACGCTCGCGATTGCTGGCATCTCCGTCGTCGTCTTCATCATCGCGATGTACGTCCCGAACATCATCCAGGGTGTCGTACAAGGAGCCTCCGTCTCCGGCGGCATGGAGACAATCCGGCACGGCGGACAGGCGGCCTCGTTCGCAGCGGGCGGCGCGTTTCTCGGGGCCGGCGCGGTTGGCGTTGGTTTTGCGGCCGCGCAGGCAGCGCGGGCCGGTGGATCTTCGGCCGCTGGTTCAGTACTCCGAGGTATGGGCGCAAGTTTCAGCTCCGGTGCCATGGCTGCCGGATCCGCCGCCAAGGAGAAGGCAATCGGGTCACCCGGTGTCTATGCCGGCTCGATTCTCGGCCTGGCCAACGCCAAGCTCGATCAGGCAAGGGGCAATCCGCCCACTCCGGCGCCACCTCCGGAAAGACCGGACAAACCATAATTTCACGGACAGGATCACTCACATGGCAGGGCATCCCGCACCTGAGAACCCGTACCTTGCCGCGAGGCAGGAATGGTCGGAACGTTACGGCTCCTACGTCAAGGCGGCCTCCGCCTGGCGGGCCGTTGGAATCTTGAGCTTGGGAATGGCCGTTATCGGCTTCGGCTACGCGCTTTACCTTAGCACGCAGGTCAAGCTCGTCCCTTACATCGTCGAGGTCGACAAGCTTGGGAACACTGTTTCGGGCGGTTTCCCGCAGCAGATCGAATACGCGGACACCAGAGTCGTCCGAGCGACGCTCGGGAACTTCGTGACCAGCTTTCGTTCGATCACACCGGATGCGGTGGTTCAGAAGCAATATATCGACCGCACCTATGCCCTGCTGCGGACGAGCGATGCCTCGACGCAAAAGGTCAACGCCTGGTTCCGCGCCAACTCGCCGTTCGAAAAGGCGGTCAACGCGACCGTCGCGATTGAGGTGAACAACATCGTCGCGCTTTCAAACCAGACCTACCAGATCGATTGGACAGAGTACGAACGCGACCGGAAAGGCAAGGAAGTCGCGACCCGCCGTTTTCGGGGCATAGCGACCGTGTCGATCACGTCACCGCAGGACGAAGCAACAATCCGGCTCAATCCGATCGGCGTCTACGTGACCGATTTCGACTGGACCGCGCAACTTTAAGGGCAGGGACTGCAATGAGGACCAAACAAAAACACGCAGCCTTGTGCTGTATGCTGGCGCTTGCCGTATCGGCCGGTGTTGCTTCGACCTCCAAGGCTCAAAGTTTGACGAGCAATGAGGTGAAAGGGACGAACCTTTCTGGAAAATGGCGAGGTCAAGCCGGCCTGGTGACACGGGGACCGGACGGCAAGGTAATCTTTCTCTTCGGAGAGACACAGCCCTCGGTCGTCTGCTCGCCGTTGCAGGTCTGCGATATCGAGCTGCAGGGCGGCGAAATTGTCCGCGACGTTCTGGTCGGCGATACGGTGCGATGGAAAGTCGAACCCGCCACGTCAGGCGCCGCCAGCGGCCAGGCCATCCATCTGATCGTCAAGCCGTCGGAGCCTGGCCTCGTCACCTCCATGGTGGTGACGACTTCGCGCCGCACCTACCATATCCAGCTGAAATCGCATCCGACGCAATACATGGCACGGGTCGGCTTCGAATATCCCGAAGATGCCGCCACAAAGCTCTCCGATATCAATGCCCGCCTCCAGGCTATGACCGGGCCAGAGGGCGGTGTCGCTCCCGAACAGCTTGCCTTTTCCTATTCGTTGAGCGGAAGCGCACCTTGGCGGCCGAAGCGGGTCTATTCCGATGGACAGAAGACTTACATCCAGTTTCCGCGGGCAATCTCCGGTCAGGACGCGCCGGTTCTCTTCGTCGTCTCGGGTGGCCAGAGCCGGATCGTCAATTATCGGATGAAGAACGACATGATGATCGTCGACTATAAAATCGACAAGGCGATCTTGATTTCCGGGGTCGGCTGGAAACAGCAGAAGATCACGATCCGGCGGGGAGGGTGATCCATGCAGCTCTTTCGCCTCATTCCGATTGTCCTCGCCCTCAGCCTGGCTGGATGCCAGACGGCAACCGACGGACTGTCCACCAGCGCTGCACCCGCCGACGTCACCGGCTCCGCCGCGGGCGCTATCGCCGGCGACATGGCTGGACGGTTCGCCGAACAAGCCGGATCGACGGCCACTCCCATCAAACTGCACAAAGACACGTCTGAATTCTCCGTCGCACTCGAAGCTGCTTTGAAAGGTTGGGGCTTTGCCATCGTCACCGATGACAAAAGCGCAAGCGCAAAGGATGCGCCACAACCGGTCGAGCTGGCCTACTCGATCGCTACCGTGGACGGACAAGTGCTGGCGCGCCTTTCGACCGACACGATGGAGCTCGGCCGAGCTTACTCGGTCAGCAATGGTGTGGCGATGCCGGCAAGCCCCCTTTCCCTTATGAAGCGAAACTGACAGGCGGAGACGATCATGGTCCAATCGCTGCAACTGGGAACGCCCAATCAGTCTGCTGACGACAAAGGGATGAAGCGCCTCAATCGCGTGCCCCTATTCGTCGGCATCGGGATCCTGGTTCTGTTCCTTGCCGTTCTCGTTTACGGCCTTTCCTCACGCGGGCTGAGGTTCGGGCAGCACGACCCAAACGACGCTGGTTCTGTTACGCCGGCTTCGACCTTTGCCGATCAGCTAAAGCGGGGTGTCAAAGACGGAATTATCGGTGACCGGGAGGAACAGCAGCCGGCGTTTCAGCCAACTCCGGTCCCGCAACAGCAGGAAGCCGCCCGGCCGGCGGAGGCGCAGCCGAAGGTCGAACCACGGGAGCCCCGCAGCTCGCGCATGGAATCGGATGAGGAATGGAATGCTAGGATGCTTCGCGAACAGCGGGAACAGATCTTTCGCGAACAGCAACGCCAGCGCATGGCGAGCCTACAGGCGAGAGGGGCGGCCCTGGACTCTCCGCTGAAGGTCGACATCACCGATGTCACGGCACAAGGGTCGGGCGCTGCGTCTGCCGCACTGCGTCAATCGAACTCCGCGCCAAGCGGCGCGCAAGATCTCTATGCCGCAGCGTTGAGAGCGGGCGCTGCGGGTCAGGTCGATCAGAACGGACAAGCATCCAAGGAAGATTTCTTTAACGCGGACATCAAGGATCTCGGCTACCTGCCCAATCAGGTCGTGCCTCAGCAGTCACGCTACGAGCTGAAGCGGGGGTCAGTTATCCCCGCAACGTTGATCACCGGCATCAATTCCGACTTGCCGGGCCGCATCACTGCGCAGGTTAGCCAGAACGTCTATGACAGCGCGACCGGTCATTTCATGTTGGTGCCGCAGGGGACAAAGCTCTTTGGTCGTTACGACAGCAAGGTCTCATTCAGCCAGAATCGCGCTCTCGTCGTCTGGACCGATATCATCTTCCCGAATGGCTCGACTCTGCAGATCGGCGGTATGGCCGGGACCGACTCGGAGGGCTATGGCGGTTTCAGCGATAAAGTCGACAACCACTATCTCCGGACCTTCGGTTCGGCCGCGCTCGTCGCGCTTATCGGGACAGGGATCGACATGTCGATGCCTCAAAGCTCGACTCTTGCCACGCAAGACACGGCCTCCGACGCGGCGCGCCGGAATTTTGCAGAGACATTTGGGCGTGTCGCCGAACAGACCATTTCGAAGAACCTCATCGTCCAACCGACAATCAAGATCCGACCCGGTTTCCGGTTCAATGTCCTGGTCGACCAGGACATCATTTTTCCGGGTAATTACAGCAACTGAGGTATGAGCACGATGGCGGGTGACGTTCAGGCGACGGACACCGGCTCCGTCAACCAAAAAGAGTTGCTGCAAAACTGCAGTGGATGAGTCCCGAGCCAATCGCTAAAATAACTCCCAAGGCCGTACGCGCTGCATTGCTCGATTCTCAGACGAGCAAACAAGGCGTACACCGCAGGCTGAGCCTGGGCGTTGGGAGATCTTATGGGTTACGAGAGAAATGACACTGCCACGGACATCGACCTGCGGCCGATCATCGGATTGCTCTCCAACGAGCCCGAGCAAGTTGTCGAAATCCTGACGGTCGGCGCGATAAAGAAACATCGCAAGCTTGTCGACCGCGCCGAGAGAATGTTCCAGGTCGCTCATGCCGGTTACCGAGATGACGTGAAAGAGCCTGGTGACGCTCACCTAGCCTATCTGGAGGCGACGATCGAAATGCATGCGCAGATGTCTGCACTCACGACAATTCTCAACATTCTGGGGCGAACACCGAAAGTCTGATCAAATCAGGCCACGCCGAATTGCCAGAGCCACGAGCTGCGTGTTGTTGCAGAGGTCATATCGCCGTCGTGCCTCGGCGAGCGCAATGCGGACGGTATTATATTTGACCTGCTCGATATCGGCCGTGTCTTCCACCGTTTTGCCGAGTGAAAGCCATCGCGTGTAGGTCCCTTCCTTCGGAGAGAGGTAAAACGGTTCCTGGATTGAAGGCGTTACCTTTAGCTGCCCGATGCGGGCATGTAGCTGCCCAACCGCAGAGGATGCAGCGATCGGATCGATTTCGTCCTGCGCGGTCAGAATCGACTTTGGAGAGACGAAGCTGAGAACCGAGATGGCGCCACTGGAAATAGCGATTGGAATGGTGATGCCTGAACGAATCCCGAACTGCGCTGCAGCTTCATAGAAAGTCTGGTCTTCCTCCGGCTGCGTCCCCGTTTGTGGGGTACCTGACCAGATAAAGGCGCGGCGCGATTGTTGGGCACGCTTGATAATCGGATTTCGTCGGTCCAGGTCCAACTTTCGGCTTCGTTTCAGCCAATCGGGATGAAGGTTCGATATCACGTAAGAGTCGCCCGGCAGCAGTTTGGCATGGTCGTAACCGGAAAATTCGAACCGTTCTGCCAAATCCGCCAGAGCGGCCTTCAGCGTTGCATCGTCATGCGCGACAGCGCTGATCTCTAGAAGCCCCGCGACAAGTTGGTTCATCCAATCCCCTTCCATTCGGTGCTGCTCTCCTGTCCCGGAGCGGCTCATAGCGACGGTAGCGGAACGCGGTTCTGCTCCTGTCCGGCCCCTTCTGCCAACGCTAACGAGCGCAGCGCGCGGGCGGTTAACTCAGCCTCAGGTTGATTTACCAATTTGGTCATCTCGACCACTCACTATGAGTTTGCCCTAAAATTTTCCAACCTGAATTCGATAACCGGCGATTGAGTGATTTGGCACGATGTAATATGAAGTGCGGCGAAACGAAATCAGAACTGGTAATCGATTGTTTCAGAACGGAAAATTATTTCTACCACCTCCAAATGACGGCAGTGACTGGAAGGAATTGTTCAAGAAACTGGCTGCGGCGGGCGCAGGCAGAGCACTCGGTGAAGACGGATTTCCCGCGGGCCCGTGGACGCCCGAACTGCTCGCCGCGGCGATTTCACAGATCGATTCGAACCGCTCTGGGGTTGATCTGAGGACGGTGCAGCTTTGGTTTCAGGAGAATGACAGGGGAATTAGCGCGACGAACATTCGTTGGCTCGCGAGGGTTTTTGGGTGCGATGATCCGGAGGCCACGGCTGCATGGCAGGTCGTGCTAAGCGCGGCTCAGGCGCGGCTGCAAGCCAAGAGACGGGAGGTGAAAAAGGCGGATAGCCTTGCTCCAGGAACCCCAGATGTGCCGCCAGACCCCACGGTTGACCACGAGCAGTGGTCACCGGTTAAGTTTACACCCGATGCCGAACCCGAAGCCGATCGGAAGAAGCAGCGCTTCAGTTTAGCGCGAAAATCGGAGACCCTTTTTAGCGGCGGCTCGCCGCTGAACTTGCCCGCGTCTGTGTTTGCAGGCGCCTCCGCTCTCGGTTTTCTGTCCTACATCGTGGGGATCCACAGCGCCGTTTACCTCCGCGCGGATAACATTGCGAAAGAGGTTGGATTTCTCTGGGCACCGAATTGGACGCTCCTTTTCATGGTGCTCTTGCCGCTGTTTTTCGCACTGGTCACCGAACTGCTCGCTTTTTGGACAAGTGAGGGGCGCATGAAGCTGTGGACGTGGAGCGACACGACCACAAGCGACGATGACTGGGCACGTAATGTGGAAGGGTCCTCCTTTTCATTTTGTGCAGTGTTCCTGATCTGTGTGCTGTTCGCCGGTGTTTTCCAATGGATTGGCGTTTGCCTGATCCCATTGCTGGAAGGCGGAGCAGACTACGCAACAAGCTGGGGCACGCTGGCAATTGTGCGACCGGAGGTCATTTCGGTCCCGGTGTCGATCGCGTTTACGGCCCTCGCTTACCTCTATATGTGCCTCTGCTTTTACCTTTTTTTTGCCGGGCTCATTTTGCTCCACACCATGATCCATGATCTCAGGAAAATTGACCTTGAAGCAAAGATCCTGCAGCAGGTTGGATCTCAAGGCGAAGTCCATGAGCTTTGCTTGAGATTAATGCGTGGGATTTTTCGTTGCACAATTCTAGCAGGCTGTTGAAAAAGGCCCTGGCGCATAGGCTCTGGTCGTGATTCACTCGCTTTATTGCGATTTGGAGCTGATGGATGCGCGGCGGCGATGTGAGGACAGGCGAACTCTTCAGCTATGTTGATCTGGAGGATCGTGTTCGAAAAGATCATCCTCTACGGGCTATCCGGCAGATCGTGAACGAAGCGCTCGTTTCACTGGAACGAGATTTGGCAGCACTTTATTCACCGATCGGGCGGCCGTCGATCGCGCCTGAGAAGCTTCTGCGCGCCATGCTTTTGCAAGCCTTCGATGGAGCGGCTGGAATACGACCTTCTGTTCCGCTGGTTCGTTGGCCTTGGCATTGACGATCGAGCTTGGGACCATTCGGTGTTTTCGAAGAACCGCGACCGGTTGCTGGAAGGCGACATCGCCGCGAAGTTCCTGGTCGCAATCCTTTCGCAGCCCAAAGTAAAGCGGTTGCTGTCAACGGACCACTTCTCTGTCGATGGCACGCTGATCGAAGCCTGGGCATCGATGAAGAGCTTCAAGCCGAAGGACGGCCCCAGGGGCGATCATGGCGAACCACCGTCGGATGCGGGCGGTCGGAATAAGGAAGCAGACTTCCATGGCGAAAGACGCTCCAACGAGACGCATGCTTCAACGACCGACCCAGATGCAAGACTTTATAAGAAGGGTAAAGGCAAGAAGGCCAAGCTGTGCTTCATGGGCCACGGGCTGATGGAAAACCGCCATGGCCTGCTGGTCGATGCCTATCTGACAGAGGCCAGCGGATATACTGAACGGGTAGCGGCGCTGCACATGATCGAGCCCTTCACTGAGCGGCCACAAGCGATCACGCTAGGTGCCGATAAGGCCTATGACACAAAGGACTTCGTCAAAGATTTTCGGTCGATGAAGGTGACGCCGCATGTGGCGCAGAACGTCAATGGTCGCCGCTCGGCCATTGATGGGCGCACGACGCGCCATTCCGGCTATGGGATCAGCTTACGCATCCGCAAGCGCATCGAGGAGGCGTTCGGTTGGAT
>NZ_FOCV01000075.1 GCF_900110205.1 Rhizobium tibeticum | reverse complement strand
ACATCGGAAAGCTTTCCTTGATTGCCAAGCGCTTTGCCGTTGATGAGCCCTGAAGGACCGCGGGCATTGAAGCGCATAACCCAATCGCGGACAATCTGCAGGGTCACGCCTCCGATCCTGGCCGCGTCGCTGCGTGAATGACCATCATAGATTTCGGCAAGGGCAAGAAGCCGCCGAGCCTGTGCCGCATCCTTCTTGCTCTTGGCCAATGCCCGCAGGGCAAAACCGTCGAAGTCATCGCGCAGTGGAATTCCCAATGTCATCCGCAAACCTCCGTTTGCGACATAGATTCAGAATTCAACTGATTTGGAAACCGCAAAACGAGTCAGAGACCGCTCACGTTGGTATAAGGGCGAGTGCTGTGATCGATGGGTCGTCCGGACGTTCGACACTCTGTTGAGCTGAGAGCCAGGGGATGCTCCTGACCATGCAGCCGCATATCGGCTGCTGGCGCATCAACAACAATGCGGCAAGTCGCGCATGCGCTTGCGCTCTGACCATACATGGTACAGCAGCGCCTCGTCGGCAGGTTAACCACGTCATTGCATTTGTAGTCGCGCCCCGCTGGAGGTCTGCCGCCCTGCACGAAGAGGTGCGAACTCAATACTGGAACGGACGCCGCAGCCATATTACAATTGCAGCGCTCGATGCATTGACATGCATCACGGGCGGCGCTGTATATGTTCACATTATTCGCAGAATGATTTTGTGTTGAGACAGCAGGTTCTGTCGAAGCCCATAATATTCAGGAATTTATACCATGCCGTTTCAAAATAAAGGAGAATACACTGCACAAGGATTGTACATTAAGTGCGGCGACGGCGCTCACCTTTCTGTTCTTGCTGCTTGGCCAGCCAGTTCCCGCCCGTGCAGCAGTATTTCAACAACTTGATAATGACATGTTCGTGCCATTCGGCGGCGTCTCTGCGGACGCGCCGAAGGCAAGTAGCGCCGACAATCCGACAATCGTTGCCAGAAAATTCTCCAATGCTTCCTTCACAGCAGTGACTAGCTATCAGGCCACCACTTCAGTGATCTTGGACGCGCCTTCCATTTTGTATCGAGGCAGTGGGCCCACCAAAATAGCGGATTTTAAAGCTGGAAGGCTCATCGAACACCGCTTACGCTTACCCAAGCCTCGTACGCTGTCGACGAAACTATCGGCGCGACAAACCCGCATGCGAAGGCTGACACTCGAGGTCGGTCGCAGGTATGCAGGTGCCGCCGGGGTAGCACGCTCAGGGCTGGACCAGGAATCGTTTGTATCGCTTTTCACTACGATGATTCAGCGGGAAAGCAACTTCGATCCCGAAGCCATATCCCCTGCAGGCGCCAAAGGACTGGGGCAGTTAATGCCAGACACCGCCCGAGGACTCGGCGTCTGCGACGTCTTTTCGGCCCGGGACAATCTCGAGGGCGCCGCGCGGTACCTTGCCGCGATGCTCCATCAGTTCGGTTCACCCGAGCTTGCTCTCGCAGCCTATAACGCCGGTCCTAATGCCGTGCGTAAATACGGCACTATACCACCCTACCGGGAGACGCAGCAATACGTGTCCGACATTTTCAACAATATGAACTCCGCGCCGGGCGCTGTTGCACACGAAACGAAGCCCTTCAGCCCAGCCCCACAGGAGGCGTCGCTCAACGGCAGCGACACTCTAGATATGGCGCGATTTCCGAAATGCGATTCACTGCGGGGACGCCACCGCCAGGAGATGGCTGCACACTCTTCGGAAGCCTGAACGTAGCAATTCAAATCGACTAACTATGGAAGAGAAAAGATGGGATACTTCAAGAAATATCTCCTCAACAAAGACCCTCTGAAAATCGTTGCAATGATCGTCGCAATGGTTCTTCTGTCTAGCAATCCCAGCGCCGCGCAAGACTTTGGCGGCGTTACGACCTTCCTGGAAACGATCGTCGAGGCAATCACTGGACCCATCGGCATCGCCATATCGGCTCTGGCCGTGATCGCCGTCGGCTTCTCCTTCATGACCGGCCGCATGGACTGGACATTTGCGGTGTCGATCATAATCGGCATCGCAATCGTTTTTGGCGGCGCAAGCTTTGTAGAGGGCATCACCGTCAACTAGCGCCGCCTTGATGCGCTGGGGCCTAAGCCTCCCCTCCTCATGCCCGGGGGGCCCGGCGAGGACATTTTTCGGAGTAACGCTCATGGAACGTACACCGCTGTTTATAGGCCTGACCCGCGAGGTCAGCTTCGCCGGACTGCCGATCATGTATCTGGTCGTGCTGATTGCCACGGTCATGCTTGGCTTCATCATCACGCGCTCACTCGTGTACCTCTTGATCACGGGGGGGATGGGCTATGTCGCCCTTCGCGGTCTTGCGGCGTACGATCCCAAGATCATCAGTGTCTTCATCGCTACCGTGCAGCGGACGCGGATGAGTCCAAAACTTCTGCGTGGCGAAGGGCTGGTGTACCGTGCTTGAAAGGCCAGCTACGCGAGCTACCCGCAGCCTTGCAATCAAACGCTCGGAAAAGGGCGAAATGCTGGTCAGCGGCTTGCCCTATTTGAGCGCGGTTGACGACGTCACGTTGATGTTGCGCGATGGCGACCTGATGGGTTCCTTCGTTGTAGAGGGCATCAATGCGGAAACTGTCGATAGCGTCCATACCGTCGAATTGTGCAACGCGTTTTCGCGCTTCATCGCACAACAGCGGAGCGATGTCGCTTATTATGTCCATCGAATTTCGGTTGAGGCCCGGCCGACGATGCCGCCGGTTGACGGCCATCCTTTCAATGCGGAAATCGATCGCCGCTGGCAAGGATACCTGCAAACGGTCGGCCTTCGAGATCGAGTGACGGTGGTCACGCTGGTAATCCGGCCGCCCCGGAAGACCGCCAAGTTCCTGTCGCTATTCGGTGGCAGGGATGTCCACAGTCGCCATGAGGTCGAAGCGCGGGCGCTGCGCCTCGACCAGATGATCAACACCTGCATGGTTGGTGTCGGTGAAGCTAGGCCCAGCCGCCTGACGGTCTCCGACGGCCGTTGGCTCGGCCTACTCCGTACTCTGATAGACGGTTCTGGCGGAAGTCTTATTCCCGGCACCAAATTCCTTCCAGTGGCCGACCTCCTGGCCAGCTCGCAGATAACCTTTCAGGGTCCCGTTTTTGAATGCGAAGGAACGGATCCAGGACGACGCCGGTTCGGGACCATCGTTTCCGTCAAGGACTACCCAGCTGAGACCTATCCCGGAATCCTCGACCGGCTGAACTTGCCCTACAACACCGTAGTCACTCAGAGCTTTACTCCAATCGATCGAATATCGGCGCAGGGCAAGATCGCCCGGGTGAGAAAGCAGATGCGCGCGGCGGAAGATGCCGCCATATCGCTCATGGCACAACTCGAAGAGGCGGAAGACGATGTCGCCTCTGGTCGGGTGATCTTCGGAGACCATCACTGCAGTGTCGCTGTGTTCTGTGACAGTCTCAAAGAGCTGGACGGCGCCATGGCCTATGTGACGCGCGCCATGCAGGATGCGGGATCGGCGATTGTTCGCGAAAATTTCTCCTCCCGCGTCGTATATTTTGCGCAGCATCCCGGGAATTTCGCCTACCGGACTAGACCCGCGATGATCTCCTCGCAGAACTTCGCGCAGCTTTGCGCCATGCACGGCCAGTCAAAAGGCAGCCCACCCGACAAGTGCCCTTGGGGCGACGCCGTCACCATATTTCCCACTGCGCGTGGCGAGACCTTCCGCTTCAATTTCCACCTGCCCGGAAAGCCAGGCCAGCGCACCGTCGGCCACACGCTCGTTCTGGGGCAGACCGGCTCAGGCAAGACGCTTGGTACTGCGTTCCTGATAAGCCAAGCCCAGAGGCTCGGCGCTCGAACCATTCTATTCGACAAGGACAACGGTTTCGAAATGGCGGTGCGTGCCATGGGCGGGCGCTATTCGGCGGTGCGCATGGGTGACGAAACGGGTTTTAACCCGATGCGCGCAGAGGCCGACAGTCGCGGCGCGGCATGGCTTACTGACTGGCTGGCGGCGCTGGCGGAAAACGACGGAGGAAAGCTCAATCCGGTACAGATCCAGGCCCTCAGCGACGCGGTGCAGGCCAATACCACGGCCGATCCGCGGTTGCAGAACCTCGAGCAATTCCGCAGTCAGCTTCGCGCCACTGATGACGACGGAGATTTGTACAACCGACTCGGGCGGTGGGACGAGACCGGTCAATTCGGTTGGCTGTTCGGCGGAAAGGGGCTGAACCCGCTCGCCTTCGACAATCGTCTGACGGCATTTGACCTGACGGAGATCTTCGACAATGACGTCGTGCGCACCGCCTGGCTAAGCTTCGTCTTTCGCCGTGTGGAACAGCTCGTCGAGGATGAGCATCCGACGTTGCTCGTCCTTGACGAGGCCTGGAAGCTCCTCGACAATCCCTATTTCGAGGCGCGGTTGAAGGACTGGATGCTGACGATGCGCAAGAAGAACGTCGCTGTCGTCCTGCTCACCCAGCGGGTTTCCCATATCAAGAATAGCGCTGCCGGCGATGCCATTCTGGAAAGCGCTGTCACGCGTATTGTTTATACAAGCTCTTTCAACACGGCGGCGGAACTCGCCCCCCTACATCTGACGCCCATGGAAAGCGCATTCCTTCAGATGAGCAATGTCGACAACCATCTCGTGCTGCTCAAATCCGGCAGTGACAGCGTTGTGCTCGACTTCGATCTCGTCGCGATCGGCAAAGGTATTGACGTGCTTGGCGGCGGCCGCGGCGAAAAAGCGATCGCAGGCTGGCGCGACAGACCGGATTTTCAGATGGAGATGTTGCAATGAAAGAGCTTTTAGTTGTGATCGCATTGCTGGTCTGCGGCCTGAGCTCCTGCCAGTCCGTGCCGGCGGAACGCAAAAACCACTGCGCCTGTCGGTGGGAAGGCGCAAGCGGACTTTCAAGAGGAGCATGGGTATGAAACGGCATCTTCGAGCCAGCTCACTGGCTATTTCGATCCTTCTTTTTCAACCGGGTGGGCCTACTGTGGTCGCCCACGCGCAGGAGGCCGTCACTCCACTGCCGGAACCTGCCGTCCGGGGTGTGCCGGACGGCCCCCCCGGTGTCCAGGAGACCCATGACCAGGATTCAATCGAGCAAATCATGAAGCTCGTCCAGTTGTCTCGCATCGTGGGCGGGGGCATTGCTCAGATGTTCACTGCAGTCCAGAACCAGAAAACGGCGCTTGATGTTATTCGTGACGGGCAGACTGGACCAAAGACCATTCCGCTTATGAACGGACCGGACGAAGTCGCTGCCCGCCAGGGCGGCGAAGGCCTCAAGGAAATGGCAGACAACGCGTTGAATGGCGCCGCCGATGGTCCACCGGATCTCCTGGCAGCAATCACCCATTTCCGTAGCACCTTCTCTCTCGACAACGCATTCGCGCTCAAGGATGACGAGCTACTCAGCAAAAAGGTGGTCGCTCAGCTCGCCGCCAAGGGCGCGATCGCCGGCTCCGTAGCGGAAAGCTCCTACAAGCGTGCCAACGCGAGCATGGAGCGGGTAGACGACTACATCGCGGCCGTTCAGGCGAGCAAGGATCTCAAGACGAGCATCGACATCAACACGCGCGCGGTGATCGAGCTCACGCAGCAAACCAATGAAAGCCTAAGAACGCAGTCGGCCGTCACCTCCATGGTCAGCAGCTATTTCATGATGTGGGCAAGCGAAGCGAGCACGGAAGATTGGACTGAGGGCCTTAAGGAATTCAATAGGTGACGCCATGGGAATTGTTCAATCGATAGGAACGCAGATCGACGTGGCGACCGTCGATTACCTGCAGGCCGTGTACACGGCCGTGGCAGATCCCGTCAGGAAACTGACGGCGTCGATCGGTCTCGTGGCTCTGCTCTTCATCGCATTGAACCACGTATTGCAGATACAGAACATAAACTACTCGAAGTACCTTAGTTGGGCCGTGACATACATACTAGTCGTAAGTTTCGCCACCCTTTGGAGTAATTTCAGGCCGGTCTACGATGCCCTGACAGATGTTACACAAGGGTATTCGAACCTGGTCGTCGAGGCGGTTGCGAAGGATGTCGAAACACTGAGGGCGGATATCCTCGATCCTGCGAAAATCAGCGGGGCCGGCGAGGCCAAGACCTATGCAGCGATGGACGAATTCGGTCATGCCATCATCTGGATCAGCCGCGACTTTCTCCGTGACACCTCAATCCTCCACCTCGGAAAGACTCTTCGCAATATCTTCTTGGGGGGCTTCGTGTTCATCGTCGGCGGCATATTCATTGCATCATGTGCGGTGGTTGTGCTGACCGCTAAAGCGGGCTTTATCGTTGCTCTGAGCATGGCTCCGCTCGGCATCATGATGTTCATGTGGGAGAGAACGAGGCAGTATTTCCAAAGCTGGGTTAGCCTTCTGATCGGTTTTGCCATCATACCTCTCCTTCTCGGCTGCCTGATGGCAATTGTTCTCTATTTCGCCGGCCATCTGCTTGCGACGTCCGGGGCAAGTAGTTCGGACAAAACCAAGTTCTTCGGCTTCGTCTTCTTTATGATAGCGGTGCTAGTCCTGCTGTTCCACATCCCGACTATGGCGCAGACACTGGCGTCTGCGTGCGTTACGGTCGGCGGCGCTAGCGTAGCCAGGAGTCTCACGAGCGCGACAGGGCGCATCAGTGGCGCGAGTGCGCTCCAAAACTACGCTATGAACCTTCCTACGAGGGCCTTAAAATCCGCGGCTAGCCTTCCTACGAAGGGCTTAAAATCCGCGGGGGGCTCCGCTGCTGACGTCCTAAAGTCCGGATTCGCGGCGTTTCGCCGACACTCCGATGATCGCAAGGAATTCTGGCGGCGACGGCGGCATGAGTCATAAGCCAGCTTTGGGAGAGAATCGCTTCCGGGTCCAACGCCGCGTCGTCCAGCGGCGGCGCGCAGCCGTTAGCGGCTATATCTCAGGCGTCCGCTATCTAGGCGTCCGCTTCCAAACCTCCTCCTTGGGGTCCCGCTCCACACGCATCTAGTTCCGGCGGGAAGCCGGCCGAAACACGCAGGGACTATCAACTCTTTCATCAGTCAAGCATTTCAATAGTATCGGTGTCGACATGGCCAAGACGAATATTCAAAACGCCTATGAGGAGGAAATATTCTTCACACTTCGCCAGCAGCGCAACAACTGGGCGAAAGTCGCTGTCGGCTCGATCGGCGCGGCACTCCTCTCGTTGGGGTGCCTGCTGGCAATCCTCCCGCTCAACGAAACCAAACCTTTTGTGGTGATGGTCAACAAGACCACGGGCCAGGCGGAAAAACTGGTGCAAGTTCGCCCGGCCTCCCTCGATCAGCAAGATGCAGTGCTGCAGGCTGAGCTTGTATCATATGTCGTCGACCGCGAGACCTACGACCAGGCCGACAACAGCACTCGCATTCTGGACGTCATGGCCCGTTCGAAGGAGAATGCTGCTGAGACATTGGCCCAGCTGTGGACGTCCAACTCGCCACAATATCCGCCGACGATCTACGGAACAGGCGTGCGTGTCCGGGTAACCGTAAAATCGATTTCTATCAACCCGGTTTCCCATCGCAACGCACCCGATCTCGCGCGGGTGCGTATCACTAAGTTCCGCGAGGAGAAGGGCCGAGAAACAGCCGAGCGCAGCTTTGTGGCGACGGTGGGATATTCGTTCCAGCCGAAGGAAGATGCCAAGCTCGAGGAGGTTTGGAAGAATCCCCTCGGCTTTATCGTCCTGTCATACCGGATCGATGCCGAAACTCACGGCTAGAATTCCAGCACGAGAGGAACCGACACCATGTTCAAGCACACCGCAGTTCTGCTACTTCTGAGTGCGGGCGCGGCCCTCGCCGATCAAGCGCCCATCTCCGCGACCGAATCCGTCTCCGCGCTACGACAAAAACCTGCGGCGGCAGCGCCGGCCAGCGATCCGCGCATTCGGCGTTTCGCCTACAATGAAAACAATGTCTATCGGCTCGACCTTTATCTCAAATCGGTTACAGCGCTGCAGCTTTCGCAGAGCGAGGAAGTCGATTCTATCCTTATCGGCGACAGCACATCCTGGGAAGTGGTTAAGCTCAAGGCCGGAAACGTCGTCAGCATCAAACCGACGCTTCCCTCGGCCACGACCAACATGACCATCTATACCAACAGACGGGTCTATACATTTGAGCTTCGTTCCATTGGTGAATTCACGGGCGATGCTAATGCTGCACCCCTCTTCCGGTCGATCTTCACCTATGCAGACGACGAGAAGCCGAAGCAGAAAAGCGACGCTTCCTTGAGACCGGACCGCCTTCGCGCGGACTACCTGTTCTCGGGTGACGCCGCATTTCGACCACGCTGGGTCCAAGACGACGGCCGGCAGACGATGTTCTTCCTGCCTGAAGGCGCTCCTCGTCCGGCCGTTTTTAAGGTGGGACCGGGCAACAAGGAACAGCTGATCAACTCCCGCACCAATGCACACCAGATCATCGTTGATGGAACGAGCGATTACTGGATCCTGCGTATAGGCAACGAGTCCGTGTGCATCGGTCGTACCGGCCCCACGCGGCTCAACAGAAACGTCACGGTTAGATGAAAGGCGAGCCATGTCGGAAAACGATCACATCATTGGCCCTATTCGCGATGACGGCACCGAGTCGACGGACTCTGAACACAGCGCAAGGGAACGCAGCGGGCTCGTCAACGCTCGCCGCGTACGACAGACACGTGGTACGAGCGGCGCAACTAATGCAAGGCTCATAATTTCGGCGGGCTTGATGGGAGGGGCCGTGGTATTGTTCTTCGCGGTCGCTGGGCCGACGGCTGCCCTAAAGGTCCTGGGGATCGGACACGACAACCACCAGGCGGTTGCTAAGGTTGATATGGAAGTTGAGAAAGATTCTCATCGACCAGTTCATCTCGATTTCGCCGTACCTGCGAGCACGGAACCTGAAAAGAAGGAGTTAGATCCTAACGTGGCCTGGAAAGCAAAGATCAAGGCGCTACAGGATCAGATTGCTGAACTCGAGCGCAAGAAACAAGGCAGCGTCTCCTCTGGAGAAATTGAGGCGCTGATTACCCGCTATAATGAGAATATGAAGCGGCAGTTCGAAGATGAGCGCAAGGCAATGACCGAAGAAAACGCCCGGTTGAGAGCCGCTGCCGAGCGAGCGGAAGAGGAGCGCCAGCGCGCCGAAGAGGCGGGAAAGCTGCATTCGGGTGAGCTCAAGGCGCGCCAGAAGCTTGACAAGATGCAGCGTGAATCCAGTTCGGTGGTGGTCGACGCGGCTGATGGGCCTGCCGGCGTGACCACTGAGAGCGATAAATCGGCGACTGACCAGAACCAAAACGCGCGGTTCCTAAAGACGGCCGCCAGTAGCACGTTCCAGACGTCTGTTTCGCGGCGGCTGCCTGATCCCTCGCGCACAGTGGTGCAAGGAACCATTATCTCAGCCGTGCTCGAAACCGCGATCGATACAGAGCTGCCTGGCAATATTCGTGCACAGGTGATGGAGCCTGTTTATTCATTTGATGGAGCGCGCGTTCTGATGCCCTCTGGAACCATTTTGATCGGTGAGTTCAACAACGACGTCAACCTCGCGCAGAGGCGCGTCCTGATCGCATGGAACCGAGCGATTACGCCTTCGGGACAATCGATCGCGCTTGGTTCCACCGGCGCGGACACACTTGGGCGGTCGGGGACGGAAGGTAATGTGAACAACCGCTATAGCACGAAGTTCGGGGTCGCCATCCTCATCAGCGCCATCACCACCGTTCCTTCGATACTGTCCAACCGCAACAGCCAGTCTGAATCCGGCACGACCTCCAAGGTCGGCGGCGGCCTGGTCGCGGGACAGATGAGCGACACGGCGAGCGACCAGGCAAGCGGCGTCCTTGATAAGTATTTTTCGCTACCGCCGGCCATTAAAATTCCGCAAGGTGAGGAGATCCGTGTTTTCGTAAATCGAGATCTTGTATTCAGATGAATTATGTTCCGAAGAATCGCGAAATCTCCTACGTGGAGCAATATCTGAGCCCTCTGAGAGACTTTCTGATCGACGACCGCGTCAACGAGCTTGTGATCAATCCAAACGGCTCAATCTTCGTCGAAGCCGCGGGCGCCGAATACATGCACGAGATCGACGTGCCGCTGTTGCCCCATGCCATTAAGCGGCTAGGTGCGCAGCTTGCCGGCGACACGCGCAACACACTTGGCGCCTTGCATCCGATTGTGTCCGGCCGAGTCATGGTCTGGGGGCATCCACTGCGCGTTCAAATCGTGGTCGAACCAGCGATCGAATACGGCGTATCGTTGTCGATCCGCAAATACTTAACACAGGCGCTAGCGACGAAGGATATCGGCTTCGTCAACGGCGGACAGATACGAGTCGATGCGCAGCGCCTCCTCCGACACAGGGCGATTGCTAAGATGGCGCGCGACGGCGACCTGCAGGGTCTGTTCCGGCAGGCGATCGAGGAGAGGTTCAACGTGCTGGTATCCGGTGGCACCTCCTCGGGCAAAACAACGGTGGCGCGCTCGCTGATTTCCATGATGGACCACAATGAACGCCTGATCACCATTGAGGACGCACAGGAGCTCTTCCCACCCCATCGCAACCAAGTGGGGTTGATATCCGACCGGAAGGACAAGTCAGCACAGATGCCTTCCAAGCTGCTTGAAAGCTGCCTGCGAATGCGGCCGGATCGCATTATCGTCGGAGAAATCCGCGGTGTAGAGGCCTATGACTTTCTCGAAGCAATCAACACCGGTCACCCTGGGGCCATTACTACCATCCATGCTGATAGCCCCGCGCTAGCATTTGACCGCCTTGCGCTAATGGTGATGCGCTCGGGGATTAGACTTACCCATGGCGAGGTTATCACGTATGCTAAGCGCACAATTGACTTGGTGGTTCAGGTCGGACGGCTCAATGGGTCCCGCGGGGTGCTTGAGATTTACCTCCCTTCACAGGTGGAGGAATGATCATCGTCCCAGATATGGCACATCCGGGGCTTGGCGGCATAACGCGATGCACCGCTCAATACCTTTGTTGTGTTCCCCTGAACTCTTTAAGCTTGTTGACGAACCACTCCGCCAGATCGGGCTGTCGATAGAACAAGTGCTGGACGGAAAGGCATCTTCGCGAATTCGTTTCGCTGGGATGTCGCCCCAAGCACTATCCTTTGCCAAGATGGGCGTGATCGAGCAGAACCTGAATGATGCGGATATCCGTGCCATTCTCCAGAAGATGCTAGTCACCTGGAACTGAAGTAAGTATCATTGTATATGCCCGCCCTATTCGGAGAGACGGGGGCATTGGTATGGCGGGACGAAAGGCGGATATTGTTGTATTAAGCGATGAGGACCGGACTTTTCTCGAAGCTCAGGTTCGGCGGCACAAAGCGCCTCGTTCTCTGTCGGATCGATGCCGGATGGTTCTGCTCTGCGCGGAGGGATTGCAGAGCAAGGGCGTTGCCGAACGCCTCGGTGTCCACGAGCACACGGTTGGCAAATGGCGGCGGCGGTTCGTGCAGGATGGCATTGAAGGGCTGACCGACGAATATCGCGCGGGTCGCCCACGCAAGTGTCGGATGTGCAAGTTGCTCAGGTGATCGAGCGCACGCTGATTTTGTGGGTCGCATAGTTGTCCATCACGATATGAACGTCCAAATCGGACGGTACGCTCGCATCGATCTGCTTGAGGAAATCCAGGAATTCGGTGGCACGGTGCCGCTTGTAGCATTTGCCGATGACAAAGCCGGAGGCGACGTCCAGAGCGGCAAACAACGTGGTTGTGCCGTGTCGGACATAGGAATGCGTGCGCCGTTCCGGCACGCCAGGCATCATCGGCACCACTGGCTGCTCGCGGTCGAGAGCCTGGATTTGGCTCTTCTCGTCCACGCTGAGAACCAGCGCCCGATTGGGAGGTGACAGATAAAGACCGACGATGTCGCGGACCTTATCGACGAACAAAGGATCGCTGGAAAGCTTGAACGTCTCTGTGCGATGCGGCTGCAGGCCGAAAGCGTTCCATATCCGGCGGATCGTCGTGTGCGAAAAGCCTGTGGCCCCTGCCATCGAGCGGATCGACCAATGGGTCGCATCGCTTGGCGTTGAACGCAGCGTGCGCTCGATCACAGCCGCGATCTGATCGTCGTCGATGGTTCGGGGCCGACCAGGGCGAACTTCGTCGAGCAGCCCATCGAGTCGGTCTTTGAGGAAGCGCCGTCGCCATTTGCCAACCGTATGTTCATGCACGCCGAGCTCGTCCGCAACGACCTTGCTCGGAACTCCCTCGCCACAGCGAAGAATGATCCGGCACCGCTCCGACAGGGAGCGTGCAACACGATGCTTGCGCACCTGTCGCTCCAGATATTCCCGCTCCGCCTCGCTCAAAACCAATGGGGCCGTTGGTCGGCCAGTCGCATTTGCCATGCCTCAACCTCCAGTGAAGAGGCCAAGCATACAATGTAGTGAATTTTAGTTCCAGGTGACTAGTTATATTACCAACATTACTCCTACCCACTTAGCTAAGTGGGGGAAGCATGTCCGGACCTTTCGGGGGCTAATTCACACTGGACACTGATGAGATCTCGCTGCTTCCGTATGAAAGACTTCCCGACATGCACAGGGTCTCCGACCGCGCGGGATCGGGGCATGGCTTGCGATTTACGCCATGCACCGTGTTTCCTTCCGCTTCGCTTAACAGCGTCGGCATCCCGAATTGATCATTTCGCGGCTCAATGGCCGGCCTGCCGGTTTCCCCTGTCAACGCTTCGACGCACACCTCGCTATGTGCGCCGCATGACTCGGGGTCAGAGTGATTCGCCACTTCTTCTCCGTATTGAACTTTCATCAACTATCTTTCATCGGCTTTGCAGCCGCACTAATACCAACGAGCGCTAATCAAAACCGGTGCGC
>NZ_FOCV01000017.1 GCF_900110205.1 Rhizobium tibeticum | reverse complement strand
GGGCAATGAAAGCCGGCGCCGTCGACTTTCTGACCAAGCCCTTCAAGGATCAGGAGATTCTCGACGCGGTGGCGACGGCGATCGAGCGCGATGCAGTGCGCCGACGCCAGAATGCGCAGAGCCAAGCCGTGGCCTCGCTAGCGGGAAGCCTGACACCGCGTGAGCGCGAAGTCATGGAGGCGGTGGTCAGGGGGCTGATGAACAAGCAGATCGCCTATGAGCTCGGCATCAGCGAGGTCACGGTGAAACTGCACCGCGGCAATGTGATGCGGAAAATGGAAGTTCGCTCGGTGGCCGAGCTTGTCAGGAAGGCCGAAGTGCTGGGCGATGGCGGACGGGCACCTGTATCTTAGTATGGTATCTTTGCAGCGGGCATGAGCGCATAACAAGAACTAGAAAAGCAGTCAGAAAAGGTCGTTTCATTGCCCCCAGTTCCTACCATAGCCGTCGTAGACGACGACGAGGCCATCCGTGAAGCCATGGATGATCTCGTCAAGTCCTGCGGTTACGAGTGCCAGCTGTTCGCCTCGGCGGAAGAGTTTCTCGCCTTCGAACCGCGATCCGCGATCGATTGCATGCTCGTCGATGTGAAGATGCCCGGCCTCAGTGGGATCGAGCTGCAGGCTGAATTGAACAAGCATTCGCAGCGCCCCCCGATGATCTTTGTCACCTCCTACAAGGATGAACGGACGCGCAGTAGGGCGATGAACGCAGGTGCATTCGCATTTCTTGGAAAGCCCGTCGATATCGAAAAGCTGATTGGCTGCCTGGAGTCGGCGCTCGGGCACTGACAGGTGAAGGGAAATTGCAGTGATTGCGCTCTCGAATACCAGAGCGCGCCACATCAACACGGCTCACCTGAGCGAAGCGAAGTGCAAGATCAGGAATTTGGCGCTTCGCCGCTGCATTCATGCCCTGACCGACACGTCTGGGCAAGCGACCCTGTGTCGCCTGCTACAGGCGTGTCCCGAAGCCACACGCGCAAGGAGACAAGACGATGCTCTCATTCAAGAACACCCACCTGTCGGAGACAAACGGATTGCTGTCCCTGAGTGTCAGCCTGGTCAATCACCTGTCGCGCCGATCATACACATTGCGATGCGAACTTCGGCGTGACGAGCCCGTGGAGACGATCGACGTGACACGTTTCGACAAGCGGCTTCGCTCACTCCGCACGTCGATCGACAACTCCTTTTCCGGCAACTGACCGGCTGGACCTCGGCGCGAAGCCGAATTTCGGTGCCATGCGCCGCAGTCACCCCGAAGGCGACATGCCACAGGCCATGGTCGCTGGAAGGAACTGACAGGTGAGGACGATTGGCAAAAGTCGAGTTTTGACAACGACGGCCGGGAGTGTCGCACCTTCGCGATAGATGACTAACTCACCGTCATGTTAAAGTTCCAGCTCTTTCGACAGCTGGAGCTTTTCCGCATGCCCGATCAGGATGGCAGTATTTTCGACTACCTCGGAATTCTTGCCGTAGTTTTACTCGTTGCGGCAAACGGGTTTTTCGTCGCCGCAGAGTTCGCTTTGGTCTCTGTCAGGCGCAGTCGCGTCGCCGAACTCGTAGCCGCCGGCAGGATGAACGCGTCGGCCCTGCAGCGCGCTGTCGATAACCTCGATGCAAACCTTGCTGCCACGCAGCTCGGCATCACGATTTCCTCGCTAGCGCTTGGATGGGTCGGGGAACCTGCCCTCGCTCACCTCATCGAGCCGCTGTTGGGCTGGTTGCCGGCGGGCTGGGCTGCCACTGGCTCACACACCATTGCCGTGGTGATTGCGTTTGTCATCATCACTTCGCTCCATATCGTCCTCGGTGAACTGGCACCAAAAAGCCTTGCCCTACAACGAAGCGAAGTGACGTCGCTGGCCGTCGTCAGACCGCTTGGCCTGTTCCTTGTGATCTTCAAGCCCGCCATCTTCACTCTCAACGGCATGGGCAACCTCGTACTGCGTGCTGTAGGGCTTCATCCCGGCACTGGCGAAGCCTCCTTCCATTCGCCACAAGAACTGAAACTACTTGTTGCCGAGAGCCAAGAGGCTGGCCTTCTCAATCAGGTCCAGCAGCAGTTGCTCGAACGCGTGTTCAACATAGGAGATCGACCAATCTCCGATATCATGACACCGCGGCTTGATGTCGACTGGTTCGACGCCGATGGCAGTCAAGCGGAAATCCTCACCACGATCCGGAAGTGTAGACATGAGCAGCTCCTCGTCGCGCGAGGATCGATCGACGAACCGATTGGCATGGTTCTCAAGAAGGACCTGCTCGATCAGGTGCTGGACGGGGGCAAATTGCGTCCCATGGATGTGATAAAGCAACCATTGGTGCTGCACGAGAGGACATCGGTCGTTCGGGTCCTCGACAGCTTCAAGGCATCGCCGGTGCGGCTTGCGATTGTCATCGACGAGTACGGAACCCTTGAGGGCATCGTTACCCAGACAGACCTGCTGGAGGCAATTGCGGGAGACCTTCCGGGTGCGGATCAGGAACCAGATGTCGTCGTACGCGCGGACGGTTCATTGCTCGTCGATGCGATGATGCCGGCATTCGAAGCCTTTGATCGCCTTGGCATGCGCGACAAGCCCGAAGGCGATTTCCACACGCTCGCAGGTTTTGCCCTCCACCAGCTGCAGCGTATTCCAGAGGTTGGTGAAATGTTCGACTTTGACGGCTGGCGGTTTGAGATCATCGACATGGACGGGATGCGTATTGACAAGATATTGGCGACCCGCACCGCGACGAGTGATGCCGGCATCTAGGACCTTGCCCCTCACAACAGCGGGGTGCGCTTGAGGAGGCGCTGCAGCGTCCGTCGGTGCATGGACAATTGGCGTGCAGCGCGCGCCACATTGGCGCCGCATGACATGTAGACGTCCCTGATATGCTCCTGGCGGACATTACTGGGAGCCGGGAAGGACGACAGGAACGTCGGCTGTCGGAGATCCTGGTTCAGCAGAACGGCAATCAGAAAGTCGACATCGGTGGGCTTGGGAAGAACATCACTGGCGCCCGACTTGATTGCCTTTACGGCGTTTGACAGGTTGCAGAAGCGGCTGTGCACCAGCGTGCGGCAGCGCGGATAGCTTGCTGCGATAGCCTCAACCAGGCCGATGCCATCGCCATCATCGAAAACGAGTTCCACGATGGCGAAAGAGATGGTTCTTTCGCGCAGGTGCCGTCTTGCCGCATCGGCGGTATCGGCGAGACATACATGAAGGCCACTCTCGATCAGGCTTTCGACAAGTGGCGAGGCCGTCCCTACTTCGGCATCGGCGATTAACACCGCATTTCGCCTGGTGGTAGCCCGATACCTGCTCGAATGAATGAGATCAGCCGAAGTCATCGTCATTCCCCCTTGGTTCACGTGGCTGGAAGTGTAGGAGGATTGCAGGGCGCCAGACACTATACATACGGTTAGATTGGCTAGAACACTGGTACAAAGCGTTCCCCGCGAAGCCGTCACGCGAGAAAGGAAAGCCCGCGCGGTAGTTCGTGATAGTAGCCGCGCTTCGATCGCGCTACCACGACGACGCGCGCCATTATCGTCGCAGTCACAGCTGGATCTACGCTTCTAACGATCGTCGGGTCCAAACCACACAATAGCCAATCGCGTCGAGCTGCCGCAGATCGAAGTCGGCATCGGCAGCGACGAGGCAACGAGCAACAGTCGGGGAGCGTGGCTGCCGCTTGACCGGGAAGCGGCAGTAGTGGCCGTTGCTATCGTGCGAACTTGCGGGCAGCCGCCACGCAGGCAATGACCGCGGCGGTGACTGCAAACATGGTCCAGGTCACCGTTTCATGCAGCAGGGTCGCCGCCAGGGTCAGACCGAGGAAGGGTTGAAGCAATTGCAATTGCCCAACACTGGCAATGCCGCCTTGCGCCAAGCCCCGATACCAGAAGACAAAGCCGATCAGCATGCTGAAGAGCGAGACGTAGACCAGGCCCGCTAGCGCAGGGGCGTCGACATCCGAGAAGCTTGCCGGCATCGACCAGATCGATGCCAGGATCATCAGCGGGAGCGACAAGACGAGCGCCCAGGAAATGACCTGCCATCCTCCCAATGTTCGCGAAAGTTTAGCGCCTTCGGCATAGCCGAGCCCGCAGACGATGATCGCCGCCATCATCAGAGCATCTCCGACGGGCGCAGCGCTGGGGCCCCGCGCCAAGGCGAAACGGCAGACCAATGCACTTCCCATCACTGCAAAGATCCAGAAGGCCGGCTTCGGACGTTCTCCGCCGCGGATGACGCCGAAGACGGCGGTGGCAAGGGGCAACAGGCCGATGAAGACGACCGAGTGCGCCGACGTCATGTGCTGCAGCGCGAGTGCAGTCAGCAAAGGGAAACCGACGACCACGCCTGCGGCGACCACGACCAACGAAAAGACATCACGCATTGCTGGACGCTTCTTTGCGAAAAAAAGCAGCAGCAAAAGCGCCAGCGCACCGGCGATTGCCGCCCGCGCGACCGTCAAGAACACCGGATCAAACTGCATGACCGCCACACGCGTTGCGGGCAGCGAGCCGCTGAAGATCACTACGCCGATAAGGCCGTTAAGCCATCCAGAAGCCGAGCGGTCCATGTATCTTGCCTTTCTCATGTGCCGTCCTTATCGGGCCGGAGGCATAGTCACGCCAGTGACAGTCTGATACAGTTTTAGAAAACTGTTATGCCGGAGGTAGCAGTACAGATGGATGGAACTGCGGAACGCAATATCAGCCGAGTGGCGATGGTCATGGCCACAATCCGACAACGGATCGGCGGTCGCATTTTGACGCCAGGTGCGAAGCTGCCGTCGGTTCGGGCAATGGCCGTAACAGCGGGCGTGTCCACGTCGACGGTCGTCGATGCCTATGAGCGCCTGGTTGCTGAAGGTGTAATCCTGTCCCGACAAGGTTCCGGTTTCTACGTCGCAAACCAGGCCGCTCCATTTTCGCTTTCCGAGGTCGGCCCAAAGCTGGACCGTGCCGTCGATCCCTTCTGGGTATCGCGCCAGTCGCTGGAGGCCGATGACACCAATCTAAAACCAGGCTGCGGCTGGCTCCCACCGTCGTGGCTGCCAGAAGACGGCATTCGCCGGGCCTTGCGGGCGCTGTCGCGCGCCGGCAACACGGCGCTCGCCGACTACGGCTCGCCTCTCGGATTGCCGCCACTGCGTCAACACATCGCGAGGCGCATGGCGGAGCGAGGGATGGAGGCATCGCCGGATCAGATCATGTTGACTGAGTCCGGGACCCAGGCCATCGATCTGCTTTGCAGGTTCCTCCTTGAACCGGGCGACACGGTGCTCGTGGACGATCCGTGCTATTTCAATTTCCAGGCACTGCTGCGGGCGCACCGCGCCAAGATCGTCAGCGTTCCCTATACGCCTTCAGGTCCGAACGTCGAGCTCTTCGCTAAGGCCGTGGAAGAGTATCGGCCGCGCCTCTACATCACCAATTCGGCAATCCATAACCCCACGGGCGCCACGCTCTCCCCCGTTGTCGCCCATAGGATTTTGAAACTTGCCGACAAGCTCGACCTGACCATCATCGAAGACGATATCTTCGCCGATTTCGAGCATACGCCGGCTCCGCGCCTGGCGGCCTTCGACGGCTTGGACCGAGTGATCCATATCGGAAGCTTTTCGAAAACCCTGTCTGCCTCGGCCCGTTGCGGCTTCATTGCCGCAAAGCGGGAATGGGTTGATGGGCTGATCGATCTCAAGATCGCGACCTCTTTCGGCGGCGGGCGGCTCTCTGCCGAGCTTGTTTACAAGGTGCTCAGCGATGGCAGCTATCGCAAGCACGTCGAGGTTCTGCGCAGCCGGCTCTCGAAAGCGATGTTCGAGGTTTCGGCCAGACTGAAGGACCTCGGCATCGTCCCTTGGCACGAACCTTCGGCGGGAATGTTCCTTTGGTGCCGACTGCCCGACGATGTTGACGCAGCCGATGTCGCACGCGCTGCCCTGAACAGGAAGATCGTCTTGGCGCCTGGAAATGCGTTCAGCCTCTCCCAATCTGCAAAGAACTTCATCCGTTTCAATGTTTCCCAGACGCTTGATAAGCGGGTCTTCGATGTGCTGCGCGAGACGCTGGGGGGCTGAGCATACAAAGGCGAGGCGAGGCGAGCCTCGTGCCATCATCGATCAAACATATCCTGCCACTGCCGCTCACCGACCATGCAGTCGGTCGCCGGTTGGTCTGCAATCCTGTCCATCGTCGGCGCGGGAGAAAGACCGCTGACTTCCAGGACAAGCTTGCGGCGCACTGCTACAGCGAAATCCTCAATCTTGTTGACTGGCAAGACGAAGGAACCGGGGCCGCCAATCACGCAATCGGCATAATACTTGTCGAGTCCGCCCGGTGCGCCAGAGGGGCGCAACATGAGTGCAAGTCCGTTGATGACGATGCCGGCCTCCACTGCCTTGTCGCGGGTTGGCGCAACCGGGTTTCCGGAATTGTTTGTGCCGTCGCCGGAGACGTCGATCACTTGTCTCATGCCTGAATAGGGGCTGGAGACGATCATTGCAGCCCCTTGGGCAATCGCGGTGGAGATCGACGTGCGGCGCTGCGTGGTGATTGGTCTCTGCTCAAGCATGCTGGCAAAGCCAATCGCATCCTGCTCCGTCTCGATCACATGCCAGTCGATGACGGAACCGGGCACCACATAGCCCGCCCATTCGAAGTAACTGATCGCTATGCGTCCGGTGAGCCCTCCCGTCACCGCCTCAATAAATTCTTTGTGCCTGAGCGCTTCGACATAGCCCTCCCGCTGGATGCGAACCTCCTCCTGGTCCATAGACCGGGACGTGTCGACTGCAAGGACGAGTTTCACGTCAACCTCGCCTCCACCCAGTTGCACTGTAACCGGGGCCGCGCCGGAGAGGCTCATGAGCATCGCAAGCGTTGCAAACATCGGCGCTCCATTCACCGCATTGTCCATCTGTCAAAAATGTAACACAGCTTGATAAGCAGGCGACGTCGCGATGCATGCCCTAAGTCAACTTTCGGTGATGCGTGCGTAATATGGGCGCGAAATGACGACCCGCTCGACCCACTTGATTTGAGCAAGATGCCATCTCATTTGATATCCCTATCTCAATCTGTCGAACCGACAGCCTCTCGCCTTTGCAGCCGCTGCCGTTCCTCAAATAGGACGCCTCGCGTCCGAGGAGTTTTCATGGGTTTCATTGATCGTGGCGTCCAGCCGTCACATGACGCCAGCCTGCTGGATGCCTATTCTCAGTCAGTATCGAATGCGGTCGATCTTGTGGGCCCGGCGGTCAATCGCATCGAAAGGGTGGACGGTCGGGCCGGACATGGTTCCGGATTCGCGATTTCTCCCGATGGTCTGGTCGTTACGAACAGCCACGTCGTCGACGATGCCAAATCCGTTCGGATCAAAACGCCAGATGGCGCTGTGATCGAGGGCAAGGTGCTGGGTCGCGATCCGGACAGCGATCTCGCGCTCATTCGTGCGAATGATTGGGCAGGTTCCTGGGCCCGGCTTGGAGACTCCAAGACGTTAAAGCGCGGGCACATTGCAATCGCAATCGGAAATCCGCTCGGTTTCGAGTGGACGGTGACGGCAGGTATCGTTTCGGCCCTCGGTCGATCGATGCGCGCCGCCAGCGGACGACTGATGGATGATATCATTCAGACGGATGCTGCGCTCAATCCCGGAAATTCCGGCGGGCCACTCGTGTCTTCGGCAGGCGAGGTCATCGGCGTCAATACAGCCGTGATCCAAGGCGCGCAAAGCATCGCTTTTTCTGTGGCATCCAACACTGCCAAACATGTTGTGTCAGAGCTCCTGCGGTTCGGCCACGTGAGGCGCGCCTATATCGGCATCGCAGCCGATACCGTAGAACTGCATCGGCGAGTGGCCTTGGAGGCTGGGCTTAGTCAGACAACCGCCGTTCGTCTGCGCCGGGTGGAGGAAGAAAGCCCGGCAGCGCGAGCAGGACTTCGGGCGGGAGACTATCTGCTTGCGATCGATGGCCACCCCACATCGGGCATCGACGACGTGGTCAGGCTTCTGGATGGCGACAGGATCGACATGGATGTGGAGGTGTTGATCTTTTCGGTGGCGGGTCGGATTGAACGACACATCGTCCGGCCGGCACACCGACCAAAATCGGAGTAGCTTCGCCAACGCGGTCTGTCAAACACTCCGCGTTTGATCGAGTTCGGCGGGTCGCGCGAGACAGTCTCTCGTTGGACATTGCAATGCGAGCGTCGCGGTGGCAACCTTCGCTTTGGTGCCAATCAGGATCCCAAATTGCCCCACCCCCAGATGCGCCTCGATGATCCGGAACTGGAACACGAGACTAGGAGCGGAATGCCATCGCTCGTGCTCGCGGCGCTCGGGGTCGTCTACGGTGATATCGGCACCAGTCCCCTCTACGCCTTCAGGGAGGCATTGCACGCCACGGCCGGATCGGGGGCGCATCATGCCAACGTGCTGGGCGTCCTTTCCCTTATCGTTTGGGCCCTTACCATCGTCGTCACCGTAAAGTACGTCTCCTTTGTCCTGAAAGCGGACAACCGAGGCGAAGGCGGCACGCTTTCGCTGATGACGCTGGCACGCGAAGGCCTCGGGGGCCATCCGAAGTGGGTTCTGATCCTTGGAGTGGCGGGCGCTTCACTGTTTCTCGGTGACGCCATCATCACGCCGGCGATTTCGGTCCTGTCGGCTGTCGAAGGCATCGAGGTCGTCGCGCCCGCCCTGTCGCACTGGGTTGTGCCGATCACGCTTACGATCATTGCCGTTCTGTTCTTTGTTCAAAGATTCGGAACGGGCGGAGTAGCGTCGGTGTTCGGGCCGATCACCGCCCTATGGTTCCTGGTGCTCGGCGTTAGCGGCGCGATCCATATCTTCGACGATCCTTCCGTCTTTGCCGCGATCAACCCCCTCCATGCCTTTCGCTATATCGCCGACAATCTCGGATCGACCATCGCGGTGCTGGGCGCCGTTTTCCTCGCGGTCACCGGCGCCGAAGCGCTGTATGTCGATCTTGGCCACTTCGGCCGTCGCCCGATCGTGATCGCCTGGTTCGCGCTCGTCTTCCCAAGTTTGCTGCTCAACTACTTCGGCCAGGGCGCGTTCGTCCTCTCTCATCCCGAGATGGCGGCCCATCCATTCTTCAGTATGCATCCGGAATGGGCGAGGCTTCCGATCGTCTGCCTCGCAACCGCAGCCACCGTCATCGCCAGCCAAGCCGTGATCTCCGGCGCCTACTCTCTTGTGCGACAGGCGATGCACTTGAACCTGCTCCCTCGCCTTCAGATCTTGCACACGTCAGAAACGCATTCCGGGCAGATTTTTATGCCACAGGTGAATAGCCTGCTCTTCATCTTCGTCGCCGCGCTGGTCCTTTTCTTCCAGAACTCCAGCGGGCTGTCGGCCGCCTATGGTATAGCGGTGACGGCGGAGATGTTCATCACCTCGGTGCTGCTCTTTGTCGTCATGCACCGGATCTGGAGCTGGACGCTGGCCGGCGCCGTCGCCGTGATCGTCCCGCTGGCCATGATCGACGCCGGCTTTCTTGTCGCGAACGTCGCCAAGTTCGCCGAAGGCGGCTGGGTTCCAGTGACGGTGGCGTCAGCCATGGCGCTTATCATGCAGACCTGGACGGCTGGACGCAGGCTTCTTGCGAAGCGGACAAGGGCCGATGAGATTCCGCTGTCCGTCATCATCAACAATCTCGACCGCAAGAAGCTCCCGACGGTGCCCGGAACCGCCGTCTTTCTGACAAGTGACGTCGAGGGCGCCCCGACAGCACTTCTTCACAGTCTCAAACACTATAAGGTGCTTCACGAGCAGAACGTCATCCTGAGCGTCACGACCGCCACGACGCCGTTTGTGCCCGACGATGAGAAGATCTTTCTCGAGAGCTTCAACCCGCTCTTCAGCCGGATCGTGATCACCTTCGGGTATATGGAAACGCCGAACATTCCCCGCGCGCTTATCCTCGTGCGCAAGCTCGGCCTGAAGTTCGACATCATGTCGACCTCGTTCTTTCTGTCACGAAGGACCATCCTGCCTTCAAGGAAGGGAGGTATGCCCTTCTGGCAGGACAGGCTGTTCATCGCCCTTTCCAGGAACGCGAGCAATGCGACCGACTACTTCGGGCTGCCGAGCGGGCGAGTTGTCGAGCTTGGCCTTCAGACAGTAATCTGAAACAGGCCCATTAGGGTTTTGAGTGTCGGCATGGCGCGCAGCCGCCCATTCGGTGCAGTTCGCGGCGACGAATCTTGGAGGCAGCGATAGACGTGCTTCCTGCCGAAGGCCTCGATCATTTATCGGGGATCGTCAGCTTCGTTTCGTTTATATCTACCACGAAGACTGCGAGGATTTTCGCTGGTTCGGTCTTGCTGGCATTGGCACTACGGAATCCGCACGCGGCGACAGTTAGACGGCCAAGGACGACGCGCCTTACCGCTCGTGCTTCCGTCGAACAAAAGCGACCGAATAGCTAGGCGCGAATTGCCGTCGCTCTCTGCTGGGAGGAAAGCGCTGTCGACTGCCGAACTGCCCAGAGCGTTGCAAAGATGCCGAAGATCGCAGGCAGACTTACCGCCGGAAAGTCTCGCAGGATCACCGAGGAAGAGCATATACCTACTGCGACTTCCCAAAGGTGAAAGACAGCGTGGGCGATCAACCAAAGGGTTGCGGCCGCCCAAAGCTCAATTCGACGGCTGCGTTTCCATACACCTACCGCAAAAGCAAGCGCGATAAATCCCTGAATAATTCCGATGTCTCGAATGAAGTGCTGGTTATACATCCCGGTATCGGTAACGCCTGGGACAAAGAAATACCAACCTTCAGGATCGTAGAGCATGTAGATGGAGAGCCAGCCTGCAAGCAGCGTGTTGAACCAGACCATGCCAAGGATGACGGATTTTGATATCTGCATTGCAACCTCCTGCGAAAACGATCATCAAATCTAGCATTGGGCGATGATGGCGACTTCCCAAACGAAGGTTTGGGAGCGTAGCCGCAGAACCTGACGCGGTTGCCACACGGCGCGCGCTGATGCGCGGGTCGTTGGCAGATCGATCTGGCTGGCGCTGCATCAACCGCCTGCGTTAGTTGCGTTGAGCCGATGCTGCGGGATTCTGTGAATCCCCTTTGGATTTTGGCTTGCCGAGACGGTTTTACATAGCCACCGGTTTGGGCCGGAATTCGCAAACACCTCATCAAAATCGACCGGATTGCGAGATCGCCAGATTCGGGATCTACATTCCCGACGGCGAGTTTTTCGATGCAAGTATGCGCTTGTGCCGTTCGCAAGTTGGTGAGGTCATTGGACTTCGTGATTGATACCGAGATCACGGAACAGGGCGACGGTTGACGCCCTTTCCTTTCGAGGCATGTAGCCCATCGCTTCCTGAATGGCATAGCGCCATGCTTCTCCCCTCTCCCACGCCTCGTTCGCTACCTCGGCAAGGTCATCCAGACGGTTTGCAGCATCGAGCGCTTCGAACATCAGGACGGCTTGCCTCAGGTCCTTCTCTCGCTTAGCAGCTCCAATCGTGTCCACTATCCGGCGAGATGCCACGATCATCTTATGGACAGCATATCGGCACGGATCAGGCACGACGACCGAGATGCCGCTTTTGTGCAGCATGACGGCCCGAACGGGATCGCGGATCAGGAAATCAAGGAAACGCAACGGTTCGGCCGCGACACCCCCGAGAGCCGGCATATCGGCCGGCTTGTCCATGTGATCATCCGACCCACGGTTCGATGTCAGGAATTCGACCTTGTAGCCGTCGTTGTTGATGAAGCCGGTCACGCTTGGCGATCCGGAGCGATGCATCAATGGATGGAACGTCGGATCGACGCCCTGCAGGAGTTCGAGCATCGGGGGAAGGCTATCCCCTACTTCGGAGCTGATCGCGTAGTCCTGGGCGAAATCGGCGTCACCCGTCATCATCGACGAGGCGGGCAGGCGAATGCCAAGAAGAGCGCCGTAGGCCGAGAAAGCAACCGATCCAACCAGGCAGGCTCTGAGGCGGAAGATTCCGGCATTGGCGAGAGCTTCGACCACATTGCCTGAAAACCGATCCGGTTCCGGCAAGCCAGCTTCGCGAACGAGCGTGCTGACATACTTCCGGCGGGCTTTGGCGTCGTCTTTGATCGCCTTGAAATCCTCGACGCGCCTGTTGATTTCCGGGTCATCTGCAGGGCCGACATACTGGCGTTTCTGCCTATGCCCCTCGCCTTCGGTCGGCTGATCGAAATACCAGTATTTGCGACCCTTGTTGGTGACGCCTACGAAGCGACCCTCAACGGGGAAGTCAGCCGAGAACCTGGCATCCAACAACCGTTGTCCGAGTTCAGCGGTCATGGTGCGATACATGAGATCGATCTGCTTCATGGTAGCCTCATTGTACTAAATCAGAATCTTTAGTACAACGATCTCTTGCAATCCTGCCTTTTTGGCGTTGGAGATGGTCGAGGAACCGCTTATACTAAATCCGCATTTTTAGTACAACCCCGCCTCAAGTCTTTCAAGAGCAGTCTTTCAACCCCTGCATTTGTTTGCGTTTTTTCCTTTCGTTGATTTTGAACCAATCGCACCCGATCGCCTTTAGCACCCGTTTGCCGACATTCTGATCAGTTGGATGCAGATCTCAACAGGATGTCAGACCGAAAAATGGAGGGCTAGCGCACCGGCGCTAACCCTCCGCAAAAACCTGCTGCGGCACACCGCGTTGCCTCAAACGGTCGCCCGCAGATTCTCGTGTCCCTCATGAGACATGAGAATCTTATGCGACTCGACCAATGACGAAAAGCGCAACGAAGCCGACCTTTTGTCGCGCTTCTATCCCAGTGGTCAGGGCATGATCGTGCCCGGCCGACATGTGCCATCGAACTCACTGCCACGAAAAGCAGCTAACTTTTCGAAAGCTCGTGAATCTGCTGCAAGCGGTTCTCGGCGTCATGCAGCTTCTCCAATAGTTGCAGGTCTTCAGATTGCATCTCCTCGGCCACGAAACCTCCGAGGATTTCCATTGGAGTCACTTTCAGGGCGTTGCAGAAGCCGACCAGAGTGGACGCTGCGATCCGGTTGAGGCCGCGCTCGTATTTCTGCATCTGCTGGAACGTCACATTCACGGCTTCGCCGAGCGTCGTCTGCGTCATCCCACGCATCTGCCGAAGCTGGCGAAGGCGCTCCCCTATCGCCTTGTCGATATCCGAAATGCGTGCCTGACGAACACCTCTTCCCATTGTCGTTTTTCTCTCAAATCAAAGGACGTTCGAGGAGTTGGATGGCCAGCTCGAGTGCCGGCCTCTCAAGGACGTCGATGAGCGCGCAAGCGATAAAAGCCACTCTTTCCAGGTCGGCCTCCGAATGAAGACGACCGTGCGATCTTCGCCCGCATAGGCAGGGACAACACGCGCTTCATAAATTCCATCGTCGCGCTTGATCGTCCCAAGCCGTCTGCCGATCGGCCGTCCAAGTCGCTTCTCTTCTTCAGTCACGTAGTCCATCGGTTCTGCTCCGGCCTTATCCGCAAAAGCACGTGAACGATCTGGACACCGCGCACTCGTTCGTCCGGAGCTGACTGGCCTGCAATTTTTTCGCAAGAAGTCGCTGCTGCTTGACAAAAGAAACCCGGCACGCCTTGTCCGAGCGTATGCGCTCAATGCGCTCCAGAATGGCCGCCATATCCTTTGCATCGTCGGCCTCCACCGAGACGGGGAAACGCTGTCAAGTCGAGCCGGCGTATGCGTGGCTTTGTCGATGATCGACCACCCGACATCTTTCATGCGGAGACGGTATCCGGCCATCGAGCAAGTTCCTTGTTAAAGGCAAGATTGAACAAAAACGACGACGGCGGCTATTTACCAAATTGGTCGGCCTCCCCCGATCAAAAGATGTATATTCTCGTTTCCAGTTCCGGCTCTGGTTTCAAGGCACGGCGTCGTACAATGTCCGTTTGCAGGACATAACGTCAATCAACCGGCGCTGCATGCAAAGATCGGCGCGAGCGCGTCGCTGGCCTAGTGATTTCCCAAAGGCTAATCCTCAGCTTTGTCAGACGGACCAGACGACGAAAAAGAACGAGTGCAGATCAACTGCCTGAAAAATCGCCAAGTGGAACAAGACCGCCCTCCTGATTTCCCCATCAAACGAGTCGCGAACTGCATATTGCCGAAGCCCAGACCGCAAACGGGACCGTCCTAGAGCCTCAGCCCTCCGCCATCACGGCACGGGAGCCGCGTGTCTTGGGAAGGTTCTGCGACAACATGGCGTGAGTCGTGAACGGCACTCGACTCAAGCAGGATCTTGCGACCCTCCGGCAAAGCCTTCTCGTACACTTGTTCTGCGGATATCAAGCTGTGCGCCTGAATCAGGCCGCATCGGGCCTCTGGTCCGGCAGCCGCTGCCCCGTCTTCCTCGACTTCGTCAACGAGGCGTTTCCATAATCGGCAATATTTTCGTCGTCGCTGACCAACCTGGGACGTCATTTCCACCCGACATCTTCAACAGATCATCCATCACGCGCCGTCGGCCTCGCGGACCCCTTCCATGAGAGGGGCTACCGTAGCCGCAATGGGCGGCGCGATATGTCGCCGCCCATTGCGAGACCTACTTGGCCGAAGCAGCCTCTTCGATGACCTGAACGACCTTATCGGGGTGTGAGACCATGACGACGTGGGAGGCTCCCTTGACCACGACAGTCCCCTTCGAATGGGCCCGCTCGGCCATCCATCCAAGTGCCTTGGCCGGAATGTTCTTGTCGGCGTCCCCGTAAATGAACCAGGACGGGATGTTCTTCCACGCAGCGTTTGGCGCCGGTTCGTTCAACGCACTGTCGGTGATCGGTCGCTGTGTCGCTGCCATCAACTTGGCCGCTCTGGATGACACGTCGGCCGCAAACTGCTCGTGGAACTTCCCTTGCTGGATGTAGAGGTCCTTCCCGCCGCCATCGAGCGCAACTGGTTCAGCCAGTGTGGGAGCCAGGGTGCTTCCGGGGAATTTGCTCGAAAGCTCGACCGCTGTTTCTCCCTTTTCCGGCGCGAACGCCGCCACATACACAAGCGATTCGACGTTGTCTGCACCTGCGGCCGCCTCGCTGATCACCGATCCCCCGTAGGAGTGCCCGACCAGCACAACGGGGTCTTTGATTCCGGCGAGGATGCGGCGGACGTAATCACCGTCGCTCTTCACGCTGCGCAGCGGATTGGCAACCGCGACAACCGGGTAGCCGTCCTTTTCCAGCCGAGCGACAACGTCGTTCCAGCTGGATGCATCCGCGAAGGCACCGTGGACGAGGACGACAGTGGGCTTTGCCTGAGCGGAGACCGCCGGGGCGGCCAGAGCAGCCAGGACACCAAAGGCCAGGAATGATTTCAACAGCAATTTCATCTCGCTTCTCCTATTTTAGATTGTGCACAATCTATTATCGCGCAATTATAATTCGGTCAATCCATATTTGTTCAGTCGTTTGTGACCGTGCTCATTCGCGCCAAGCAAGGTCGCGAAGCGGCTGCCAGCCACCCGTCTTCGATCTAGCGTTCGACACTGCGTTTGACGAGGTTGTCTCTGTGACTTTGGAGTCCGTTGGGGGACCCCCCGAAGCGAGCGTGGCAACGCCGACGTTCCTCTTTGGTGTCTATGAATCGTCTGATGCAGCTTCTGGTGGGCCAGATCAGCCTGCGGTCGAACCTCCCGGCGACGAGTTATAGACGACATTGGCTGACGGATGCTCGGCAGATGATCTCCCATGACAGGCGAAAATGTAGACACCTACCTCTGGACGAAGCTAGCCGCGGCGCTATCTGGACGTGAATTCATACTAGGGAGGGAGCTATGTCTGAGCTTGTGGTGCTTGGCTTCGATAAGGCCGATGAGGCGGACGCCATACTCAATCGCTTGTTGACGCTCGAAAAGGAGTACCTGATCGACCTCGAGGACGCGGTTGTCGCAGTTCGCGACACCGGAGGAAAGGTCCGGCTCAAGCAGAGCGTGAACCTCACGACAATGGGAGCCACGAGAGGCGGCTTGTCCGGCGCGCTTTGGGGATCTCTTGTAGGTCTTTTGTTTCTGAACCCGTTGGCCGGTATGGTCCTTGGCGGCGCGTTCGGTGCTGGTTCTGGAGCACTTGCCGGTTCGATCACAGATTTTGGCATCGACGACAATCTAATCAAGAAGTTGGCGGAGACCATTCCCGTCGACAGCTCGGCCCTCTTTCTGCTTGTCCGTAAAGTCCAGCCGGAAAAGGTCCTCGAGGAATTCAAAGGAGCGAACGCGCGTATCTTGCGGACTTCGCTCTCGCCGGAACAGGAAACGAGACTGCGCACGGCGCTTTCCCCTAAGGCATCCTCGGACGCGGGCACCGAAATCGAACCTGGTAACGCGAAGTCAACGGTCTAGCATTTTGTCCGTTGAACCATGGCAATGATCACTCGCTGCACGCCAACGCAACAAGGAGCCTGGATTGGCGACGACCGGAGCTCTGGTGGGGGCAGTAACAAGCAATCTTCGCGGCGTCGCCGTCTTCACCCTAACGGCGGGCGACCAGCGGTGACAGGCAACGTCGCAGGCCAACCTGCACAGCGGTCCGACCGCGATGGTATGTGGCCAACTGCCGCCGCAACGGGTCGCAAATGTGGGCATGCGACGGCGAAAGGGTCTGTGGGTGCATCGCTCTGCTCGTCATGGGTTTCGACCCCTATCGCCCTCGTGAGTGGGTATTTGCCAGGGCTTTCGGATCGAAACGACCACCGGCAGCATTGGCGCCCATCGCCTTCGAATGCCTTGAGTTGAAAGACACCTCGGTTTTGTTGGAGATTGGTCGATGAAAGTGCCTCGTCGAGCTCCGCCGGCCTATCTGCTGGTAATACTGGCGGCTTTCGTACCTCAAAGCCCATTGGCGCAGACCGGTCCCACCGTCGGCGTTATGGCCGTTCCAGTCGGAGATGTATCTCCAAAGCATGAGTTCGTGGGACGCGTCGAAGCGATGAACGCCGTTGACATCCGTTCCCGGATCGAGGGCTTCATTGACAAACGCCTCTTCAACGAAGGCCAGGTCGTCAAGAGCGGGCAGGATCTGTTCCTTATTGACAGTCGCGCACTGGAGATTGCTCTGGCAGATGCCAAAGCATCACTTGCAAGTGCGCAGGCAACGCTTGCAGACGCGCAGCGCCGTGTCGACCGAAATAAATCCTTGAGCAGCCAGACAGTATCACGCGCAACACTGGAGGAAAGCCAAACAGCGCTGGAAACTGGTCAGGCAAACCTTTTGGCGGCGCAAGCACGGGTCAGTCAAGCAGAACTCAATCTCAGCTACGCCAGGATAAGCTCGCCAATCGAGGGCCGTATCGGGGCCGCGCAATTGTCGGTCGGCAGCTTTGTGAGTGGCAGTTCGCTGACACTTGCTCGCGTCGTAGAGATGGATCCAATTCGCGTCGTTTTCTCAGTAACCGACCGATCAATTCTCGAGCTTCGTGCGGCCGCTGGCGGCATCAGCAAGGATGAGCTCGCTGGAAAATTCGTACCCACCCTCCGGCTGTCTAGCGGGCAGGAATACAAGGAGCCGGGCAAAATCGAGTTTTTTGGAAACGAGATCGATGAGGCAACCGGAACGCTGTCGATTCGAACTCTGTTTCCCAATCCGGACTTTCTGCTGGTTCCGGGCCAGTTCGTAACAGTGATAGTCTCGGAGACGGAAAAGAAGATACGCCCGATCGTACCGTTGGGCGCTGTCCAACAGGATCGCGAGGGCAAGTTTGTCCTGCTTGTCAACGAGAAGAACGAGGTCGCGCTCCGGCGAATAAAGGTTTCTGAACAGGTGGGTGGAAACTGGGCAGTAGACGACGGGTTGAAAGGCGGCGAAAGCCTGATCGTGGAAGGAATACAGAATGTCGCCGAAGGATCGGCTGTCACTGTCACGCAAGTCTCGCCCGCAAACAACAGCGTAACGTCGATCGGGTCCCAGTTCGGTTCATCGCAATGAATGTATCCGCGCCCTTCGTTGAAAGACCCAGGTTCGCGATGGTCATTGCAATCGTCATGATCATCGCGGGTGCTGTCGCCCTCCTTCAAATACCTGTCGCGCAATTTCCTCAGATCACGCCACCGGAGGTGCAGGTTACCGCGAGTTATCCAGGTGCGAACGCCAGCGTCATGACTGACAGCGTTGGAGCGCCCATTGAGGACCAGGTGAACGGGGTTGAAGACATGCTCTACATGTCATCCTCCAGTACCAATAATGGCGCTTACAGCTTGACGGTGACGTTTGCTGCGGGAACAGATCCTGCAATCGCCCAGGTAAATGTACAAAATCGCGTCGCAATGGCGACGCCGCGGCTTCCTGCTGCGGTGACCCAAACCGGCGTTTCGGTGAGAAGTCGTTCGTCGAGCATGCTGCTTGGCTTCGCAATTTACTCCCCGAAGGGTACGAAAGACGATGTCTTCCTCAGCAACTATGCAACGATCAATATTAGAGACGCAATCGCACGGCTACCGGGGGTCGGAGAGGCGAGCGTCTTTGGCCCTGCCTATAGTATGCGGGTATGGATGAATCCTGATCGCATGCAGGCTCTCGGTGTCACGGCCTCCGATCTGACTGCAGCCATCCAGGCGCAGAACGCGCAAGCCTCCGCCGGCCAACTGGGCTCTCCCCCTTCGACCCAAGGCCAGCAATTGCAACTGACCGTGATGGCGAGAGGACGACTGGCAAACGAGGCAGAGTTCGGCGACATAATCGTTCGCACGAACAGGGATGGAGCAATCGTGCGTCTTCGCGACGTTGCTCGGGTGGAACTCGGAGCACAATCGTACGACACAGCCTCGACGCTGAATGGACAGCCCAGCGCGACGGTTGTCGTCTATCAATCCTCAGATGCCAACGCGCTCGCGGTGTCGACCGCTGTCCTCGGCGAATTGGAGACATTGTCAAAGCAGTTTCCCGACGACATCGCCTATACGGTGGTTTTCGATACAACCGCGTTTGTTCGACAAACCATCGAGGAAATCTTCATTACCCTGGCAATTACATTTGTCCTCGTCGTCGCCGTCGTCTTCATTTTCCTGCAGGACTGGCGCGCAACAGTCATTCCTACCTTAACGATACCCGTTTCACTGGTGGGTGGCTTTGCGGTCCTTTACCTCATGGGGTATTCGGCCAACACCATCACGCTCTTTGCAATGATCCTCGCGATCAGCCTGGTTGTGGATGACGCAATCATCGTGGTGGAGAACGCTCAGCGCATCATGAGCGAAACTGGGATCGGCGTGCGCGAAGCGACGCTGCAAACAATGAGCCAGGTCACGGGTCCGATCGTCGCCACCACGCTCGTGTTGGCCGCGCTGTTTGTGCCGGTGGCTTTTCTGGCTGGCATAACCGGCGAGCTCTACCGGCAGTTTGCCGTTACCATATTGGTCACCATTACGTTTTCCACGATCAATGCGCTAACGCTTAGCCCTGCCCTATGCGTCCTCATGCTCCGGCCTCCCGTGGAACAGAGCCAGTCACGAATATTTAGCAAGGTGAATGAGGGGCTGGACGCTTCACGCCGCTTTTATCTACATTTATTGGCGCTCTTCGCCCGAAGGCTTGGTCTCAGTGCCTTGCTGCTTGTGGCGATTGTGGGTGGCATTTATGGCTTCTATCGTGTCCTGCCGACCGGCTTCATCCCCTCCGAAGACCAGGGCTATCTCTTCATGAACGTCCAGTTGCCGAATGCCGCGTCTCTCGAACGCACACAGCAGACAATTGCAACAGTCAGCTCGGCGCTACAGCGTACGCCAGGCGTTGCAAACACGATCGGAATTGCCGGTGCAAGCATGGTGGGTGGTGGGGGCTCCAATTCCGGTATGATCATCTCGGCGTTGAAACCGTGGAGTGAACGTGGCGCGGATCAAAGCGTTTTTGCCCTTATGAACCGACTGCGTGCTGAATTCGCGGCGATCACGACGGCATCGGTTGTGCCTTTCAATCCACCTGCAATACCCGGCCTCGGCACAACGGGTGGCTTTGACTTCCGCCTTCAAGCGCGCGCTGGGCAAAGTCAGGAGGAGTTAGCCGAAGTCATGCGAAGCCTGATTGTCTCGGCAAACCAGACACGGGGACTGGCTAGTGTATTCAGCACATTTTCGGCCGACTCACCTCAGGTCTATCTCGACATTGACCGAAAGCGCGCAGAACTTTATGGCGTTTCACCGGCGACGATATTCGGCGCGCTACAATCTCACCTCGGATCGTCCTATGTGGACGATTTCAATATATTTTCGCGTGTATACCAGGTTCGTATTCAAGACGAGCCAAGTTTTCGAAGTCGCGTCGAGGACATTCAGCGACTAAGGGTGCGCAGCCAGTCTGGCAGTCTTATTCCGCTGCAGGGCCTGCTGTCGATATCGACCGTTTATGGTCCCAGCACGGTTAACCGCTACAACCTCTTCCCATCGGCCGCAATTAACGGACAAGCAGCGGCCGGATTCAGTACTGGCGATGCGTTGGGTGCCATGGCAACGCTGGCGTCGGAAAAACTCCCACCCGGCTTCGGGTATGAGTGGACAGGGTTGGCTCTTCAGGAAAAGCAGGCCGGCAACCAGACCGTGATCATTCTCATCATGGGGATTGTGTTCACCTACCTGTTTCTCGTTGCACAATATGAAAGCTGGAGCGTGCCTCTGGCAGTGATGCTGTCTGTGACCGTGGCCGTTGTCGGGGCGTTGGGGGGCCTTGTGGTTGGGGGCATCGACCTCAACATCTACGCGCAAATAGGCCTGCTATTGCTCATCGGGCTCGCTGCTAAAAATGCCATCCTCATCGTTGAGTTCGCCAAGGAGCGCAGGGAAGAAGGTCTAACCATCATGGAAGCCGCAACCGAGGGAACGTCACAGCGCTTTAGACCCGTGCTGATGACAGCTATGGCGTCTGTGCTTGGCGTCATCCCCTTGGTCGTAGCCACGGGGGCGGGAGCTGGCAGTCGGCAGGCGATCGGCACGACAGTGCTCGGAGGACTACTCGTCGGCACCATATTTGGCATTCTCATCATTCCGCTTATGTATATTTCCATCCAAACAGTCAGGGAGGCCGTCAAGCGTCGTCTTTTCGGGACCGACCACAATGCTCCAAGCAGCAAGCCTCGTGCGATCGCGCCTTCGAAATAGTGGCGACGCGCAGCACTGGTGCGTGCCTGTGCTCTCCCCAGGTAGCTTTTTTGGAGCCAGAGCCGCTCGGGTACGACGTGTCACCAAAGCTCGTATAGTGTCCGATCGTCAGAGGATTTTTTCAGCACGCGTAATGAGGCCGATCGATGCGGTCACATCATACGCCGCCGGCGGATGTTCGAGGATGGCTCCAGAGCAACGCCAGTAAACTCCAGAGACGGAGAGCATCCGGCCAGCACGTGAAGCACATAGAGGTCAAACAAATCCGCCATGCGCTTGAATTGGTTTCGACATAGTCATCGGATCTCCATGTTGGAACGCAAACACTCGCTTCACGTCGCTCTTAGATTTGTCTTCAATCTCTGCGTATCGCTGCCTGTGGCGTGCCTTTCGCTGGAGCAACCAATGGCGATGGGCATCGAGCGCCCCTCCGCCGAATGTGTTGTGCTAATGCACGGGCTTGCCCGCGGCAGCGGATCGTTCTGGCTTATCGAAAGGGTGCTGGCGCGGCGTGGATTCTTCGTCATCAACGAAGAGTACCCTTCAACGACCGCATCGATCGCCGATCTCGCGCGCTACGTCGGAAAATCGGTCGAAGCGTGCGAGGATCGGCGCGTCAACTTCGTAACCCACTCCCTTGGGGGAATTCTGGTCCGGTACTGGCTTGCTCACACACGGCCCCTGAGTTTGGGACGCGTCGTGATGCTTGCGCCACCCAACAATGGCTCCGAGATCGTGGATGTCTTTGGCGATGTCGCGCCGTTCCATTGGATCAATGGACCTGCGGGGCTCGAACTCGGAACCAACGCCAGTGCCACACCAAAGGTTCTACCGAATCCCGACTATCCGCTGGGGATCATCGCGGGTGACATTTCGCTAAATCCCATCTTCAATTCGATCATTGAAGGGCCGAACGATGGAAAGGTATCGGTCGCCTCGACGAAGATCGAGGGAGCGAGCGACCATTTGGTGCTTCATACCACGCACACTTTTATGATGTTCAATCCAATCGTTGTTGTCGAAACCATGAACTTTCTTGAGACTGGGACATTCGATCACGATCTGACGCTTCAGGAAGCGAGTGGTGCAATGCTCGCAATATTTGAATAGAGGCCGTCAGTTTCGAGCTGCCGATCAACCTTACCTTTGTCGAGAGATAGTCAATTGCCTTGGCGCCCATCCCGGGCGGCGCCTGCGAGGCTGTTCGCGCAGGAGATATACGATCGCTGCCGGCGCAGATTCGTGCTGTAAACCAGACTACTTAGCTGTCGGCAGATCCAAGAGATTTGAACTCAGAGCTTGGTTTTGGGATTCTATGCCGATCACAGACAGTCTTCTGCGACACTATAGTTGCGATGATGGTGCATAGGCTTCTGCCGCGATCTACGGACTTAATTGCGCGTCACAGAGGATGGAGTGATGAAGAAGTTGCTGATGTGTTCGATGGCGAGTCTGGCACTTGCAAGCTGCACCCCGACGCAACAGGGTGCCGGTATTGGTGCCGCAACGGGAGCGGTAGTCGGTGGTGCGGTGACGAATAATGTGCGTGGTGCGGCCGTTGGCGCTGCGATCGGTGGGGCTTCCGGCGCTGTGATCGGCAACGTGGCCGGTCGTCCAGGGCAGTGCGAGTTTCAAGATCGCAATGGTCGGCGCTATATTGCAGCTTGCCCGCGATAACGGGTGATGAACATGAAATCGCGGTCGGTGTCATTCGCGCCAGCGGGTAACGCGCCAGTAATTTGCACGCGGGCTTCCGAAAGCAGGGTGCTCTTTTGCGATATCTATCCTTCCCTCTCCCCGATCGTTGCTGAATTCTGGCCGATGCGCCTGCGGTCATACGGAATGGGCAGGAAACTACATTAATATATTGAATTACATCGCAATTTTCGTGCGTTCAAAGGCGGTGCGGTCGGCCACCGTTGGCGGGCAAGAACGGTTGATACACAAGGCATGTACGCGCGGCTAATCGCACGTTGAGGTCCATGCCAATTCGCAGATCAACCGCTGTCACGGCAACGTGCCAACCCAAGCTCATTTGAGCACGCCTGGGGTGAGACATACCTCGGTTCAACTTGGAGGCAAGACATGGCCACTGCCAATGCCGCGTCAAAGACCACGATGCAGAGATTTCTCGACGGCGTTGAGAAGGTGGGAAACATGGTTCCCCATCCCGTCATCATCTTCCTTATTCTGATCGGCATCGTCATCATCTTGTCGGCCGTGCTCGGCGCTTTCGGAGCGGCGGTGAGCTACGAGCGCATCAATCCTGACACGCACGAGATTGAGCAGGCGTCGACAGCAATCCGCAGCCTGGTGAATGTGGAGGGCATCCGCTTTCTATATTCATCGCTCATTCCCAATTTCATGAGCTTTACGGCTGTCGGGCTGATGATCGCTGCCATGATCGGCGCGGGCGTCGCAGAGGAATCCGGCCTGGTCACGGCGCTGATCCGCAAGCTCGTCATTGTCTCACCCCGCTGGGCGCTGACCTATATTCTGGCTTTCGTCGGCATCCTCGCAAGTATCGCGGCGGATGCCGGCTATCTCGTGCTGATACCGCTTGCGGGCGTTGCCTATCTGGCGGTCGGGCGCCACCCTCTGGCGGGCCTTGCGCTTGGCTTTGCTGCCGTGGCTGGCGCCTTCACGGTCAATATGCTGATCAAGCCACTCGATGCGGTGCTCGTCGAATTCACCAATGATGCGGCGCATCTTGTTGATCCCGCGCGGTCGATCGGTCTGGCATCCAACGTCTGGTTTTCCATTGTCTCGGTCCTTTTTCTGACGGTGCTGATTGCGTTCATCACCGATCGCATGATCGCGCCTCGGCTGGGAGAGTATGATCCCGCAACCGCAGAGGGCGGCGTGCAGGCTCAGGGCGCGACGCTCTCCGAGCAGGAATCGCGCGGTTTGCGGTTCGCGCTCTATGGTTTGATCGGTCTTCTCGTGGTTTTCCTGCTTTTGACGATCCCCAGCGGCGCGCCGTTGCGCAACCCCGATACCGGCGAGCTCATCGGCAATTCACCCTTCATGAACGGCCTGATAGCCCTGATCATGCTGATCTTCCTGGTGACGGGCTGGGCCTACGGCATCGGCGCCGGCACGCTGAAGACACTGGCCGAGGTCATCGCGGCGATCGAGAAGTCGATCAAGAATATGGGCGGAACCATCTTCCTGTTCTTCGTGCTTAGCCAGTTCGTTGCCTACTTCACCTACACGAATATCGGCACCGTCATGGCGCTTAGCCTTTCGGGCGTATTGCAGGCCGCCAACATCGGAGCGTTACCCCTGTTGATCGGCTTTATCGTCGTGGTTGCAATCATCGATCTGCTGTTGACGGGCGCCATTGCCAAGTGGGCGATCTTCGCTCCGGTTTTCGTGCCGCTTCTGATGAAGCTCGGCGTCGAGCCGGAAGCCGTGCTTGCCGCCTATCGCGTCGGCGATTCACCGATGAATGCGATCACGCCGCTCAATGCCTACTTCGCGCTCGTCGTCGGCTTTGCCCAGAAATACGACAAGTCCGCCGGTGTCGGCACGATCGTCTCTTTGATGCTTCCTTATGTCGTGCTGATCTTCGTGCTGTGGACGGGTCTCTTTGCGGTCTGGAAGGCCCTCGGACTGCCGTGGGGCCTGTAACGTTCGATGCGGCAACCGTGAACGAATAAACACTCGAATGAACGGATGGATATCATGAGCAACACCTCTATCCCTCTCGACGTCGCCGCCGCGCAAGACCATCTGATGCGCTTCTTATCGGTGGAGGGCGTCACCGGACAGGAAAAGAACATTGGCCTTGCCGTGTGCGACGCTCTGAGGAAGATCGGCGTCCCGGAATCGGCCATTCGCTTCGACGATGCCAACAAGCGCATCCCGTTGCCGACCGAGACAGGCAATCTGATTGTAGATATTCCAGGAACGCGGCCGGGTCCGCGGCTTCTTTTTTCCACGCACCTTGACACGGTGCCACTTTGCGCTGGCGCCAAGCCTCGGCGCGAGGGCGACCGCATCGTCTCCGACGGTACCACCGCTTTGGGCGGAGATGCCCGAACCGGCGTGGCGGTCCTCGTCGTGGTTGCCGAGACGCTGATCAAACACAAGTTGCCACACCCGCCGATCACGCTGCTGTTCACGGTACGCGAGGAAAGTGGGCTGCACGGGGCACGTGAGCTCAACCCCGCTGATCTTAACGGCGCGGTGATGTGCATCAACGTCGATGGCCAAATGGCCTCGGACCTGATTGTCGGCGCCGTCGGCCAGGAAAACTGGGAAGTCGAGATCACAGGCCGTGCTTCGCACGCAGGTGTTGCGCCGGAGAAGGGTATTTCGGCAACACTGGTCGGCGCCATGGCTTTGGCCGAAGCAAAGCAGAGCGGCTGGTTCGGCAAGGTGGTCAAACCGGACGGTCGAGGCACCAGCAACGTCGGCATTTTTGGTGGCAAGGGCAACAAGCCTGCTGGCGATGCGACCAATGTCGTGACCGACTATGCGTTCATCAAGGGTGAGGCACGCAGCCCTGAGGCGACGTTCGCGACGAAGATTGCGAACGGCTACAAGGAAGCATTTGCCAAGGCTCAGAGCGAGGTGACGGACGATCAGGGCGACAAGGCCGAGGTGAAATTCAGCCATCAGGCATCCTATCCGCCCTTTGAATTGGGCAAAGACACGCCAATCGTGAAACGCGCGACGAAGGCGCTGCAGATGCTCGATATCAAGCCAGTGTATGTCTTTTCGAACGGGGGGTTGGATGCCAATTGGCTCGACAAGCATGGCGTTCCCACCATCACCATTGGGGCCGGACAAGCCGAGATTCACACCATCAAGGAATATGTGAACCTCAAGGAATACGAGAAGGGCTGCCGTCTGGGCGTGCTTATGGCGACACTCGACGATTGATGGGTTCGCAGGGCCGTATGCCTTGGACGGCTGCAGCAGGTCCGGCTGTCATGCTGCACTTGGCTGCAGTCATCGCGCCTCAGCCAGTCTCGGTCGATCCGGGCCGAGGGTGACGGAAGCTTGGAGCTAGCAATGGTGGCACGATTGGGCGTGACTGGTGGTTTGGACGGTTAGAGGCACAAACAGGGAGCAAGGCGATTGAGTCCCATAGCATACACAGCGACTATCATCGCCGTTGCCGTCGTTCTGTTTGTTTGGAACAAGTTGCCGGTCGTCTTGGTGGCCATGCTGACTGCGCTTGCCCTGTGGGCGAGCGGTGTCCTGACAATCGGCCAAGCTCTCGGCGGTTTCGGTGATCCGGCTGTCATCTTCATCGCGTCGCTTTTCGTCGTCAGCTCCGGACTTGAGGTCACCGGTGTGACCGCCTGGGCCGGACAACTGCTGATCCGTGGCGCCGGCGAGGAAAGCCGGACGCGCCTTCTCCTTCTGACGATGGCGCTGGTGTCGCTGCTCACCGCACTGATCAGCGTCAACGGCGCAGTCGCGGCCCTCTTGCCGGTCGTGGTCGTCATCGCTGTTCGCCTGCGGCGAAACTCGTCGCAGCTGCTCATGCCGCTGGTCTTTTCCGCGCATGCAGGTTCAATGCTGGCGCTGACGGGAACCCCGGTGAACGTGCTGGTGTCGGAGGCAGGCATCGACGCGGGCGCCGGTGGCTTCGGGTTCTTTGAATTTGCGCTCGTCGGTATTCCGCTTTTGGCGGGCACTATGGCAATCATCATATTGTTCGGAAAGCAGCTGCTTCCCGAACGTAACGGCGCGACCATGCCCGCCGATTTCAGCCATCATGCCAAGACACTTGTCGAGCAATACGGGCTTGCGAGCGGCATATACCAGATGCGCGTGCGCGCGAGCTCGCCTTTTGTCGGCCTCGCACCCGCCGGGGTCGATCTCTTAGCGCATCAGGGGTTGCAGCTTGTCGCCATTCAGGAGGGGGAGACCGCCGGCCCGCTCCGAAGACCTCATATCGCCGAGGGGGATCATCTTCTGCTGCGTGGCGAGCCTGACGTCGCAGCCGCATTCGCAGCCGCGATGCATCTCGCCTTTCGCGACGAGAAGGCAACCGGTCACGGCGAGGAAACCTTGTTCAATCGCAGCTCGGGTCTTGCCGAGGTCGTCATCCCGCCGCGCTCGGGGCTCATAGGCGAAACGGTATTTCCTGGCATGGTCACCGACAGCGGCGATCTGATCATTCTGGCGATACAGCGCGCCGGCGCCGCGATCGCGCCCGGCAGTTCCACCAAGGATGCAGGCGGCATCGCGTTGCAGGCAGGCGATACGATGCTGCTGCAGGGAACCTGGAAGGCACTCGATGTTCACCTCAATGACCCGGACGTTCTGGTTGTCAATTCGCCTGAGCTTGTCCGCCGTCAGGCTGTCCCGATGGGGCCGGGCGCTCGCCAGGCAGTCATGATCCTGATCGCGATGGTTCTGCTGCTTGCCACCGGCATCGTGCCGCCGGCGGTCGCTGGTCTGGTTGCTGCTGGCGCGATCATCCTGTCAGGGATCATGAGTGTCGAGCAAGCCTATCGCGCTGTGGGCTGGACGACTGTCATCCTCGTTGGCGCGATGATGCCGCTTTCGACTGCCATGGTGCAAACAGGTGCAGCGAAACTGATGGCAGAGCATCTCGTAAACCTCGTTGGTGATGCAGGTCCAGTCGCCCTGCTCGCCGGACTGTTTATCCTGACGGCGATCATGGGGCAGCTGATCAGCAACACTGCAACGGCACTGATCGTCATCCCAATCGGCGTGGCGGCGGCAACGGCCATGGGGATTTCTCCGCGTCCGGTGCTGATGAGCACAGCTGTAGCTGCAGCGGCTGCCTTCCTGACGCCGATCGCGACACCGACGAACCTGATGGTGATGGGGCCCGGCGGCTATGCCTTCAACGACTACTGGAAACTTGGATTGCCCTTGTTGATCTGGTTCTTTGTCGTTTCAGTATTCATCGTGCCCTTAATCTGGCGCTTCTAAGATTGCCGGCATGACGGTCGGCGCGACCATCCGGATCACACGGACGCGCCTGCTCAGGTCTTTCAGGCGACACCGTTGGGCACATAGCGGAATGGGGAACGGACTGCAGGCGACCGGTGGAAACGGCGGTAGATGCTCACGTTCTCGCCTATTGTGATTTCACCAGCCCCGAGAAACCGGCGACAGCCAGAAGGCTGAGGGCCCAGCCAATCACCGACTGGAAGAAATAGTATTTCAAGGTGAACGTGCCATTTGGCTTCATCGAGTCCGGTCGCCAGTAGTCCTTTTGCCCGATCGACGCCACCGGCAGAAGAACATCCAAGGAATACATCAGCGCACTGAATTCTGGGTAGCTGGCTGCTTCCGGTTGATTGCGGAAACAGGTGAGCTGGTTCTCACCAACCTCGGCACGTCCCGTCAAATCCTGTCCGCTTGATGGCATGAAGCGGCTTTGGGTTCGTTGGAGATCGCACATCGTCCATTCCGGCGAACGCAGGACGACAGGACTGTTTGGTTTCATTGCGCCGCTGCGATAGGCGATAGCAAAGACTCCGGTGCCGATCGCCCAAAAGAGCATGAGCCAGACCAGCGCCAGAAGGGGTTGCCGCCCGTATCGTAGGGTCACGGCAAGGACGGCATCCACGACCCCCAGGAATGCGCGCAGTATCGGATTTTTGGCGCGCGCCCGACGTGCCCGCCGTTGCAGTCGTTCCTTGGTGATTAGGACGGCGCGGGCATCCTCGTCATGCCCCATTTCCCGCAATACCATCGACAACTGCTCGTAGGGCTGCGGCCAGAAGTCCGCCTTCCAACGGTCAGGCGTTTGGCGCGACAGCCAGTCGAGCCGGCTTTCCGCGTCAGCCGGCCCGCCGATGAAGGCCCCATACTGGCAGCGATTGAGAAGCAGGTCGCCGGTCTTCGGCCAGCTCGTTTGTTCGTCGTCGATTGCACCGATCGTTGTGGCAGTCAGGTCCAGCGCGCCCTCGACGGTTGCGTTCTGTCGCAGGAAGAATGCGCCGTCGATAGTGGTTCGATTGAGCCGCAGCGCATAACCGCCCGGCTGCGAAAGTGACGCCGAGGTGCAATCGACGTCGCCGCCGAAACGGGCACCCAGCAGGCGGGTCTCGCCGATAATGGTTGCTCCCCGCAAGGCGAGGTCGCCTGCAGCTACGATCGCGTCACCGTTGAAAACGACTTCACCCGGGCGTTCAAACCGGGCACCGACCGCGTTGACGTCGCCACCAAGGCGAACCGCGGAAAGATTGATGGCGCCACGCACATCGGCACCGCGTAGCAGAACGCCGCCTCGGGTTTCCAATCCATCGGCGTCGAGTGCGATCCCGCCGGGCGAAGCGATCGAAACGCCGTCCGCCTCTACGCTGCCGCCGATCCGCGCACCGGGAAGGCGGATTTCGCCTGTTACGATCGCGCCACGAAGCGAAAGGCAGCCGCGCGCTTCGAGCCTATCTGCCTGAAAGCCGGGTAAAGCCGAGCCGTCCAGGAAGAGATTGTCGATGATGGCGGAGCGCAACACCGGCGAGGCTTCGAAGTGGCAGTCCTTGAGACCGATGTCGCGAGGAATCCGGCATCCTTCAAGATCGAGAATACCAGTTATCCAGGCTCCGCTCAACCTCAGCCCTTTTTCATGCAAACGGTAACCATCGCTGCCGAGGATGAGACAGCGCAAAAGGTCCGCCCGCACCGTTCGCTCGGGGTCTTCCCGTTCCGGTCGTAGACCGTCGCCCAATCGGTCGAAGTCTCCCAGCTGCAGATGTGCAACCACCTTCGCTTCAGCCGCGCTGAGCGGGTGAAACTGAGCAAGGCTGGGTACGACGGGAACAGCAGATCCCGATTGCGAGGCCGTTTGATTCATGAAACCGGTATCCGTTTGGGTTCGGCTGCCGATATTGATCGAACACTGTTCTGCCAGAGAGGAAATCTGCCAAATTTGCACACCGGTCGATCGGCAAGAGAGGCGTGGCAATTCATAGGATCGGTCTCCTCCATCATGGCGTTCGCGCCGATCCTGGCCGATCAGCGTGTCTTACCACAACGCGATCGTGCCCAAGCCACCAATCAAACGGGTCGATTCCGCAAGACCTACGTTCCAACGACATCGGGTTCGGCGCTGCCTTGGCAATGCGACCGGGGCGGCATTTTCCAGCCGCGTGACTGACCCGTCGCGTGATTGATTTCGCCGTTTTTGAGTGTTGGTCAAGAGGTGTCGCCGAAATGCGCGCTGATGGGGCGGCATATCGGACCAGAAGCATAGTTTCTGGATTCAGTGCCGATCACAGCCCGACATACGCGATGCTAAAATGTCGCCAGGACGCATCACGGCCAATGCGACCGGTGAAAAGGCCGGATACAAATCAGGCCCTGCAGGGGCATGCATGGTCAGTTGGCCTGCGGGGACTGCGTGCTATTCCTCCATCCTAACCCGTCGAAAGCCTGCGCGATGCCAGAAGACCACGCAATACCGCAGTCACGCGCATCGGGATTGCCACAGGGCCTGATCCTCCTCTGGAGCTTCCTGTTCGTCGTCTGGCTGGTGATCAATTCATCTGTGGAACCGCCGATCGTGGGCGTCGGCGCGCTGGTATCGTTGGTCGTGGCGGTGATTTTCATGCGTCGTGGCGATGTCTGGCGCATCAAAGTGACGCCTAGCAAGATCTTTCATTTCATTGCCTATACCGGCGTATTCTTGGTCGAATTGGTGAAGGCGAACGTCAACATGCTTCGCTATGTCTACGCGCCACGCATCGACATTCGTCCGGGGATCGTCAAGGTCAGGATGCCGCTCAAGTCACCGATCGGACGCCTGGCGCTCGCAAATTCGATCGCGCTCACGCCGGGCTCGCTGGTGATGGATCTCAGAGGCGATGCACTCTTCATTCATTGGCTCGACGTCAAGACGACCGATCCGGAGGGCGCGGCACGAATGATCATCGGGCCTTTCGAAAGGCACTTGGGGGTGGTCTTTGGCTGACATCATCCTGCAGGTCTCCGTCGTCTTGATCTTCTTCAGCATCGTCTTCGGCGTGCTGCGGCTGATAATCGGCCGGACAGCGATCGATCGGGTGGTGGCCATCGATATGCTGACAGTCGTCACGATCGCGCTGATCGCGCTTTACGCCCACATATCCGGGCGCTTCGTCTATATCGACGTCGCCCTTGTCTACGGTCTCTTGAGCTTTCTGGCGGTCCTTGCCATTGCCCGCTTTCTGGAAAAGGGGCTGTAGCGCGATGCTGGAGATGCTGATCCTATTGGTATGCGGCAGCATCCTGGTGAGCGCAGTGCTGGCCGTCGTGCTCAGCAATCTCATGGCGGCGATGGTCAGCGCCGGGCTGGCAAGCCTGTTTGCAGCAGCGTCCTATGTGCTGCTGGCTGCGCCTGACGTCGCCATGGCCGAGGCGGCGATCGGGTCGGGCCTTGCAACGCTGATCTTCCTTTATGCGATACGCAAGACAAGAGGCGGAGGACCTGTCGATGAGTGATCTGATTGGCAGTCTCGTTATCCTCGTTGGTGCGTTTTTCCTCTTCTCGGCGGGTGTCGGTTTGTTGCGTATGCCCGATGTCTTCACGCGCATCCAGGCGGGTACCAAGGCCTCGACGCTCGGCAATATCCTGGTCCTTGCCGGCCTCGGAATCTATCATCCGGACTGGTCGTTGAAGCTGCTGATCATCGCCTATTTCGTGCTCATGACCAATCCGCTGTCGTCACACGCGCTGTCGCGGGCCGCGCATGCAATCCGCACACCGATGGCGGCCACGACCATCGTCGACGCTCTGCGCGACGAGAACGACAGCGCTGCCGAAGAGGGCTCCGTATGAGGCGCGCGTTCAGCCTGCTCGCCGTGCTGGCATTCGGCGTCATCTTTGCTGGACTTGTCAGCGACTATGACGAACGCCAGACGCTCTCTGCCTTGGCGGTGCATTATCTGACGCAGGTGCCGGCGGATCTTGGCGCCCCCAATGTTGTGACCGGAATTCTGATCACTTTTCGCGGCTTCGACACATTGGGAGAGGTTGCAGTGCTGTTCATGGTGGCCGCGAACGTCGGCTTGCTCTTGGCAAGTGAAGCGGATGAGAAGTCATTTTCCAGGCCTGTTGGCGAGACACAGGGGCCGAGCGAACTGGTGCGCAACGGCGCAGAGGTGGTGCTTCCTCTTATCTTCCTGTTCGGTGCGTATGTTATCATGAACGGCCATTTGTCGGCCGGTGGTGGGTTCCAGGGTGGCGCGGTTGTTGCCTCCGGTGTGATGCTGTTGATGCTCGCCTATCCCTCAGCACCGATCCATCGTGCGTTCCTCAGCATCACGGAATCGCTCGCAGGCGTTTTCTATGTCTCGATCGGCATTGTCGGCATTGTCTTTGGCGGCGGTTTTCTCGACAGCCATATTCTGCCGCGCGGTAATTTCGGGACGCTCTTCAGTGCCGGGGCCATTCCGCTGATATCGGCTCTGCTGGGTATCAAGGTCGGCGCCGAACTGAGCGTCATCATCGACCGGTTTCGCAGTTGAATGACGAGAGACGGGGAGCGCGATGGGGCTGCCTATATCACAGATACTTCTCACCACGGGATTTCTTCTCGTGCTCATCGGCTTCTGGGGCATGCTCAGGCATCGCAACATCCTGCGCATCATCATCGGCTTTTCGCTGATCGATACCGGCATGCACATCGTTCTGGTGGCGACCGGCTATGTACGCGGCGGGACGGCGCCGATCGTCGACGAGGCGCTCAGCGTTTCAGATGCTTCGGCGCACGCGGTCGATCCCGTTCCTGCCGCACTGGTCGTGACTGCTATCGTCATCGGCTTTTCCGTCACCGCGATCATGTTGTCGTTCGCGATCCGGCTTCATGCCGTCAGGAAAACTCTTTCGATCGACGTGCTGACGGAGTCTAAATGGTAGACAGCCTCCTCCAGCCACTGAACATCTTCCTGCTTGGCCTTGGCGGTGGATTCCTCATTCCCCTGCTCTACCGCATCGCCAAGCCGTTTGCGGCGGTGGGCTTTGTCGTAGCACTTCTGGGCATGACCAGTATTTCATGCGTCTGCCTCTGGGCTATCCACAATGGCGGGCCGACCTTCGAGATCTTAACTGCGGGCAGCGTGCCGCCATTCTCGATCAATCTGCGCTTTGGTCCGTGGGAGGGGTTTTTCTCGTTTTGCGTCAATGTCGTCGCGCTGCTCGGCGCCTGGCACCTTTGGGGGCGCTTGCGCTCAAGCTATCCGGCGCTCTTGCTCTACCTGATCCTGATCATGGGCATCAACGGCATGGTCATGACTCGCGATCTGTTCAACCAGTTCGTTTTCCTGGAGATCATGTCGATCGGGACCTATGGGCTTCTCGGACTTGAACGGACGCTCGCAGCGCTTGCGGCCAGCTTCAAATACATCATGGCGACGGTGCTTGCCTCGTCCTTCTTCCTTTTGGGAGCCGGACTTCTCTACCATGTGACCGGTACGCTCAACATCGACGACATGATCACCAACCGGGCGGCAATCACCGGCCCGATCGGCGTGACCGCGCTGCTGTTCGTGCTTGCCTGCCTCGTGCTGGAACTGAAGCCGTTCCCGGCCAATGGGTGGGGGCTCGACGTCTACGAGACGGCGGCCAGCGGCGTCGCGGCGCTTGTCTCAGTCGGGGTGTCGGCGGGTGTGTTTTTTACGCTTTTCAAGCTGCTGCCGCTTTTTGGCGATCACCTGGGTATCCTCGCCGTATCGGGTGGGATCACCTTCCTGTTCTCCAATCTCGTCGGGCTGAACCAGACGAGCGTGCAGCGGATGCTCGGTTATTCCTCCGTCGCGCAGATGGGGCTTCTGATGCTTGCGCTGGCGCTGCTGCATCAGCTTGGGGCCGAGCAGTCGCTGCCGCTGGTGGTCGGGGGCCTCTTCATCAACCATCTACTCGCGAAGGCCGGTCTGTTCTGGCTTGCCGGCCTTGTCGAGCGTCGTGAGATCGGCGGTTGGGCGGATGTCGCAGGCAATCGTCTTGTGCTCTCCATCCTTGCTGTGTTTCTGGTCGCGATCGCCGGCTTGCCGCCATTTCCGGGCTTCTGGGCGAAATGGGAGCTCGTGATGCAGGCGGCGGCGGGCGAGCGATATATCTGGATTGCCGTCATTCTGGTCGGGTCGCTGCTTGAGGCAGCCTATATGTTCCGCTGGTTCAAGCAGGCGACGCGGCCAATGCCGAGCCAGTTAGACAGTGGTTTGTCGGCTGGCAACCTGACGCCCATCAGGCTGCCGCTAACCAGGTTGGTTCCAGTGATGACCAGCGCCGTTCTACTGTTTGTGAGTGGCCATGTGGCGGCGACCTTTTCCGGCGCGGCGTCGCTGTGGCTTGTCGGACCGCTTTGCGTCGGTGGCGTTCTGTGCCTTCTCGACAGGCTTCCCGGGCGGATCAAGTGCGTGCTAATGCTAGCGGCGGTGCTGGTTGTCGGTCTGTGGATCACCGATGATATCGAAGGTTTGCGCCGACTATTCGCCGTACTTCTCCTCGCAGGCGGTATGGTCATTGCTTTCGCCAGCCTCTATCGCTCCGATTGTCGGCGAGGCTTCTATCCGATGATGGCGATCCTGCTGCTGTCGATCGCCAGTCTGCTGCGCGCCGCCACCAGCCTCGAGTTCTTTTTCCATTGGGAGATCATCACCCTTTCTTCCTATTTCCTGATCGCGCAGCGGCCCGGCGCCCACCCCTATGTGCTGCAGTTCCTGCTGTTTTCTCTGGTGTCGGCGTTTTGCCTGCTCGCGGGCTTCGGCGTTGCCACCAGCGCCAACGGCAGCACGGCGCTTGCAGCGTTTGCCACGGCTGGCTCGGATGCGGCGCCGGCCTTCATGTTCCTCGCGATCGGCTTTCTAATCAAGGCCGGGGCGGTTGGCGTCCATGTCTGGCTGCCCGGCGCCTATGCCGAGGCCGATGATGACCTCTCGGCGATGCTCTCCGCCGTCATCAGCAAGGTGGCGGTCTTCGGCTTGTTTATGGTGACTTATCTCGCCATTCGCTCAAAGGTTGGGCTCGAGATGGCGCATGTGATGGGTTGGATCGGACTTGTGACGACCATCGCTGGTGCAGTGATGGCGTTTCAGCAAAGCGACCTGAAGCGCATGCTCGGCTATTCCAGCATGAGCCAGATCGGTTACATCATCACGGCGATCGCATTGATGAGCCATCTCTGCTGGGTCACGGCGTTCTACCTGGTTGCCAACCATCTGATGGTGAAGGGCATCCTTTTTCTTGCCGCAGCCGCCGTGATCCTGCGCACCGGCACGCGCTTGTTCGACGAGATCGGGGGCCTCGCCCGAAAGATGCCGCTCACCTTTGCTTCGGTGGTCATTGCTCTTGTCTCGATGTCCGGTCTGCCGCCGCTCGCTGGCTTCGGCGGAAAATGGCTGCTTTTGAGTGCGATGGTGGACAGACGTTGGTACGGCCTTGCGATCGTTGCTGTGCTCGCGACCTTCATTGGTTTCCTCTACATGTTTCGCTTTGCCTATGCGATCTTCCTGGGGCAGCGAAAGCCAGCGCACGACGAAATCACGGAAGCGCCTTTGGCGCTGCTGGTGCCGCAATTCGTTCTGGTTCTGGCAATTCTCCTGCTGTCATTCTTCCCGAAGCTGGTGATGGATCCCGTGTCCGCCGCGATCGATCCATACTTCGCATCGACGCTGGTCTGGCAAGGCATGTCGCTGGAGACCATCTATGGCTACTGGAACCCCTTCCCTGTCATGGCCGTCAGCGTGGCGATCGCAACGGTTCTGCTTGGGCTGTTCCTGTTGATCTATATAATCTGGCGGGGCCGCTCCATTCCTGTCACTACCGCGCATTTCTACGCCTTCTATCGATCAATGTTTGCCCCGCTCGTTACGCCACTTGCAAACTTCGTCTGGGACGGCCTCTGCGATCTGACTGTCGGTGCGGCGGGAGTGGTGCGTAGAGTCTACACCGGCAATGGCCAAACATACGCGCTGCACGTGCTCTACTATGTTATCGCCTTATATCTGTTGGGCACCCTAGGCCTTCTCGCAGCTTGATATGCGGTCAATGCGTGCCGCTGAACGGGTGACGTCTCGGCGATCTGGGTTCGACCTGCACAAACTCCGCTATTGCCCAGCGGCTGCTTGCGCAAGCCCACCCAGAATGCGGCTTGGAAGAAAGATCACCAGGGTTGCAGCACCCTCGATCACCGATGCTCCGTCTGCCAGCATGGTCTGGCCAACGGGACCTTGGTCCTCTCGGAGCACGCTGCGCATCAGGGCATTGTTGCTGACAATGTCCATGAGCGTCGGTGAACTGGCAAAGACGTTGTGTCTACCGCCATCGATGTCAGAGACATCGATAACGGCGATGTCCCTTTTTTGAAGAATCGCGACATCCGAGCCGCTGCCGACGCGCGGGCGGCCGCCCGCCAATCGCCGGGAAATCCCGAGCGCTCGATCGCGCTGTGAAACGATGATTGTAAACGGTCGCGGGATTTCCCCGATATCGTCAAGCTGGCTCAGGAAGACGTCCACGTCGATGTCCGGGGCCGCGAGCACCACTCCACCCAGACGCTTCAGAGTGCTGGTGCGGCCTCTAAGGGCCAAATCGCGTAAGGCTTCGGTGACGACATAGGCGCCCATTGAATGACCGACCAGGATCACTCTCGTCGCATTCGTCTGTGCAGCGATTTCGATCGTCTCGGCAAGTCCCCGCCGGCCGACAAGGGCGCTATCGCGGTCGAAGACGTAGAGAGGGACGGACGCTCCTGACGGCCAGGCATAGTGCAACGAGACCGACTTGATATCGTAGTCGTAGGTGATCTGAGCATTACGGAAGACGCTGTCGGCGAAGTTGTTGTTGTATCCGTGGACGAAGATCAAGATCTCGCGATTTTCGGGCGCACGCTGCGCCAGGGCGGTATTCAGCCGCCTGATGAATTCTTGTCGCTCGGCAATCGGCTGGTAGGTTCGCGCCGAAAAGTGCCGGCTGGGATCGGGCAGGCGCCCGCTTGTCTCGACGCGGCCAGGAACGTGGTTTCTTGGAATTCCAATCTCGAGTTTCGCAAAATTCAGCGTCTTCGACCGTTCAGCCGAATAAGGCAGGGAAAGGTTGTCGGACCGCGCGCGCGTGGTAGCGACGTAGATCGGAACGATTGACCGTGGTTCTGCTCCCGATGACGATGCCACGGGAAGGCCGAGCACCGCGCGTGGTCCGCCACAGCCGAGAAGAGCCAATAGCATGATCACAATGACCGACAATCGCATTGAGGACATGGCTCGGTCTTAATCCCTGGCGAGCTGTTCAAATCGTCAACAGCAAAGTGTCTCGTGGACAATCTCTCACGCGACCTACACGCATGAGGCGAAGCATTTCGTAGTTCTAGGCTATCCGCGCCAGGTTCGGTAGAGGAATTCTGAGCGCGCTCGCAGTCTCGGCGAATGGACGGTGTTTCAATCGTCCGACGAACAGAGACCCGTTCCCCTATGGACGGCAGGCCTGTTTGCGGGATTCAGTGCTGATCACTTCGCTTCTTAAACCGCTCTATAGTTCCCAATGGAGAAGTGCGCCTCCGGGTTCGGTGGCAAGCGCAAGCCGATAGGGCGTTTAAGGGAGCACCGTCACTTGAGTTCCTACTCAGGATTTCTACCAGTGGCGCTGATCACTCCGGCAGATGGATTGATGAATGACGGGCGCATTTCTTCATCGCCCCGTTGTTTCGCCAAAGCCGTCGTGTCGGTCAGGTCGATTTTTGTGTCTCTGATGAGCTTTGCAGCGCGCGCGGTGGGACATGACGACGCGTCCAATCTTATGAGGTGGATGTATCCTATTGATTGCCTTTCATTTCCGCCATCATCCACGCGTGCCGGCGAGCTGTCGCGACGGTGAGCATTCGGGCGCCGATGAGAATACGCCTTGCTGCATCGAGATCCCCCGCAACGTTCCACTTGTCCGCCGCAGTGCTGGCTGCCTTTTTCCTGATCGGGCTGCCAGCGCGAGGATGACACTGCGGAGCGGCCGCCGAGGCCAGTCAGAACGATTGCCGTTTCATTCAATCCCGAGGATACGTACGGGTCGCTTGTCGGAGAGATTCGGCCGCGCATCGAGACCAGCTTCAGCTTCCGACAGGGCGGTGAGATCCGAGAGCGCGATGTCGACGTCGGCGATCTTGTGGAGGTGGGAGCCGTTCTCGCTCGTCTTGATGCCGAAGATGCACAGGACGCCATGCGTAAGGCCGAAGCAAACCTGTTTTCGGCCCAGGCCCAGTTCCAGAACGCAGAGACCGAGCGGGCACGGCAGCAGCAGCTTTACCCGCGCACTTCCACCCGACAGGCCTTCGAGGCCGCCATCGCTCAGGCGAGTATGGCGCAAGCTGGTGTCGATGCTGCCCAAGCCGGTCTGCGGATCGCCCAGACCAATCTCGACAACCGCGTACTGAAGGCAAACGCTGCCGGCGTCGTTTTCTGACGGCGGGCTCGACGGTCCTTGGAATGCTGCCGATCATCCGCGATCCCTTCTGGTCACCGCTCGCTTTTACCGTCATCGGCGGTCTGGTGGTGGCTGCGGGGTTGACACTGATCTTCTTGCCGGTGCTCTATGTGCTGTGGTTCCGCATTCCGGCCGAGACTGCACCCGACAATGTGGAAGTCTCAGCGCCGGAGCCGGCTGCAGCTGGGGGATGACAGCTTTCCGGCCGACGTCGCCCAAAAGCATATGGCCAATGTCAATGTAATAGCACTGCGCGCGGTCGTGTCAGGCCACACTGCTGCGCTGGCTCCCGAAGCTCCTGGGGCTTCACAGTGAGCGTCACCGTGGTCGTCATTGCCGCCATCGGCGCCTCGGAGGCATGAGGGTTCGGCAAGCTTGCGCAATGGCTCTTCGTCAACGCTGACCGTTTTCAGACGATCTATGTAGACTGGACAAAATGCCTGAAGGGCACGGCCTCGCCGTCCAGCGGCGTGCCTATCCTTATTGTGTACATCGTTGATTGCGCGGGCACATCCCCGGGAACGTGAGTTGCCACGTTTCTGTCGCGCCGTTCAAAGGCCGAGGTCGATCGTGAACCAGGAGCAGCAGTGCGAAGACAACTTAAGGCCTTCGTACAGCGAAGTCGCTGGCTCGTCATGCATCTGAGGGTTGAGAAGCCGCATCGGAAAGGCTAGATTGCAGCTGGGAGGGAATGCCACCACAGGGGCTTGCCGCCATTTGCCGTGACGAATGCCGAATATTCGGCATTCGCGGCGTGCGAATGACGGGCTGTCCTGGAAGCCTGCAGAAAACAGTTCGCTTGCATCATTCAAACGTCACCTGGCCCTCGCTTATAGGCCCAAGAGGAGAGTACGAATGAACTGCACATTTTTTTCTGTTGTCTCAACCAGCCTTTCCATCGCGTCAGGCCTCGCACAGATATGCACCCTCGAGAGGATCGTCACCATTTCGAGTGGTCGCTTTCCGCGCAAACCCGGCACTTCAGCCAGCGCTTATTCTCATCGCTGGAACAGCTTCGACACCGATCACAAAACGATACCCTGCAACGACGGCCGCAATATGCTTGGCGGCCAAACCGACAGTGCGGCCGCGCTTGTGGTACGGGCGAAAATCACGCGGCAGCACGACTGCGCGCGTCGGACTTTGCGCTCAAAGTCCACGTCTTTAGGGGCGAATTTTCCGATACCAGCAGCTGGTCGCGCCATGACATCGGCCCACTGGAGGTCGATGCGATGAGGACCGAAGGCGGCATAGCGCCCGTCAGGTTGCTGGCGCGGAAGTTGGAAGACGAAAACCTTGCAAGCCCGAATCTCGAGGCAGATGATGCGGTGTCGGTGGACGCGAGGGCATCGTTCCTGCCCTCCTTTGAATTTTCGACCTCAGGGTTGCCGCGACCGGATCAGTTTGCGGCATGGCACAATAGTTTCGAGCCTATGCTCGAACTGGCTGACATCGACCCAACGACCGCCGCCTTTAACGGCCGGCAGAAGCTTTGGGATCTTGGCAGTCTTGTACTTGCCCAAATCAGCACTGACAGCCTCGCATTTTCCAGCCTACCGGGACATCTCAGGCGGGATCCGGTTGATCACTGGACAATGACAATCCTGCTGTCGGGAAAGATCCGGACCGATGCAGCGAGAAATGCGTTTACCGCGGGTCCCGGTGAGGTCCAGATTCATTCGCTTGGTCGCTCTTTCACCGGCGTCGTCGACAAAAGCGAAATGCTCGTACTGTTCGTGCCGCGTGATCTTTCGCTTGAGACGGCGGCCACGCTTGGCTCGGCGGAATTTTCGACACTTGGGACAGGTATGGGACGATTGTTCTCGGACTACCTGATTGACGTCGCCAATCGTCTGCCGATGCTCGCCCAGGCCGATCTGCCAGGGCTCGCAGCAGCCACACGTGCAATGATCCTTGCCTGTGTGTCGCCGTCTGCAGACCATATCGAGGCGGCCGAAGGACCTATTGCCAATGTGCTTCTCGAAAGGGCGCGACAATTTGTGCACAATCGGTTGCTCGACCCGAAACTCGGAAGTGAGTTAGTGCGACGGGAGCTCGGGATCTCGCGCACGCGCCTCTACAACTTATTCGAGCCCTTCGGCGGGGTGATGCATTACATTCAGCATCGTCGGTTGCTGAGTGCTTATGCCGCGTTGACCGACCCCAACGATCGGCGTCTGATATTCCAGATTGCCGAAGAGCGCGGTTTCAGCGACGGCGCCGAGTTTGGCCGCGCGTTCAAGCGAGCGTTCGGTTACAGCCCGAGCGAAGTGAGGAACCGTGGAGGGGGTGGCATACCGGTTCGCCCAGATCTTGAGGATTGCCCATCCGAGAAGCGATTGGGCGTGCTTCTTCGACGGTTGCAAGGGTAGCCTAAATGCGTGCCTCTGGCCGTTGGCAGGCATCCTCGATCGACAAGTCCTCGTCCCATTTTCATGGCGTGGCTGCAAAGGTTCGTCGCCGCGATCCCGGGCACCCATCTGCCAAGTCATCGCTCCGTGCTGGGCCGCCCCGCTTCCTGGTCGAGGGTCCTCCTCAAATGGTAGGTCACGGTGCGGCCCAACTTCCGGAAAATGAAGTCAGCACCTTTGCTGGCGTCGGTTCAATCAACTGCGATATGCGTAATGGCCTCGCCAGGTAGTCGCCTTTTGAGAAATCGAACTTGCGAGCTCGCGCTGGTTGCTGAGCCAAGCTTGCAAATTCAAGTTTCGAAGCATCTTGGCAGGATGTTGCTCTTCTTCATAATTGAATCACAGCGCATTCATGCGGGCCTAGCGTCAAATTTCCTTCGACAAGCTGACCGGTGATTAGATCGATACCTTGCGGAGGAGTTTTGATTTCCGTTGCTTCGGCCTCGCAATTTAGGACGAATAGCAACTTGCGGTCATCGGCCTCCCGCATTGTGACTTCCACATTCTGCGGCAAGTCCTGGAGAAGAGGTTGAACATGGCTTTCTCCGAACAATTGGGTCGCCAAGGCTTCGACTAGCGACTCCGTTAGATACGTTCCGACATATACCGCCCGACCTTTACCAACTCTGCGGACTGTGACCATTGGTCGACCGCTGGCGAATCGGTTTGTCCATCGCCCGATTACCTTCACATCATCGTCGAGCCCAAGAAGCTCGTACAAATGCGCTGCGTCGTACTCCTGGTTGCCGAGACTGAAACTGTAACGTCTGGTCGCCGAACTCGCCGGCAGACGGTTCGCTGGATTGTGGAGGCCGTACTCAGTTCCGTGCAGGCCGAAGAGCCCATCGGCACCCGGCTCTGCGACGCGGCCGAACTCCTCGACGCGAACGCCGCATAGTCTGGATAGACCCGGTCCCGGAGCGAGTTCGGTTGGAATATGGTTGTTCTCGTCTCTGGTGCCCGTCATCGCACCGACAATCAAGGTCCCGCCATCCTTGATGAACGCTTCCACATTCTCGTTCCATTCCGGTCTCCACATTACCCAATGCGGCACATATAGGACCTTGATACGCGACAAGTCGTCTTCCGGATGGATGAAGCCACACGCTATACCCTTGGAATAGCAGTAGCGATGTAGAAGCCGTCCGTCTTCCAGGGGGCTTGGCATACCCATTGGATAAGTCTTATAGGCCTCCTGATTATCGAAGTCCGCGCCGGCGATGGCGACGTCCATACGCACAGTCGTACCAAGCAGGTGCGGCTTTATCTTGTTGATATCGCCGGCGAACTGGACGGCTTCCTGGTAGCGGCGACGGGGCATGTCATCGTGGTCAATGATACCCATCCAGTAAATTTCGGCGCCGAAATGTGCTGGACGCCAGCGGAAAAACAGGAGGCCGTCGGCCCCGCGGGCGACAGAACTGAGTGCCATCCGGCGCATCTCACCCGGCTCAGGAGTCATAGTCGAGAAACCAGGTTGACTACCGAAGCCTGAAGCCTGTTCGGGCACGATGAAATTGCCTGAATAGGCGCGGCAGATGTCGAGATGCAAGGCTTGAGTAGCGGGATGACCACCGCTCCGTCTCATCTCGTCGTAGAGCATCGGGTAAACGTCGAAGCCAAGGAAGTCGAGGTCCTGACCGAACTGACCACGGAAATCGATGTCTTCAAGACGGCCGAGATTGTGGAAGATGAACCAGTCGGAGTTCGCTCGACGGAGAATTTCCACCTGGTCATGCTGGAAGACAGCAGTCGCATGCGCCAAGAACCGATGATAGTCCTGCATGTGCCCTGGAGCAGGAAAACCCGGATTGTCCTTTCGAGGCACCGCGATCTGGTCAAAGTTGTCGTAGGCCAGCGCCCAGAAATTCCCGCCCCACGCGAAATTCAACGCCGCAATGGTTTCATAGCGATCCCGAAGATAGCGCCGGAACTCCCGTTCGGTCGCCTCGGAGTATGACGTCGACACAGTCGTGTTCAATTCATTGTCGGTTTGCCAGCCGATGACGTTCGAATTGCCTGCGTAGTGCCGGGCCAAAGCCTCCGTGATGCGTCGGCTGTGAATACGGTAGACCGGGCTGTTCGTGTCTGCGTGTTGGCGTGAGCCATGCGACGCAGTGCGGCCGGTCTCGTCCGTGCGCAGCACCTCAGGATAGGTTGATGTCAGCCAACGCGGTGGCGTCGCAGTCGGCGTGCAGAAGATCGTCTTGATACCTTCGGAGGCCAAGACATCGATGGCCCGATCAAACAGCGAAAAGTCGAAATGCCCCTCCTGAGGTTCGATCAGGTGCCATGCAAACTCGCCGAGGCGGACGACGTTGAAACCGGCTGCCGCCATTCGCTGGGCATCACGCAGCCAATAACTCTCGTCAACGTGCTCCGGATAGTGTGGAACGCCCAGGAGAAAGTCATCGAGATTGAGAGTGCGCCAAACCGAAAGCGGCGCAGGAGGGGTACGCTTCATGACTGTTTCATCCTTGCTTAGATTGTCGCGACGGCCTTGGGAGGGGTGATGGTTTTGCCGCCGGGCCCAAAAAGGTAGGCATCGGCTGGATCGAAGCCGACCGACACCGAGCGATCGTTTTGAAAGGGTTTGACGTCCGCGATCTGAACGGTGAAAACGGTCGTGCCGCTGTCCGATCCTGTCGTGGTCAGTGGTCCGGCGTCGACGTAAACGATCGTTTCTCGTCCCAGATACTCCGTCAGACGCACATTTCCAGGAAAACGGATTTCGGCCAGGCCGTCGTCGAGCCGAAGCTGTTCCGGCCGAATACCGACCGTGACTGTATCACCTACAGAAACCTTGTCGGTGAGCCGGTCAAATGTAAGCTCCAGACCGCCGGCGCCTATAATCCGCGCACCCGATCCGTTGGTTTCAGCCACTTGCCCCGCGACGAAGTTCATGCGGGGCGCACCAAGGAACCCAGCGACGAACAGGTTGTCGGGGTTCTTGTAGAGACTGAGCGGCGCGCCGACTTGTTCGATTCTGCCCTGATTGAGCACAACGATCCGGCTCGCCATTGTCATTGCTTCAACCTGGTCATGGGTGACGTAGATCATCGTTGATGCGAGCCGGGAGTGGAGCGTCGACAGCTCGACCCGCATCTGAGTGCGCAAGGCGGCGTCGAGATTGGAAAGAGGCTCGTCGAACAGGAAGACGTCGGGCGAGCGTGTGATGGCACGGCCAATGGCGACACGTTGCCGCTGCCCGCCGGACAGCTGCTTCGGCTTCTTCTCAAGTTGCTCTTCAAGTCGAAGAATTGTGGCGGCGCGGGCAACCGCGGCATCGATTTCGGTCTTCGGTCGCTTGGCCATTCTGAGGCCGAATCCCATGTTTTCAGCGACGGTCATGTGCGGGTAAAGCGCATAGGACTGGAACACCATGGCAATGCCTCTGTCGCCAGGCTCTAATCTGGTCACATCCCTCCCCCTGATCAGGAGCTTTCCCGAACTGGTCGTCTCAAGGCCAGCGATGGTCTTCAGCAAGGTCGACTTGCCGCATCCCGACGGCCCGACCATGACGACGAACTCACCTTCCTCGATGACCAGGTTGACGTCCCTAAGGGCATGGTAGCCCCCATAATGCTTCTCGATGTTGATAAGTTCGACACTGACCATCTTATGTATTCCTTGAGTTTCGCCTCAGCCCTTGATCGCACCGACGGTCAGGCCAGCAATGAAGTGCCGCTGCATGAGGAAGAACATTACGACTGGAGGAATTGCGACCATGATCGTTGCCGCGGCGACGAGATTCCACGCAGACACCCACTCGCCTCGCAGGTTGCTAAGGCCGGCGGTCACGGGCTTTACCGCATCGCTCTGCGTCAACACGATCGCCCAGAAATAATCGTTCCAGACAAAGGTGAATGTCAGGATCGCGAGTGCTGCCAACGCCGGTCGGATCAATGGGAGAACAATGTGCCAAAGTGTCTGCCACGGCGACGCGCCTTCTGCGCGGGCCGCTTGGAAAAGCTCGTCTGGAAGCGCGGCGATGAAGTTGCGCATGAAGAGGGTTGCGAAGCCCGTTTGGAAGGCCACGTGGAAGACAATGAGCGCGTAGTAGGTATCATAGAGTCCGATGGAAACCATCAAATCCCTGACCGGGATCATCATGATCTGGGCTGGAAGGAAGTTCCCCCCGACGAATAGCGCGAACATCACATTCGCCCCGCGAAAGCGGTAGCGAGAAAGCACGAAGCCTGTCAGCGTGGAGAGAACGAGTACGCCGCCCACCGACGGCAATGTCACGATCAGGCTGTTAAGGAAGTATCGCGCCATGGCGGTCTGTGTGAACACAGCCGTGTAGTTCTCAATGAAATTGAAGCTCCTCGGCCAACCCCAATAGTTGCCCGCCATCACTTCCTCGAATGATCGAAGGGACGTGGCCATGACTGCCAGCAGCGGGAGGAGCCAGAGAGCGAGGATCAAAGCGACCATCGCAACATACGCGAACCGCCGAACCGGCAAGTCTTCCGATATGGACCTTGGGTACATCAGAGGCCCTCCCTTTCCGGCCTGAGAAGAGTGCGTAAGTACCAGGTGATAAAGGCCGCCATGATCACGAAAAGTACCGTCGCGATCGCCGCGCCATAGCCGAAACGGTATGAAAAGATTGACTGCTCGTACATCTGATACGCGAGGACGGTGGAGGAGCCGAACGGCCCTCCGGACGTCATCACGGCGACCATGTCGAATGACCGAAGCGCGCCGATGACCGTCACCGCCAAAGCGATGAAACTGACTTCGCGCAATTGGGGAAGAACGACATGAAACAGCATCGGCCAGCCCCGCGCACCGTCGACGCGCCCAGCCCCAATCAGGTCTTCGCTGAGATTGTTGAGGCCCGCCAGAAATAGTACGAGGCAGAAGGCCACCTGTGGCCACAAGGCCGCGACCACGACCGCGAAAGTCACGAAATGCTCGTCGGAAAGCAACGCGGGTGCGCTCGCCCCGAAGTATCCGAAGATAAGCGAGAGAAGTCCGAAGCTCGGATCATAGACCCAAGTGAAAACAACGCCGACCGTAACAGATGCGAGCACCAGCGGCACAAAGAACAGAGATTTCATGATCCGCATGCCGCGGATAGGCTGGTTCAGGAGCAACGCAAGCGCTAGTCCGAGCGGTGGCGCTAGCATGAACATTGCGAGCCAGATGAGGTTGTTCTTGAGCGATATGTAAAACTGCGGGTCATTCAGTAGCTGAACATAGTTAGCCAGACCGACCCATTGTTTTACGCCAACGCCGTCCCATTCAAAGAACGACACCCAGATCGTCTCGATGGAAGCGACAATGATCACCACCCCAAACAACAGGGCACCCGGCGCGATGAACAATGTCGGCGTTATCCAATGTCGATGGCGTCGCCAGAGAGTGGACATCCAGGACTACTCCAGGAAATGTTAATGGGTCCAAGCCCCAGACGTTGGGTTGGCTCGGAGAAGGCAGGACTGCCGCTAATCAGCAGCCCTGCCGTCGTGCGGTACAGCTCCGGGGAGAAACAGGCGACCGCGATAGGCTTACGTCTTGAAGATGCGTTTTCGCGTACCTTCGAGCCGTTCCAGAATCTGGTCGCGCCGATCCGGCTTGGCCATGAACTCCTGGAACCCCTTAAGACCTTCCTGTGCCATATCCGGGTCGGTATCCCGGTCGTAGTACTGCGCGGAGCCCTCGACGGTCTTGAGAGACTCTACCGCCGCATTCACGAGCGGGTCTTTACTCGGCGGGCAGTCGCTGCGAGGCGGCACGGCACTTTCGGTCTCCAGGAAGGCTGAAAGGTTGTCGGGCTTGTAGAAGTAGGCAAGGAAGTCACGCGCGCTTTCCTTGTTCTTGGCATTCTTCGGGACGTGGATCGAATTCAGGGCAAAGTCCTCGTAGCGCGCCATGCCATCCACAATCTGCGGAAACGGTGTGAACGCGATTTGATCCTGCTGACCCTCGGGGAAGCCGTACTTGATGAATCCTGCGAGGTCCATCATCGCCGCTTTCTTCTGCGCCAAGGCTGCAGACGCCTGTTCCCAGCCAAACGACGTGCTGTTGGCACTGAACATCCCAGCGTTGATGAGTTCTGCCCATTTATCGAAGACAGGCAGGATCGCAGGATCGGTGTAAGACATCCTGCCATCCATCAGAGCCATGTGTTTTTCTAGGCCGTTGATGCGCAGGTTCATATGGTCGAACCAGCCGGCCGCGGGCCACATCTCCTTGGTCCCCATGCTCACAGGTACCATTCCTGCGGACTTGGCTTGTTCGCCCAGCCCAAGCAGGTCGTTGATCGTTTTCGGGGGTGCCCACCCCTTCTCAGCAAAGACGTCCTTGCGATAGAAGAGCCCCCACAGCAGCCCGCCGAGGGGCAAGCCATACTGCTTTCCGTCGACAGTCACGGCATTCAATGTCGGGCCCAGCACCGCCTTGTAGTTCTCACGTTCAAAGAGATCGGAGATATCGTCGAAGAGCCCTCGCTTGACGAAGGCCTTCATGCGGTTACCCGAAAACCAGAAGCAGATGTCCGGCGCACCGACCACAAGATAGCTTCGGATAGCAGTCTTGTGAGCCTCGTGATCCATGTTGTTGATGGTCACCTTGACGCCACTCGTCTTCTCGTACTCGCTGGCAATGCGCTGCAGGACGTCGCGCTGCGAAGCGTTGCCGATATTGGAGATGATCGTCATTTCCTTGCTCTGGGCAAGTGCGGGAGCGCTCAGTGACATTCCAGCGAGTGCCGTCCCGGCTCCGATTAGGAATTGGCGTCGGGACGAAGGCGCCCCTGTAAGCAGAGTGGTTATGTCTTTCGGTGTCATTCAGAATCCTCCCAGGACAAAGCTTCGCCGGGCCCGAACCGACCAGCGGTCGGGCTTCTTGAACGTGAATTTGCTTGAGAACATGCGGGCCAGAAAAATCTCGCGCCGCGGTCTCCTCCTCATTGCCAACGCCGAAAAGCTAACCTACCTTCTGAGTTAGGACAAGAGTTAATTTACGAAATAAACTAACTCTCATTGAGGAGGTAGAGTTTGAAAGGCAATGCAAGCACGTCACGCGCCATGAACAGGCGGTTGATTTTGAACTTGCTGCGAAACCGGGGTCCCGTATCTCGCGCCGAGCTGGCATTGATCACTGGTCTCAGTCCGGCGGCCGTAACATTTGTCGTCACCGAATTGATTGAAGACCGGCTCCTTGTAGAGCGGGAGGCCGTCACAAGCTCAAACGGTCGCCGTCCGATCCCCGTAGACATTAACTACGAGGCTCACCTCGCCCTGGGCTTCAAGCTCAATCGAAGCAGCATCGACTGTGTGCTGACTGATCTCGCCACCATCCCACTAGCCACGATGGAAACAGCCGTCGTGGACACCTCCCCCGAGGGAATGATTGAGGCGATCAAGGATGCGATCCCGCGCCTGTTGGCGGAAGCAGGTCGTGAAGAGCGGGATATAATGGGTATAGGCGTGTCGATTCCGGGCGAAGTCGACCCAACGAAAGGGGTGTGCCTGCAAAGTCCACGCTTTGGTTGGTATGACCTTCCCTTCGCCGAGCTCCTGGCCGAACGTGTGCGTGTGCCCGTCTGGATAGACGATGACGTCAACGCTTTCGCTATCGCCCAAAAGCTATTTGGGGCGGGCCGCAACCACCGGAATTTCGCTGCCCTGGCCATCGGCGCTGGGATTGGCTGTTCACTCGTCCTGAATGGGGAAATATACCATGGCAGCAACGGCGCGGCAGGCAAATTGGGCCATATTACAACGATACCGCAAGGTGATCTGTGCGAATGTGGACGCCGCGGATGTCTCATGGCCCATGCTGCGGAACCATACATGATCGCTGAATGGGGACGCAAACGGGGTAAACCGGCTACCCGGACCGATTTCGTGGCCGCCGCCGAGGCGGACGAGGAAACTGCCGTTGCAATTCTACAGGAAGCAGGATCACGTATCGGCAGACACTTGGCCGACTTGGTGAATCTATTCGATCCCGAGATTATTGTCGTGGGAGGAGAAGCTGTTCAATTCGGTGAAGCGCTATTGGGCCCCCTCAAGCGATCGATGAACGAATTCCTATTTTTCTCACGACCGGAACTTCAAACGGATTGGGTTCCGAGCTCCTGGGCAAGAGGAGCTGCAGCGTTGGCTACGCAAAGCATCTTCGACTTCGAGCGATCGCCGAGTGGATGATGACCAGTTCGAACCACAGTCATGATTTCGCCAGATCGGACCAACAACAATCATAGAGGCCTGTCAGATGTACCATGGATGCCGCTTGGGCTCTGGTCGGCGCACGCTTTTCTGTACCTCCCACGAGATCGACAACGGAAAGGAAAGTCCAACAGCCGTCGCAGAAATGCGTCGCTCGCGAATTCGAACAGCGTACAAGCGAGATGGTTGGCTTAATTTCTTTCACGGGTGGGCACGTATCCGCGACTGCCGTCAAGCAATGTTCTTGTATACGAGTGCGCGACCTGCCCTCTGAGAAGCTGCTCACGGGTGGCGATCTCGACGAAGACGCCGTCTTGCATGACCGCGACACGGTTGCAGAGATGCGCTATGACGGCCATGTCGTGACTGACGAGAAGATAGGTCAGTTTCTCTCTTTCACGCAGATCTTTCAGCAGATTGAGGATCTCTGCCTGGATCGACACGTCGAGAGCCGACGTCGGTTCATCGAGAAGCAGGATGCGGGGCCTCAAGATCAATGCACGCGCGATCGCGACTCGCTGGCGCTGTCCGCCCGACAGCTGGTGCGGGAATCGATGGCGAAAGGACGCCGGCAACCCAACGTCGCGTAGGACTGCCTCTACCCTTTCTTGGCGCTGGTCAAGACCGTGAATCTCCAACGGCTCGAGCAGGGTGCGGCCGATCGTGTGGCGTGGATGGAGTGAGCCAAACGGGTCCTGGAACACCATCTGTTGCTTTGCCAGCTGCTGAGGCGAGCGCTTTCGGGAAATAGCCTCTCCATCGACACCGATAGTGCCGCTCCAGTCTTTGATTCTGCCGGCGAGCGCTCCAAGAACAGTCGACTTGCCACAGCCGCTTTCCCCCACGAGGCCGAATGTCTCGCCTGGATCGACATCAAAGGAAACATCCTTGACGACGTGCTTGCGCGCATGACCACTGTCGAACGAAACGGCGAGATTGCTAACGGATATCATCGTCATCTCATACCTCCGCCCAGCTCGCTTCGCGTCGTAAGACCTGAAGCCTGTCCTTCGGGTGATCGAGGCTTGGCAGGCCTTCCAGAAGACCGCGGGTATAGGGGTGCGTTGCATGGTCGAGGCGGCAGGCTTCGAGCGTTTCCACGATGCGTCCCGCATACATAATGATCACGCGATCACAGAAGCTCTTTACCAGATTAAGATCGTGCGAGATGAAGATCAGGCCGATGTCGCGTTCGGCGATCAGGTCATCGAGGATCGAGAGCACCTGCTGGCGAACGGTCACGTCAAGAGCGGATGTCGGTTCATCGGCAATGATGAGAGATGGCGACGAAATCAGCATCATCGAGATCATGATGCGCTGGCCCATTCCGCCCGAAACCTCGTGCGGATAGAGATTGAAGACGCGCTCAGGGTCACGAATATTGACACGCTCGAGCATGGCGAGCGTGCGTTGACGTGCTTCGCGCCGCCCGATGCGCTCGTGCAGAATGACCGTTTCGGCAATCTGTTCGCCAACCGTCATCACCGGGTTGAGCGAATATTTCGGGTCCTGAAGGATCATCGAAATGCGTCGGCCGCGGATCGCGCGCATGTCGGCCTCGCTGGCGCCAAGCAGATCCACCTCCTCAAAACGCATCTCCTCGGCCACGACGCGCGCGTTTGCCGGCTGGAGGCGCATGATGGCGCGCCCGGTGGTACTCTTGCCGGAACCGGATTCACCGATGATGCCGACCTTTTCCCGTCCGACGTCGAACGAGATATCCTTCACGGCCGTCACGGCGCCCGACAAGGTCGGAAACTGGACCGACATATTCTTTACCGAGAGGATCGGCTGAAAAAGGTCAGGCATTTCGGGGATCCATGATGTCGCGCAGTCCGTCGCCAAGCAGGTTGAAGGCGAGACTGACAAGGAGAATTGCAATGCCTGGAACCGTTGTAAGCCACCAGGCATCGAGGAGATATTGCCGACCGGATGCCGCCATGGCGCCCCATTCCGGCATCGGCGGTTGCGCGCCAAGCCCAAGGAATCCCAAGCCCGCCGCCGTCAGGATGACGCTCGACATGTTGAGCGTCAAACGGATGATGATGGACGGCGCGCAAAGCGGCACGATATGGCGAAAGAGGATACGGCCCATGCCTGCACCCTGCAATTCGGCAGCGACCACGAAATCGGCTGAGCGAAACGTTAACGTCTCAGCCCGCGCCAAACGTGCGATTGGCGGCCACACCGTCAGGGCTATGGCAATGACGGCGTTCTCGATACCGGGCCCAAGGGCGGCGGAGAAGGCTAGCGCGAGCACGAGACTTGGAAAGGACAGGAAAATATCGGTGATGCGCATGAGGACGACATCGACCCAGCCGCCGAGGTAGCCGGCCGTTGCACCAATCGCAAAGCCGATCGGAGCGACGATGACGGTGACAAGGATGCTGATATAAAGAGTGGTGCGCGCGCCATAGATCAACCTCGAATAGACGTCGCGGCCAAACTCGTCTGTCCCAAACCAATGCAGCGCCGACGGCGGCCTCAGGGCCATGGTGAGATCCTGCAGAATTGGATCGTGATTTGCCAGCAGCGGCGCAAGGACTGCAATTGCGATCAATGCGGCGACGACCACAAATCCGGCGAAGGCAAGTGGATTGGCGATAAGGCTAAGCCACAGCACATAGGCCTTGTGCAGACGAGCCTGACGCATCGAGGAAAAATCCTCGTTGATCAGCCAATTGTGGAGATCGTTGAAATAGCGTGTCGCCATGATGTCACCGGGTTCTCGGATCGAGGAAGCGATAGGTGAGGTCCGACAGCAGATTGATGGCAATCGAGATGATGCCGATCAGAAGCACGCTGCCGAGGACGGCATTCATGTCCGCAAAGAACAACGCAGAAGTCAGATACTGACCAAGTCCTGGCCAGGCAAAGACTGTCTCGATGAGAACCGTGCCGTCGAGCAGACCGCAGTAGGCAAGGGCGACGATCGTCAAAAGCTGGACCCGGATGTTGCGGAATGCATGACGCCAGATGATGGCGCGTTGCCCGAGGCCCTTGGCCTTCGCGGTTAACACGTACTCCTGCCGCAACTGCTCGAGCATGAAACTGCGGCTCATCCGACTGAGATAAGCCATCGCGGCGTAGCCGAGGATGAGTGCAGGCGCAGCCACATGCAAAAGCGCGTCGCGGAAAACCTCCCATTCGCCGGCAAGCATCGCGTCGACCAGGATCGAGTTCGTCGGCCCTTCCACCAGACCCTCATTGTAGACATCCAGACGACCACTTCCTGGGATGAGGCCGAATTTCGCGTAGAAGACGAGGATGACGATCGTTCCCAACCAGAAGATCGGCGTCGAATGCCCGAGAAGTCCAACGATGCGCGCAACGTGGTCGACCCAGGTGCCCTTCCTGACAGCAGAGATGATGCCGAGAGGAATGCCGAGGCTTGCACCGATGATGGTTGCCAGGGTCGCGAGCTCCAGCGTCGCCGGAAACACGCGGGCAAGGTCGCTGGCGACGGGATTCTTCGTAACATGCGACTGGCCGAAGTCGAGATGAGCGACGTTTCCGAGATAGGTCGCGAACTGCACATAGACGGGCTGGTCAAGGCCCATCTGTTTGTAGACGCGCTCATAGGTTTCGTGGTCGGCCTGATCGCCGATCACGGCAATGACCGGATCGGCGGGCACCATCCGCCCGACAACGAAGGTGATCACCAGGAGCCCTAAAAGCGTGGTCAGGATGACGGCAAAGGACGCCGCCACCTTTTGCAATGCCGCAAGCGCTGCCGTACCGCGGCTCGGCCCGGTTGCGGTTGTCTGTACGATCGTCACGTCATTCTCCTCGAGAGGTCAGGCTATTGATCCTTTGAGACCGTGTCCCAACGTGTCAGCCAGGTTGAATGACCAATGTAGCCCTTGATGTCCTTGCGCACAGCCTTTGCGTCCGTGCGCTGGAACGAGGTGATGAGAGCCGGAGAAGCCTTGAGATAGGCCTGGTTGACCTTCGCATAGAGATCATCGCGCTTCTCCTGGTCCGTCTCGTGCGCTGCCGCCGTCACCATATCCTGGATATCCTTCGGAACGTCCCAGGCGGTGCGCCAGGCGATCAGGCCGCTCAGCTTTGCATCGTCCGCATTGTTGGGATTGGTCGCGTAGGAGGCCAGAACGGCATGCGGATCGGGGAGACGTTCGCCGGTACGGGCAGAAAAGATTTCGAACTCACGGTTACGAAACTTGCCGATATGGTCGCCCCCTTGCAGGTCAAGTTTGATGCCCGCTTTGGCGGCATTGGCCTGAAGGGATTGGGCCACTTCATATTCCGGCGTCACCGGTGTCGCATAATAGACTTTTGAAAATCCATTCGGATAGCCGGCCTCGGCAAGCAGTTGCTTTGCCTTGTCGATATCGAGTTTGTAGGGAGCGGCATCGCTGGCACCCGGCAGGCCAGACGGGACAATCGTCTCTTGCTTGATGCCGTAGTACTTCATGACCGTGTTTGCCAGCCCATCATAGTCAATGAGGTAGCGGAAGGCTTCGCGAACCTTCGGGTTGGCGAGAATCTCGTCCTTCTGGTTAAGCGCCAGATAGTAAAACCCGAATCCCGGCGTCTTCTGGATGTCGGCCTTCCCGCCTGACTGAACGGCAGCGAGATCTGTCGACGAGAGGCGTGTTGCAACATCGACGTCACCCGCATCTAGCTGCAGACGCTGGCCAGACGATTCCGGAATGTGGCGCAGTATGACGCGACGCATCTTGGGCGCGCCGGCCCAATAATCCTTGAAAGCGTCGGCAATCAACAGATCATTGACACGCCACGTCCGCAGCGAATAGGGCCCGGAGCCGGCATCAGCGGTTTGCAGGAATTCCCGACCCATATCGCCATTCTTTTCCTTCCCGGCCAGGAGCTTGCTGTCGAGGATGGAAGTGGAAAAACTCGCTAGCGAATAGAAGATCAGGTTCGGGTTCCACACTTCCGGCGTTTCCAAGACAACCGTGGTGTCATCGCTTGCCTTGATCAGGCTGTCGACATTCTTGTCAGTAAAGCCCCACTGGCGCAGGTCGACGGAAGGCGCAAGCCCGAGCTTGACCAGTCGACGCAACGACCACTCGACATCCTTGGCAGTCAGAGGATTTCCTGAATGAAAGCTCACGCCGGAGCGTATCTTGAAGGTGAAGGTCTTGCCATCGGGCGAAACGGTCCAGCTTTCGGCCAGGCCAGGCATCGGCTTGGTGATGTCATCTGCGGGCAGAGCAATGAGACGCTCGTAGAGATTGGCTACGATCTCTGCCGCCTCGAGTTGATTCAGTTCATTCGGGTCCAATCCACGCATGGACGACATGTTCATCGCAACGACAAGCTGGTCCTTGGGCGTTGCCGCCTGTGCCGAGAGCGGCATCGAAAGCGTTGCGGCGATGAAGGCCGAGGTAATTAGGAAGCTGCGTCTTTGAATGCCCATTCGTTCCTCCCTGGAGCGCTGCAATCGCGTCAAGCGCGCATTTTTCATATCGACATCGATCTGAAATCTGGTATATCAGATCTCACAAAACGATTTTGCCGTCAACGGGGGATTTTCAGGTGATGCAGAAAGAAGCGCTTCCGGCACCGGGTGGGGACCGGATCGAGAAGCTCGACCCCCGCTTCCTGACGACACTGCGCGATCACGTGCATCGCACATTGCGCTCGGCCATTCTTTCCGGACGCTTTGCGGCAAACGAGCGCGTCAACGAACGCCAGCTCGCAGACCAGCTGGGCGTCAGCACCACGCCCATCAAAGAGGCTCTACGCCAGCTCGAAACCGAAGGTCTTGTCGAAACCCTTCCCCGGCGCGGAGTGCTCATCCGGTTCAACTCGGGTTGGGCAGAGGAGATGATCCTTGCCCGCGCAGCTTTGGAGTCGATGATCGCGCATCTGGCCGCGAAGAGGATTTCCAAGAATGAGGCTGACACAATTGAAGCGATCGTGGCGCAGATGAAAACTGCGACCGCAGCGGGATCTCCAGACGAGTTGATTGCGCTCAACGAGACGTTTCACGACCAGATCCATGTGTCGTCGAGGTGTAAGTATCTAGCGCGGATGATCGAACGGCAGCAGTTCTATGACGCAAGCATCCGACGCGTCATTCACTCCGATCCGCAAGAGCGCGACAAGGCCCTGTCAGAACATGCCGCGATCGCTGCAGCCATCATGTCCGGCAACAGCGACAAGGCCGAGCGTGTGATGCGCGACCACGTCGTGCGCTCCGGTGAGACTTACCTCAAAATCGTATTCGAGAAGAACGAGGACATTTGACGTGACCGAGGCAATGAAGAAAATCCGCAAGGCTCTGACGGGCATTTCAGGCGTTCCCGTGACGCCCTATCAGAAGGATGGCAGGATTGACAGCACCAAGTTGTCGGCCCTCATCAGCCGCCTTGCAGGCGCCGGCGTTCACAATCTGATGGCCGCTGGCAATACCGGAGAATTCTTTACGCTGACGCTGGAAGAGATCCGTCATGTTCACGCAACAACGATCACGGCAGCCGACGGGAAATCCCTTGTGAGCGCGGCCGTCGGTCGCTCTCTCAGCGATGCCAAGGCGCTAGCACGCGAGGCGATTGCCGATGGTGCAGACGCCATCATGGGCCATCACCCGATGGACCCATTTGCAGGTCCAAGCTACCAGGCCAAGTATTTCCTGGAGCTTGCGGAAGCCTCGAGTGTCCCCGTCATTGCCTATGTTCGAAGCGATACATTCTCGGTGGCGGACTTCCGAAAGCTTGCCCTTCATCCGAACATTGCCGGCATCAAGTTCGCCTCCGGCAACCTCATGCTTCTCGCCGAGGTAATCCGCGCGACGAAGGATGCATCTGCGATCTGGGTCTGCGGTCTTGCAGAGGGATGGGCACCTGCTTTCTATGCCATGGGCGCGCGGGGCTTTACCTCGGGCCTCGTCAACGTCTTCCCCGAGCGATCGCACGCAATCCATCAAGCGCTGGAAAGGGAGGACTATGCTGGCGCGCGTGCGCTTATCGATGACATTGCCGGATTCGAGGCCATGCGCACGAAGTATCTGAACGGCGCCAACGTAACCGTGGTGAAGGAGGCGCTCGGTATGCTTGGTAACGACGTCGGGCCAGTTCGCATTCCGGGCGTTGAAGCGCTGACGGAAGCAGAACGCGCCGAACTCGAGACTATCGTTGCACGCGTCAGCGAGCTTAGCCGCGCAGCCTGAGGATACAACGACATGCACATCACTGCCCTGAAGACCTACATGCAGAGGGTGGACGATCGCCCGCGCCTGCTGGTCAAGATCGAAACGAGCGAAGGCATTTCCGGTTGGGGAGAAGCCTACAACCATGGACCTGACTGGTCCCTGCCTCCCCTACTCGACTATCTCTTTCACCAGATAGAGGGACAAGACCCGCGGCGCGTTGAGTTCCTGGTGCTCAAGCTCAACCAGCAATGCCGCTTTCCGCCAGGCGCCTTGGGTTTGGCGGCAATTTCGGCGATCGATCATGCATTATGGGATACTGCAGGAAAAGCGGCCGGCCTTCCGGTGTATATGCTGCTCGGCGGAAATGTGCGCGACCGAGTGCGTGTCTATTGCGGCGTCTATACCGCACCCGACCCGGAAGCCGCACGCGACCAAACATTCAAGCTGAATGAGACCTATGGCTATACGGCTTTCAAGCTCAGCCCCTACCGGCGCGATCTGCATGCGGGCCGGTGGGGTGAGCTAGTCAAAGAAACGGGCGACTGGTTCGGCAAAATCCGGGACCTCACGCCGTCGCATTTCGAATTCGCATTCGATGCCCATGCAAAGATCTATGAGCCCTATCAGGCCGCCCAGCTCGCTGCCGCGATCGCGCCGTACGATCCGCTTTTTTACGAGGAGCCGATCCGCCCGGAACACATTCCCGCCTGGGCGGAGCTAAAATCGAAGGTGACGGTGCCGCTTGCAACGGGTGAATCACTTTACTCACGCTTCGAATTTCTGTCGCTGTTGAGCGCGCGCGGCGCCGACATTATCCAGCCCGACATCTGCGTGGTCGGCGGCGTCACCGAAATGCGCCGCATCGCCGCCATTGCGGAGGCACACTATGTGACGGTCGCACCGCACAATCCGATGGGGCCGCTGGCCACTGCGGTCAATATTCATTTCTGTGCGGCGCAGCCGAACTTCAAGATTCTGGAGTTTAAGCCGCATGAATATGCCCCTTGGGCGACCGATCCATATATGCCCGTCGACGGGCATATGGAGCTGAGACCGGACCGACCAGGCTGGGGCATCGAAATTGACGAAAAGGCGCTCATCAAGGAAGACTACGTACATTGGGAGCGCAAGATCACCCGCAAGCCGGACGGCGCGACAGCCTACCCATAAGGCCAGCGCTATTCGGCCACGCACGCCAATGTAAAACACCGCTGTCGCGCGTGTTCTCGTCGTCCGGTCGGCAACCAGCCCAAACGTCGTCTTAGCCCGATCGGGGCGGTCCTCAGTCTCCCGACAGAGTCTTTACGCGTGCGAGATCCGGAAAAAGCCGGATCCAGAGCACAACGACAACAATCGTACCGATGCCGCCGACGATCCCGGTTATCACCGGCCCGAGCAAGGCCGCGACCATGCCGGATTCGAATTCTCCAAGCTGGTTCGAGGTCCCGATGAATAGCGAATTGACGGCGTTGACGCGACCGCGCATCTCATCGGGCGTCAAGAGTTGCACCAGCGAACTGCGCACGACAACGCTAATGGTGTCGGACGCGCCGACGATAAAGAGAGCGCCGATCGAAAGGGCAATGTTCTGTGAGAGCGCAAAGACCATGGTCGCAAGGCCAAAGATTGCCACAGCCCAGAGCATCTTGCGGCCGGCGTCGGTTTTCAACGGATAGCGTGCAAGATAGATCGACATCACGACGGCGCCAATTGCTGGGCTCGCCCGAAGCAGCCCGAGACTCCATGGCCCAGCATGCAAGATGTCGCGAGCAAACATCGGCAGCAGCGCAGTGGCGCCCCCAAGAAGCACAGCAAAGAGATCGAGTGAAATCGTGCCAAGTATGACAGGTTTGCCGCGAATGAATGACACGCCGGCAAATACCGATGCAAGGGTCACTGGCTGGCGAACTGCGGCAGGTCGTTCCGTGCGGATCGAAATTACATTGATGCTGGCTATGAGAAACAGGACGAACGAGAGGACAAACGGTGCCACTTCATCGACACCATAGAGCAGCCCCCCGAACGATGGGCCAATCACAAGGGCGGTCTGCATCATCGAAGTCGTGGTAGCGATCGACTTCTGCAGGAGGCTTGCGGGAACGACAGTGGGAAGCAGAGCTGCCATGGTCGGTCGCTCGAACGCCTGTGCCGCACCGAGAATGGCAACCGCAACGAGGATTCCGCTCGCGCTCAATATGCCTTGCCAGGCAGCCAGTCCCAGAAACAGCGCGGTGACGCCCTCAACCAGTTGACATATGAGACCGATCCGCCTGCGGTCGAAATGGTCCGCCACCTGCCCGACGACGAACGTGAGCATGACCATGGGAAGGAATTGGCAGAGACCAACAAGACCCAGTGCAAATGCGCTATGCGTTTGGTCATAGATCATCCAGCCCATCGCAACGGCGATCGATTGAAATGCTAGCGAGGACAACACGCGGGATGCGGCGAAGTTGAGGTAGCCGGGATGTCGCAGGACGCTTTCCTGCCGGTATTGAACACTATCCATAATGACTTTCATCGGCCTGGTGATGGCCGCGTATATGGCCGGGTCTAAGGCAAATCTGCTCCCCAATAAATGGCCAACCGCGATTTTGTCTCGAGCGGACGCGCGATCCGAGGGGCGCAGGTCAAGTAAACGCCAGAACGCAACCCATCAATCCTTTCAGGCGCCGTGATTGGCACTGCGACGAAGGTGCCAGCCAAAGACCTATAGTCGGTGGATCCTGGCGCCGCTGAGTTGGCGGTCAGCGTGCTGCTTTGAATAAGCTTACGGAGAAGGGCTCGCCACTCAATAGACAGGCGAACCCCTTCAGTGACTTGCCTCGGTATCTCACCGTCATGACAGTTCACCTTCGCCACACATAGGCTCAGCCCAGCAAGGTTTTCTTGAGCCTATGGATATGGCCAGCGCCGATGCCGCAGCAACCGCCGATTATAGTCGCACCTGCTTCGGCCCATGAACAGGCAAAGCGCGAATAAGTATCATCGGTCAGGTCGTTGCGGGTGTCGTGCAGGCCTTCATTGGCGGCTGCTCCGCCTTGCTCCCCTTCAAAGGCATTGGCGTAGACGCCGATTTCGATGTGAGCGTCCATCTTCCGAAACACACGCGCTGTCGTTTCCACCGCTGCCTTCATGACCTCAGGCTTGCTGCAATTGAATAACAGGGCCTCGGCGCCAGACGAAACCGCCCAGAATGCCGCGTCCTCGACCCTTTCGTCGGAGCGAAGCTTCGGTTCGTCGCTCCTGATGTTTGCCTCGTCATCTGCCAGTGTGAACGAAATCCAGAATGGCTTGTCGGTGGTTGCAACGGCCTTGCGGACAGCCTCTCCCTCCGCGATCAGGCTCAACGTCTCGCCGAGCCATATATCGACGAAAGGACTGAGGTTTTCGACAAGCACCTTGAGATAGTCCTGCACGCGTGACGGCTGGAAGTTCTGTGGTTCGTAGGAGCCGAAGATCGGCGGCAGCGAACCGGCGACCAGCACCTTCCGATCGTCGACGGCATCGGCGGCTTCGCGCGCTAGGCGACCAGCGAGGCGTATCAACGCAGCACCCTCCGTGTGGAACCGGTCCTCGCCGATATGAAAGGGCACAAGCGCATAGCTGTTGGTGGTAACGACCTGCGACCCGGCGGCGATGAATTCCTGGTGTACCTTGCGCACGATATCGGGCGCCTCGATCAGCGCCAATGCCGACCATTCCGGCTGTTTCAGTTCGGCGCCAAGTCGCAGGAGCTCGCGGCTCATGCCGCCATCGAGAATTCGCGTTGTGCTCATGAGGAGGTCTCCATTCAGGCGATCGCCGTTATCGGCGGCGAGCTTTTCATAACAAAGTGAGTGAGGTGTGCGTGGTTCGCGTCGGCGCGCAAGGGATCAGGGCCAGTGCCTTTTCGTGTGACCTAACGTCGAACCGGCACCTGCCCTTCGACAACTCGAAAGACGCGGGAGATCAATGCGGTCAGAGCGAGATAGAAGAGGGTGACGACGAGCAACGGTTCGTAGACGAGCAGCGTGTCCTGTCGAACCTTGTTTGCCACGGCGTAGAGATCCATCACCGTAACCGTAAAAGCGAGCGGCGTCGCCTTGAGCTGCATGACGATCTCTCCCGCTATGGTTGGCAGGGCGATCCGGATAGCGCGCGGCAGCCAGATGCGGCGGGTGAGCGTCCAGGGCGACAGGCCAAAGGCTCGGCCGGCTTCGAGCTCGCCTTTGGGAACGGCAAGCAGTGCACCGCGCAACACCTCCGCCTCATAGGCGGCATAGTTCAGCGTAAAACTTACGGCTGCGAAGAAGAAGCCCTCGCGCAAGATTGGCCAGAAAAGGCTTTGGCGGATGCCGGGGACCATGGGCAATAGCGAGCCGATCCCATAGTAGAGGAGCCATAGCTGTATCAGCAACGGCGTGCCGCGGAAAAAGGTGCAGTAGCTGCGGGCGAAGAGCCGCGCAACTCTGCCGCCGCTGACCTGCGCGAAGGCGAGACCTATGGCAATGATGAACCCGAACACCACGGAGATCGCCAGCAACGAAACAGTCTGCCAGGCGCCCGTCAGAAGCAGCGGAAAGTAGGAAGAGATCCAGGTGAAACTCATAGCGCTTTCTTCAGACAAGGCGTGGTTGTCCCTGCCGTACCCGCCCCTCTACCAGTTTAAAGGCGACATTGGAGGCGAGCGTGATGGCGAGGTAAAGAAGGGCTGAGGCAAGGAAAAAGACGAAGTAATGTTTGGTGCTTGCCCCGGCAAGACGGGTGGCGAGCGCCAGTTCCTGGTAGCCGACGACCGCGACCAGCGCACTGTCCTTTGTGATTGACATCCACAAATTGGCAAGACCTGGCAGCGCGTTTGGCAAAAGCGCCGGCAGCAAGACGCGGCGAAACCTCAACACGGGTCCCATGCCGAAGGCCTTGGCAGCCTCGATCTGGCCAGCTGGAATGGCGAGGATCGCGCCGCGCAGCACCTCAGTCATGTAGGCACCCTGCACGAAGCCCAGGACAGCGACGGCTGCGATGAAACCGTTCACAGTGATTGGCGGCAGGTTCAACGCAGCCAGGAGCCGGTTAAGCCCATCCGTGCCCGCATAATAGAGCCCGACGATCAGGATCAGCTCGGGAACAGCGCGGATCACCGTGGTATAGAGATCGAGCAGCAGGCGGAAGATGCGATTGCCCGAGAGCTTTCCAATCGCGCCGCCCGTGCCGAGCAACAGGCCGACGGCGAAGGCGCATGCTGAGATGGCGACCGTGGAGGCGGCACCTGCCAGGAGAACTCCACCCCATCCCGGAGGATAGGGAGATAGCAGGTCCAGAACACTCTGTTGCGTGGTCGCCATCGTTCAGATTGCTTACTTTGCGCCGTAGATGTCGAAATCGAAGTATTTCTTGGTGATGGCGTCATATTTGCCGCTGGCACGGACCGCGGCGATGGCCGCATTCAACTTGGCTTTCAGCTCCGTGTCGTCCTTGCGCAAACCACCTGCAACTCCAGCTCCGAGAACATCCTTGTCGTCGGTGACGTCCCCCATCCTGGCGCAGCAATCCTTGCCCCCGTCGGTTTTAAGGAAAGCGTCAAGCGCCAGGGAATCGCCAAAGACATAGTCGATGCGGCCGGACGCGAGGTCCTGAAAAGCCTCGTCGAGTGTTTGGTAGGTCTTTTCCTCTGCAACCTTGGCAAAGTACTTCTTGTAGTATTCCGATTGGATCGTCGACACCTGAATGCCAATGGTCTTTCCCTGCACGTCATCGGCAGTTACGCCCGGCTTCTGGTCTTTGGGACCGATCAGGCTGCTCGGCGTGTTGTAGTACTTGTCGGTGAAGTCGATCACCTTCGAGCGTTCTGCGGTGTTCGACATCGATGACCAGATCACGTCGAACTTCTTGCTCTCAAGAGCCGGAATAAGACCATCCCATGAAATGTCGACGATCGAGCATTTCTCCTTCATTGCTTCGCAGACAGCGTCCATAAGGTCGATTTCCCATCCCTGCCAATGGCCCGAGGCATCCTTGGCAAAGAAGGGCGGATAGGATTCATTCATGACGCCGAAGCGGACTTCTGCCTGCGCCGTGATGGCGGAAAGCGCAAGCGCTGCGCCGGCGAGAAGCGTGGGGAGCAGTTTCATTCGCAGGATTCTCCTGGTTTGTGTTATCGACGACAGCTCGGTTCGCGCTATTGGGCGCGCAAGCCGGTGAATTCCCGACAGCGGGCGCTAACGGGCGCTCCAAATATTTGCTCCGGCGGGCCTTCCTCCTCGATCCGTCCCTGATGCAGAAAGAGAACACGGTTCGATACATCCCGCGCGAAGCGCATTTCATGCGTGACAATCAGCATTGTTCGGCCTTCTTCTGCGAGATCGCGGATGACTTTAAGGACTTCGCCAACGAGCTCCGGATCAAGTGCCGATGTCGGCTCGTCGAACAGCATGACCGCGGGATCTACGCATAGCGCCCTGGCAATCGCCGCGCGCTGCTGCTGACCGCCGGAGAGGAAAGCGGGGTAGGTGTCGCGCTTTTCAAAGAGCCCAACCTTGTGAAGCAGGGCCTCAGCCTTTTCGATGGCCTCGCGGCGCGAAATGCCCATGACGTGCACCGGCGCCTCGATGACATTTTCCAGGACCGTGCGATGGGCCCATAGGTTGAAACTCTGAAAGACCATCCCCAATCCAGTCCGCAGCCGTTCGATCTGCCGCCAGCTGCGTGGCTGCAGCCGGCCGCCCCGACCCATCTTCAGCGCGATCTCCTCACCGTTCACCGCAATACGGCCACGGTCTGGCGTTTCGAGAAAATTGATACATCTGAGAAACGTGCTCTTGCCGGAGCCCGACGAGCCGATGATCGAAATCACATCCGACTTATGGGCCCGCGCCGAGACACCCTTGAGAACCTCTTGCGAGCCAAAGCTTTTATGAAGATCATCGACGCGAAGAGCGAGAAAGGGTTGATCTGACATGAGGGGTTCCGGCTGCATTGAATTGCGGAGGATAATGATAAAATTGCGCGGCTTTTTCGCGAATTTTTCACCTATTTTGCACAATTTGTGCAAAATAATCTTTCTCGTGCGTCAACTACGGCAGAATACATGATGTCCCGCGGCGAGAATTGGACTGGAAGCAATGGAACAATTGGATCGTTTCGACCGTGACATTCTTGATATCGTTCAGCGCGACTGTCAGCTTAAAGCCGAAACCATTGCCGAACAGGTCGGACTGTCTGTCTCAGCCGTGCAGAGGCGATTGAAGCGCCTGCGCGAAGATGGAATCATCAGAGCTGAGGTTGCCGTGGTCGATCGGAAGGCGACGGGAACATCGATGGTGTTTATCGTCGGGATGGAGATCGAGCGGGACAATTACGATGCGCTGGCGAAGTTCCGTCTTTGGGCAGAGAAGCAGGATCATATTCAGCAGGTCTACTATGTGACCGGAGCCGTGGATTTGATCGCGATCATCACGGCCCGGGACGTCGAACACTACGACGACATCGCCGCCTTGATCATGAAGGAAAATCCCCAGATCCGCCGCATGCACACCAATGTAGTGTTGAGGGATGTTAAACTCGGATTGTTCGTGCCGCTGAACGCCGGCGATCATTCCGATGGGAAGGCATGAGAGAAGGGCAATTCGCGATCGGTCTTCGGCCAATGGCCATCACGCATCAAGCCTTGAGACTGCGCCCTACGTATTGCTGCGGGTTGGTTGATTTTGATTTTCCGACCAGACGTCCTGTTGATTTGAGCGCCACAACAGTGAAAGGCCACAATCGCCACGTGGTCCTGCGACATCGCGGCGGAGCATCAACCGTCAAAAGTCGTCCTGTTCAGATTGACGCTGCTTTCTGAATCAAAAAGATGAACCCGTTGAGGCTGGACAACCAGCGCGAGGGACGAGTGATCTTCGATTGCGACGTGGTCCGACAAATGGGCGATCGTCGCAGTCTCGCTTCCTTCGAGCTTGCCGTAGACATAGGTGTCGGTTCCAATACTCTCGGCGTAGTCGACGTTGAAACGGACCGCAAGCCCGTTTGCCACGCCATCCGTGGCAAGTCGAAAATGGCTCGGCCGCACGCCTAGGATAACGGCTTGTCCAGGCACCGCATTTGCAGCTTCGACAGGCAAATTTACGACCTCGAAGCCCGGCACTTCCACCGCGACGCCACCCGGTCCCGAGCAAAGCAGCGTGCCCTCGAAAAAGTTCATCTGCGGCGAGCCGATGAAGCCCGCAACGAACTTGTTGGCCGGCGCCTCGAATAGTTCCAGTGGGGTGCCGATCTGTTCGACGTGACCGGCATTCAGGACGACGATGCGATCCGCCATCGTCATGGCCTCAATTTGGTCGTGCGTCACATAGACCATCGTCGCGCCCAGCCGCTTGTGCAGGCGGCTGATCTCGCCGCGCGTCTGCACGCGAAGCGCAGCATCTAGATTGGACAACGGTTCATCGAACAAGAACAGTTTGGGATTCCTGACGATCGCGCGGCCGATAGCCACCCGCTGCCGTTGACCGCCCGAGAGCTGCTTAGGGCGTCGATCGAGGAGAGGCTCGATCGCCAGCATCCTTGCCGCTTCCATCACCCGCTGATCGATCTCTGCGCGACTCATCTTGAGGTTCTCGAGCCCGAAGGAAAGGTTCTTCGCAACCGTCATGTGCGGGTACAAGGCATAGGATTGAAACACCATCGCAATCCCGCGATCGCCTGGGGGCGCCATCGTGACGTCGTCGTTGCCAATGATGATCTGACCGGAGCTGGCGCTTTCAAGACCGGCGATAAGCCGAAGCAATGTCGACTTACCGCAACCGGAAGGGCCAACGAGCACAACGAACTCACCCTCGCGTACATCGAGGTCGATACCATGAAGGATGGCATGATGGCCGAAGCTCTTCTTGATGTCGTTCAATTGGAGACCGGCCATGAAACTCTTCCTTCAATGCAACCATCTGGAGGCAGGCATAGGCACGCCGATTTGTCGGATGCCCTCCCTCAAAATTGACCGCAGTTTGCGTGGAACCAATTAGTTCGTCAAGATGACGAACGTAATTTTCTCCGAAAGCTGGTCAGCGCGCTCTCTAAAAGCGCAGGGATATTCTCGTGCAAAATATGCCCGGTTGGTCGCGCTCCAGGCGGAGATTGGCCTGAGGATTAAAGCGGCGGCGGCGGTAGGCGTCGCAGCTCCGGCAGGGTCTGAGGGGAGAAAAGCAGATTGTGAACGTGGTTCAGACCGATGGCAAGCGCTCCCAGGAGGGTCGCACGGCCGCCAAGAACACTGGCTTTGACATCGATGGTGCGACGACTCGCTTTTGCAATACCCTGCCGAACACGCTCGACGATCAGTGGATGGCGGCCAATGCTACCACCCAGAACGACGGCCTTCGGATCCACGATTGCATTGACGGACACAACAAGAAGTGCGGCGATGTCGGACGCTTTGCCAATGACGTCCATCGCGAGCGGATCGGCCTTGTCGGCAAGTGCCAGAATGTCACGTACAGAGGTGTCCTTGGCACCGCCGGAACGAGCATAGAGGTCGCTGATCCCCCGAGCCGCGATCGCGCATTCCAGGGCGCCGCGTTCAAGGCTTTCTTCAGCATAGGGATCTGCGCCAAACGGCATATAGGAGATTTCACCGGCGGCTCCGCTTGCGCCGCGCATCAGCTTGCCATCCTGCAGCACGCCCAGTCCGATACCTGTCCCCAGCGATATGAAAGCGACCGTATCGATCGCTGTCGCGCATCCCTGCCAGGACTCGCCTATCACCGCTGCATTAACATCGTTTTCAAGCACGACGGGACAGCCAAGTCTTTCGCTCAGCGTCCTGCCGATATCGATGCCGCCGATATCGGCTAGGTTCGGCGCCATGGAGAGCGCACCCGTGGCTGGATCAACGACACCGGGTGTCGCTATCGCCGTCACGAGCATAAGCTTCCGGGCGATGCCCATATCCGCAAGCAGTTTCGAGAGCATTGCCTCGGCCTGATCGATCAGGTGATAGCCGCCACGGCAGTCGGACGGAAAGTCGATTTCATGAACAACATTTCCGACAATATTGCCAAGAACGATGCGCGTTGTCGTCGCGCCCATGTCGACACCGACGGCGTAGCCGGCGTCGCCATTGACCTCATAGGTAATGGCAGTGCGGCCGATGCGGCCGCTGGTAACCCCTTTTTCTCGAACCCAGCCACCCTCCTCCAGCGTCCGGATGACCTCGGACATCGTCTGCTTGGAAAGGCCGGTGATCTTGGAAAGTTCCGCGCGCGAAGTGGGGCCGGCGTGAAGCAGAACATCCATGACAGCGCGAACGGAGATCTGCCGCAATACGGGCGGCGCGTTTTCGGTTAATGCCATATTCGAGCTATCTCGCCAGATCCGTCTTCATCGTTGCACTGGTGCTTGCTTTTTCCATGAAAGCCCGCGGATTTCAAACTGCTTGTTGACAGTTCAGGGGCGCGGCAATAATAAATTCGTCAACCTGCCGAACAAATATCGCAAAGGACTAGGTTTGTCAAATATTTCAACCATTGCGTACGGCTTGCGACAGGCAGATCGCAGCCATCGGGCAGACGGGGCAAGTGCGGTTCAGGGTGTCGTTGCCGGCGTGGACCTGGGTGGCACGAAAGTCCTTGCGGGCCTTGCCGATCTTCAGGGGCGGATTCTGGCAACGGTCGAAGAGCCGACCGAGCACGGTGCCGATGCCCCTGTCCTCGCGCAGATTCCGCGCATGGTTTTATCCCTACTGCAGCGCCATCGCGATCAGGGCCCTTTGCGCAAGACAGTTGTCGGCATACCGAGCGCGGTCTCGCCGTCGACGGGGCTTGCTTCGCTTTCACCGCACCTGGCTATTCCCGCCGATCGCCCCCTCGCCCGACTTCTCGCGCGGAACCTGCCCTGTCCTGTCGTGGTGGAAAACGACGTGAATCTTGCGGCTTTTGCGGAGGCCACTCTTGGCAAGGGGCGCAACCGCGATTCCCTCGCATTCATCGCTTTCGGAACCGGTGTCGGCATGGGGCTTGTCGTTGGTGGAGCGCTTTTCCGCGGTTGTCACGGGCGGGCGGGCGAACTTGGCTTGTTGCCGCTAGGCGCCGATCCGCATCAAGCTGCGCCGCAGGCCCGGGCCGGTCTGTTTGAGGACCAGGTCGATTCGCCTGCGGTGCGCGGTTTGTATCGCGATGGGACCGTGCCAGTCAGTGAGATTTTCGCCCGCGCGGCGGTGGGAGAACCGGATGCTGCCGCTGTCATCGAGACGCTCGCAAAATCGGCTTCGCTTGGCATAGCCTCGGTGCAGGCTCTCTTTGATCCCGCCCTTATCGTACTGGGTGGCGGCATCGGCTCACGTACGGAATTTGTCGAGGCCGTGACACGGCATATGTCTGCATTGCTGCCGTTTGCCGCGCAGATAGAGGCCACCGGAATCGGACCGGAAGCCGGTATGCTCGGGGCTCTCATGCTCGGCCTGAGCAACCTTGCAAGTCTCGAGAATAGTGGACAACAGGAGGTCGCTCGATGACAGCACCGCAAGCGAAACCCCAAGTTCTGACACCCCTCACCGACGGACAACTTCGGACCGTGGAGCCCGTCCTCGTGCCCTTCATGGCTCCGCGCCTGCAAGGCGATTGCCGACCTGAAGGCAAGATCGAGCTTTCTCTGTGGGGCTCCGGCAGGCTGGCAAATCTCACCTTTACCGGCTGGAACGCACCCTTCACCTATGCTCCGAACCGTGTGGAGACGGACGGCGGAGGGCTCTATGTGGCGCAATCGGCGCCTGCACTCTTCTTGAAAGGTGCGACGCTACGGACCCTGATCCCTGCCCGGCGCTGCGCCTGGTGGGGCAGCCTGGCAAAGCGAGAACGGGTCGAACGGCTGCGCGATCGCAGGATTGCCCGTACCGGCTGGGGCGTCGTGATCGCGGAACAAAGACCCGACGGGATATTCGTGACCGCTGGCGCGACACTCGATGAAGCTCAGAGGGCGTTTGATCTGGACCAGGCAACGCTGATCGCCGAGGCGAATGCCTATGTGACCCGTTGCGATGCGATGCCAGAGGCTGCCCCGCTGATGCGCAGCATGATCTCGCAGAGCCTGCATGCGGCCCTTTCCAGCATCCGGCAGGATGAGCACGGCAACTTTGCCGGCCTTGCGGCAGGTCAGGCCTATAGCGCGCCAGCACGAACCTATTATCGTGATGGCTATTGGACGCTTCAGGCGCTGCTTGAGCGTGAACCAGAAGCAGTACGGGCTCAGATCGATCTTCTCGCGCGTGGTATCCAGCCGAACGGAGAGGCTCCGAGCGGCGTCATTCTGACAGGGCCGGCCCAAGCCGAGGAATGGGAAAAGGTGCGGCAGTCGGATCCGCGGATCAAAGAGGAGCACCTGCGATCCGGCGACTGGTGGAGTGATCACTTCGATAGCCCGCTGTTCTTTATTCTGACGATCGGCGACTATATCCGCGCAACCGGCGACAGTTCTCCGCTGTCTCTTCACTGGAGCAAGGTGCTAACGATCTTCAACCGCTATTGCGGGTTCGACGAGACTGGAAACGGCTTGCCAGTAAAGCCGCGCCACGACCGTGATTGGGCCGACAACGTCTACCGCCATGGATACGTTGCCTATGATCTCGGCCTGTGGATTGGAGCGCTCGACGTCATTGCGCAGCATGGCGGCTTGGTTGACCCGTCGGTCGCCTTCGACGCGGCCGCCGTGGCGAAAAAAGCGCGCGCTTCGCTGGACGAGGCGCTGTTGCAACCGAGCGGCACCTACGCAGACTACGGAACGAAGACGGATTTCGTCGAAGATCACCTGACGCTGGATAGCCTTACGCTCCTTCGTTTCGATGCAGTATCGCCGGAGAGGGCGAAAGCCGTGCTCACCCGGGTGCAGGAGACCCTGGAAAGCCGCAACAACAGCGAGCAGCCCTATGGCGATTGGGGCGTGCTTTGCGCCTTCCCACCGTTCAAGCGCCCAAAGGACACGCGCGAAAAATCTTATTTTGCGTACCGCTACCATAATGGTTCGGACTGGCCGTACCTCTCGGGTCTCTACGCGGAGCAGCGCCTCGCCTATGGGCTGGGCGAGGCGGACTACCCGCTCTTGCGCTGGTGGAAGACCTGCCTCGAGAATGGCTGGATGGGAGCGGTTGAATACTTCTCGCCACCTTGGGGACGCGGTTCGCTGTTACAGGGTTGGAGCAGCATGCCGGCCGCCGCCGCTCTTGCCTATAAGGACAAGCTGCCGGCGACGATCCGCTGAGTTTTCCCCGACTGGCCGCCATCAGGCGGCCTCTTTTTTGCCACCTGCCGAATCATCGACGCAAAAAAGCCGCCCCGAAGGCGGCTCTTGAGTTCAACGCAGGCCCTGCCCTATTCCTTCGTCGCGCCCGCCATCAAACCGCTCATCAGCATCCGTTGCAGGGCGGTGAACATTACAAGGACGGGCAACACAGAAAGCACGGACATGGACAATAGCCGTGGCCAGTTGATGCCAAAACGCCCGACCGTATTTGCAAGCGCAACCTGGACGGTCCATTTGTCCTGATCGCTGATGATCAGGAATGGCCAGAGATAATCATTCCAGCGCCATACGAGATTGAAGGCGAGCAGCGTGCCGATCGCAGGTATGGCAAGCGGCACGATGATCCGCCAGAGAATGCGCCACTCCGGCGTCCCGTCGAGGCGTGCTGCCTCGAGAAGGCTGTCGGGAATGTTGGTGATGTACTGCCGCATCAGGAAGACCCCGGTGGGCGTCGCTGCCGGCGCGATGATGATACCTGCAAGTGTATCAAGAAGGTTGAGATCGCGCAGTACCAGAAAGACGGGGATCATGACGATCTGCAGCGGCACCATCAGCGACGACATGATGAGCAGGAAGAAGAGCGTATCGCCCTTGAACCTGAATTTCGCCAGCGCATAACCGGCCATGACGCTGATGGTGACGGAAAGGAGCGCCGAGAGCACGGATACGACGGCCGAGTTACGGAAGAAAATCAGGAACTTCGCGCGTGACACGGTATCAATGAAGTTCTGAAGCGTCGGCTGAGCCGGGAAAATGGTCGGCGGCCACTGGAAAATCTCCTGTTGCGACTTCAGCGACGAAAGGAAGAGCCAGACCGGCGGCATCAAAAAGACAAACAGGGTGAGGGCAACGAAGGCCAGTCGCCAGGGAGAGTAGATCCGCGTCATTTTTCACCCCGCGATACACGCAGCTGGAAGACGGTCAGAAGCAGGAGAATGATGAACAGAACCATCGATTGCGCGGCGGCGACGCCTGCCTGCATCGGCTTTTGAAAGGCGGTGTCATAAATCGTCTGAATGAGATAGACCGTCGCCTTGCCCGGGCCACCTCCAGTCAGCGATACGACCAGCTCGTAGACTTTGAAGGCCTCAATCGAAGACAACACCAAAACGACTGCCAGCGTTGGCTTGAGAAGCGGAAGCGTAATGTGTGTGAACTGCCGCCACTTGCTGGTGCCGTCGATTGACGCGGCCTCGTAATAGTCGCTGGAAATTGCGGTTAGACCGGCGATAAAGATCATCATGTTGAAGCCGGCTTGCGCCCACACCCAGGCTATGACCATCGCCACTTGTGCCATCGTGTCCTGCTCCAGCCAGGGGATCGGGGCGATGCCAGCCAGTGAAAGCAGGTAGTTGACCAAGCCGTTGTTGAGACCGAAGAGCCACCGCCAGGCAACGCCGATGATCAGCAGACTGATCATGGAAGGAAAGAAGACGACCGTGCGGACGAGGGCGAACAGCTTGGTCTGCGGTGCCAGAAGAAGTGCCAGCGACAGCGAGACAACGATGTTAAGCGGAACGGCGATGACGACGAAGAGGACGGTCTTAAGAAGCGAATTCTGGAGATCGCCGTTACTGAGAAGCCCGATGAAGTTTTCAAACCCCACATATTGCGGCAGGGTATTCGGCACCTGTGGAACGACGACCACTCCGCGCTTGAAAAAGGCCATGAGCAGGCCTTGGACCAACGGATAGAGCGTGAATGTGATGAGGAGAACCATCGTCGGCAGCATGAGCAAATATGGCCAACCGAGGCTCCCCAGACCGACTCGACGGCCTTTCGGCACTGGGTGAGGACCCAATGCCGAACTGCCTTCTTCTATCATGACCGCAGTCACTTGCTGGCCTCAAGTGAGGCGTCGGCCGCCTTCTTGATCTGTGAAATGGCCTCTGCGGAGGAGATCTGTCCGGCGACGGCCTGAGTGACAGCCGTCTTTACGGTGCCCCAGACGGCTTGCATCTGCGGCCAGGCCTGGTCGGTTGCCGCATAAGCCGGGCTGGCGTTCAGTTCGTTCTGCATCGCCTTGATCGCTTCGGTCGCTGCCGGATTGTCATACTTGACAGCCGGCGCTTTCAGACTTGCTGGAATCGTGCCGAAGGTCTTGGCGTACTGCGCCTGGATTTCCGGTGAGGTGATCCACTTTATGAATTCGACCGCTTCCGGAAGATGCTGACTAGTATTGAAGGCGACGAGATAGTCACCGCCATAGATCGACGACGCCACGGTGCCGCGCGGTGTCGGTCCGGCTTGCCATGCAAAATGTGCATTGTCCGCCAATCCGGCGATCTGCCAGCTTCCCGACATATAGGCTACAGCCTGACCGGCGGTGAAAAGTTCCTTCGGGTTGTCCGAGCTTGCACCGGACCACAGGCCGGGCGGCATGGCAGCCTTGGTGATGTCGATGAACTTGTCGAGCGTGGTCGTCCACGCTGCCTCGTCCATGACGACCTTCACCGGTTCTTTCTCGGTATAGATATGGTTGCCGTATTGATACTCGTGGACGATCCAGCGGCTTGCCGAAACGTCCCAGACCAGCGGATAGCGCGTGCCGGACTTTTCGGCGACTTCCTTGATCTTCGGAATAAATTCATCCCAGGTCCAGCCGGTCGCCTGATCTGGGATCGCAACGCCCGCCTTCTTGAAAGCGTCGACGTTCAAGAAGACGCCGGTCGAGGTCACTCGGAGCGGTGCGGCGATCACCTTGTCGCCGAGTTTGGCACCATCGCCCCAACCCTTGACAAAGTCATTGATCCATTCGGGCCCGATCTCTTTGTTGAGATCGACGAGGAAGGGACGAATGACTGGCTCCATGGAAGACGTGAGTGACAAATCCGGCATGATGCCGGAGGCCGCGTACTGCTGGAATTTTTGGATCATCCCATCATAAGGAGTGATCTCAAGGTCGAAGGTCGTGTCGGGGTGCAGTTTCGTGTACTGGTCGAGCAGGGCGCGCGTGTTCGCCTCTTCCTGATCGTTGTCGACGTACCAGACGATCTTTAGCTCGGATGCTGCTGCAAGCGAAATCGTCATCGCCATGGCAGTTGCTGCCATCATCAATGTCTTGAGCGGTTTCATAGGGTTCCCCTTTTTGGCTCCTCATTTTTAGAACTCTGCCAACAATCGGCCTACCGTTTCGCTCCCTTGAAGCCGATTGTTTGTTCGTAACCATGACGAATTAAATACGAGTTTTCGATGGTGTCAACATAAACAAGTCGACTGATGGCACTTAGTTCGTCCTGTTGACGAATAAAATCGTGCGCCTTAAATGTTGGCAAAGCGAAAGGAGACGAAATGGACATTTCCGTCGAAGCAAATGGCACTGATCTGCAGCAATTCATCGACAGGTTGGCTGCCGCCGGCGGCGGAACTCTTCTGCTGCAGGCAGGACGGCACCTCATGGGGCCGATCCGGCTTGCCAGTGGCGTAACGCTGTTGATTCCCGAGGGGGCGATACTCGAATTCGTGCCTGACTATGAGCTTTACAGCGGAAATTCGGTGAGCGTGATCGCGGAAGGGTCCAACCGTGCTTATATCGTGGCGCATGGTGCGCGTGATATCGCGATCGTCGGCGAGGGAAAGATCGTTGCCTCAGGCCACGCTTTCAGTACCGGCTTCGATGAAACGGTCGGCACCTTCACACCGAGCGAGAAGCGCCCGAGAGTCCTTGTGTTCGAGGATTGCAACAATGTCAGGCTCGAAGGCTTTACTATCGAGGACTCTCCTATGTGGACGGTTCACCTCGTCCGCTGCCACGATGTGACCCTCAAGAACACCAAAGTCTTCAACAATCGCCAACTCCCGAACACGGACGGGATTGTCATCGACAGCTGCAGCAACGTTGCCGTGAACCATGTCGTCATCCGCACTGCCGACGACGGAATCTGCCTGAAGACGAGCCGAAGTGAAATGGGCATCGGACGCTGCGAGAAGATAGAAGTCGCAGATTGCATCGTTGAGAGTAAGAGTTGCGCATTGAAAATAGGTACCGAGAGTTTTGGCGATATCCGCGATGTTCGTTTTACGCGTTCCAAAATTCAGGAATCAAACCGCGGCCTCGGCATTTTCTCCCGTGATGGCGGAGTGATCGAAGATGTTGTCTTTTCGGATATAGAGGTCGACTGCCACGAGACTCCCGACGGCTTCTGGGGCTCGGGTGAGCCGTTGACGATCACCCAGCTCGACCGTCGCCCGGAATTGCCAGCGGGAATCGTTCGAAACGTGCGGGTGGAGAACATCACCGGCCGCTGCCATGGCGCGATTAACCTCTTTGCCGAAAAAGCCGGAGGCATCCATGGGGTCACGCTTCGAAATGTGCATCTGAAAATGGACGAAGGTCCGTTGGGAACGGCCAGACAATACGATCTTCGCCCGACCAACGCCGATCTGACACCTCCGGAGAATGTGGTGGGGCGCGGCAACGCGTGGCTGCGTGGCGCCGACGGAAAGATAGTCGGGCTTTTCGACTATCCCGGCGGGATGCCGACATTCTTTGCACACAAGGTCACAAAGCTGACGCTAGACGATATCGACATTCAGCGTCCTGCATCGTTGCCGACCGGATGGAGTAAGCTGACATCTGTCGTGGAGGATTGATGGCGGCGAACCCTTCGATGCCTTATCTCGGTATCTCATCCCGTGACATCTGAGCCTCGCAGGATCGGCGACGCTGGACGCCAAAACCTTGCCCGCGACATTGCGATGGTTCGGCGGTGCGTAAGCGTTGGTCAGGTCGACCGGCCTCAGCTTTGGTGGCCGAATATCGACGCAGGTCGTGAAGCCTAAAGCCCAGTCTCATGGGCGAAACTCGCAACACGTGGTTCTCGGTTCGAGGCAGCGGAAGTCACGAAATAGCCAGGACTCCGAGCGCATGTTCAAACGTCAACTCTTACTTACGCTTGTTGTTACTTATGCGCTCTAAACGACACCAAACCGCCCAAGCATCCTCTTGAGTTGCAGGTTCTGCCGAAGAAGATGCTCTGCCCATAACCGCTTGAGCCGTCTGTTCTCAGCATCAAGGGCAATCACCTCATCAAGGGAGATCGAACTCTGAATGGCTTCGGATTTCTCACGCGAATCCGTCGTCTTGCCCCTCTTCATGCGGCCAGTCTCACGAGCCGGCTTGCGTGTTCGAGATTTTCCATCGGCTTTCTTCGATGTTGGTTGTGGCTCCAATGCATCCCCGCTCGCGGGCATCTGTGCAACACCGACCTTGTTCGCATCCTCGGCCTTCTGTGACGGTGTCCCTTCAGCGCCAATCCTTGCAGCTGAAGGCATACCTTGGGCCCTGCCGTCAGCGTCCCTGACATGTCCAGAAACCGAATCTGTATGGAGCTGGGTAGGCCGGCCTTCCGCTGCGACCTGCGTGTGCGGCGCTTCAGCCGACGAAAACAGATGCGGTGCCCCGTCTTCCACCTCGCGGGTCAACGCTTTGAGGTCCGTGCCGCCCCAAATTGATGCCGCCTGCGCCTTCGGCAGTCGTCGTCCTCCCTTGATCTCTACCACGAACTGGCGTTGTCTTGTTTTCATATTGTCTAGTGTCCCGAGCATATCGCACGACCGGCGCCGACTAGCGCCCCTTAAAGCCCTGCCTTCTGCCGAATACAGAACCAGGCAGGATCATTCAAGAAGGGTGGGGCTACGCAAAAGCCCTTACGGAATGACGGCCTCGCAGGGGCCGTCATTGTAAGACCCCGCCAAGCCCAAATGTTGTAGAGGTTGAAAGACCCATCATTTTCAAGCCAGCGCTCCAGCAACGACACAAAGCGCGGTAGCAATCCAAACCAACCTCAGTCTAACCCGAGACGCTTGCGCAATTCAGCGTTTTCCGTCCGCAACTTTGCAGCCAGCGCCTTGCGAAGCTTAAGGTTCTCCTCTTCGAGTTGAACGAGATCCTCGAACGCATCGACAGCGGCAACTGACTTCTGCTCGGGTTGCTGGACAGGCTTAGCGGCTCGTTTCCACAGATAGTACGTCTGCTCCGAAATGCCGGCTTTTTTGATGGCGTCCTTGAGCGTACCGCTGCCCCCGGAGGCTTGCATCTCGATTAGCTTCAGCTTCTCGATTTTTTCCTTGTCAGTGTGCTTCCTTGGCTTGGCTGCTGGCGCCTTTGGAGCCGGGGCTTGGGTGGCTTCGTGAGGCGATTGCGCAGCTGTTTTCTGGCCACGTGGCGATCGTTCTTTTTTGGGCGCCGGTATTTTCACCTCGCCATCAGTGTCCGCCATTACAGCAATAGGTCCGGTTTCACTCTCGTCAGCCATCAACAACTCCCTCGTTAAGACGTTTCTTTTCATCCCAGTGAACCAAAGAGTCAATGAAGCCCCACCCAAAGTTCGCCAGGGAAACCTTCAAGCCAATATGTCTCTCGTGTCCAAAAGCTCAGCCAACAGCACCTGCACCTTGCGCCAATCGAAAAAGCGCGGTGAAGGCAGGCTCACGACACATCAAACCGCTCAAGCATCTTCTTAAGCTGAAGGTTCTGCAAATAGAGCTTTTGAGCCAATAGCCTTTTCATCTGCTTGATTTCCTCATCGAGGCCCGCCACTTCATCGAAGAGGCTAGGCTCCTTGAAAGTCAAGGATTGAGCGCTTTGATCTTCGTTTATGTCAACGGCGCTCTGCGTGGCCTCCCGGACGCGGGTTCGCTTCGGGCGTTCTGGACGCTTGTTTCGCGGTACTCGTGGAGACAGTACGCGTGTCTCACTTCCCTGCACGAACGCATGCGCTTCAGCACCTGGATGATCGGCCTGATCACTGTTCGATATGCGAAGTTCCTCAACACTGGCTGATGGCAGTACAGCTCGTGCGACATCGAGATCGCCCTCAGCTTCATTTGAAGCCGTCGCCATTTGATCAACTGGGACGTCCCCATTGTGCTCAGGTTTGCCGGACGCTTCCCTTGAATTCGAAGGCAGCACCGACAGGTGTTCGATTTCGCTGTCGAAAGCCTCGGAGACCGGATCATCCCCAATCGAGCTCTCTTGTGCTTCTGCCTGTCGTCGCCGCGACCCGAAGCCAACAAGATATTTCCATGGTGATTTCATCGTGTTTCAACCTTGCAAACTGCACCGCAATGCCGCTGCAGCTTCCAACAACCTGATGCGTCGTTCCGCCGCCGGCTCACGAGGTGAACGCGGTGAATTTTCCTGCCGAAAATGCAGTGCCCGAGGTCGTTCTCACGACCCGGCCACCTGCCCCACTGGCTGGTTAATCGAGTCCAAGCCGCTTGCGTAGCTCGGAATTCTCCTTACGCAACTTTTCCGCCAGCGTTCTTCGAAGCCTCTGGTTCTCCTCTTCGAGTTGAACAAGATCTGCCATCTCATCGATTGCCAGAACAGACGACTTTGCCGTTTGTTCAATATGCTTCGCAGCCTTCTTCCTTCCGGCACTCTTGATGGTGGAGTTGAGCGTGCTCGCGCCTTCAGTGACTTTCGTCGCGATCGACTTGAGCTTCCCTGCTCTATCTTGTTCGCCACGCTTCCCGGGTTTTACAGTCGGGGTCTTCGCACTCGTCGCCTTTGAAGATTGAACCGGTACGACAGCCGTCTTTTGACGCCGTGGTGCACGCTGCTTCTTGGACGACGCGGGCGTTTTTACCGGGGCATCGTTCTTGACAACTTCAGCAATCAAGTCTGGATTATTCTCGTCAGCCATCAGCTATCTCCCTCTGTAGTCAAGCCACCTTTCGACCTAGTGAAAGGCGGTGTCAAGACAAGTGCTACGCATCGCTGACTGCCCACCTGCGAAAGCCAGATACTGACGATCATGGGAAAGGTCGAAGAACTGCACCGCTGCTGGTTTTGAAACGATATCAATCGGGAGCCCCGCAATTTACCGCCAGGCACACAGCGGCTTGCGAGAAGACATCTCAGGTTCGTTACGCTTGTCGAAACGCCAGGGCACCGACGATGAGTGGTGCAGGCGCTGCTGTCGCACGTGACGTGTTGGTCGTCGTCAATCGCGCGCCCCTAAATGGGATGCCGATCTGTGCTGCGCCGGCGCCGAAACATTGATCGCGCAGCTCTGATCTTTCATCGCTCGGGCGGCAGTCTCCGCACAGACGGCCAATGCCTCCTGATTGGCCCGCACGAGGTTGCTCGCCGCAACAAGATTGCTCCAGTCTTCCGGGCTTCCGGACCGCATCAGCGAGATTCCGCCATTCCAGCGATCGGCATTCATGATGATTGCGGCGAGGCTGACATCGACGGGCCCGGGCAGCATGCGCGGCGCAAACAGCACAACGAGGCTACCGAGCAGCAGGCCGGCTGCGCCTGCGCCCAATATCCGCCAATTCTGCGAGCGCCGATCCCGGACGCTCCTGATATAGTGGCCAAGCTCTGCCGAGATGTGCTCGAGATCGCCGCCTCTTGCGTCGAGCATCCGGCCGGCATTCGCCAAAACCCGATCAGCGACACTCTCAAGCACCCGCGCATGATGATCCACACCGTTTCTCAGCGCTGGCGACTTCTCGATGGTATCGAGGCGTTCCGCAACAATGCCGAGCTGCTGGACGATGCGGCCGAGGTCGGGGCCGTAGTCGGCAGGCTGCTGAAATCGCTCGAACTCCTCGAACGCCGTTTCCACGCCCTTTCGAATGATGGTCATTTCACTGCCAAGCTCACGCACCAACGTCTCGACGGTCAGCCGCAGGGCGTCGAATGCCTGTGCCGGATCACCATCCTCCTGCTGTCGCCGCTCGAACTGCGGCGTTTCATGCGTCATGCTGCCTCCTATCGTTCGCGCTCCTGGCCGCGCCCGCGCGACAGGCTTTGCTCGATCTCGCGGGTGATGATCTGCTCGCGGCTGACATGGCTGATGCCAAGTTCCCGGCTTCGGTTGCGAAGAATGAGTTCGACCTGCGGGTCCCCTTCGAGACCCTTGGCCATGCCCCGCATCAAGGCTTCAACCTTGTCGCGCGCAGCCCCATGCTGCCAACCGTGACGTTCCCGTCGCTCCTGCTGCAGCTCCCGCCATCGCTGCACGAAGCGATCGGCGCGAATGTCCGGGTCGGCGAGCGCGGCACGTTCGCGCTCCATGCCGTCGATGAGGTGACCGGCGCGTTGCCGGCCGGAGAACTCGGTCATCGCCCGCAATGTTTCGGGGTCATGCTGGAGGGCCGACGCCATCAGCGCCGCCGCTCCCGGCCGAAGGTGGTCGAGTTCGCGGCCTGCGTGCTGCAGTTCCTGCTTCTGCGTTTCGAGCATCGGCAGACCCGCCAGCAGGTTTCGATCTGCTGCAGCGAAGGTCCGCGCGTAGCGATCGACGGCCCACTCGATATCGGATGGTGGTCGCAAGCACTGGGATTGCCTCTCCTCGCCGACCCTCTGCTCCACGACAGGTGATCTTTCGCCACCCTCTTCTCTTTCTGCGCTCTGCCGGACCGCTGCGCCCGGTCCGAGCTTCAAGCCATCGAACATCCCGCGATGTCGCGTCCCGGCCTCTGTTGACCGCTGTCGACCAATGCGTCCATGGTCCGGCGAAAGAGAGCCGCTCCCCCGCGCCTGCTGAGGCGCCGATGGCAGATCGATTTCGCTGCGAACACCGAAATGCTCTGCAACGCCGCGCCGCTCCGCGAAGTCCTTCACATAGTCGATGACGCTCTCCTTGGCGCCGGACCGCGAAAGCCGTTCCGACAGTTGTCCATAAGCGAGCTCCTCCGCACTACGAACCTTCCAGATGTTCCGCTCTGCGGTCGTGCCATCGGGCAGCCGCACCATCTTTGAACCGGCATGCTCAAGGCCAATCCTGGCACCGATTTTGGGCGCGGGCGTCGCATCCTTCATCGCCCGTTCGAGATCGACACCCCAGATCGTGTGCGTGCGGCCGCGGTCGTTTTCCAGCGTCACGTAATAGCTGTCGCGGCTGTTCGGCTTGTGCTCGAAAGGCGCCCTGCCGTGCGCGATTAGGCGGCCACCCCGCCGGTCGGTGAACTCGTCACGGGAGGCATAGAGGCTCACGTCATCCCTGTGGCGCGTCATCGCCACATAGGTGAGATGCCGGTTCATGGTCCTTGAGGCGAGCACGAAGGCGCGGTCGACCGTCGCGCCCTGGTTCTTGTGAATCGTCGTGGCGTAGCCATGATCAAAGGACTGGTAAGCATTGACCGGTATGGAGACGGAACGAGCTTCCATTCCCGCTTCAAGCACTTTGCCGTCGATCTTCACATGTATCGCGTTTGGCTCGACGGCCGAGACAGTTCCCAGCATCCCATTTTTGACGCCGAGATCGCGATCGTTCTGGAGGAACACGATCCGATCGCCTGCCGCAAACGACCGCATGCCGTCCTTCGTCTGATAGCTGATCTCGCGCGCCGGTCGGTCGGCGCCGTTCTCCTCTTCGCCTTTCGCCAGCGCTCCGCGTTCCTGTAGCGTCGTCCTGATCGCCTCGTTGATAGCACGGACATCGGCGCGCCGGTGAGCCATTGCCACGCGGCTGTCGTCGCGATGCTGATCGCGATCGGCAAGGTAATCGCGCACAAGCCTCGCACGTGCCTCCTCGATGCCGTCGCTGAATCGGATTGCGCCATGCCCACGGTAGTTGGCAAGCCCCTCCCTCGTCCGATGCGTAGCAAAGGCGACGGAGGCCTGCCGCTGCCAGTCTGAGCGCTGGCGGCGAATCTCCGATAGATCCGCATGACCGACCTGCTCGGCAATCGCCCGGAAGGGCGCGCCGGACGAAATCGCCTGCAGCTGCTCGTGATCGCCGACAAGCACGATCTTCGCGCCACGCGCCTGCGCCTCATCAACGAAACGCGAAAGCTGGCGGCTTCCGACCATGCCGGCCTCATCGATGACGAATACGTCGTTGCGGTGGAGCTGGTCGCGACCCGCCTCCCCGCCAGGCGAATGCCAGCGCAGATCCCAGGACGCCAATGTGCGGCTCGTGATCCCGGAGGATTCCTCCAGACCTTCGGTCGCCTTGCCCGACAAGGCGGCGCCATGAACCGTGTAACCCTGCGCCTCCCAGGCCTCGCGCGCAGCGGCAAGCATCGTGGATTTGCCCGCACCGGCGAAGCCGACAACCACCGAGATGCGCTCCGGGCCGGTGATATATTCGATCGCATGCCGCTGCTCGTCCGATAGCCGCGCCGCCTGAACCTGCCGCTGACGCTCGCCGACATCCATCTCGCCGCGCTCGACCTTGCCGCCAGTATCGCTGGCGACGCTCCTGCGAATGGCCATGTCCTGCCGTTCGATCGCCTGTTTCACATGATGACGATCGACCCGGTGGGTCTGCGTCTCCGCAAGCCCGACTGCGGTTCTGGCCAGCGCCACTTCAAGCTCGAAAAGCTCCCGCGTCGTGTAGCGGGCAAGCTCGGAGACTTCCGAGCCATGCCGCTTCTCCGCCTGAAGCTCAACCAGTGCCGGCGACGCCATCACGGCCGCAAATGCGTTCTGGAATGCCTGCACATCATCACTGATGAAACGATGCAGGATCCGCGCGACATCATGACGATCAAAAACGCTCTTCTCATGCGTCAACAGAGTGAGGATCTGCTCCGGCTTAGCGCGGATGAGCTCGGCGTTCCGCCGCGCGGCCCCGCTGTCGATCCGCGCCCGCTCCACCGGCCCGCCGCGCCGCTGCACGTTCGTCGCCCTGACACCCATATGCTCCGTTGGCTCAATCTCAAGCCCGCGTTCGGCATGCGACCGATGGTCGATGCGGATATCGAGGCCGGCGATCGCCAGTTCGCGGTTCACCATATGCTCCCAGGAACGTCGGATATCGACCAGTTGCATCTGCGTCGTCGGCAGACCGCAGGGCAGCAGCTCCTTGTTGGCAAGCTCCAGATAGGTTTTGCCGCCAAGCCCCCCCGCCGTCACCTGCCGCGTCGTCATCAGGATATGCGCATGATGATTACGGACGTCGCCCATTGGATGCGGCGCATGGATGGCAAAATCCACTGCTGCCCCGTAACGATTGGCGAGGTCCTGCGCGAAGGCTCGCGTCAGCCCAAGCCGCTTCTCCTCCGACAACTCATGCGGAAGCGCCAGCACGAATTCGCGGGCCACGCGGCTATCCTTGCGGAACTCGCGCTTCTCGACGGTGTTCCACAACGCCGATCGGTTGTACGCCCATTCCGCCTCGATGCCCTCCGGCAACACGATCTCAGAATGATCGATGCCTTGGCGTTTGCGGTAGTCATGCACGAGCCCGTCGCACGCGTTCGTCAGCTTTTCTGCGGCACGATAAGCGGCGGCGGCAACCGCACTGCGGCCGGAGGAGCGGGAGATGGGCGTCATCTGGCAATAGAATATGGCCAATGCTCTCGACCTCTTTCGACCGCGTCAGCGGCGCAAGGGTTGTGCAACAACCCGTATTTGCGCCCTTCGAACGCGCACAACCTACCGCCAATCACATAGAACGCGCAAGTGGCATGAGACTTTTTTACTCCTTATACTTGCAAACAGGCCTCAATCTCCGCATAAACACTCAACTGAAATGATCGACCCTTAATCACCGCGAGGCGTTTGCATCCACCAGAGAGGAAACGTCAGAAGGAGGAGCACCGTGGCACGAAAGACGATTGAAGAGCGGCTCGCTCAGCTCGAAGCGCAAAAGAAGGCACTTCAAGCCCGTCTCACCAAACAGGAACGGGCCGCTGACACCCGGCGCAAAGTCCTGCTTGGCGCCTTCATCCTGGACCGGCTGACGAATGATGGTCACGAAGAGTTTTCCCGCCGCCTCGCCGATTGCCTGCGCCGCGAGCTACCGCCCTTTCTAACCAGAGATGCAGACAAGGCGCTGTTTGCGGACATCCTTCAGCCGTCCTGTGCAGCCGTCAATAACGCAAGCAATCGCAATGGTGCCCCATGAATCGCTTGGCGTCCGCCGGTGCCGCCTTTGCCAGTATGTTGCGAGCAGCGATCCGAGACCCACTATGGGCCATGCTTGCCTTGGCTACCGCTCCCATTCGCCATGCCGAATATCTTGTGAAGACTGTCATCGGCTTTGTCGTCATCGTCCTCATAACTGGCTTTGGCCTGCAATATCTGCTGCACGACCTCGCCGGTATAGAGAAAGGCGAATTCCTCTGGCACATCGGCAACATCGCCTTCACGCTGTTCGTCCTGCTGGTTCTCTTCCGCCTCATCAGTACGCCGCTGATTAATCATTTCGGATATCTGGAATCGGACACCCATGGCACCGCACGCTTTGCCAGCAAATCGGACGTCGCCGCTCTGACGCGGGCGACGGCCGGCAAAGGCCTGCTGATTGGCCGCGATCCAAAATCCGGCAAGCTCATCCACTATGGCGGCCAGTCCCATTTGCTCACGATCGCTCCGACCCGCACCGGCAAGGGCGTCGGCACGATCATTCCCAATCTGCTGACCGCTGATCGATCGGTGATTTGCATCGACCCCAAGGGCGAGAACGCAAAAATCGCCCGCCGCGCCCGCCGCGCTTTCGGTCCCGTGCATGTCCTCGATCCCTTTGGAGTGACGTCGGAACCGACAGCGGCATTCAATCCGTTGGATGGCGTCGATTCCGAAAGTCTGGACGTCGCGGAGGATGCAAGCACACTGGCGGAGGCGCTCGTTTATGACGAACCGGGGATGGCCGGAGAGGCGCATTGGAACGAGGAAGCCAAGGCCCTGATCGCCGGCATCCTGCTGATGATCGTCATGCGGAAGACCAGTAGCCAGCGCAATCTACCGACGCTGCGCGCATATCTGACGCAGCCGCCAGAGGACTTCGCGGCGCTCCTTCGGCGCATGCAGGAGATCAGCGAGGCCGAAGGCCTGATTGCTCGCGCCGCCAATCGCCACCTCGGCAAGTCCGACCGCGAGGCAGCGGGCGTTCTCTCGGCCGCGCAGCGCCATACCCATTTCCTCGACAGCCCTCGCATGACCAGGGTGCTCGGCCGCTCTGACTTCTGCTTCGCCGATCTCAAGAAAGACAATGGGACGGTCTTTCTGGTCTTGCCACCTGATCGGCTTTCCACTTATTCGCGGTGGCTTCGTCTGCTCGTCACCCAGGGCCTGCTCGATATGGCCCGAACGATGGACAAGCCTGGCCTTCCGGTGCTGTACATACTCGACGAGTTTGCCTCCCTCGGCCATCTCCCCGCTGTCGAGCGCGCGATGGGGCTAATGGCTGGCTACGGCGTCCAGCTCTGGCCGATCCTTCAGGACATCCATCAGCTTCGCGCCACGTATGGGCAGCGCGCCGGCACCTTCCTGTCGAACGCTGGCGTCCTGCAGGTGTTCGGCGTCAACGACAACGACAGCGCCCGCCTCGTCTCAGATCTGCTCGGACAGGAGACCGTGGTCTTCCAGACGATGGGTCGCGCTCCCGATGTCGAAAAATCCGGACTTTCGTTCAGTGAGCAGCACGTTGCGCGACCGCTGCTAACCCCAGACGAGGTTCGCAATCTGCCGAGAGATGCCGTGCTGCTATTCCTGGCAGGGCAGCACCCGATCATCGGCCGCAAGTTGCACTACTACCGTGATCCTGAATTCAAGTGGAAGTTCGATCCACAGTGACTGGCTTGACGATTGGTCTTCAGGCGCGAGACCGGAAGAGTGCCAGGAGGACTATAATCTCACGAACTGGAGGGCGACTGACGAAAACGACCCTCATGGCATAGGTGATGAGAGCAATGATCGATCTTTATCTGAAAGAGGACGACGATCGAGCGGCCTCGCGTGAGGATCCAATCGTCAATTTGCGTTTGGCACCGCTGAGTGGCTCGTCTTGACAGTTGGCGCCCCGCCAGATGCGGGGCGCCCCTGGGCGATCATCGTGACCAGATGAGCTTGTGTTCGCCCTTCTCGCCCTGGACCAATGAGGCGTAGACCGGAGCCGTGAAGGACGGATCGTCGAGCTTGAGCGAAAGATATTCAGCGCCGGTTTCCCGAGCTATCCGGCTCCAGCCTGCGCCGAGTTCGACGCCACCTGCGGTGACACGGAAGTCGGGGGCCTTGTCGTTATCTCGGTCGCAGGGCTTGATACTGGCCTTGATGTTGAATGCGAGGGTCTTGATCGCACCGGTGTAGGTGCCGTTTTCATCGCGGGTGAAAGTACCGATCTGAGCCACTGTCTTATCTCCTGACTGTTCGTCGAAGCCGCCCCATGCGGTCTCGATAGCGGTCGTTAGGCGACGGACCGGATGACTGCACCCCATGGGCCGTAGCGCGAGCGGAGGACGGCGGCAGCCGAGCTTGTTGGCCAGCGAGGAATGTGGCGAAGCCGCAGGGGAAGAAGGTCGGAGAAGCCGTTGCAGGCCAAGGACGGACCGGCGCCAGACCAGCCAAAAGAGAGGCCGTGGGGGCTTCACCAGCACTGTCGAACGGGAATGACGCTGGCGATCGGCATGATCCGTTATGTCGGCACAAGCGACGCCATCCGTCCGTGCGGCCGAGGCGGACAACATCGCGCACGGTGAGCTGCGTATCAGTCGTCGACTGCTACTCGACGAAGGCGACGCGGCGGGCGATTGCCGCACGCGACGGCGTTAAGACATCGTCTTCGCCGAGGCGGATTACGCCGCTTTTGACCTGCCGCAGCCGACAGATCGGCCTGAGCAAGCTGGATTGCCCAGATTGGATTGAATCAGCCGAGTGTGTGGCTGGCGAGCGCATAGGTTCTTGGTTGGCGTGGCGCGTCACCTTCACGTACTTTCAGCCAACGCCGCCCCAGCGACATAGTTGTCACGGTGTCGTAAACTGGGAGACCGCAGCGCGACAGAAAATCGGAAAATCTGCCATCCTTCTCGCGGGTATCGAGCCGCAGGAAGGAGGCTGCATGTCGGACGGCGTGCGGATGAACCACGGCGATTGCATCCTCGTCGTTGGCGGCCACCACCGGGCCGATTACGTGGCCACGCCCAAACGGCCGACAAAGCGAAAAGGCTTCCATCTTGCCGCCGCGTATCAGCCCGATGCCCTTAGAGCATGTCAGCAGTCGGGCCAGCAATATCCTGCGATCCGCACCGAAGGCGGCCTTGTCCAATTCGCCGATGGCATTCAGATCCCTGGGCTCCAACACCCGCGGCACGGCGCCGGCGGGTGGATCGAGTTCCGGCGGAGCGATGGCTTCACCATTGCACTGGTAGACGGTCGCCTCTCGGGTGAAGTTCAGGGAGAGGTACAGACGCCGCGCCGCTCGCGTGGCGTTGAGTCCAAGGTCCCGTCCTGCAACCCGATCCAACACATTGCCCATCAGCCATTGCCCCGCACCGTTGGATTGCAGGCGCGGAGAGGTAATCACCATACCGATCGTGGCAAAATGCTCATCATAGGGAAACCACATCGCAGAGCCCATTATGCGGCCGATTTCGTCCATCGCAACGATGCCCTCGCCGACGTCCCGCAGGAACTGCCAGTCTTCGGCGCGGTGCGGCCATCCGACAGAAATCGATAGTGCATGCAGCTGATCGAGATCTGTGGTGTTGAGATCGGCAATGCGCATATCGAAACTATCGACAACTCTCGATTCCCTTGGGACCACGTGCGTTTCTCCCGAACACCGATCTTCACGCCGAACGCGATATCTCGCATCGGCAGGTCGACTTAAAGATATGCGAAAACAATCGATAGAAATTGCTTGTGCGGCTACTGCAAACACAACAATCGACCAAATCGACCGCGATTTCGGCATGTAACGCCTGGGTTGATGTCTAGACTCAACGAAACAGGCTCAAGCCGGCGACACCGCCGTGAGAAGTTAAGAGATTAGAGATGTCGCCTCCGGTTAGCTCCGTTTCCAGTTCTTCCAGAATTCCATCCCGTGCCGACGTCGTCGTCATTGGTGGCGGCATGGCCGGCGTGGCAGCCGGCTATGAACTGGCGCGCCGAGGAACGTCTGTCGCCATCATCGAGAAAGGCCTGGTTTCGGGCGAGCAATCGAGCCGCAATTGGGGATGGTGTCGCCAGCAGAACCGCGATCCGCGCGAACTGCCGCTCGCCCAGCTCGCGATGCGTATCTGGGCGGGACTGAATGCTGAACTCGGCGAAGAAACCGGCTTTCGCCGCACGGGTCTCGTTTACGCTTCTGGCAACCCAGCAGATATCGCAAGTTGGGAGAAATGGGGCCAGATTGCTCGTGTTTTCGACGTCGATACGCGCCTGCTGACGAGTGCGGAGACGGCTGCCCTCTTGCCTGGAAACAGTCGCAACTGGCTCGGCGGCGTGCATTCCCCCACCGACGGCCGCGCCGAGCCCCAACTTGCGGTTCCCGCGCTTGCCCGCGCCGCCCAGCGCGTCGGTGCCATGATCGTCCAGAACTGCGCGGTGCGCGCACTCGAGACCGAGGCCGGCTGCATAGCCGGCGTGGTGACGGAACAAGGCCCGATCCGCTGCGCAGCCGTCCTCGTCGCTGGAGGCGCCTGGAGCGGCATGTTGCTGCGCCACCAGGGCGTCCGCTTTCTGCAGGCCTCAGTGAAGTCCACGTGTTTTTACACCGAACCGGCTGCTGCGGTGACCGAAGGCGGCATTTCGATGCAAAATGTCGCGTTGCGCCGTCGCCTGGACGGCGGTTACACGGTGGGCCTGAGCGGCCAGGGGGAGTTGCAGATCACACCTTGGGGGCTGATGCAGTCGAGGGCCTTCTGGCCGACGTTCCAGGCGCGCCGCAAGGGACTGACTTTTGCCATCGGACGCCAATTTTTCGAAGGGCCGGAGGCGCTTCGCCGCTGGAAGTCCGACAGTGTCTCGCCCTTCGAACGCATCCGTGTGCTGGATCCGGCACCCGACCGGCACCTGATCGAAAGGGGGCTCGAAAGATTGCAGAACATCTATCCGCAACTCACCGGCCTCAAGGTCGCGCAGGCATGGGGCGGCATGGTCGATTCGACCCCGGACGCGATTCCGGTTATCGCCCCGGTCAAGGCGCAGCCCGGCCTTTTCATCGCCTCCGGCTTCAGCGGTCACGGCTTCGGCATCGGTCCCGCGGCCGGGCGCCTTGCAGCCGACCTCATTCGAGGCGACACGCCTTGCGTCGATCCGACACCCTATCGCTACGAACGCATGATCGACGGCACCGATCTCGGCAAGCCGGGTATGCTGTGAGGACCACAACAATGCAGGCAATCGAAATCCTTGAAACGCTTGTTGGCTTCCCCTCCGTCGTCGGTACGCCCAATGCCGGGATCGTTGCCTGGATCCGCGATTATCTGCGAAGCTACGGCATCAACGTCACCATCCTTCCTGGCCCGGAGGGTGACCGATCGAACCTCTTCGCCACCATCGGCCCGAGGGAAGTGCCGGGCTATATCCTTTCGGGCCATATGGACGTGGTCCCGGCTTCCGAGAGTGGCTGGACGAGCGATCCCTTCCGGCTGCGCGCTGAAGCGGGCCGCCTATATGGTCGCGGCGCGACAGACATGAAGGGTTTTCTTGCCGCTTGTCTTGCTGCTGCCCCTAGCCTTGCGCAGGCACCGCTCCGGCGGCCGATCCACTACGCTTTCTCCTATGATGAAGAGGCGGGCTGCCGAGGGGTACCGCACATGATCGCGCGCCTGCCGGAGCTCTGTAAAACCCCGCTCGGCGCCGTCATCGGCGAGCCGAGCGGCATGCGCGCGATCCGCGCCCACAAGGGCAAGGCGGCCGCCCGGCTGACGGTCAACGGTCGTTCCGGTCATTCCTCACGTCCCGACCAGGGGTTGAATGCGATTCATGCCGTCGCCGGCGTGCTCGCCCAAGCGGTGACGCAAGCCGAGCGGCTTGCCCGCGGTCCCTTCGAGCCCGTGTTCGAGCCGCCCTACTCCTCTCTCCAGGTTGGCACGCTGAGGGGTGGACAGGCGGTCAACATCATTCCGGATTGGTGCGAGGCCGAGTTCGAGGCACGCGCAATTTCCGGCGTTGATCCCGTCGCACTGCTCGCACCCATCCGGGTGACGGCCGAGGCGCTGTCGGAACAGGGCTTCAAGGTCGAATGGCAGGAACTCAGCGCCTATCCGGCGCTTTCGCTTGCCGCCGATGCGCCACTTGCAACGCTATTTGAGGAACTGACCGGGAGCAAGCCGCTCGCCGCCGTCAGCTATGGTACAGAAGCCGGGCTTTTCCAGCAGGCGGGGATCGATGCGATCATCTGTGGGCCTGGCGACATCGGACGCGCCCATAGGCCGGACGAATTCATCTGCGCAGACGAACTCTTCGCATGCCTGGCGGTGATCGAGGCGCTCGGCGCCCGCTGCATCGCCTGACGATCAAGTAGGAGTTCGCCATGGCCTTCCTCTTCAACTCCGATGCCAAGCGCGGCGCAATTTTCGCCGAAGCGTTCGCGCGCGAACTGCCCGACATTCCCGTTTCGCTGGACCCGGCGACAGTTGATCCGGAAGCGGTGCGGTACCTGATCACCTGGACGGTGCCGGAAAATCTCGCGCGCTATCGCAATCTCGAAATACTCTTTTCCATCGGCGCCGGCGTCGACCAGTTCCGCATCGATGCCGTTCCGGCGCATGTAAAGGTGGTACGTATGGTCGAGGACGGCATCGTCCGGATGATGCAGGAATATGTGATACTCGCCGTCCTCGCACTGCATCGCAACCTGCCGGCCTATCTGAACCAGCAGCGACTGCGGTCCTGGCAGGCGATCGCGCCGGTCCAGGCTTCAGAACGCCGCATCGGCGTGCTCGGCCTCGGCATGCTCGGCACGTCGGTGCTCGAACGATTGAAGCCCTTCGGATTCCCGTTGTCCGGCTGGAGCCGCAGCCCGCGCGAGATCGGCGGTGTCAGGTGCCTGAGCGGCCGGGACGGACTGGACACGCTATTGCGCGCAACCGACATTCTCGTCTGCCTATTGCCGCTGACAGATGAGACACGCGGCCTCCTGAGCGCAAAGCTCTTTGCACAACTCCCGGCCGGTGCCGCGCTCGTCCATGTCGGCCGCGGCCCGCAGCTCGACCATCAAGCCCTCCTTGCCGCGCTTGACAGCGGGCATCTCACCGGTGCGGTGATCGACGTCACCGATCCGGAACCGCTGCCGGCGGACCATCCCCTCTGGATCCATCCGAAAATCCTGCTGACGCCGCATATCGCGAGCGTCACCCAACCTGCAACCGCCGCTGCGGCGGTGATCGAAAACATCAAGCGCTTCCGCGCTGGCCACGATCCGGTCGGGCTGGTCGATCGCCACCGCGGCTACTAATTTGTCAACCCACCGGAAAGGAAGCCCATGTCCCTCTTGAAGACGATCGATACCAATCCATCCTTTGCGCCGCGCGAGTCCGTTCCCCTCCCGGACCGCCTGATTTCCGGGGATCCGTCCTTCAAGACCTGGGCGCAGGACGTCGCCCGCGGGGAGATGATCCACACGGGCGTGTGGGAAGCGACCCCGGGCGAGACGCGCTCGATCAAAGGCGAGACTTTCGAATTCTGCCAGATTCTTTCCGGCGTCGTCGAACTCACCCCGGAAGGCGGCGCGCCGGTCGTCTACAAGGCCGGCGACAGCTTCGTCATGAAGCCGGGATTTGTCGGCGTCTGGAAGACGATCGAGACCGTGCGCAAGATCTATGTGACCGTGATGTAATGCCAATGCCGCGCGACCCGATCGTCTTCGAGGCCTACCGGAACGGCTACCTGCTCAGCACCGATCGCGCTCGCCTCGATCCGGCAACAGTCCACCGCTTCCTGGCAGGCGATTCCTACTGGGCGCGCGGCATGACGCTCGAGCAGCTCCAGCGAGCCTTGGACCATTCACTCCCCATCGGCATCTATGCCGAAGATGGCACGCTCGCCGGCTTCGGCCGTGTGGTCACCGACTATGCCATCTTCGCCTATCTGCGCGATGTCTTCACGCTGCCGGCCCATCGCGGCCAGGGGCTTGCATCCTGGCTTGCCGACGAGATCCGTAATCATCCGGAACTCGTCGACGTCACCAGTTGGATGCTCGCGACGAGGGACGCGCACGCCGTCTACGAGAAGGCCGGCTACCGACGGGCTCCGCATCCCGAATACTATATGACCGTTCCAAAGCCCGACGAGTCGGAGGCACACAGGCCATAACCGCGGGTTATGGATTCCATTCATGTCTTTCGTGGTTTCGCCTGCTGCTTGCGCGCATCCTCTCATTGACCACACAGGAGACGCGCCATGACCTATCGCATTGGCGTCGACGTCGGCGGGTCCTTTACGGACTTTGCCGTGTTCGACACAGGCACCGAAAACATCGCTACACTGAAGGTCTTTTCGCGGCCGGATGCGCCTGGCGAGGAGATTCTCTCTGCTCTCGATATGCTCTCCAAGCGCGACGGAATCGAGCCGAGCGAAGTCTCCTATTTTACGCATGGAACGACCGTCGGCGTAAATACCGTCATCGAGCGCAACGGCGATGACATTGCCCTTTTCACCACGAAAAATTTCGAAGACGTGCTGCAGGTCGCGCGTCTCAAGATCCCCGAGATCCACAATCTCTATTCAGTGCGTCCGGAACCGCTGATCAGCCGCGACCGGGTGTTCGGTATCGACGAGCGTATCCTGGCGAGCGGCGAGGTTCTGAAGACGCCCGATGAGAAGGACGTGGCCTGCGCTGTCCAGGCGGCGATCGAAGCCGGCTGCAAGGGGATCGTACTCGCCTTTCTGCATTCCTACCGCAATGCCGCCAACGAGCATGCAGTAAAGTCGATCATCGAGCGGCTCGCACCGGGGCTGCCGGTCATATCCTCGGCTGCCACTTGGCCGATCATCCGCGAATATGAACGTACCATCACGGCCGTGATCAGCGGCTACGTCCAGCCGCGTGTCGCCAATTATCTCGACCGCTTCGAAAAGGTACTGCGCGAGCGCGGCGTGACCTGCCCACTGCTGATCACCAAGACCAACGGCGGCGTCATGGGCATCGATCAGGCTCGCTCACAATGCGTCCAGATGATCCTGTCCGGCACTGCCTCGGGCGTCATCGGCGCCGGCTATCTGGCCAAGGCGAGCGGCTTCGACCGTATCATGAGCCTCGACATCGGCGGCACCAGCGCCGACGTCGCCGTCATCATCGATGGCGAGGCGCAGTACGGCACAGGCGAACTGATCGGTGATTTCCAGATCCATGTCCCGTCAGTATCGGTAAGCTCGGTCGGCCAGGGCGGCGGTTCGGTCGCCTGGATTGATCGGCTTGGGCTTCTCCATGTCGGGCCTCAGAGCGCCGGCTCAACTCCTGGTCCCGCCTGCTACGGGCGGGGCGGGACAAAGCCGACGATCACGGACGCGATGGCGGCCGCCAATCTCATAGGCCATATGCCGCTCGGCTATGGTGCCGTGAATGTCGATCACGCCGCATCGCGAGCGGCTCTTGCCCCGCTCGCCGAAAAGCTCGACACCAGCGTCGAGGAACTTGCCGGCAATATTGTCGATATCTCGGTGTCCGGCATGTATGCGGAGGTGAGCGCGCTCGTCTCGCGCTTTGCCATCGACCCGCGCGAGTTCCACCTTTTCGCCTTCGGTGGTGCCGGCGCGATGCTCGCCTGCTTTCTCGCCAGGGAGCTCGACATGCGGGGCGTCGTGGTGCCACCGACCCCCGGTGTCGTGTCCGCCTATGGCGGGCTCATAGCCGATCTCAAGAACGACTTCGTCCGCACGGTCTATTGCGAGGTGACGGGCGGGGCGCTGGCCGACCTTTGTGCAACCCTCGAGTCACTTGAAATAGAGGCGCGCGCCTGGCTCGAGACGCAGCGCTACAGCGGCCGCGGCAGCATTCGTCTCTCTGCGGAGATGCGTTACCTCGGTCAGTCCTTCGAGATCGAAACGCCGATCCAGCCTGCCTGGCTTCGCCACGGCGATGCCGCTGCGATACGAGCCGCGTTCCACCAGGAGCACGATCGGCTCTACGGCCACCGCGACGAGAACGCCGACGTTCAGATGGTCAGCCTGCGTCTCGTCATTGCCGGCGCCACGCCGAAGCCGCCACTCAATCCCATTGCTGTCGCCGAAGCTCCAGCCGCGCCGCGCCTTCACGTCGAGGGCTGGTTTTCGGGCCGCAGTTGGGTGACCGGCGTCTATCACCGCGCCGACCTGGCCGCAGGCCATCGCTTCCGCGGCCCGGCGATCGTCGCCCAGGACGACACCGCCACCATCGTGCCGCCTGCCTTCGAGGTCCTCGTCGACCGCTTCGGCAATCTTGTTATCACGAGGACGGAGCTCTGATTATGGCCATCGACCGCCGCAACCTGAAGGTGCTCGCAAACTTCTGCTCGGCAGCCGCCGACGCGATGGCCTTCACGCTGATGCGCACCGCCCATTCCGCCTTCGTCAAGGAGACAGAGGATTTCTCCTGCCAGATCGTCACGCGCGAGGGGCTCGCCTTCGCCAACCCCCGTCAGTTCGGCGCCCCTTGGTACAGCGGCATCGACTATGCCCCGCTGCTCGAGGCCTTTAAAGACTATGAGGAGGGCGACATCTGCATAACGAATGATCCCTATTCAGGCTTCGTCGCCACCCATTCGCCCGACATCCACATCTGGAAACCGGTCTTCTTCGAGGGGGAGATTGCCTGCTTCGTCGTCGGCCACATTCACAACACCGATGTCGGCGGCGCTGTACCGGCCTCGCTCTCCAGGTCCTTGAGCGAGATCGAGCAGGAGGGCCTGCGCCTCCCGCCGACGAAGCTTGTCTCGAAGGGCGAGATCAACCGCTTCGTCCTCGACGTGATCCGCGTCAATGTCCGTTTGCCGGAACAGAACCTTGGCGATCTTCATGCGCAAATCGCTTCTGTCAATGTCGGCGAGCGCAAGATCCGGGAGATCATAAGTCGCTTCGGCTACCAGACCTTCCTCGAGGGTGTCGCGCAGATTCTCGACTATGCCGAGGCTCAAACGCGCAGTATCCTCGCGCGCGTGCCAGACGGCGATTATTTCTTCGCCGACTATGCTGACGAGGATTCCGTCGGCGGCAAGCCCTGCAGAATTGCGCTCACCCTCAAGATCCGAGGCGACGAGGTCGTACTCGACTATACCGGGTCGGACCCGCAACTCGGCTCCTCACTCAACATGCCGACCGGCGGACGGGACCGCCATCCGCTGGTGATGGTCGGGCTGACCTATGTGCTTTACACGCTGGACACCAGCCTGCTCCTCAACGCCGGCACATTGAGGCCTGCGCGTGCGATCCTGCCCGAGGGCTCGGTCGTCAACTGCGGCCGGCCCGCAGCCGTCGGCATGCGCTCGCTCACCTGCGCCATGACCCAGATCGTCACCGTTGGCGCCTTCGTGCAGGCTTTGCCCAACCTGATGCCCGCCGCATCCCCAGGCGGCAACGCCATCGTGAACATCAAGACGACAAGTCGGGCCGGGCGCCCGGTCATGGCCTCGATCGGGCCGGTCGGCGGAGGCGGCGGCGGCACGCCTGCCGGTGACGGCAGCGACGGCGCAGGTGGTGCCACGGGTTTTCTGCGCAATACGCCGATCGAGATCAGCGAGGCAGAGGTGCCGATCCGCTTCCTGCGGTACGGCCTGGAGCGCGATACGGGCGCGCCCGGGCGGCATCGCGGCGGTCTGTCGGCCGTCATGGAGTTTGAGATCTCGGCGCCGGAAACCATCATTACCGCCCGCAACCGCAATCGCTCGATCATGCCGGCCTGGGGCGTGAACGGCGCACATCCCGGCAGCATTTCCCGGTTCCTTCGCAATCCGGGCCGGTCCGACGAGGACTCGCTCGGCAATACTGATGTCGTCCACTGCGGTCCCGGCGACGTGATCCGCATCGTTGGCCCCGGCGCCGGTGGCTATGGCGACCCCCTGTCGCGGCCGACGGACAAGGTCTTGAAAGATGTGCGTTGCGGCGCCGTCAGCGTTGCAAGCGCCGAGCGGGACTACGGAGTCGTCATTCGCGTTGGCAGGGTCGACGAGGAAGCGACCGCAGCCATCCGTTCAGGCCACGGGCGGCCTCCAGTGCCGGAAGTCATCACCCATGGCGTTGAACGGCGGGCCTTCGAAGCGACCTGGAATCTCGAGCGCTATGATCTCCTGACCGCCTTCCTCGCTTCTCAGCCGGTCGGCTGGCGGTATTTCCTCAAGCATCGGATATTCGAGGCGGTCGAGAAAGCCTCAGACGATCGCCCCCCTGTTGCGGAGGAGATGCGGATGCTGTTTGAGACGATGCGAATCCGCTACGCTCTCAGCTGAGAACGAAACTGCCGGAGCCGCCGTCTCATGAACATCCGCCAGCTGGAAGTCTTCCGTGCGATCATGCGCGACGGCACCATCACCGCCGCCGCCAATTCGCTCGGCGTCTCGCAGCCGGCAGTCAGCAAGCTGCTCGCCTATCTCGAAGATCAGCTTGGCTATCCCCTGTTCGAAAGGATCGGCGGCCGGCTCGCGCCGACGACAGAGGCGCATATTCTTTATGGCGACGCCGACCGCGTCTTTCGGCAAATGGAGGCGCTTTCATCCCTTGCCCGCGACGTCGGCGCGAGCAAGATTGGGCTCATCCGTATCGGTGCCAGCCTGCCGCTTGCCTATTCGGTCCTACCGGTGGCACTCACCGCTTTCCGCAACCACCATCCCGAGGTGAAAATTCATCTTCATACGCTGCCGAAGCGTGAGATCGCCGAGGCACTATCGCTCGGTGACGTTGACGTGGGCGTTACTCTATCACCGATCCTAGCACCGACAGTACGGGTGGAAACCCTCTATTCCGCCAAGATCGTGGCGATCCTGCCGGCAAGTGATCCACTGACCGCGGAAGCGACGATCACGCCGGCCGCGCTTGCTGGGCGGTCCATCATCTCCTACGGCTCCCACGCGGAGTTCGGCGCAGCTCTCGACGACGTCTTCGCGGCGGCAGGACAAGTGCGCGAGGTCTCGATCCAGATCGCTTCCTCGGTTGGCGCCCTGCCCCTGGTCCGTCAGGGGCTCGGCATTGCCCTCGTCGATGGACTTGCGCTATGGAGCCCAGTCGAGGGGATTGTCTTTCGCCCGTTCCGTCCAGCGATCTCGACACCAGTGTCGCTGACGATCAATGAGGCCCGGCCGCAATCACGCTTCGTTGCACCGTTCTCCGAATGCCTCAGGCAAGCCTTCGCCGATGCTTCGCAAATCTAGCCTCTGCACGAGCGCCAAAGAATTGACTGTGGCGTCGCTGAAAACGTAATTTTCCGCCGTCCCGGCATCGCCTGTCGATGCATGCTGCTTTTGTCGCCGCGCTAACCTCGCCTTTAGGCCCAGGCAGAGGACGCGCAATGACACTTAGCTTTGATCCGGACAGACTCCCCCTGCCCGTCGGACACTTCATCGGCGACCGGCTGGTACCGGCTGACGGCGTGCTCGACATGCATCGCCCATCCGATGCCAAAGCCTATGGCGGCTGCCCGGTCGCTGATGAGAACATGGTTGATCGCGCCGTCCAGACCGCCAAACAGGCCTTGAAGGTGAGCAACTGGGGCGGCGTACGCCCACGTGAGCGCACCGTCACGCTGCAGCGCTGGGCGGACCTCATCGAGGGCGAGGCCGAAACGCTTGCGAAACTCGAAGCGCTTTCCTCAACACGCCCCGTCGGCCAGCTTGTTGCCGGCGACATTGCGGTCACCGCAGAGCAGATCCGTTTCTTCGCCGAATTCGCCGACAAGGAGGGAAGCGATCTCGTGCCGACGGACGACAGCAGCCTCGGCATGATCATGACGGAACCTTACGGCGTGGTCGGCGCCATCACGCCCTGGAATTTTCCTGTTTCCATGGCTGGCTGGAAGCTTGGTCCGGCGCTTGCCGCCGGCAATGCAGTGGTTTTGAAGCCGTCCGAACTGACACCCTTTTCAACCATCTATCTCGCCGAACTGGCAATCCGGGCCGGCCTGCCGGCGGGTCTCATCAACATCGTTCTTGGCGACGGCCAGGTCACGGGCAATGCCATTACCGGCCATCCGGAGATCGCCAAGGTTAGCTTCACTGGCTCGACCGTAGCCGGTTCTGCGATCATGGCCAATATCGCCCGCACGGGCGTCAAGCCGATGACGCTGGAACTCGGCGGAAAGAGCCCGCAACTGGTTTTCGCAGACGCCGATCTCGACAAGGCTGCCATGGTGATTTCCCAAGGCATACTTTCCAATGCGGGCCAGGCCTGCGTCGCCGGCTCCCGGCTAATCGTCGAGGAATCCATTGCGGCCCCTCTGGCCGAAGCGATCGTCGCGCGCATGAAGATGGTGACGGCAGCGCCGACCTGGGACGAGACGACACAATATTCGCCGATCATCTCGAAGCGCCAGTTGAGCCGTATCCACAGCATTGTCGAGTCGGCTGTTTCGGCCGGCGGCGAATGTCTGTTCGGCGGCGCACCGATGGATGCGCCGGGCTATTTTTATCAACCGACATTGATCGCCGTTCGCGACGAGCTCTCGCCGGCGGTCACGGAGGAAATCTTCGGGCCCGTCCTCACCCTCCAGACCTTTGCAGACGAGGAGGAGGCGCTCGCGCTCGCGGACCATCCGACCTACGGGCTTGCCGCCGGGCTCTTCACCCGCGATCTATCCCGAGCGATCCGGCTCACCCGTCGTCTGCAGGCAGGCACCATCTGGGTCAACCGCTACAGCCGTTCGCGAGACCATATCCTGCCAACAGGGGGCTATAAGCAGTCAGGCATCGGCAAGGATCTTGGCCGCGAAGCTTATCTCGCCAACCGCAAGAGCAAGAGTGTGCTCATCAGCCTGTGAGGATCTGCGATGAAAACCTACAAGATCGCCCTTCTGCCCGGAGACGGCATCGGCCGCGACGTGACGGAAGCAGCCTGGGCCGTGCTCGAAAAGGCAGCTCGCGCGAACGGATTTTCTCTTGATGCAACCAGCTATCCCTGGTCCTGCGACTACTATCTGGAGAACGGCAGCATGATGCCCGCCGATGGCATCGAAACGCTCAGGTCTTTCGATGCCATCCTGCTCGGCGCCGTCGGCTGGCCTCGCAAAGTGCCGGATTCGGTGTCGCTGCACGGGCTTTTGCTGCCGATCCGCAAGGCTTTCGTGCAATATGCCAATATCCGCCCGCACCGGCTGCTGCCGGGTGTGCAGGGGCCGTTGCGGTCCGACAGCTTCGACATCCTCTGCATTCGTGAAAATACCGAGGGTGAATATTCCGGCGCCGGTGGCCGCGTCCACCAGGGCACCGACAGTGAGGTAGCGATCGAGACCTCGATTTTCACCCGCAAGGGGGTTGAGCGCATTCTGCGTTTCGGCTTTGAGCAAGCGCGTGCACGCAGCGGCAAGCTTGCCTCGGTGACGAAGTCCAACGCCCAGAAATATTCGATGGTCTTCTGGGACGAGATCACCCAGAAGCTCTCTGCCGAATATCCCGATGTCGACGTAAGGAGCTACCATATCGACGCCATGGCTGCCCGCATGGTCATGGCGCCGGAAAGCCTCGACGTCGTGGTCGCCTCCAACCTGTTCGGCGATATCCTGACCGACCTCGGCGCCGCCATCCAGGGCGGGCTCGGTTTTGCAGCCTCCGCCAATATCAATCCCGATCGCTCGGCTCCATCGATGTTCGAGCCCGTCCACGGCTCCGCGCCCGATATTGCCAATCTCGGCATCGCCAATCCGATCGCCGCCATCTGGTCGGGTGCGATGATGCTGGAGCATTTGGGAGAAACGGTTGCCGCCGCAAAGGTGATGGCCGCCATCGAGGCGACGACGGCACGCGGCATCGGCGCAATTCCAGGCAAGGACAAGACCGACGCGATCACGGCATCGGTGCTTTCGGCACTCGACTAGATCCAAAACCGCGCAGCGGTTTTGCGTCAGGAATTGTGGAAACGGAATGCTTTCATGAAAGAGGATAGAATGAACGGATTAAGGGATACCAGCCTGCTTCGCCAGCAAGGGCTCATCGACGGAGAATGGCGTGGGGCCGCAGCCGGGCGCACGATCGAGGTGATCGATCCGGCGACGCAGCATGTGCTGGGCACGGTGCCCGACATGGACGGAGCCGATACCAGGGCGGCGGTCGCGGCGGCGGAAAAGGCCTTCGGTCCATGGCGCGCAAAGACCAATGCGGAGCGCGCCGCATTGTTGGAAGCCTGGCACGATCTGATGCTCGACAATATCGAGGACCTGGCGCTGATCCTCACCCGGGAGCAGGGCAAGCCGCTGGCGGAGGCGCGCGGCGAAATCCGCTACGGCGCCTCGTTCATCAAATGGTTTTCCGAGGAGGCACGCCGCATCGGCGGAACGACCATTCCCTCGCCGACGGCGGATCGGCGGATCGTCGTTCTAAAGGAGCCCGTCGGCGTGTCGGCGATCATCACGCCGTGGAATTTTCCGAATGCGATGATTACCCGCAAGGTCGGGCCGGCGCTCGCCGCAGGCTGCACGGTCGTGATCAAGCCCTCGGACCTGACCCCCTATTCGGCGCTGGCGCTCGGCGTACTGGCTGCGCGCGCAGGCATCCCGAAGGGCGTGATCAATATCGTCACCGGCATGCCGGCCGGGATCGGCGACGAACTGATGGCGAACCAAACCGTCCGCAAGATCTCTTTCACCGGCTCGACCCGCGTCGGCTCGCTGCTGATGCGCGGCGCGGCCGACAGCGTCAAGCGGCTCAGCCTCGAGCTCGGCGGCAACGCGCCCTTCATCGTCTTCGACGACGCCGATCTCGATCTTGCCGTGGAAGGCGCAATCGCATCGAAATTCCGCAATGGCGGGCAGACCTGCGTCTGTGCCAACCGCCTTCTCGTCCAGTCCGGCGTCTACGAGGCCTTTGCCGCCAAACTTTCCGCACGCGTATCGGCCATGAAGGTCGGGGCCGGCACGGATGCCGGCACGGATATCGGGCCGATGATCAACAAGGCCGCGATCGAGAAAATCAAGCGTCATGTCGACGATGCGGTGGAAAAGGGAGCGAGGATCCTCGCCACCGCAGGTTCCGTGCCGCCAGGCGATCAATATGCAACGCCGATGGTGCTCGGCGGTGCCACGACCGAGATGCAGCTTGCCAGCGAAGAGACCTTCGGACCCATTGCCCCGCTTTTCCGTTTTGACAACGAGGAAGAGGCGATCCGCATCGCCAACGCCACGCCTTTCGGCCTTGCGGCCTATTTCTACACCGAGAGCCTGAAACGCTCCTGGCGTGTCGCCGAGGCGCTCGAATTCGGGATGCTCGGCCTGAACACGGGGGCCATTTCCACCGAGGTCGCCCCCTTCGGCGGGGTCAAGCAGTCCGGCCTCGGTCGTGAAGGCGCCCAATGCGGCATCGACGAATATCTGGAAATGAAGAGCTTCCACATCGGCGGGCTCTCCTGACCGACAGGACGACAAAGGGCGCCGGGACATCATCCCGGCGCCCTTTTTTGCTGACCATTTCTGCTACTGCAAACGGTCGAGCGTCTTGTAATAAAGCCCGACGAGCGGCAGGAACCAGGGCTTGCCGAAATGGCCAGGAACGGCCGGCCAGTCGAGGCCCTTGACCGGGTTGCGGTCGGCGTTGCCGAGAATGGCGTCGGCCATGATCATGCCGAGATGCGTCGACAGCTGCGCCCCATGGCCGGAATAGCCCATGGCGTACCAGACACCATCGACATAGCCAGCGCGCGGATAGCGGTCCTTGGTCATGTCGACGAGCCCACCCCAGCAATAGTCGATCTCTACTCCTGAAAGCTGCGGGAAGATTTCAAGCAGGCTCTTGCGGAGAATGTCGCCACTCTTTGCATCCGAGCGCTGATCGGACGTTGCCGAAAACCGCGCGCGGCCTCCGAAGATCAGCCGGTTGTCTGGCGACAGCCGGAAGTAGTTGCCGATATTCATCGAGGTGACACAGGTGCGGTTGCCCGGCATCGTCACTGCAATTTCTGCGTCCGTCAGTGGACGCGTTGCAATGAGAAAGCTGCCGACGGAAACAATCCGACGCCGGAAATAGCCGAACACTGGCGGCGTATAGGCGCCTGTCGCGACCAGCACGTGGTCTGCGGTGACGGTGCCCCGTGCGGTCGCGAGGCTATGGCGGCCGTTGCCACTTTGGTGCGCGGTCACTGCCGCCTTCTCGAAGATGGTGGCGCCATGGCGCGCGGCAGCGCTGGCAAGCCCGACGACATAGCGCCCCATATGCATCATGGCGCTTTTCTTCGACAGCATGGCGCCGTGGAAGGGCGCGCCGACCTCGCTTTTCAGATCATCTGCGCTAAGAAGCGCGGTATCCGGGTCCACCTCTTCGTGAACTGCCTCGAAATTGCGGGCGATCGCATCGAAATGCTGCGGCTTGGAGGCGAGCTTCAGTTTTCCGGCGCGGCGGAAATTGCAATCGATCCCCTCCTCGGCGACGATTGCCTCGATGGTATCGATCGAAGCATCGAGTGCCTTGTAGAGCGAAATAGCTCGCTCCTTGCCGAGTTCGGCCTTGGCGGCAATGAAGCTGTGGGCGAGGCCGTTGTTGAGATGGCCGCCATTGCGTCCGGAAGCCCCCCAGCCCACCCGCTCTGCCTCCAGTACGACAACCTTTGCGCCGGCCTTGGCCAGTTGGCGCGCCGCGGCAAGACCGGTGAAGCCTCCGCCGACAATGGCAACGTCGTAGTGTCCTTCGACAGGATCTTGCATAGCGCCTTCAAAGGCGGGGGCCGTATCGTGCCAGTAGGATTGGAACTTCATCGCCATGCCTTTCTCAGAGCCCGACAACGGCCGGCAAACCCGAGATATCGGCGATTTCGACATAGCCGTAATAGGGGTTCGCCGGTTCGTGGCCACGATTGACCCAGACCTTGTTCTTGATGCCGAGGTCATGCGCTGACATCAGATCGTAACGGAAGGAGGACGAGCAGTGGAGAATGTCTTCAGGCCCGCAGCCCAGCATATCAAGCATGTATTCGAAGCCCTTGAAGCGCGGCTTGTAGGACTGCGCCTGCTCCGCCGTGTAGACTGCATGAAACGGTGCCCCGAGCTTTTCGACATTCGACATGATTTGCGAGTTCATCGCGTTGGAGAGGATGACCAGCGGGATTTCCTTGGCAACCTTGGCAAGGCCTGCCGGAACGTCCGGATGCGGGCCCCAGGTCGGGACGCGCTCGTAGACCGCCCGCGCGGCTTCGTCATGGAACTTTATGCCGTTGCGCTTGCAGGTGCGCTCAAGCGAATTGAGAACCACCTCATGATAAGGTTTCCAGTCGCCCAGTACCTCGTCGAGGCGATAGGCGGCAAAGTTTTTGATGAACTCGGCCATGCGCGGCTCGTCGAACTGATCACCGTAAAGATCGCGCGCCGCCTCGGCCATCTGGAAGTTGGTGAGCGTGCCATAGCAGTCGAAGGTGATGTATTTCGGCCGGAAGTGTGTCATGACCTGGTCCTAAGCTGTAGCGGTTTCATCTGTGGCCATCATAGGCCGAGGTTCACCCACCCGCTCGACTGAAATCCGAACGATCAAAGCAGATTGTTTCGTATCCAAAGCCGGCTTTGGCAGAAGGTTGTGCGTCTTGGTGCGGTTTCCTCTCGCCCACGACAGCGTTTCTAGCGCGCGCGTTCGTTGCCAGCATAAGATGCGGCGGCATGCGGCTGCAAAGCCATAAGATATCGTCCGGGCCGCGTCCTTCAGACAATCTTCCGGCCGATACTGCCTCACACTTGCGAGCAGAAATGAAGGACATTCCAATGCAAACAAGTCAGATCGATCTTGTGACGTTCGGTCCCGAACACCTGGGCGCTGCCATCGACCTCTCTCGGCAGGCTGGCTGGCCGCACCGGTCGGAAGACTGGCAGATGGCGCTGGCGCTCAGCGAAGGGGTCGTCGCGGTCGAGGGCGGGCGGGTCGTTGGTACCGTACTCATGACGCCATACAAGACAGAATGTGCGACAATCAACATGGTTATTGTCGACGAGACGATGCGCGGTCGCGGTCTAGGCCGCAGGCTCATGGATGCCGCATGTCAGATCGCGGCAGACCGACCGCTGAGGCTCGTGGCGACGGCCGAAGGCCTTCCCCTCTATAAGAAGCTTGGCTTTTGCGAGATCGGCACGGTCTTACAGCACCAGGGGGTGGTCGGCGAGATCGCCGCGCCAACGGAAACCGAGGACGCGACCGTCGGCGATCTTCATGCACTCACCGAACTCGACCGGGTTTCTTTCGGCGCCGATCGCGAAGGGCTGATGGCCTATCTCGCCAAGGTCGGCGAGTTCGCCGTCACCCGCCGTGACGGCCGCATTTCAGGGTTTGCAGCTCTGCGCTCCTTCGGTCGCGGTGAAGTAATCGGCCCCGTCGTCGCCGCCGATCTCACCGATGCCAAAGCACTCGTCAGACATTTCATTGCTAAGCGTCCCAGCCGATTCCTCAGGGTCGACACCACCGACGACAGCAATCTTTCGCCATGGCTCGCCGAACAAGGCCTCGCGCACGTCGGGGGCGGCATTGCCATGGCCAAGCCGCAGATCCACCGCGCCGCAGATCGTGCTGCGGCCACCTTTGCCCTCGCCAATCAGGCGTTCGGCTGATCCGGAGACCTTCATGTTTAGCAATTCCCTGATCGAACTCGACCGCGCGCATTTGATCCATCCGGTCGCTTCCTATCGCAGCCACGAAAATCTGGGCGTGCGGGTCCTGACATCGGCTTGCGGTGCAACAGTCACCGATGCGAACGGCAAACAATTGATCGATGGTTTTGCCGGCCTGTGGTGCGTCAATGCTGGCTACGGGCATGACAGCATCGTCGAGGCGGCGGCAAAGCAAATGCGGGAGCTTCCTTATGCAACCGCCTATTTCGGCCTCGGCTCGGAGCCGGCCATCAGGTTAGCCTCGGAACTCGCCGATCGCGCGCCAGGGGACCTCAACCACGTTTATTTCACGCTCGGCGGCTCGGATGCCGTCGACAGCACGATCCGCTTCATCCGCTACTATTGGAATGCGCGCGGACGACCCGGGAAAGACCAGTTCATCTCCATCGAACAAGGCTATCACGGTTCCTCGACGGTGGGAGCCGGTCTTACTGCTCTACCCGCCTTTCACGCTGGTTTCGGCTTGCCTTTTGATTGGCAGCACAAGATTCCGTCCCACTATGCCTACCGCAACCCGGTCGGCACCGACCCCGAGGCCATCATAGCTGCTTCCATTGCCGCATTGAATGAGAAGATCGAAGAACTGGGTGGCGCCGATCGCGTTGCGGCATTCTATGCGGAACCGATCCAGGGATCGGGCGGCGTACTCGTGCCGCCCAGGGGCTGGATGAAAGCGATGCGCGCCGTTTGCCGCGAGCTCGATATCCTCTTTGTCGCCGACGAGGTCATCACCGGCTTCGGGCGCACAGGTCCGCTATTTGCCTGTTCGGAGGACGACATCGTGCCGGACCTCCTGACGGTCGCAAAGGGCCTCACCTCCGGCTATGTGCCGATGGGTGCCCTCTTCATGTCCGAACACGTCTACCAGACAATTGCCGATGGCGCCGGCGCCTCTGCTGTCGGCCATGGCTATACCTATTCGGCCCATCCCGTCAGCGCTGCCGTCGGGCTGGAGGTCCTGCGGCTCTATGAGGCCGGACTGCTGGAAAACGGCCGGAAAGCCGGAGCGCGGCTGATGGCCGGGCTCGAGAGCCTGAAGGACCATCCGCTCGTGGGCGACGTCCGCGGCCGGGGCATGTTGGCTGCCATCGAGCTCGTCGTCGACAAGGAGCGCAAGACTCCCCTTCCGGCCGCTGCAGAACCGGCGCGCCGCATCTTCGACCGCGCCTGGAGCAACGGTCTCGTCATCCGCGCCTTCGCCAATGGCGTGCTCGGCTACGCCCCACCGCTCTGTTGCACGGAGTCGGACATCGACGCGATCGTGGAGCGTACACGCAGGACGCTGGACGAGACGCTCGCCGACACCGATGTCCGGCGGGCCCCTGTGGCCTGAGAAACCCGAGCCGCAATATCGCGGAACCGTCATCTTCGGTATTTTGTGCCGCGCCACGGCCTCTTTTCGGAGACTCTGGTTTGGGACAGCTGCCAAACTCAATTCAAGAAAAGGGCCGGATCCCAGAAATCCCGGCTTTTCCACAAGAGCGAGAAAATCACCTCGCCAGGGAACAGAATATTCTTCTTCACGAAGCCGGCGTTCCCTCGGGAGGCCGAGAACTGGGAGTTGCAATGCCCAAGAGCCTTCAAGACTTCAAGTATCTTACCTTCGATGTCGTCGGCACGCTGATCGATTTCGAGGGTGGCCTTACGGAGTGCCTGGCCGGCATCGCCGCTGAGGCGGGCGTCGTGATCGACGCCGAGGAGGCGCTGAGCCTTTACCGCACGGCGCGCTACTCCAGGGATGCCGACCTCTTCCCGGATGATCTCATTCGCGTCTATCTGGCGATCGCGCCAAATCTCGGCCTGCCAGTTGAGCGGAAGTTTGGCGAGCGGCTGCGCGATTCCGCAAAACGCTGGAATGCCTTTGACGACAGCGCCGAAGCGCTGGCCCGGCTTGGCAGAGACTACCGTCTGGTGGCGATGACCAATGCACGTCGTTGGGCCTTCGATTACTTCGCGAAGGAACTGGGAAGCCCGTTCTATGCCGCCTTCACCGCCGACGAAACCGGCACAGAAAAGCCGGACCCCATCTTCTTCGAGAAGGTTTTCGACTTCGTAGCCGCCGAAGGAAATTCAAAGGACGAGATCCTGCATGTCGCCCAAAGCCAGTACCACGACATTGGGATTTCGCGGGAGCTGGGGATGAGCAATTGTTGGATTGAGCGCCGCCACGGACAGAAAGGTTATGGCGGCACCATCGAGCCGGCCAAATTCACCGAGCCCGACTATCACTTCACATCCATGAAGGGCCTCGCCAATGCAGTGGCCGCCGCACGGGGCTGAATGAGAATCTTAAAGAACCTGGCCTGAACTTTGCGCCAAGACGAAGACGCGCCAACCACCACGAAAAGGGGAATGCTGTGAACGACAAGATTTCCAACTGGACCACATCCGACGACACAAGGGTCGAAAATGCCATTCGCCGTGGCGCGACGCGTCGAGAGTTACTCCACATGATGCTTGCCGGCGGTGTGGCGATGTCGGCGGGCGGCCTCATCCTCGCTCGCGCCTCGCAGGCGGTCGCCGCCACACCCGTTTCCGGCGGCGCGCTGAAGGCGGCGGGATGGTCGTCTTCGACGGCCGACACGCTCGACCCCGCCAAGGCATCACTCTCGACCGACTATGTTCGTTGCTGCTCCTTTTACAATCGCCTCACCTTTCTCGACCAGAACGGCGTCCCGCAGATGGAGCTTGCCGAAACAATCGAGTCCAAGGATGCGAAAACCTGGACCGTCAAGCTTAAGAAGGACGTTACTTTCCACGATGGCAAGCCGCTGACGGCCGACGACGTCGTCTTTTCGCTGAAGCGCCATCTCGACCCGGCGGTCGGTTCGAAGGTCGCCAAGATCGCTGCCCAAATGACGGGCTTCAAGGCCGTCGACAAACAGACCGTCGAGATCACGCTCGCGAATCCGAACGCCGACCTACCGACCATTCTGTCGATGCACCACTTCATGGTCGTCGCCGACGGTACGACGGACTTCTCGAAGGCGAACGGTACCGGCGCCTTCGTCAAGGAGGTCTTCGAACCCGGCGTGCGGTCGGTCGGGATCAAGAACAAGAACTACTGGAAATCCGGCCCGAACGTCGATTCCTTCGAATACTTCGCCATCAGCGACGACAATGCCCGTGTCAACGCACTGCTTTCGGGCGACATTCATCTTGCCGCCTCGATCAATCCCCGCTCGATGCGTTTGGTCGAAACACAGGGAGACGCTTTCGTCCTGTCGAAGACGACGTCTGGCAACTACACCAATCTCAACATGCGACTCGACATGGAGCCCGGCAGCAAACGAGACTTCATCGAAGGCATGAAGTATCTCGTCAACCGCGAGCAGATCGTCAAGTCGGCACTGCGGGGCTTAGGTGAGGTCGGCAACGACCAGCCGGTTTCCCCCGTGAATTTCTATCGCAATGCAGACCTGAAGGCGCGCGCATTCGATCCCGAAAAAGCCAAGTTCCATTTCGAAAAGGCCGGCGTTCTTGGTCAGTCGGTCCCGGTGATCGCCTCCGACGCGGCGACCTCCTCAATCGACATGGCGATGATCATCCAGGCCGCCGGTGCCGAAATCGGCATGAAGCTTGACGTCCAGCGCGTTCCATCCGACGGTTACTGGGACAATTATTGGCTGAAGGCACCCGTCCATTTCGGCAATATCAACCCGCGCCCGACACCGGACATCCTGTTCTCGCTGCTCTACGCTTCAGAAGCGCCATGGAATGAGAGTCAGTACAAGTCGGAGAAGTTCGACAAGATGCTGATCGAAGCGCGGGGCTCACTCGACCAGAACAAACGAAAGGCCATCTACAACGAAATGCAGGTCATGGTCGCCGAAGAAGCCGGCACTATCATCCCGGCCTATATTTCGAACGTCGATGCCACGACTGCCAAGCTAAAGGGCCTGGAAGCGAACCCGCTTGGCGGCCAGATGGGCTATGCCTTTGCGGAATACGTCTGGCTGGAAGCCTGACGAGGCGAGTGGCCACGGGGCTGTAGCAGGACTGCTGTAGCCCCGGGCATTTTTGGATGCCGAAAACGATGTCGAACGTTGAAAGGGAACGCGCGTGAACAACCCGGTCCTATCCCTTGTCCTGGGGAGACTGCTCATCGCCGTGGTCACATTGTTGATCGTCTCCTTCGCCGTCTTCTTCGCGACGACACTGCTGCCGGGAGACACGGCAACGATCCTTCTCGGCCAGGCCGCCACACCCGAGGCCGTCGCAGGTCTGCGCAACGCAATGCACCTCGACGAGCCGGCGCTCTTCCGTTTCCTGCGCTGGATTGTCGGCTTGTTGCACGGCGATCTCGGGACCTCCTATGCCAATGAGATCCCGGTTGCCAAGCTTATTGCCGGACGTTTCATCAACACCATGAAGCTTGCCGGCGTGACCGCCTTATTCTCGGTCCCGATCGCACTTTCTCTCGGGATCACCGCTGCCATGCTTCGCGGTTCGCTCTATGACCGGATTGTCACGATTTTGACGATCGGCGTGATCTCCGTCCCGGAATTCATGGTTGCGACCTCCGCCGTACTGATCTTCGCCGTCTATCTAAAGTGGCTGCCGGCGCTGTCCTTCGCTAACGAGATCCATAGCTTGAGCGATATGCTACGAGTCTATGCAATGCCGGTGATCACGCTCACGTTCGTGGTTTCGGCGCAGATGATCCGGATGACGCGCGCCGCAGTCATCGAGACGCTCAAGACGCCTTACGTCGAGATGGCGCTACTCAAGGGCGCCTCCCGTCCGCGCATCGTCTTTCGTCATGCCTTGCCCAATGCGCTCGGGCCGATCGTCAATGCCGTGGCGCTCTCGCTCTCATATCTGCTGGGTGGCGTCATCATCGTTGAGACGATCTTTAACTATCCGGGGATTGCCAAGCTCATGGTCGATGCTGTTGCGACCCGCGACCTGCCACTGATCCAAAGCTGCGCGATGATCTTCTGTCTTGGCTACCTCATCCTGATCACGGCTGCCGACATCATCGCCATTCTTTCCAATCCGAGGCTCCGATGACAATGACGCCTTCAAGCACTTCGACACCCCTCCGGAAATCCGGAATCCGGCTTGGCTATCGCTTCAACATCGTGGGCATGATCGGCCTTGCGATCATCCTGTCCTGGGCGCTCGTTGCGATCTTTGCACCGCTTATAATCCCCTACCCGGTCGGTGAGATCGTTGATGTCGATTATTTCGGCCCGATGAGCCGGGATCTTTGGCTGGGCTCCGACTATCTCGGCCGCGACATGTTCTCGCGAATCCTGATGGGCGCACGCTATACCGTCGGTATCTCGCTCGCAGCCGTGACGATTGCCTGTTTCAGCGGCGTGGTTCTTGGGATGATCGCCGCCGTCACCGGAGGCTGGATCGATACGATCTTGAGCCGTGTCCTCGACGCGCTGAATTCGATCCCAAGCAAGCTGTTCGGCCTTGTGGTCGTCGCGGCCGTCGGCTCCTCGATCCCGGTGCTGATTTTGACGCTGTCGGTCATCTACATTCCCGGATCCTATCGCTTCGCTCGCGCACTTGCCGTGAACATTAACGCGATGGACTTCATCACTGTCGCGCGCATCCGCGGGGAGAGCACCCTCTATCTCATTCGATCCGAGATCCTACCCAACATCGTTGGGCCGGTGCTCGCGGATCTGGGGCTTCGCTTCGTTTTCATCGTTCTCCTGCTCTCCGGGCTCTCGTTCCTCGGCCTTGGTGTTCAGCCGCCTTATGCCGACTGGGGCGCACTTGTGCGCGAGAACATTGGCGGTCTGCCTTTCGGAGCACCGGCCGTTATGTTCCCGTCGCTTGCGATCGCCAGCCTCACGATCAGCGTGAACCTCCTGATCGATAACCTGCCGCAGAAGATCCGCGATCGGAGCGAGTGATGACCAATCTTGTAGAAATCTGTGACCTGAAAGTCGAAGCAACCACCGATTCCGGGCGCCACGTCGAAATCATCAAGGGCGTTAGCCTGGCAGTCGCCGAGGGCGAGATAGTCGCCCTGATTGGGGAAAGCGGTTCGGGAAAGACGACGATCGCATTGACGTTGATGGGTCACGCCCGCCCAGGCTGCCGCATTTCCGGCGGCATTGTATCGGTCGCCGGCAAGAACATGGTCGCGCTTTCGGAAAAGCAGCGCGCCAAGGTACGCGGCACCGAGGTCGCTTATGTACCGCAATCGGCCGCCGCCGCCTTCAACCCGGCTGCCACCATCATGGACCAGGTCATCGAGGTCACCCGCATCCACGGGCTGATGTCGCCCGACGAGGCCCGCACTCGCGCCGTCGAACTCTTCCGGGCGCTCTCCCTGCCCGAGCCGGATACGATCGGCAGCCGTTATCCGCATCAAGTCTCCGGCGGACAGTTGCAGCGCCTTGCCGCTGCCATGGCCCTGATCGGCGACCCCAAGCTCGTCATCTTCGACGAACCGACCACGGCACTCGACGTTACCACGCAGATCGAGGTGCTGCGCGCCTTCAAGGCAGTCATGAAGAAGGGCGGGATCGCAGGCGTCTATGTCTCGCACGATCTTGCTGTCGTCGCCCAGATTGCCGACCGCATCGTGGTTTTGAAAGGTGGCGAGGCGAAGGAGACTGGCACCACCGAACAGATCCTCAACGAAGCGAAGCATCCCTACACGCGCGAACTGCTCGCCGCCTTCGAGCCAAAGTCGCGCGGGCCTGTCGCCGCCGCACAGACTTCGCCTGCTCCGCTTCTGAAGATCGAAGACCTGGTCGCCGGTTATGGTCAGCGCCAGACCGACGGACTCCCGCTCGTGCGGGCTGTGGAGCATGTGAGCCTCAAGGTGGAGAAAGGTCGCAACCTCGGCATCATCGGGGAATCCGGTTGCGGAAAGTCGACGCTCGCCCGCGCCATAGCCGGCATCTTGCCGGCTGCCGTCGGCAAGATCGTCTTCGACGGCAAGGAACTCGGTCGCAGCGCACGCGAGCGCTCACGCGACCAGCTGCGCGAGATGCAAATCGTCTTTCAATATGCTGACACCGCACTCAATCCGGCAAAGTCGGTCGAGGACATCCTGGACCGGCCTCTTGTCTTTTACCACCGCATGGACAGAAAGGCGCGCAGCGCCCGCATCGACGAGCTGCTCGATATGGTGCGCCTACCGCGCAATCTGCGCCACCGGCGCCCGGGAGAGCTTTCCGGCGGCCAGAAGCAGCGCGTGAATTTTGCCCGCGCATTGGCCGCTGACCCGAAGTTGATCCTCTGTGACGAGATCACCTCGGCACTCGATACGGTTGTCGCCGCCGCCGTCATCGACCTCCTGAAGGAATTGCAGCGCGACCTCGGACTCTCCTACATTTTTATCAGTCACGACTTGTCCGTGGTCGAGGCGATCTGCGACGAGATCGTTGTGATGTATGGTGGCAGAAAGGTCGAAGAAATCATGCCGGCCAAGGTCAAGACGCCGCAGCACCCCTATTCGCAATTGCTCTTCTCGTCGGTGCCCAAGCTCGACCCCGCCTGGCTCGACGGTCTTAAACAGGATGCCGAGTTGGTTCGGGCCTATTGCCGGCGCTGAGGCGTCGGCGCTTCATGTTCAAAACGACACAGCGTTACATCGGAAACAGGCTGGTCAGTGGCATGTGGGCTTTTACGATCGGCGACTTTAGAACGACGAAGCTGAAATATTTGTCGATGCCGACATCCATGTCGGTCAGGCGTTCCATGATGGTTTGGTATTCGCCAATACCGGCAGTCACGAATTTCAGCAGATAATCGTACCCGCCGGATACGAGGTGGCACTCGATCACATTGTCAACCTTCTCGATCGCGGCGAGAAACCGGGCAAAGTCTATCTGCCGGTGGTTTTTCAGTGTGATCTCCGTGAATACAGTGAGCGTCTGGCCAAGTTTGCCGACATTGATCTGCGCAGAATAGCCTCCGATATAACCCTCCGACTGCAGCTTTTTCACCCGCATCAGGCAGGGGCTCGGCGACAGAGCAACGAGCTCCGCAAGCTCGACGTTGGTGATGCGTCCGTTCTTTTGTAGTTCGTAGAGAATCTTGATGTCGATCCTGTCGAGCTTCATGCGGCACCTCTTCGGATTCTCTGCCTTGGCCAATCGCACAGCAGATTATGCTGCGAAACACATTGCGCCGAACCTAGCACAAAGGACGGGTGTGTCGATTTCATTCTGCCTCTTGCGCCGAAGCACAAAGGCCCGAGCACATTCGGCAAGACAGAATTTTCTGCTGCCATCGGCGATAGTCCGGCAACGCTACAGCGGAGAAACCGCTAGACTGCGTCCGAAACGGAGACCATGCCATGCCTGCACCGCTGAAATTTGTCGCTACCACTCCGGAGCTGCCCGCGGCTGCGGACGCGGTGATCATCGGTGGCGGCATCGTCGGCATCTTTGCAGCCTATTATTTGGCCAGGCGCGGGTTGAAGGTAGCGCTCGTTGAGAAAGGTCGGATCGGCGCGGAACAATCGAGCCGCAACTGGGGCTGGTGCCGCCAGCAAAACCGCGACGCTCGCGAACTGCCGATGGCAACAAAGAGCCTCGATCTATGGGAGAGGTTCGCAGGCGAAACGGGAGAGGACACAGGCTTTCGCCGCTGCGGGCTTTTCTATTTGAGCAACAGTGACGAGGAACTGGCGGGCTGGGCGCGGTGGCGCGACTTTGCCCGCACCGCCGGAGTCACCACCCATATGCTCGACGGTGTCGAAGCGACGGAGCGCGGCCGCGCGACTGGCAAGCCTTGGAAGGGTGGGGTCTTTTTCGCCGACCGACGGCACCGCGGATCCGGCGTCCGCAGCACCGGCCGTCGCGGCCGCGACCCTGAAGCTCGGAGGAACAGTCCACCAGTCCTGCGCCGCCCGCGGTATCGAGACCGAAGGGGGCCGCGTCTGCGGCGTTGTCACGGAACACGGCACCATTCGCACCAAAATCGCGGTGCTTGCCGGCGGTGCCTGGGCGTCCTCCTTCTGCCACCAGCTTGGCATCCGCTTTCCGCAGGCCTCTATCCGCTCTTCGATCCTTTCGGGGTCTCGCCCGGCGCCACTGGCCTGCCAGATGCGCTACATACGGCTGCCGTTTCGGTCACCCGTCGCGGCGACGGCGGCTATACCCTGGCAATCAGCGGCGGTGGTCGCGTCGATCTGACGCCGCAACAGCTCCGTTTCGCGCCCCATTTCCTGCCGATGTTCGTCCGGCGCTGGCGCAGCCTGGCGCCGGGTGGATTGCAGGGAATTCGCTCAGGGCATGAGACACTGGCACGCTGGCGGCTGGACGCGCCCACGCCGATGGAGCGCATGCGCATCCTCGATCCGGCAATCGATAAGCGGACCATTCGCACCACCCATTTGCGGGCACTGGAACTATTGCCTGCTTTGAAAAACACCAAGATCACTGCCGCCTGGGCAGGCTATGTCGACAGTACCCCCGATGGAGTACCGGGGATCGGCGAAATAGCGACCGTTCCCGGCTTCATCTTAGCCGCCGGCTTCAGCGGTCACGGTTTCGGCATCGGTCCCGGCGCAGGTCACCTGATTGCCGATATCGTGACCGGCGATGAGCCGATCGTCGACCCTCGACCCTACCATCCAGATCGCTTCTTAACATCTGCCTGGGGGAAAGTGGCCGATTTCTGAGCGGTGACGCATGGAAATCGGAGTCTGAGTTGAAGAACGAAACCATTTCGTACGACCGCGTTCAATGTCAAACCAGCTCCCCCCAAGATCATGAATACTGAGGGACGCATTCAGTCATCCGCCAGCAAAATCAATTTCCACACATCCACGGAGAACCCCATGAAGAACGCTCACAGGTTCTACATAGACGGTGAATGGGTCGAGCCCGAGACACTAAGGAAGCACGACGTCATTGATCCATCGACCGAGCAGGTGATCGGGACGATTGCGATCGGCAGCGCAGCGGACGCAGAAAGAGCGATCAAAGCCGCGCGCAATGCGTTTGCCGGCTTTTCTAGGACGACGAAGGATGATCGGCTGGCACTGCTGAAGCGGGTTCTTACAATCGTGAAGCGTCGCAAGGATGAGATCGGCGACATGATCTCGCGCGAGATGGGAGCGCCGCTCATCATGGCCCGGGCAGAACAGGCCGGCCTCGGCGCCGCCCATTTCGAGGAGACGATCCGCGCCTTCAAGACATTCGACTTTGAATACATGCAGGGCTCAACCCGAATCGTCCATGAACCGATTGGGGTCGTCGCAATGATCACGCCCTGGAACTGGCCAATCAACCAGATCGTCTGCAAGGTCGCGCCCGCACTCGCGACCGGTTGTACAATGGTGCTCAAGCCGTCTGAGATCGCTCCCTTCAACGCTGTCATTTTGGCCGAGATCATGCATGAGGCTGGCGTGCCAAAGGGCGTCTTCAACTTGGTTCAGGGTGACGGCCCGACGGTCGGCGCGGTGTTCGCCAGCCATCCGGACGTCGACATGGTGTCCTTCACTGGCTCAACGCGCGCCGGTATTGCCGTTGCGCTGGCAGCAGCGCCCACCGTTAAACGGGTACACCAGGAACTCGGCGGCAAATCACCGAATATCATATTGCGAAGCGCCGATCTTGCCGCCGCAGTCAAAGCCGGCGTTCGCCGGTGCTTTGCCAATTCTGGTCAGTCGTGCAACGCGCCGACACGGATGCTCGTACCTGTAGAGCGAATGGACGAAGCAAGCGCCGTCGCGGCGCGAGAAGCAGCAGCGCTCGTCGTGGGTCCTCCATCCGATCCTCGTACCGACATCGGACCGGTCGCAAGCGCTACCCAGTTCGAAAAAATCCAGGCGATGATAGAAATGGGTATCGCGGAAGGAGCGGAGCTAGCTGCCGGCGGTCCCGGTCGGCCATCGCATCTCAGTTCGGGTTACTATGTGCGCCCGACCGTGTTTTCGCGGGTGACCAATTCGATGACGATCGCGCGCGAGGAGATCTTCGGTCCGGTGCTCTCCATCATCGGCTACGAAACCGAAGACGATGCGGTGGCGATTGCTAATGACACGCCATATGGCCTCGCGTCCTTCATCCATGGCGCTCAGTCGGAAGCGCGGACGCTGGCACGCAGGTTGCGCACCGGCAGTGTTCGCCTCAACGGCCCGGCATGGGATGGTGCCGCCCCCTTCGGCGGTTACAAGCGGTCGGGCAACGGCCGTGAATACGGCAAGTTCGGGCTACATGAGTTCACTGAGATCAAGGGCATCGTCGGATATGCAGGCGACTGAACAATTTGATCCCTGCCGCCGCACTACGCGGTTCGGCTACCACCCCGGTCAGGTATCAACAGCCAAATATTCGCAATGATTGATTGCACATCCGATGAGATTGCGCTCAGCCGGAACTCGTCCGAGGATCTTTCGACCGCGATTTTCGGGATACCGCTCGCCAACAAGGGGCTATCGACGCAAAGCGGCCAAGATGCCTCCTGTTTTAGGCGGTGCGCCCTCAACAAGCGTTTTCACGGTTTGTCTCGCCTCCTCTGCATCCGGCCCTTCCTCCGCTAGGTGCCGTGCCAACGCACGTATCAATTCACGGTCCGATTCAAGTGTCGCGGCTGTCGAGTTCATCGCTGCTCTCCGACGCTGACATGAAGCGAGGTCGCGCATTCCATCGTCTGCAAACGAGATAGAGCATCCGGTTGCCGATACCGCGCTGAGCGCCAGCCAATTTAGGCCTTGATCTCGACGGTTTCGGGTTGCGGGCGCTTGGATACGTCGGGAACATTGCCCTTGAAGACGCGCCTGACACTGACAAATAGCAGCGGGATAAAAAATATCCCAATGACCGTTGCCGAGATCATACCGCCCATCACACCGATACCGATCGAGTTCTGGCTGCCCGATCCCGCCCCATTGGCAATGGCAAGTGGCAAAACCCCAAGAATAAAGGCCAAGGAGGTCATGAGGATCGGCCGCAGACGCTGCCGGGAGGCCTCAAGAGTGGCCGCGAAGAGATCCTTGCCCGTTTTTTGCTGGTCGATCGCAAACTCGACAATCAAAATCGCGTTCTTGGCTGCGAGGCCAATTGTCGTCAGCAATCCCACCTTGAAGTAGACGTCATTGGTCTGGCCGAACAAGATAGCGGCAAGCAAGGCCCCAAAGACACCGATAGGGACCGATAGCATGACGGCAACCGGGATCGACCAGCTCTCATACAATGCCGCCAGCGCCAGGAACACCACGAGAATGGAGATAGCGTACAACTGGGTCGCCTGGTTTCCTGAGAGGCGCTCCTGCGCCGACAGGCCAGTCCATTCGTGGCTGAAGCCTTCCGGTAACTGAGCCACCAGATCATCAATCTCGTTCATGGCATCGCCGGATGAGACACCTGTCGCTGACGCCCCCTGAATTTCCACCGCAGACGAACCGTTGTAGCGTTCTAGGCGCGGCGACCCAAACTTCCAGTGTCCACTTGCGAAGGCTGAGAATGGCACCATTTCGTCGTCGGAGTTCTTGACGTACCAACGATCGAAGTCCTCAGGCTGCATTCGAAACTCCTTGTCAGCCTGGACATAGACCTTCTTGACGCGCCCCCGGTCGATGAAATCATTGACATAATTGCCGCCCCAGGCCGTCGACAGTGTCGTATCGATATCGGAAAGATCGAGGTTAAGTGCACTCGCCTTTTCCTGATCTATGTCGACAGAATATTGCGGCGAATCTTCCTGCCCGTTTGGGCGCGTGCCGCTCAATTTGCTGCTCTTGCCAGCTGCGGCGAGCAGTTGGTTTCTGACGTCGATCAATTGCTGATGACCAGTTGCATTCATATCCTTGAGGTAAAAGTCGAAGCCCGCATTGTTGCCGAAGCCGGGTATGGCCGGAGGCGCCAAAGCGAACACGTTTCCGTCCCTGATCTTGGAAAAAGCCGCCATCGCGCGCCCTGCGACGGCTTGCGCCTTCGATTGGGGAGTACTCCGCTCGGAAAAATCCTTCAGCTTCACGAAGGCGATGCCGACATTTTGGCCTTGGCCACCAAAGCCAAATCCAACCACTGCCATGACACCGGTTACGTAGTCCTTTTCATCGTTGAGATAGTGGTCGGTAACCTGCTGCAACACCTTCTGCGTGCGATCCGCCGTGGCGCCGACCGGCAACTGAACGCTGGTGATGAGGATTCCTTGATCTTCCTCGGGCAGGAACGAACTCGGCAATCGTGTGAAGAGGTAACCGACGGAAGCAGCGATCAGGAGGAAAATGCAAAGGAAGACAGCGCTGCGCCGCAGCATGCCTCCAACGCCGCGTTGGTATGCTGTTGTGCCGCGCTCGAAGTTGCGGTTGAAAAACCCGAACACGCCGCGCTGTTTGGCGCCGTGCCTGGGTTTCCTCAGGACGGTGGCGCATAGCGCCGGGGTGAGGACCAGTGCGACGATCACGGAAAGCAGCATCGCCGACACGATGGTCACCGAGAACTGGCGGTAGATGATGCCGACGGAGCCTGAAAAAAATGCCATCGGAATAAACACGGCAGACAGGACAGTGGCGATACCAATCAATGCGCCAGTGATCTCGACCATGGACTTTATGGTCGCCTCCCTTGGCGAGAGATCCTCCTCCTCCATGACGCGCTCGACGTTTTCGACGACGACGATGGCGTCGTCAACGAGAAGCCCAATCGCAAGCACCATGCCGAACATCGTCAGCGTGTTGATCGAATAGCCGAAGTAGGCAAGGACCCCGAATGTGCCGAGAAGCACGACCGGTACGGCAAGTGTCGGAATGATCGTCGCCCGCAGATTTTGCAGAAAGACGAACATAACGAGGAAGACCAGCACGATGGCTTCGATGAGGGTCTTGACGACGTCTTCGATCGACAGCTTTACGAACGGCGTCGTGTCGTATGGGTAAACAACCTCGACGTTGGGCGGCAAGGTCCCCCGTAGGCTGTCGACCGTCGACTGAACGGCCTCAGCCGTGTCAATCGCATTTGCGCCGGAGGCCAGGTTGATAGCAAGACCGGCAGAGGGTTTGCCGTTGTAGGTACTAAAGCTGGAGTAGCTATCCGCTCCTATTTCCACGGTCGCGACATCATTGAGACGAACGAGCGAGCCGTTGCTGTCACTTTTGAGAATGATGTTTTGGAACTGCTCAGGCGTCTGGAGGCGGCTCTTGGCAGTAACCGTGGCGTTGAGTTGCTGGCCCTTGCGCTGCGGCAGTGCGCCGATCTGACCGGCGGCAACCTGCGTGTTTTGCGCTTCGATAGCAGAGGTGACGTTGCTGACCATCAGCGAGTACTTCGCGAGCATGTCAGGATCCACCCAGATGCGCATCGCGTATCCCGAGCCGAAAAGCTGCGTGTCGCCAACACCTTCAACCCGCTTCAACGTGTCATTCAGCGAGCTGTTGACATAGTCGGCGAGATCAGTTGACGTCAGCTTCCCGTCGGTTGAGACAAAACCAATGACCATCAGGAAGTTGGATGTGGATTTAGTGACCGTCAGCCCAGTGTTTTGAACGCTTTGTGGCAGCTGTGCCTGGACAAGCTGCAGCTTGTTTTGCACCTGCATCTGGGCCACGTCGGGATTTGCCGCACTGGTGAAGGTGAGCGATATCGACGCCTGACCAGTCGACTGGGATGTCGACGCCATATAGTCGAGATTGTCGATACCGGTCATACCCTGCTCGATGACCTTCGTTACCGAGTTTTCGACCGTTTGTGCGTCGGCGCCCGGATAATTTCCGGATATCCTTACCGTTGTTGGCGCGATCTGCGGATATTGAGAGATGGAAAGTGTTGTGATCGACAAAATGCCCGCGAGCATGATGACGATTGCGATGACCCAGGCAAACACCGGCCTGGCAATGAAGAACCGAGACACGTGATCACCTCACTTGGAAACAGGAGTGTTGGCCGCTTCCTTCACAGGAGCAGCGCTTGTGTCAGCCGCCTGATTGATCTGACCGGTCGCATCATCGATCACCACATCATCGACCTTGACATCTTGCCCGTCCCGGACACGCTGCAGACCTTCGACGATAACACGGTCGCCGTCAGTTATGCCTTCTGCAACGAGCCAGCTATTGCCGACGCTTCTTTGCACTGAGAGCGTCCGCCTCTGCACCTTTCCATCTGAAGACACAAACAAAGCGAGTGGCTGGCCCTTCGCATCACGTGTGACAGCTCGCTGAGGCACGAGAAAGCTATTGGGGGCTATCCCCTCTTCGATTGTTGCCCGGACATACATCCCGGGCAGAAGAAGTCGATCGGGATTTGGGAAGGTGGCACGCGCAGTCACGGTGCCTAGTGTCTGCGAAACAGCCGCTGTAGAGAATTCGAAGGTTCCAGGCAGGGGATACTTCGATCCATCTTCAAGCCTGAGGTTGACCGAGACGTTGTTGCCGACGATCTTTATTCTTCCCTCGGATATCGCTCGGCGGACCGCCAGTAGGTTTGCGCTGGATTGGGTGGCGTCGACGTTGATCGGATCGAGCTGATTTATCGTGGCGAGCGCCGTCGTCTGCTCAGCCGTCACCAAGGCGCCCACTGTAACCGATGATGCGTCGATGCGGCCCGAGATCGGCGCGCGGATTCTTGTGTAGTCGAGATTGATGCGGGCAGTCTCGAGCGCTGCCTTGGCCGAGGCGACATCGGCCCGCGCCTGCGCCAGTGTTGACAGCGCATCGTCGAGGTCCTGCTTGCTGACGACTGACTGGGAGGTCAGGCCCTGATATCGGTCTACCTTGGCCTGGGCACTGGGAACAGCACCCTCGGCTCTCTGCAGCCCCGCGACTGCACTGTCGAAGGCTGCCTGATAGGCGCTGGGATCGATCTCGTAGAGAACGTCTCCAGCGTTGACCTCGCTGCCTTCCCTGAAATTGCGGGCCCGGATAATGCCTCCGACCTGTGGGCGGACTTCGGCGATCAGCGACGCTGCGGTCCGGCCCGGGACCTCTGCCGTTATCGTCACGGATTGTGGATGTAGCGTGACCGCACTGACTTCCGGCTTTGCGTCGGCGCCTGCCTTCTTTTGGGCACTCTGTTCGTTGCAGGCAACGAGCGCCAAGCCAACAGCTGCCATCTGGGTGAATAAAAAAAGGCGCCTTCTTTGTGACAAAAGCATTGATGGCTCCTGAATGTGGCGCTGCTGCGGGCCAACGCACACGCTAAAGTTCTGGTGTAGTCTTGGGATCTTTCAAGAGGCCGATGTGTAACGACCACTGGCGATCCTTGTCTCCAGCGACATTTAATTCAAAAGTCGACCCGTGCCTCCCCGCCAAGTCATGCAGGGGCTCGACGGTCCGTTAGAGGTTGTCCGATCGCACACCGAGGCGCTCGATCGCTGGGGCGCCTGATCAAGCACAGCTGTGCGACCACAGCATCCCTGTGACGCCATAAGTGTGGTCGCATTGTATGGCGTGTGTCATCGTTGTATCCTGTGGCCTGACAAATGCGCAAACTACGCAGTGCATGGCCGGAGCCAAACTCCGGTCGCGTGTTTCAACCCGTGAACAATAGCCGCGGATCATGGAACTCATCGTCGCCATCGGATTGATCGTCGTCAAGGTCGCGTTGCTGATTGCGATGCTGCTACTGCTGCCCTTGCCTCTAACCTGGCTGGAACGCAAGATCGCCGGACACATGCAGCAACGGCTGGGGCCGATGCGGGTCGGGTGGCACGGGCTGCTGCAACCGATAGCGGACGGAATCAAGCTCTTGACCAAAGAGGACCACATCCCGGCCGAGGCTGATCGCTTCCTGTTCAAAGTGGCTCCCATCCTGGCGCTCGCTCCGCCCTTTGTCGTATTCGTCGCGATCCCCTTCGGCGAAACCGTCTCGGTCTTCGGCGCCGAGGTCACGCTCTACGTTTCCAACATGAATGTGGCGCTCCTTTTCGTCTTCGCAGTGATCGGGATCGAGGTGTATGGCGTTATCTTCGGCGGCTGGGCCGCTAACAGCAAATACGCTGTCCTGGGCAGCCTGAGGACCTGCGCGCAGATGATAAGCTACGAGATCCCAATGGGGTTTGCGGTGATCGGCGTGGTCATGTTGGCGCAATCCATGAGCCTGCTCGACATCGTGCGAGCGCAAGCCGATGTCTGGAACATCGTCTACCAACCGATCGGATTTTTCGTGTTCTTCGTCGCCGGACTGGCCGAGGCACAGCGCATTCCTTTCGACCTGGCGGAAGCGGAAGGCGATCTCGGCGCCGGGTTCCATACCGAATACAGTGGTATCCGGTTTGCGTTCTTTATGGTCAGCGAATATGCCATCGTCTTGCTGGTGTCGGTCCTCGTGGTGATCCTGTTCTTCGGCGGCTGGAACGGCGTACTGATCCCTTTGCCACCCCTCCTCTGGTTTCTGCTCAAGGTCGCGTTCTTCGTCTATTTGTTCATATGGTTCCGCTTCACTTTCCCTCGCTACCGCTACGACCAGCTGATGGCGATCGGATGGAAAGTCTTGCTTCCTTTGTCGATGGCGAACATAATCATAACTGGTCTTGTTTTCTTTTAGGGGCCCCAGCGGCTCCGTAGTGGGGCGCCGATGTCGCGCGCACGGGACAGCATTGGAACATGGATCGGCTGGACGTTCTTCGCCGATCTGGCCAGCGGCTTGGCTCTGACCTTCAGCTACATGTTCTCCAGATCCGTGACCATGCAATATCCGGACAAGGAAAAATGGTTGCCCTACCCCCGTTACCGCGGGCATCACTTTCTGACGCGCGACGAAGAGGGCGAGATCAAATGCGTGGCCTGCGAACTCTGCGCGCGAATTTGTCCCTGCGACTGCATCGAAGTCATCCCCTACGAGGACGAAAAGGGCAACCGTCACCCGGCAAAATTCGAGATCGACACAGCACGGTGTCTCTTCTGCGGCCTTTGCGAGGATGCCTGCCCGGCGGACGCGATCGCGCTTGGCCAGCAGTACGAATTCTCGAGTTTTTCCTCGCGTGACCTAGTGGTCGGACGTGACGATCTGCTCGGCAAGCCGGGCAAGGCCGCGACCGGCGGCGGCGTGATTGCCGCGCGCTTGAATACGAAGAAGGACGTGCTCGTCGAGACGAAAGAGACGCAGGGCTACAACTGGTGGCGGAATATCCGGCGAGCGTAAACGCGCACCAGCTGTCAGACCGAAGCGCGCAGACAGGAGGCTCAGATGTTTGTCGGCGAAATCATGAAGAACAAGGGTGTCGGTGTCATCGCGGTCACTCGCGATCAGACGATGGTGGAAGTCTTAAGGCTGTTTCGCGAGAACAATATCGGCTTTGTCGTCGTCGGCAAATCGAACGGCGAATACCTGGGTACGCTGTCGGAGCGGGATTGCTGCAATGCAGTGGCGGAATACGGGGCAGAGGCGGCGACGATGCGGGTCGTGGACATCATGAACCGCAATGTGGCGACCTGTTCGACACGGGATTTGCTGCCCGTCGCGATGGAGATCATGACTCAGCGGCGTACGCGTCATGTGCTGGTCATGGATGGGGACGACGTTGTCGGCGTGGTCAGCATCGGTGATGTGGTCAAACATAGGCTCGACGAAGCGCAGCTCACCGAGCAGGAGTTGCAGGATTACATCTGCGGGGCCAGATATCACTGACGAGACCCGCCAGGTCAGGGTGAGCGGCCGGCGGTGTCTTGGCCGAGGGTCTTGGCTTCCGCCCCGACTCCGGCAACAGGGGTGATCTCGACTGCCGCATGCGCCTTTTGAACCTCCACCGGACATGGATACTCGCCCCGCCGCATCAGGCTGTTGAGGCGAAGGGCTTTGTAGTTTTCGGGAATGAACACGAGCCCCCGAGGAAAGCGCCAGTCGACCTTGAGCTTCGCCGTCAGTTCGTGCTGGGCGGATCGCACGACCACCGGATCGCCATCCGAGAGGCCAAGTTGTGCGGCGTCCCACGCGCCCATCGCAACATAGGGGTCATCGGCGACCGTGTTCAGGATTTCCGAGCGCTCGGAAAGATATCCATTGTGGAACAGGCAGTTGCCAGTGACCAGCATGAGCCGATCGGTTGCAATGGGGACAGGCGGCGGGGCGAAGAACCTGCCAACCGGTGGCGCAAGAGCCGCCTTGGTGAATACTCCGTCGGCGCCAAGCCCATCCTGCGTCAGGCCCTCGTAAGCGGGAACCAGCCGGGCAATCTCGTCGAAAATCTCGGTTTGAACCGATGGCCGCAGCGCGTGGCTTTGAAGTGCTGCCACAAAATCGAAGATCGCCAGATTGCCTCGGGCCTCGGCGACCGGCTCACGGCACTTGCAGACCCTCTGGGTCCGGCCTTCGTTGTTGGTAAAAGTGCCCGATTCCTCGCCATAAGTCGCGGCGGGCAGCACCACGTCGGCCAGGCCTGCCGTATCCGTGAGGAACGCGTCCTGCACGATCAGGAGATCTGCGGCTCCAAGTGCGCGCTGCACGAACGCCCGGTCGGGATACGACATCAGGGGGTCGCTTCCGGCTATATAGAGTGCGCCCATCTGCCCCTGGTTGCAGAGGTCCAGCATGGCGTCGAAATCGGCGCCTGTTTCAGATGGGATCTCGGCGCTCCAGGCCCGCTCGAGAGCGGCGCGCGCCGCGCCATCGGCGACCGCGCCCAACCCCGGCAACGTCGACGGCAGAACCCCCATGTCCCAGGCGCCCATCTGGTTGGCACGGTCGAAGAGGAACTGCATCTTCGGGTCCTTGCCGAGCAGGCTGAGAACCTGCAAAAGGTTGTTAAGCTGCTGCAGGGCCGCGCGCGCGTGTTGAGACCGAAGGACTTCGACGCTCACAAGCACGGTGACGCGCCGGCCCCCCAGAAGCGCCGTGGCCAGAGGGTCCTGTTCCTCACCATGGGTGGACGCGGGTTGCCAGCCGGTTGTCGCAACGATGTCGGCAAGAACGTCGTCCGGCAGGTCCTGACCGGCCGCCGCCACGACAGAGGCCACCACCGCGGCAAGGCTCGCGGCCTCACCGCCCGGCAGAACGCGAACGACCGCCCGCGCATCGGCGTCCAGGCGGGACGGCCGCGCCGAAAGCATGAGCAATCCGGTCTGCCGCCGGTGTGCACCATCGCGCAGGAGGTACTCGGTGACCGGGTTCTCCTCCGTCACGTTGCCGCCGACGACGAGCACGCAGGCATCGCCGATCACCTCTTGAAGCGGGGCGCGGGTGTAAAAGCCCGCCACCAGCGGACCCAATGTCTCGACGGGCGTTGACCAGCGCGACGAGCAGTCAATATTGTTTGTCCGGAACACCGTGCGCATCAGCTTCTGGAACTGATAAAGCACCTCGTTGGGAAGACGCGGCGAGGCAAGCCCGCCCGCAGCCTTTTTCTCGACGCCCGACAGTCGCCGACGCAGGTAGGTGCCCGCTTCGTCCCAAGAAACCGCAACGAGGGCGCCATCTCGGCGGACCATCGGCCGCTTAATCCGGTCCAGGCTTGCGACGAAATCGAGTCCGAAGCGCCCCCGCACGCAGAGCGTTTCGCGGTTGAGCCCCTCGTCCCACTTCGAGCGGACCCGCATGAACTCGCCCTTGCGGGTGCCGACCGTCAGCTGGCAGCCGGTGCCGCAATGTGGGCACACCGTGTCGGTCTCGTCGAGATCCCAGGGTCGCGCCTTGTAGCGATAAGGGAAGCTCATTAGCGCGCCGACCGGACAGACCTCGACGCAATTGCCGCATTGGTCGCAACTCGCAAGACTGCCCTCGAAGCCGGTCACGGCGGTATCCATACCTTTTTCGATCGTGCCCAAGGCGACCGCGCCGACCACCTCCTCGCACATCCGCACGCAGCGTTGGCACTGGATACAGCGGTTGACGTTCATGATGATGACCGGGCTGAGGCGGATGTCCTGGGAGTGGAACACACGTTTGGCATCACGGAACCGGCTTTCGCGCGGCCCGTAAGCCATCACCTGGTTCTGAAGCTCGCACTCGCCGCCTTTATCGCATATCGGGCAGTCGAGCGGGTGGTTGGCGAGCAGCATGTCGAGCATGGACGAGCGCGTTTCCTCGATCAGCGGCGTATTTGTCCGCACCACCATGCCGTCCGTAACCATTGTGGCACAGGACGGCTGCAACCGCCGCTGCCCTTCGATCTCCACCAGACACATGCGGCACGAGGCGAGCGCTGGCAGCCGCTTCATGTAACAGAACGTCGGGATGTCGATGCCCAAACGCTCGGCGGCCTGCAGCACCGTAGAGCCAGCTTCCACTTCCAGCGTTTGTTCATCGATCGTGATGCTAATCATGGCCTCCTCGCGATCTTCTTCTCGCGCACCTCAATGAAACGGGCACCTCCGCTCTTCGATATGGGCGACGAATTCATCCTCGAAATGCTTCAGTGCCGCGCGCAGCCCCATAGCCGCGCCGTCGCCAAGAGCGCAGAACGTATTGCCGAAAATGCCCTTGCAGAGCGCCTGCAGCTGTTCCAGATCGCCCGGCGCGCCCTGCCCCGACTCGACCCGGCGGAGCACTTTCACGACCCAGTTCAGCCCTTCGCGGCAAGGCGTGCATTTGCCGCAGGACTCGTGGTGGAAGAACTCGATGATCCGGGTGGCCACCTTGACCATGCAGGTCGAGTCGTCGATCACGATCACCCCGGCCGAACCGAGCATCGAGCCGGCGGCGGAAAGCGAATCGAAGTCCATCCCAACGTCCAGCCCGGACGCCGCGATCACCGGCGCCGAGACCCCGCCGGGGATCACGGCCTTGATCTTGCGCCCCGGCAGCGGCCCGCCGCCATGGTTTTCGACCAGTTCGCGCAGCGGTATACCCATTGGCAGCTCGTAAAGGCCAGGTTTTCGCACCTGCCCGCTGAGGCAGTAGAGTTTCGGACCAGGGCTCTTGTTCGGGCCGATGCCGCGAAACCAGTCCGCGCCCCGCATCACAATATGCGGAACGCAAGCGAGCGTCTCAACGTTGTTGATCACCGTCGGGCTGGCGTAGAGCCCTTCGACAGCCGGGAACGGCGGCTTCAGGCGCGGCTGCGCCCGTTTGCCTTCGAGCGATTCGAGCATTGCAGTCTCCTCGCCGCAGATATAGGCACCCGCACCGCAGTGAATGTGTACGGCGAAATTGAAATCCGAGCCCAGAACGCCCGTTCCGAGAAAACCCCTTTCGAGAGCCTCGGCGATCGCCTGGTTTAGGCGACGAATCGCCGTCACATATTCTCCGCGGATATAAACATAGGCAGTTTCGGCCCCAATCGCGTAGGCGCTGACCGCCAGCCCTTCGATGAGCTGGTGCGGGTCGCGCTCCATGAGGATCCGGTCCTTGAAGGTGCCCGGCTCGCCCTCATCGGCGTTGCAGCACAGATATTTGGGCCTGTCGGCCCGCTTCGGCACGAAACTCCATTTCATGCCCGTCGGAAATCCCGCACCGCCGCGACCGCGCAGGTTGGACTGTTTGACCAGATCGACGACCGCATCTGGTGTGTACTCGCGCAGCACCTTTCGCAGCGCCTGATAGCCGCCGCCGGCCTCATAGGTCGACAGCAAATGGCCATCCGGCACGTCTACATTTTTGAGAAGAACCGGCTCGAACATGGCGCTATTCTCCCGGCGGTCGCGTCGAGGCGTCGTCGACAACGCTCTTGACCCGCCCCGCCGTCGCCCGGAGATCGTCCAGGAGTGCGTCTATCCGCGCGACATCAAGGTCGCCGTGGTAATCGTCGCCGACCTGCATCACCGGAGCCATTTCGCAGGCACCGAGGCACTCGACGGTCGAAAGCGTGAACAGCCCGTCCGGGGTGGTATCGCCCTTCTTAATCCGAAGCGCCGTTTCCAGATGCTCCAGCAGATCCTCGGATCCGCACAGCATGCAGGAAACATTGTCACAGAGTTGCAGGTGGAATAGGCCCACCGGCTCTGTATGGAAGAGTGTGTAGAAGGTCGCCAGCTCGTAAACCCAGATCCGCTCAACGCCGAGAATGTCGGCGACCTCTTCGAGCACCGGGCCGGGCAGATGGCCATGCTCCCCCTGGGCAATCATGAGCGCGGGCATGATTGCCGAGCGCTGGTCCGGATAGCGTGCCGCGGCCTCTTCGATCTTTTGACGCATAGTCATCGCATCCAATTCCCTTGTTACTTATCCACCTCCGCCATCACCGGGTCGAGGCTGCCGAGCACGGCGATCATGTCCGCAAGGTAGCGCGCGTTGGTGACGCCGAAGAGGCCCTGAAGGTTGACGAAAGACGGTGCTCGCACCTTCATGCGGAACGGTTTCGGCGACCCGTCGCTAATGATGTAGAACCCCAGTTCACCCTTTGGCGCCTCGATCGCCGAGTAGACCTCGCCCTTGGGTACCTTGAAGCCATAGGCCGACAGGTCGAAATGCTGGATCAGAGCTTCCATCGAGCAATGCACACGCTCCTTGTCCACCGGGAACGCGATCGTCGGCATGTCGATCTGGAATGGTCCCTCGGGCATCTGGTCGATGCATTGTTCGATAATTCCGATGCTTTCACGCATCTCGTCGACACGGCAGCGCCAGCGCGCGTAGCAATCGCCCTCTTTGCGCGTGATGACATTGAAATCGAGTCGGTCGTAAATTTCGTAGGGTTCGTCGCGGCGGATATCCCAGTCGACCCCGGAGGCACGCAGGTTCGGGCCGCTGAGACCCAGATCGACAGCGTCTTCGCCGGAGATCACGCCGATCCCCTTCGTGCGGTTGAGGAACACCCTGTTATCTTCGAGCAATCGCTCATAGTCGCGGATCCGGTTCGGGAAGATGTCGCAGAACTCTCTGATCTTGGGAAGGAAACCGTCAGGCAGGTCCTCGCGTACGCCACCAACCCTGCAGAAGGACGTGTGCATTCTTGCACCGCTGATCATTTCCAGCAGGTCCATGATCATTTCGCGCTCGCGCATGACGTAAAGCAGCGCGGTCATTGCACCCAGATCCATCGGCAGCGCACCGGTGATCAGGAGATGACCGGAGATCCGCGCCAGCTCCGCCATCATCACGCGTATATACTTGGCCCGAACTGGTGCTTCTATGCCGAGGAGTTTCTCGACCGCCAGCGCGAAAGCAAGGTTGTTTGACGGCGGGCAGAGATAGTCGAGCCGGTCGGTAAGTGGGAATATCTGCGTGTAGGTGAAACTCTCTGCCAGCTTTTCGGTGCCCCGATGGAGGTAGCCGATATGCGGGTCCACGCGCTCGACGTACTCACCGTCCAGTTCGAGGACGAGCCGAAGAACCCCATGCGTACTGGGGTGCTGCGGGCCGAGGTTGAGAAGCACTTCCCTGGTAGTGAGCGCTTCGCCGTCCGGCCTGCTGAGCTCTGTGACTTCGGTCATCTCAATTTTCCGGCGTAGAACGGCCTCCTTGCGGAATGTCCCTGGTGGCGAGGTCGGGCTGTGTTGGCGGCGGACCTTCGGCCCCGAAGGGGTTCAGCTTATCCTTATAGCCTCTTAGGGGGAAATCCTTGCGCTGGGGAAAGCCCTCGAAGCCTTCCCACATGTAGATCCGGCGCAGATCGGGATGCCCCTCGAACCTGATGCCATACATGTCCCAGGCCTCGCGCTCATGCCAGTTGGCAGTGCGCCAGACCCCCGTCACCGAAGGGACATGCGGCGGATCGCTAAGCGGGCACTTGATGCGAACCCGCCACTTGTTGGGTAGTGAATAGAGGTGATACACCGCCTCGAACCGCGGCGTGTCGGGATAATGGTCAACCCCGCAGATGTCCGAAAGAAAGTTGAACTGCAGCGCCTCATGGTCTTTCAGAAACCGGCAGAACTCGACGATCTTCTCAGGCGGCACTGCAAAGACGTCAACGCCGTGCGCAGCGCCGAGATCCTCGATCGTTCCCTCGAAGTGCTCCATGATCAGAGCGCGATTGAGAGGCAACGCCACGCTCATGAGGTTGCAACCCGATCCAGAGGCGTCCCGGCCAGCGCGCGGGACCTCTTGATCTTCTCCTGAAGCAGCAGGAAGCCGTGCATCAGTGCCTCGGGCCGTGGCGGACAGCCGGGCACATGCACGTCGACGGGCACGAAGGTTTCTGACCCCTGCACTACGGCATAGGTGTTGTAGACCCCGCCCGAGATCGCACACGTGCCCATTGCGATCACCCAGCGCGGCTCCGGCATCTGGTCATAGAGCCGGCGCACGACGGGCGCGAACTTCCGGGTCACGGTGCCGGCGATAATCATCACATCGGACTGGCGCGGCGAAGGCCGGAACACCACGCCGAACCGGTCGAGATCATAGCGCGCACATCCCGCCGAGATCATCTCGATGGCGCAACAGGCAATGCCAAAGGTCTCGGGCCACAGCGCCGACTGCCGGCTCCAGCTGATGACACTGTCGGCCGTGGTAAACAGCACGCTGTCGCGGATCGCATTGTTTACGCCTCCCATTCCAACGCTCCCTTCAGCCAAGCGTAGGCGAAACCGACAATAAGCAGCAACATGAAGACGAACATCTCGACATAACCAACCAGCCCGATGTCTTTCAGGACGACAGCCCAGGGAAAGAGAAACATGGTCTCGACATCAAAGACCACCAACAGGATCGCGAGCATAAAGAACTGCACCCTAAAACGGCCCCCGGCGGCCTCGCCAGCCGGGTCCATGCCGCATTCATAGGGCATGTTCTTCGCGGGATAGGGATTGGACGGACGCAGCAGCGAGGAGACGAACAGCGTTGCTCCCGTCACCAGAACAATCCCGGCGACCATGAAAAGAACCGGCAGGAATTCCATTGCAGCCATAGTCATATCGCATTGCCCCGGTCACCCACCAAGAGCTTGTTCAGGCCGCCGCCGAGCCCATTGGGAACCGGTAGTGCGGTCGCCTCGGGAAGCGACTTTGGCAATCCTTTCTTGCATTGTCAGTGTATTCCGTCGGGTGGTTCATTGCAAATTCAATAGATCAGCCGCCAAGCACCGCATGCTGAGCAAACCTCAGAAACCACGCCGGAAATAGGCCGATGCCGATAGTGCCGGCGGCGGTAAAGGCGAGCGTGGCGCGGACCAAGGGTGTCAGCGCGGGGTCGAACGCCCTGTTTGGCTCGCGCATGTAGATCACCATGGCGATGCGGATGTAAAAATAGGCGGCGACGACACTCAGCAGCACTGCGATCACCGCCAGCATGACGAAACCCCGCTCGACGAGCGCCACAAGCACGTAGAACTTGGCGAAGAACCCGGCCGTCGGCGGAATGCCGGCCAGCGAGAACAGATAGAGCAGCATCAAAAGCGCCAGCCCCGGATGCGACTTTGCGAGACCCGCGTAGTCTTCGATGACCTCGCCCGAGAAATCACCATTCCGCATCATGATGATGGTGCCGAAAATGCCGAGATTCATCAAAGAGTAGATCAGCAGGTAAAGCATCACGCTGGCGATCCCGTCAGCACCGCCGGCAACCACGCCGAAAAGGGCAAACCCGGCATGGGCAATGCTGGAATAAGCCAGGAGGCGCTTAAAATTATCTTGCACCAGCGCCACGAAACTGCCAAGCGCCATCGTCGCGACCGCAATTGCCGCAACGATGATCCAGACATCCGAGGCTGCGACCATCGGGTTGAGGAATACCCGCAGGATCACCGCGAAGCCCGCCGCCTTGGGACCGACAGACATGAAGGCGGTGATGGTGGTCGGCGCGCCTTCATAAGCGTCCGGCAGCCACATGTGGAACGGCACCGCGCCGACCTTGAAGACCAGCCCCGCGACGATGAAGACCACCGCCAGCAACAATCCAGGATCGAGCGGATCACCGGTCACCGCCGCAGCCATCCCGTCCAATTGCGTCGTGCCGGTGAGCCCGTAGACCAATGAAACGCCGTAAAGGAAAATCCCGGTCGAGACCGAGCCAAGGATCACGTATTTCAGCGCCGCTTCGTTCGACCGCCGCTCCTGCCGCAAGAAGCCGGTCAGCACATAGGTGCAGAGCACCGTCAGTTCCAGGCCCACATAGATCGACAGGAGGTCGGTCGCCGAGGCCATGATCATCATTCCCGAAAGCGCAAAGAGCAGCAGGACGTAGTATTCGCTGTGCCCAATCCCTTCGATGTCGGCGTATTTTTGCGAAAGGAGGAGCGTCAGAACTGTGGCCAGATAGAAAACGAACTTGAAGAAGACCGAGAAGCGGTCGGTGACGAACATGCCCGCGTAGGCTGGCCGCACCTCGCCCGACAGCATGATTGTCCCCAGGGCGGCAATCAGCACGACCGAGACGGTCGCCCAGACAAGGAATTGTTCCTGCCCCTTCCGTACAAACTGTCCCAGGATCAGAAGGATGCAGGCCCCGGTGACCACGACGATCTCGGGCAGGCTCGCGAGTATCGACTGGAAAAGCGCGGCGGTGGTCATTGGCCGCTCCCCTTGCCGTGCACCTGCACCATGAGATGCTGCACCGAGGCGTCGATGATGCCAAGAAAGGGTTTCGGATAGAGTCCGACCCAAAGGACGAAGAGTGCCAGCGGCAGGATCGCAACCATCTCGCGAGCGTTGACGTCGCTTATGTTGAACCGGGCGTTGACGCGGTCCGGACCGAGCGCAACTTTCCCATACATGCCAAGCAGATAGGCCGCGCCCAGTAAAGCGCCCAAGACGGCGGCTGTGCCGACCATCAGGTTGGCCGCAAACCCGCCCGATAGCACGAGCAATTCTCCCACGAACGAGTTCGTTCCCGGCAGTGCCATCGATGACAGGGTGAACAGCGCAAGAAACGCGGTATAGACCGGCGCCGCCTTCATCAACCCGCCATAATCCGCCATGCTGCGCGTATGTGTCCGCTCGTAGATCAGGCCAACGAACAGGAACAAGGCGCCCGTCGTTACGCCGTGATTGAACATTTGCAGGATGGCGCCTTCGAGCCCGCGCAGGTTCAACGCGAAAATCCCCAGCGTCACGAAGCCCATGTGGCTGATACTGGAATAGGCCACCAGCTTCTTCAGGTCGTCCTGCGCCAGCGCAAGCAACCCGCCATAGACGATCGCAAGCGCTGAAAGAGCCAGCATCAGCGTCGAATAATAGACCGACGCCTGCGGCAGCATTGGCAAGGAAAACCGCAAGAATCCGTAGGCACCCATCTTCAGGAGCACTCCGGCGAGTATGATGCTGCCCGCTGTCGGCGCCTGCACATGGGCGTCCGGCAGCCAGGTGTGGACCGGGACCATCGGCACCTTGACCGCGAAGGCGACCAGGAAGGCGAAAAACAGCCACGACTGGATCCGGAACGGCAAATCTTGCGCTGTCAGGGCGAGGATGTCGAAGGTCTCGCCGCCGTTGAAATAGAGCACGATGACACCGATCAGGAAGAGGACGCTGCCCGCAAGCGTGTAGAGGAAGAACTTAAACGCCGCATAGACCCGGCCCTCGCCACCCCAGACGCCGATGATCAGGTACATCGGGATCAGCATCGCCTCCCAAAAGACGTAGAACAAGAACAGGTCGAGCGCGCAGAATACCCCCAGCATCAGCGCCTGCATGACCAGCAGACTGACCATGAACTCCTTCACCTTGCGATCGATCGCGACCCACGAGGCGAGCACGCAGATCGAGCCCAACAGCGCGGTTAGGAACACGAAGAGCGCGCTGATCCCATCAACGCCAAGCGCATACGTGATTCCGAGCGCGGGCACCCACGGGTGCGTCTCGGTGAACTGCATCACGTGGGTCGTGGTGTCAAAGCTCGTCAGCATGGCGATGCCAAGAGCAAGGTCGAGGAGGGTGGCGCCCAGCGCTGTCCATCGAACGGCATTGTCGCTGCGCAGAAACATCAGAACCGTTGCCCCGACGGCGGGGGTGAATACGATGAGGCTGAGGAGCGGCAACCCCATGGACACCCCCTACTGCCACGCCACGGCGAAGACGACGGTGGCGGCGATCAAACCGACGATCATCGCCAGCGCGTAATGGGTCACAACGCCGGTCTGGAGCCGCCGCAGCGCACCGCCGCTGCGCAGGATCGAGCGGGCGACGCCATTCACGATGGCGTCCACGCCGGTGAGATCGACCCGCAGTCCGGCCTGCGCTGCCCCATGCAGGAAGGGCAGCGCCGCGGTCTCGGACACATTGCTCACAGCCTTCTCGTAGCGCGCCAGCGGCTTTTCGGCGATCCACATGAAGCAACGCGCACCCTTGCGGTAGAACCAGTCGGTATCGATGCTGATCGTGTTTTCCGGGTCGAGCGCCCTGAGGAACAGGACGAAGCCCAGTGCGGTAAACATCAGCAACCCGAGGCTCTCGGTGACATGGACGCCGGTGTAGGGTTCGAAATCGACTGGATAAGGCAGAAGCGCGTAGAGCGGCTGGGGGAAAACCCCGATCGCAACGCAGAGCACCGCCGCCATGGCCATGGCAACCAGCATGTTGCGGGGTGGCTCATGCGCCTCCAGTTTCCGGTCCGTGCCGAAAAACATGTAATAGGGGAGTTTCAGCCCCGTGTGCAGGAACGTCCCCGACGACGCCATGGTCAGCGCCAGCACCACCAGCGCGCGATGATCCTGTCCGGCAGCGGCTATCACCATCGACTTGGTGACGAAGCCCGAGAAGAATGGAAATGCCGAAATCGCGAAGGCGCCGACCATATAGAGCGCCACTGTCAGCGGCATGGCCTTGTAAAGCCCACCAAGCTCGGTGAGCTTGCGCCGGCCGGTCACATGAATCACCGCCCCGGCGCCCATGAACAGGAGCGCCTTGTAGAGGATGTGCGCGAAGGCATGGCCCGCGGCACCATTCACTGCCATCTCGGTCCCGATACCGATGCCCGCCACCATATATCCCACCTGGCTGACGATGTGATAGGCCAGGAGCCGCCGGCAGTCGTTCTCCAGCACCGCGTAGATGACGCCATAGAGCGCCATCGCGGTACCGAACCAGACCAGAAGCTCGGTGCCCGGAAACGCTCGCGCCAGCACATAGACGGCGGTCTTGGTGGTGAAGGCGCTCATGAACACCGCCCCCGTGACGGTCGCCTCGGGATAGGCGTCGGTCAGCCAGGCGTTGAGCGGCGGCACCGCGGCGTTGAGCATGAACCCGGCAAGGATCAGGTAGGCACCGACACCCATTTCCCCCACGATCGGGCCGAACAGCAGCGAGCCTGTCGTAAGCCCGTAGAGAATGACGCCGCCAAGCAGGACGACGCCGCCGGTGATATGGACCATGAGATACCGGAACCCGGCGTTGATCGCTTGCCGGCCGCCCTGGACGAAGACCAGGTAGGCAGAGGCAAACGCCATGCCTTCCCAGAACAGGTAGAGCGTTAGGTAGTCGCCGGCGAACACGACGCCAAGCGCGCTGCCGACGTAGACGAACGCAGCGACATGCTGGCCGGGGCGCGACAGGTGCAGCGCATAGACCGTTCCAATCAGCGCCATGATGGTGAAGACGGTGGCGAAGACGATGCTCAGCTTGTCGACCTTCGCGATCAGGATCTGGTGCCCGATGAACGACGCCGCACCGTAGTTGCCCGGGTGCATCGCAACGACGGCGAGGATCGCCAGCGCTGGAATCAGCAGCAGATAGAGCTTGCGGATCGATCCGGACAGGAAAGGGATCGGCAGAGCACCAAGAATGAAGAGCAGGGCGGGATGGACGAAGTCAGTCATAATAGTCCTCGCGCCGCATGAGACCGCCCTGATGGCCGAGGAACTTGGAAACGAAGATCAGTAAAACGCAGGATAAGAAGCCGTAGACGGCCGACCACCCCGGCAGTTGGTCCCACAGGTATTCGGCGTGTTCGCGGGGGACCAGAAAGTCGGCGACGACGATCAGAACGAGCGCGAGATAGAACAGGCGGCGGCGCTGACTGGCATATACTTCGTCGCCGAAGAAATCGACCACGCGCTTTATCATCTGACAACTCCTTGTGCCAGGGCGAGGAAATAGTCTGGGAAGATGCCCATCGACACCGACAGGATGGCGGTCGCGATCAGCGGGATTGTTATCATCGGAATTTCACGGACTGTCGCCGGGCTCTCCTGCGCCTCCGTCCCGAAAAAGGCGACATAGCTGACCGGCAGAAAATAGGCGGCGTTCAGGACCGAGCTCGCCAGGAGCACGATCAGGAACGCGATTTGCCCCCCCTCCACCGAGCCCCAGGCCAGATACCATTTGCTGACGAAGCCGGCGGTCGGCGGCACCCCGATCATGCTCAGCGAGGCGACAAAAAATGCTCCCATCGTCCACGGCAGCCGGCGGCCGATACCGGCCATGTCGCTGACGTTGCGCTTGCCAGACGCGCAATAGATCGATCCGGCGCAGAAAAACAGCGTGATCTTGGAGAATGCATGCGCCGCGATGTGAATGATCCCGCCGACCATCGCGACTGGAGACAGTAGAACCACGCCGAGCACGATGTAGGAAAGCTGGCTGACTGTCGAATAGGCGAGCCTCGCCTTTAAGTCGTCCCGCGTCAGTGCGTAGATCGATGCCATCAGGATCGTGAACGAGACCAGATAGGCCGTGGCGATGCCGAGCCCCAGCCCGTCCACCAGCCTCGTGCCGAAAATATCGAACACGACCCGCAACACGCAGAACACGCCCATCTTGACCACGGCCACCGCATGCAAGAGAGCGCTGACCGGTGTCGGCGCCACCATCGCGGCAGGCAGCCAAGCGTGCATCGGCATCACCGCTGCCTTGGCGAAGCCGAAGAGATAGCAGAAATAGACGACGGTCAGCAGCGCCGCCGAGGCATTGACCCCGGCCAGCAGCCCACCCGCGACAAAGTCGAGCGATCCCGCAATGTGGTAGGTCAGCGCCAGCGCGGCGAGAAGCGCGCTTTTCGAAGCGCCCATCAAATAGACAAGGTACCTGCGGCTGCCCGTCCATGCCTCATGGTCCTCGTGGTGGTAAACGAGCGGATAGGTAACGAGGCTGAGCACCTCGTAAAAGATCACCAGCGTGAACAGATTGGCGGCGAAAGCGCCGCCGGCGGCGGCCGCAAGACTGCTGGCGAAGCAGGCGAAGAACCGGGTCTGCGCGTGCTCGTTCAAGTGCCGCATATAGCCGATGGAATAGATCGCCGCCACGATCCACAAAAGCGACGAGACGGTGGCAAACACCATGCCAAGCGCATCGACCCGGAAAGCGAAGTCAATTCCCGGCAGGATCTCGAACAGGCGCAAATCGATTGTCCCGCCCGCCAGCACGGTAGGTGCCATCGAGGCGACAATCGCGAACATGGCGATCGCCGCCATCGGCGAGACGACATCGCGGAGTTTCTCGCGGTTGTTCAGAAGGAGAATCGCAAGAGCCGCCAGACCTGGGACGGCAACGGCAAGCAGCGGCCGGATCGATAGCACCGGGTCCAAACCGCTATCCTTTCATCATCGTCACATCGTCGACCTTGAGGGTGGATTTGTTCCTCACAAAGGCGACCAAGATGCCAAGGGCGACGGCAACCTCCGCCGCGGTGATTGCGATGACGAAGATCGCGAAGATCTGTCCACGAAAGTCGTCGTACTGACGCCCAAAAGCGATGAAGTTTATGTTGACCGAGTTGAGCAGCAGCTCCAGCGACATCAGCACGACCAGAATATTGCGCCTGAGCAGCACGCCCGCCGCTCCAATCACGAACAGGACCACTCCGAGCACGATGTACCACGAGAGCGGAACCATCACCCCTGCTCCTTTCGCGCCAGCACGATGGCGCCGACCAAGGCCGCCAGCAAGATGATGGAAGCGACTTCAAACGGCAGCAGGTAGTCAGCGAAAAGCGTCGTGCTGAGTTGCCTGATCCCATCGCCGCCGCGCATGGCGGCGGGCTCGGTTACCGAAAAACGCTCGCTCCGTAGCACCAGCACGAGCATCTCGACCCCAAGCACGACGAGCAGCACCAGAGCCGGCAGGTTGCCGCCCGGCAAGAACCGCTGCAACACCGCTTCGCGCACATCGATCATCATGATCACGAACAGGAAGAGGACCATGATCGCGCCGACATAGACGAAGATCTGGATGACGGCGAGCAACGGCGCTTCGAGCAAGATGAAGATTGCAGAAATCTGCAGGAAACACGCCATCAACGCCAATGCGCTGTGAACCGGATTGCGCGCCACGACCACAGTCAGGGCCGCAATCACGGACACCGTCGCGAACAGAAGAAAGAACCCCTGACCCATCGGCGCGACCCTCCCACGCAAGCTGTCACCCAGCGCGAAATGGCCGGATTTGAGATAGTTGCGCACTACAGGTGCATTTATAAATTGTGCCCTAGTCTCGGATTTTTCACAAGATTATTGTCATTGGTAGAGCAGGACCGGGCCAATCTGAATGTGGCGAAAGCCGCTCGCGAGGGGCCAAGCTCGTGGCTGCCAAGCCGATCGGCAAGCAGACGCAGGATGAGCCTCTCATTACTACTCTCAGGAGCCGGGTGGACCGGCCTGTGGCGAAGACTGTCCTGCAACGCACGATTCCGGACAGGTCCGGCCAGCCTTGTCCATTACCTTGACGTCTTTTGGACAGGCGGGATCGGCCGCGGAATTGCCTGCGATACGATGACGCCCTCAAAGGCGGAGCCAGCGTGACGTGGGCCGTCGATCTGGCGCTTTCGGAGTGTGCGGTCGGCCGCTCCACCACCACGCTGATCGGCCACATCGCGGCGCACATCACGCGAGTCGACGAAGACGCCTTCGAAATCATCGTACTGCGCGGCTTCGCCGAAAGCCTGTGGGACGACCTTGCCCGCATGTGCCGCCGAATACGTGAAGCAGGAGCGAACCTGTTACAGTCATCATCGATGGCAAGCAGATCGCACCGCGGCGCACATCTAGTCGCCGCTGGATGAAAGTCCATGACCGGTCACATCTGTTGCTGCACGATGCCGACGACCTTGATGGTCACTGGCAGCGGCGCAACGGCCTGCGAAGTGGACTTCGTCTGGCGCGACTTGTCGGGATTTCCTGCAAGACACGCGAATTAATTTTCATCACATACCTGCTGCGCTCGCTTCCGGGGTTGCGGACGCTGCCTCACGCCGGTCCTTCCTCGTCTTCTTTCGCGAAGACATCCCCACAGCCGTGGACAGACGGGCCAGTGCACCTGCGGCCGAGCCTGTCGGGCTGAGCAAGCAGGGCTTGAAGCTCTGCAAAGGACGAGGGGACGGGATCACGCCATGCGGTTGAGCGCAAGCGCCGACTGTCCGGCCGATCTGTAACCAGCTCTTTTCCCTTCCTCCTTCCGCCTTGGTCTCTTGTCGGATTGAACACCGCTGTTTCTGACGCTATATATCGTCAGTGAGATTGGCATTCTGGAACGAAGGTAAGAGAAATGGGACTCGCTCAATATGCGGATAACGGGCTGTTTGCGCCGCGTAAAATCGCGGACGTTTTCCGCACGACCAGCGAAGAAATCGCCCGCACCGCCGGACTCGGCAAGGACGCGATTCAGCGCAAGGACCGTATCCGCTCCGGCAAGACCCAGCGTCGCCTGCGCGAGATGATCGAGGTCGTCAACAAGGTCGAGCCGCGCTTCGGCTCGGGACTGATGGCCTATGCGTGGTATCGCTCCGAGCCCCTGCCTGGTTTCTCGGGCCAGACGGCCATGCAACTGGTGCGCGACGGCCGTGCGGATGAGGTGCTCGACTATATTGACGCGGTCGACGCCGGTATCCACGCGTAGCCCAGCTAATGCGATATGAAGGTAAACTCTATCGGGCACTAAACCCGATATATGCTCGCCACCCATTCTCGGGCCGGGGAGCCGAACTCTATGGCGGAAGGTTCAACACAAAGGGGATGCCGGCGCTCTACACGTCGCTATCCGTGATGACTGCGTTGCGCGAGGCCAATCAGGTCGGCAACCTGCAACCGACAACGCTCGTCTCCTATGACGCTGCTTTCGAGAGCGTCTACGACAGTCGCGACGAAGATTCGCTTCAGGCCAAAGGAATGGATGCTGCCGCGATTTCAGACCCGACATGGCGCGATCAGATGAAGGCAAGCGGCGAGGCCAGAACGCAGGACTTCGCCAGGCGGCTCGCCGCCGGCGGCTATCATGGTCTGCTCGTCCGAAGCTTCGCCCCCGGCGCGACGGGGGAGGATCTGAACCTCGTTCTTTGGGAATGGGGTGAGCGCGCGCCAGCAAGACTGATACTGATTGACGACGAGAACCGCCTGGGTCAAGCGGAATAGCCCGCCGGCGATGTCATCTTGTCCTGGGCTTAACGATTGGAAAGGTAAGCGGTCTGCATGACCACGCCGACCGTCAGTTATAGGAACCATCGTTTTCCACCGTCGATCATCGCCCATGCTGTTTGGCTCTATTTCAGGTTTCCGCTGTGCCTTCGTCTGGTCGAGTGAGTCCGATGCTGCAACAGGCGTCCTTGCCGAGACAATGGCGAGTTCATCCCAGCGCGCCGAAGGGACTCCGCACTCTCTTTGGGCCAAGCGACTGCGAGCACCACTCGTTCAGCCAAGGTCGTCGCCTCTTAAGGGATCTTCTCATCGCCGCGCACATCACGCGGGTCGACGAAGACGTCTTCGAAATCATCGTACTGCGCGGCTTCGCCGAAATCCTCTGGGACGACCTTGCCCGCATGTGCGCCGAATACGTGTGAAACGGAAGCGAACCTGTTGCAGTCATCATCGACGGCAAGCTGATGGCCGCCGCGGCCATCGATAGGGTAAAGTACGCTGCGCGGCGGCTGGAGGAGGTTGACGCCCCTGGCTCCCCCATGTATCAGAGCGCATCGATACTTTGTTTTGCCGATATTTGTTGTTGCTGCGCTTGGCGCTTCGTAACGAACTTCCCCTCTCAAAAGTCGAAAACTAGCCGCTGTGCATCGCCCAGCGGTGATCAACGTTGCTATGAAAGGGTTTGTGATGACCGCTGGCACAGTTAAATGGTTCAATGCCACGAAGGGCTTTGGCTTCATTCAGCCCGACGACGGCAGTGCGGATGTGTTCGTTCACATTTCTGCTGTTGAGCGGGCCGGAATGGGCTCGATCGTCGAAGGACAGAAGCTCGGCTACGAGGTCGAGCGCGACCAGAAGTCGGGCAGGATATCCGCCGGCCGGCTCCAGGCCGCATGAGCTTAAGCGCCTGCCATGACCGCGGATGTACCGGCACGGCGGGCGACGACTGAGAAGGTCAGGCACATGCCTGGCCTTTTTTCGTCGCAAGGCCCGCTAAACCGCGACGAATGCCCCTTCTCTTTTCCCGACTTTTGAAAATCAAACTAGGAAGACACGTTGAGACACCCAAGCGACAACGGCTTTGCCGAACGGCGGAATTCTGCGGCGGAAGCCAAAAAGCAGCTTCTGGCGAAGTTTGCGTCTGCCCCGAAATCGACCGATCCCGCGATGCGGGAACGACTTGCTGCACGCGAAGCGATCGCTGCCGCCAGACAAGCGCGTCGCGCCGACCGCGAAGCATCAAAGAAGGCGGAACACGAGCGTGTTCTGATAGAAGCGGCGGCACTGGCGGCTGCCGCAGAAGCCGACGAACGGACCGAGGCAGAAGCCCGGCAAGCCGTTATCAACGATCGAGTTTCTCGGGATGTCGCCGATGAAGCGGCTCGCAAGGCGGAACGTGATCGTCGATACGCGGCACGTAAGGCCCGTAGAGCCTGACATTTTTCAAGACAGGCCGAAGCCGGCAAATTACGCGAAGCTGCAGCGGCGCTGCGCCTGAGGCCAAAAAGACGGATCGAGTTCATGGAAAGCAGTGTCTACATGCCTGCCGAGTCTACTGAGGATAATGTTCGAGCTTGGCTGAAGGTTCTTTCCAGATACCGCCAGCCTCGCATCGGGCGGAGCGGCTTTGAGCTTCTGGTTACGGTCGTCCCGTTCGCCGCCTTTTGGGCTTGCGCGTCCATATCCCTCTTCCAAGGTTTCTGGCTCGGACTGATAGCGGTCGTTCCGGCGTCCGCGTTTCTATTGCGGCTTTTCATGATTCAACATGATTGCGGGCACGGCTCGTTCTTCGCCCGCCGGCGTCTCGACGACTGGACAGGGCGCGCCATTGGTGTTCTGACGCTGACCCCCTATGACTACTGGCGGCGGGCGCATGCCGCCCATCACGCATCAGCAGGAAATCTCGACGAGCGGGGCACAGGCGACATCACCACGCTGACGGTCGCCGAGTATCGATCTCTCCCGCGCTTAAAGCGGCTCGGCTATCGCCTTTACCGGCATCCGCTGGTGATGTTCGGCATCGGCCCCGCCTGGCTCTTCCTCTTCAAGCAGCGCTTGCCCTTTGGGATGATGGGCGATGGTCCGTTGCCGTGGATCTCCACCATGGCGACCAATCTCGCGATCGCAGCCGTCGCGCTCGCCATGATATGGGCCGTCGGACTTGTTCCCTTTCTCGCGATCCACCTCCCGATCGTCACTTTGGCGGGAGCGGCGGGTGTGTGGCTCTTCTACGTTCAGCACCAGTTCGAGGAAACCCACTGGTCGAAAGGCAAGGAGTGGCGATTTGCCGAAGCTGCACTCCACGGCGCGTCCCACTACGATCTGCCGCCGGCACTCCGATGGATCACCGGCAATATCGGCATCCACCACGTTCATCACCTATCGAGCAGAATTCCCTACTACCGGCTTCCTGAAGTATTGCGCGACCACCCTCAACTGGCAGACATCGGCCGCATAACATTATGGGAGAGCCTGCAATGTGTCAGGCTCGTGCTCTGGGATGAAACGAGGGGGAAGCTGATATCCTTCGGGGAAGCAGCGGCGAACCCCTAATTCAGGAAATCTGAGTAGACCGCCAGTGTAAATCGCCGCGCGCGTCAAACGAATTCACACCTTTCAAGGACCAGACACTGCAGATGATCACGCTTACGCCGACGCAAATCAGGGGGCTGAAACTCGCCAAAGATGGAGATCTGTTTCCATCGGATCCGAAGAAATGGACCCATCTGAACGCCACCGTCACCTATGCGAAGACCGATAGATTTAAGGAACGACCGCAAAAGGTCAAATTCTTGACCACGTCAACTTTGGAAGAGTTGAAAGAATTCGGCTTTCTGCAAAGCCTTAATCCTTACGCTGCAGCGCAAGAAACCGCTCATGGCATAACGATGGCAGGTAAAATCTGGCTTCTGAAGAACATTTAGCCGTACCCGCAGTGGGCCGCCAAGGCAGTCGCGGGCAATCGCCTAACTGTCGTCGTATGACGACTGATAGAAAGCTGCTAATCTCGCGGCATGCGCTGCAATGAGACTGAACATGCGGCACGTTCGGGATGGAGCCCGTTTCTTGGCATGTGTTGCCTCAACCGCTTCGGTTTCGAGCGCACCAGTTTGCGGCGAAACGGAGGGCGCCTATGTGCAATGACTACAGGCTGATGGTCGATGTCGCGTCGATCGTCGAGGACTTCGCCGAGCTCAAGATCAAGATCCGTTTCAGCGAAGGCAGACCGAACCTCGACGCGCGCGAGGACGTCAAGATCACCGATATCGGCCCCATCGTCAGAACGATCGAGGGCGTGCGCGACGAGGCCGAGCTCGTGCAGCGGCGATGGAGCTGGCCGGGTCAGAACAAGCGGCCGGTGTATAATTTCCGGTCAGAAGGCCGGGCGTTCAACTCCAATCGTTGCCTGATTATCGCCGACGGCTTTTACGAGTTCACGGAACCCAAGGATCCGAAGAAAAAGCGCAAGGACAAATGGCTGTTCACCAAGAAAGAGGAACCGATTTTCTGCATAGCCGCCATCTGGCGAGAGACGCCGGAGGTGGGCCAAGCCTTCACAATGCTGACGATGGAGCCCGGTCCTGATATTGCCCCATACCACGATCGGCAGATCGTTATCCTCGAGCGTAGCGCCTGGGCCGACTGGCTCGATCCAACCATCTCCGCAACCTCTCTGATCAAGCCGCTTTCGGCAGGCACTCTGGCAGTGGAGCAGGTTGGCTGAGAGATATATTCAGACTCGGGGGGGTGAGCAAGCAACTGCCTCGCGATAGCGGCTGGAGCGCTTTGTGTCTCCTCGAGCGACGATTTCAAGTCTGTGAGCTTCTCCTTGATTGCGAAACATCGCCGCATGAGGGCGATCAAACGCAGGTCGTTCTCCGCGGCACCGACATTCGCATCTTCCAATCGCGTCCCGTCACGAAAGACCAGGTGAGGCGATCACCCTCCCCGGCAGGGCATGGAGGTGATCCCACTCGCTCCAAAAACGAAAAAGCCTGCCGCGGGAGGAGGTGCGGCAGGCTTTCGAGAAAGACCGAACAGCAGCTGGGAGGAGGAGTGCTGCCGTTCCCGCAGGCGACCTTGGGAGGAGGATAAGAGCGCCTGCAAATCAAAGCGACACGGGAGGAGATGCATCGCTTCGATGAGTTTATATATAGACCCGTTTTGCCTAATGCATAGGCTTTTATTTGCAGGGCAGGCATGCGCTATGCGAAAAGCGGAGGTCTCGTTCAGGGTTGGCATTCACTCGGGACGCGCAGATCGCAAAACAGAAGCGCCTGCTCGGTAGGATGAGGCGCCCTTCCCTCATCAGATGAATGATGGTCCTACTGAGATAGGTTCAGACTGATCTAGCAACGCATCACGTGCTTCAGCAGCAAACCGATCGTCATCATGTCGTAAGCGGCTGGGCTGCTTCGGCCGGTGATGATGTCGTGCTTGCTGAGCGCCACCGTTAAGGCGTTCGCCAGTTCCCTCTCGTCCTCTATCAGCAGAATTCTCATCACCTTCCCGTTTTTTGCGGAGCGTCAAAGGCAAGCAGGGGTTACTCCCGCAATCTTGGAAGATAAGGGACACTGCTACGGGACGCCAACCTACTGGACTGGCCATGCCCGCTGATGCGCTGGTCCTGGCTATGCAGGTGCCAAGGCCTTCAGAGAGAGAAATTTAGAGCGGGTCGGTCCTCATTTATACCACAAGCCAAAGACCTCGATCACGGTGTATGGCAAGCAGAAGCCCGCGTGGTCTTTGAGAGAGAGAGAGAGAGAGAGAGAGAGAGAGAGAGAGATGGCGAACTTGTTGTCGCCTTCAACGCGGCCAAGAAAAATTCAGAAATTTTTCTTGGCCGAAAAACCTGTTTCAGATTTTGAAGATAGGCTGATACCCAAGCCGATGATTCAGTCGACGTTTTGCTTGCGCCTTACAGGCACGTGTACAGACCAGTTTTCCATCGCAACGTTCGCAAGCGCGACGGTGCATATCACCATCACGCTGCGTCGTGAGAGGCCGAAACTCTTCGGCGTCCACCGTGCCTCGAGGGGGACCGCGCAGCGAGGAACGAATGTCTTCAGGTTGGGCTCCAATACGTCCCATTGCTGAAGCCCCTTGGCGTTCTCCTTCGAGATGAAGCGCCTGGCCTCTTCACGGATTTCAAAGAGGCCGTGCTTGTCTGGTGTGGAGAGATCATTTTCGATGCTCCACGACGCCATGGTCGGTGCGGGCGCGGACAACGCGATGATGAAGGGCAAGGATCGAAGCAATGGTGTGCGATTATCCGCCAAATCCGTCTCCTTCCACGGAAAAAGCTGCCTTCTGATGCGTGTAAGGCTTATGGATCATAGGATCACGTCCTCGCGGCGCCTCGTGCTCGCAATCGACGTCGATACCCGGCGCCTCGTCGCGTTCCTGCCACACGAAACGCTCAAAAAGAAGATCGTTTGTGATCCCGGGGGAATAACTGACGGCCGCGTTCGCAGCCGAGCCCAACACAATGGCAATGACGAACATCTGAACGAAAAAGTGCCGCAACATCGATGGTCACGGCGCTTTGTGTCGTGTCGGTTATTTTAGAATTCGCGCCAATCTTCAGCAACCGCACGGCCAGCAAAAGCTGTCGCGACCTTGCGTACCATTGCCGCTGGAGCGTTTCTCTGTGGCGCTCGCGGTGCGTAGGCAGGTTGCGCCGTCCCGGCAGAGCCCTGAAAGCGGAATTTTGACAGTTGGCTTGTCAGCGAACCCGCTTCATCAGCCAGCTTGTGGCTGGCTGCGGATGTCTCTTCGACCATCGCCGCATTCTTCTGCGTGGATTGATCGAGCGAATTCACCGCGGCATTGATTTCTTTCAGCGCCGTGGACTGTTCCTTCGCAGCCTCGACGATTGAGCTCACGTGACGGTTGATTTCCTGCACTTCGCTGACGATCTCCGTCAGGGCAGTACCGGTCTCGCCGACCAGGGTCACGCCGGAACGCACTTGACCGCTGGAATTGCTGATCAGTTGCTTGATTTCCTTGGCGGCATTGGCGGAGCGTTGAGCCAGTTCGCGAACTTCCTGGGCGACGACTGCAAAGCCTTTGCCCGCCTCTCCGGCACGTGCAGCCTCGACGCCGGCGTTCAGGGCCAGCAGGTTGGTCTGGAATGCAATGTCATCGATGACGCTGATGATATTGTTGATCTCGTTCGAGGAACCTTCGATCTGGCTCATCGCGGCAACCGCACGCTTCACGACTTCGCCGGAACGCTCGGCATTCGTTCGTGTTCGTGCAACAAGGTTGCCAGCCTCTTCCGCGCGGCGGGTCGAGTCATTGACCGTGGTCGAAATTTCATCGAGCGCTGCGGCAGTCTGTTCAATCGATGCCGCCTGCTGTTCGGTGCGCTTTGCCAGATCATTGGAAGCTTCGCTAATCTCGCGGGCCCCGGCATCGATCGACAAAGCGTTGTCGCCGATCGTCTTCAACGCAGATTGAAGCTTCTCTACGGAGTTGTTGAAGTTGATGCGCAGCGTATCGAGAGATACGGCAAACGGCTTGTCGAGACGGATATCAAGATTGCCGGCGGCCATTTCCTCAAGCGCCTGGCCGAGCTGACGAACGGCATCGTTCGTCTGGGCCGATAGCGCCTCGCGTTCCGTCGCGGTTGCTTCAAGCCGGGCGTTCTCATCGGCAGTCCGGCGAGCGTCGGCTGCGGCGCGCGCCTCGGCCTGCGAGGTCACGGCTTGGCGCACGGCGCCAACGGCCTTCGCCAAATCGCCGACTTCGTCGCTGCGGGCCTCGATATCGCTGGTGCTTTCGTTGTTGCCCTCTGCCATCCGCCGCAGGGCGATCTGCAGCTTGGCCATCGGCAAGGTGATCGAGCGGGTCGCGAGGAACGCAGCGGCAATAGCCATAAGCACAGCGCCTCCCAACGAGCCCAGTGCCAACGTCTGGAAGCCTGCGACGACGCCGCTGACGCCACTGCCGACAGACTTGTTCAAGTTTTCCTGGTAGTCGATGAATTTGTTGATGGCCTTGAGCCAGTTGACGAAGAGAGGCGTTGCCTGCTCGATTAGCATCTTCTTGGCTTGCACCGGGTCGTTTGCCATCTGGCGCGCGATGACGTCCGCGACAACTGGATTGGTTTTCGACTGAACGTCGGCGATTTCCGCAATGATCGCCTTCTCGGGCTCACTCGCAGCGCCTGGGACAGAGATCATCGCATTCATCTTCTGCTCGTTTTCTGCATAAATCGCAGCAAGCTTTGCAATGAGATCGATCGCGGTCTGACGCGCGGCAGGCTCATCGCGCAAAACCACATCGCGGATGGCAATGGCCCGATCATGAACGCTACCCCGGAAATTGATGGCGAAGCGCTGCTTGACGCTGTTGACCTCGTTGATCTGCATGAGATCGTGGTCGACAAAGTTCATCTTTGAAATGGAAAAGAGCGTCAACCCAATCATGAGCAGCAGCAGGAAGCCAAAAGCTGCATAAAGGCGGGGGCCGATGCCAAATCGGAAAGTCATTTGCAATCCTCCAAGCGCAAATAGTCGCGCAAGCAACGAATTGCGCGATGCTGCAACGATGAGCGTTATCCGGGGATACCGGCCGAGCGCCGTTGAGCTCATGTCTCGCCTTGTCTGAAGAGAGCACTCGTGAATAAACAGATAATGAAAGATGGTTAATAATTATAATATGAGTAAAAGAATTCTGCCCTGGCCAAGTAACCCTTTGCGTGAGTATTGCAGGTTGCAATTCAAAACCGCTGGGTTTTCTTCACTCGACTCTCTAGGGATTGAATCACTCTGTTTGCTGCTTATACCGGTGCTTGCAGGGATGCCGCGACATGGGTCTCTTCCAGCCACGATCGCTTCCTTGGAGACGATATGATGCGCACGCTTCTTCACCAGGCAGCACAGGCGTCCATCTGACGTCGGGTCCCAGCCGGCAGCTTAACCTCGGCAAACAGGTCGTTGAACGTCAGCACGCGCCTCCAAAGCAGCGGTTATTTCCTCAGCCCGCGGGAGGCGTCCTTTGTGCTTTGGAATAGCTCGGTCCTGAAAATGTGGAACGCGCCCCTCGGGCAATTGCAGGCGAAACTATCAGAGGCAGACCTTGCCACCTTGCTCCGAGCGGCGCCGACAATGCTCAATTGGCTTGCGAAACTGCTAAGTGCGCGAGGTGACTGCGGCTGAATTGTTCGGTGTTGCTGCCCCGGCTTCCGGCCGCAAGGCGATCGATCGTGTTTCTGAAGATGTCGATCTGACCTACGATATCCGTGCTTTGATCCCCGACCTGGATCGCACCCAAGGGTTGTCGGATGTCTATGGGGCCTCAACACGCGAAGCACTTCACATCAAAAGCGGCTATCTGCGAACCGCACCACGATACGGGTGAATCGTTCGCAGCCAGTGCGCAGATCGCCGACAGTCACCGCGCAAGACTTAAGGCCGCGATCGACCGGCCGAACAACTTTTTTCGATGCGGTCGTCGAGAGTCTGCGCCTAGACCAATAACGTCGGGAATACCCTCTATTAATGACGTTGAAGATTTGTGACTCGACTTGTCCCTCACGTCAGTAGTTCAATTTTCAAAACGGGACATGAGGTTAGGTCGATGAGATACGAATGGGATGATGATGCCCGCGGGCGTCGGGCTTATGTGATCAAGGTCGTCTCGGTATTGCTGGCATCAGCCTTGACGGCCGGGGTTCCGACCTGGATTGTCGCCAGAGCCATGGGGTTTTGACAGACGGCAATGCCGCACTTGAAGCCGGCGCCAGCGGCCCGGTGAAGCTCATCGCTGCGATTGGAAAGCAGCGTTCAGGTTCAGCCTGTCAAAGGCTCCGCTGCTCGCGCTTGCCAATGGAGCGACGATCGGTCTCGCTGCCTCCATCCGCACGACAACTCGTCAGAGATTTGGCAGCGCCTGTTCGAGTTCAATCTTGGCGCCGCGCACGACAGGTGTCCACTTGGCGATCTCCGCCTTTACATGTGCGCCGAGCTGCTCCGGCGCAGAACTCGCGACAACGGCACTGAACCCGGGCGCGACGCTAAGGGCGAGGATTTCATGATGAGCCTGATCCGAGGTAAATACAGTTGCCCCATCCAGTCACTGTCGCGGCCTTGCATGGCCGGGCACCCAGGAGTGGTGTGCGATCCAGCGCTAAGCCTTGGCCTGTCCAACTTGAGATGATGCGGGCATGAAGTCGAAGGCAATATCCGCGTCAGACAGAGCGGCAATGAAGGCTTCCTGAGCCGCCGCATTTTCGTTCCTGTCGGCTATCGACCGGCCACAGACATAAATCGCGGTCTGGTAGCTGTGGTTCAGCGCACAAGGCCAGCGCATCAGCAAGAAGTCTATGGCCGCTCGGCTATCGCCAATCGTATACGCCACGCCGCCTTCATTACCGGCAACGATGATAGGGACATCCCAGAGTTCCATGGCGCTTCTACCAGTAAAATTTTTCACGCAAAAGTTATATCTTTACTATATACAACTTTACGCTCGGTGCAAAGCTCTTGCTGCATGAGCACAACGACTGCGGGATAAGCCGAAACAATCGTTCGGTCGCGAACTGTAAGTGGAGTGCCCCCGTTTTGCCGGACAGGTCAGCTATTGAGATAAAGCTTTGATGAACTCCCTTGGGGAAGCCATCTTCAGCGCTGAATGTGGATGGATTTCGTTGTAATCCTCGATCCATCCGTCGATCTTCCGGAGTGCTGTATCTGCGTCCGGAATGGGTGAGATGCGTATGTAGTCCCGTTTCAGGGTTTTGACGAATGCCTCCGACATGCCGTTCGACTGTGGGCTCGCAACCGGCGTGAAGCATGGGATCAGATTGAGGGCTTGAGCAAATAGCCTGGTATCCCTTGCAGTGTAGGCGCTGCCGTTGTCGGATAGATGTTCGATAGCATGCGGAGCGCTGGTTGCTCCGAAGCGCTTCTCGACAGCCTCCAGCATCATGTCTCGCACGTCAGAACCGGATATCCCGGCATTGGCGACGGCGGCCCAGGATATGATCTCCCGGTCAAACGCGTCGATGATGAAAGCGAGACGGACCACCTCGCCATTCCAGCAGGTGAACTCAAGACCGTCCGAGCACCAGCGAAGGTTTGATCGCATCACCATGACCTTGCCGTCATGGAGGCGACCCTTGCGTACGGCCGTGTGTTTTTCAAGGATCATGTCGTGGTTGGCCATGATGCGATGAACCCGCTTGCGGTTGACGGCCGGCTGATCGGCGGCTCGCCGCTGCCTGTTGAGAAGGGCAGCGATCCGCCGATAGCCATAAGTCGGCCGAGCATCCACGAGCCTACGAATGGCAGGCAGCAGCTCGGCATCGTCTGCTTTGAGATATGGTCCACGAGGCTTGGACTTGCCCTTGAGACGCTCAGCGAGATGGGAACGCGACACGCCCAGGACGTCTGCCACCGTCTTCATCGGGAACCGTCCTTCGGTAACAAGATCGGCCGCGATATCGGTTTTTTTGACTGGGCTTTGGAAAGGGCTTCGCGGAGAATCTCGTTCTCAAGCGTCTTGCGTCCGAGGATGCGCTCAAGCTCACGCACCCGATCTTCCAGCTTCTTCACCTCGGAATTGCCGATCACTGGTTCGTCGGAATCCACGGCCACCGCACCTCCCTCGCTCAGGAGCCTGCGCCAGCGATACAAAAGATTTGGCGCAACTCCATGTCGCCGAGCCGCAGAGGAAACAGTCTCCCCCGGGGCATAGCTCTCCTCGATGATCTGCAGTTTGCGTTCCGTTGTCCAGCGTCGCCGCCGGACGTCACCGATCATCAGGTCAACCTGTCGAAACTCGTTAGACATAAGCTTATCCTCAAGCCTGTGCTTGAGCCTTCCTGCTTATGCTGAG
>NZ_FOCV01000070.1 GCF_900110205.1 Rhizobium tibeticum | reverse complement strand
CACTGGACAGCCTCAGTGAACAAGAGGGGTGGCAGCGGAGATTTGACCATGCGCAGTGGTATCGTTTGTTCGAAATACCTGACGAGACGCAATGGGATAGTTGCTATACGGTTGGTGCCCGACAACAACGGCGGAATCAAAGTAAAACCTGGTACAACAAGCTCGATACGTCTCTTGAACCCGTGCCCAAGCAGCAGCCATTGCTCGACGGAGGGCTTCAGCTCTCGTCCGAACTGGGCGGCAACATGCCCCATCGACATATATGTCTCGAACGAGATGTCCCCCAATAGCTGCTTATTCGTGGGGCAGCCGACGCACACGAGTGCCTCGTCGAACAACTTCGCTTTGGGGTGCGCGCTCGACATGAACACGTCCGGAAGAATTAAAAAATCGACATCACCGCGCCGGAGAAGCTCGTGGGGATCATCATCGAGAGGCAGCAACTCGAAGCTGACGCCGGGAGCCTCCCGGGCCAAGCGCTCCACAACCCTCTCAAAGAATACGAGTGTCATGAAGTCCGAAAGGATGATCCTGAAACGGCGATCCGACTGGGCTGGGTTGATCGGATCCCAGGGAATGACGGAGAGCTGAATGTGGAGCAGGGCGTCGCGCACCGCTGGGGCGAGCGCCTCCGCACGCGGTGTTGGGACAAGTTCGCGACCCTGCATCGAAAACAGCTCGTCGCCGAAATAGGTGCGCAGTCGCGCGATAGCCGCGCTCATGGCCGGCTGACTGAGGTTGATCATGCGTGCGGCGGCCGTGAGCTTGCGCTCAGTCATCAGCGCGTCGAGCGCGACGAGGAGGTTTAGATCTAGGCCTTTGAAACGCATGTGCGGCATCCATAGCGCAGATGATCGTTATCCAAACAATCAATTTTACCAATCTTGCAGAGTCCTATTAGAGAAGCCTGAGGTTAATGAAATCAAGATGCGGCGTGAGAAAAGTTTCAGAAGTATAGGATGGTTTCGAATTTGGATCCGTCGCCTAAGCGCTCGGCCAGCGGTCCAGCGCTTGTTTCCCCGGTGCGACTTGCCGGGTACTCACCGCTTCAACCGTGCTTTGAAGAAACAACACACTGGAGTTCTTACATGTCCTCAAAAGTGCAGTGGAAACTATGCTGGGAAAATCAGCTGGAACGGGCAGACCACCAGGAACTCTCAGAGTTTTTTCAAAAAACTTATGGGCCAACAGGAGCGTCCCACGCGAAACCATTCGAGGGCGGCCGCAGTTGGGCCGGCGCGAGGCCGGAACGCCGTGCAATTGCTTACGACTCGCTCGGGATAGCAAGCCATATGGGGGTGTTGCGCCGTTTTATTAAGGTTGGTGAGACTGATCTGCTTGTGGCTGAACTGGGATTATACGGGGTGAGACCCGATCTGGAGCGAATGGGCATCGCTCACTCGGTAGGTGCTTTGTCTCCAAGTCTGCGGGAGCTTGGCGTCCCATTCGCCTTTGGTACGGTTCGGCACGCCATGCGGAACCACGTTGAGAGATACTGCCAACAGGGTATGGCTAGCATTTTGACCGGAGTTCGTGTGCGGTCGAGCATCCCAGAAGTGCATCCGGATCTCCCCTCCACGCGCACCGAGGACCCGCTCGTAGTAGTATTCCCGGTTGGACAACCGATGAGCGACTGGCCGCCAGGCACATTGATTGAACGAAACGGAATGGAGCTATGAAGCGCCCCGATTATATATGCGAGGTGCCGAGTAACTGCGATGACAGGACCGAAGATCGTAGTATTTACTTGACGTTTGACGACGGCCCCAATCCATACTGGACGCCGCAAATCCTGAATGTGCTGGCTGAATACCGCGCGCCGGCGACTTTCTTCGTCATCGGTGCGTATGCGAAAAGCCACCCGGAACTCATCCGACGGATTGTCGCGGAAGGTCACGAAGTGGCTAACCACACGATGACGCACCCGGACCTGTCGACATGTGGACCTCTCGAAGTTGAACGCGAGATAATTGAGGCAAATGAGGCCATTATCGCCGCTTGTCCTCAGGCGGCCGTCCGACGCATTCGAGCACCTTACGGTGTCTGGAGCGAGGAAGTGCTTACAACATCGGCGGGCGCTGGGCTGACTGCGGTACATTGGTCGGCAGACCCGCGAGATTGGTCTCGCCCCGGCGCCAATGCGATTGTCGATGTAGTGCTGGCCTCGGTTCGGCCCGGTGCAATCGTGCTGTTGCACGACGGATGTCCTCCCGACGAGTTGGGCCAATGCGCGGTTACCTCTCTGCGTGACCAAACTCTCACGGCGCTTTCCCGTATTATCCCGGCGCTGCATGAGCGTGGTTTTGCAATTCGTCCACTTCCCCGCATAACTGAACAGACGAGAACCCATGTATCTGCTTGACACAACCAGCACCGCCGCTATCTCGATCTACGCGCTGCTCTCGACGGCTTACAAGAGCATGCAAGTCCTATATGCTCGGCCTTTAGACGGTCCAGCAGTGTCGGCAGCACCGATCGAGACCGGCCCTCTGCCAGCCGTGGATGTTATCGTCCCCAGTTTCAATGAGGATCCAGGCATCCTCTCGGCGTGCCTAGCGTCCATTGCAGACCAGGATTATCTTGGAGAACTGCGAGTCTACGTTGTTGACGACGGTTCTCGGAACCGAGAGGCTATCGTGCGTGTACATGATTCCTATGCGCGCGATCCGAGGTTCAGCTTCATTCTGCTCCCAGAGAACGTCGGAAAGCGGAAAGCACAGATCGCCGCGATAGGTCAATCCTCTGGGGATCTGGTGCTGAATGTGGACTCAGACAGCACGATCGCTTTCGACGTTGTCTCGAAGCTTGCCTCGAAGATGCGAGATCCAGAGGTCGGTGCGGCCATGGGCCAATTGACGGCTAGCAATAGAAGTGACACTTGGCTGACGCGATTAATCGACATGGAGTATTGGCTTGCCTGCAACGAAGAGCGCGCGGCACAGGCTCGTTTCGGTGCCGTTATGTGTTGCTGCGGCCCATGTGCTATGTACCGCAGGTCCGCGCTCGCTTCTTTGCTTGATCAGTACGAAACGCAACTGTTCCGCGGCAAACCAAGCGACTTCGGTGAGGATCGCCATCTGACGATCCTTATGTTGAAGGCAGGCTTTCGAACTGAGTATGTTCCTGACGCCATAGTGGCGACAGTCGTTCCGGATAGGCTGGGATCGTATCTGCGTCAACAACTGCGTTGGGCACGCAGCACGTTCCGTGACACATTTCTAGCGCTTCCTCTACTGCGCGGCCTCGACCGCTATCTCACGTTGGACGTGGTCGGGCAGAATGTCGGGCCCCTGTTACTCGCCCTTTCCTTAGTGACGGGACTGGCGCATTTCATAGTGACGGCCACAGCGCCATGGTGGACAATTTTGATGATTGCATCCATGACCATGATACGCTGTAGCGTGGTAGCATTGCATTCTCGCCAACTTAGATTTCTTGGTTTCGTTCTGCACACACCCATCAACCTCTTTCTCTTACTTCCTTTGAAAGCTTATGCGTTGTGTACATTGTCGAATAGCGACTGGCTGTCGCGCGATTCCGCGCCAAACGTACCAGTCAGCGGGGGAAAGCAGATCCCAATACAAAGTTCACGGCTGGTGCCACCTGACTGCACTTGCAGCGGAGAGTGACAGTCGCATGAGACAGGCAGTAAAAGATCAATTGTTAGATGGTGAGTTGGCCCAAGACGTTCCGCGTCGGCTTGAGCTGAATCCGTTCGTGGCGGAGGGCGACACGGGTCTAAGCGTTAAGACTTCCAAACCCGGCTCCATACCAACCGTGGCAATCGATCTTGCCAGCGTAACAAAGTCATACGGTAACAAGCCCGTAGTCAACGGGCTGTCGTTCACTGTTGCGGCCGGTGAGTGCTTCGGTCTGTTAGGCCCGAACGGTGCGGGCAAAAGTACGATCACGCGTATGATCCTCGGCATGACAACGCCTGGCAGTGGTGAGATCACGGTGCTCGGGGTGCCAGTGCCCTCGCGGGCTCGTTTGGCACGCATGGGTATCGGTGTAGTTCCGCAGTTCGACAACCTCGACATTGAATTCACGGTGCGTGAGAACCTGCTGGTCTTCGGGCGCTATTTCCGGATGAGCACGCGCGAGATAGAAGCGGTCATCCCATCGCTCCTTGAGTTTGCTCGCCTCGAAAGCAAGGCGGATGCTCGTGTTTCGGACCTATCTGGCGGCATGAAGCGGCGGCTGACACTTGCACGTGCACTCATCAACGACCCCCAGCTCCTGATATTGGATGAGCCGACCACTGGACTTGACCCCCACGCACGTCACTTAATTTGGGAACGGCTGCGGTCGCTGTTGGCACGCGGCAAGACGATTCTCCTGACCACACATATCATGGAAGAGGCAGAGCGGCTGTGCGACCGGCTGTGCGTGCTCGAAGGAGGGCGCAAGATCGCCGAAGGCCGACCTCACGTGCTAATAGACGAGCACATCGGTTGCCAGGTGATTGAGATATACGGTGGGAATCCCCATGAGTTAAGTGCATTGGTCAGTCCGTATGCCCGCCACATCGAGGTGAGTGGCGAGACCGTCTTCTGTTATGCGCTCGACCCGAAGCAGGTGCGAGTCCAACTGGACGGGCGCGCAGGTGTGCGCTTTCTACAGCGTCCACCTAATCTTGAGGACGTTTTTTTACGGCTAACCGGGCGGGAACTGAAGGACTGAAGGATGTGGAAGCTTTATGCGGCGGCTCTGCCCGCCAACGGCTGGAATTGGATTGCCGTGTGGCGCCGCAACTATCTCGCGTGGAAGAAGGCCGCGCTTGCGTCGATCCTTGGTAACCTCGCCGACCCATTGATTTACCTGTTCGGCCTGGGTGCGGGCTTGGGGGTGATGGTGGGGCGCGTTGACGGCGTTTCGTACATTGCATTTTTGTCGGCAGGAATGGTGGCGACAAGCGCGATGACTGCGTCGACTTTCGAAACGATCTACGCAACTTTCGCTCGCATGCGCGCTCAGCGCACCTGGGAAGCAATCCTTCACACACAGGTCACGATCGGCGATATCGTGCTCGGTGAGTTGGCGTGGGCAGCGACCAAGGCGTCTTTGGCAGGTACAGGAATTGGTATCGTCGCCGCTATGCTGGGCTACGCGGAATGGCCGTCCCTCCTTTATGCGCTGCCGGTCGTCGCCCTGACTGGCTTAGCGTTTGCGAGTCTGGCGATGATCGTCACGGCACTTGCGCCCAGCTACGAATATTTCATATTTTATCAGACGCTCGTCATAACACCGATGCTATTCCTGTCGGGCGCTGTCTTCCCGGTCGACCAGCTGCCGGGCGCTTTTCAACATGCAACACGATTCTTGCCGCTGGCCCATTCGATCGATGTTATCCGTCCGATAATGCTCGGCAATCCGCTGGTCAATGTCGGTCTGCATATAGGCGCTCTTTGCTTCTATGCAGTAGTACCGTTTTTCTTGTCGACCGCATTGCTCCGTCGGCGCCTGATGCCTTGACTCAAATTCGTCGCGACTTTACGCCGTTTCGATCATGGATATCATCGTCATTAATCGGAAGCGTCGGTCGATCGGCATGGATGGTCTAGGCGCGCTAGCGTTTGGATAACTCATCCCTCTGGATTGTTTGATAGCCGCTGCAGGGGATAGCCATCCGGCGGAAACATCAATCGACGTGGATGCGCGGCTGAGCTACCCACCTCCTCGTGTCGGGAAGTGGCTACACGCGGAGACCACCAGCGAGGCGCCGCAGAAGACGGCGAACATCCCCAGTGGGCGCATGGAAAGAGACTGAAAGAGGTTCGCTTCTGTATTGCGCAATTGAAAGCGGCGTCATTTGCCTTGCATCCTGCGGTCAAGGAATTCCTCGATCGCATGCGCCAGTTCTGTCAGTTGATGGCCAACGGTACGTAGATGAAGTTCCGGGTTTTCCGGGGTCTCATAGGGCGAGGATACACCGGTGAAGTTCGCGATCTTACCTGCGAGCGCCTTCTCATAGAGGCCCTTCGGATCGCGGCGTGCGCACTCCTCGATCGGAGTGTCTACGAAGATCTCGATGAACTCGCCCTCCTCCATCAATTCCCGCGCCATTCGCCGCTCGTCGCGGAACGGTGAGATGAAGGACACGAGGACGATAAGACCGGCATCGGCCATGAGCTTCGCCACCTCCGCCACGCGGCGGATGTTCTCGACCCGATCCTCTTCGGTAAAGCCAAGGTCCCGGTTGAGGCCGTGACGCACATTGTCGCCATCGAGCAGGTAGGTATGCTTGCCCTGGGCGTGAAGTATCCTGTCCAGCTCGTTAGCGATGGTCGATTTGCCGGAGCCCGAAAGCCCGGTGAACCAGAGAACGGCAGGAAGCTGCTTCTTCATGGCGCTGCGCGCGACCTTGTTCACCTCGAGCGCATGCCAGTGGACGTTATCCGCGCGCCGAAGCGGAAAGTCGATCAACCCCGCGCCGACCGTGGCGTTCGTCACCCGGTCGACGATGATGAAATTGCCCGTGGCCCTATTGTCCTTGTAGGCGTCGAAAGCGATCGGCGTCTGTGTCGAGATGTTGCAGACACCCACTTCGTTCATCTGCAGCGACTTCGCTGCCTCGCGGACGAAGCTGTTGATGTTGACCTGGTGCTTGAGTGCGGTGACCGTCGCACTGACACTGTCTGTCTCCGTTCTCAAGATGTAGCTTCGTCCCGGCATCATCGGGCTCGCATCGAACCAGATCACATGCGCCTGGAATTGGTCGGCCACGAAGGGCCGGGCGTCAGGCGCTACGAGCATATTGCCGCGGGAGGCATCCACCTCGTCGGAAAGGACCAGTGTTACCGCCTCGCCCTCCCCTGCCGTCGCAAGCTCCCCGTCATAGGTCACGATCGCCTTGACCGAAGTGCGCTGCCCGGTTTTCGCGACGACGACCGGATCGCCCACGGAAATCCTGCCGCAAGAGATCTGACCCGCATAGCCGCGGAAGTCCGAGTTCGGCCGCATGACCATCTGAACTGGGAAACGGAAAGGCTTGGCCTGGTCCATCGGCTCAAGCTCTACCGTTTCAAGATATTCGAGCAGCGCGGCGCCTCTGTACCAGGGCGTATTGGGGGAAGCCGAGATGACGTTGTCGCCGTCTCTCGCTGAGATCGGTATCGGCCGGATGCTGGCAAAACCGAGCTCTTTTGCAAAAGCCATGTAGTCGGCGACGATCTCGTCGTAACCCTGTTGTCGAAAATCTATGAGATCGATCTTATTGACGGCTACCACGACATGGCGGATTCCGAGAAGCGAGGCGATATAGGAATGCCGTCGGGTCTGCTGAAGGATGCCCTGCCGGCTGTCGATGAGGATGATGGCGAGATCTGCCGTAGAGGCGCCGGTCACCATGTTGCGCGTATATTCCTCGTGGCCGGGCGTGTCGGCGACGATGAACTTGCGCTTGGACGTCGCGAAATAACGGTAGGCGACGTCGATGGTGATCCCTTGCTCGCGCTCGGCCTCGAGCCCGTCGAGAAGCAGAGCGAGATCGATTTCCTCGCCGTTGGCAGCACCGGGAGAACCGACGCGCCCGAGGTTTGCAAGTTGATCCTCGAAAATCAGCTTCGCATCATAGAGCAGTCGACCGATCAGGGTCGACTTGCCGTCGTCGACCGACCCGCATGTGATGAACCTCAGGATCGACTTGTTGTTGTGGTCGGCCAAATGCGCTTCAATGTCATGTGGCGGTATGGATTGAACAAACATCAAAAGTAGCCCTCCCGCTTCTTTTTCTCCATTGCCCCGACTTCATCCGAGTCGATCAGGCGGCTCTGTCGTTCAGACGTGCGCACCGTCAGCATTTCCCGCAATATGTCGGGAACCGTGGCAGCCTCGGACTCCATCGCCCCAGTCAGCGGATAGCAGCCAAGGGTACGGAACCGGACCTTGTGCTCGAGAACCTCCTCTTCGGGCCGGATCGGCATTCGCTCATCGTCGACCATGATCAGCATCCCGTCGCGCCGAACGACTGACCGCCGAGCCGCGAAATAGAGCGGTACGATCGGAATGTCCTCGCGCAGGATGTATTGCCAGATGTCGAACTCGGTCCAGTTTGAGAGCGGGAAGACGCGCATGGTTTCGCCCTGCGCGACCCGCGTATTGTAGGTCTTCCACATCTCCGGGCGCTGACGCTTCGGATCCCAACCGTGCTGGGCACTGCGGATGGAAAAGATACGCTCCTTGGCCCGTGATTTCTCCTCGTCCCGACGCGCGCCCGCCAGCGCCGCGTCGAAACCGTATTTCTCCAGCGCCTGCCGCAGCCCCATCGTCTTCATGATGTGGGTGTGAACATTGGAGCCGTGCGTGAAGGGGCCGATGCCCTGATCGATCCCGTCCTGATTGACATGGACGAGCAGGTCGAGGCCCAGCTCCCGCGCCATTCGATCGCGGAACTCGATCATCTCCCGGAACTTCCATTTCGTATCGACGTGCAGGAACGGAAACGGCGGCTTGCCGGGGTAGAACGCCTTCATTGTCAGATGCAGCAATACGGAGGAGTCCTTGCCGATCGAATAAAGTGCTACCGGGTTGGAGAATGTTGCAACGACTTCTCGAATTACGTGGATCGATTCGGCTTCAAGCCGCCGAAGATGAATAAGAGACATTTATGCCTTGTCTATGCTCAGGACTCGTTCGAATTACGCCTGCACCGACGAACTCGGGCAGGCTGCAATGGTTGATTAGCCGGAACTTTTTTGCGGCCCGGCTATCCGGTCGTTCAATGGAATCACGTCTCCTTCTTACCTACCTGAATGCCCGTTGCGTTGTGGACTCGGCCGACGCTGCCGGGCAAGCGCTCGGTGGCTCCTGCCTCGCTCAAGGCAGCTGCCCGCCAACACGCGAGGTCACCGACTGCAAGACGATGACGCCCGCGACCGAATTGACGTTGATGATCCGGCCATTCCGGCGGCGCATCATTTGCTTGGTGAACTCGCGGGTAAGCCGGAACATGGCGGTGAGGTTGACCTCCAGTACACTGTCCCAGTCGGAGTCTGCCATGTGCACGAGCAGCGTCCTTGGTGATTCCAGCATTGCTGACGAGGATGTCGACGCCCTCAAGATCGGCCTCCGCCCTCTGACCGAGCGCCTTGACTTCGTCCCGATTGGCCAGATTAGCTGGGAAAAGCTTGACCCGGTCCTCGAGCTCAGCACCTAGTGTCTCCAGTTTTTCAACGCGGGCGCCGTGCAGGCCAACGACAGCGCACTGCGCATGCAGCACGCGGGCGATCGCCCCACCGATGGCTCCCGATGCGCCGGCGACGAGCGCCTTCCGACCGTTCAATTCGAACATGTCTTATCCTCTTGTGAATTCAGTTATCTTTGACGTCACCGCGCCAGAGTCCTCAGGTTCATAGTATCTTCCTCGCCGCAGCCGCCGGCGCCGATGTCGCGGGGTAGGTCAGACAACACCTTGCCAGCTCCGCTTTCGTCGAAAATACAGGCGCTCGAGAGGCGAACCATTCCACCGCTGATGCCGGTACACGCTGGCAAATGCCTCAACGACGTCTCGCGTAGATCCGTTGCGCTACCGGAAAAGCTGGCTCACATGAACGCTGGCCGATCACGCGATCTCTGAAACGCTAGGCCCAGCCTCAACCGCTGCCAGACCAGCCGCTCCTTCTCCTGACAAGACCGGCGCCCAACGCCTCTCGACGCACGTAATCACCTTAATCTGATACAACCTGACAGGGTTCTCATACCCATTCAAGAGGTGAACCTACAGGATCAACTCACATGACTTTTACAGCTGCCTGAATGCCAGAACAGCGTTCATGCCGCCCATGGCGAAGGCGTTACTCATCGCGACGCGCACTTTACGCTCACGCGGTACGTTGGGCGTGACGTCCAGATCGCACTCGGGATCTGGCTCAAGATAGTTGGCGGTCGGTGGCACGACGCCTTCTTGTATCGCCATCACGCAGGCGATCATTTCAAGCGCACTCGCTGCGCCGAGGCAATGCGCGTGGGTGGACTTGGTGGAAGAGACGGACATCGAATAGGCATGGTCTCCGAAGACGCGCTTGATGGCTGCGGTTTCGATTTGATCGTTGGCCTTGGTGCCGGTGCCGTGCGCGTTGAGGTAGTCCACGTCTTCGGCGTTCAGTCCCGCATCGGCAAGGCAAGCGCGCATCGCCGACTCCGGCCCATGGACAGCCGGTGCGGCGATGTGGAAGGCATCGGCGGAAAGGCCAACACCGGCGACCTCGGCAAGTATCGTTGCACCGCGGGCAGCGGCATGTTCATAGCTTTCCAGCACGGCCATGCCCGCACCCTCGCCGAGTACCACGCCCTTCCTGTCGGCGGAGAAGGGTCGGCAAGTGTCCGGAGCGAGTACGCGCATAGTTTCCCATGCCTTCAGCACGATCCAGACAAGTGGGGCATCGCTGCCTCCGGCAAGCATGACGTCGGCCCGACCGCACTTGATCTGGTCTACCGCCGAAGCGATCGCATGGTTGGCCGAGGCACATGCGGAGGTAACGCCGAAGACTGGGCCCCGCAGGCCGAGGCTCATACTGACCTGGCAGGCGGCGGCACTCGGCATCGCCTTTACAACAGTGAAGAGCTCAGTGCGAGTCGCTCCGCCTAGAAGTAGGGTGCGGTAGGCTTTTTCGGTCGCGTCCCATCCCCCGGAGCCAACGCCCACTGTGGCGCCGAAACGAAGGGCATTTCCTTCATTGCAGGAAAGTCCGGCCTGACGCATGGCTTCGTGCGCTGCAAGCACGGCAAGCACACTAAAACGATCCATTGAGACGAGCTGCTTGCGGTCGATGTCGTGCTCAGGGAGCGTCTTGATCTCAGCCCCGACTATGCCCTTCAGCCCGTGAAGCTCTGAATTGAGAAGCGGACCAATGGCGGAGCGGCCTTCGCGCATCCGTTTCCAGATGGAGGTGGCGTCGGTGCCCAGTCCGCACAGGCCGCCCATTCCGGTGATGACAACTCTCCTATCCATTCAAGCCTCCTTAGTGCGCAAGCCGCGGATGGCTTCCACCATGTCGCCGACGTTCTGCAGATTCGACCAGGCCTCTGCCGTGTTCATCTCGATCCTGATACCGAAGGCCTGTTCCAAGTCCCAGAGGATGTCTGCCAAACCAAGCGAATCGACACCTATCGAGGTCAATTCCGTGGCAGCCGTTAATTCGCCGACAATCGATGCAGTCCCTCCATCGCCGCTCTCTAATTCGACGCGGCTCTTGATGATGGCAATGATTTCCGTTGTGAGTTGATCTACCATTCTGTTCCCTTTAGCTTGTGTTTCGACGTGTCTGCTGCTTAATTCCTGAGGCGCGTCGCATCGCGAAAAATTGCCATCAGGCTTGCGCGACCGTCCAAGCCCAATGCTCATAGGAGCCGGGGGAAATCCGGCTGGTCTGCGCCGAAGGCTCCGATGACGAAGAACATCATTGGCCTCAATCGTGTGGAGCTTGTGCTATGTATTAGTGCGATTGGTAAAATCGATTGTTTGGATGTAGGCCATCTGTGCAATGGATAGCTGAAGAGCACATTGCCCTTCTCGTAGATCTAACGAGTAAGCTAATCTCACGGATATGTGATACATCCAAAGAAGCACAACCGAAACATCTTGCCGTGAACCATACCAATTGACACTTTCGTCACTTTGCAAGGCAGCGCTGTGTTCGCGCTCCACCGCATGACGTCCTCAGCTTTCGAAGATTCGGCTATGCAGCTAATCATATTAACCGCGTGGATGCATGTCATAAAAACAATCAATTTTACCCATCTGGCCAAACGCGATTAGAAAGCTTGCTTTAATCCGTCCTGACTTAGATGAGGAAAAGAGGCGCCGGCGCAACGGGGCCAAACACAACCAAACGAGAAGGTCTAGCTCTGACGAGGTCAGGATCAAGGCGGGCATACGATGATCAGCACTTGGGAGCAGCGCCGGCCTCCCCAGACTGGACGAGCCTATGGATAGCCAGGATTCTTTGCTGGAACGACCGCTGTTAAATGGAAACACGCTGAATGACCCAATCCACACTGTCGCCTGAACCATTTGCAATCCTTGCGATGCCAAGGACCGGTACTCACTACTTGGAAGAATGTTTAAACGAGCATCCGAATGTGCTGAGCAACGGTGAATTGCTCAACACATACGACACGAACTGGCCTGATCAAGAACGCCTGCTACTAAGCGATCGCGAGCTCCTTGAACGTGCCTTCATGCGCTATCCCCTACGAAGCGACAAGAAGGTGACGCATGTGGGCTGCAAGATCAACGAACCTCAGTTTCAAGAGCGTCCAGGTTTTTTTGCCGAGCTGGCCGCTTGGCCAGGCCTTAAGATTATCCTTGTGATTCGCAGAAACACATTGGAATCACTGAGATCGCTTGTGCAGGCAAGGCAAACCCGCCAGTGGCTTAAGTTCGATTCGGACAATGCCGCGCCACCGCCACCAGTGACGTTATCATTCGCCACATGCGAAGCTTACTTCAAAGCTGCCGACGATTTCCACGCTCGCGTGGTGAACGCCGTCGATTCAAGCAAGATACATTTAATCGAGTATGAGAGGCTTCTTCGCGATCCCCACGCTTGCATGGCAACGATCTTAGATTTCCTCGGCGCTCCCGCGATGCAGCTTTCCGATCGCGGCATTCTTCGGCGTCAAGAAATGCGCCCATTGGACCAAACGGTACGGAACTTTCATGAGTTGCGGGTTCATTTCGCACATGGACCTTACGCAAGCTATTTCGAACTTGGTAAAGAGCTGGCTCCGTTTGTCTGAACAGTTCCCGGCGTTTGTTAAGTGGTTTTTCGCCTCGATTATGCTGCTGTCAGGCTTGGCATCAGCGCATTGAAGTAACGCCTGATCCGGTGTTTGCTGGTCAAGCGATGAATGTGGGCGCCGGGCGTTGTACAACGAGACAACGGAACACCCACGGGACTGAAGTTCGCGAGCTTCTATATCCGTGGCATCCCTGGTTTGGGCTGCTCGTCCATGTTCATGAGGTGCTCGCGAAGGGCGATGCTGTTTTCCGTTGCAGCCTTTCCGGCGCTTCCTCTGGCAGATCTCTGGAAGTACCAGCATGGATGTTCGATCGGTCTCTGAGTACGATTTGGCGCAGCATGCCGTTTGCCCATGTTGAACTTACCTGCCTGCATGCTTTGGCCGGGTTGCTTGAAGAGGCAGGCGGCCCATCACAATCGGCCAAGATGAGCGCAGCATTGGTCTCTCACGAAGCGAGTCGGAGAGATGTCCATGCCACGCCAGTTCATGACATATCAGTTCGATCTGTTCTCGGGTCTACACAGCGGGAAGACAGCGTCGATGCCGCAATGGCAGGAGTTGCCGGAAGGGACGCGCCAGGCGCTGACGGCGCTCATGGTTCGCCTACTCATCGACCACGCAAACAACGGACGCGCCTCTCAACAGAAGGAGGCCGGTGATGACGCATGAGAAGATCGGGCCACACCATCTTGAGCGCAAGGCCATCCTGTATGTCCGGCAGTCCTCGGTCCATCAGGTTCTGCACAATCGCGAAAGCAGTTCCCTTCAATACGCCATGCGCGATCGCCTGACAGCACTCGGGTGGTCGCGCATCGAGACGGTGGATGACGATCTTGGTCGTTCGGCGGCCGGCGGCGTGACCCGTGCCGGTTCGACCGGATGGTCGCCGAGGTCTGCCTTGGCAAGGTGGGGGCTGTGGCCGCGCGAGAGGTATCGCGTTTTGCCCGCAACAGCCGCGATTGGCAGCAGCTCATCGAGATGTGCCGCGTCGTAGATACCGTCCTGATCGACCAGGAAGCGGTTTACGCACCACGCCAGGGCAATGACCGGCTGCTCTTGGGCCTGAAGGGCAGCCTCAACGAGTATGAGCTCATCTCTTACGT
>NZ_FOCV01000068.1 GCF_900110205.1 Rhizobium tibeticum | reverse complement strand
AGCTTCGGAATGCGAAGCTCGACGGTTCCAGCCCGCGTCTCCCAATCGCGGTCACGGTAGCCATTGCGTTGAGCAAGCCGCATCGGGTTCTTCTCACCAAAGTCAGCACCCGTGGCCGAGCCGACCTCCAGCTCCATCAGCCGCTCGGCCGCAAAACCAATCATCTCACGCAATAAATCTGCATCCGCGCTCTTCTCAACGAGGGAGCGCACGTTCATCATGTCATTGGTCATCGGTGGTCTTTCCGTCAGGTTGGTCTTGAACAACCCGACCCTAGCGGAAAACACTGATGGCCGCCCGCAAAGCCGATCACCCGCTACAGCGCAGCGAGAAGCGCGCGGGCACTCGGCTTTGCTATCTCCCGCCAGTTACACCATCTGCTGGGACACGATCCAGCGCGACTTGGCCTCGACTTTCCAAACATGCCGCGAGCCAATGAACTCGCAGACGTCTACGACCGCAAATCATCCAATCCGTCACCATCGGCCGACACCGCCGATGGTGCGGACCCTCGCCGGCCGTCGGTGACGCGTATTCTGCCCGGTCTACGTCGCTTTACCTGGCGCCTATCACCGTCGGCTCAGAAAACGGCCATCAATGCCGGCCGCTCGGACAAGCCGCTTTATGTTGGTCTGGAGAGCGTGAGCTTTATGCGCGCAACCCATCCGACAGGCCCCTCGAAATCCCTTCCCAGCGCGATAAAAGATCTGTTCAAAGTCAAACTATCGCCGGACGCGGTGATCGCAGACCTGAGTTACTGGTCATCGGATGGCAAGGGCGTCAGCGATGATCTTCGCGCGTTGTCCGATATCGTTGGCAGTGGCGGCTTGCTTGAAACAGCAAGAAGTCCAGCAGACGTCAAAAAGGCCAAGGACGCGCTTGCCCTGCTTTGGGGCACGCAAAATACTCCGACGTCGGGGGTCCAAGCGGTGTTGGCCGGCATTGCCGGCGGCCGTACATTTGACGGTCTGAAGAAACTCAGGAGCGGGCTGGCAAGCGGTGGCGCCTATTGCGCCAAGCTGAAGGATGATGCGGCCGGGGTGGTGAAACGCAAGGAAATGCTGGTTCGTGCTGCGTTGGCCGACTGGCTTGCGGGGACTGACGAGGCTCTGCTGAAGGCGCAGTTGTGCGCCGGCACGAAAACCAAGGATGACGTCATTGACGAGTTGGCCCGGTCGATCGTGGCAACGGTTAGGCCGCTTTTCGCAGAGGCATCGACAGACGTCTCGAAGCTGCAGGAAGGCGTAGAGAAAGCGCGCGCGGCTGTTGCCGATCTCGGTGCTGAGATCGAAGCGGTCATCGAACGGGCGAGGAGCCGGATTTTCCAGTTCGAGGCCGGTTACGACAAGAATATGCCCTGGTCAGCGGCGCGGCGGGCATCGTTCCGGGCCGGGATTGTCGCCTGCGTATCGAGTGTGAAGGGCGATATCGAGGCCGCGATCAGTGAAACGCGCCAGCGTCTCCATGTGGAACTCAACAGCGTCGCACAGGGGGTCGCCGGCCATATTTCAAAAGCAGTCGCCCAGATACAGGAAGCGCAAGGCGGCATAAGTGGCGACCTGGTGTCGGTGCGCACCCTTGTAGATGTCATCCTTGCAGGTCTCGAGGGCTATCTTGGGACGGCGGATACGCGCAAGTTCGAAAAGGTGCTTGGCGACCTGCGCGCTCAAGCGGCGAAACATCTCCAAGGGCATACGGATCTGCTTGATATCGTCAACGAGCGGCTTGGTCTCGTTGAGCGTGCGCTCGAGATAACCCGAACGTCTGTAGCGACGTTGCGCGTGCTGTCGAAGGATGTCGATGAGGCGTCGGATCAGGTTGAAGCGCGGCTGCTTGGCGCGCTTGAAACAGTGTCTGGGGCGTTTCAAGGTTTCGGCCAAAGCCTTGAAGACGCTGTTAGAAATCTGGCGGCAATCGGTGCAGACCTCATCGATACGCCGGCAGAATTCCTCGCCGCAAAATTTACCGCTGCAGAGAACGAGATCGGCAAGCTGCTCACTTCGATTTCGGAGGGTTTTGCCGATGAGCTCGCGGTCATCAAGAACGCCACCGACGCGGTCGTCAGACCGCCCTTGCGCTGGCTCGACGCGAAACTCGCAACGACCAATGCGACTTTGAACGCTGCAACACAGGACATCGCATCGATCGTCGCCGATGCTGCAGCGGTTCTTCAGACGGTTCAGAAGGAACTCGCGCCGGAGAAACTGCTGGACGATTATGTGGAACCATTGGCTATCCGACCGGGCCTGGAAGTGCTGCTGGCGCCTGTGCCATCGGATTTCGACGATTTTGCCGATGTCATTGACCTGGTGCGGTCACGTTTGACGGGTGTTGCCGGGGAGGTCGGTCAGCGGATGCGTACCTTCAGCGCCGAGGCGTTGAGCGGACTTGAGAGCGTCACCAAGGCATGCGCTGAGATCTTTGAGGGAGTGGCGGAAGCGGAGGCTCTGCTGCAAAAGCTCGCCGATCCCGGGGCTTATCTGACCGAGGCACTGACAAACTTCCCGCATTACAAGGCGTTGGTGGACGCCTGTGAAGCGTTCGAACAGAACCGCATGACGCTCGAGGACTATCTCCAGCAGGTCAGGAATTTCGATCGTTCTGTGCGGGCACTTTATAATACGGTTTCACGAACGTTTGAGACAGCGCAAGCCTATGCGGACCGCGTTCTCGATGAAGTCAGCCGTTTGGGAGATGGCGGACTCCTGGCCGCGCCAAGCAACATCTTGAAGCTCTATTCGGCGGTAACCTCGGCACCTGAAATTGCAGCGCTCAAAGCAGACATCGATCGCATTCGCTCTGCCTATGACGAGGTTTCCGACATCATTGACACAACCCAGGCCTCGGCTCTTTTCGGCAGGCTGGGCGATGAACTGAAGGCTCTTGGTCTGTCGATCCCGTTCGACAAGATCGGTGACAGGATCCTGCCGGCCAATCTGGAAAACTTCGAGATCGGTAAGGTTTTCCGCAATTTCGGCGGCGCCAGCCTCGATCGTCTTTTCAAGGGCTACAAGATACCCTCGAATGTACGTGATGCGGTGAGGATTACACACGACTTCGACCAGAAGGAAGCACGCGCATGGGTCCAGATCGACGTTAAGGCGCCGTTCCCGGGTCGCCGGAGCCTGTTCTCCCTTGATGTTTTCAAGGCAGACTTTGTCGATATGGAATTATCCGGCCGCGTAAGACTGGAGGCATCGAAGGACGGCGACGAGATTACGCGCACAGGCCATGGCCGGATCGGCACCGTGATCGATACGGTGGTCGCCGGCCAATCCATGGTCCGCTTGGAAAAGTTCGGGCTGAATTTCAGCAAGGAAGGCGGATTACAGGTCGAGTTTGACCCGAAAAACATCCGCCTCAATCCGCAGTTCAAATTCATCCAGGATTTTCTTGCCAGCATTTTCCCTGACCAGATCGGGGGCATGACCATCGTCAAGGACAATGGCATGCCGGTCGGCTTGGAGCATCAGTTTGCGATGCCGTTCCTGTCTGCCAATGCCGGCACCAGTGGAATTCAGAACCTGTCATTGAACAACAGGTTCAAGCTTGTGGCGTTCCCAGATTTTATGTTGGCCAACCGCTTCGGCCTTTCCACGATGGAGCGACCATTCATTTTCTCGATCTTCGTCATCGGGGGCGCAGGACACGTTCAGGTTGAATCCGAGTACCGCCCATTCCGCGATGAGTTGACGGTTCTCGTCGACGCGAGCGCTGGCGGATCAGCAGCACTTGCCGTGGCGTTCGCTGCGTTCAGCGGCCAGGTGTTCATTACACTTTCCGGAATGCTGAACTATCGCAAGACCATCGGTCGGGGAAGCGGCCTGACCATCTCGATGGTGCTGGTGATTGCGGGCCATGTCGATGTCGCGGGCATCGTGACCGTCGGAGTGACATTTACGCTGAGGCTCACCTATCAAGACAACGGGCAGATTGATGCGAACGGAACGCTGTCGGTCGAAATCCGTATTTCCGAATTCTTCAAGCTCAAAGCGCGTGGTCAAGCCAAATACAAGCTAAGGGGCGGGCGTTCCGAGGCTTCGATTTCGACGGTCACGTCCGGTGAATTTGAGGACCCGGAACTTCAGAACAAGGCTCGCAAACTCCAGGATGCGGCCAAAAAACTCGAAGAGGCGATGAACTAATGCCGATCATGGAACCCGTCATCCATTGCCGCGTCGATCTCGAACCGAACTCCTTTCACCGAACAAGGGCATTTGCCGTCAACCTCGCTTTTGAGGCGGTCGGCGACCGCATCGGTGTGAAGACAAGCGAGGTGCAAGGACAGGCTGCTTTCAAGAGATTTTGCAAAGGACTGGAAGATGTCGAACTTCATCTGTTTGTAGCATCCCGCAATACCGCGGTCGCGCTTCAGCATGTGGGTCGAGTGAATACGCTGCCTGCGGTTGGCGGGAAAGGCGATCCGGACCTAATCAAGTGGCTCGCCGCGCATGAGACGTCGGGCGCTTACTGGGTAACGCCAGCACACTGGAATCCTGACACAGCAGTCGATGCGGAAACCCCGCGTGCGACCTACCGGCTTCGTGCAGCGCAGGCCTGGAACGCCCCGGTCGGTCACCGGGTCGGGCTCACCTACCTTGTCGAGCAGGATATCCACGGCAAGCACTATGTCATCCTGCCGTTCTCCTCACAGAGCGAAGCCGTCGACTTCACCCACGTCTATTTCAAGCAACGCCTTGGCGGAACAGCCGAAGACATCAAACGCGATGCCTATGACTTTACCTATGTTTCGGGGTTCGGCTTGGGAGAGATCACCTGCCGAACCAACCTGATTGGTGAAGGCATCACGGATCCGGGACTACGTCTATCCGACATCGATCCCGGCATCCGCGATGATGGGTATATCCTGGTCAACCACGAAGCAGACGATGTTCGACATATTGTCAGGATGTTCGAGGAGCGGAGCGGGTCGCTCCTGAGCGTGCATGGAACTCTGCAACCGTCGAAATCAAACGAGAGAGGTTTATTCGAAACCTATTTCGGCGTTCGGGCTGAAGGCGATGCCCCAACCAACAACGCGAAGGATGACCGGCAGTACTACTGGGGCGCGGCCAGTTGGCTGGTCGTCGCGCGCCTCTTGACGGCGCTGGACATGATCGTTGCCGCGATTATGCGGCCTGATTCTACGTCGGGCGCGGCCGTCGAGGGTGATGTGCTGGCACCACTGGTATCGGAAATTTTGAGCGGCGCAGAGAAACTTCTGCCGAGCCAAGATGGAAAGACGATCGCAGAGGCGTTGCGGTTGGTGCTGTCTCAACACTCTGCTTTGACCGGAAGCGGCTCAAGAGCACTGGGATCTGCAGCAGTCGTTGCAGCACTGCGCCGGTTTTACGACATCCCAGCGATCGGCAAGGAACCAAACGGGACCACAATCGCGCCGGCAACCATGCTGGAGTTCATCTCCCATATGTTGGACGCGTATAGCAATCCCGACATAGGTGCCAGCGATAAAATCCCAGACATCGCGCGAGAATTCGCAAGCACCCTCGGAACGACCTCCGTGCAGACTATCCTTGTCACGCTGAGTGGGCTCGAGGAGGACCTGGCAGGGGAAGAAGGCGTCGAGAGGGCCATCGTTCGTTTACTTGAATCGGTGGAGGACCCCGGGACATCCCAACCAAGTTTGGCATTTCTTCTTGCCGCGACGTTGGAAGGCAAAACGGCACCGAACCCGGACCTGGTGAGCGCCATTGCGCAGGCATGGTCGCGCTACAGATCACTTCTGGACGGCCCTTTTAACGGAGCTGAGGCCGTTCGCAGATCTGCGGGTGCTTGTTATGCAAGGCTATTGGTGAGGAAACTCCAGGCGCACTCCAATCAGATCGCATCGGCCGATCTGCGCGATCTGGTCCAGACCGCCGACGTCTACCACGCCCGACTTTATGGAAACAGTTCTGGCTCGTATTGCTTTGACGAAGTACTGCAGGTACTGGCAACACCCAACCCGCGTCACCTGCCGGTTGATTTTATAGGAGAATTGCGAACGCGCCTGTCGGATCTTTATCGTCAGGCCGTCGGACCGGTCGCGACCGTTTCTCGTCGCTTCATACCTGATAGCGCGCCAAGGCCCCTCACGGTTCAGATCGCCTCGGATCTTGATGCTACCAAGATTGACGCCTTCGGCGCCGCCTTGAACGGCATCTGTGTCGGCATACGGCGACGGGAGCGAGGTAGGAAATGGGCTCATCTCAACCTCTCTGATCTTGTCTGGGGACCCCGCGAGGCCGTCCAGGCCAGCGGCGCCCTGCATCCGATGTTGCCGGTATCGTCTGACGGGCGCGGTGCCATGTTCATCGACTATGAGGGTATTCCCTTCGCTGACGCCGTCACCGACGAGCGGATCGCCACCGAGGACGCTCCATCACGGGCCGATCAGGCAAAACCATTTTACAGACCACAGCCGCATAAGGCCAATGCTTCCGACTTTGAGCCGCTGCCACGACTTGCCTACGGGCGGAAGTTCCAACTCTTCAGCTTTGTCACCACAAATTCGGGTAGTCTGCCGGAAAAAATTCGGCTTTCTGCAGACGAGCCATGGTTGCCGGCCCGACAAGTTACGGCACCCATCCGATCCGGCTCTGGTGCCCCGTTGGTAAATGACGTCGTCAGTTGCGTCGATTACCAGCGCCGCACGGCGATCGCGCAGATGGGGCTCAAAGAAAGGGCCGGCCACATTGGCAAAGTCCTCCCTGAAGTCCAGCCTCTTGCAGACGACTACCCGCGTTTTGGAGTGGTCGGAACGAATAGCGACGCCGGCACGGTCGATCTCATGCGTGACAGCGACGGCATGGGCAGGATGTTCGTAGCAAACAGGGTCGGTAATCCGAGCATATGGCAATTGACCGATGTTCGCTGGTCGGGAGTCGCCGCGAAACTTTCGATCAATCTCTACGAGGCGGATCCCGCGACACCGGACGAACGGGGCGCCATTGACATTGAAGTCACTGACGCCTCGCTGTTCCAAAACGCCAAGACTTTGTCCCTGGTGTTTGACACGACGGTCGGCGTGAACAGGGCGTTGGTGCGAAAGGTAGAGGTCAAGGCTGACGGGAAGACAATTGGTGAAAAGCCATTGACCGCCGGCGAGAAGCACTTTTGGGTCCGGATAGGACTCACGGGCGCGACAGCAGACTTTGCGTCAATGACCTTCGGCGGCTTTGATGAGCTCAAACCGGATGGAGTTTCGGCTCCTCTGCTTTTGCTCAAGCCGGCGAACACGATCTGGAAGAGTTCCATCCCGTCGCAAACGAATGCCACGGTTTCGACCCCGCGCGTTGGCTTCATTGATTTTTCCAGATGGATGGCAAATGAAGACCTGCGCGAGCGCGCTTACGATCTATCCGGTCGAAGCGATGCAAACTTCGAAAAAGCCAAGCGTTTCGACTTCGCATTGCTGGCGGCCTACAACATGCGCCATCTCGATGAGGAACTTGCGCGTCTGCTTGACAATCTTCCTGATCCGGCCGTCGAGGAGGTTGAGGCGACGCTGTTTGTGGCCGACAGCCTGACGGGCAGGGCCGGTGCCGCTGTCCGCACGCGCATCAGTCTGCGAGAGTGTTTTTCGCAGGTCATTGCCAGCATGGATAAAATTGAGGAGGAAGCGCGGGCAATCTACAACAAGGGCCGCGGCGCGGGCGATCAAATCACCGCGCCGGACGTTGTATGGACGCCCTGGGGTCTGCGGCAGGCTTTGTTCAGCCGTCTCGATCAGCGTTTTACGTTAAAACTGGAGGTCGGTTCCGGTCCATTCGCTCTGGACCCGTCGCCAGCGACATCAGGTGCTGCTGGTGACGTTGATGCATATCAGCATGCAACGCTTACCGCGATCGTGCCGAACAGTGCCGTATCGCATTTCAGCTTAGCTGCCTTGGTGCCTGAGCTTCATTTTCAAGAACAGGGCGCCCACCCAACGGCATTTCACACCGGATTGCTGCAATATGCCAAACGGATCACGGCGGACCGATACTATGTCTATCCGGCGGCATCGCTTCGCATCGAGGTCATGCACGACGGCATGGGCGAACTCACCGCCAATGACAATGCCATCGGCGCCCGCCTCGCGGCGGACATGATCTCAGTGCGCCCGGTTGAAAAGGTGAGACGCTATGACCTGGCGACGGCTTCGCTCACGCCGAAAGGCGACTACGAGCGGTGGCGTCTGCTTGGTGCAGTCAGAACGACCACGCAAAGGTGGCGGCCCACTGGCAAGCCGATTTACAACTACATCAATCCAAGGGAGCATGTTTGGGTCGAAGAGGGAAAGGATCGACCGACAACGTTTAAGCACCCCGCGCTGCGACTCGAATTAGCGGGCTCTCGGTCAATGCTTGCCCAGTTCGAGCGCGAAGCGTTTTTCGACCGATCCGACGTCGATGCTCAAACCGTACCCCAGTTGCTCTCACCCTTGCCTGCGAGCACCGTCGTCCAGCAGTTTCCATGGGAGCCGTTGTCAGCGACCTATTTCAGACACCGATTTACGCTGCACTCCCGTTACATCGGCGCACTGGTCGAACGCCGGCGAGGCATTTGCAGAGCCTGGAGGCAGGAAAAGGAAAATCGACCAACCCCGGCCCATTTGTGGACGATGCGCGTGGCAATGCTGGCTGACCTTTCCCGCATCGAGATCACACGGCCGCAGTTGCGCGCACTCGTTCCGCTCACAACGTCGCCAGGGGGCGAGGATGCGCTTTCATCCGTTCCCCCGGTTGCGGCAATCCTGCAAGAGCCGCCGTTTTCCCGTGGCGGCCTGGCAGACAGGATCCTCAGCGAGATCACGACGGGATTTGGTTACGGCTTCGCAAGGCCACGGCGGGATAATTTGCCCGTCGAAATTCTCGACTCACGCAAGGAGATCGGACCGAACCCGCAATTGACCTACCGAGCATTGCCATCGGATCAGGCGCTGGGTCTGTCCTTGTCGAGTGAGGGGCCGGCAGGCCTCACGTTCGACACGCCTGATGCTCCCGCACCAGCATTCCCAAATACATTGATCTCGTTGCGTCCGGTCAGTCTCACGGGGGATCGTCCATCGCTTGACCAAGCATTGGTTGCCGTTTCCATGCGGCGGTACATCGACCCCGTTTGGACGAACATCGACGAGACGGGCAAGGAAAGATCGACAATCAACCTCGATCCGGAACGCAGTTGGTGGATTGGCCAGCGTGAACTCACGGAAAACGTGGAGCTATCCTATCGCCTTGCCGGAGGTAAGGACTTGATGCCGCTTGCCGTAGCCAAGGTATCGCCATCGCTTGTCGAAATCAGCGCGTTCAAAGAACCGATAGATGGCATCGCAGGCGCGCTGAGCCAGGAAGTGGTGATCGCCCGGGCGGCGGCGAACATAGTCGGCTCAATCGCTTTCTTGAGTTGCCGGATTGCGCCAGGTCGCTACAGCCTGTCGGTCGTCGCGACGAGAAAGGGCATCAATGTCGCGCGCGGAGAAAGTTCAACACCGATCGTGCTCGCATCATTCGAATGGTCACCGGAAAAGATCGGTGGCAAAGACGAGGCGCAGCCAGCGCTCGAGGCCCTGGTTGCCACGGTTACGACAACTGGCAATCTCGTCGCAATGGAAACGATGGCGAGTGCTGCGACGACATTGCGCTGGACGCAGTGCAGCCAGGATTTCAATATCGTGCACATTTTGGCCGATGGCGACAGCCGGCCGATTGCAACACCGCAGCTTGCCCGCAACCTGGTGGCCAAGATCGACCCCGCGGACGGCGCGTTGCAGTTTAATTTCGCGAACGGCAAGACGGCTGCACAGTTATGCCCATCCACGACCGGCAACATCTATCCGGTCAACGTCCACCGTCATCTTGCCGTCATCACATCAAGGTTCCTCAAGGAACTCGGAAATCCCGTAGAGACGTTCTGCAGAACGGGTCTTTTGACCGGCGTTCGGTCTGAACTTCTCAAGCCTGCCAAAGCCGTCAAACCCGAGATCATCGACGAGGCGGTTAGAGTTTTGGAGTTCGAAACACCGGCAGTCATTGTCTGCAACGGCAAAACGAGCGCCCCGCCGGCTTTCAAGTCACCCTATTTTGAGCTCCTGTCGAGCGGATATCAGAGCGCAAGTGAGATCCGGCTTTCCCTCAGGTTTGTGGGCTCAACGGTTCAGTTGGAGAAGTTTCGGGAGATTTCAGTCAACCTTAGTCAGCCCGCTCAGCCGAACCGGAAGGAGGTGGTGCTCCAAATCCAGCTTGAGGACGCTGGGCGCACGGCGACGGGAGCGACCATTGTCATTCGCCCTTCAAGCGCTAGGCCTCTCGAAACCTGGGTGACATTTTCCGATGGTACGCATCTTGAGCGGACGGCGCCTGGCACTCTGCCCCTGGACTTTACCACTACGGCGCAGGGCTTCTTCCTGAGCCTGGACGCCGCGGCTTCAGATAACTCGGAATTCTGGGCCGACATATCGATGCTCCATGGAAGCGCCGCGGAGGCCATGGCTCCAGCGATGACAAGGACGCCGGCCGCAAGTTTCGACTTCAACTGGTTATTCTCTGCCACGCATGGTGGACATGACCCACAGGCGGCAGTGAGTTCGTCGGGGTTGAACGCGATGAAGGAGGCGCAGGCGCGGCTTGTAACGGTCTCCCCGCCGATTCCGGTCATTCCCGCCTGAGATGCGCGGAAGCATGAAATTAGAACAGAACAGAGACCGGGCGTCAGCAACTGGAGGAAACCATGGTTAGAAAGACGCAGACTGCAAAGCAGCATCCAACGCAAACCGATCACGACATGGTCCCGCCACAGCCTCCGGAGGCTGAAGATTTGCGGACACGGATCAACATTCTGGAAGAGGAGATCGAACAACTCAGGTTTGACAAGTTCTACAAACAGGCGCGAGAGGAGCCCCATGATCCCGCGGCCCTGACGCTTGCAGTTGACAAGTATGTTCGCGACACCGGTGACGGGTGGCTGACCGTTCTTACGAGCGGAACACGCACATCGCTGCCCTCGGGCCTGAAAGTCGCGGTAACAAGTACTGCAAATGGTCGTGACTACGGAACGATCACGGAGGGCGTGCTCGATGGCACCCGCTTCGATGTGACCGCTGGCAACTTGGACAACAGTTATCGTCGTGTGAGTGACCTTCGGATCAAGGTCAAGCATCGCGCGGGATCACCGGTCGTTATCGATGGCGTCAGCTACGACCTCGACCTTACGATTTCATACAAGGAAAGTGGGACAACGAAGAACGCCGGTCCCTTTCCTGCAAAAACGGCCAAAGATCCGCTGCCCTACGGTACCCATGATCTGGAGATTGCGGACTATCCGCACCCGGCGGGATCGGGCTATGGTGCGTTCGGAACCGTGTGGTTCAGGATCGGCCACAATGGTGACCGCTATCTTCACCCCGGACGGGTGTCCTTGGGATGCATGACCTGCGCGCCGCCGAATTGGCCCGATGTCTACCGGATCGTCAATGCGTCCAGAATGGATTCCAGATCGGTCGGAACATTGGAATTCGTTGCGCCGGCAGTTGCCAACCGCGTGTCAAAATCGACGTCGGCTGCCCGCAAACCTGCGGCCCGCAAGGGTAAAGCCTGACCGAGCGGTATCAATCGGTTGGGTAGCTTATCGAAAAACCTGACGTTGCAGTATCTGGGATTGCAGCTCAACTGGGCACAATCCCATCAGAATACGCCCCATGCCCGAAACCTCCCCCTCCCGTCATCTCTCTCCAGCTCGCCGACGATGCGCCGCGCCGCCTGCGGCGTGACGTCCAGCGTCTTCGCCACCATTCCGGCAGACACCAGCGGCTTTGCCATCACCAGCTCGACCAGTTCCGGCAATTTTGAGGAGGTTCGCCGTCCTTCAAGTTTTCGGTCCATCATCGTTTTCGCCAGTGTCAGCCGGTCATGGTCTTTAAGACCGATCTCGGCGGCCGCCAACAGCCCGTCGGCGATGGCGAGCAACCGGGTTTCACGGTTGCGGTGGCGGCGGCGATCAACGGGAATGGTTTTGAGGCCGAGATTGATGGCGGCGAGATGGGCGCCGGTGGTGATACCGGCCTGCCGCAGGATCGCGGCGGCGAACAGTCGGCCGAGCCAGGGAGCGTGCTGAAGCACCGACAATTCGTTCCATGCATCGAGGGCAACGATGGCCCGAAACACCGCCGGCAGCTCCTGGGCCTGGCGCAGTACGCCGCGCCACTCCTCGAGCCGGGCATCCTCGTCCCAGTCGAGATCATAGATCATCGGATCCTTTTCGGGACGGCCGGCCGCCGCGCGGCCACCGGCGCGGCCGGGACGTGTTGCGTCCTCGATTGCTGCCGACGACCGAGCCAACGTCGCATCGATGGCAGCAAAATCGACGCCAAGGAGGTTTTCGGCCTCGTCATTATCGTCCCCCTCCCATTCCCGATCGGCGGCAGGAGGAGGTCGCATGATGCCGGCCGGCTCTGCCGCCTCGGCGCCGATCGCAGTGGCGTCCGACGTTTGTCGCAAAACCCGGATACCCTCCGCGGACAGAGCCCAGCCGGCCGACTGGCCAGAAATCCGTCGGCGGGTGCGAAGCACGTCGCGGGCGATGGTCGGGGCGCGGACGTCGGCGCAGGCGTCGTGCAGGACGAGGTCTTCGAGATGAACGAGCTCGCCATCGATCCACAGCGAGGCGCAGGCGTCGCCGAAATGCATCCTCTCGATTCCACCCTTGGCCGACCGGCGAGCGTGCGATGCGCTCGTCGAGACGCGCTAGTTCGATACCGGCGCGGAAAGCCGGCTCCAGCAGTACGGGGGGCAAAATCGGTGGCAGCAGTTTCGGTGAGCGAGCATAGAAGTGTGCATAACCCGGCGTTTTGAGGCTTGATTGATAGCCCGGGGATTCTCCTGCAGGGGCAAATCATGATTCGATTCTGCCATGACGAAGCGGCTCCCCTCCCCCGAGCATGCCGACACGCTGTCGCTGAATGCGTTGCGCAGTCTTGTGTCCGGTCTGTTGGAGCGGTCGCAGCAGGCGGAAGCCCGGCTTGCGAAGCTTGAGGCCGGCAACGTTCAGCTGCGCGAGGAAAACGCCGCCCTTCGGCTCGAGAACACCCGGTTGAAACTCGACAATCAGCTGCTGCGCGACGAGATCGCCCGGTTGAAGAACCTGCCGCCGCGCCCGCCGTTTCGCTCCTCCGGTATGGACAAGGCGACGGATGCCAAATCCGATAGCAAAGCCCAGACAAAGAAGAAGCCGCGCGGTGCGAAGTTCGATGTGAAACGGGTGAGCCGGCAGGAGATCCTGCGCATCAATGCCCCGGCCGGCTCACGCTTCAAGGGGTACAAAAGCATCTATGTTCGCGACCTGGTACTCAAGGCGGAGCTCGTGCATTACCGTCGCGAATGTTGGGTGACACCGGATGGAAAGACGGTACTGGCAGCCTTGCCGGCGGGGATCATTGGTGGCTATGGTGCCAATCTCAGGCGGCTGTGCCTGATGTTGCATGCACAAGGACAGGTAACGACCGCGCGTCTGACGACATTGCTCAATGACATTGGTCTCGACATCTCAAAACGCCAGATCGTACGGCTTTTGACCCGGCAGCTGGATGGCTTTGTTGCCGAGGACGCGGCGGTGTTGCATGCCGGTCTGGTGTCGTCGTCTTATGTCACTGTCGATGATACTGGCGCTCGACATTCCCATAATCCATGTTACGCCACACACATCGGCGGCCCGAATTTTACTGTCTTTCGCACTACAAAATCGAAGTCCCGCCTGAATTTCCTGTCGCTACTGCGCGGTGGCTACCAGGATTATGTGCTGAACGATGCCGCTTTCGATTACCTGAAAGAACGCCGTGCGGATGCGGCCGTTACTGCCGGACTTCGCGCTCTTGAACCGCAGCGCTTCTGCAACCAGGTGCCATTCCTGGCGCATCTGGCCGACAGCGGTATCGACATCTTTGACCGGCAGGAGATTGGCACGCTTGCCGAGGCCGGCCTCTGGGGCGCCATCCGCCATCATGGCCTTGTGGGCAACATGGTGATCGTGTCCGACGACGCCGGCCAGTTCCGAGTCGGCAATCACGCCCTGTGCTGGGTGCATGGCGAGCGCCTTTTGCAGAAGCTGATGCCGGCGACCGCGAAGGAGGAACGGCTGCTCACGATGGTCCGCGATCTCGTGTGGCGCTTTTACAAGGCGCTGAAAGCCTACAAGCAGAATCCTTCCCCTCAGTCCGCACCCGCGTTTCGACGACGGTTCGACAGGATCTTTACCCTGCGCACCGGTTATGAGGCCCTCGACAGGTTGCTCGAACGGCTGCATCGACGAAAGAATGAGCTGCTGAAGGTCCTCGAACATCCCGATATTCCGTTGCACACCAACGCATCGGAGAATGACCTACGAACGTTTGTCACGAAGCGGAAGATCTCCGGCGGTACGATGAGCGAGGATGGTCGTGTTGCGCGCGATGTCATGCTTGGTTTGATGAAGACGTGCCAGAAGTTGGGGCTTTCCTTCTACCACTTCCTCGGTGACCGGCTCGGCATTGGCACCATAGGTAACCCAGTCCCGCCGCTGCCGGCGATCATTCTCGCCAGGGCCTAAACACCGGAGCCGCTCGGCTCGGCCGCATTCAGCGACGTTGCCCAACGAACCGGCAGTGCCACCAAATCTGCTCCACGTACCCCCCGGTTACCCCGGTTACCACTGGATGGGCGGATGGGCGAGATCATAACGCCTTGACATCATGGTAAATACGTCATTAACCAGAAGCAATATCGATCTTTGCTTCCGCTGCTCCTGATGAGTTCGGGTTACAGTTCTAACCATCGATAAGTAGCAAGTATCGATAGTGACGGCTTTCAGGCCGCAGAGCGGCTAACGTCGGGGCAAATCACCGCGACGGCGATCACAAATTGGCGTCTGTCTGCAGCGACACAAACGACGGGGACTCGTACCTGGAGCATTTTTGGTGGCAGAAGGGATTCCTGTTTTTTGTAAATCATGAGATTCTTCCTTCATGACGAAGCGCCGCCTTCCCATGATC
>NZ_FOCV01000067.1 GCF_900110205.1 Rhizobium tibeticum | reverse complement strand
GAGGGTTGTGGAGCGCTTGGCCCGGGAGGCTCCCGGCGTCAGCTTCGAGTTGCTGCCTCTCGATGATGATCCCCACGAGCTTCTCCGGCGCGGTGATGTCGATTTTTTAATTCTTCCGGACGTGTTCATGTCGAGCGCGCACCCCAAAGCGAAGTTGTTCGACGAGGCACTCGTGTGCGTCGGCTGCCCCACGAATAAGCAGCTATTGGGGGACATCTCGTTCGAGACATTTATGTCGATGGGGCATGTTGCCGCCCAGTTCGGACGAGAGCTGAAGCCCTCCGTCGAGCAATGGCTGCTGCTTGGGCACGGGTTCAAGAGACGTATCGAGCTTGTTGTACCAGGTTTTACTTTGATTCCGCCGTTGTTGTCGGGCACCAACCGTATAGCAACTATCCCATTGCGTCTCGTCAGGTATTTCGAACAAACGATACCACTGCGCATGGTCAAATCTCCGCTGCCACCCCTCTTGTTCACTGAGGCTGTCCAGTGGCCCGCCCTTCACAACACTGATCCCGGAAACATTTGGTTGCGGGAGATACTGTTGCAGGAGGCGTCGCGCATTGATCCTCAGTCGGAGACGTCTTAGGAGTTGCCAAGAGCATTAACTCTGATATTGACCAAGAATTCCTCGGATTTCTGCGGATCGAAACGCCTCATCGATAGTAAATTGTTGATATTCCGGCTTCTCTTGATGGCGCCTTTGAGTATACTCGTGCGCTCCCACTTGTGTACCGGATGCTGTCCGTCCTGTGTTTAACAGCCGCACCTTTGAATCATGAACCTATTCGGCAGCCGGTGGGACCCCCGCTGCTTCCTTCAAGCAGTTTGTGTTCTTCGGCATTCGCCTCAACCTCAGCAACTGAATCCGTGTTACTCTCGTCAGCGCTATCCTCGAGCTTCACAGGGCTCAGTGCACTAGAGACTCAACGAGAAGAGAGGAACTGACAACATTCGACACGCCTTTAATAAAGATCTCGGTTTTACCGATGCGGATCGGGCTGAAAACATCAGACGAATTGCTGAAGTTGCGAAGTTAATGATGGAAGCAAGATTGATCGTACTGGTTGCGTTTATCTCGCCGTTTCGCCGTGAGCGGGAGTTGGCGCGCGAATTAATTGGTAAGAACAATTTTTCGGAAGTTTATGTTGATACGCCCCTCGACACCTGTGAAAGCCGCGATCCAAAGGGCTTGTACAAGAAGGCCCGAAGCGGTTCATTGCCCAACATGACCGGAATAGGCAGCCCCTACGAAAGGCCACTCGCACCAGACATTGCTGTGCACGGCGCAGGTACGCCAATCGAAGAAAGTGTCAAGGCTATCGCATCTCTCTTATTGCCGAAGGGGTAGCGGTCGCACGAAACCAATCCTTATGCGCATATCGACACAATGCACCCCACTAGTTGTTACTGTGGAGATTTCGTATTGAGACGCACGATGGCGTCTGGATCTGAAAGGGTTCGAGTCATCTAGGAAGTTGTTCCTGTCTTCTGTCCAGCGTAGGGGCACAGCGTATCGATGCCATCTAGGTCAGAAGGATGATTGCTCATCGTCGGCGGCATAGACGTTGATGATATTTTCCATAGGTAAGTTGCTGGAGAGTGATCAATGTGCGGGATTGGGCGGAAGCGCGGCTTGATACGCCTAACAGCCGCGACTACACTCGATGCCATACTCGCCAGGGATGTCTGCATCGGCTTCGCCGCTTATTTGATGCCTACTCCATCAGTCTTCACTGGGTAGCCTCCTCGCCTCGACAGTAACGGGCAGGCGGGTGTTCTGCGGAAGCTCGGGGAGGGCTAGCCGCCATCCATTCCTCAGCAATACAAAGCCGCCCCACAGATTTTCATTCTCGACCGAAATCACCGGCTCCTCGAGATCTTTCTTTGGAATATAAACCGACAAATCGGCGCCGTTTCTACGAACGGTCACTTTCATCTGGCTATCCCTTCTTTAAGGCAAGTGGCGATTTCAGAAGTCCCCGGAGTTGCAGCCTCCAGGCTCGTTATTTCATAGGCACGCATCCCGACGATGGTGCCGCGATCAACCCATTCGACCGCATAGATGTAAAATTGCTGAAGAAAGGTGCCCACGTCGCGCACAAAGCCCTCGTCGCCCTTGTGGACGAGATTTTCACCGATGTCCTTCCCAGGATAGGTGCCGTCATTCCTTACTTGGCGGGTGGCGCGGACCCGCTCACCCGGCGTAAACCGCGGTCGCTCACGGATTTCAACTTCCTGTTCGCGTAGAAGGCCCATGGCCGCTCCTCTCATCCTTGTGCTGCAATTATCGATTGGTCGTCAAGCCGGGACGCAAGTCTTCGGCACCGGACACACCGAGGCGCATTGCTGCGTGTCGAATTCTCCCTTGCACTCGGTGCACTTCTTAGGATCGACAACGTACTTTTCCCCCTTGAAATTGATTGCATCTGAGGGACATTCGTATTCGCATGCGCCGCACTGGGTGCATTGGGACGCAATGATCTTGAAGGCCATGTTCTAGCTCCAGGTTCAGTCAGAAGGCGGCTCAAGCCGTCGCAACCAACGGTTTAACACCAAACTCGGCGGCGTAAAGCTCACGGATCGCAGTTTCGATGTAGTCATAGCCAAAAGCGTCCGTTGCTCGCACACCCGCTTCTGCTAGTTGTTTCTTTGGGGAATCACCGATCTTGGCACAGAGTAAGATGTCTATGCCTTCGAGCGCACTGATGATGTTATAAAGGGTGGCCTCCTCGCCCCAGCCGCCGAGGCAGTACTGTTCGACGTTACGATGCCCTACCAAGTTAATCCCTTTCTGAGAGACTACGTAAACTTGGAGTTCCGTCGCGTGCCCGAAGTGTTCGTTGATTCGGCCGCCGCCTTTGGTGGTCACGGCAACATGAAGCTGTCCGCCGGACTCTGCGGACGTCACAGCTGTGATCGCGTCCTTCCTTGCCGCCAGATGATCGCCGCGCTCCAACGCGACCAGCTGGCGGTAGGCGTGGCGCTTGCTGGCGTTGTAGGTAATATCGCTGGAGATGTGGTCTCGCGTAAACTCTCGCCTGCGATCATCGCCGAGCAGACCAACAGCGTCGGCGCGGCACTGCCTGCAATGGCGCATCAGCTTGGCGCCGCCTTCCAGGCGATCCTGAAGCGCCTCCAGTTCTAACGGCTGTGGACCACGCTGGCCGGTCCGTCCGTAATAGGTACCGTGTGAAGGCTCGGAAATCAGCGGCATCACGTTATGCATGAATGCGCCGCGGTCCCTGACCCATCTGTTGACCTCGACGAGGTGCGCGTCATTGACGCCTGGGATCATCACCGAATTGATCTTAGTGAGGATGTCTTTTTTTTTCAGCATCTCCAAGCCCAACATTTGCCGCTCGTGAAGGATCCTGGCGGCTTCGATGCCGGTGTAGCGACGGTGCCCGTAGAATATCCAGGGATAGATCTTTTCCCCGACCTCCGGGTCCACCATGTTGATGGTGATCGTAACGTGATCAACATTCATCTCGGCAAGCTCATCGACATGGTCAGGCAGCGCGAGTCCATTAGTCGAGATGCATAGCTTGATATCGGGGATTTCCCTCGCGACTCGTTCGAACGTCGCTTTTGTCTTCTTCCAATCGTAACAGGCGTCGCCCGGCCCGGCGATGCCGAGGACGGAAAGCTGCGGCACTTCGCTGGCGACCGCAATCACCTTACGCAGCGCTTGGTCCGGAGTAAGCTTTTCCGATGCAACCCCCGGCCGGCTTTCGTTGGCGCAGTCGTATTTACGATTGCAGTAGTTGCACTGGATGTTGCAGGCTGGCGCGACCGCGACATGCATGCGGGCGAAATAGTGATGCGCTTCTTCCGAAAAACAGGGGTGGTCCTTGATCCTTTCCCAGGTCGCCGGATCTATGTCGTCCGGCGCCGTAAGGCCGCAGGGCGAAGGTGCGCAGCCGCCAGATTTTGCGGCGCGCGGCGCTCCGTCGAGGGATGTTTTCCTGGTAGTCTCAAGCTGTATCATCGGATGCGGCATCGCACGGCTCCATTGACGAGTTAACGTTTCAGCTTCAGACGCAAGAGCAATGCCAATTCAAAAAATGGTAATGTTTCCGCCCAATAGCTTGCTTGTCCGTATTGCGAGCGTGCTGCTAAAATGGTTTTGTCGAATTTGCGACACGGCCATCGCACACGGTGTGTCGCGTTAGACCAGCTGAAGACAAAAGTGACGCTCATGAAGTCCATGATGTCACTCGCCGTCAGAACTTTTTCACCTCGATACGAAGCCGGCGCAGAGCATAGCCGACTTGGCGCGGCGTCAGGCCGAGGATACGAGCCGCCCTGGCCTGAACCCAACCGGCCGTCTCCATTGCATTGATTAGCCGGTCACGGTTGGTCAGACACGGTGCGCCGATTGTGGATGCGGGAGGGCTTGGAGTGCCGGCGTTGGCCGGTGGTCCGACCCTGTTGCCCGGATCGAGCTCATTGATCGCGGTGTCAGCTCCTTTCCCGAGGAGCGAAGAAAAGCATTGGCCCTGCTGACACGCGAAATCTGATGGAACGACCGTACTTTTAGCGGCTAGCGTGGCGGTTCTTTGTACGCAGTTTTCGAGCTCGCGAACGTTACCGGGGAAGCCGCATCGCGACAAAATCTCCAGTGCCGATGGCGAGAAGTCAACGTTTCGATCATTCTCCTCGTTGAATCGCTTGAGGAATACTCTCGCTAGAAGCGGAATGTCACCCTCGCGCTGCTTCAGCGGCGGCAAAATAATGGGCACCACATTGATCCGGTAATATAAGTCGGCTCTAAACTTCCCGCTCGCAACGGCCGTTTCGAGATCTCTGTTGGTGGCGCATATGAGGCGAACATTAACTTTAAGCGTCTTCGTTCCGCCGACCCGCTCAAGTTCACCCTCCTGCAACACGCGTAATAACTTCGCTTGAAATTCTGGCGATATTTCGCCTATTTCATCCAGCAGCAACGTCCCACCATCCGCCAGCTCGAAACGGCCTGCACGCTGCGAGATCGCTCCGGTGAAAGCGCCTTTTTCATGCCCAAACAGCTCGGATTCCAGAACACCTGACGACAGTGCGGCGCAATTCAGTTTCACGAAGGGCTTCTTTCGCCGTGCCGACAATTCGTGTATCGCCCTTGCAAAGGATTCCTTGCCGGTGCCGCTCTCGCCCCTCAAAAGCACAGCGGAGTTGGTCTTCGCCACGATAGCGGCGGTCTGGACGACCTCCTTGAGCGCAGGACTATCTCCGACAATCCAGCTGATTTGCGTTCGCGGGGTGGGGCCAGGCTTTCCCTCGACGCGGGAAATCTGCTCTGCTTGTTCCTCGGTTATTGATCCGCCACGATTGAGCCGGCTGGCCAATCCGGTGAGGTTGGCGACCATGGTGAGGAAAAGTATCTCCTGCTTGTAGTTATCACTGGTGGTGCCAGGCTTACCGCGATCAATCCATAATGCCCCGAGCACCATCTTTCCCGCCTTGATGGGGACACCCATGAAGGTAACAGGAAGATTGCCGTCTTGAGACGTTCGCAATGTAGTGTTGAATAGGTCCGATTTCCTAATGTCAGGCACCACGAGTGCCGCACCCGTAGCGATGATATGCTCTATTGCCGCCTTCGGTTTGATCATGGGAGTGGGTGCGGGAGAGTCGCGGCCGAAGCCGGAGCGTACGGTTATCTCTGCCTTCCCTTCCTCGGCCGAAATCACGATCTCGCCGTGGCGCATTGGCAGAAGCAAAGATAGGCTATTCAGCGCATTAGAAAAAGCGATCTCAAGACGAGAGGAAGCGAGGAGGTCTCTCGATATCCGATAGATTCCACTGCGCAACATATCCGGGTTATGCATGTTCATAGCGATTGCTCGCCCGCCGGCCGAGCTCTATCGATACTCGATCTAAACCCGGTTGGTGGGCTGTCCACAGTTTTCTACCCTCAGCGCGCGAACTTTGTTGTTCGAGCATTCGGGAGTTTTATACCTCCATTCGGGACCGCAGAAAAAATAAAATGGATATGTAAGCCGTCACGAGTTTATCTGCCGTCGCTTACGCAGAGGGCGGTCAATGCACTCTGAGCTGGAGATGGCGCTCATCATCCGAACTTGAAGAGGATCCCGAACCCGCCTCGCGGATAATTCCACTCGATGTCACCATTTGCTTCGCATAACACTCTGCATGTGCCGCACTCCATGCAGCCATCCACAACAATTTCCACCTGCCCGGCATCGTTCGCCTCATAGCATTTGGCCGGACAAATTTGCGTTAACGCAAGCAGGTTCGGGCTTGGCGACAAATGCGGTCGCACTTTTATGTGTGGGCGCCCCGTATCGACCAGATAACGATTTTGGTAGAGTTTGTCTTCGATGCGTTCCATTATCGTGACCTTCATCTGAATTCTCCTTTAGCGCCAGGCCAAGGCGAGACGGACCGCGTCACTGACCAACCCCCAACGCGAACGTGCCTTGATGAAGGCGGCTGATGTCGCCTTTTCGCTCTCAATCTTGGGGGTACCGTCAACGCGCACGAAATTCTGCGCAGCCTGCGATATCAGCTTCGGATAAGTCGTGAAAAAGCTTTGACGATTGTTATGGAGGAGGGCGGGCATGTCTTTGTGCTTCATCAGGTCTTTCATAACGAAGGACTTGTCCAGCATGCGCTTGTAGAGGGAGAGGTTCTGCTTGGTCATGGCACCTCCGCGGCATTTTATCTGGAAAATTGATTCGCCGACCATGCGCCCCGATGCCATGGCAAGGTTGGAACCCTCGCGATGCACAGCATTGTTGAGTTGCGCTGCGTCGCCAACGACGACCCAGCCATTGCCGAAGAGCTGCGGGATTGCCTTGAAGCCGCCCTCCGGAATGAGATGCGCGGCGTATTCTTTGACCTCCGACCCCGCTATCAGCGGTCGGATCGAGGGATGGCCCTTGAAGGCGTCGAGAAGAGCGTACGGTTTTTCCATGGTTGATGCTAAGCCGGAGACGAGGCAGCCGATGCCAAGCGAAATTGACTCTCTGTTGGTATAGAGGAAGCCCAGTCCGGCCATTCCGCGTGAGATTGTCCCGCCTGCTTCGATCACGCAGCCTTCGTCTTCGGTCAGGCCGAAGCGCTCTGCAATGACCTCCTCCGGCAGGAAATGCATTTCCTTGACGGCGAGTGCAACATTTTCCGGCTTCGGCATCTCGCGCAATCCGGCCCGTGTGCCGAGGAGCCCATTTGCCCCTTCAGCGAGAACGACGACATCCGCAAGGATCACGTCGCCGGTGCGGTCCGTGTGGACGCCTATCACCTTCCCGCTCAAATCCTGGGCAAGTTTCGTCACCGTGGTCTCGCATAGTACCGTGCCGCCAGCCTCACGCACCTTTCCCGAGAACCACTTATCGAATTGGGCGCGGATGATAGTGTAGCGGTTTGGCCTCTGCTCATTGAAGTCATCCGATCGATAGTGCATTCCTGTGTGCGACGTATCGTCCATTATCCAGAACCGCTGCTCGACCAGATGACGTTCAAGAGGCGCGTCATCGCGGAAATCGGGAATTATCGTCTCCAACGTATGGGCATACAATATGGCGCCTTGAACGTTTTTGGAGCCCGGATACTCTCCGCGCTCCAATTGCAGCACTTTCAGACCGGAACTAGCCATCGTATAAGCAGCAGCGTTGCCGGACATACCGGCTCCGACTACGATGGCGTCGAATTTCTCCTCGCTCATTGGACCTTCCTCAGTTCACTAGTTTCAGATGATCGCGCGGCGCCAATCGCCTCGTGAAGGCCTCGGTCAATGCTGGAAGGAACCGGATTGCATCAGCAACAACGCCCACATGGGCGAAATCGAAGATCGGTGCGTTCCGATCGGTGTTGATAGCGACAATAAAATCAGCTCCTTCGACGCCAACCCGATGCTGGATTGCACCCGATATTCCGGCTGCAACGTAGAGCTTGGGTCGGATCGTCTTACCGGTCTGACCGATCTGTCGATCAAATGGCATCCAACCCTTTTGGACCAGCGGTCGCGAACAGCCAAACTCACCGCCGATCGTCCTCGCGAGATCCTTCACGTGCTGCAGGTTCTCGGCTGCGCCGAGCCCGAGCCCGCCGCCAACCACGACATCGGCGTAGGCGAGATTGGCATCTTCCGATTGGCTGTCAGAGAGGAAGCCAAGGACTTTCGTGATGATTTCTTCCTCGACCATCATCAAATCATGTCGGATAACGCGTCCGATTGGCTTAGCCACTCGCTGCGGCATCGCCATGACCCTCGGACGCACTGTTGCCATTTGCGGACGGCAGTTGAGCGTATAGATAGTGCACAGCAAAGAACCGCCGAAGGTCGGCCGCGTTGCCGCGAGGGAACCATCTACATCGACGTCCAGTTCCGTGCAGTCGGCCGTGAGCCCTGTCTGCAACGTAGTTGCCACAGAACCCGCAAGGTCGCGGCCAAGCGTGGTCGCACCCAAAAGCAGAATTTCAGGTTTATGGCTATTGACCAGATCTGTCAGGGCTTTGGTGAATGGCTCATTTCGATAGTCTACTAGTAGCGGCGACTCAATAAGGTAGGCGAGATCGGCCCCATAAGCGAAGGCGTCTGCGATGGCAGGCCCGGTCCCCACTCCGTCCGGCGGCCCGACGACCACGCCAGCAAGCTGAACGCCCAGCTTGTCGGCAAGCTTGCGGCCTTCACCGAGCAATTCGAGGGACACGGGATGGACCTGGCCCCGCTCCAGCTCAATGAAGACCCAGACGTGCCGATGATCCTGATAATGCTTTGGCAACTCCTTCTTCATGCCGGCACGGCCGGTGGCTTGAGACGGCGTCTCACTTTTTTGGATTTCCATCATGCGCTCCTCCTTGCCGCTCACGCGCTGCCATTGGATGAAAGCTCACCCTCCAACGCAGGTTGGTCGGTGAAGATTGATGCGATCACCTCGTCAGCGACATGGCTAACGGTTTTGTCGGTTGTGTCGAGTTTCATAGCTTTTTGCGCTCGGGCGGTGGGAGCGAATACGCGTTTCACGACCGTCGGCGACCCTCTCAAGCCGCAGCTGGCCAGTTCCTCAATTCCAGCGTCGGCCGCACTCCACTTCAGAATTGGGGACCGGGCGGCACGCAAAGCATCATCGAGAGAGCCGCGGCGGATAGAATTGACACCCTCCAGCATGGTGATAAGGCACGGGAATTTGCTCTTCAGCATCTGCGTGCCGCCTTCCGAGCGCCGCTCAATTGTGATCTCGCGCGCATGGAGATCAATAGAGGCAATTTTCGTTATGTAAGTCAGTTGTTGGAGATCCAGGCGCTTGGCAATTCCAGGCCCGACCTGGGCGGTGTCGCCGTCGATCGTCTGCTTACCAGTAAAGACGATATCAGGCGCGCCAAAGCTATCGCCAATCTTCGCGATTGCTTGAGAGATAGCGAATGACGTTGCCAACGTGTCGGATCCCGCAAAGTGACGGTCTGTCAAAAGTATCGCGCGGTCCGCGCCGTAGGTGAGCGCCTTGCGCATCGCTTGCTCTGCCATGGGTGGGCCCATAGTGAGGACGGTGACCGCGCCCCCATGGCAGTCACGCACTTTGAATGCTTCTTCGAGCGCGAACAGGTCGTAAGGGTTGATGATGGTCGGCACACCTTGGCGCATGATGGTATTCGTCACCGGATGGACGCGTATCTGCGCGGAGTCCGGCACCTGCTTGATACAAACTACGATGTGCATGATGTTTTTAGGCTCCCGATCGAATGTGGATTGGCGTTTCGGCTTACTCCAAGCACTATTCGTGCCAACCACATTGCGCATAGGTAATCCCCTGAAATGTTGGTGTGTTCCCTTGTCAGGATTTCGCCACGCGACAGTTTTGTCGGATTGCCGACGTTGTGGTGTAGCAACCCTGCCGCACTTATTTCTTTCCGAATGGCGTCAGGATGGAGTCCAACGGTACAAAGGTGCGACACGGCGCGGCGGCCTTGGCCGGATCGCGGTCCTTGAGCACTTTAAAGACCCGATGCGCAAGCGGCGAAGAAGTTGCAAAGTCCTCGTACGCGCGCTCGAGCGCGGCGCGCGCATGGGCAGCGATCGCTTTGTCCTGGAGATCGGAATTAACCTCCTCGGCCAGGTATTGCCCCATGCGCTTCATGATGTGGAGCCGGGAGACATTGAGCACCTTCGGATCATAGGACACGCCAAGAACTTCGAAGAATTCCTCGGCAGCCGACAAGCGCTTTAGCCGCGCGAGAATGTCGGTGACATCAATAGGAAGGTTCTCGCCCGCACAACTGTTCATTTGCGTTTTCCTTTGGTGGTCGAGGATGCGTTCGCTCCAAGCTGACGAACAGCAGCGAGCTTCGCAGATAGAGAAATGAGATGCGGTTGCCAGCGGCAACGCTACTCAGGATTGACGCGTCGAGACCCTGCAGCATTATCCACGCCTCAAGCCGTATCGGGAGGCCGCCAGACCCACCACGGCACGAACTTCGTCGACCTTGTCGGCAGCCCACGCAGGCGTATCGATCCCGCTGTCCAGCACGCGGGCTGAAGCAAGCGAGCGGCCGGCCCCAGCTTTTCCACGTGGTGAAGGCGAAGCCAGCACCATGCGTGTTTTATTGAGAACGACCGGAAGTTTCTAGTCCTCAGGCGGCGCGCCGGATTGGGAGCCCTCATCACTTAGCGTGCCCCCTGGAGCCAGGGACAGCGTCACGTAGTTTCTCCACGATTCCCGGTATCAGTTCGAGTACCCGATCCACATCCTCCTCGCGGTTATGGCGTGAAAAGGAGAAGCGAACTGCACCGAGTGCCGTACCGTGGCGAATGTTCATCGCCCTTAGAACATGGCTCGGCACCGAGGATCCAGAGGTGCAGGCGGAGCCCGAGGAGCAAGCGATACCATGGCGATTGAGCAGAGACTGCATGGCTTCACCAGCAATGCGGTCGAAGGCGACGTTTGTGGTATTCGATAATCGTGCCAGCAGATCGCCGGTGACGAAGGTCCTGGGGATCCGCTCAAGAAGTCCTTTCTCCAATCGATCGCGGAGCGATTTTATCCGCTTGTTTTCCTCGTCCATGCACTCCAACGCGAGTTCGGCCGCCTTGCCTAAGCCTACGATCCCGGGCGTATTCTCCGTGCCCGCGCGCCGGCCGCGCTCCTGGTGACCACCCCTGATGAGTGCGTGAAAGGGCACGCCGCGTTTTATGTAGAGCGCGCCGACGCCTTTCGGACCATGTAGCTTGTGGCCGGAGAGCGACAGCATGTCGATTGCGGTCGATTTCAGGTCCATCGGAAGCTTGCCGACCGCCTGCACTGCATCGGCGTGGAAAAGTGCGCCAGCTTGCTTGGCCATCTCAGCAAGCCTTTCCACGGGAAAAATTGTTCCCGTCTCGTTGTTCGCCCACATGATCGAAACGATCGCCACGCGATGGGTGAGGGCGGTCCGGTAGGCGTTAAGATCGAGTCGGCCATGGTGGTCCACCGGGATCCTGTGCACCTTAACGCCGTGCGTCTTCTCAAGGTGTGCGCAAGGCGTTAGCACCGCCGGATGCTCGACCGCTGAAGTGACAATCTCGGTGCGCCCAGGAACCGTATCGAGACCCGAAAGGATCGCCGTATTGACGCTTTCGGTCCCGCCCGAGGTGAAAGTGATCTCATGGTCGAACTTTGCACCGATCAGCGCTTGCAACTGCCGGCGCGCGGTCTTGATCGGTGCACCGGCAGCGGTGCCGATATCATGCATCGATGAAGCGTTGCCAAACTGATCTAAAAAGAACGGCAGCATCGCTTGAACAACTTCGGCATCGACTTGTGTTGATGCATTGTTGTCGAGATAGACAGGGCTCAATGATACCACCCTCCAACTTCCGAATGACGGAAGCCTCACAGCCGCAGGCCCGTCGAGCCTTGCTCGGACGCCTGCATCGAAGACGTGTTGACCGAATCGCGGATCCCGCATTGCCGTTCGCCCTGCCCAGACGATCAGCTACAGGACTTGGCGCAGGCGCACTTCTCCCGCGGGTTAGGATTGTCGAAGATAAAACCGGAGGAACCCGATCCGTGACGAAATCCAAGGTCAAGCCGGCGATATGGTCTTGAGAGCCCGCGTCCACGAACACCTTGACCCCACCCGTCTCAATGACAGCATCGCCCTCTCGCGACTCGCTCTCCAAGCCCACATGCTATTTGGGGCCGGCGCAGCCGTCCACTTGGACCATGATGCGCAAGCCGTTCACAGGCTCGGGAGACTGGGAAATGATACCCTTCGCTGCTGCGATTGCCTTTTCGGTGAGCGTTACCATCGGATCGTTTCTCCTGGTTTCCGAGTTGCGTTCGCAATCAACAACGCACGTAGCGTGCCAACCGAAAAACCCGTTCTAAAACAACGTGAATCTCAAACCCCGCTATGTCGCATTTCCGACAACGTCGGAGATCGGACAATGCAGAGTGGTGCGGCTGGGTTAGCGTGAACTCGTATGAGTCATTCCTGCCAAGCGCCGGCGACTGACGTGGGTTCTCGAGCTTGCTCAGTCCGCGACCCCAACTTGGACCACACTTAAGAATTAGTGCGCAACCTGTGAAACGCAATTTAGGACCTGCGTCACAGAGCCGTCAGACGGTCTGTCATCCGGTCAGGGGGCGCCAAGCCACTTCAGCGTTGCAAGAATGTTCTGCGGTGACGAGACTCCGTACGGATCTGTTTCGCAATTATCCGAGAGTCCGTCCTCCACAAACCATTGCTCCACAACTCCGTCGTCGATCAGTGCAGCGTAGCGCCAAGATCGAAGGCCGAAGCCGAGATTATCCTTTGCGACTAACATGCCCATCTTGCGAGTGAATTCGCCTGAACCATCAGCAATAAGCTTGACCTTCTTCAGTCCCAACGCCTTACCCCACGCATTCATCACGAAAGCGTCATTGACAGAGAGGCAGTAGACCGACTCGAATCCGTGCTTAACGAATTCGTCGTAGAGCTTTTCAAAATCCGGCAATTGCTGAGTCGAGCAGGTCGGGGTGAAGGCGCCGGGAAGCGAAAATAAAATCGTGCGCCTACCGCTAAAATAATCCTCCGTAGTCTTGTCGTCCCAACGGTACGGATTTGGCCCTTCCACGGTCTCATCGCGAACACGCGTGCGAAAGGTAACGAACGGAACCCTTTTGTTCATCGTCATCAGCATTGCTCCTTTAGAATAAGATCTGATGCGTTTGCCACCACACCTGCTGTCGAACCGCCGATTTTGGAGTGTCTTCCCAGATTTCGCCACCAACGTGCAGGTGCTCGAGGAAAACGCACAAATGTCGGACGCATCAGAGGCGTTGCCTCCACTGCTCTTCTCGGCTGCTGTCCAGCTTTCAACGAACGAGTCGCAAGCGCCGTGCCATTTTGACATCAAGGCCGTAACGGCACTGCTTCTGCCGGAGCACGGTTAGGATCTGGTGTGGTGGATGCTCAGTTCCATTTCCATCGGCTTGAGCAAGCGCTGCCAGTATTTTAAGTCGTGCCGTGCCAGGTGGGATGGCAGGCGTGCTGCTTAGGCATAATCAATGCTATAAGAGACACTTGGATCTACTCGCCGGAAGCTCGATCATATGCTTGCCTTGTCCGGGGGGGACGGATCCCCGATGGTCAGTGTTGCAAAGCCACCATGCCGCGAGTATGTACCCGCGTCTCAATAACGAGTCCTGCAATTTTTGGCGCAGACTCGACATCCAATGTCGTCGGTTTGTCGATCCCGAGACGGGCCGCTGTTCATTGTGTCTGCAACCGCGAACTCATTTAGCCTTTGAAAACCAGCAAAAACTGACTAATCGGCTCTGTAACCGCGATTGGCATGAGTTTTGAAACACTATCCTCGAGCAGTACGTTGCCGCGCCGCAGATCATCTCGTGGCGACGTAGCGAAGGAGGGGAAGCAACATGTCAAATGTCATTCAGACCCGCAATTTGTCGAAAAGGAGAGTGACCCTCCTGACCGATCGGCCTGGTCACCGACGATCATCGCAATCGCCAGGTCTCGGCCCACCTATAGACCTCGATATGGACTTCGATCAGTATGTGTTTTCCTGCGTCCTCTTGCATGCGCTGGAAGAGATTGCTGCCGGCGTGGCAACTGCGACCGAGGCAACAGGCCTTTCCCGTGCCGAGCTGCGAAACGTCCTTAACCGCTCTGTTCCCGCCACTGTTCTGCAGGCCTTCGGATCGGAAAAAGTGCGCGAAGCCAAGCCGGGTGTGGAAGAGGAACTTCTGCGCGATCTGCTGCTCGCGCATGCTCGACCGGGCGACCAAACAAGCGCTTGTTTCGCCAAGATCATCGCCCGGCGCGCCTTGCGCCACGACCATCTGTGGCTGGAGCTTGGTCTATCCGATAGGTCCGAACTTAGCCTCCTGCTTGCCATCCATTTTCCCACGCTAGCGGCCGGCAATACCAATCACATGAGGTGGAAAAAGTATCTTTATCGCATGCTTTGTGAGGCCGAGGGTTTTTCGCTATGCACGGCACCCAGTTGCCGAGAATGTAAGGAATATAAAAACTGCTTTGTTGCTGAGCAAAGCGAAACACCGGGATGCGCGACCGGTTTGAATTAGGAGAAGCTAACGTCAGCTAGTGACCGCAACCACGCCCTGGGCGTCGATTCGGCACACCTCTTTGAGACGGTTCACGCCATATGGGGGATTCGGAAATGATCGTTGAGCATTCTGCGAAGATCCGCAAGACACCGTTCCATCGACATCTCTATGTCCAAGTTCTTGCGGCAATCGCCACGGGTATCCTGCTCGGGCATTTCTACCCCGAAGTCGGCACGCAGATGAAGCCGCTCGGCGACGCCTTCATCAAGCTCGTGAAGATGATCATCGCGCCGGTCATCTTCCTGACCGTTGCAACCGGTATCGCCGGTATAACCGATCTCGCCAAGGTCGGTCGCGTCGCCGCTAAAGCGATGGCCTACTTCTTGACCTTTTCGACGCTGGCGCTCGTCGTCGGCCTCGTGGTCGTGAATGTGGTGCAGCCAGGAGCGGGCATGCATATCGACCCGGCTTCGCTCGATGTGAAAGCGATCGCCACGTACACCGCGAAGGCGCATGAGCAGTCGCTCACCGGCTTCCTCATGAACATCATCCCGACGACGCTTGCCAGCGCCTTCGCCGAAGGCGACATCCTGCAAGTCCTCTTCATCTCCGTCCTCTTCGGCATCGCACTTGCCCTGGTCGGCAAGAAGGCCGAGCCCGTCATCG
>NZ_FOCV01000066.1 GCF_900110205.1 Rhizobium tibeticum | reverse complement strand
ATAGCGGCAGGCTCATCGTGTCGGGAAACAGCCTCAAACTTCGGGGCTGCGCAACGAGAGTATTGTGCAAGACACAGACTTGGACCCGCCTGAACTGAGATGGCCAAGCGCGGCGGCCGCGCCGCCACAGTTCCTATCGCGCGCAATTTCGTTAGCAACGGAAACGGTGTGGCGTTTCTTGAAGTTGCCGCGGCGTCCATCAACGCCGTCGTTTTCGATGGTCTTTCTGGAAAATCGGACCGATGCATTTCGTTTTTGTTTTAGAGGCGTGCGGCTCGGCCAATTCGTCGCGCCGGGCACACAGCTTTTCTCGCTCGTTCCCCCCGATTTCTGTATCACAGCGAATTGCAACGATCTCTCCGACCTGACCGTCCTCTGGAGCTATGATGGCCGTATGGGATAGATCGATCTGCGCGAGCCGCAATGCTGCTCGCGCTTCTTCGACCTGAGCCTCCAGGGCGCCTTGACCGACATCGACTGTGCGGATGGCGTCGCGCGCGAGACTTTCACTTGGGCCTGTGCGTCCTGCACCTGAGCCTGCGCTGTGCGGAGCGCGGCTTGCGCTTGGTCGTATTGGCTCTGCGCGATAGCTTGGTCCTTTATCAGCCGTTGGCGCGTGCCATGTCAGCCTGCGCCGACGGATGTCACGGCCATCGGGTGTCTGGCTGCGACACGAACAGAGTTGGTGGACTATCGATTTAGCAGCAGCTCGCAACATTCCTGCAAGTGGCATGGTTGAGAGTGACCTCGTTAGCTTTCCCGGCCAAAATGACGGCTTGGCATGGCGGCGGGGAGATTGATTAGGCTATGCGATGCCCTAAAACGCCAAGAGCACCGTCGCCAAGACGCAGGAGGGACCCTACGGTACGAAAACAGAAATCGCCTTTTCCCGAATAGTAAATTTCACGGGTGTCCTGGTTTTCAGCTCCCCGTCGAGATTGACCGCCCGGGGCCTGCGGGTTCGAATTGTGAGGTCTTTGGTGGAGAAAGTACGAACGTCGTCCCACTCGCCGTGCGTCCCCTTTCGAAGGCTGGGAAGCAATGCCAGAAGCCGCCACCAATGATCTACTTCGAGGCTATAAAAGTCGAGCATGCCGTCAGTTGCTGTTGCGGCGGCTTGAACGGTCATACCTCCACCGTAGAAACGTCCATTGCCAACGGCAACCTGAATGGTGTGCAGTTCCTCGACGCGACCATCATGTTCCAATATCGCCGTGAATAGACGCGAGTTGGCAAGCAGCCTTGCTGCCACGATACCGTAACCGAGTTTGCCCCAACGGTTCTTGGCTTTTTCGGTCAGAGACATCGCGAGGTCTGCGCTGAAGCCTATGCTGGCGACATTGAAAAACGGATGCCCATTCGCTTGGCCAAGATCGATGGGCGTCGTGTTGCCTTTCGCGATGACATCGATCGCCGCCGGCAAGTCCGTTGGTAACCCAATGGTCCGTGCGAAGTCATTGGCAGTGCCGAGAGGAAGGACACCGAGCGGCAGACCGGTGTCTAGCAAACCTTGTGCAGCGGTGTTCAGGCTCCCATCCCCGCCACCTACAATCACTAGGTCTACGTGACCGACGCGCCCCTTGATGGCCTCCGACGGCGTCTGGTTCCTTCCTGAGGGAAGCTCCATGTAGCGGATCCCTGCGCGGGTCAGCAGTTCACGGACTTGAGTCAGACTCTCTTTGCCACGCCTGGAGTTGGGGTTCACCAGAAGCAAAGCGGTCTTACCATTCATGCAATCATTCTCCGTTCGCCTGAAGCGCGTCCCAGGGAAACCACATAAATGTGCGAGTTGAGCTCGATCGCCAAAACATGTGCAGCGCAGCAGGATCATTCAAGGGCAAGGACCGTTTAATCGTCGACGGAACGGCAGCCGAAATAGTTTCGTAGGTCTCGCCACTGGGGTTGTCGAGGCAGGTTCGACATCTCACCTTCCGCGGCAAAATGGCGTAAACTCAGATTGAGCTAGGGATGACCATCTTCGGGTTCCAACGATTAGCCGGTTGCTGGATACCCCGGAAATGAGTGAACATCGAAAGGGAGGCCCGTCATGCCAGCGGGGATCGGTCGACGCAACGCGCTCTTCCTCATCGCGTCAATGGGAGCCTTGGCGACCGTTCCAAAACCTTGCTCTGCGCAGGCTCCTGCGATCGCCACGAAACCAATTCCATCATCCGGGGAGCTGCTTCCCGTCGTTGGGTTGGGCAGCTGGATCACTTTCAATGTTGGCGACGATGCGGAACTTCGGAACGAATGTGCGACCGTCATCAAGGTATTCTTCGCCGCTGGCGGCCGATTGATCGATTCGTCACCAATGTATGGGTCGGCACAGGAAACCATCGGGTATGGGTTGGGTAAGCTCTCACGCCCCCCGTCGCTTTTCGCGGCCGACAAGGTCTGGATCAGCGATCCGCGTTCGGGACTCGAACAGATCGAGCAGTCACAGCGCCTGTGGGGTGTGCCGCAATTCGATCTGCTTCAGGTTCACAACCTCCTGTCATGGGAGGCACATCTTCAGACGCTTTTCGAAATGAAGGCTGCGGGCCAGCTGAAATACGTCGGCATCACGACGTCGGAGGGGCGACGTCACGCGGATATCGAGGCCATCATGAGGTCGCGGCCGGTCGACTTCATACAAATTTCCTACAACGTTCTGGACCGTGAGGTGGAACAACGCATTCTGCCGCTCGCCACCGAGCGTAAGATCGCCGTCATCGCCAACCGCCCGTTTAGGCAGGGCGATCTGATCGCCGAAATAGCGGACCAGCCATTGCCAGATTGGGTTGCCGAAACCGGGGCCAGGAGTTGGCCACAGCTGCTGCTGAAGTTCATCGTGTCACACCCGGCTGTCACCTGCGCCATTCCCGCGACCTCAAACGTGGAGCACGTTCGGGAAAATATGGATGCGGCAACAGGTGCGTTGATGAACCCGGAGCTGCGCAAGCGGACCATCAAATACGTGGAAAGCCTTTAATGGCTCTCAGTGCGACGGAGGAGCATGCTGCATGACGGAGTGGTGGTCGTACCGTCCGTCGGATTTTCTGATGTTCTCGTCCCGCGTTTATTTCAAGCAAATCGAGAGCTTCAATGTCAGCCTTTGGCCACTTCACCTATTGATGCTGTTGGTAGGTGCAGGCGTCGTCGGTCTTGTTATCCGCGGCCGGCCGGACGACCGACGGGCCGTTGCGCTCATTCTCGCCATGCTTTGGTTCTTCGTCGGTTGGGCCTATCTTTGGTCGTATCTATCAATCATCAACTGGGCCGCGACCTATGCGGCGTATGGCTTCCTTGCGCAATCGATCCTGACCATCGTCGTCTACGTCATGCCCCCGAAAAACAGAAAGGGATCGACCACCGGACTTCCCGGTGTGGCCGTGATGGCTGCCGCAATCCTGTTGTATCCAAGCCTGAGTTTGGTTGCGGGCAGGGGGGTGGCTAGTTCCGAGGTATTTGGAATCATGCCTGACCCGACCGCGATCGCCACGATCGGTTTTCTAGCAGCAACCCGCCAGCGGTATGACGCGATCTTGTTCATCGGCCCTGCGCTCTGGTGCGGCATCAGTAGCGCCACGCTCTACACAATGAATGATGCAGCGTGGTGGCCTCCAGTTGGCATGTGTATCTTGGGAGTGGTCGCTGCAATTGCCCGACGACGGCCGCAAATCCGTCGGACGTCAGATAAAGGCGAGCAATAGCTGCGGCTTTGGTTCGTACGCTGTTTTGCAACGACGATACCGTTGCACCTAGCAGCCAAAGGATTTCAGCGTGAGAGACGGCGGTCGTCTCGACGGCAACCTCGATCATCAAGCCTCCCTGGGCCGGGTTCAGTCGTCCTAGACATTTTTGGAACCTTTATCCGGCACCTCCGAGCGAAAGGAAGAGAAGGGGCAGGGGATCGGATTGAGGCTTGGACACTACCAGGAGACCTGGCGTCGGACCGGGTTCTGGAGAAAGCCGGGTTCCGCGATGAAGGTAGACGTGGATGTGCTCGAATAGAGCTGCAAGCCGGAGATTTCGTGCTCTGAGATGTCAACTCGCAAGATACGGGACGCTTGGGGGTAACTCCCGCTCCTGGCGGCGCAGAGCGGACATCTCTCCAGTGTGGACTCTTTAAGAAATGTCTTATGGACTGAGGGATGCAATCCCCTTGGAAGACTGCACAGCGCTCCTCAACCACACCGTTGCGGCACGCCCCTCAATCGCCGTCGTCGGGGATGTTGAGAAGGTGACCGCACGCCTTGCAATGTACGGCATCGGCGTCATGTCTCTGCAATCCGCACTCGGGACAGGGAAACTTTACCTTGTAAGGACGGACCATCGCCTGAGCGAGCCTTACGAAGAGGGAAATCCCGACGATCATTGTCACGACAGATGTCAGTTTGCCGAGCGTGCCGGGCAGCGTGATATCGCCGAAGCCGGTCGTCGTGATTGTGGCCACTGTGAAATAGAGGGCATCAACGAAACCTTCCACGCCTTCCTGACCATAGAAGAAGGTCGTGTAGACGAATCCTGTCACCATGAAAAGAAAGACCAGAACATTCAGGCAGGCGCGGACGACATCCTGAAGATGCGCAGCTCCGAAACGGCGCAGGCCCTCGCGCAGCAGTGGGCTTTTCCCGATTGCCCAGATGCGCATGGCTCTCAAGAAGGCAAAGTTGAATAAGAGGTCCGGGAACAAGAGCGTCCCCAGAATGACGATGTCGATCCACGTCAGAGGCATTCTAAGAAAGGCCCGGATCGATGGAGCCGCGATGGCGCGTGCGAGTAGCTCTGCGCCAACCCAGGCGGCGACCGTGTAGTCGATGATAAGGTAGGAGGGACCTGACCGGAGATAGGGGCCAAGAATAAAGAAGGCTAGGATGCTGAGATCAATGAATGCCAGCAGCGCTTGCCAACGCATTGCCCACTGATCTCGGCCGCGTTCAAGGCGCTGCAGAGACAGCCTTAGCGATCGAACCTTTGAGGAGACGGTTCCGCGCCGCCGGTCAATCGTACCCATGAATGCGAGATAGGCCCATGGCGTTCGCCGTCAACCGCCACAACGAGGCGCAAGCAATCAGTTCGGTTATCACCGCTGCGCTCCTCCATGGCTCGGCAACTCCCTGTAGTTCAGGGCTGATGCTCCCGGCAATACCAGAGGGTGATTACCTTACTCTACTCGAATCCGTAACGGCCCCATTCGGTGCAGCGGATGGGCTCGGGTTGGGGGCAAGGTAAAATTGCCGAAGACAAGGCTGACAAGGTCCTTTCTGACCTGGCCGTTGAAGGCTGCCAGAGGATCGAGGTGAAGGGGAAGGGCCTCGCAAGCGATCCGCGTCTCGACGCCACGAACGATTTGGCTCTGACGTCATAAGATCCGATGTCACGTCGTTTTCGGGAATGGACCTTCCGGGCGGCGACTACAAGCAGATCCGCAACAGTACGTATCGGAGGTGTTTCACTGCCTGCATCGGCGACAACTTCTGCAAAGCGTTCGCCTTTGTGGCAAAAAAGAGGGAGTGCTGGCTCAATGGGATGCTGGGTCGACCAAAGGCGACTAAGGGCGTGGAGCTCGGAGTGAATGAATCCTTCATTGAGAGGCAGATCCAGGCCATCTTCTTCACAAGCCGTCCGGCTTGAACTGTTTGTGGGGATTTGGCGAACCAGTTCTCTGCGCGACTAGACGCCGTCAGCTAGGCCCTCTGGTGAACACCGACCTCACGTGATCCGGCAAAGACTCCAACCGCGAGTCCAATCCCGCGCAACGATCGCAGTAGTATCTGAAACGCTTTGCTTTTCGGTCGATGCTGAAAACCCAGTTCAGGATTGCTCTGCCCAATCCTTGGCGCGACATCACCCTCGGGCCTTCGAAATATTCGCTACGGCCACCTGCAAACTGCTCGACGAAGGCGCGTCCACGACCAGTGGAGATGAGGGCTAGATCCCAAGGTCATTTCCAAACGCCCTTGAATCCCATCCGGCGCAATCTCATCTTCCGGAAAGTAATTCCTAATCTCTCTCAAGCGCGCCACAGTGCACAGGTCGGTAGTGATTCCCTCTTGCCTACGACGATGAAAGCCGCTTTTCGAACTCTACGAGGTGAGTGTTGACGCAGTTTTTCGAAACAACTCAAGGCATTTTGGTGTTGGGAGCAATGATCGGTGCTGGTTGTTTTGCTGCCGGCACGATCATACCGAACGCATTCCGGTGGGCGAGTGCTGAGCGTTTTCGCAAGTCGAAAGGCGACGCGCGGCGTGCGGCAATGCTGACGGTTTTGGCTTTGGATGATTTTGTCGGCGCTTCCTATGCTGCAGTTCACGATACCCCCGAGTTTAATCCGATAAATGATGGCGAGTTCGCCTTTCACGTTCCGGATCCAACCTTGGTCCTTCCTTCTGGCCAGGATCTGAGCGTGCTTGGGGAAGACCTCCTCGAAGAAATCTTGTGGTTATCTAACCGCGTGGCGAACCTGTCGAACGCTTTGGACGTTCTCGACCTCTCGAGGCCTGGCTTCGACAGCTTCTTCGAACGACGGGAAGAGGGCTATGCGGTCCTGGGGGCAAAGGCGATGGATCTCATCGAGCGGTTGCTTGCGGAGTTCGATGTTCGACTGCCTGACAAGCCTGACTACTACCGGCAGCGCGAAGGATTCGCTGCGATTCTGCAAAATGCCGGCGAGCGCCAGTTGCGGAGAAAGAAGCTGACGCCCAAGGTCGAGTCCGAGCCCGGTGGATCGAATATCACTCAGCTATTCCCCAAAACCGGCGGAGACGCCGATTGAGCAGCGTCTCGTCCGTCAAATGAAAGGCCAGCGTGCTGGTCGGTACGGCGTCGAGATCTTCCTCCGTCAGGATGACGTAGTCGTTCTCGGAAGGGCCGGAGGAGCAGTGGGGACGACGCCGGCGTTTGAACGTGAAGGGCGCTGGTCGCCGCGCCCTCCCATCGGTCTCAATATCCGCGCCACGCTTTCCTTTTTTTAAAGCGACCAAGCGCCTCAGCGATACCCGAAAGTGGGATGGTTTCGTCGACACCGCAGAACCTCGCGGCCAGCTAGAGAAGGCTTGACTGGCGAGCTCTCCCATGAACATGGCATGTATCGGAGCGGAAAGGTCATGGGCAACAAGCCGACGGTGCCCGACGTGGCGTGGGTCAGCCCTGACGAGGCAGCCCGTCGTGTGCGAGAAGTTGAACTGAAATCCCTGCTGGTGGAATTCACTTCTCACGGGCGTCAATCGCCTCAAGCGCGATCAGCGGGCTAGTCCCCTCTCCTAACTCGAAATCGAAGTTGCCAATTCGGCGGCCTCCTGGGAAACGTAGGTTCTATGATGTTTTGGATAGGAAGTTCCGTTGGATTGCTAGTTGCCTATCTCCTCGGTTCTACACCGACTGGCTACCTGGCAGGAAAACTGGTCAGAGGCATCGACATCCGCGAGCACGGCTCCAAATCCACAGGAGCGACGAATGTGCTACGCACTCTCGGCAAGTGGCCCGCGCTATTCGTGCTTGTTGCCGATGTGATGAAAGGCGTGGCCGCCATAGTCTTTGCTCAATCGTGGTATCCGTGGCTGTTGACGCGGTATTCCGTCGTGTGGCCAAAAGAATTCGAAATTCCAAGCTTGGTGCCTTGGTTGGTTTGCCTATCGGGACTAGCAGTGTTGCTGGGGCATGGCCGTTCGATCTGGCTGCAGTTCACAGGCGGGAAATCCGCAGCCACGGGACTCGGTGTTCTGTTGGCGATTTCGTTGCCAGTGGGAATAGGCACAGCGGCGGTTTGGGGAGTCGTTCTAGCCATCTCCCGCATTGTATCCTTCAGTTCGATACTCGCCGCTTTGACGGCCATCGTGCTCGTGTTCTGCTTCGAGCATCCAATGCCCTATCGGTTGTTGGTTGTCGCAGGTGGCCTGTACGTGATCGTGCGCCATCGCGCGAACATTCAGCGGCTCCTGGCTGGAGCAGAACCACGGCTGGGGCAGAACAGTTCGGGATCGAAGTTGAGCCAATGAATTTTCGGCGATTACCCGGGTGGGCCGCCGAGAGCTGACCTGGATAATGTCCTGAACGCGCAACAAGCGGTCATTCACGTCATAGTCTAGGCCTGGTGAAACTCTTTACATCTGAATACCCCCGCCAGAAGCCGTGTCCCAGTGTCTGCTTCCTGCTCCGGCAACGCCGAAAAACCGAGCAGCAATCTGGATGTGTCTGTGGAGACTACATTCATCCGGGAGAGAGGCATGACCACAACGCCTCTTTTCAAGGCCGCAGAGGAGACGGCGGTGTCGTTGCTCCAACTGCCGGTGCTTTTGATCATGAGATTGATCCCCTGATCCGGCAGCAGCACCTCGATATGCTCGGCCATGCGTTCCGTCAGGACCCCCCCCAACATGTCGCGCGACGCACGAAGCCGTTCTCGCAGACGGCGGAGATGCGCAGGGAAATAGACCTCTTGGAGGAAATCTGCGATCACACGCTGCTGGAAGGTCGGCGGGCTGCGCGCCAGATCGCCGCCTACGGCCTTCACAGCTTCGATCAGGTGAGCGGCATTGGGCTTTGCCGCTGTGACGGCGTCAATGCCCACGACGCCGTCGAACGGTCCCGCCATGCCGAGCTTGGTCAATAGACTTAGCGACAGGTCGGTCGGCTTATTGGTGCAGACTACCTGCTTCGCACCTCCTGCCCTCAGGGCTTTCAGGGCGTCGATCACCCCGGAAATGGCAGGCTCTCATCTGCGATATGGGCGCTATAGTAGCTGATGAAGCGGCCGACAAGGGCAGCGAGCGGTACGGGCGTTTGCTTCTTGCTCTCCGGCGATCTCAAGACCCCATTGCAGCAGCCAGTGGGCACCACGGCTGATGAAGGGGGACCCTCGTTGTAGGCCAGCGGTTCGAAGCCCTCCGCGATCAGGATTGCGTTCACCGCTCCGATCAGGTCGGGGGCCGACTCGACTAGGGTCCCGTCAAGGTCGAAAGCGATGGTCGCCCCATTGTGGGCGGTGAGGTCGCTCACAGTGCAGACTCCTCGTTGGGCCAAAGAATTCAGAACAGTTTTGGCCGACAGGTCATTTACAATCTTTAGGGGAGTCGATCATTATCTGCGCGCTGCAGTCTGCGGCTGTCATTCGCCCTCGGTTAAGCGCCATTCGTATTCCGAGTATCCGCCCGTCCTAAACCCGCGCCCAACGATCAAAATTTATTATACCTTGCAGAGTATATTTTGGAGTGTTATATGAAGACCAAGCAGGAGCGCTTTACGCTCTTCGTTGAGCGGCTTGTCGCCGCTTCGGCAGTAGGAACACATGATGAGGCTTTTGAACTTATCTGCGAGACTCTCGATGGCGTTGAAGACGAATTTTCGGGCATTGCAGCCAACCCCGCGACTTTTCAGACGGATGGACGAATGTACCCTCCACAGCCGGACAGCGCTAGGAGGGTACCGGGTCAACAGGGTACGATCCGCTATCGTTCCAAAGCCCACAACACAATCATCGGATCAAATGGCGCGATCAGGATTGAAACGATAGGTCCCAAGAGAACTATTGTTTTGGAAAAGCTGGGCGCGAATGGAGAAGGATTGGGAATATGACAGCAACTGACCTTTTAAATGATACCGGTGTTCGGCTTCAAGAGCTTGGGTTCGGTGTGGAAGTTGACGCTCCAGACGATCCCAATGGCGAGACATTCCTGGACATTTCGAAGAACGATTTCTTTACGCAAATCTCCTTCCGGCCGCATGCTGGACTAGGTGTCTTCATTTCTGATGACGCTTACGGACAGAGACCCGATGAGGTCTACCGAAATGCAGTAAAGGCTGCCAATCGGGTGGAGCAGCTATTCAAGCAATTCGAAAAGTCGGGGTCGGTAGGCTACCTGACTCTGCTGGAAATGCGGAAGCTCAACAATTTGTCCCAGGTAGAACTCGCTCAGGCCCTTTCAATCAAGCAGCCATCGGTCAACAGAATCGAGAAGCGGGAAAACATCAAGTTCGAGACATTGGCCAAGCACGTGGCGGCGATGGGTGGTCGGCTTGAGATGCGCGTCGTATTCGACGAAATGGAAGCCCGGCTAGAGATACCAACTTCCCAGGTAGGGTGATGCCAATAGAAGCTCCATCTTTGAATCTCGTTGTGCTTAGGGCACGCGATCCCGGTTCTTTGGCTGCATTCTACAAAGCTCTGGGTTTCGAGTTCCAAATAGAGAGGCATGGTTCGGGGCCCGAGCATCTCGCGTCGACCACGGGAGGCTCGGTTTTTGAAATCTATCCCAAAGGCTCGGAGAGCTTGGACACATCCGCAGTCCGCCTAGGGTTCCGCGTTCCATCGATCTCAACGGTCTTGAGCGATCTGGGTACTACCGTGGACATGATATCTCGACCCTCTAAATCCGATTGGGGGACCCGTTGTGTCATCAGAGACCCCGAGGGCCATAAGATCGAACTGCTTGAGACGTAGAGGACCGATCGGCAGGTCCAACCTTGAAGCGCTTTCCAAGTGCGTCCCCCTCTCTGACCAAAAGTCAGTGCGCTCGATCGCGTTACCTTGGCTTGGGCGGATGCCGTCCGCGGCCAGGGTGCGTTTGAACGTGGTGCCCAAAGGATGAATGGTTGCCTCAGCATGTGCAGCAGCATCCATGCTGAGCCGCGCTAAACTTGGCCGAGGCGAGGTCTTGAAGCAACCGCTGCTCGGGAAACCCGGCCTTACGTTTGACCTGCCTCTGGATGCGAATCTCCCCAGGCTGCGACTTGCGCCATCAGATGGAAATTCACGCGTCGTATGCCTTGGCGTTGATGTTAATCGAAGGTGATAGCGAAAAGGTCCGAACTGCGTTCTATACAGCGCTTGGTTTTGCCGAGCGTTGTGACGACGATCTTCAGCAATTGTGTCTGCTCAGCGGTCTCTCGATGTATTTTCTTCACCTCACCGACGCGGCTGGTGCTCGCGACGTCGCTTCCCGGGGCGAAGCCGTCGCTGCGAAAACCGGAAGGCGGGACGATGCGTCGATTGCCAATTGCCTGCTCGGAACGGCTCACTATCTATCCGGCGACCAACTGCTGGCGCAAAAACACCTCGAAGCGGCGTTACGCGACCTGCCCGACGAGGCACCATCAATAGCCAGCCAGTATATGTTCGCCCCGCGATCCCAGTCGCTCATGTGCCTTACTCGCTCGCACTGGTTGGTGGGCAATATCGACCAAGCGATTCGCTACGCCGAAACGACCATTGAGGAGGCCGACAAATCGGAGCATCCCATCACACTGATCAGCGCGCTCGGCATGATGATGTCACTCTATTTCTGGATCGACGATTTGCCGCAGGTGGAGCGCAACCTCGCGAAATTCGAATACATCTCCGGGAAAACATTCTTCGGTCCGTATCGTGCCGTCGCTCACGGACTAAAGGGCCTTTACTTGCTGCGCACGGATCGCACATCGGAGGGAATGAGGTATTTGCGCGAGGCTCTCAAGAGGCTCACAGTTCGACGATACAAGATGTTGGTCTCAGATTTCGCCACGGAACTGGCCATCTGCATGGCAAAACAAAACCATCGCGCAGAAGCATTAATTCTCATCGACGAGGTTATCGCGAGCTATACCGAAGTTAACATGGTCATCCACCTGCCGGCGCTTTTTCTGACGAAAGCTCTGGTATTCCTCCAAGGGGAAGCACCCGACCCTAAGTCGGCTGAAGAATATCTCGAGAGATCAATGGCCGTGGCGAGGAAACAATCGGCACTTCCTTACGAATTGCGAGCAGCATTGCAGCTCGCTCAAATCCGGATCGTAAGCGACGATGCGGAAGGAGCCCGTGATCTGATCAGGCCCATCTACATGAGGTTCTCCGAAGGTTTTGAAACACCTGACCTCATCCGCGCACGGGAAATACTCGACCGTGCCATGCAAGGTACGGTCCACACCGTGTCGCGTCGGCCCTCCTGATAGGGGGCGCCTGTCAGGTGCGCGCGAATTCCAGCAGCGGTGCGATATCATGATTGTCTGCTGCGCGTAGGACTGCGACGTAGCAAGTGCGCAGCTCACCGACATCAGCCAGAGTTCTGCCGCCCCAGCTGAAACGCTCGCCGCCAAGGCGTTCGATCAGAAGATCGGCAGCCAAGCGAGCGTGACGGCCATTTCCGTTTGGAAATGGGTGGATCGCGACCAGGCGATGGTGAAACCTGATCGCAATTTCATCCGTCTTATGCTCGATCCAATAGCGGACGTCTCTTAACAGGCCGGCGAGCTCCACACCAACGCGGTATGCCTGAATGCCGATATTGCCCTCCGTCGTGCGGAAGGTTCCGGCCCATTCCCAGACGTCGCCCAACATCAGCTGGACGATATCGTTGACCGATTTTGGCTCGTCAGCGCGGTCAGGGTGAAAGTCTTTAACGTCAGGTATTTTTTGGACGTCGGTCTGGGCTATCGCTTCAAATGGATCCATTTTGTGGTCGTATGGGGTCACGTGCAGGGCAACTCAGGCAAATAGGGCAATACAGACGGCCATCCAGATTAGGGCCGTCCCCAGTGCCATCGCTCGCCTGGCGTCGACGACTTTGTCTGCATCCTCCTCCGCTACAGGTGTGGTCACAATCCAAGGCACGGAACCAAGTGCTGCAAATCCGATGATAGCTACAACCATCACGAGATAATCGATTGTATGCCAGCGCCCTTGTTCATACACTCCCCAGTAACCCAGAAACGCCATTCCCACTGCAAACATGGTGGCGGACGCAGAGCAAAGCCCTGTAACGGACCCGGTAGGTGCGCGCGTGTTGCTTTTTCCACGTGTTTGCAAGTTCATGACGCGATATCCATGACGGTTGGCTGTCTCTCTGCAAATATGTCAGGAATTGAGCGCGGCGTGAAGCGCTGGTGACTCTCTGGGACGGCCGCGAAATTCCCCGCCTCGGTATGGGATGCTGGGCGATCGGCGGCCCGTTTTATGCCGGCGACGTACTGCTTGGCTGGGCGAAGTCGATGACGAGAAACGATCCGCTCTATCGAGGAGTTTGTGTCTCCTATCTGGCCCTGAGCAGCCGTCCGTCACTCCCAAATGATGATGGCGCGGCGGGTATTTAGGCCGCAACCGCTTTACGCCGTTTCCAGCGGGCACAACGTCGGTAACCGCGCCACTCTCATTTCGAGATTTCCGACAATCTCGCCTTCCCGATATCGTTGAGGCATGCCTCGAAAAGGATAGTCTGCCGCATGAAACGGGTGGCTTCCAGAGACCTCCGGGCCGACCATGCTGTTCCTACAATTGAGGAACGCGACATGTCATCCATGCTGGCACTTCATGTCTTCGCCGCGGAGCGCGGTGATGGACTTCGTCCGGAATTCGTGGAAGCGCTCAAACGACAAGCCCTTATAGATCGGCTTCCCTTGTCGCGAAATATCCAATCTCGCACCAATGTTTGCCCAACTTACCTGACGGGATCGAAGTTCTTCCACAATGGACTGAAGCTGACATCCGAGAATTCAACCACCTCGGAATACCTCCGGTTTTTGAATCCGGCTGGATAAAGGCGACTGCGCCTCGCTAGGAGCCCCCATCGGAGTCAAGAAACTCAATCCGTAGATGTCTGCTTCCGGCGCAAAAAGGGGGACCAGCGCAGGTTCCCACGGTACGCAGGCTCGTGTCACAGTCCGCCGAATGCGTTTCATCCAGAGCCGGCCGTGGAAAATAAACAAAAACAATATGGTTAGTGGACGGCTGGACACCGAGATTTGCTAAGTAATCATATATTTTTTCGAAAAGTGTCCAGCCCGTCCGGGCACCCGGTGTAGACCAATAGTATGTCCTGAACAGCATCCGCTTCGGGGTGACAAGGAGACGGCGACCTTGGCCGGATAAAAACTCCTCCGGCTCCTTCGGGGTCGCTAGGCAGCTTCCGACCTGTAGGGAGGAGCATTGGCGGCCACGAGAATGCGGGCGCTTTTTGCGTTGGTACTCGTCACCAGCATGAGCAGCAGACCAAGCGCAACGGCTGGGGGAACTTCTAGATCGCCGGAGGCCAAGGCTTGATGCGTTGCCTGATCGACTTCGAACAGCTTTTCGATATCTGCGGTACTCAAACCTGTGACGGCAACCGCAGCCTTGTACTCCGAGGCTCTCATGCTCAGTCCAACCGATTCGTATCGTGTTTGCAGAGCGTGAACTTTAGGCCAACCTAATGTGTTCGATATCGAAATAACGACAATCAGTATCCTATCAGCGGCGTTCACGGCGATGTCACGGATCGGGGGTTAACCGCTTAACGTTGGGTATCCGGATTTTCTAAATAAGCGGAGGTCAGCAGCTCCAAGCCGCCTCTGGTCCTCGCCGACCTGTCGTTGGACAAGGCCATGCTGCAAGATATCAAAAAAGCTCTGAGGCCTGCCCGCAAGCGCAAGCTCGTCGACACGATCAAGGCGGACTGGAAGGTCTCGATCCGGCGTGCATGCTCGGTGCTGAAGATCGATCGGTCGCTTTATGTCTACAAGTCCAGGCGCGGCGAGCAGGTCGAACTGAACTGAGGATCAAGGACATCTGCCAAACGCGGGTGTGCTATGGCTATCGCCGTGTTCACGTTCTGCTCAAGCATGATGGCTGGAGATGGACGTCCAGCTTGGTAACAAGGTTCCCAAGCGCCGCGTCAAGGCGAAGCTTCGGGCGGGCCGCACGGAGGCGACCCATTCCAACCATGTGTGGGCAATGGACTTCGTTCATGACCAGTTGGCCACGGGCTGTTTGGAAAAGATAAGATGGTGGTCCCGCATCGACCTTCACTCTCGATGCAATTGGATCTGAATGGGCTGTAAAATAGCTTCTTGAAAATTGACTTCATTGTGCGTACTTTGATATCAGAGTCATCTCTTTAAGAGGATTGATATCAATGCCTGCGGTTACCATTCGCAATCTGTCTGATGAAACGCATCGCGCCTTGCGGGTGCGGGCAGCTCATCATGGCCGAAGCACCGAGGCCGAGATTCGTGATATTATTGAAGCCGCCGTTCGTCCATCTGAACGCGTGAAACTCGGCTCTTTACTTGCGGCTATAGGTAGGGATGCTGAGCTTTCCAACGGCGACGTTGAAGCCCTACAGCAAAATCGCGATAAGACGCCTGCTGAGCCGATGATTTTCGAATGATCTTACTGGACACCAACGTAATATCGGAGCCATGGAAACCCGCTCCAAATGAGACCGTGGTCGCGTGGTTAGACGCCCAAGCAATCGAGACGCTGTTCATTTCTGCCATAACGATCGCTGAACTTCGTTTCGGCATTGCTGCTATGCCAACCGGCAAGCGGCAGATGACGCTGCGTGATCGCCTAGAGAGTGAAGTGCTTCCACACTTCGCCGAGCGCATCCTGCCCTTCGAAGTCGCCACCTCGCAGTTCTATTCGGACTTGATGGCGCGTGCTCGAGCCTCCGGGAAGGCGATCGGCACGGTTGATGGATATATTGCGGCCACGGCAGCAGCCAATGGCTTCACAGTCGCAACTCGCGACTCCAGTCCGTTCGAGGCAGCCGGGTTGAAAGTGATCAATCCCTGGTTCCCTAAAAAATGAAATAGATTTACGTGTTCGTCGGTTTCAAGACCTTCACAGTGAGATTCGACATACTGCGTAAAGACTAGCACTACTTTGGCAGAATTGATTTTGGGGTCATTTGGAACCTGATACGGCAGTGTGGACATCGTTGTGGTGGATGGTGGTTTGAGAGCGCGGCTATGACGGCGCGCCGGATAGCTGGCAGCGTTGGTTTAGGCGGGCCGGGCCTGTTCCTTTTTTTCCCGCTTTGCCTTGGATAGGCGCTGATGCTGCAGGAAGGCATAAGCGATCATCGTCATCAGTGCGTGTCGATGGAGGCCTTGCCATGATCGGCCTTCGAAGTGATCGAGGCCGAGTTCTTCCTTCATCTGCTGATGAGCCTGCTCGCAGACCCAACGCGCTTTAATGGCCGCCGCGAGTTGTTTCAATGTCGCC
>NZ_FOCV01000112.1 GCF_900110205.1 Rhizobium tibeticum | reverse complement strand
GCGAAAGCGATGTCGACGATAGAGTGGATCACGGTCTGTCATGAACCTTCATCGCACATCGAATTCCACATTCCGTTAAGTTGACGATGCCGTCCAGATTGAGGAAGAGGCCAATTTGACGCCCCGTGACATGTCGCCTGGCATTGTCCGATGTACGACAATGTTGGAGATGCGACATAGCCGGTTCGATCGATTGCCTTATAATTAAACGAGTTGTTCCTTTGGCGCGCATATTGCTTCCGGTCATTAGTAAAGGCGTCACGGACCGACGATGTCGAAATGTTAGCACAATGATTTCTGCCGGGGCGGACATCCGGCCTTACTACAGCAGGACCATCCAGATGCAGAAAAGGAAGGGGTCGTACTCGCCGAGGACTGGTCCACCCGACCAGTTCCTGGATGTCCTCAAAGAGCGCCCTGTCATGGTGACTGCGGCCTGGGCTGCACCCGCGTGCAGGCTCCTCCAAAGGAGACGCTCGGCGCGGGGACCAGCGATGAGAAGCCAAATCCAAAATGCGTATCCCGAAAACCCAAAGAGGTGAACAGATATGTACAAGACCGGCGCTTTGACGCTCGCGCTATTAATTCAAGGGGCATCGGGATCGGTAACCGCTCGGGCGCTGGCCAACGGTCCGAATGGTGCACGTCCGCCGCTAGCGCTGAGCGATTTTGAGCGGGCACTGACGATAAACGATCGCTATGGCGGGCTCACCGTGAATGTCCCCGAGGGGCCGTTCTGGCTGACCCCCGACGCGTTCGTATACAGCCGGACTAGCCACGGCGAGCAGCAGTTCATGCGGATCGATGCTGGCACAAGTTTGAAGCGGCCCGCCTTCGATCAGGCCCGTCTGGCGGCGGCGCTAAATGAAGCGAGCCATAAGAGCTATCAGGCCGGCGATCTTCCCTTCGAGCGTTTCGAACTGACCGAGGATGGTCGCAGGCTCGACTTCCTGATTGAGCAGGTCCGGTGGAGCTGCGACGTTGCAAGCTATGCCTGCACCAGCACAACATGGGATGTGGACGCCCCGGACACGCAGCTCAGCCACGACTACACGCCACCGGCAGAGAATAGCCCCGACCAGAGGAGCGTCTCGCCCGACGGCAAATGGATCGCCTCTATCAAGAACTACAATGTTTTCCTGCGCAGCAAGGACAGATTGCAGGATGTTGCGCTGAGCCGGGACGGATCCGAGGGCAATTACTACGTCTTTTCGACACTGAGCTGGTCGCCGGACTCCCGCCACCTCGCGGCTTACCGCGTTCGCCCCGGCTACAAGCGGGAGATCCCCTACCTCAATTCGTCGACGGACCAGTTGCAGCGCGAATATTCAACAATGGTCTATCCCAAGCCGGGCGATGTCCTTCCGCTGCCCCAGCCGGTCCTGTTCGACATTGCCAGCCAGCGCCAGGTCGCCATTGACAACGCCCTGTTCTCGAACCCTTTCGAAGTTTCCTCTCTCCAATGGTGGGAGGACGGCCGCGGCTTCACCTTCGAATATAACCAGCGCGGGCATCAGCTCTATAGGCTCGTCGAGGTGGACGCCGCCACGGGCCGCGCGCGCTCCCTGATCGATGAAACCAGTGAGACCTTCGTCGATTACCGGCCGCTGGTGGCGGATCAGGAAGCTACCGGAAAAACCTTTCGTCACGATGTCGATGACGGGAAGGAGATCATCTGGGCGTCGGAGCGCGACGGGCACGAGCACCTGTACCTGTTTGACGGACGGACGGGCGCGCTCAAGAACCAGATCACCCGAGGTGAGTACGTGGTCCGGGGGGTAAACCATGTCGATCCGGTCAAGCGCCAGATTTGGTTCGAGGCGAGTGGGTTGAACCCGCGAGTGGACCCCTATTTCGTGCATGCCTACCGCATCGGCTTCGACGGCAAGGGGCTGACTGCACTCACGCCCGAGCCCGCCAACCACCATATCGAGCTGTCTCCTGACGGCCGCTATTATGTCGATCTCTGGTCACGCATCGATCTGCCGCCGCGCATAGTGCTCTACCGGGCCAGCGACCATGCCAAGCTCATGCAGGTCGAGGCCGCCGACATATCCGAGCTCGTCGCCGCCGGCTGGCAGCCGCCACTCAGCTTCCACGCCAAGGGGCGAGACGGCAAGACTGATATCTGGGGCGTGATCCACCTGCCAGCCAATTTCGATCCGACGAAGAAATACCCGGTGGTGGAGAATATCTACGCCGGGCCGCATGGCTCTTTCGTCCCAAAATCCTTCTCAAAGTGGACAGAGCCGCTCACGCAGCTGGGCTTCGTCGTTGTGCAGATCGATGGCATGGGTACCAACAACCGCTCGCGCGCCTTTCATGATGTTGCCTGGAAAAATCTGATGGACGCAGGCTTTCCCGATCGCATCCTATGGCACAAAGCGGCCGCCGCGAGGTATCCGTGGTACGATATCTCCAATGTCGGCATTTTCGGAACGTCCGCCGGTGGCCAGAGCGCGTTGGGCGCGCTGCTCTTCCATCCCGAATTCTACAAGGTCGCGGTCGCCAACAGCGGCTGCTACGACAACCGAATAGACAAGCTGTGGTGGAACGAACAGTGGATGGGGTGGCCAGTCGGCATTGAATATTCGCAATCCTCCGCCGTCGACAATGCTCACAGGCTGCAGGGCAAGCTGATGATCGTGGTCGGCGAATTGGACCACAATGTCGATCCGTCCTCCTCGTTCCAGCTTGCCAATCGCCTGATCAAGGCAGGAAAAGATTTCGACATGGTCTATGTGCCTGGTGCCGATCACGGTACGCCAGGCACCTATACCCAGCGCAAACTCCTGGACTTCTTCGTTCACAACATCCTCGGGCAGACCCCACCCAACTGGAACGCCACATTGCGGCGCGACAATCAGGATGAGAATGCGCGTCAATCAAGATGAGAATCTGTCAGCCCTGCTGGAGCGTAGGGAGGGCGTAGCCCGACCGGAGCTCCAGCAGGGCTGACGGCGAGATTTTTCGGCTCGTTTGTGTATCGCGGCCGGCCCAGTATCGAGGTGTATTCCTGAGAGGAGCACCGATTGCCGGGTCGCCATGTAAACGATCATCAAATGAGGCTTTTTATGAAGTTGCGTCAGACGCATTCGGTCACTGTTGCGGCCGCCAAATCCTCCATAAGCGTTGCCACAGCCTACCGGGGCTTGTCGCAAATTCGGACCCTTAACTGTGTATTGACGATATGACGAGCAAATCGCGCTCCCAATGTTGTGGAGCGTGCCGATGATTCTGAATGCTGTTGCCGAGAAGCTGAAGCGCCAGTCGAAGGATGATTTCAAGGGGCGGCATTTCGAGGCATGGCTGATTGTGCAGGCGGTGTCCTGGTATCTGCGCTATCCTCTCAGCTACCGAGACCTTGAGGAAATGTTCCGAGAGCGCGGGTTCGAGGTCGATCACAGCACAATCAATCGCTGGGTCTTGACCTATGCGCCGATGATCGAGAAGCGGCTGCGCCAGTTCCGCCGACCTCATTGCGGATCGGTCCGGATCGACGAGACTTACGTGAAAAGGCATCGTCAACTTAACGGAATGTGGAATTCGATGTGCGATGAAGGTTCATGACAGACCGTGATCCACTCTATCGTCGACATCGCTTTCGCGCTG
>NZ_FOCV01000065.1 GCF_900110205.1 Rhizobium tibeticum | reverse complement strand
ATCTCCGCGTCGATCAGCCGGGCGAAGAACTCGCCGATGCCGGGGATCGTCTTCAACAGCTTGACGTTGGTGTTGGCCTTGGTCATCGCCCGGATCGTCGCTTCCGACTGCTTGATCCGCTCATTGATGTCGCCGATGAAGTCGAGACCACGGTCGATCTGGACCCGGTCGATCTCCGAGACGTTCACCTGCGCCAGCTGGACGCGGCCGGCCTTGCCGAACAGATCACCGAGCTTCTTCAACTGCGCGGTCTGCTCCGGATAGCGGTCAAACACCGTGACGATCCGGTTCTTTGTCATCGTGCGCAGCCGTACGTAAAACATCCGCTCGCGCAGCGCGACGCGCAGCTCTCTTGCGCGTTCGCCGGGTGCCCAGGCCTCCGGTACCAGGTCGGCCCTGAGCAGATGCGCCAGCACCGTCGCGTCGATCTTGTCGGTCTTGATCTTGGCGTCGGCGATCGCCTTGACCTTCAACGGATGGGCGAGGACGACATCATCACAAATGTCGTCGAGCCAGTCGTACATTACCATCCAGTTGCGGGTGGCCTCGACGACGGCATGCGAGTTCTCGCGATATCGTTCGAGAAACCCACCGAGCGACTGGCGATCGTTCTTCACCCGGCCGGAGCGCAACGTCTTGCCGCTGCTGTCCTGCACCACCAGGTGGCTGTAGGATTTGTGGTAGTCGACGCCGATATGGTATTCATAAGAGGCAGTCATGCTTCCAACTCCCTTATTGAGATCTGCAAAACCCCAATAAGGTAAGCCGAAAGGCTGGAAGCGTGACTGTCCCTCGATCAGCGTCTGCATATTAGTGATCCGTTCTCTCAACGGGCGCGGCATCTTTCATGCCACCTCACATGGGAAAGTCTGCGTCAAGTCGGTCATAACAAGTCAGTCCTCTTCACAGCATCGGCTCCAGGTTCTAAGCCCGACTCCATGACACAGCTCGTTTTCCGAGCCTGATCAACCTCACATTCGGTCGGCGCTGTCGCTGCATACCAAGATCCCGCTTGCGGCGGGTGGGGCTCAGGACGACGAGACCATTCTCCGTTACCGGCATTTCGCCATGGTAGCATTCGGTTCGTCGACCTGGATCCGCCAGGATTGATGAGATCCTGGGAGATTTCGGAACGGGTGATATGTAGTGGCAATCAAGCTCTCTTCATGGTTGCCCCCTCAATGACGACACCCGAGGCGATGTATTTCCAGATTGCGACCAGCAGCTTGCGGGCCAATGCGACAATGGTCGACTTCTTCATACGCCCACCGTTGCGGTGGACGCGTGCATTGAACCATCGGCTGAGCGCCGAGTTCGGCTGATGCCGTAACCATAGCCAGGATAGCTGGATTAATGTCACCCGCAGCCGCGGATTGCCCGCTTTTGAAACACCCTGTTCCCGATCAAAAGCTCCGCTTTGCCAAGGTGTCGGAGCCAGTCCAGCATAGGCAGCAACCTGGCGACGGTTGTCAAAATGCCGGAACAGCCCCTCCGTCCATAGGATGTTTGCAAACTCGGTACCAATCCCCTTGATCTCAAGTAGCATCGTCACCGGCGAAGGCCTTGCCTGCGCGGTCTGCGCAGCGATGAGCGCCTCGCGCTCGTCTTCGACTGTCCTGATTTGCTCGAGGAGAAGTTCCAGCCGATCCAGTTCCCGACCTATCTGCGCTCTCATATGCGCTGGCAAGGCACGATCGTCCCCAGTCCGCAAGTCTTCCAGCTGTTGCCGCCGATCTCTACTCATTGGCTCATAGTTGGTGATGCCTTGCGAGAACAGCAGACCCTTTATGCGGTTGATATGAGCGACCCGCTCGGCTGTTAGCGCCTTACATTCCCGGCCAATCCGTCGCCGGTCTTCCTCGTCAGGTGATGGCGCTCGTGCCATCGAGCACACGCGTGGCACCCCCCTCTTATAGGCCATTAGGACCCGATGCAGCGCCTCGCCATCGATACGATCTGTCTTCACTCGCCGGTGGCGGCGCGATGTCGCGATCGATGCTGCATCCACGACATGGCTTTCGATCCCCTCTTTCTCAAGCACGCGATGGATCCAGAAGCCGTCGAGCCCGGCTTCCTGAATGGTGACGATAGGATAATCATTCCTGGTTCTGGCCCGGCATCTCTTCCGCAGTGTCGAAAGCAGACCAAACAATCCGGCGACGTCTCCTGCTTTCAAGGAGTGCTTCGACATCCTCTCACCGTTCCCCGGCGCGAGCGATGTAATCAGCCAAGTCGAACGACTAAGCTCCAGTGAAACGAAGATCGCGCCAAGATTCGTGTGAATGGCGATCGCAGCTCTTTCGGTCTTGAACATCGGGGCCTCACAATAAGTGCATTAAGTTACGGCCACTCATTCTGCAAAAAGGTCGGCCGTCGTGCACCCATGGGATCTCCTTTTTTAGCGCTCAAATGGGAAGATCACTCGGTAACGGTCATCGGCAGCTCCTGCTGCCGCGCAACGAGAGAGATTCAAGAGTCGTGCCAACTGCGCAGAAAGAGCCTCAAAAACCATTCTGCGCAGTGGCTTCACTTACAGCAGCGGCAGGCCGGGCCGAACAACACCGTGTCGCGGAGTCGACAAACCCCGACATTTCGTGCAGCGGATTTTGGCATCTGGACGTGGTGGTGATTTCGGTTCGCGGCTGAGAGCACCGGTTGTGCCAGGCCATCGAACAACCGGTGGATGCCGCGTCTAGATAGCTATTTAAGCTTATGCTTGTAGCGCTCATCCATCAGTGGCGCCGTCCGGGGGAACTCTTGGACGAGCGCTTTGCAAATTCGGTGGCCGCCACCACGAGGGATCCTCGCTGAGGTTGGTCGAGCCGGTCCACACTTCGGAGAGACCGGCCGAAATGAGCTCGTGACCGTCACCCCGGGTTGTTTTGGCCGAGGACTTCTCGTGGTCTTAGCACCGCCTTTCTGGTTTTGGTTCCGGCGTTCGGACGCCCTACGCGATTACTGAAATCTTCGCTTTCAGCGCTGGCGATCGGTCAGCGATCAGAATTGACTGCAGCTGTTCCGCTGTGCCGGGCGCGGGCCGACAGGCTATCCATGTCGATCCGCTTGGCGACAGCGTGATTAAGTCGTAATAGGTGGGGCAATCGGTAGCAGCTTGCAGATCGGCTCGACCCCGAGCACCCAACGGTGTTCACGAACCGATACGCAGTTCACCTCTCAGGCAATGAGGTAGGCCCGTCTGACCCCGTTTCAGTTGCCGAGTTCCTACGAATGGGAATATTGCTGAAAAGTAGCAGACCGTTGGTGGACAAGGGTACGCTCGGAGCTATAGGTTCGATTGGCGGGCCAAACTCGCCGCAGAATTAAAGAGGAAAATCATGCCTATAGGTACCGTGAAATTTTTTAATGAAGACAAGGGATTTGGCTTCATTACGCCCGAGAATGGCGGAGCGGATGTTTTCGTCCATGTGTCTGCCCTGCAACGAGGCGATTCGCTCCGAGAAGGCGAGAAGGTCAGCTACGAGCTGGGCCAAGACCGGAAGACCGGGAAGTCGAAGGCCGAAAACGTGAGCGTGCTCTGACCGCATGAGCAAGAGGATTGGCCGCGGATTTTTCAGTTTCCGAGCGTAGGCAGGCTAGTCAAATTCCAATAGCCTTGGCGGGATTAGAACCGTCGGCCCGTCGTTACCTCCTTACCTGAAATCCCGAGTCTTCACCTTGATCGCGTCGAGATGCAGTTAGGGATCCACAATACCCCTCGGCCACGGCCCTTCGGCAATCCACGCGGATCGGGCGCCGGCGATCCATAATGAAACTCATCGCCCCGCCCATGCGGCAACGGAAACGCCGCGCCGACGCTTGCCAGTTTCCCTGACAGGTCGGACAGCAGGTGAGCGACCAAATGCACGACGTCCCCTGCCGCTGGATGCGGCCCATAGACGCCGACTATGCCGGCGCCGAGCACGAGGTGGCGGAGCTGACAAGGAAGATCGCGGCCCCCGGAAGTGTCGAGACCCACCATTGGTCGGCGAGGAAAGCGCGGCCGTCGGCGACCATGGCGCCCCATTCGGCAAGCGGCGGCTGTGCGCCGAGACCGAGAAAGCCGAGGCCAGCGGCAGTCAGGATCATGCCGGCGAGCTCCGTCGTGAGCCTCGTCAGCACGGTGGGGAAGAGGAGCGGCAGGATGTCACGCAGGACAATCCGCGCTGTCGAGGCGCCCTGAAGCCTCGTAGCCGCAATGAAGTCCGCCTGTTTCAGGCGCTTCGTCTCGGCGCGGGCAAGCCGTGCAAAGGGCGGCCAGGCGGTGAGGCTGATCGCGATGACGGCGTGACCATGCCGGGGCCGAGTGCCGCGGCGAGTGCGAGAGCCGCTCAGCATCGTCGGGCTTATCGTCGTTTACGCCAAAGCTCGACTGGGTTGCGGATCCCGGCCGTATCGACATCGCCTACTTGACACAGTAATTGCAGGCGACTGTTTCTTCACCCATGCACTTTCTCACCTCATTGTCCTGGAGGACAGGCTGCCCGTCAGGAGGGAGGTGCCAAGGTTGTCGCGCGCAACATCCGAAGCAAAGGTCAGGAACTGCTGCCAGATCGGGTTGGTTGCGGGAGCGCGAGATCACCGAACCGTGGCGGAGATTCCGCTGCGACTGCCGCAGGATCGAATGCGTTTCTGGCTCGCGCTCCTGCCCGAACAGGAGCGCACATTGCGGCCAACCGGAATTCATCTCTTTGGTCTGCGCTACTGGTCGCCTGCTCGTCAAATACGACCCTCGGGACATGGCCCGTCTTCGTACGGCGACCTTTGGGCAACTTCGTGGAAGCGCGCTACGCTGATTTGACCCTGCCTTTGACCCCGTGGGGGCGCGACGCGCACTGCTGGCGAAAGGGCGACAGGAAGGCAATACCCGCGCCATCGTGGGCACGGCAGTCGCGCAGCGTCAACTGGTGGATGCAGCAACCAAGAAGAGGGCAGCCGTACGACGCGGTGGCGCAGGAAAAGCCAAAAACGAACGCGGATGACCGCGGATGGGGCTCGCTTCGCGGCATCGACTCCAGCAAACCTGTGCCCTTTGTCGAGGACACGGGGCGAGCTGCCATGAACAACGAAATCTCCCACCTGACCGCGAGCGCCGCGGCGCTGCTCGCTGAACAACCTGGACTTCGCCGGCCGAAATCGCGCGCCTTCTGCTGATGCGATGCGTGCCGAGAGACCTTCCTCGTGAGTACGAACCGTGGCGATTCAGAGTGCTCGGCGCAATCATTCCAGATCTCGATGGTGTCGTCGCTACGGAACGGAGGAACCTGCCTACACCCGCAATTCCGATCCTGTCGCTGCATCTGCGACCGGCTCTGCTGGGCGGAGTAGCCGTCGTCGAGCGGGCCGGACCGGAGATGCTCGAAATGCTGCGCGGCCAAATGACGGGTGTCAACAAAGTGCCTTTCAGCAGCGCCACCGATGAGATCATGAACCATACACGCCGTTCGGTGGCGTCGTCGCAGTTGCAGTTAATTTGAGAATCCTGCCCCTCGGATTCTCATCTGCCAAATCCGGCTGAAACAACCGCATTCTCACGTTTAATTGCTAAGTGACAGCCGCGATTCCCGAGATGTATCACGTCAAATCCACCAGTTGGAAAAATGAACCAGAATATATTCTAAAATATATTCTGGTATAGTTTCAGATCTTTGAGAAAAATTAATGCCTTATCGGATTTTTACATATTATAAACAGTATATATTCTCAAATATATCTTCTGCTCCTATTGTCTTAAAACAAGTACTAGTAGAGCTTCGTTTTACGTCATTCGCTGCCCGCAGCGCCTGCCGGTCACCTTCCGCCCTTCCATCGCTTAGAGAGTGAAGTGCCACCATGTCCAAACAACCCTTGCCGACGCTGCCGATGTGGCGCGCAGATCATATCGAGCCCTCGCCCGAGATGTTGGCGCTACGCGCCAACGGTCCGATCCACCGCGTGCGCTTCCCATCCGGGCACGAAGGCTGGTGGGTGACAGGCTACGACGAGGCCAAGGCGGCGCTGTCCGACCCCGCGTTCCGGCCCGCGGGAATTCCGCCGGCGGCATTCACCCCGGATTCGGTGATTCTCGGGTCGCCGGGGTGGCTAGTCTCGCACGAAGGGGACGAGCATGCCCGGTTACGCACGATCGTGGCGCCGGCCTTCAGCAACCGCAGGGTGAAGCTGCTCGCGCAGCAGGTCGAGGCGATCGCCGCCCAGTTGTTCGAGACGCTGGCGGCCCAGCCCCAACCTGCCGACCTGCGGCGCCACCTCACCTTTCCGCTTCCGGCAATGGTCATCAGCGCGCTGATGGGCGTGCTCTACGAGGATCACGCCTTTTTCGCCGGGCTGTCCGACGAGGTGATGACGCACCAGCATGAAAGCGGCCCGCGCAGCGCGTCGCGCCTGGCCTGGGAAGAACTGCTCGCCTACATTCGCAGCAAGATGCGCGAGAAGCGCCAGGATCCGGGCGACAACCTGCTGACGGATCTGCTCGCGGCGGTCGACCATGGCAAGGCGACCGAGGAAGAGGCGATCGGCCTGGCGGCGGGCATGCTGGTGGCGGGGCACGAGAGCACCGTCGCGCAGATCGAATTCGGCCTGCTGGCCATGTTCCGCCATCCGCAACAGCGCGAACGCCTAGTCGGCGATCCATCCCTGGTGGACAAGGCGGTGGAGGAAATCCTGCGCATGTACCCGCCGGGCGCGGGCTGGGACGGCATCATGCGCTATCCGCGGACCGACGTGACCATCGCGGGCGTGCATATTCCCGCGGAGAGCAAGGTGCTGATCGGCCTACCGGCGACGTCGTTCGATCCGCGCCATTTCGACGACCCGGAAATCTTTGACATCGGACGCGACGAAAAACCACACCTGGCGTTCTCCTCCGGGCCGCACTACTGCATCGGCGTGGCGCTGGCCAGGCTGGAACTCAAGGTGGTTTTCGGTTCGATCTTCCAGCGCTTTCCCGCGCTGCGCTTGGCCGTGGCGCCCGAAGAGCTGAAGTTGCGCAAGGAGATCATCACTGGCGGGTTCGAAGAGTTCCCGGTGCTCTGGTGATGCGCGGAAGTCGCCGGGAATCGCGATCTTCTCCGCAATTTGCCGGCGCGCGTGGCGCGCGCTGGTCAGATCAACCAGCCAACAGGTAACCAAGATGGACGTGCAAGAAACCACGGCAGCATGCCGAGACGCCTTCGCCGAACTGGCGTCGCCAGCGTGCATCCACGACCCGTATCCGTTCATGCGGTGGTTGCGCGAGCACGATCCGGTGCATCGCGCCGCGTCGGGCCTCTTTCTGTTGAGCCGCCACGCCGACATCTACTGGGCGCTCAAGGCCACGGGCGATGCATTTCGGGGACCGGCGCCGGGCGAACTGGCCCGCTATTTCCCGCGTGCGGCGACCAGCCTGTCGCTCAATCTGCTGGCGTCCACGCTAGCGATGAAGGAACCACCGACGCATACGCGTCTGCGCCGGCTGATCTCGCGCGATTTCACCATGCGCCAGATCGACAACCTGCGGCCGAGCATCGCGCGCATCGTCGCAGCGCGCCTGGACGGCATGGCGCCCGCGCTGGAGCGCGGGGAGGCGGTGGACCTGCATCGGGAATTCGCGCTCGCCTTGCCCATGCTGGTCTTCGCCGAACTGTTCGGCATGCCCCAGGACGACATGTTCGGGCTCGCCGCCGGCATCGGCGCCATTCTGGAAGGCTTGAGCCCGCACGCCAGGGATCCCCAGCTCGCCGCAGCGGACGCGGTCAGCGCCAGGGTGCAGGCCTACTTCAGCGACCTCATACAACGCAAGCGCACCGATCCCCACCACGACATCGTGTCGAGCTTGGTCGGCGCACACGACGACGATGCCGACACCCTGTCGGATGCGGAGTTGATCAGCATGCTGTGGGGCATGCTGCTGGGCGGCTTCGCCACCACTGCTGCGACCATCGACCATGCGGTCCTGGCGATGCTGGCGTATCCCGCACAGCGGCACTGGCTGCAGGGAGACGCCGTGGGGGTGGAGGCATTCGTCGAAGAAGTCCTGCGCTGCGACGCGCCCGCCATGTTCAGCTCCATTCCGCGTATCGCCCAGCGCGACATCGAACTGGGCGGCGTGGTGATCCCGAAGAACGCGGACGTGCGCGTGCTGATCGCGGCCGGCAATCGCGACCCGGACGCCTTCGCCGATCCCGACCGCTTCGATCCCGCGCGGTTCTACGGCGCCAGTCCTGGCATGTCGACCGACGGGAAGATCATGCTGAGCTTCGGCCATGGCATCCACTTCTGCCTCGGTGCGCAACTGGCCCGGGTGCAGTTGGCCGAGAGCCTGCCGCGGATCCAGGCGCGCTTCCCCACGCTGGCATTGGCCGAGCAGCCGACCCGGGAGCCCTCCGCATTCCTTAGGACGTTCCGCGCGCTGCCGGTGCGGCTGCATGTGCAGGGGGGCTGAGATGCGCGTCGTAGTCGACGAGGATCTGTGTGGAACCACCGGGCAGTGCGTGCTGACGCTGCCGGGCACCTTTCGCCAGCGCGAACCGGACGGCGTGGCCGAAGTGTGCGTGTCGACGGTCCCGCAGGCGATGCATGCCGCCGTGCGGCTCGCGGCCAGCCAGTGCCCGGTCGCCGCCATTCGGGTCATCGAAAGCGACGCTGGCGACGACGAGCGCGCCAGCGACGACCCTGCGCCTTCTCCGGCGGAGGCCAAGCGGCATGCCGCGAAAGACCAAAGCAATACAGGAGGGGCACGATGGGACGGTTTGAAGGTAAGGTGGCCGTGGTGACCGGCGCGGGCGCCGGCATCGGCAAGGCATGCGCCCTCGCCATCGCGCGCGAGGGCGGCAGAGTGGTGGTGGCCGACATTGATGGCTCGGCGGCCATCGCCTGCACCGCGCAGATCGCGGCCGAAGCAGGCCACGCGCTGGCAGTGGCCATGGACATCGCCGATGCGCAGGCGGTGGCAGCGCTGTTCGAGACGGCGGAGCGGCACTTCGGTGGGGTCGACCTGCTGGTGAACAACGCGAGCGCCATGCATCTGACCCCGCGCGACCGCGCGATCCTCGACCTGGACCTGGCGGTCTGGGATCAGACCATGGCGACCAATCTGCGCGGCACGCTGCTCTGCTGCCGGCAGGCCATCCCACGGATGATCGCCCGCGGCAGTGGCGCGATCGTCAACATGTCGTCGTGCCAGGGGCTCAGCGGTGACACCGCGCTGACGTCCTACGCCGCGTCGAAGGCGGCGATGAACATGCTGTCGGCCTCGCTCGCCACCCAGTACGGTCATGCGCAGATCCGCTGCAACGCGGTTGCGCCGGGTCTCATCATGACCGAGCGTCTCCTCGCTAAGCTGGACGAGTGCATGCAACGGCATCTTAGCCGGCACCAGCTCCTGCCGCGCGTCGGCCGCCCCGAGGACGTGGCCGCGCTGGTGGCGTTCCTGCTCTCCGACGATGCTGCGTTCATCACCGGCCAGGTCGTGTGCATCGACGGCGGCATGCTGGCGCATGTGCCGACGTACGCCGACGGTGGCAACAGCCGCGCCGCGCGGCCTGCCGGCGACACCCCCGAAGCGGCCGCGGCGCCGCGCTGCAGATGGAGCTGATGGACATGCTGCTCAACCCGCTGAACCGTCGGCACCGGCTGCGACACGACATCCCCGTCGTGCCCGGCGCTTTCCCCCTGGTCGGGCATCTTCCCGCCATCGTCTGCGACCTGCCGCGCCTGCTGCGGCGCGCGGAAAGTACGCTGGGCAGCCACTTCTGGCTGGATTTCGGCCCTGCCGGACACCAGATGACCTGCGTGGATCCGGATGCGTTCGCACTGCTCCGGCACAAGGACGTGTCCTCGGCGCTGATCGAAGAGATCGCGCCCGAATTGCTTGGCGGAACGCTGGTCGCCCAGGACGGCGGCGCGCACCGGCAGGCGCGCGATGCGATCAAGGCGGCGTTCGTGCCCAAGGGGCTGACCCAGGCCGGCATCGGCGACCTGTTCGCGCCCGTCATCTGGGCGCGGGTGCAGGCGTGGCGTGACCGCGGCGACGTAACCATCCTGCGCGAAACCGGTGACCTGATGCTCAAGCTCATCTTCAGCCTCATGGGAATCCCAGCGCAGGACCTGCCGGGATGGCATCGCAAGTACCGGCAACTGCTGCAGTTGATCGTCGCGCCCCCGGTCGACCTGCCCGGACTGCCCTTGCGGCGCGGCCGCGCCGCCCGCGACTGGATCGACGCACAGTTGCGCCAGTTCGTCCGCGACGCGCGCGCGCATGCCGCGCGCACCGGGTTGATCAACGACATGGTGAGCGCCTTCGATCGCAGCGACGATGCGCTCTCCGATGACGTCCTGGTCGCCAATATCCGCTTGCTGCTACTTGGCGGTCACGAGACCACCGCCTCGACGATGGCCTGGATGGTGATCGAGCTGGCGCGGCAGCCTGTGCTGTGGGACGCCCTGGTCGGAGAGGCGCAACGCGTGGGCGCGGTGCCGACCCGGCACGCGGACCTTGCGCAGTGTCCAGTCGCCGAGGCGCTGTTCCGCGAGACGCTGCGCCTGCATCCGGCGGTCACGCTCCTGCCGCGTCGCGCGCTGCAGGAATTGCAACTCGGCCAACGGCGCATTCCCGCGGGCACCCATCTGTGCATCCCGCTGCTGCATTTCTCGACCTCGGCGCTGCTGCACGAGGCGCCTGATCAGTTCCGCCTGGCGCGGTGGCTGCAACGCACGGAGCCGATCCGGCCGGTGGACATGCTGCAGTTCGGTACCGGCCCACACGTCTGCATCGGCTACCACCTGGTATGGCTGGAAATGGTGCAGTTCTGCATCGCCTTGGCGCTGACCATGCACAAGGCCGGGGTGCGGCCGCGGTTGCTGAGCGACGTCGAAAAAGGCCGGCGCTATTACCCGACCGGACATCCGTCCATGAAAGTCCGCATCGGATTCTCATGAGCTGGCATCGCATGCCCCGTGTGGCGAGGCAGCGGCGCCGGCGACGCGCGGCATTGCCGCACTCGGCGCGCGCGCTCGGTGCGACGCCGGCAACACCGCGGCGGCTCGCCGCTCGCCGTGGCCATCTCCTGTCAGGTACAAGGACATGAACATGCAGACCGGTTCCAAGCTACACGACGACCGACCTGGCGTTTCCGCGCTCGGCGGATTGGGCGCGCAGGCGCGCGGCGCATCCGGCAGGTTGCTGCCGGAGATCTGGATGCAGGACGGCGCAAAGCGGGTCGAACAGGCGCTGGCGCGTCTTCTCTGCGCCGAAGACGACGGTGAGACCGAGCTGATGGCGGCGATGCGCTACGCCACCTTGCATGGCGGGAAGCGCACCCGAACCTTGCTCTGTCTGGCTGCCGGCGCACTGGCCGACACGCCGGCGCACATGCTCGACGACGTCGGCGCCGCCATCGAGATGATGCACGCCTGTACCCTGGTCCACGACGACCTGCCCGCGATGGACGACGACGTGCTTCGCCGCGGCCTTCCGACCGTGCACGTCAAGTTCGGCGAAGCCACTGCGATCCTGGTCGGCGATGCGCTGCAGGCGCACGCCTTCCTGACTCTGGCGAGCCTGGATGCGCCGGGCGACAACCGTATCGCGCTCGTGCGCGAACTGGCGCAGGCGGTGTCCGCCGAGGGTGCCGCAGGCGGGCAGGCCATGGATCTGTCGCTTGTCGGAAAGCACGTCGAGCTGGACAGGATCGTGGCTATGCACCGGATGAAGACCGGTGCGCTAGTGCGCGCGTCCGTTCGCATGGGCGCGCTATGCGCCATCGCGGAGGATGCCGCGCACGCTGCGCTGTACTGTGCGCTCGATCGCTACAGCGCCTGTTTCGGCCTGGCGTTGCAGGTGGTCGACGACATTCTCGACGCGACAGCGGATACCGCGACGCTGGGCAAGACCCCCGGCAAGGACGCGGCGGCTCAGAAGCCGACCTGCGCGTCGATCATGGGCCTGCAGGCAGCGCGCCAATTCGCGCTGGATCTGTTGCGCGACGCCGAGGAGGCCATCGCCCCGCTGGGGCCGCGTGCGGAACGGTTGGCGCAGATGCTGCAGCGGGCCAACGCGTATCTGTTCAAGCACGCGCCATGCGCATGAGCGCGCCCGTCCGCATGGAGTCGCCCGGCAGCGGTGCATGCTGCACTGTATCCGACTCCGCAGCGACGTGCGCGGCGTCTGCCCGATCCTGGTTCTCGTCAACCGCCTGCAGAAGGAGCATCCCGCGTGAACGCGCTGTCCGAACAGATCCTTTCCGAATTGCGCCACCTGCTGAGGGAGATGAGCGACGGCGGCAGCGTCGGTCCGTCCGTCTATGACACGGCGCGAGCTCTGCAGTTCCACGGCAACGTCACCGGGCGGCAGGACGCATACGTGTGGCTCATCGCGCAGCAACAAGCCGATGGCGGATGGGGAAGCGCGGACTTCCCGCTGTTCCGCCATGCGCCCACGTGGGCGGCGTTGCTGGCATTGCAGCGTGCCGATGCTCTTCCCGGCGCTGCCGACGCAGTCCAGGCTGCAACCCGGTTCCTCGAGCGCCAGCCCGATCCCTACGCGCATGCGGTGCCGGAAGACGCGCCGATCGGCGTGGAGCTGATCCTGCCGCAGTTGTGCGGCGAGGCCGCATCCTTGCTGGGCGGCGTGGCGTTTCCGCGCCACCCGGCGCTCTTGCCGCTGCAGCAAGCGTGCCTGGTCAAGCTGGGGGCGGCGGCGACGTTGCTGAGCGGCCATCCGTTGCTGCACTCCTGGGAAGCCTGGGGGACGTCGCCGACCACCGCATGCCCGGATGACGACGGCAGCATCGGCATCAGTCCGGCGGCCACCGCCGCGTGGCGTGCGCACGCCGTGACACAGGGGAGCACGCCGCAGGTCGGGCGCGCCGACGCGTATCTGCAGGCGGCATCGCGGGCGACGCGCAGCGGCATCGAAGGTGTCGTTCCCAACGTCTGGCCGATCAATGTGTTTGAGCCATGCTGGTCGCTGTACACCCTCCATCTGGCCGGGCTTTTCGCTCATCCCGCGCTCGCCGAGGCGGTGCGCGTGATCGTCGCGCAGCTCGACGCCCGCCTGGGCGTGCGCGGTCTGGGCCCGGCCTTGCACTTCGCGGCCGATGCGGACGACACCGCCGTTGCGTTGTGCGTGCTGCGCCTTTCAGGCCGCGACCCGGCGGTCGATGCGTTGCGCCATTTCGAAATCGGCGAGTTGTTCGTCACCTTCCCGGGCGAGCGCAATGCCTCGGTGTCGACCAATATCCATGCCCTGCATGCGTTGCGACTGTTGGGAAAGCCCGCCGCCGGCACCAGCGCCTACGTCGAGGCCAATCGCAACTCGCACGGTCTATGGGACAACGAAAAATGGCACGTTTCGTGGCTGTATCCCACCGCGCATGCGGTCGCTGCGCTAGCGCAAGGCAAGCCCCAGTGGCGCGACGAGCGCGCGCTCGCGGCGCTGCTGCAGGCGCAGCGCGACGACGGCGGCTGGGGCGCCGGTCGCGCGTCCACATTCGAGGAAACCGCCTATGCGCTGTTCGCGTTGCACGTGATGGACGGGAGCGAAGAGCCGACAGGTCGCCGGCGCATCGCGCAGGCGGTGGCGCGTGCGCTGGAGTGGATGCTCGCCCGCCATGCGGCGCATGCATTGCCGCAGACGCCGCTGTGGATCGGCAAGGAACTGTATTGCCCCACCCGGGTCGTGCGCGTGGCCGAACTCGCCGGGTTGTGGCTGGCGCTTCGTTGGGGGCGGCGCGTCCTGGCCGAGGGAGCAGGAGCGGCGCCATGATCCAGACCGAACGCGCGCTGCAGCAGGTGCTGGAGTGGGGGCGTTCCCTGACCGGGTTCGCCGACGAGCATGCCCTGGAAGCGGTCAGGGGCGGCCAGTACATCCTGCAGCGCATCCACCCGAGCCTGCGCGACACCAGCGCCCGCACCGGCCGCGATCCGCAGAACGAAACGCTGATCGTGGCGTTCTATCGCGAACTGGCGCTGCTGTTCTGGCTCGACGATTGCAACGACCTTGGCGTCATCGCGCCGGAGCAGCTCGCCGCGGTGGAGCAGGCGCTGGGGCAAGGCGTGCCGTGCGCGCTTCCCGGATTCGAGGGCTGCGCTGCGCTGCGCGCTTCGCTGGCCGCGCTCGCCTACGATCGTCGCGACTATGCTCAGCTTCTCGACGATACCCGGTGCTACTGCGCGGCGCTGCGCGCCGGACACGCGCAGGCGGCTGGGGCGGAACGCTGGTCCTACGCCGAGTACCTGCACAACGGCATCGATTCGATCGCTTACGCGAACGTGTTCTGTTGCCTGTCGTTGCTTTGGGGGCTGGACATGGCGACCTTGCGCGCGCGTCCGGCATTTCGCCAGGTCCTGCGGCTCATCTCCGCGATAGGGCGCCTGCAGAACGATCTGCATGGACGCGACAAGGACAGGTCGGCCGGCGAGGCCGACAACGCGGCGATCCTGCTGCTGCAGCGCTATCCGGCTATGCCTGTGCTGGAGTTCCTCAACAACGAGCTGGCCGGCCATAAGCGCATGCTGCACCGGGTGATGGCGGAAGAACGCTTTCCCGCGCCGTGGGGACCGTTGATCGAGGCCATGGCGGCAATCCGCGCTGAGTACTACCAGACATCGACCAGCCGCTACCGCAGCGACGCTGCGGGGGGAGGCCAGCGTGCGCCGGCCTGAACGTGCGGGAGGCGGCAACGTGTGCGCGCTGCCGTCGGTCCGATCCGACGCAACGCCGTCGCCCGATGCGACGGACGGGGCGAGCATGAGCGACACCGCCCTGAGCCGGCGCAAAGACGACCATCTGGACATCGTGTTAGATCGGCGAACGGCACCGGCCACGGTCGCCGCAGGCTGGGAGTACATCCGTTTCGAACACTGCGCATTGCCCGAGTTGGACCTGACGCAGATCGACCTGTGCGCGTCGCTGCTGGGCAAGACCATGCGCGCGCCGCTGCTGATCAGCTCCATGACCGGCGGCATGCCACGCGCCGAGGCCATCAACCGGCATTTGAGCGAGGCAGCGCAAGCCTTGGGGATCGCCATGTGCGTCGGTTCGCAGCGCGTAAGCCTGCAATCCGGCAACTCCCTGGGGTTGACGCGCGCGCTGCGCCGCGTGGCCCCAGACATTCCCTTGCTGGCCAATATCGGCGCCGCGCAACTGCGCGAGGCCGACGGCCTGGATCTGGCGCGCCGGGCGGTGGATGCACTGGAGGCCGATGGACTCATCGTCCATCTCAATCCGCTGCAGGAAGCGGTACAGCCGGAGGGCGATCGCGACTGGCGCGGCGTCTTGGCGCAGATCGCTCGCGCCGCACGCAGCGTGGGCGTGCCGATCGTGACCAAGGAAGTGGGGTCGGGCCTGTCCGCCTCTGTGGCTTGTGCGCTCGTCGAGGCAGGCGTGGCGGTGATCGATGTCGCCGGCGCCGGCGGCACCAATTGGGCCGCGGTGGAGGGCGAGCGCGCCCGCAATGCCGCCGACCGTGCAGTGGCGATGGCGTTCGCCGAGTGGGGGATTCCGACCCCGGCCAGCGTGCAGGCGGTACGTCGGGCGCTGCCGACGGTGAAGCTGATCGCGTCGGGCGGGATCCGCGACGGCGTCGACGTGGCCAAGGCCATCCGCCTGGGCGCGGACATCGCCGGGCAGGCGGCCGGCGTGCTGGACGCGGCGACGGTGTCCACCGAGGCGGTTGTCGCGCATTTCGAGATCGTCATCCGCCAGTTGGCCGTCGCCTGCTTCTGCACCGGCTCGGCCGATCTGGCGGCGTTGCGTCAGGCGCGCTTGTTGCCCTCGGCGCATCTGCCCGCCGGTTAATGCCGGCGTCGCCCGCACGTGGCGGCGGGCGCCTAGACTAGTTTCCGTCCATAAACGGCTGGTTTTCTTGTGCTTGCAGCGCGTTTGGGTTCCGCTTGGTGGCCGCTTTGAAGCCATGCGGTGTGGCTCATGGGTGCTAATTGCGGCGGCCAGGATTTCTGGTGGAAATGCGCGCATTGGCAACTGCCGGCGTTCCGCCGGTCGGGTTTTGGCTGGCGACATGGATGTCAGTTCGATCTGAGGCGGGCGAAGAGGGCAAGATTGTAAGCGACCACCGAGGACCAGACATAAGTCTTGAAGTGGTCGAGCCCACGCCAGGTGCAGCGCCCCAAGCCGTAGGCGCGTTT
>NZ_FOCV01000061.1 GCF_900110205.1 Rhizobium tibeticum | reverse complement strand
TTGATCAGGCTGGATGGCACGTCACGCCGAAACTCAAAGTACCCGACAACATCACGCTGCTGTACCTGCCGCCGCGATCGCCCGAATTGAACCCTGTCGAGAGCCTGTGGCAGTTTATGAGGGAGAACTGGTTGTCCAACCGGATATTCAAAGACTACGACGACATCGTTTCCCATTGCTGCGACGCATGGAACAAGCTGGTCGCGCAGCCGTGGAAGATCATGTCGATGGGAATGCGTGATTGGGCGCACCGGTTTTGATTAGCGCTCGTTGGTATTACGGCAAAGGTCGAAAGGGTGGTCCTTGGAAAATTCCACTATCGTTCTGGAAGATCGCCGTGCTCCAGAAGTCCACGACCAAGGTCGCAGCCGCAGCGTTCATTGTCGGCCAGACCCAGTATGTCTAGGCGCTGTACGAGGCTAAGGTGTTTTCAGGACTGAAACCCTACTCCGTCGATCAGATGCGCAAGCGTCGGATCCAGACGACGATTGCTGCCGTTGAAGCCGAGACCGGGCTCGATTTTTCCGCAGTCCGCCCCTTCGACTCGCAGGGGACATTAGAATCGACCCGGCAAACCCGTTGGGTCAGCGATATCAATGACGTAATAATCTGACCCTAAGCAAAGTTTCTGAAAGGCGCTTTTGCCGCGATGCCATAGCTGGGTTTCAGTCACTTCTTTAGCCGCTAATCTTCCCAAGGATTTAGCCGGCTTCAGCGAGCCCGCAGATCTCAGACGCGACTAGCCTGACCGAATTTCTTGGTCAGGCTGTCACGTGGAACCCGCAATCAGAGCACGCTGAACTTGGACACTCCGACCGACGTCGCAGCCATCATTTCGGCTCTGCGCGAGGCGGGAGCGAATGTGACGGTCAACAATCTCTGGATCCTCGCTTGGCTGGGCAAGTTGGCCATGAGCCGGAGGATACTGTCCGCGCACTATGACTTGGATCTCGACAGAGACCGGAGCAAGTCCTCTACGCCGGAGATTCCACAAACGATGCGCCGATGTTCGCTTTTTTCAGGCACTCGGTTGGAGCGAGCACCATCGTTCGCTATCTCGCCGAGATCCCGAAGCGCGCCACTGGGATGATCGTTGGTCAAGGACGATAGCGCCACGCCCAACAGGCGCACGGGCCGTTTGAAGGGATCGACGGTTGCCAGAAGTCCGGATGCCGTGTCGAACACATAAGCCATGTTTGCGAACGGCACCGTGGCGTTCCGACTGCGCGTCGCCTGGGTGAAATCCGAGTATTTGATTTTCACGGTTACTGTCTTGCCGCTGATCCCCTGCGCTTCACAGTAGCGCCAGACCTTCTCGGCAAGCGGCTTCAGCTCGGTCGTGGCGCGTTCGAGATTATCGATGTCCTCGACGAATGTGTCTTCCGCGCCGACCGATTCCGAATCCGGTCGGGTCTGACCTGGCGCTCATCAATGCCACGAGCGATGCCATAGAAATAAGGACCGGACTTCCCGAAATGCTTCTGAAAAGCGAGCGACTTCGATTTGAGGTCCAGTCCAGTCTCGATCCCGTATTTGCGCATTCGCTCGGCGGTCGCCGGCCCGCCCCCGTGGAATTTCTTGACGGGCAGGGTTTCGACAAAGCTCGGCCCGTTCTTCGGTGTGATGACTGCCTGGCCATTGGAAGCGTTAAGCCCGGTGACCTGCTTGATCTTCGCCCGGATCTCCAGGGTAATCTCGGTGGCGATTTCCATGCCCTTCAGGTTTTCGGTGACGTCGAGAAAGGCCTCGTCGAGCGATAGCGGCTCGATCAGCGGCGTGTATTCGGCGAAGATCTCGCGGATTTGCTGGGACACCACCTTACAGACGTCGAAGCGCGGCACGAAAATCAGGTCCGGACATTTCCGTTTCGCCGTCACCGACGGCATCGCGGAATGCACGCCGAAGGCTCGCGCTTCATAGCTGGCTGCTGCCACGACACCGCGTGCCGCCGATCCGCCGACGGCAAGCGGCTTGCCACGAAGCTCCGGATTATCGCGCTGTTCGACCGACGCGTAAAAAGCATCCATGTCGACGTGGACGATTTTCCGGACCGGGATGTTGTTCATATCGTTCATGGCGGCTTCGACAAGAAAGGCTGCGGATTCGGCGCTCCTTTTGAAGGTTTGACACCAAAAGCAAAGGGAGAACATAGCAGTCTTGGCGGGACTTCACCAATCCCATTTACCTGGCCCTGACTGTGGTGAAACTACTGGCCTGCCAAGGCATTCTGATCCTATGACATAACAAATCGAGAGACAGTCCAATGGCGCATGACAGCACAACAACGGTCCGGGCGATTTTCGAAACCCGCGAGGCAGCCGACCGTGCGGTCGAACACCTGGTTCAACAGCACGGCATCTCAAGGCCCGACATCTTTATTCAATCCACCACCGATCGAAATACGGCCGGCTCAGTGCCATCGGGCGGCGACGCTTCCCGTGAAGAGGGGCGCCCGCGAAGACGCAGCCCTCGAAGGTGATATCGAGATTTCGGCGGATATCGCAGCCAGTCAGCTCGCCGCTGCCCAACGCAGTCTCGGTGATGCCGGCGCGATCCGCGGATCGGGTCGCTAGGTCAGTAATGGGAACCGGGTATTCATGGCCGACAATCTTACGAAATACCGTGCCAAGCGTGATTTCACGAAAACGGGCGAACCGAGAGGCGAGACCGGGGTCAAGCCATCGAACCGCAGGCGGTTTGTGCGGTCGGCGCCCTGACGGCGGGGCAATTCTGGGAGATCACGGCCGTTCCGGATATCCGGGTGCAGGCCAAGGCCGTGGTCGAGGAGATTGTTTCAAGAGGCTAGCTCGCGACATCTAGGCAGCAGATCAAGTGCTACAGCGTCCTTTGCGCGTCTAAAAAGACGGGCGGCGCTATAGGTCGGCACCGCGCTTGTTGAATTGCCGGCCGCCGACAGCTACAGTATCTGGTACGCCATAATACGATTCTTGCATTCGGCCGCGGCGGCGGAAGTTGAGTGTGCAAAGTCCAACACTGAGGTACAGAATGAGCGGTGCTCTGAAGGACGCAATTAGAGTTGAGCGTGCTGCAAAGACCTTGCGGGAATTGGCGCTCGACAAGGTCCGCGAAGCCATTGTCAACGGATATTTCCGTCCCGGAGATCGCCTTGTCGAGCGGGACCTCTGCGCCCAGCTCGGCGTCAGCCGGACAGTTGTGCGCGAGGTTCTGAGACATTTGGAATCGGAAGGGCTTGTCGCCAATCTGCCGAACAAGGGGCCGATCGTCGCGCAGCTCGACATCGAGGAAGCCAAACAGATCTATGAGATCCGTGGCGCGCTGGAAGGCATGGCAGCGCGGCTGTGCGCGGAGCGCCGCAGCCCGGAGATCGTCGCCGCGCTGGAGGAATCGCTGGCGGGAATACGCAATGGTTACCGCGACAACGACATGTCGGCTGTGCTGACGAACACCTCTTCCTTCTATCAGACGCTGTTCACGATGGTTGACAGGAACGTTGCCTGGGGGGTCGTCAATCTTCTCACAGTGCGCATAAACCACCTGCGCTCGATGACGATCAAGACGGAGAGGCGCGGCATCGAAGGGCCGCTGCAGATGTCGAAGATCGTGGACGCCATCCGCCGCGGCGACGGCGAGGGGGCCTACCGGGCGGCGATGGATCACGTCGCCGCCGCGAGCGTGATCGCCGAAGGGGTGCTGTCGGTGAAGAAGCCTGCCGAATAGAGCGTGATGCCGAAAAGTGTAAGCGGTTTTCGGACGACATCATGCTCTCACTATATAATTAGAACAGGATTCAGATTTTAGGCCGACCCGGCCTAAAATCATCTTGTTCTAGGCACGGCGGAGACCGCAGCGGTCTTCGTCGGCGGCGGATGGCAAAGCGCCGGCACCGAGCATCTGTCGATGTCACTTCAGCAGGCGCAATCACATTCCCAGGAATTTAGCAGACCCTCACTCCAAGCTTGACACCCAACTTTGCTCAATGTGATGGTATGCCATAATAAATAATACATAAGGCGGTATCATATGAACTGGGACAATCGTGACCTCCGGACTTGTCGTGCGCCGTCGGCGCTGCCGGCGTGGGGTCTGTGGCCGCTGACAATACACTGAAAGAAGAGGCGCTTTCCAAGCATGAGAGCACGCGCGCCAAATTGAAAATCGCCGCCTCGGCCTGAAGTGCGTCCTCGCAGGAACCAACTTGACACTTACATACTATGGTATACCATAATACGAAATTAACAAATGAGGTGTTCGATGGCCATTCAAATTCGCAAGACGGGACTGCAGATCGAGACGACACTAATCGAAGGCGGCAAGGCCGCGGCGGTTCCGCTGAAGCTGTTTACCGCCTTCGCGGTCGTGAAGAATCCCTGGGCGGGTCGCGGCTTTGTCGACGACCTCAAGCCCGAAATTCACGCAGGCGCTCCGGTGCTCGGCGAGTTGCTGACCAAGATGATCATTGATGCGGTCGGGTCCGGCGAGGCTGTCGAGGGATACGGAAAGTCCGCTGTCGTCGGCCTCGACGGCGAAATCGAACACGGGTCCGCGCTCATCCACACACTACGCTTCGGCAATTTTTATCGCCAGGCCGTCGGCGCCAAATCCTATCTCGCCTTCTGCAACACACGCGGTCCAGCCAATGCGCCGATCATGATCCCGCTGATGGACAAGAACGATGAAGGCCGCCGTTCGCACTACCTGACCATCCAGACGTCGATCCCTGACGCGCCTGCTGCCGATGAAATCGTCGTGGCTCTCGGTGCTTCGATAGGCGGGCGCCCCCATCACCGCATCGGCGACCGCTACCAGGATCTGAAAGACCTGGGGCAGGACGTTGCCAATCCTGCGGGCGTTTGAAGGAGCGCTCTGAGATGTTGACAGCCGGATCGACCACACGCACCGCTGCAGCAACAAACGCTGCCGGTGCCTTGCCCCGAAAGAAGACGGCAAGCGGAACGGCCTATCACGAGGCCGGCAGCGGTGAGCCGCTGATTCTCATTCATGGCGTCGGCATGCGGCTCGAGGCCTGGGCTCCGCAGATCGCATTCCTGTCTGCAGGCCATCGCGTCATCGCTGTCGATATGCCGGGACATGGGGAGAGCGCAAAGCTGCCGGCGGGCAGTCGGCTCGAGGAGTTCGTCGCCTGGTTCGGACGCTTTCTCGACGAGATGGCAATCGAAACAGCAAATGTTGCCGGGCACTCGATGGGCGCACTGGTTTCGGGAGGGGCGGCCGCGACCTTTGGCGAGCGTATCAGCCGTGTCGCTTACCTCAACGGCGTCTACAGGCGTGAGCCTGAAGCAAAGGCCGCCGTGCTTTCGCGCGCCGCGGCCATTCCGGTATCGGGCGTGGACAAGGACGGCCCTCTGGCCCGTTGGTTCGGCGAGGATGCGGACAGCGTCACTGCGCGTGAATTGACGAGAAAATGGCTGAACCTCGTTGATCCCCAGGGATATGCCGTCGCTTACGCCGCCTTCGCGGGAGGAGACGAGACCTATGCTGACGGCTGGAAAGACGTGGCTGGTCCGGCCCTGTTTCTGACGGGGTCCGATGATCCGAACTCGACGCCCTTGATGGCAACGCAAATGGCAGAGCTTGCGCCGCGGGGCTACGCCCGCATCGTTGAAGGTCATCGTCATATGGTGAACCTGACCGCGCCTGATATCGTAAATTCGCTGCTCGCTGAGTGGCTGTCGTTCGGGGAGGATGAACGATGACAATCCAGACTGTCGACCCAAGAGCACTGCGAGATGCATTCGGGGCCTTTCCGACCGGGGTGACTGTCGTCACCGCCTGTGACGGGGAGGGAAATCCGATCGGCTTCACGGCAAACTCCTTCACCTCGGTCTCGCTCAATCCACCGCTTCTCCTCGTCTGCCTTGCCAAGACGTCGCGCAATTTTGCCATCATGACCGGAGCGCAGCATTTCGCGATCAACGTGCTTTCGGAAACGCAGAAAGACGTGTCGAACACCTTTGCGCGACCGGTCGAGGACAGATTTGCGGCAGTCGAGTGGGCGAGCGGATCGGCAGGCTGCCCGATATTCTCAAGCGTGGCGGCCTGGTTCGAATGTGCCATGGAGCAGGTCATCGAGGCCGGCGACCACGTCATCTTGATGGGGCGCATCGAAGCTTTCGACAATAGCGGCCGCAACGGTCTCGGCTATGCGCGTGGCGGTTATTTCACGCCGACGCTCTCAAGCAAGGCAGTGTCCGCGGCAAGCGAAGGCAATATGGAACTTGCGGCCGTTGTCGAGCGCCGCGGGGAAGTTCTGCTGCTCGGCGAGGATGTGCTCTCCTTGCCAAGCGTCGACGCCCATGACGGCAGCCCGACCGAGGCACTGCAAAAATACCTGGAGACGCTCACCGGGCTGAAGGTCAGCATCGGCTTTCTCTATTCGGTTTATGAGGGCAAGAGCGACGGCAAGCAGCACATTGTCTATCACGCCGTTGCCGGAGAGGGCGAGCCTGCCGGCGGCAGGTTCCTGAAGCCCGACGCATTGGTTGCGGCAAAGTTCAAGACCAGTTCGACTGCCGATATCGTCAACCGTTTTGCGATGGAAAGCTCGATCGGAAATTTCGGCGTCTATTTCGGCGACGAGACCGGCGGCACTGTTCACCCAATTCCAACCAAGGACGCAAAAGCATGAAGTTCTCCCTCTTCGTCCATATGGAACGGCTTGACGCCAGCCAAAGCCACAAGAGCCTCTACGAGGAATTCGTCGCGCTCTGCGAGATCGCCGACAAAGGCGGCATGCATGCGATCTGGACGGGCGAGCACCATGGCATGGATTTCACCATTGCGCCCAACCCTTTCGTGACCATTGCCGATCTGGCGCGCCGCACATCGCGGGCACGGCTTGGAACGGGGACGGTGATCGCTCCCTTCTGGCATCCGATCAAGCTTGCCGGCGAGGCGGCCATGGCCGACATCATCTGCGATGGAAGACTCGACATCGGTATCGCGCGCGGCGCCTATTCCTTCGAATACGAGCGTCTGCTGCCCGGTCTCGATGCCTGGGGCGCCGGCCAGCGCATGCGCGAGCTCATACCGGCGGTCAAAGGCATATGGGCCGGCGACTACGCGCATGACGGGGAATTCTTCAAGTTTCCGTCGACCACGTCGGCGCCGAAACCGCTGCAGCAGCCGAGCCCGCCCATATGGGTTGCGGCGCGCGATCCGAACTCGCACGAATTTGCCGTCGCCAACGGCTGCAACGTTCAAGTCACGCCGCTCTGGCAGGGCGACGACGAGGTTCAGTCGTTGATGGAGCGCTTCAACGATGCCTGTGCCAAGAATCCCGAGATCGAGCGGCCTAAGATCATGTTGCTGCGCCATACCTATGTCGGCTCGTCAGAGGACGATGTCGCCCAGGCCGCCCATGAACTGAGCGTCTACTACAATTACTTCTTCGCCTGGTTCAAGAATGAGAAGCCGATTGCCCAGGGTCTGATCGAACGGATCCCGGACGAACAGATCAGAGCAAACGCGATGCTGTCGGACCAGGTCATGCGCACCAACAATGTCGTTGGCGACGCTGAGACCGTCATCGAGCGGCTCAAAGCGTATGAAGCGCTCGGCTACGACGAATATTCCTTCTGGATCGACACCGGCATGAGCTTCGAGCGCAAGAAGGCGTCGCTCGAGCGCTTCATCACCGAGGTCATGCCAGCATTTCAGGAGTAAGACCATGCGGCGTTTCCAGCACTACATCGACGGCGAATTCTCAGATGGCGAGGCCTGTTATCCGAGCATCGATCCAGCCTCCGGCACGGTCTGGGCGGAAATGCCCGAAGCGCGCGAAGGGGATGTTGATCGAGCTGTCAACGCGGCCGACAGGGCGCTTTACCAAGGCGCCTGGCCGAAACTGACGGCCACGCAACGCGGCAAGCTGCTCTACAAGCTGGCCGACCTGGTTGCCGCCAACGCGCAGGTCCTCGCTGAACTGGAAACACGCGACACCGGCAAGATCATCCGCGAAACTTCGGCGCAGATCGCTTATGTCGCCGAATACTATCGCTACTATGCCGGCATCGCCGACAAGATTGAAGGCGCCTACCTGCCGATCGACAAGCCCGACATGGATGTCTGGCTTCGCCGCGAGCCGATCGGCGTCGTTGCGATGGTCGTGCCGTGGAACAGCCAGCTTTTCCTGTCGGCAGTGAAGATCGGCCCGGCGCTGGCGGCCGGCTGCACGATGGTGGTAAAGGCCTCGGAAGACGGGCCGGCGCCGCTTCTCGAATTTGCACGGCTCGTGCACGAGGCAGGCTTTCCCGCCGGCGTCGTCAACATCATCACGGGTTTCGGCGCCTCCTGCGGCGCTGCCCTCGGCCGGCACCCGAAGGTCGCGCATGTCGCATTTACCGGCGGCCCTGAAACCGCCCGGCACGTCGTTCGCAACTCGGCCGAAAACCTCGCCTCCACCTCGCTTGAACTTGGCGGCAAGTCGCCATTCATCGTCTTTGCCGATGCAGATCTCGAGAGCGCTGCCAATGCCCAGGTCGCGGGCATCTTCGCTGCGACAGGGCAGAGCTGCGTTGCCGGATCGCGGCTGATCGTCGAACGCAGCATCAAGGACAAATTCGTCGCCCTGCTGCGTGAGAAGGCGGAGGCGATCCGGATCGGTGCTCCGCTCGATATGGCGACTGAAGTCGGCCCGCTTGCCACCAATCGCCAGCAGGACAATATCGGCGCCCTCGTCGCCAGGTCGATTGAAGGCGGCGCCCGCCTCGTCACGGGAGGACGCAAGATCGACGGCGAAGGCTATTATTTCCCGCCGACGATTCTCGACTGCGACGATGTCGCCTCGCCCTCGCTGATCGAGGAATTCTTCGGACCGGTCTTGTCCGTCGTGTCGTTCGAGACGGAGGCCGAGGCGCTGCGGCTCGCCAACGATACCCGTTATGGCCTGGCTTCCGGCGTCTTCACCCAGAACCTGACCCGGGCGCACCGGCTGATGAAGGGGCTCCGTGCCGGGATCGTCTGGGTCAACACCTACCGCGTGGTATCGCCGATCGCGCCGTTCGGCGGTTTCGGCCTGTCGGGCCATGGCAGGGAAGGCGGCATGGCCGCGGCTCTCGACTATACCCGCACCAAGACGATCTGGCTCAGGACATCGGACGATCCGATTGCTGATCCCTTCGTGATGAGGTAGCGCCGATGTTTTACGAGATCCGCACCTATCGGCTGAAGAACGGCACGATCCCGCAATATCTCAAGGTCGTCGAGGAGGAGGGGATCGAGATCCAGAAGAGCCATCTCGGCACGCTCGTCGGTTACTTCTTTTCGGAGATCGGAGCGATCAACGAGATCGTCCACATCTGGGCCTTTGCGAGCCTGGACGACCGGGAGGCGAGGCGCCAGAGGCTTTTGGCCGATCCCCGGTGGCAGGCCTTCCTGCCCAAGATCCGCGGTCTCATCGAGGTGGCGGAAAACAAGATTATGAAGCCAGCTAACTTTTCTCCCAGGAGCGAGGCGCACTGACGACATAAGGCATACCCGTAGGACAAACCAGAACAGGGATAAGGGAACATGAAAACAACATTTGCTTTCGCGGCGTTTGCCGCATTCGTGGCTGTGTCCGTACCGGCACACGCCGACAACATGGTCTTCTCGAGCTGGGGAGGAACGACCCAGGACGCGCAGAAGGCAGCATGGGCCAGCCCGTTCACGGAGAAGACCGGTATCACCGTCGTACAGGACGGGCCGACGGATTACGGCAAGCTCAAGGCAATGGTCGAGGCTGGCCAGGTCACCTGGGACGTTGTCGACGTCGAAGGCGACTATGCCGCCCAGGCCGGCAAGAATGGCCAGCTCGAGAAACTCGATTTCTCCGTCATCGACAAATCCAAGCTCGATCCGCGCTTCGTGACCGATTATTCGGTCGGCAGTTTTTATTATTCCTTCGTGATCGGCTGCAATGCCGATGCCGTCAGCGCCTGCCCGAAGACATGGGCGGATCTGTTCGACACGGCAAAGTTTCCGGGAAAGCGCACATTCTACAAGTGGTCGGCTCCCGGCGTGATCGAAGCGGCGCTGCTTGCCGACGGCGTGGCCGCCGACAAGCTCTATCCGCTTGATCTCGACCGCGCCTTCAAGAAGCTAGATACGATCAAATCGGATATCGTCTGGTGGTCGGGCGGCGCACAGTCGCAGCAGCTTCTGGCATCCGCCGAGGCTCCCTTCGGCAGTGTCTGGAATGGCCGCATGACCGCGCTTGCGGCGAGCGGTATCAAGACTGAGACCTCATGGGAACAGAACATCACCGCTGCGGATTCGCTCGTCGTGCCGAAGGGTTCGCCGAACGCGGAAGCCGCGATGAAGTTCATTGCAATGGCGACCTCGGCCGAACCGCAGGCCGCCCTTGCAAAAGCCACCGGATATGCACCAATCAACGTTGACTCGGCCAAGCTGATGGATCCGGAGACGGCCAAGACCCTGCCGGATCAGCAGACGGCCAGCCAGGTGAATGCCGACATGAACTACTGGGCGGACAATCGCGATGCCATCGGCGAGAAGTGGTACGCCTGGCAGGCGAAATAGCCTGAAACTTGAGATGAACGGGCACGCCGAATGTTCGCCGTGCCTCCCGCAGCTTCGGTGCGTGTTTGTTGGACCTCGGCGCCTGCGGAAATTGACGGGTGGGAAGGACTGGTCATGTCGACATATAGCGATGCCTCCGGCGCAATTGCGCCCCTGCCAAAGGTGCGCAGGGCAACAGGGTTCAGCGGGGTCCTTCCGGCTCTCGCCTTCGTGGCGATCTTTTTCATCGCGCCGGTGGCGGTGCTCTTGTTGCGCAGCGTGCTGGAACCCGTTCCGGGCTTTGGAAACTATGCGCAGCTGATCGGATCCGCGACCTATCTCAAGATTTTCGCCAACACCTTCATCGTCTCCGGTCTCGTCACGGTGATTTCGCTGCTGATCGGATTTCCCGTTGCCTGGGCGCTGGCAATCATGCCCGGGCGCCTGACGTCAGCGATCTTTGCGATCCTGCTCCTGTCGATGTGGACCAACCTGCTTGCCCGCACCTATGCCTGGATGGTGCTTTTGCAACGGACGGGGCTGATCAACAAGATGCTGATCGGAATGGGGCTGATCGACAAACCGCTGGCACTCGTCAACAACCTGACCGGGGTCACGATCGGCATGACCTATATCATGCTGCCCTTCATCATCCTGCCGCTTTACGGCGTGATCAAGAAGATCGACCCGTCGACCCTGCAGGCGGCAGCACTTTGCGGCGCCAACCGGTGGCAGTGCCTGACCCGTGTTCTGCTGCCCTTGGCCATGCCGGGCATGGCGGCTGGTGCTCTCATGGTCTTCGTCATGTCGCTTGGGTATTTCGTCACGCCGTCGCTTCTCGGCGGCACCGCGAACATGATGCTCGCAGAGCTGATCGCGCAATTCGTGCAGTCGCTGGTCAACTGGGGAATGGGAGGTGCTGCGGCGCTGGTTCTCCTCCTGGTGACCCTGTCGCTTTATGCCGTGCAGCTGCGCTTCGTCAGCAACCAGAACCCGGGAGGACGTTGACATGTTGCTCAATTTCGACCGCCTCGGCTGGTGGAAATACATCCTGCTGACGATAACGGTTCTGACTGCGGCCTTTCTGCTGTTGCCGATCGTCTTTATCGCCGCCCTGTCCTTCGGCTCCTCGCAGTGGCTGATCTTTCCGCCGCCGGGCTGGACGTTTCAATGGTACAGCGAGCTCTTTGCCGATCCGCGCTGGCTGGAATCGGCCTGGACGAGCTTCAAGATCGCGGTCATCGTGACGATCCTGTCGGTGCTGCTCGGGCTCGTGACGTCCTTCGGGCTGGTGCGCGGTTCGTTCCTGTTCCGCGATGCGCTGAAAGCGCTGTTCCTGACGCCGATGATCCTCCCTGTCGTGGTTCTTGCGGTTGCCCTTTATGCCTTCTTCCTGAGGATCGGCCTTGGCGGCACGTTGGTAGGCTTCGTCATTTCGCACCTCGTTCTTGCGCTGCCCTTCTCGATCCTTTCCATATCCAGTGCGCTGGAGGGCTTCGACAAGTCGATCGAGGATGCGGCGGTTCTGTGCGGGGCCTCGCCTCTGGAAGCAAAGATCAGGGTCACTCTGCCTGCGATCAGCCATGGGCTGTTTTCGGCGGCCGTCTTCTCGTTCCTGACATCCTGGGATGAGGTGGTGGTGGCGATCTTCATGTCCAGCCCGACCCTGCAGACGCTGCCGGTAAAAGTATGGGCGACGCTCCGGCAAGATCTGACACCGGTTGTCGCTGCGGCGTCGACCCTTCTCATCCTTTTGACGATCATCTTGATGGCGCTGGTTGCCGTCGTGCGTAAGGTACTGAAACAATGAAAGAACCATTCCTTCAGATCCGCGGAATACGCAAGGAATACGGCCCGGTGGTCGCCGTCCACGACGTCAATCTCGACGTTCGGCGCGGGGAGTTTCTGACCTTTCTCGGACCGTCCGGATCCGGGAAAAGCACGACGCTCTACATCCTGGCCGGTTTTGAAACTCCGACGAAAGGCGACATCACGCTGGAGGGCAAGACCCTGCTCGCCACGCCGTCGCACAAGCGCAACATCGGCATGGTGTTCCAGCGCTACACCCTATTTCCGCACCTGACGGTGGGCGAAAACATCGCATTCCCGCTGAAGGTCCGGCGCAAGTCCAGGGCCGAGGTCGACAGCAAGGTGCAGGAGATGCTGCGCCTCGTCAGGCTCGAAGGCTTCGAGGATCGCAAGCCCGCACAAATGTCCGGCGGCCAGCAGCAGCGCGTCGCCCTTGCCAGAGCCCTTGCCTATGATCCGCCGGTGCTTCTGATGGACGAGCCGCTGTCGGCGCTCGACAAGAAGCTGCGCGAGGAAATCCAGCATGAGATACGCCGGATCCATCAGCAGACCGAAGTGACGATCCTCTATGTCACGCACGACCAGGAGGAGGCGCTGCGGCTCTCCGACCGCATCGCCGTCTTTTCCAAGGGCGTCATCGATCAGATCGGCACGGGGCCGGAACTCTACGCCAATCCGCGGACCCGCTTCGTTGCCGAATTCATCGGCGACAGCGACTTCATTTCATGCGAGCTGCTGTCATCCTCCGATGGACAGGCCACCATTTCGCTTGGCGGTGGGAGCGTCTTCAATCATATTCCGGTGCATGGAAAAGGAACCTCAGGGACGAGGGCAGCCCTGATGCTGAGGCCTGAGCGCATTCGATTGTCGCGCGCCCAAGCGGCGGGAGCGGGCCTTGCTGCAACTGTCAGCGACATTACCTTTCTCGGCAACAATATTCACGTCTCGACCGAGACGGCGACAGGCGAGGCGCTGGCGGTTCGCCTGCCGTTCGGTCATGAGGCTATCGCGGGGCTGAGCCGCGGAGATATAGTCCATCTGGATTTCGATCCCGGTGCCGCTCACGTATTCTGTTGAAAGTTGTCATATGAAGCTCAATGATCCCTCGCTGTTCCGTCAGGCATGCCCCATCGCCGATCGCTGGATCGAAGCGGAAGGCCGCAAGGCGGCGACGATCCGCAATCCGGCGACAGGCGAGCCGCTGGGGATGGTCCCTGACCTCGGTGCCGCGGAAACGGAAGATGCCATCCGCGCCGCCGTGATTGCCCAGAAGCTTTGGGCGAAGAAGACCGCCGGGGAGCGCGCCGCCGTTCTCAAGGCATGGCATCGGCTGATGATCGAAAACCGCGACGATCTGGCAATGATCCTAACGCTGGAGCAGGGAAAACCCCTGGCCGAGGCCAAGGGGGAGATCACCTATGGCGCGAGCTTCATCGAATGGTTCGCCGAAGAGGCGAGACGCATCAACGGCGAGACCATCCCGGGACATCAGGCCGACAAGAGGATCCTCGTCCTGCGCCAGCCGGCAGGCGTGGTGGCGGCGATCACGCCCTGGAATTTTCCGAACGCGATGATCACCCGCAAGATTGGCCCCGCGCTTGCCGCCGGCTGTGCCGTCGTTCTCAAGCCGGCGCTGCAGACGCCATTCTCCGCCATCGCCATCGCCGTTCTGGGCGAGCGTGCCGGCCTGCCGCCGGGGCTTCTCAACATCGTCACGGGTGACGCAGCGGCAATTGGCGGGGCGCTGACGGCAAGCCGTGACGTTCGGGTCCTGACATTCACCGGCTCCACCCGGACGGGCGAGCTGCTTTACCGGCAATGCGCGCCGACGATCAAAAAGCTCGGCCTCGAGCTTGGCGGCAATGCACCCTTCATCGTGTTCGACGACGCTGATCTCGACGCTGCCGTCGAAGGCGCGCTCATCGCCAAGTTCCGCAACAACGGCCAGACCTGCGTCTGCGCCAATCGGCTTTATGTCCAGGACGGCGTCTACGAGGCGTTTGCCGCCAAGCTCGCCGCGGCGGTTTCGGGCTTGAAGGTCGGCAACGGTCTCGACAGTGACGTCGTGCTTGGCCCCCTGATCGACGACAATGCCGTCGCCAAAGTCGAAAGCCATATCCGCGACGCCGTCGCAAAGGGTGCCGGGATCGTTTCTGGGGGCAAGCGCCACGCGCTTGGCGGCCATTTCTTCGAGCCGACAATCCTGCGCGATGTCGCTGCCGGCATGCAGGTCGCCCGCGAGGAAACCTTCGGGCCGCTTGCACCGCTTTTTCGCTTCCGCGACGAGCAGGACGTCATCGAACAGGCAAACGACACCGAGTTCGGGCTTGCTTCGTATTTTTACGCCCGCGATCTATCGCGGGTATTTCGCGTCGCCGAAGCCCTCGAATATGGGATGGTCGGCGTCAACACCGGTCTTGTCTCCACAGCCGAGGCTCCGTTCGGCGGTGTGAAGAGGTCAGGTCTCGGTCGCGAAGGGTCGAAGCACGGATTGGACGAATATACCGAGCTTAAATATATATGCCTGGGCGGCATTGCCTGAACCGGTCGATACTTGCGCTTCGCCGCAAAGGACCAGAATGTCTCTCGTCAGCATCGCCATGTATGTCACATCGGAGCCGCTCGCAGATGCGACGGCTGAGCTATGGTCGTTCCTCCGGCATTAACTCTCGAATGCCGGCCTCAGGGGTTTGCCTAAAAAACTCGATTGGACAGTTCCCTATGACGAAGCCTGGCTGAGGCCGGATCTTCTTCTCTCGCAGGCATGCGGCTATCCCTTTGCGAAGAGCCTGCGAGGCAGGGTTCGCCTGGTGGCGACGCCGGTCTATGACCATCCCGGCCGCGACGGCCCGTTGATGCGCAGCTTCATTGTCGTCCGCAAGGATTTTCCCGTTTGCTCGCTCGCGGATTTGCGGGGCACCACGGCTGCGATCAATAGCCCTGACAGCAATTCCGGCAGCAATTTGATGGCCGAGGGCTTGCGGCAAGCAGGGTTGCCCGAACGCTGACTGCAAGCGAGAAGGTTAGATTGGCCCCTCATTGCTCAGCGAGTTCGCCCCGTATCCTGGCAACCGAACGAGCTATTGTTCGCCGTCAAAATTCCCAGCATCCAACCACCTGTCGAGAGTCGCGATCACGCGGCCACTCCGCTGCAAGCATCGAATACATGCAGATGTCCCTCGGCCGTCCTTTCAGCATCAAGCCAGAACGCAATGTCCCCTCATAGACAAAACCAAGCCGGACAGCCTTGATCGCGACCGGGTGTTCTCCGCGGTGCAGGTCCACTCCAGCCGCTGATAGCCGAGATCGTCGAACACTTGGCGCATGATCAGGAAGAGAGCCCCTGTCGAGAGCGTTGTGCGCTGCATCGTAGGGGTGAAGAGCACGTAGCCAAGTTCCACTACCTTGTGCGCAGGTCTGGCCTCCATGAGGCACAGCCATCCCGGCGGCAATGCGACTTCGGTTGAGCCTTACGATCGACGTGACGACGCAGGAGCCCGACATCGCCAAAACGCCCGAGAGCATCATGGCTCATGCCAGGTTTCTTTGTCTGGGGCCGCAGGCAGCCAGCAGAATCCCCTTTGCGCGGAGGGATGATCCGAGCGTAGCTGCGGGCGACAGGGACCACTCCTTGATCAACTCCGCATCGTCATTGGTCTTGGGGTTTGCCATGTGGGAGTAAATGGGCCTTCCGCCCTGCAGCGTCAACGAGAACGACAGGACGGAAGGCATCGAATGGCCGCATCAGTCGCGGTGTTCGGGCATCTGCTTGAGCTCGTCCTTGGTCCAGCTCGTAACGGCATGAACGTCACGTCTTCATCGCGCATGAACTCGAGATCCGAGATCGGCACTGCAACAGGCTTTGCACCGATGCCCAGGAAACCTCCAACATCAATGACGGCAGATCCTCCGGCGCCCGCTCCATGGATGTGATCGACTTTGCCCACCTTTTGATCGTCGGCGCCATAGATGGTCGCTCCTTCGAGGACGGCTGGAGTGAGTTCCGAGGCGGTCAGGCGAACGTGGTTTGTATGATCCATGATTGCTTCCTCCTATGTGGAGGAGGGGTCATCGGATCGCAAACTGAATGTTCCGGCTGTTGCCGAATATAATTAGGATCGGCTCATCTTTCTCAGCAACTCGACGAGCGCGTTGGTCTCGTCATTGGCAGCGATCAAAAGCATGTTGTTGTTCGCAACTTCGATGACCGCCGCGACGGCTTCGGCGGGGGCCCGCTCCACCAGATGCTGGAACGCGAACTGCATGGCATTCTGGCATCGTACGTCCGACCAGGATGATCCTCTGACACTAATGGTCGCGCGATCTCGCTCATGGGAGGCGAAGGCAAGCTGATTTGCCGGGCCTGGCAAGCCGACTGCGTCGAAGAGCAAATCCCGTTGCCTTACGACACCTGCGTCATCAACTCGGCTAGCCGTGCTTCGTCATAGGGTTTTTTGAGAACAGGCTGGCTATATGGGTCATCTACCTCCACCTCATCAAATCCGGTTGAGAAGATGAACTTCTTGTTCAGTTCGATGAGAAGATCGGCGACTGGAAACGTCATTTCGGTACCGAGCTTCAGGTCAAGCATCGCAACGTCGAACTCTTTCGAGCCGACCATCTCCAGAGCCTCGTCGAGCCGTCCCGCGATCCCGACCACCTCGTGGCCCAGATCCCTGAGGGTTGCTTCCAACGTGCATGCGATGAGCATTTCGTCTTCGACAATGAGGATCCGCAAGGACATGGATCGATCTTTCCCAGGGTGAGGCCCCCCGATGGTCGAGATAAAATCCTTGGCAGTGACGAACGCCCCCCGGACAATGCACAATTGCAGAAGTCCAGGGCGATGTCCACGGACGCGACGGCGCGCGCTCGAATCGAACAGGTCGTCGGCAAGCTCAAGCGCTTCAAGCGGGTCGCACTACGCTGGGAGAAGGCGAAGCGCAATTTCGCTGCCATCGTTTCCATCGCGGCCGCATTCATCTTGGTCAACTCCGTCCACACTGCCTAGCACTACTTTGGCAGAATTGATTTTGGGGTCATTTGGAACCTGATACGGCAGTGTGGACATCGTTGTGGTGGATGGTGGTTTGAGAGCGCGGCTATGACGGCGCGCCGGATAGCTGGCAGCGTTGGTTTAGGCGGGCCGGGCCTGTTCCTTTTTTTCCCGCTTTGCCTTGGATAGGCGCTGATGCTGCAGGAAGGCATAAGCGATCATCGTCATCAGTGCGTGTCGATGGAGGCCTTGCCATGATCGGCCTTCGAAGTGATCGAGGCCGAGTTCTTCCTTCATCTGCTGATGAGCCTGCTCGCAGACCCAACGCGCTTTAATGGCCGCCGCGAGTTGTTTCAATGTCGCCGC
>NZ_FOCV01000059.1 GCF_900110205.1 Rhizobium tibeticum | reverse complement strand
TCCGATCGCGATGGAAGAAAAGCTGCGCTTCGCGATCCGCGAAGGCGGCCGTACCGTCGGCGCAGGCATCGTTGCTTCCATCGTCGAGTAAGCTTCGACCTGGATCGAATTGATAGAGCCCCGCTGGAAACAGCGGGGCTTATACATTGAGAGGCTGGAACATTGTGATGATGCTCCAGCCTCTGGTGTACTTGGGCGGCGGGTCGTCGCCGGAGCGGGCATCGCATTCGTGCCAAAGTGGAATCACGAACACGGCAAGAGCGCTCCGGCGGACGTCCGGATCATTCATTTCAGCCACGCGAAGCCGAATACGACCTACTGCGTCCATCGTGAGAAGACCACTTTCCTTGAATACCGGTCCAAGACACCTTGGGCGAATGCTTTTCTGCGCACGAACATGGATAGACGGCTCAACCGTATCGCCCACTCAGTCAAGAGGAAGCGGGTTCGTGTGAACAGGGCTCTTCGGAGCTCGGCTTCAGTTCTTAACCGCCACTGATAAGTCTTCATCCACTGGCCTTGGCCGCCTCATGAGAATGGAGCGCGTCACCCCGTGGTGAAAGGGCAGCGCAGGAGTGGTCTTGCGCTTGAGTGCAAAGCCTTTATCTATCCCTCCGATTTCATATGCGGAGGACACTATGAAAAAGCGGATTCTCTTCACGGGCGGTTCAGGCAAGGCAGGGCGCCATGCGGTGCCATGGCTGGTCAACGCCGGCTACGAGGTTCACAACGTCGATCTGGTGCCGCTTGATAGCCCCGGTGTGACCAATCTGATCGCCGACATCACCGACAGCGGCCAGATCTTCAACGCGCTTTCGATGCATCGGGACCTTCCCGACCTTGATGCGGGCAGGGGCGTCCAGCCTTTCGATGCCGTGGTGCATTTCGCGGCGATCCCGCGCATCCTCATCAAGCCTGACAACGAGACGTTCCGCATCAACACGATGGGTACCTATAATGTCATCGAGGCAGCGGTGAAGCTCGGCATCCGCAAGATCATCGTCGCCTCCAGCGAGACGACCTACGGCGTCTGCTTTGCCGAAGGCCATCGCGACTTCCATCAGTTTCCATTGGAAGAGGACTACGACGTCAATCCGATGGATTCCTACGGCCTCTCCAAGGTGGTGAACGAGAAGACAGCCCGTGCTTTTGCGGAGCGCTCAGGTTTCGACATCTACGCCCTGCGCATCGGCAATGTCATCGAGCCGCACGAGTACGAGAAGTTTCCGACCTTTTTCTCAAATCCTGAAATGCGCAAGCGCATCGCCTGGAGCTATATCGACGCCCGCGATCTGGGCCAGATCTGCCACCTCTGCATCGAGAAGGACGGCTTGGGCTTCCAGGTCTTCAACGCCGCAAACGACACGGTCTCAGCCAATACGCCGTCGAGGGAACTCGCCAGGCGTTTCTATCCGAGCGTGCCGTTCACGCGCGAAATCGGCGAATATGAGGGGCTGCTCTCCAACCGCAAGATCCGCGAAGTACTTGGCTTCAAGGAGGAGCACGACTGGCGCAAATATGTGAAAGTCTAATCGCAGACCTTTCCCGCGCCGCAGTATTGGAAAAATAGAAAAACGCACTTGCCAATCCTGCGCTGCCGCCTTAAAGGGAGCGCCATGCTTGCAGTTGCGCTTCGCGGCCAGTCGGTCAAGAAGCTGAATGTAAAGCGTAAAGGGGTATAGCTCAGCTGGTAGAGCGGCGGTCTCCAAAACCGCAGGTCGTGGGTTCGAGCCCCTCTGCCCCTGCCATCTTTCTTGAACGAGTAGCGCGGATATCCGCGGCGGTTCGGACAGAAAGGCGACGTATGGCTAAGTTCGTTAAACTTCGGTTTCCCTCTTGTGTAATCGGGAATCGATGTTTATGTAGGGTTCAACAGACACGCGGTGCGTGGGGCTGAATTTTCAGCTTTACGCGCCGTAATTGCGTGGGCAGTCGATGGCATCCAAATCCAATCCGTTTACGTTTCTACAGCAGGTTCGCTCCGAGACGTCGAAAGTTACCTGGCCGTCGCGCCGCGAGACGATGATCTCGACGGTCATGGTGCTTGTAATGGTGATCTTTGCCGCGCTGTTCTTTTTTGCCGCTGACCAGCTCATTGGCTGGCTGTTGAGCTTCGTGCTTAACGTCGGCAATTGATCGGGTGGAGTAGTAACATGGCGGCACGTTGGTACATCGTCCACGCGTATTCGAATTTTGAGAAGAAGGTGGCTGAATCCATCGAGGAGAAGGCCAGGCAGAAGGGACTCGAGCATCTTTTTGAAAAGATCCTCGTACCGACTGAAAAGGTGGTTGAAGTGCGTCGCGGCCGCAAGGTCGATTCCGAGCGCAAGTTCTTCCCGGGCTACGTTCTCGTTCGTGCCAATCTCACGGACGAAGCCTACCACCTCATTAAGAATACGCCGAAGGTTACTGGTTTCCTCGGCTCCGACAATAAGCCCGTTCCGATTCCGGATTATGAAGCCGAGCGAATTCTCGGCCAGGTTCAGGAAGGCGTCGAGCGGCCGAAGGCGTCCGTTACCTTCGAGATTGGCGAGCAGGTCCGCGTTTCGGACGGTCCGTTCGCTTCGTTCAACGGCACGGTTCAGGATGTGGACGAAGAGCGTTCGCGCCTGAAGGTTGAAGTGTCGATCTTCGGCCGCGCTACGCCGGTCGAGCTGGAATACGCTCAGGTCGAAAAGGTCTGAGCGGGCGCGGTGTGAGCCGCGAACCGCGTGGGAGGTGAGGGGTCTTAGCCGGACCCTGTGATCCGCACCACGCAACCGCAGCCGCCGGAGAAATCCGGCATCACTGGCCGGGCAACCGGTCACCAATGAAAGGCAGAGAGATATGGCTAAGAAAGTTGCAGGCCAGCTCAAGCTTCAGGTCAAGGCAGGATCGGCAAATCCGTCCCCGCCGATTGGTCCGGCGCTTGGTCAGCGTGGCATTAACATTATGGAATTCTGCAAGGCGTTCAATGCCGCTACGCAGGAAATGGAAAAGGGTATGCCGATCCCGGTCGTCATCACCTACTACCAGGACAAGTCCTTCACCTTCGCGATGAAGCAGCCGCCCGTCAGCTACTGGCTGAAGAAGGAAGCGAAGATCACGTCCGGTTCGAAGACGCCTGGCAAGGGCGCTACCGCCGGCAAGCTCACCAAGGCTCAGATCAAGTCGATCGCAGAAGCCAAGATGAAGGATCTGAACGCAGCGGATATCGAAGGTGCAATGGCGATGATCGAGGGCTCTGCCCGCGCCATGGGCCTGGAAGTGGTAGGATAAGACCATGGCTGGCAAGCGCACCAAGAAGATCAACGAAGGTGTTGATCCCACAAAGCTCTACGCTCTGAACCTTGCAATCGGTATGGTCAAGGAGCGCGCGGTTGCGAAGTTCGATGAGACCATCGAAGTCGCTATGAACCTCGGCGTTGATCCGCGTCACGCAGACCAAATGGTCCGCGGCGTTGTCAACCTACCGAACGGCACGGGCCGCGACGTTCGCGTTGCTGTCTTCGCTCGTGGCGCCAAGGCTGACGAAGCCAAGGCAGCTGGCGCAGATGTCGTCGGTGCTGAAGAGCTCGTCGAAATCGTCCAGGGCGGCAAGATCGATTTCGATCGCTGCATCGCGACGCCGGACATGATGCCGCTCGTCGGCCGCCTCGGTAAGGTTCTCGGCCCGCGTGGGATGATGCCGAACCCGAAGGTTGGTACGGTTACGATGGACGTCGCTGGTGCCGTTAAGGCATCTAAGGGCGGCGCTGTTGAGTTCCGCGTTGAAAAGGCCGGTATCGTTCACGCCGGCATTGGCAAGGCCTCTTTCGACGCCAAGGCGCTGGAAGAAAACATCCGTGCCTTCGCTGATGCGGTCATCAAGGCTAAGCCGACAGGCGCCAAGGGCAACTACGTCAAGCGCGTAGCGATCTCTTCGACCATGGGCCCGGGCGTCAAGATCGACCCGTCGTCCGTTACGGCTGCTTAAATAAGTTTCGCCGGGCTTCGGCCCGGTTCATGAATTCCGGCCTCGCAAGGGGCCGGAATATTCCGGAGAAATCCGGAATCCTGTCCGAGATTGCAGGTGGTTTTCCCTTAATCACTTCGCCTGCATGAGACGGGTAAGACCCGAATTGCATGAAGTGCTACTTCTAGGAATTTGGTTCGAGCCTTGGATGCCTTGTGCCTTCGGCCTTTCTTTGGCGCGAAGCGCGAGGGGACAGGATCCTCAAGCGTCGCTTGGGATCTCTTCTGATCCCAGGAGGCAAAGGCAACCCGGTAGGCCCCGTCAAAAGGTCCTGCCAACTGGAGATAGGCAGTGGAAAGAGCGGAAAAACGCGAATTCGTCACGGAACTGAACGAAGTCTTCAAGGCTTCGGGCTCGGTTGTCGTGGCCCACTATGCTGGTGCTACAGTCGCGCAGATGAACGACTTCCGTTCGAAGATGCGCGCTGCTGGCGGCACCGTCAAAGTCGCGAAGAACCGCCTGGCCAAGATCGCCCTTCAGGGTACGGAAGCGGAAGGGATTTCCAATCTCTTCACCGGTCAGACGCTGATTGCATACAGCACTGATCCGATCACCGCTCCGAAAGTCGTCGTGGATTTCGCCAAGGGCAACGACAAGATCGTTGTACTGGGCGGCGCCATGGGAACAACCACGCTCAATGCCGATGCAGTCAAGTCGCTTGCGACCCTGCCGTCGTTGGACGAACTGCGCGCGAAGCTGCTGGGCATGATCCAGACTCCGGCTACCCGCATCGCAGGCGTTGTTGCAGCACCGGCAAGCCAGCTTGCTCGCGTGTTCTCGGCTTACGCCAAGAAGGACGAAGCCGCATAAGGCGGTTTTTTGCTGTTTATAAAACACCGGTTCGAACCGAACAAAAGGAACTGATAACATGGCTGATCTCGCAAAGATCGTAGACGACCTCTCCTCGCTGACCGTTCTGGAAGCTGCAGAACTGTCGAAGCTTCTCGAAGAAAAGTGGGGCGTTTCCGCTGCTGCTCCGGTAGCTGTTGCTGCTGCTGCTGGCGGTGGTGCTGCTGCTGTCGTTGAAGAAGAAAAGACCGAGTTCGACGTCATCCTCACGGATGCCGGCGCAAACAAGATCAACGTCATCAAGGAAGTCCGCGCCATCACCGGCCTCGGCCTCAAGGAAGCCAAGGACCTCGTCGAAGGCGCTCCGAAGGCTGTCAAGGAAGCCGTTTCCAAGGCTGAAGCTGCTGACATCAAGAAGAAGCTTGAAGACGCCGGCGCCAAGGTCGACGTTAAGTAATCTTGAACTGCATCTGGGAGGTGGGGTTTCCCGCCTCCCATTTGCCGTTTGTCGAACGAATTACCCAAAAGCCGCGTGAAAACGGCTTTTGGGTAATGGGTTCTTCAAGAGGATGGTCTCGAACCGAGACGCGCAGGCAATCCGGCCTCGCATTTCGGGAAGTGAGACGAGATTGAACTACCCATTGATTGACGGGGTCGACTGGCCATCGGTTCCCGTCCGTTGCAGGCCCGGATGCAATTTTGAAGGAGCGACGATGGCTCAGACCCTTTCATTCAATGGTCGTAGGCGCGTACGCAAGTTTTTCGGTAAGATCCCAGAAGTCGCAGAAATGCCGAACCTCATCGAGGTTCAGAAGGCATCGTATGATCAATTCCTGATGGTTGAAGAGCCCAAGGGCGGTCGCCCTGACGAGGGCCTTCAAGCTGTCTTCAAGTCCGTTTTCCCGATCACGGATTTCTCCGGCGCTTCGATGCTGGAGTTCGTGTCCTATGAGTTCGAACCGCCGAAGTTCGACGTTGATGAATGCCGCCAGCGCGACCTCACCTACGCCGCGCCGCTGAAGGTTACTCTCCGCCTGATCGTGTTCGATATCGATGAAGATACGGGCGCGAAGTCCATCAAGGACATCAAGGAACAGTCGGTCTACATGGGCGACATGCCGCTCATGACCAACAACGGTACGTTCATTGTCAACGGCACCGAGCGCGTTATCGTGTCTCAGATGCACCGTTCGCCGGGCGTCTTCTTCGATCACGACAAGGGCAAGAGCCATTCTTCCGGCAAGCTGCTCTTCGCTGCCCGCGTGATCCCGTATCGCGGTTCCTGGCTCGACATCGAGTTCGACGCCAAGGACATCGTCTATGCCCGTATCGACCGCCGCCGCAAGATCCCCGTGACCTCGCTGCTGATGGCGCTCGGCATGGACGGTGAAGAAATTCTGTCGACCTTCTACACGAAGTCAGACTATCAGCGCGATGGCAAGGGCTGGCGTATTCCGTTTACGCCTGAGACCCTCAAGGGTGCCAAGGCGATCACCGAAATGGTCGACGCCGATACCGGCGAAGTCGTCGTCGAAGCCGGCAAGAAGCTGACCCCGCGTCTGCTCCGCCAGCTCGCTGACAAGGGCCTGAAGGCTCTGAAGGCAACGGACGAAGATCTGTACGGCAACTACCTCGCCGAAGACATCGTCAACTACTCGACGGGTGAAATCTACCTCGAGGCCGGCGACGAGATCGACGAGAAGACGCTGCCTGTCATCCTGCAGAACGGTTTCGACGAGATCCCGGTTCTGGGCATCGACCACATCAATGTCGGCGCCTATATCCGCAACACGCTGACGGCCGACAAGAACGAGCACCGCCAGGACGCTTTGTTCGACATCTACCGCGTCATGCGTCCGGGTGAACCGCCCACAATGGACTCGGCCGAAGCCATGTTCAACTCGCTGTTCTTCGATGCGGAGCGGTACGACCTCTCCGCCGTCGGCCGCGTGAAGATGAACATGCGTCTTGATCTCGACGTCGAAGACACCGTCCGCATCTTGCGCAAGGACGACATCCTGGCCGTGGTCAAGATGCTGGTCGAACTGCGCGACGGCAAGGGCGAAATCGACGACATCGACAACCTCGGCAACCGTCGTGTTCGCTCCGTCGGCGAATTGATGGAAAACCAGTACCGGCTCGGTCTGCTCCGCATGGAGCGTGCGATCAAGGAACGTATGTCCTCGATCGAAATCGACACGGTCATGCCGCAGGATCTGATCAACGCGAAGCCGGCAGCTGCTGCCGTTCGTGAATTCTTCGGCTCCTCGCAGCTGTCGCAGTTCATGGACCAGGTGAACCCGCTTTCGGAAATCACCCACAAGCGCCGTCTATCGGCTCTTGGCCCAGGTGGTCTGACCCGCGAGCGCGCAGGCTTCGAAGTCCGCGACGTTCACCCGACCCACTACGGCCGCATTTGCCCGATCGAAACGCCGGAAGGCCCGAACATCGGTCTGATCAACTCGCTTGCGACCTTCGCCCGCGTGAACAAGTACGGCTTCATCGAAAGCCCGTACCGCCGCATCGTTGATGGCAAGGTGACGAACGACGTTCTTTACCTCTCTGCCATGGAAGAAGCGAAGTACTACGTCGCGCAGGCGAACGCCGAGCTCGGCACCGACGGTTCCTTCACCGACGAATTCGTCGTCTGCCGTCACGCCGGCGAAGTCATGCTCGCACCGCGCGACAGTATGAACCTGATGGACGTCTCGCCCAAGCAGGTCGTTTCGGTTGCTGCTGCTCTCATCCCGTTCCTGGAAAACGACGACGCCAACCGCGCTCTCATGGGCTCGAACATGCAGCGTCAGGCCGTGCCGCTGCTGCGCGCTGAAGCTCCGTTCGTCGGCACCGGCATGGAGCCGGTCGTCGCCCGCGACTCCGGTGCTGCTATCGGCGCCCGCCGTGGCGGTGTTGTCGACCAGGTCGACGCGACGCGTATCGTTATCCGTGCGACGGAAGACCTCGAAGCTGGCAAGTCCGGCGTCGATATCTACCGCCTGCAGAAGTTCCAGCGTTCGAACCAGAATACCTGCGTTAACCAGCGCCCGCTGGTCACCGTCGGTGACGAGGTCAACCGCGGCGACATCCTCGCCGACGGTCCTTCGACGGACCTGGGCGATCTGGCACTCGGCCGCAACGCGCTCGTCGCGTTCATGCCGTGGAACGGTTACAACTACGAAGACTCGATCCTGCTCTCCGAGCGTATCGTTGCCGACGACGTGTTCACCTCCATCCACATCGAAGAATTCGAAGTGATGGCGCGTGACACCAAGCTTGGTCCGGAAGAAATCACGCGCGACATTCCGAACGTTTCGGAAGAAGCACTGAAGAACCTCGACGAAGCCGGTATCGTCTACATTGGCGCCGAAGTTCAGCCGGGCGATATCCTCGTCGGCAAGATCACGCCGAAGGGCGAAAGCCCGATGACGCCGGAAGAAAAACTTCTGCGCGCCATCTTCGGTGAGAAGGCTTCGGACGTTCGCGATACCTCCATGCGCATGCCGCCCGGCACCTACGGCACAATCGTCGAAGTGCGCGTCTTCAATCGCCATGGCGTTGAGAAGGACGAGCGCGCGATGGCGATCGAGCGCGAAGAGATCGAGCGTCTTGCAAAGGACCGCGACGACGAGCAGGCGATCCTCGACCGTAACGTCTACGGTCGTCTGGTCGACATGCTGCGTGGCCAGGTCGCCATTGCGGGCCCGAAGGGCTTCAAGAAGGGCACCGAGCTGGCAAACGCGGTCGTCTCCGAATACCCGCGCTCGCAGTGGTGGATGTTCGCGGTCGAAGACGAGAAGGTCCAGGGCGAACTCGAAGCTCTACGTGGCCAGTACGACGAATCCAAGTCGCGCCTTGAGCAGCGCTTCATGGACAAGGTCGAAAAGGTCCAGCGCGGCGACGAAATGCCTCCGGGCGTCATGAAGATGGTTAAGGTCTTCGTTGCTGTGAAGCGCAAGATCCAGCCAGGCGACAAGATGGCCGGCCGTCACGGCAACAAGGGTGTCGTTTCGCGCATCGTTCCGGTCGAGGACATGCCGTTCCTGGAAGATGGCACGCACGTCGACGTCGTTCTGAACCCGCTCGGCGTGCCTTCGCGCATGAACGTCGGTCAGATCCTCGAGACCCACCTTGGTTGGGCATGCGCCGGTATGGGCCGCCAGATCGGCGACATGCTGGAAGCCTACAGGGCAAGCGGCAACATCGAGCCACTGCGCAAGACGATCGGCGACGTTGTCGGCGACGGTCCGAAGGCCGAACAGGTCAAGGACTTCGACGATGACTCGGTCCTGCGTCTGGCTGACCAGTGGAAGCGCGGCGTTTCGATTGCAACGCCGGTCTTCGATGGTGCTCATGAAGGTGACGTCAACGAGATGCTGGCTCTGGCTGGTCTCAAGGAAAGCGGTCAGTCGACGCTGTACGACGGCCGTACCGGTGAGCAGTTCGACCGCCAGGTCACGGTTGGCTACATCTACATGCTGAAGCTGAACCACCTTGTCGACGACAAGATCCACGCCCGTTCGATCGGTCCTTACTCGCTCGTTACCCAGCAGCCGCTGGGCGGCAAGGCGCAGTTCGGCGGTCAGCGCTTCGGCGAAATGGAAGTCTGGGCTCTGGAAGCATACGGTGCAGCCTACACGCTGCAGGAAATGCTGACGGTGAAGTCGGACGACGTCGCCGGCCGTACCAAGGTCTACGAAGCCATCGTCCGTGGCGACGATACGTTCGAAGCCGGTATTCCGGAAAGCTTCAACGTTCTCGTCAAGGAAATGCGCTCGCTCGGTCTCTCTGTCGAACTCGAGAATTCGAAGGTCGACGAGCAGCAGGCCGGCCAGTTGCCGGACGCCGCCGAGTAACCACTGATAGGGTGTGCGCTGTAACGCAGCGCACACCGTTCCCGCTCTGGCCCCGTACGTGTCGGCCGGGCAGGGACGATTTCGCCGCATTCTGCGGTTATTGTCGTTTTGAGCGTTGGCGCGGCACCCGGGATTTGCCGCCGTCCATGCAAGCTAAGGGCGCATCCGCCCATGAAGGAGACAGGCATGAACCAAGAGGTCATGAATCTTTTCAATCCGCAGGTGCCTGCACAGAACTTCGATTCCATCCGGATTTCGATTGCTTCTCCGGAGAAGATTCTTTCCTGGTCTTATGGTGAGATCAAGAAGCCGGAAACCATCAACTACCGCACGTTCAAGCCGGAACGCGACGGTCTCTTCTGCGCGCGCATCTTCGGACCGATCAAGGACTACGAGTGCCTGTGCGGAAAGTACAAGCGCATGAAGTACAAGGGCATCATCTGCGAAAAGTGCGGCGTCGAAGTCACGCTGTCGCGCGTTCGCCGTGAGCGCATGGGCCACATCGAGCTCGCGGCTCCCGTTGCCCACATCTGGTTCCTGAAGTCGCTGCCGAGCCGCATCTCGACGCTGCTCGACATGACGCTGAAGGATGTAGAGCGCGTTCTCTACTTCGAAAACTACATCGTCACCGAGCCGGGCCTCACCGCCCTCAAGGAGCACCAGCTCCTCTCGGAAGAAGAGTACATGCTGGCCGTCGACGAATACGGCGAAGACCAGTTCACGGCCATGATCGGCGCTGAGGCCATCTACGAGATGCTGGCCTCGATGAACCTCGAGAAGATCGCTGGCGATCTGCGCTCCGAGCTTGCCGACACGACGTCGGATCTCAAGCAGAAGAAGCTGATGAAGCGCCTGAAGATCGTCGAGAACTTCATGGAGTCGGGCAACCGCCCGGAATGGATGATCATGAAGGTCGTTCCGGTGATCCCGCCGGACCTGCGCCCGCTCGTTCCGCTTGATGGCGGTCGTTTCGCGACGTCGGACCTCAACGATCTCTACCGCCGCGTCATCAACCGTAACAACCGTCTGAAGCGCCTGATCGAACTGCGCGCTCCGGGCATCATCATCCGCAACGAAAAGCGCATGCTGCAGGAATCTGTGGACGCGCTGTTCGACAACGGCCGCCGTGGCCGCGTTATCACGGGCGCCAACAAGCGTCCGCTGAAGTCGCTGTCCGACATGCTCAAGGGCAAGCAGGGCCGCTTCCGTCAGAACTTGCTCGGCAAGCGCGTCGACTACTCCGGCCGTTCGGTCATCGTGACCGGTCCGGAACTGAAGCTGCATCAGTGCGGTCTTCCGAAGAAGATGGCGCTCGAGCTCTTCAAGCCGTTCATCTATGCCCGCCTCGACGCCAAGGGTTACTCCTCGACCGTCAAGCAGGCCAAGAAGCTGGTGGAAAAGGAAAAGCCTGAGGTTTGGGATATCCTCGACGAGGTCATCCGCGAGCATCCGGTTCTCCTGAACCGCGCGCCGACGCTGCACCGCCTGGGCATCCAGGCCTTCGAACCTACCCTGGTCGAAGGCAAGGCTATCCAGCTGCACCCGCTCGTCTGCACGGCATTCAACGCCGACTTCGACGGCGACCAGATGGCCGTTCACGTGCCGCTGTCGCTCGAAGCCCAGCTCGAAGCCCGCGTTTTGATGATGTCGACGAACAACATCCTGCACCCGGCAAACGGTGCACCGATCATCGTTCCGTCGCAGGACATGGTTCTCGGCCTCTATTACCTCTCGATCATGAACCAGAACGAGCCGGGCGAAGGCATGGCCTTCTCCGATCTCGGCGAACTGCATCATGCGCTCGAGACCAAGGTCGTGACGCTGCACACCAAGATCCGCGGTCGCTTCAAGTCGGTCGGCGAGGACGGCAAGCCGTATTCGAAGATCTACGAAACGACGCCGGGCCGTCTGCTCATTGGCGAACTTCTGCCGAAGAACGGCAAGGTGACCTTCGACATCTGCAACCAGGAAATGACCAAGAAGAACATCTCGAAGATGATCGACGCGGTCTACCGTCATTGCGGCCAGAAGGACACGGTCATTTTCTGCGACCGTATCATGCAGCTCGGCTTCAGCCATGCGTGCCGCGCCGGCATTTCGTTCGGCAAGGACGACATGGTCATCCCGGAAACCAAGGCGAAGATCGTCGGTGATACCGAAAACCTGGTGAAGGAATACGAACAGCAGTACAATGACGGCCTGATCACCCAGGGCGAAAAGTACAACAAGGTCGTCGACGCCTGGGGCAAGGCCACCGAGAAGGTCGCCGAAGACATGATGGCGCGCATCAAAGCCGTCGAATTCGACAAGACCACCGGTCGTCAGAAACCCATGAACGCCATCTACATGATGTCGCACTCCGGCGCCCGTGGTTCTCCGAACCAGATGCGTCAGCTGGGCGGCATGCGCGGCCTCATGGCCAAGCCGTCGGGCGAAATCATCGAAACGCCGATCACGTCGAACTTCAAGGAAGGCCTGACCGTCAACGAGTACTTCAACTCGACGCACGGTGCCCGTAAGGGTCTCGCAGACACCGCCTTGAAGACCGCGAACTCCGGTTACCTGACACGCCGTCTCGTCGACGTCGCCCAGGATTGCATCGTCAACTCGGTCGATTGCGGTACCGATACCGGCCTCACCATGACTGCCATCGTCGATGCCGGTCAGGTCGTTGCCTCGCTCGGCGCCCGTATTCTCGGTCGTACGGCTCTCGACGATATCGATCATCCGGTTACGGGTGAGCGCCTCGTTGACGCCGGCAAGATGATCCTCGAACCCGATGTCATCGAGATCGAAAAGGCTGGTATCCAGTCGATCCGCATCCGTTCGGCCCTGACCTGCGAAATCCAGACCGGCGTTTGCGCGGTCTGCTACGGTCGTGACCTTGCACGCGGCACGCCTGTCAATATGGGCGAAGCGGTCGGTGTTATCGCTGCTCAGTCGATCGGCGAGCCGGGCACGCAGCTCACCATGCGTACGTTCCACCTTGGTGGCACGGCAACCGTGGTCGACCAGTCGTTCCTGGAAGCTTCGTATGAAGGTACGGTTCAGATCAAGAACCGCAACCTGCTACGCAACTCGGATGGCAACCTCGTTGCTATGGGCCGCAACATGACCGTCCAGATCCTGGACGAACGTGGTGTCGAGCGCTCCTCACAGCGTGTGGCCTACGGTTCGAAGCTGCACGTCGACGAAGGCGACAAGGTCAAGCGCGGCCAGCGTCTGGCAGAGTGGGACCCCTACACCCGTCCGATGATGACGGAAGTAGCCGGTACCGTTCAGTTCGAAGACGTTGTCGACGGTCTCTCGGTTCTTGAAGCGACCGATGAATCCACGGGCATCACCAAGCGTCAGGTTATCGACTGGCGTTCGACCCCGCGTGGTTCGGACCTCAAGCCGGCTATCGTCATCAAGGACGCCAGCGGCAATGTCATGAAGCTGTCCCGTGGTGGTGACGCTCGCTTCCTGCTTTCGGTCGATGCGATCCTGTCGGTCGAGCCGGGCACGAAGGTGTCGCAGGGTGACGTGCTTGCACGTTCGCCGCTCGAAAGCGCCAAGACCAAGGACATCACCGGTGGTCTGCCGCGCGTTGCCGAACTGTTCGAAGCTCGTCGTCCGAAGGACCACGCCATCATCGCAGAGATCGATGGTACGATCCGCCTCGGCCGCGACTACAAGAACAAGCGTCGCGTCATCATCGAGCCGGCGGAAGACGGTGTCGAGCCGGTCGAATACCTGATCCCGAAGGGCAAGCCCTTCCACCTTCAGGAAGGCGACTATATCGAGAAGGGTGACTACATCCTCGACGGTAACCCGGCTCCGCACGACATCCTGGCGATCAAGGGCGTCGAAGCTCTGGCTTCGTACCTGGTCAACGAAATCCAGGAAGTCTATCGCCTGCAGGGCGTTGTCATCAACGACAAGCACATCGAAGTGATTGTCCGTCAGATGCTGCAGAAGGTGGAAATCACCGATGCAGGCGACTCGACCTACATCGTCGGTGACAACGTCGACCGTATCGAGCTCGAAGACGTCAACGATGCGCTGATCGAACAGGGCAAGAAGCCTGCTTATGGCGATCCGGTTCTGCTCGGCATCACCAAGGCGTCGCTGCAGACCCCGTCCTTCATCTCCGCCGCGTCCTTCCAGGAAACGACGAAGGTGCTGACGGAGGCTGCCATCGCCGGCAAGACCGACGGCCTGCAGGGTCTGAAGGAAAACGTCATCGTCGGCCGCCTGATCCCGGCCGGTACCGGTGGCACGATGACCCAGATCCGCCGCATCGCGACGTCGCGCGACGAGATGATTCTCGAAGAACGCCGCAAGGGCACGGGCGCCGATGTCGCCACCCCGATGCTGCAGGATCTCGCAGGCGAGAGCGCGCCGGCTGCCGAATAATCGGCAGTTTGGTTCTCAGAATTGGAAAGCCGCCCGGAGCGATCCGGGCGGCTTTCGTTTTTGGTTCGTTATTACGGCTGAGAGGCTCAGCCAAGCAGCGGCAATCCATGCTCCATGCCGTAGCCGAGCCGTTTGCGGGCGTTGTCGAAGCTGAGCCAGAAGAAACGGAACAGGATTGGCCCTCCGCCGCTGAACGGCGTCATTTCCTGGTGCAGCCAGGTGGCGGGCCGCTTACCTTCGAGGGGAATGTGGAAGTAGTGCCGCCGGTGGCAAGTTTCGGTACCGTCTTTGGAAAAGCGATAGTCATGGACGGCGAGCGGGGCGAGGCGAGTTGCGGGCAGGATCCCGGTCTCTTCCGAGAATTCCCGAAGTGCCGCGGCGCCGACATCTTCGCCGGCCTCAACCGTACCGCCGGGAACCTGAAGCTCGACCTCGGGAAAGTCGGGCTCATCGAAAACCAGTAGCCTGTCGCGCCAAGTGGCATAGAACAGCACCTTGAGCGCATTCGGCTTCATCGGGTCTCAGTTGAAGCGGATGATCGCCACTTCGCCGTCGACGGCGCCCTGGTAAGCGGAGGCGTGCGGCTCCTCTTCCGGCACCTCGGTCAGCATGCCGATCTGGTCGAGATCTGCCTCGATGAAGCCTTCCTCGGCCAGTGCGTTCAGGGCCTCGCGCACGGCGCTGTCGTCATCGGCGGCCTTGAGCATGATGTGGAGGTCGACGCCCTCGCTGTCATCGGACTGATAGCCCTTGCCGATGATAATGAAGACCATCGGGCCTTCGGAATTGTTGTCGTTGTCGGGGGCAGTAATCATCGGATGTCCTTCGATTCGAGATTTGAATCTGATTTCATGCGCTTAGCGTCTGCGATCGGTGATTCCATAGCCGCTTTTTGTTGCGATGCTCAAGTTTATCTTGCCGCGCCGCAGTGAATTCGCCTAGAAGCGCCAAAAGAGCGCGGAATGACCCGGTTTCAAGGCGTTTGGCCGAAGTTTATTTCTTGAGGCCTTGACGAGACGACGGGAAACCAGTAGTACCCGCGCCATCCGGACCCATGTGAGGCATGGCCATTCGGGGCGACGCGCTCCGGAGATCACCTCAAACAAGGTCCGAAACGCACGTTGAAGATATGATGCCTGCACGCACGACGCATGTCTTTTGCGTCCTCTGCTCTCTGTGGTCCATCTGCGAAAGCGGATCGGGCCACGTTTTGCGCATTGAGACAAGCGTGTGATCTTGCCGGAGACGGCGCGAGTTACGCCCGCAAGGGATTGAGATATAAACGTAAGGGATGGTTGAATGCCTACCGTAAACCAGCTTATCCGCAAGCCGCGTCAGGCGAACGTAAAGCGTAATAAGGTTCCTGCCCTGCAGGAAAACCCGCAGAAGCGCGGCGTTTGCACCCGCGTCTACACGACGACGCCGAAGAAGCCGAACTCGGCTCTCCGTAAGGTCGCAAAGATCCGTCTGACCAACGGCTTCGAAGTCATTGGGTACATTCCCGGCGAAGGTCACAACCTTCAGGAACACTCTGTCGTCATGATCCGTGGCGGCCGCGTTAAGGACCTTCCGGGTGTCCGTTACCACATCATCCGCGGCGTTCTCGATACCCAGGGTGTCAAGAACCGCAAGCAGCGCCGTTCGAAGTACGGTGCGAAGCGTCCGAAGTAATTCGGATTTCAAGAAATCCGGCGCTGCGTGAGGTCCTCCGCGTGATAAAGCGCCTTAACGGTTAAGAGACGAGAAGTATGTCCAGACGTCACAGAGCAGAAAAGCGCGAGATCAACCCGGACCCGAAGTTCGGCGATCTCATCGTCACCAAGTTCATGAATGCCATCATGCTTGACGGCAAGAAGTCCGTCGCTGAAAGCATTGTCTACGGCGCATTTGACTCCGTACAGGGCAAGTCCAAGCAGGAGCCGCTCGGCGTGTTCCATCAGGCTCTGGACAACGTTGCTCCGCACGTTGAAGTCCGTTCGCGCCGCGTTGGTGGTGCTACCTATCAGGTTCCGGTCGACGTTCGTCCGGAGCGCCGTCAGGCCCTGGCCATCCGCTGGCTGATCGCTGCTGCGCGCAAGCGCAACGAAACGACCATGGTCGACCGACTGTCGGGCGAGCTTCTCGATGCATCCAACAACCGTGGTTCCGCGGTCAAGAAGCGCGAAGACACGCATAAGATGGCTGATGCCAACCGTGCGTTCTCGCATTATCGCTGGTAATCCCGAACGGGTTCGAAAGGCAGTCCACAATGGCTCGCGAATATAAAATCGAAGACTACCGAAATTTCGGTATCATGGCGCACATTGACGCCGGCAAGACGACGACGACCGAGCGTATTCTTTATTACACCGGCAAGTCGCACAAGATCGGTGAAGTGCACGACGGCGCAGCCACCATGGACTGGATGGAGCAGGAGCAGGAGCGTGGCATCACGATCACTTCCGCTGCGACCACGACCTACTGGAAGGGTCGCGACGGCAAGACGCGCCGCTTCAACATCATCGACACCCCCGGCCACGTCGACTTCACCATCGAAGTCGAGCGTTCGCTGCGCGTTCTCGACGGTGCTATTGCTCTTCTCGATGCCAACGCAGGCGTAGAGCCGCAGACGGAAACCGTCTGGCGTCAGGCTGAGAAGTACAACGTTCCGCGCATGATCTTCTGCAACAAGATGGACAAGACCGGCGCGGACTTCTACCGCTCGGTTGAGATGATCAAGACCCGTCTCGGTGCGACTGCTGTTGTCATGCAGCTGCCGATCGGCGCAGAAACAGAGTTCAAGGGTGTTGTCGACCTGATCGAGATGAATGCTCTCGTCTGGCGCGACGAATCGCTCGGCGCCCAGTGGGACGTCGTCGAAATCCCGGACGACCTGAAGGCCAAGGCTGAAGAGTATCGCGAAAAGCTGATCGAGACCGTTGTCGAGATCGACGAAGCTGCGATGGAAGCCTACCTGGAAGGCAACATGCCCGACAACGATCAGATCCGTGCGCTCGTTCGCCGCGGCACGATCGACGTCAAGTTCCACCCGATGTTCTGCGGCACGGCCTTCAAGAACAAGGGCGTTCAGCCGTTGCTCGACGCCGTTGTCGATTACCTGCCGTCGCCGCTCGACATTCCGGCGATCAAGGGCATCGACTTCAAGACGGAAGCCGAAATCGAACGTCATGCTGACGATTCCGAGCCGCTTTCGATGCTCGCGTTCAAGATCATGAACGACCCCTTCGTCGGTTCGCTGACCTTCGCACGCATCTACTCAGGCAAGCTCGAAAAGGGTTCGTCGGTTTTGAACACGGTCAAGGACAAGCGCGAGCGTGTCGGCCGTATGCTGCAGATGCACTCGAACTCGCGCGAAGACATCGAAGAAGCCTTCGCAGGCGACATCGTTGCTCTCGCCGGCCTCAAGGAAACCACCACGGGTGACACGCTCTGCGATCCGCTGAAGCCTGTTATCCTCGAGCGCATGGAATTCCCTGAACCGGTTATCCAAATCGCGATCGAGCCGAAGTCTAAGGGCGACCAGGAGAAGATGGGCCTCGCGCTCAACCGCCTGGCTGCTGAAGACCCGTCGTTCCGCGTTAAGACCGACCAGGAATCCGGCCAGACGATCATCGCCGGCATGGGCGAGCTTCACCTCGACATCATCGTCGACCGTATGCGTCGCGAGTTCAAGGTTGAAGCAAACGTCGGTGCTCCGCAGGTTGCTTACCGCGAAACCATCACGCGCCAGCACGAGGAAGACTATACGCACAAGAAGCAGTCCGGTGGTACCGGCCAGTTCGCGCGCGTCAAGATCGTCTTCGAACCGAACCCGGAAGGCGAAGACTTCAAGTTCGAATCCAAGATCGTCGGCGGTGCTGTTCCGAAGGAATACATCCCGGGCGTTCAGAAGGGGATCGAAAGCGTTCTGTCGTCCGGCCCGCTGGCTGGCTTCCCGATGCTCGGCGTCAAGGCGACGCTCATCGACGGTGCCTTCCATGACGTCGACTCGTCGGTTCTGGCCTTCGAAATCGCCTCGCGTGCTTGCTTCCGTGAAGCAGCCAAGAAGGCCGGCGCTCAGCTGCTCGAGCCGATGATGAAGGTCGAAGTCGTAACGCCTGAAGATTACGTCGGTGACGTGATCGGCGACCTGAACTCACGTCGTGGCCAGATCCAGGGCCAGGAAAGCCGTGGTGTAGCGGTTGTCATCAACGCGAACGTTCCGCTGGCGAACATGTTCAAGTACGTCGACAACCTGCGCTCCATGTCTCAGGGCCGCGCGCAGTACACGATGACCTTTGATCACTATTCGCCGGTCCCGTCGAACGTCGCAACGGAAATCCAGGCAAAGTATTCCGGTCAGAAGTGACCGGAATACCAATTGACCGATAACAAGAATTAGATCCCTCAGGGGACCTTAAAAGAGTGGAGAGCCCACATGGCAAAGAGTAAGTTTGAGCGCAACAAGCCGCACGTTAACATCGGCACGATCGGCCACGTTGACCACGGCAAGACGTCTCTGACGGCAGCGAT
>NZ_FOCV01000114.1 GCF_900110205.1 Rhizobium tibeticum | reverse complement strand
CGATCTCCAACCATTCGTTCCGCTCCTGTCGATGAAGGAGCTTATCTCGCGGTCTCTACCAACAAAGAAAAGGTGGGCTGTTCGTCGCGCTCACGTTCAATCAGGGCCCTGATCTCCAGGCTGCCTTCGGACACGGAGAGCTTTCCTTAATTGCCGTTTCCCTCTGGCGCGTGGAGTGTATTCAGACTTTACTTCACTAGGTTGCGCGCAATCTGCACAAGCGCACCGTCACTGGCATCCGACGTCTCTGTTTGATTTCCTGCCTCAAGCCAGCAGAGGTTCATAACAGCCAGAATATCTTCGTTTGATTGAGTCACACCTGCCGCGTCGAAGTCTCTTCGAATTATGGCAAGGATATCGTTGCGCTTGACGTCGACTGCCCCTCTTGCAAGCTCGTCCGAGTATGCTTTAGCATTTTCGTCGGCGAGCGCCAGTTTTTCCGCCGCCCACATACCGACCAGCTTGTTGCGCCTTACCATTCTCATTACGTCTATCCGCAGGCTAGCCATCGAAAATTCTCAGTTGCGTGCCTGATACGCATCATATCATTGACAGCAATCCTCGACAAAGAAGCGCCTGCACGGCCTCTCTCACTCGGTGCGTCGAGCGAACAATTGATTTCTCCAACAGCGTTTCCAAACGGCTCTCGCAGCAGATCCCCGGTTCAGAGCGGTCAGGTGCTTTGCTCGGCCAGCGTTAGTGCGTGCGTCCACGCCGCCAGATCAGTGCGAGCGACGGTCAAGTCATTTGCCCAGCCAGCGATTAAGCGCGTTCGCGGAGCTCGGCGACAATTGGATTTTGCATTCGCCCCAACATCTACCGAATAGTCTAACCAATTGACTACTATGGCCGTTTTACAACACGGGGGTTTTCAACGCTGTCACATAAGGTATTTCTTATATACAGTGCATTGCCTTCCTTCCGCCGGCACCCGTAGGCTCGACCCCACGTTCGGGAAAGAGGGACAGATGCAGCGGTAACAAAACCGGTGCTAATATCGAAAGTCACCGACATGATCGATCGCATCCTCGAATGCTGGTGTGCAGAGAACGGCCATCCAAGGGGAAGTGTTGAAGCGACCCGAAAGGCAAAAAGCTTGCTTCAGTGGATCGAACTCGGGGTCACCGACGAAGGTGAACTGTCGAGCCTGATCCGTGATGACATTGTAATCACGAGATAACGTCGACTTAGCTGCGCGATGTCCCACCGGCAAGGGTCGCCCGTTATTGCCGGGCGGCCACTCTTCCTTGGTTAATTCCGACGCGGCCGTAGGTTATGCAAGTGAACGAGTGACGTCATGCGGTCGGATGCATGGTGGTTCGGACTACTAGGAGAGCGATATGGCATTCTTTGCTAAACGTTTAATTGCTGCGGCAGGCGCCCTCGCCTTCTGCCTTCTAGCGTGGGTTGCTCAGGCGGCATCATGCGGCAAAAGCGCTGCCGGGTTTGAACAGTGGAAGGTGGAGTTTGCCGAGACGGCAAGGGTCGCTGGCGTCAAGGGGAAGGGCCTTGCAGCGCTTGCCAGTGCGAAATACGCCGTAAGGACCATCCAGGCCGACCGCTCCGTCAATAAGGCTTTCAGCGGCTCGGTCGACGACTTTATGAGACGACGGGGTGGGTCCGCGATTATTTCCAAAGGCCGCTCGCTCAAGTCATCGAATGGAGCACTCTTCGACAACATCGAGCACAACTACGGCGTGCCCGCCGGGGTGCTGCTCGCCATCTGGGGTATGGAGACCGGCTTCGGTGCCTCCATGGGCAACCAGAACACTGTTTCGGCAATCGTCACGCTCGCCTACGATTGTCGCCGCCCGCAATTCTTTGCGCCGCATGCTATCGCGGCGCTCAAGCTAGTCGACGGCGGCGCGCTAAGTGCCGGCTCGGTCGGCGCCATGCACGGCGAGATCGGCCACACAGGGTTCCTGCCCGGGAACGTCCTGAAATACGGCGTCGGCAGCAGGAACATGCGCGACAAGAGCACGGCGATGATGTCCACGGCCAACTTCCTCAGGGCGCACGGCTGGCGGGCCGGCGGGGGCTATCAGGACAACATGGGCGCCATCGCTGGCTGGAACTCCGCGAGTGTCTATCAGCAGGCGATCGCCCGCATCGGCGAGGCGATCGACGGCGGTTAGATCCTTCCTCCAGCTACACAGCCGCCAAGGCCGGCTCAGAATGCTATTAGCGCTTGGCATTACCAAGAGGTTCTAACTCCAGAACCAGAATCTCGAGCCATTCCGTCGTGGTTGATCCGCACCTTGCCAGCTTGGCCCAGGCGCAATTGACGTTCAACGTCGTTCCTGAAGCGAATACCGTTCTCGGCAACCAGATCGCTGTTGGTGGGGAAGGTTTGACATTCAGCGGGGACGCGTGGGCGGCAAGGTTGGCCGAAGTGCATCGCCTGACCAACGGTGAGCATCCGAGATGCGGCGCAAAGCAGCCTTTGACTCACTTGATCGCAAATGTCCGCTTCGGGGGCCGATATCGTCGAAAAACTCGATAGATTAGCCGCTTACCTGGCCGCTTTGGCTTTTTGGGCAGGGGAATTATGGGTTATCTGCCCCGCGCCTCTGCGCAAGGTATCGGTTTATGCCGCTCTTAGACGGCGCTGACGCCGTGTGGCGACCTTTGTGGTCTGAGTTTCACCAGTCTCCCCAGCTTTTGGCGGCTGCTGCAAGCAGGAATTCGTCTCGCGCACCGCACGGACCTCGCAGCCTCAAACGCGCCATCCGGAGACTGCGTTTCAGGTGAGCGAAGAGCATCTCGACCTTCTTGCGACGATGCCGGGAACGCTCGTAGTCGGGCGTGGCGGCAATCGCTCCACGCCGCCAATACCGCGCATTTTAGCTTTCCGTTATACGGGCCGATAAAACCCGTCATGTTACAACCCTGAGAATTTTTCTAGGGGTGGGACATGAAGTTTCCAACATTGGTAGCGTTGAGTTCGGGAGCAGCATTCTTGGGAGCCGGTGGCTACACCGTGTTGCCGGAGTTCATAACCGCTCCGATCAAGCATTCGCTTACCGCACCAACACAGCCGATGATCATCGACAATGGAGTGATCGTCCAACGAGGCACGGCCTGCACCATCAAAGGCAACGTCAGCGTCACTTCCGGCGAGCGCATCTATCACGTACCGGACCAGCATTATTACGGGGCTACGAAAATATCGCCGCAGTATGGAGAGCGCTGGTTCTGTTCCGAGCAAGAGGCGCTTGCCGCCGGCTGGCGAAAGGCCGGATACTAATCTCACACAGCGGAAAAAGCCGCTCGTTGCTACTCGGAAATTGACGCTGAGCCCCGCACGGCTCCTTTGCGCCGATAGTGTTCTCTAATTGGTCAAGTACGAGAGCTCCGCTTTGAGCGAAATTGAGGCCTTTCAGGATGCCTGTGTTCTCTACGTGCTCGAGGCACTCGATGG